>NZ_JACVHB010000009.1:0-321188 GCF_020149425.1 Pseudomonas sp. P116 | reverse complement strand
TGAACCTGACATCCACCCCGGCCCCAGGCCAGCAGGTGCCGCGAAAGGTCGGCGACAGACCGTCATCGACTGGCACTTCAATCGTCGGCGCCAGCGGCGCGATGGTGACGGGATGCTTGACCCAATTAAGCGACTGATGCTCGTCCAGAAACTGCTTGATATGCACTTCCCGGTTGAGCGTCGGCCCCCACTGTTGACTGGCTTTGCTCTGCCATTCCCCATTGCGCACGACCACCTCGGGGGCAGCCTGACTAGCGCCGCCGGGGTTGAAAAGCTTCACGGTGGCACCGGTGAAACCCTTGCCGCGGAAGGTCGGCTGATAATCATCAGTGGAGCTCACGGCATACACGTCAGGCAGTGAATTGTTGAATTCGAAGGTGTATGGCAACGACTCGATCCAGCCGTTGGCATTGTCAGGGACCTTTTGCAGGACGCTTGCGCGGTGCTTGCCAAGCGCCAGACCTGTCGCCTTGACTTCCCACTCGCCCCCCTCTGCTACAACCGTCTGTGGCAGCGTGACCGGCCAACCGGAGATGGTGATCACGACCGTTGCACCGGGGTAGCCGATCCCGGAGAAGGTTATCGATTTGTCGATAATGTCGACTTTGACCTCGTCAATTTTGGCGGGGCGGATTTTGAAGGCACGAGGTGCACCACGTTCGGTTCTCTTGCCCGAGGCAATCTGCTCAACCGCTAATGAATGATTGCCTGGCTTGAGCGTGACCTGCACTTCCCAAATGCCGGCCGCTCCCACTGTTCCACTTCCGACCATTTGCGCATCAACGAATACCTCGACCCTGCTGTTTAAATCGCTGAGCCCGTTATTACCTTTAAGGGTAAAGGTTCGATCCTGAATTGAAGACCCGGCAGGTGCGGTTATGAGAGGAAGGCCCAGCACATGAAAGGTAACCGGTGGCGAGTAACCATGAGGCACGTCCGGAAACAGGTACTGTGCCTCAATCGTCAAGGACCCACTGGATAATGTCGCTCCCGTCTTCAGTGAAAGTTGCCAATTATCGGTTTGAAAGGTCTCGCGCTCGGTATATTCAACATAATGGTCCTGCGCATTAACCACGATGATGGAAGAGCCTGGCTGACAAGTACCGTTGAAAAGCAAATCCGCAGGAAAGATCACTGCATTATTTGAAGGCGACAAGATAGTTGCAGGTGGAAGAAGTATTACTTTCACGGGATCCGCATTATCGGATGTCACGTTTTTGAATGTCTGTCGACAAGTCAAAGTGTTCTCACCAAGCGTCATACCCTGAGATTCAATACTCCATTTACCATCGGGGCCGGCACTCTTCGTACCGTAAGAAGTTTGCGTGCCATTTTTGTACAGCGTCACTTGCGCATTTGGAACGGCACCGACTCCTTCAATGGTGGGGGTAAGTCCGAAAAATAGTCCGCGACTAGTGATCAATGGCTTCTGAACAGCGTAAAAACGGGCGGAGGCATGATCCGAGCCGTAACCAGTTGCTGTGTAGGCTGTCGTTAAACGACACTCGACTCCAGCAGCACTGCCTATTTCAACCTCATACCAATGGCCTGAATGTCTACCGTGATACTCCCACTGATTGGGGACGGGAGGATTTTTAAGCGTAGCCCACCACTCTCCGTTCGCTGAGAAAGGAAATGTCATTTGAACCTTGAAGGGAAGTTTTTGCGCGGAGTCCGCAAATGAAGAGGGGAAAGTGGGAGCAGCCGGCCCCTTGGCGTCTTGCGATTCTTCGGAATTCAGCACCGCTCTCAGCTCAGGAGCAGCGGAGTGTGAGTTAGTGTCCCGTGCTCGCCTTTCGTCATCGTTATTATCCACAGCCGTTATCCTCTCAATGTCTGCCCTTCACTTTTTACATTGCTCCCACTCGCAATTCCTACCTGTAAAATCTGACAGTCCCGACCAACGGTAACTATTCCCACAACACAATCCGGCGGCGTCCTTCAGCTACAAAAACGCGGCTACGTTGCCTTGCGCCTTTGCCTACACATCCCTCAGAATCCGCCGGCTTGTGCGCTTTGCTGATGCCCCGTAACTTGGTCCGTGCCACTGC
Source organism: Pseudomonas sp. P116 (assembly GCF_020149425.1). Classification (NCBI taxonomy): domain Bacteria; kingdom Pseudomonadati; phylum Pseudomonadota; class Gammaproteobacteria; order Pseudomonadales; family Pseudomonadaceae; genus Pseudomonas; species Pseudomonas sp. P116. The sequence continues at coordinate 319,137 of NZ_JACVHB010000009.1, read as the reverse complement.
CAATCAGTGGTCGGGTTTAGTCGCCCGGTAGGTATACGAAGGTGCATAAGCGTCATCAAGTCGGGTACTCCCTATCCCCGCACTCGATGGTGGCTGTTCGCAGGGCGCCTCCGGGCGCGCCGGGATTCATTTCTCCACCGGTCGACTAACCTGCGTTCAGCCGCCACCCCATTCGTTTAGTCGCGAAATGGTGGCGGCCTACCTTGGAGAAATGATCATGATCAAAGACACCCCAAATCCCCCCGAAACCGGCGACTCGGTTTCCCCCTACGAATCCGCCGATTCAAAAAAACTCCACGAGGCCGCCGAAAAAGCCCTCGACCATTACCTCAAACCCGCAGCGCCGCCCTCGCGCAATTCCGTGGATCGCGGCATGCAGATGTTCATGATCGCCCCCGATCTCAATCCCGAAGCCGTGGCCATTCAGACGTACGAGACGTTTTCGTCGGTGAACATTCTGTTGCTCGACCTGGCGGACAGCCTCGAAGACAAACCGCGGCATCTGGCGATGGCGATTTATCAGTTGAGCGAGATGGGGTTGTTGCTGGCGGAGAAGGCGCTGGATAACGAGCGGGCTATCAGTATTTCTGGCTGAAGATCAAAAGATCGCAGCCTGCGGCAGCTCCTACAGAATGAACATCAATCCCGTGTAGGAGCTGCCGCAGGCTGCGATCTTTTGCTATTGAGGTTCAGGCCGAGGCCGGCAACGGCTGAAAACTGAAGTACTGGCGCAGCGCCTCAACCAGTTGCCCGTATTCCGGCGGCGGTCGATGCAGGCTGAAGCCAGCGTCGTAGTGCAGCGGTGTCGCGTCTTCGTGACACCACAGGCAACACGCGGTGAGGTCGATCACCTGTTGGCAGCCATCGCAGCCGGGGATTTTCAGGCGCAGATTGAAATCCACGCCGATCATCATCGGTAACTGGCTGATCAACATCAGCCCGTCTGCGGACACATTGCCGAGAAAGCCGATGGGTTTGTCGGTGATGCTGTTGAACACTCTGAGGAAATACGGCAGTTGATGCCGTTCGATCCGGCGGTCGGTAAACATGCGCAGTTCGCCATGCAAGGCTCCATCACAGAGCCGCACTTTTGCTTCGGAACGCGCCGTACGACAGATACGACACAGGCGCGCTCTCCCCGCTTCCGGTGTGACGGTCGCTACATCGCCGCCACCTTACAACTGACCAGTCGCAGGTGTTGCCCCGGAATAGAGACTCGGCTCTAAAACCGGATCATTCGACTATAGCTCAGGCTGTACAACCGGCCAGATTTTGTATGACAACTACCATCAGAAACGGGTTGGGCGCACCACGGCTGCCGCACTGCGCGTCGGGTAGTGGCCCAGACTCTGCAGGGTTTCCAGGCGCGCACGGGCGCGGTAGGCATATTCGCTGTAGGGGTACGAGGCGATGATGAACTGATAGGTCTGCGCCGCGTCGACAAACATTTTTTGCCGTTCCAGGCACTGGCCGCGCATCATCGACACTTCCGGCCACACATACGGGCGGGCACGGCTGGCGCGTTCGACCTTGGACAGTTCGAGCATCACCTGCTCGCAATTGCCCCGGTCATAGGCGCTGTAGGCGTTGTTCAAATGATGGTTCATCGACCAACGGGTGCAGCCCGTCACGGCGAGGACGCTGAGGGCAAGGGCGGCAATGGGCAACAATCGCATGGGGGTTCTCCTGTCTTGAGCTCTGTATCGACCCATGGTCGAAAATCTTCAGGTGCGTTTGTCCCAAAGTTGCCGGGTTCAATAAAGAAAACAATAAGTAGTGCAAACGAACAATGACTACACCCTCGGAGCATAGTAGCCTCTGCCTGCGCTTGAACTCAGGAGTCTTTGCATGTCCGTCCGTCGTACCAAAATCGTCGCTACCCTTGGCCCGGCCAGTAACTCGCCGGAAGTTCTCGAACAGCTGATTCTGGCTGGTCTGGACGTTGCCCGTCTGAACTTCTCCCACGGCACCCCCGACGAGCACAAGGCTCGCGCGAAGCTGGTGCGTGACCTCGCTGCCAAGCACGGCCGCTTCGTCGCCCTGCTGGGTGACCTGCAAGGCCCGAAAATCCGTATCGCCAAATTCGCCAACAAGAAGATCGAGCTGAAGATCGGTGACCAGTTCACCTTCTCCACCAGCCATCCGTTGACCGAAGGCAACCAGCAAGTGGTCGGTATCGACTACCCGGATCTGGTCAAGGACTGCGGCGTAGGCGACGAGCTGCTGCTCGACGACGGCCGCGTGGTGATGCGCGTTGATACCGCCACTGCCACCGAGCTGCACTGCACCGTGACCATCGGCGGCCCGCTGTCCGACCACAAAGGCATCAACCGTCGCGGTGGCGGCCTGACCGCACCGGCCCTGACTGAAAAAGACAAGGCCGACATCAAGCTCGCCGCTGAAATGGAAGTCGACTACCTCGCGGTGTCCTTCCCGCGTGACGCCGCCGACATGAACTACGCCCGTCAACTGCGCGACGAGGCCGGCGGCACTGCCTGGCTGGTGGCAAAGATTGAACGCGCCGAAGCCGTGGCCGACGACGAAACCCTCGACGGTCTGATCCAGGCCTCCGACGCGGTAATGGTTGCCCGTGGTGACCTGGGTGTGGAAATCGGCGACGCCGAGCTGGTAGGCATTCAGAAGAAAATCATTCTGCACGCACGCCGCCACAACAAGGCTGTGATCGTAGCGACCCAGATGATGGAGTCGATGATCCAGAACCCTATGCCGACCCGCGCCGAAGTGTCCGACGTGGCCAACGCCGTGCTCGACTACACCGACGCCGTGATGTTGTCCGCCGAGTCCGCTGCCGGTCTGTATCCGCTGGAAGCTGTGCAGGCGATGGCGCGTATCTGCGTCGGCGCTGAAAAGCACCCGACCGGCAAGACCTCCAGCCACCGCATCGGCAAAGTGTTCGAAAGCTGCGACCAGAGCATCGCGCTGGCGGCCATGTACACCGCCAACCACTTCCCGGGCGTCAAAGCGATCATCGCCCTGACCGAAAGTGGCTACACGCCGTTGATCATGTCGCGCATCCGTTCTTCGGTGCCGATCTACGCGTTCTCCCCGCACCGCGAAACCCAGGCCCGCGCGGCCATGTTCCGTGGCGTGTACACCGTGCCGTTCGACCCGGCATCGCTACCGCCGCACGAAGTGAGCCAGAAGGCGATCGACGAGCTGGTCAAGCGCGGCGTTGTGGAGAAAGGCGACTGGGTCATCCTGACCAAGGGCGACAGCTACCACACCACCGGCGGCACCAACGGCATGAAGATCCTGCACGTGGGCGACCCGCAGGTCTGAGTGCTCAGGCGCTGAAATAAAAAGCCCCGCCATGTGAATGGCGGGGCTTTTTACATTCTGATCCAGCAGGTGTTGTGGCTGTCGGGCCCCATCGCTGGCAAGCCAGCTCCCACAGGATTTGGTGTTTTTCACAATATGAATGGCCAACACAGAACCTGTGGGAGCTGGCTTGCCAGCGATGAGGCCGGCCAGGGCAGCGAAATTTCAATGCCGTTTGATAAACCCGGTCAACGCCGCCAACGCTTCCGGCGAACGCAGCCGCTGGGTGAACAAGGCGCCCTCCTCCTCGATCACTTTACGGATCAACTCGCGATCCGGCGCCCGCATCAATTGCTTGCTGATGCGCACTGCTTCCTGTGGCAGCTCTTCAAAGCGCGACGCCATCTCCCGAGCCTTGGCCAGTGCGGCCGCGCCACTGCCCAGCGCCTCTGTCGCGATGCCCCAGTCGGCGGCCTGTTCACCGCTGAACCCTTCGCCGAGCAATAGCAGTTCGGACGCTTTGGCGTGCCCAAGCATGCGCGGCAAAATCAGGCTGGAGCCAAACTCGGGGCATAAACCAAGGTTGACGAACGGCATGCGCAGTCGCGCATCGCGGCTGACATAAACCAGATCGCAATGCAGCAACAGTGTCGTGCCAATCCCCACCGCCGCCCCCGCCACTGCAGCGATCACCGGTTTGCGGCATTCGAGCAGGTTGAGCATGAAGTGGAAGACCGGGCTGTCGAGATCGCCAGGCGGCTGCTGGATAAAGTCAGCGATGTCGTTGCCGGCCGTGAAGCACTCGGCGCTGCCGGTGATCAGCACGGCGTTGATTTCGGGGTCGCTGTCGGCCTGCTTCAACGCCTCGGCGAGACGGCTGTACATCGCCCGGGTCAGGGCGTTTTTCTTGTCGGGACGGTTCAGGCGCAGGGTCAGCAGACCGCGTTCGCGTTCCAGCAGGATGGCTTCGGTCATGGTGGGTCTCAGCAGTGTCGATTCACGAAGAACTACTGTGGTGAGGGGTTCTGTGATGAAAGGACTGTGTAGTGATGGTTATTTGTGGCGAGGGGATTTATCCCCGACTGAGTGCGCAGCGCTCACAAACTTTTAGGGCCGCTGCGCAGCCCATCGGGGATAAATCCCCTCGCCACAGAGTTCCGCTCAGCTCTGAAATCCTTTCACCCCAAGAATCCTTTCATCATAAAGATCTTCGAACCAATGAAAATCTGCACTCAACCGCGTGACAGAAACACATCGGCCAGCAGTTGATTGCGCGGCAGTCCGGCCAGGTACAAACGCTTGGCGAAGGCGTCGACGCTGGTCGCTGAGCCGCAGACTAAGGCCAGGGTTTGCCGGGAAACAAGGCGCAGTTGCGCCAAAGCGGCGGCTGACTCGGCCGCCGTCCACAGCTCGACGCTGAGGTTTTCACGCTGGGCAGCCAGCGCCGCCAGGGGTTTGGCCAGATAGTGTTCGCCGGCGTCATGGGCCAGGTGAATGATGCGGATGGCGCCTTGGTGATCCTGGCGCAAGGCTTCGCGCAGCACACCAAACAATGGCCCGAGCCCCGTACCGGCGGCCAGCAACCACAACGGTCGGTTGTGCCAGTCGGCGTCGTAATGCAACGCACCGCCGCGCAATTCGCCGAGGCGGATCGGGTCGCCGATGTGCAGGCGTCGCGCCGCATCGCTGAACTCGCCGGGCTGACGGCAATCGAGGTGGAATTCGAGGAAGCGATCCTCTTCCGGCAGGCTGGCCAGCGAATACGGCCGCGCGATGTGATTGATCCACAGCACCAGATGTTGTCCGGCGCTGTAGCGCAACGGCCGTTGCGGAGTCAGGCGCAGACGCAGAACGTTGTCACTGAGCCAGTCCAACGCTTCGACGACGGCCGGCCGGCCATCCAGCAGAGGATCGAAGGTATGCACCTGCAAATCCTCGGTGACCTGACACTGGCACGCCAGCCGCCAACCTTGCTGGCGCTGCTCGGCGCTCAAGGCGTCCGGGCGATTATCCGCCGGCAAGCCTTGGACGCACTGCACCAGGCACGCATGGCAACTGCCGGCGCGGCAACTGTAGGGCACGGCCACGCCGTTCTGGTTGAGGGCGTCGAGCAAATTGCTGCCCGCCGCCACCGACCATTGCCGGTCACCGACGCGAAGTTCAGGCATCGACGTTCTCCCACGCGGCCGCACAGCGATTGCGCCCGTCACGTTTGGCCCGATAAAGCGCCTGATCGGCACGGTGCAGGGCGTCATCGAGGTCATCACCCAAGGCCAGCAGCGTCATGCCAGCCGACAGACTGAGATTACGCACATTCAGGCCAACCAGTTCAACATCGGTAAAAGCAATGCGCAGTCGTTCACAGCAGGCTGTCAGACGCTCGGCGTCGCAGTCGGGCAGCAAGACGACGAATTCCTCGCCACCATAGCGCGCCAGCACATCGCCGTCGCGCAGGCACGCCTGGGCGACACCGGCGAACGCCTGCAATACCTGATCGCCAGCGGCGTGGCCGTAGAAGTCGTTGATGCGTTTGAAATGGTCGAGGTCGATCAGCGCCAGACCGTGCACGGCATCACTGTCCATCGCGTTCAGTTCACGCGAGGCCAGACGCAGGAAGTGCCGACGGTTGAACAGGCCGGTCAGTTCGTCTGTGGCCACGAGATCCTCGAGCTGACGCATCATTCCGCGCAGGGTGTCCTGATGCGCCTGCAAGGCAAACCGGCGCTGACGCATGCGTTGGCGCGACACCTGAACGAAACGCGCGTAAAGCACCAGCCACGCCAGCACCATCGCCAGAATACACACCTGTAAAGCCGCGAGCGCAGGCTCCTGCAAGCGCAAGTGGTAAGCATCCCACAGGGTGATAACACAGAAGCTGAAGAACACCAGCAACGCACAGCGGATGAACGCCCGCCGGCTCAGGTGAAACAGTCCAAACAGCAGGATCAGCACGTAGAACACCAGAAAGGCGCCGCGCGCTTCGTCCAGATGAGCGATCAGCCAGGTCTGCCAGCCGAGTCCGAGCAGCACTTGCGTTTCGGTCAGGCTTGGATCGTCAAAACGCTGGTTGCAACCCGACCAGAACAGGCCAAACAGGATGGCTTGACTGATGACTACCAGCGCGCTGCCGACAGCAATAGTGCTCAAGGATTGGTCGTAATGCCCGGTGAAAAACGCCAGCCACAGCAGCAGCAAAGCCAATCCGTAGGTGGCTGCAGCGAGGGCAAAGCGTTTGAGCAAAAGACGTTGAATGGCGTTATGGGTCAATCGTTGACTCACCGTGCGATTGGAGGCTGACCGAGTGTCCTACCCTACAGACCGGCTGCCACTTTAGTGGCGTAGTCGATAAATGACCACCGATTTTCGGGCTCGAAATTTGACGTCAAAAGTGTGGCCCGCGTGCACCGCCAGAGGCCCTCACCCTAGCCCTCTCCCAGAGGGAGAGGGAACTGACCGCGTTGTTCTCACACGCTGCACCGACCTGAAATACCGAGCCGAGCTCAAACGTTGAAACCGCATAGATCGGCTCCCTTTCCCCCTCTCCCCCTTGGGGAAGAGGGTTGGGGTGAGGGGGAAAGGATTTCAAGTTGCAAATACAATCCTCGTCAACCCGCCCACCCATGCGACCAACGAATGACTGCCGGCGCGTGTATGCCCCACCGAGGCGCGGTATACTGCCGCGCCTTTTTAGCGTCGCGCCAGCAGCCCCGGCGTGCCTTGAAAGGTGTCTGCGACCGACCGAGACACCCAAGCCGCGGGCACCTTATTGAATGTTCCCGTCTTATAGAGGAGCGCGACTCATGACCGTGATCAAGCAAGACGACCTGATTCAGAGCGTTGCCGACGCCCTGCAGTTCATTTCCTATTACCACCCGGTGGATTTCATCCAGGCGATGCACGAAGCCTATCTGCGCGAAGAATCGCCAGCGGCCCGTGATTCGATGGCACAGATCCTGATCAACTCGCGCATGTGCGCCACCGGCCACCGCCCGATCTGCCAGGACACCGGCATCGTCACCGTGTTTGTACGTGTAGGCATGGACGTGCGCTGGGATGGCGCCACCATGAGCCTGGACGACATGATCAACCAAGGCGTGCGCCAGGCTTACAACCTGCCGGAAAACGTCCTTCGTGCCTCGATCCTCGCCGACCCGGCGGGCGCTCGTAGAAACACCAAGGACAACACCCCGGCCGTTATTCACTACTCCATCGTCCCGGGTAACACCGTGGAAGTGGACGTGGCGGCCAAGGGCGGCGGTTCCGAGAACAAGTCGAAAATGGCCATGCTCAACCCGTCCGATTCGATCGTTGACTGGGTACTCAAGACCGTTCCGACCATGGGCGCCGGCTGGTGCCCACCGGGCATGCTGGGCATCGGTATCGGCGGCACCGCCGAGAAAGCAGCGGTGATGGCCAAGGAAGTGTTGATGGAATCCATCGACATTCACGAGCTGATCAAGCGTGGCCCGTCCAACCGCATTGAAGAAATGCGTCTGGAGCTGTTCGAGAAGGTCAACCAGTTGGGCATTGGCGCCCAGGGCCTCGGTGGCCTGACCACCGTGCTCGACGTGAAGATCATGGACTACCCGACTCACGCGGCCTCGCTGCCGGTGTGCATGATCCCGAACTGCGCCGCCACCCGTCACGCGCACTTCGTGCTCGACGGTTCCGGCCCGGCCTCGCTGGAAGCGCCACCGCTGGACGCCTACCCGGAAATCGTCTGGGAAGCCGGCCCTTCGGCTCGTCGCGTCAACCTCGACACCCTGACCCCGGAAGACGTGCAGAGCTGGAAGCCGGGCGAAACCGTCCTGCTCAACGGCAAGATGCTCACCGGTCGCGACGCTGCGCACAAGCGCATGGTCGAGATGCTGAACAAGGGCGAAACCTTGCCGGTAGACCTGAAAGGTCGCTTCATCTACTACGTCGGCCCGGTTGATCCGGTCGGTGACGAAGTGGTTGGCCCGGCTGGCCCGACCACTGCCACGCGGATGGACAAGTTCACCCGTCAGATCCTTGAGCAGACCGGCCTGTTGGGCATGATCGGCAAGTCCGAGCGCGGTCCGACCGCGATCGAAGCGATCAAGGACAACAAAGCCGTGTACCTGATGGCTGTCGGCGGCGCCGCTTATCTGGTCGCCCAGGCGATCAAGAAGTCCAAGGTACTGGCGTTCGCCGAGCTGGGCATGGAAGCGATCTACGAGTTCGAGGTCAAGGACATGCCGGTCACCGTTGCGGTGGACAGCCAAGGTGAGTCGGTACACATCACCGGTCCTGCGATCTGGCAAAAGAAGATCAGCGAGAGCCTGGCAGTAGAAGTGCAGTAAGCGCTTTACCGCTGTAAAGAGAGGCCGGCCCGTCATACGACGGGCCGGCCTTTTTTGTGTCCGCCCCTGTATCCGCCTCCCCCCTGCAGGAGCTGCCGAAGGCTGCGATCTTTTGATCTTGCCTGAAAAAAATCAGGTCGAAAGATCGCAGCCTTCGGCAGCTCCTGCACGTTGCGAATGTGGTATCGCGATAAGAATCCTGGCAAAGCACACAAATCGATCTTGTGCACCTGTCACATCTGACAGGTTACGCCCCGAGCCATTGTTGGTAGCGTCGATTCACCTACGCCACTGCAACTGCACCGGACGCAATCATGGCTGACCAAGAACTGAGCATCGTTACTCCGTCCATCGCCAAAAGCGCGACGATCGCCACCATCGGCAAGAGTTGGGGCAGCGTCGGCCCGACCGGAGCCGCATCGTTCGAGCTGCCAATCCCGCTTTCCGCCGGGCGAGGTTGGGCCCCTCAACTGTCCCTTAGTTACAGCAGCCAGACCGGTAACGGGCCGTTCGGTGTCGGCTGGAGCCTGGGCCTGAGTCAGATCAGCCTGCGCACTCACAAGGGCGTGCCGCGTTATACCGAGCATGACGAAATCGTCGGGGCCGACGGCGAGGTGTGGATGCCCGAGCTCAAGGCGGACGGGAGTATCAAGTCGCGCCTCGAATCCACTTACGACGGCGTCGCCATTGGCCCGCACAACGTGGTGCGCTACTGGCCGCGAGTAGAAAGCGACTTTGCCCTGCGTGAGCGCTGGCAGTCGACGAGCGACCAACCACCTTTCTGGCTGGTGCATGGCGCGGATGGCTCGCTGCACCTCTACGGCAAAACCCCGGCTTCACGTCTTGCCGATCCGGATGATCCGCTACGCGTTAGCGCCTGGCTGCTGTGCGAAAGCATGAACGCGCGCGGCGAGCACATCGCTTATGTCTACAAGGCTGACGACCAGGATCCCGACCCGATAAACGATTTCCGCGCCCAGCGCTATGTGGAGCGGGTGTGCTACGGCAATTTTACGGCGAGCAAAGACCTTTACGCCTGGACAGTCGAAAACCTCGCCGATCCGGGTTGGCATTTCCAATTGCTGTTCGACTACGGTGAGCGAACCACCTCGCTAACCGAGGTACCGGCCTACGACGGCGAAACGCTACAGCCGTGGCCCGCGCGGGTAGATCCCTTCTCGACCTACGGCCAGGGCTTTGAAATCAGTACCCGCCGTCTCTGTCGGCAAATGCTGATGTTTCATCACTTCCCGCCCAGCCAAGGGGATAAACCGGTACTGGTGCGACGTCTGCTGCTGGAACACAGCGACGTCACTGCGCACTGGTCGTTCAGCCAGATCTGTGCCGCGCACTACCAGGCCTTCGATGCCAGTGGCATGGTGGAAAACACCCCGCCGGTGGAGTTCGATTATTCATCGTTCAAGATCAACAAAATCCCTACACGTCTGCTTGAGAACGATCACCAACCGGGAATTGAAGACGACGGTTTTTACCAGTGCGTAGACCTCTATGGTGAAGGCGTCCCGGGGTTTCTGTGCCGCTATGACCAGAGCTGGCACTACCGCGAACCGCTGCGCGCGGAAGCGGGCGGCGATGAAATCGGCTATGGCCCGTGGACGGCGCTGGAGAAGATTCCGGTGGCCAATCGCAACAGCGCGGTGCAGCAACTGCTCACCGACCTGACGGGCGACGGGCGCCTCGACTGGGTCACTGCACAGCCCGCAAGCGCCGGTTTCCGCACGCTTGATGAGAAGGGGAAATTCGCCAACTACCTTACCTTCAATGCCTTTCCCCTGGAGTTTTTCCACACGCTATCGACCTTGGGCGACCTGAGTGGTGATGGTCTGGATTCGATTGCCATGATTGGCCCGAACTCGGTGAGGCTTTACGCCAACCGACGCGAACAGGGTTTCGCCCCGGCCGAAGAAGTGCCGCACGAACCGGCCAGTGACCGCTTGCCGCTGTTCAGCAACACGCCCACTGAACTGGTGCTGCTCGGCAATCTGCTGGGCAGTGACATGCCCGAGCTGTGCCGCATTCGACACAACGAAATCCGCTGCTGGCCCAATCTCGGTCACGGCCGTTTTGGTAAAGGCCGCAAGATCAGTGACCTGCCCTTCGCCTACGAGCAATTCGATTCTTCGCGAGTGCGTCTCGCCGACCTCGACGGCTCCGGCGCATCGGCGCTGATCTACCTCAAAAGCGATGTTTTCGAGATCTATCTGAACCGTGGCGGCAACGGCCTGGAGCAAACGCCAATCAGCGTGCCATGGCCCGAAGGTGTGCGTTACGACCGTTTAAGCCAAGTGAGCTTCGCCGATTTGCAAGGGCTGGGTTGCGCCAGCCTGATACTCACCGTAACGCACACAAAGCCGCAGCACTGGCGCTACGATTTCGTCACAGCCAAACCGTATCTGCTGACGGCCAGTAACAACAACATGGGCTGCAGCACCAGCGTGGTCTATCGCGGTTCGGCGCAGGAATGGCTGGATGAGAAACAGCAGGTACTCAAGCTGAATCGGCTGCCGATTTCGCACTTGCCCTTCCCGGTGGCTGTGGTCAAAAAACAACAACAGCTGGATGAAATCACCGGCAACTGCCTGACTCAGGCGTTCGTCTGGCGCGAGGGTGTTTACGACGGCAAGGAACGCGAGTTCCGCGGCTTCGGTTACTTGCAGCAAACCGACAGCGAGAGTGCAAGCGGCGATGACGACGTCGGGTTCAGTGCGCCAGTGCGGGTGTGTAGCTGGTTTCACACCGGACAAGCGCTGGATCGCCCCCGCGACCACTATTTCAATCGGGACGCCGAGGCGATTGCGCTGGGTAAAACCCTGTTCAGCCGCTACCACGCTGCCGACGAACAGGATGAGCCGATACCGCCACACAATTCCGAGAGCGAATACCAGATTTCGCGAGCGCTGGTCGGCTCGATCACCCGCATCGAAACTTATGCCGATGCGGATTTCGCCTCTACCGACGCCCTGCCCTATGCGGTTGAAGAGTTGCGCTATCTGGTGCGTGAGGTCAGGCCTCAGGGCCACTACGCGGCGGCCGTGTTGCTGCCGTTGGTGGTGGAAACAATCAGCTACCAGTACGACCGCATCATCAATGATCCGCTTAGCCGTCACGACCTCAACTTGCGCTGGAACGCTTTCGGTCTGCCAACCCACGCAATGACGGTGAGCTACGCACGCAGGCGTACCGGCGAGGACACGCCGCCGTTTGCCGATCCTGATGAGCAACAGTGGTGGCGCGACGCTCACGACGAAGCGCAGCAGTCGTTTTACATCAGCGAAACCCGCGCCGCTTTCATCGATCTGGATAACGATCCACAGCACTGGCGCCTGGGTTTGCCTTATCAGCAACGCAGCAACGCACTGGTATTGCCCAAAGGCACGCTGCCGACTGGCCTTGATCCTGAGCAGGTGTCATTCGAATCGCTGACAACGCATCAGGATTGCGCACACTGGCAGACTCAACGCGTGCTTACGACGCAATCGGTGCAACGCTATGTGACGGTCGACGGAACGCTGCTGGACGAAGGAGATGCCAGCTTCGAAGCCTTGGCTGGCCCGCTGGAAATGGCGCAGCTGGACAAGACCGCACTGGACGCATACGACGTGCTGCCGGCGCCTTTCAACATCCGTGACGAGCTGCGAAAGATCGGCTACACGGCCATGCCGCTGCTGTTTGAGCCCTCACCGTCGGTCGATGCTGAAGAGAACTTGTGGTCGTCGTCGTTCGGCTACGCCCGGTACGCTGACCTCCGCGGTTTTTATCAAGTGCGCGATTACAACGAAACGCCCAGCCATGGCGTGACCCACGCGGTATATGACGATTATCGACTGGCAGTCACCAGCGTCGAGCTGCCGGATGGCTGCACCACCCAAATCACCTACGACTATCACGCGCTGCAACCGATGCGCATCGTCGATGCCAACGACAACATCGAAGAAGTGATTTACGAACCCTCCGGCCAGCCGCTGGCGACCAGTTTCCACGGCACTGAAAACGGCTTGGCGGTGGGTTTCGCACCGTTGAGCGAATACCGGCGCCCCGAGGATCATCGCCCTGATCCGGCTATCGAAGATCCTGAAGTGGCCATACAAAAAGCGGCCAGTACCCTGCGCAAAGACCTGTTCAGCTGGATGGGGCAGATCCCCGTCGGCGACAGCTCCAGCGACGAATGGATCGCCAGCGGTTATCTGCTGCCCAGCGGCCATATTCGTGCCAGCGCTCGTCGGCGACTGGCCCGCTTCAACACACTGACCACGGCGGAACAAGCGTTGCGCTCAGCCATCGCCAGTGTCCGACGCGAGCCGGTGCACAGCGTCGTGCTCAGCGCCGACCGCTATCCAGACGACGAGGTGAAGGCGCAAATCCAGATCATCAAGACCTGTGTCGACGGCTTTGGCCGCGCGCTGCAAACCCAGCAATTGGTTGACCCGGGGATGGCGTACAAGGTGGTGGATGGTTCGCTCGTCATTGAAGACGGCAAGTATGTCGAGGTGTACGCCGACTCACGGTGGAGAATCAGCGAGCGGGTCGAATACAACAACAAGGGCTTGCCGGTTCGCCAGTTCCGACCGTACTTTGCCGATACCCACGGTTACGTCAACGACCAGTCGCTGCACGAACTGGGCTACTTCGATCAACTGTTCTACGACCCGCTGGGCCGTCCGATCAAACTGATCAACGCCAAAGGCGACTTCTCCCGCGAGGCTTACCATCCCTGGTATCACACCAGCGAAGACTTCAACGACACCGCTGAGTCAGTATCGCCAAAACGATCATTACGGTCGTGACCGCAAGCACTGAAACCTGTATGGCCGCGTGTTATCGTGCCGGCCCGACCAGCCATCCATCTGCCCAGCATGCCGCCGACTTCCCGTACCCTGCGTCTGTCGTTGTACACACTGCTGATCGTCGCCGGCGCTGCGCTTGCCGCAACGCTTGCCATCCGCCACGCCGAACGTCAGGCGCTGGAAGAGGACGCGGCCCGGGCCAACCAGCAACTGGCGCTCTATGCCAATTCGCTGCACACCCTGATCGACCGCTATCGCGCCCTCCCCGCCGTACTGGCGCTGGACCCGCAATTGCGTTCGGCACTGGCCGGCCCCGTTGATGCCCAGGTACAAACGGCGCTGAATCTGAAACTGGAAAAGATCAACGGTGCGGCGCAGTCCTCGACCCTTGAATTGCTCGATCACACCGGCCTCGCCGTAGCCGCGAGCAACTGGCGTTTGCCCAGCAGCTACGTCGGCCACAATTACGGCTTCAGGCCGTACTTCAGCCAGACCCGCACCCAGGGCACCGGGCGTTTTTACGCGGTGGGCGTGACCAGCGGGATTCCCGGTTACTTTCTCTCCAGTGCGGTGCTGGGCGACAACGACCAGTTCCTCGGGGCGATGGTGGTCAAACTGGAGTTCCCCGAACTGGAGCGCGAGTGGAGCCAGGGCAACGACACCTTGCTGGTCAGCGATGCGCGCGGCATCGTCTTTATCGCCAATCAGCCCGGCTGGCGCTATCGCTTGTTGCGCCCCTTGAGTGCCAGCGATCAGGCCGAGATCAAGACGACGCGCCAATACGACAAACAGTCGCTGACGCCACTGACCCATCTGTCGCTGCGCCGCTTCGATGACAACAGCGATCTGCGCCGCGTCGAAGGCCCGCAAGGGACGGCGGATTATCTGTGGGAGTCGCTGCCACTGACCACCGAAGGCTGGACCCTGCATCTGCTGCGCCACCCGCAAGTGGCTTTCGAAGACCTGCGCAACGCTGGCCTCGCGGCTGCCGGCGTATGGCTGGCGCTGGTGTTTCTGTTGCTGTTCCTCAATCAGCGCTGGCGCCTGTCGAAGGTCCGTCAACGCAATCGCGAAGAACTCGAACAACTGGTCGAAGAACGCACCCGCGAACTGCGCACTGCGCAAGAAGGCTTGGTGCAGTCGGCAAAACTCGCCGCCCTCGGCCAGATGTCCGCCGCCCTGGCCCATGAAATCAACCAACCGCTGACCGCTCAGCGCATGCAACTGGCGACTTTGCGCCTGCTGCTCGACCATGGCCGCGTCGATGACGCCTACAAGGCCCTGAAACCGGTGGACGAGATGCTCACGCGCATGGCCGCCCTCACCGGCCACCTGAAAACTTTCGCCCGCAAGAGCCCCGGTGGTTTGCGCGAGCGTCTGGATCTGGCGACGGTGGTCGATCAATCCCTGCAATTGCTCGACGCACGACTGCGTGACGAGCAGGTCAGCCTGGTGCTGCACCTGACCCGCCCGGCGTGGGTGCGCGGTGATGCGATCCGTCTCGAACAGGTGTTGATCAACCTGCTGCGCAACGCCCTCGATGCCATGCAGGGCAAACCGTGCAAGCGCCTGGAAATTCGTCTGCAAGCCGACGAGCAGTTGTGGTGTCTGAGCGTCATCGATAATGGCGGCGGCATTGCCGAAGAACATCTGGGGCAGGTGTTCGACCCGTTCTTCACCACTAAACCTGTAGGTGACGGCCTCGGCCTGGGGCTGGCAGTATCTTTTGCCATCGTGCACGAATCCGGCGGTCGTCTGAGCGTCGAGAATGGCGACGGCGGTGCGGCATTCACCCTGACTTTGCCGATTGATCTGGAGACACACATCTGATGCTCAACTCGGTGATGGTGGTCGATGACGAAAGCAGCATTCGCAGTGCCGTCGAACAGTGGCTGAGCCTGTCGGGATTTGAGGTGCAGCTGTTCAGCCGCGCCGAAGAATGCCTCGCCGCCCTGCCCGCGCACTTTCCCGGGGTGATCCTCAGCGACGTGCGCATGCCCGGTCTTAGTGGCCTGGAACTGCTGGCCGAGGTACAGCGCCGCGACGCCGATCTGCCGGTGATTCTGCTCACCGGTCATGGCGATGTGCCGATGGCGGTCGAAGCGATGCGCGACGGCGCCTACGACTTTCTGGAAAAACCGTTCAGCCCCGAGACCTTGCTCGGCAGCCTGCGCCGGGCGCTGGAGAAACGCCGACTGGTCCTGGAAAACCGCGCCCTGCACGAGCAGGCCGACAACCGCGCCAAACTCGATTCGACGTTGCTCGGCGTGTCCCGTGGCTTGCAGACTTTGCGCCGGCAGGTGCTGGATCTGGCCGCGCTGCCGGTCAATGTGTTGATCCGTGGCGAGACCGGCAGCGGCAAGGAACTGGTTGCGCGCTGCCTGCATGACTTCGGCCCCCGTGCGGACAAACCATTCGTGGCGCTCAACTGCGCGGCGATCCCTGAACAGCTGTTTGAAGCCGAACTGTTCGGCCATGAGAGCGGCGCGTTTACCGGCGCCTCCGGCAAGCGTATCGGCAAGTTGGAATACGCCGATGGCGGCACGCTGTTTCTCGATGAAATCGAAAGCATGCCGCTGGCCCAGCAAGTGAAATTGCTGCGGGTATTGCAAGAGCAGAAGCTTGAACGACTGGGGTCGAACCAGAGCATTCGCGTGGATTTGCGGATTGTCGCGGCGACCAAACCGGACTTGCTCGACGAGGCGCGTGCCGGGCGTTTTCGCGAAGACCTCGCGTATCGCCTCAACGTTGCCGAACTGCGCTTGCCGCCGCTGCGCGAACGCCGCGAAGACATTCCGTTGCTGTTCGAATCATTCGCCCAGAGTGCGGCGCAGCGTCTGGGTCGCAGCTTTCCACCGTTGACCGGGGCGCAGTTGAGTCATCTGCTGTGCCATGACTGGCCGGGCAATGTGCGCGAACTGGCCAACGTCGCCGAGCGTCAGGTATTGGGTCTTGATGAACCGGCACCGGGAATTGATCCGGGGCAGTCGCTGGCGGCGCAGCAGGAAGCTTTCGAGGCGCAGTGCTTGCGCGCGGCACTGACGCGGCACAAGGGTGATGTGAAAGCGGTCCTTGAAGAGCTGCAACTGCCGCGGCGTACGTTCAATGAAAAGATGCAGCGGCATGGGTTGAGTCGGGAGATGTTTGTCGGCCCTTGAAGAGCAAAAGATCGCAGCCTGCGGCAGCTCCTACAGGGCTCCGGCGTCCGCATCATTTGCGCAAGACACTGAACTTGTAGGAGCTGCCGCAGGCTGCGATCTTTTAAGCGAAAATCCGCTCAACACCCGCCCAACATAAGCGGATTTTCGCTCATCAAAACCCGCTACCCCTTCTAAACCGCCCCTCTCCCCGTTGGCACAGCTCCTGCTATAGCTCCCGCAGGCTGCGTTTTGACGCGCTCCACAAAAACAATTAAATGAAGGATCCTTCAATGGATAACTCCAACGCCCTGCCACTTGGGTCGGCTGCCGCGCCGGCCAAAGAAAGAACCACCGCCAGCCGGATCAAATCGATCTTCAGCGGTTCCGTTGGCAACATGGTCGAGTGGTACGACTGGTACGTCTATGCCGCCTTCTCGCTGTACTTCGCCAAGAGCTTTTTCCCTGCTGGCTCCTCCACCGCACAATTGATGAACACCGCTGCGATCTTCGCCGTGGGCTTCCTGATGCGCCCGATTGGTGGCTGGCTGATGGGCCTGTACGCCGACAAAGTCGGGCGCAAGAAAGCGTTGATGGCCTCGGTGTACCTGATGTGCTTCGGCTCGCTGATCATCGCGTTGAGCCCCAACTACGCAACCATCGGCATCGGCGCACCGATCCTGCTGATCTTCGCCCGCCTGCTGCAAGGCCTGTCGGTCGGCGGCGAGTACGGCACCTCCGCAACGTACCTGTCGGAAATGGCGACCAAGGAACGTCGCGGTTTCTTCTCCAGCTTCCAGTACGTGACTCTGATCTCCGGCCAGCTCATCGCCCTCGGCGTGTTGATCGTGCTGCAGCAGACACTCACCACCGAGCAGTTGTACGCGTGGGGCTGGCGCATTCCGTTTGCCATCGGCGCGCTGTGCGCAGTGGTTGCGCTGTACCTGCGTCGCGGCATGGAAGAAACCGAGTCGTTCACCAAGAAAGAGAAGTCCAAGGAAAGCGCAATGCGCACCTTGATGCGTCACCCCAAGGAACTGGCAACCGTGGTCGGCCTGACCATGGGCGGCACGCTGGCGTTCTACACCTACACCACCTACATGCAGAAGTACCTGGTGAACACCGTCGGCATGAGCATCTCCGACTCGACAACCATTTCTGCCGCGACGCTGTTTTTGTTCATGTGCCTGCAACCGATCATCGGTGGCCTGTCGGACAAGATCGGTCGTCGTCCGATCCTGATCGCCTTCGGTGTGCTGGGCACGATTTTCACCGTGCCGATCCTGATGACTCTGCACACCATCCAGAGCTGGTGGGGCGCGTTCTTCCTGATCATGGCGGCGCTGATCATCGTCAGCGGTTACACCTCGATCAACGCGGTGGTCAAAGCCGAGTTGTTCCCGACTGAAATCCGCGCCCTGGGCGTCGGCCTGCCGTACGCACTGACCGTATCGATCTTCGGCGGCACCGCCGAATACATTGCGCTGTGGTTCAAGAGCATTGGCATGGAAACCGGTTACTACTGGTATGTGACGGCGTGCATCGCTGTGTCGTTGCTGGTGTACATCACCATGAAGGACACCCAGAAGCATTCGCGGATCGTCACTGACTGATTGACTGACTGAACGTCAGGCAAGATCAAAAGATCGCAGCCTTCGGCAGCTCCTACAGGGGTTGTCGGAGGCTGCGATTTTTTTGTTTCCGGCGATTAATCACCGGTTAATTCTGCCTCGGCATCCTGTGCCTACCTGATCGATTACCTGCGCGACGTTCGCTCCTGATGATGGAAGCCATTAAATGCGTCGCCCTTAACATCTAGTTAATCGATAGTTTTTAGCATTATTTTGCGCTTTTTAATCAATTTAGTTGGCGTAGCATGAAACCCATGCAAGACACACCCGCCAACGAATCTGGAGTAACGAACATGAAAACCAAACTGATCCTCGCCCTGACCCTGTCCGTACTGGCCGCCAACACCTTTGCTGCCGACGGTTTTGATCGCACCGGCTCGGCCGTTGCCGCCGATGGTCACGACCGCACTGGCTCCGCTACTGTTGCTGCTGACGGATACGACCGCACTGGTTCCGCTACTGTTGCTGCTGACGGATACGACCGCACTGGTTCCGCCACTGTTGCTGAAGATGGCTATGACCGTACCGGTTCCGCGACTTTCGCTGCCGACGGTTACGACCGTACTCAATCCGCTTCCATCAGTTAAACGCCGCTGTAAAGCGCACAGCCCGGCCTCGGCCGGGCTTAGTCATTTCTAGAGCCGCTTAAATGCCCTCTGTAGGAGCTGCCGCAGGCTGCGATCTTTTGACTTTGCTTGTAAAAAACAAGATCAAAAGATCGCAGCCTGCGGCAGCTCCTACACGGGATCTTCTTCTGACTGGAAATGCGCGGTGCAGGCTTGCACTATGGCTTCATTCAAAAATCCAGCCTCAGGAACACACGCCATGCCCGATGACATCCACTTCTACGAACCCGCCAACGGCCACGGCCTGCCGCACGATCCGTTTAACGCCATCGTCGGCCCGCGCCCCATCGGCTGGATTTCCTCGCAGGATGCCAACGGCCAGTTGAACCTGGCGCCGTACAGCTTCTTCAATGCCTTCAACTACATTCCGCCGATCATTGGCTTCTCCAGCGTCGGGCGCAAAGACAGCCTCAATAACATCGAGCAGACCGGCGAATTCGTCTGGAACCTCGCCACTCGCCCGCTGGCCGAGCAGATGAACCAGAGCTGCGCGATGGTCGCGCCAGAGGTCAACGAGTTTGAACTGGCAGGCCTGACGACCGTGGCGTCGAAAGTGATTTCCGTGCCACGCGTCGCCGAAAGCCCGGTGTCCTTCGAGTGCAAGGTCACGCAGATCATTCAATTGCAGCGCGCTGATGGCGAGACAGTACCGAGCTGGCTGATCCTCGGCGAAGTGGTCGCCGTGCATATCGCCAAGTGGCTGTTGAAAGACGGGGTCTACGACACCGCCGCGGCAGAACCGATTCTGCGCGGCGGCGGGCCGGCGGATTATTTCCAGTTGGGGCCTGAAGCCCTGTTCAAGATGTGGCGTCCGGGCGCGGCGAAGTAACGACTTACCAGATCAACTCGGCGTCTTCGGTGACGCCCTTGAGGCGGTCCAGCTCATTGATGGCGGCCTCATCGGCTGCGATGGCGCCGGGGAAGACCTGATCTTCCAGCAGTTTGTGAAAGCGTGGTGCACCGCCATCGACCAGGGCCTTGACCGCGATCGCTGCGTAATAGCCCTTGTTGCCACCCAACTCGACGGGGACAACTGCGGATACTGCTTCGAAGTGTTCGAACTCTTTACGTGCCATGTCGCAAGTCCTGGCTCAGTCAATTAAGCCGGACATTAAACCCTCAACCGACGAGTTTGTGTATCGGTGCTGAACACTGGCCGAGCGCCTGTGCCGCCGAGACATCCTTGAAGGTGTGAAAATCCAGACTGTTGACCACCAGTTCCTGCACCAGCTCGGCGAAGATTTCCATTGCCGGACTGTTGAAGTACGCGGTCATCATCTGCTGATTGCTCCAGAAACCGGAGACCAGCCACAACTCGGGATCACACTGCGAATGCTGCAAGGCAAAGCTCAGGCAACCGGGGGCGGCACGAGAAGGATCGATCAACGCGCTCAGGCGTACACCGAGTTCTGCCGAGCGTCCGGCGCGCGCTCGTACGAAGGCCATATGACTGACGGGAATCTGCTTGGACATGTTCAACCCTCCCAAGGAGTTGCGTTGCAGCCGGGGGGAGGCTGCGACAGGATCCAAGGTTAAGGCGCGGGCGCGAGGTGCCGTTAGTCGATTCCTGCCGCCGCGTTGCACAATCCTGCGAGACTTGCCTGAACATCAAACCACGCCCGTACCCTGTAGGAGCTGCCGAAGGCTGCGATCTTTTGATCTTATAAACAAAAATCAAAAGATCGCAGCCTTCGGCAGCTCCTACAAGCAAGGGGCGAACCGTGTGTCGTGAATATCGCGGTGCAGAATCAGGCAAGCATTTGGCAGGATGTGTCTACCGCTGGCGCTTGCACAAACATATGCTCTGCTCCATTCCACCTCCCTTGCCGAGGATGCCGTGCATGACGTCATTCGATCGTTTTCAAGCCGAACCCACCGCCGACATGGAAAAGCAGCGTGCGGAACTGGCGGCGATCATCCGCCGCAACACCACCGACGATGGCAGCTATCAGACCGCTGTCGGTTCGCTGTTCATGTCGCGCCACACCCGATCCCACGACTTCGCCCCGGTGCTCGCGCAACCGGCGCTGTGCATCATGGCGCAAGGTCGTAAGGAGGTGCGGCTGGCCGATGAGTTCTTCAATTACGATCCGCTGAATTACCTGGTGGTCTCGGTTTCGATGCCGTTGAGCGGGCGAGTGGTTAACGTGTCGCCTGAAGAGCCGATCCTCGCCGTGCGCCTGGATATCGACCCGGCGGAAATCACCGCACTGATCGCCGACGCCGGCCCCATGGCCGTGCCGACCCGGCCAACCGGGCGCGGCTTGTATGTCGAGAAAATCGACAGTGCGATGCTCGACGCGGTGCTGCGTCTGGCGCGTTTGCTCGATGCACCGAAAGACATCGCCATGCTCGCGCCACTGATTCGCCGGGAGATTCTCTATCGCCTGTTGCGCAGCCCGCAGGGCCATCGCTTGTATGAGATCGCGATTGCCAACAGCCAGAGCCATCGCATCAGCCAGGCGATCAAGTGGCTCAACGGTAACTTCGAACAGCCGCTGCGAATTGATGATCTGGCCAAGGAAGTGAACCTCAGCGTGTCGACTTTGCATCACCGTTTTAAAGCGATGACGGCGATGAGTCCGCTGCAATATCAGAAGCAGTTGCGCCTGCAAGAGGCGCGGCGCTTGATGCTGGCCGAAGGGCTGGAGGCTTCGGCGGCGGGGTATCGGGTGGGGTATGAAAGCCCGTCGCAATTCAGCCGCGAATACAGCCGATTGTTTGGGGCACCGCCGTTAAGGGATCTGGCGCGGTTGCGCTTGTCGGTCTGATCCAGATTATTTGATGCGGCGACGGACCTTTTCGCGGGCAAGCCCGCTCCCACAGGTTCATTGGTGCGCACACATTTTATGCACGACAGCGATTCCTGTGGGAGCGGGCTTGCCCGCGAAGAGGCCAGTCCAGTCAAACCGCCCTAATCACATGCTTGATCTCCTGAAACGCCGCCAACCCCCAAGGCCCCAATTCACGACCAATGCTGCTCTGCTTGTAACCGCCCCACGCAGCTTGCGGGAAAATCACTTGCGGCGCGTTCAGCCACACAAGACCAGCCTGCAGGGCGTTGGCGACACGATCGGCGGTCTCGACATCACGGGTCACCACACTGCCGACCAGCCCGAATTGGCTGTCGTTGGCCAATGCAATCGCCTCGGCTTCGCTGCTGAAACTGCGCACGCAAAGCACCGGCCCGAAAATCTCTTCGCACCACAGCGCACTGTCCAGCGGCACGTCAGTGAACACGGTTGGCTGCAAGAAGTATCCACGCGGCAAATGCTCAGGACGATTGCCACCGCAGAGCAACTTCGCGCCAGCACTCAGCCCACGATCAATATGCCCAAGCACTCGCTGGTACTGCGCCTGATTGACCAGCGCGCCCATTTCCACTTCCGGGTCGAACGGGTCAGCCACGCGAATTGCCTGCGCACGTTTTTGCAGGCGCATGAGGAACTCTTCCTCCAACTCTTCAGCGACCAGCACGCGGCTGGTGGCCGAGCACATTTGCCCGGCATTGAAGAATGCGCCGCCGCAGGCCAGTTCCACCGCCAAGTCCAGATCGGCATCTGCCAGGATCAACAACGAGGATTTGCCACCCAGTTCCAGGCTGACGCCCTTCACGGTTTCGGCGGCCCTTTGCATCACCTGCACGCCAACCGCATTGCTGCCGGTAAAGGAAATTTTGGCGATACGCAGATCTGCCGACAACGGTGCACCCACTGCCAGACCGGTGCCGCAGACCAAATTGAATACACCGTTCGGCAATCCGGACTCAGCAATGATCGCGGCCAGTTCCAGCTCCGGCAAAGGCGTGACTTCCGACGGTTTTAGCACCACGCAGCAACCGGCGGCCAGGGCTGGCGCGAGTTTCCATGCCGTGGTGACCATCGGGAAATTCCACGGCACGATCAACCCGACCACACCGCACGGCTCGCGTCGCAGGCGTGCGCTGAAATCTTCGCTGGGCAGCGGCACGTTGCTGTCCTGTTGCGCATCGAGGCCTTCGGCAAGTTCGGCGTAGTACTCGAACGTGGCGATCACGTCGTCGACATCGATGGCCGCTCCGAACAGCGGTTTGCCGTTGTTGCTCGACTGCAATTTCATCAAGTGCTCGCGACCGTTGCGCACCCCGGCGGCGATGTTGCGCAGAATCGCAGCGCGTTCGGCTCCCGTGGTTTGCGACCAGGTTTTGAAAGCTTCAGTCGCAGCGCTGACGGCTTGATCGACTGCGCGCTCGTCACCGCCAATGACCGTGGTCAGCAGCGCTTCGGTGGCGGGGTTGATCACGCGCAAATGCTCGCGACCGGCCGACCATTGGCCGTTGATGTAGAGGCCGTCGAGTGTGGTGGGGAAATTGATCATTGCGCCACCGCCTGCATCCATTGGCTCTGGTCGATTTCAATCACTGTCGGGCCTTGGCGATCGGTTGCGGCCCTGAGTGCGCCACGCAACTGCTCAACCGAATTGATCGCTTCAGCCGCGCAACCAAGAGCTTTGGCCACACCGATGAAGTCTGGGGTGTAGATGTCCACGCCAACCGGTTCGATGGCGCGGTTGACCATGTACTTCTTGATCTCTTCGTAGCCCTGGTTATTCCACAGCAGGACGATGACCGGTGTGCGCGCTTCAACGGCGCTGGCCAGTTCCGGCAAAGTGAATTGCAGCCCACCGTCGCCGATCAGACAGACCACTGGTGGGCGAACCCCGCTCTCGGTGCTGCCGCCGAGCCACGCACCGATGGCCGCAGGCAGTGCGTAACCGAGGGTGCCGTAGCCGGTCGACGAGTTGAACCAGCGACGCGGGCGCTCAGGGTTGAACGTGAGGTTGCCGGTGTACACCGGTTGCGTGGAGTCGCCGACAAACACCGCGTCCGGTAATTCGTGCAGCACGGTTTCGAGGAAACGCGTCTGGGCCCGCGTCGGTGCGTCCCAGGTGGCGGCCAGATCATCGCGCAGACGCGCAGCACGCACCTGACCCCAATCGCGGCTGCGCTCGGCCAGCGGTTTGTGCGACAGCGCACTCAGCAATGCTTGCGCGGCGTTGCGCGAGTCGGCTACCAGGGCGACATGCGGCGGATAGTTGCGCACGGTCTGATCGGCGTCGATATCGATGCGCAGCAGCTTGCCGGGAATCTCGAAACCACCGGCGAAAGTAACGTCGTAATCGGTCTCCGCCAGTTCGGTGCCAATGGCCAAAACCACATCGGCATCGGCGACCAATGCGCGGGTGGCGACCAGGCTTTGCGTCGAGCCGATCAGCAGCGGGTGACGGGACGCCAGCATGCCTTTGGCGTTGATGGTCAGCGCCACCGGGGCGTCGAGCAACTCGGCCAATTCGGTGAGTTCGGCGGCGGCATCGATGGCGCCACCGCCAGCAAGAATCAGCGGACGTCTGGCGCCGGCCAGCAGCTCGGTCATACGGCTCACGGCAGCCGGGGCAGCACCTGCGCGGTCGATGTTGACCGGGACGCTGGCAAGCAGTTCATCGGCCTCTTCTACCAGCACATCCAAAGGAATTTCGATGTGCACCGGACGCGGACGGCCGGCCTGGAACAGCGCGAAGGCGCGAGCCAGGACGCCGGGCAATTCCGCCGCCGACATCAACGTATGAGAGAACGCTGCAACGCCGCCGACCAATGCGCTCTGGTTCGGCAATTCGTGGAGTTTGCCGCGACCGCCGCCCAACTGACTGCGCGATTGCACGCTGGAGATCACCAGCATCGGGATCGAATCGGCATAGGCCTGGCCCATGGCGGTGGTGATGTTGGTCATGCCCGGGCCAGTAATGATGAAGCACACACCCGGTTTGCCGCTGGTGCGCGCATAGCCGTCAGCCATGAATCCGGCGCCTTGCTCATGGCGTGGGGTGACGTGGTTGATGCTCGAACGGGCCAGCCCGCGATACAGCTCCACGGTGTGCACCCCGGGAATGCCGAACACCTGCTCGACCCCATAACCTTCGAGTAACTTGACCAGTACTTCGCCGCACGTCGCCATGTCGATTGCCCTTCTTGTTCGTGGAATGGGCTTCATTGAACTGGCGGTGGGTAGCCGCAACAATCGATTAAAAGTCATACTAGCCATGTCCTCACGTCATAGCTTGGATCCACATGAAACGACTGCCGCCCCTGCCCGCCCTGCACACGTTCTGGATCACCGCCCAGTGCTGCAACTTCACCCGGGCTGCCGAGCAGTTGCACATCACGCAGGGCGCGGTCAGCCGACAGATCGCCGGGCTGGAAGAGCATCTGGGTTATCCGCTGTTTATTCGTCTGGCCCGAGGGTTGAAGCTGACAGCCGAAGGTCGGGAATGGATGTTGCGCGTGCAACAGATGTTCGGCCTGCTCGGTGAGGCGGTGGAGCAGATCGGCGTGCGCCGTCAGACCCTGCAACTCAAGGCGCCGAGTTGTGTGATGCGCTGGCTTTTGCCACGGTTGCTGCAATGGCAGAAGGAGCGCCCGGACGTGCCGGTGAAACTGACCGCGTCTTTGCAACATGGCGTCGACTTTCAACGTGAGCAGTTCGACGCGGCGGTGATTTATGGAACACCGCCAGACAACTCGCCGGGTGCGTTGCATCTGTTCGATGAACAACTGACACCGGTCTGTTCGCCACTGCTGCTCAAAGGCTCGCCGGCGCTGAAGACACCCGCCGATCTGCAGCAACATCTGCTGCTGCATCCGACGCACGATGTGCAGGACTGGTCGGTGTGGCTGAGCGCCGCCGCACTTCAATTGAACAATGTCAGCAGCGGTCAGCATTTCGAGACGCTGGATCAGGCCATGTCGATGGCGTCCCACGGGACGGGGGTGGCAATCGGTGATTGGTCACTGATCGGTGATGACTTGCACGCCGGGCGATTGGTGATGCCGTTTGAGCTGAAGGTGAAGACCGGGCTGGCGTACTACCTGGTGGTGCCGCAGGGCGGGGAAACTTCGCCGCAGCTTGAAGAGCTGATGCTGTGGCTGGTTGAGCAGGCCCACACCCGCTGAACACCTCGTCAAACCAGAAACCCTAATCCCCTGTAGGAGCTGCCGCAGGCTGCGATCTTTTGACTTTTGTTTTTTAAAGACAAGATCAAAAGATCGCAGCCTTCGGCAGCTCCTACACGGGATGTGTGTGTGTGTGTGTGGTTTAGAAGCCGACAGCGCGGTGCGTCGGTTTAGTAGCCGACCGTAAACCGCATACGCGAATGCTTCGGCGCTTCCACCTCGTCGATCAGCGCAATCGCGTAATCGGCAAAAGTGATCCAGCTCCGCCCTTCTTCACTCACCAGCAAATGATCCTGGCCGACGCGGAACTTGCCGCTGCGCTCACCTTCGACAAACTCCGCCGACGGTGACAGGAAGGTCCAGTCCAGATCCTTCTCCTGGCGCAACGCCTCAAGAAACGCAGCACCGGCACTGGCTTCGGTTTTGTACTCCGCCGGGAAACCTGCACTGTCGATCACCCGAGTGTTGTCCGGCAGCAACAACGAGCCAGCACCGCCGACCACCAACAAGCGTTTCACACCCGCCTGCTTCACCGGCCCGACAATCGCGCTGGCCGGCACCGTGGCGAAATGCGCGGCGGTGATCACCACGTCATGACCCGCAACGGCGTCTTGCACTGCGGCTGAATCCAGCACATCGACATTCTTGCTGACCACACCGGCACGCGCGCCGATCTTCGAAGTATCGCGGGCAATGGCAGTGACGCTATGACCGCGACGCAGGGCTTCTTCCAGCAGTTGGCTACCGGCACGACCGGTGGCACCAATGATTGCGATTTTGCTCATAACATTCTCCAGTTGGCTTGAGTGTTTCAGTAACGGCAAAAATCTACTGTTGTAAGGCAATCCCCTCGCCACAAATGCAGTCTTCAGTCCTCAGTTTTTGAGCGGTCAGTGTCAGCGGGTTACCACTGCATCTCACCTTTGGCGACTTTCGCGCTCAGTTCCAGCGAGCTTTCCTCGCCCAGCGTCGGGTAGCGCTTTTTCATGGCGGCGATCAATGCGGTGGAGTCCTTGGCTTTGGCGGTTTCTGCGTCGAACGCTTTAATGTAGTCGGCAGTGAATTTAACGCTGGCCAGCGAACGGCTGCTCTCACCCAGGTAATGTCCCGGCACCACGGTTTGCGGTTTCAGGGTTTCGATCGAGTGCAGTGTCGCCAGCCAATCGGCGTGGGATTGCGCGGTCTGGGTGTCGGCCATCCAGACGTGGATGTTTTCGGCGACGACCACGCCACCGACCACGGCCTTGAGCGACGGAATCCACACGAAGCTGCGGTCTGGTTGTTTGCCGTCCAGCCCGATCACCTGCAACTTCTGCCCTTCGAGCATCAGGCTGTCGCCCTTGAGGACGCCCGGCACGATGGTTTTTGCAGGGACGTCGGCGCCCATTTTCGGGCCCCAGAACGCGAGTTTTCCTTCGACGGTTTTGTTGATGTGATCCACGGTCGGCTGCGAGGCCAGCACCTTGGCGTCAGGGAAGGCTTTGGTCAGGGTATCGAGGCCGAAGTAGTAATCCGGATCACCGTGGCTGATGTAAATAGTGGTCAGGTGCTTGCCGCTGGCGCGGATCTTTTCCACCACTTGCTCGGCTTGGGATTTGCCGAACTGCGCGTCGACCAGAATCGCGTCTTTCGCGCCGCTGACCAGTACCGAGGTCACCGGAAAAATAGCGTTGGTGCCAGGATTATAGACATCGAGGGTAAGGTTGGCAGCGGCTGCGTGGGCGGCGAAGCCAAGGGAGGCCGTGGCGAGTAAAACGCGTTTGATTGTGGTGAAGCCGATCATCTGTTGCTCCAGTATCCGAAATGCCGTGTCTGGCGATGGGACAGAGCTTAGTTGCCTGAGTCAGTACAAAAAATGCGATGCTTGAACATAGTTTGTTTCTGAAAGCGGGCAAATCATGGATCGTCTCCAAGCAATGCGAGTATTCGTCACGGTGGTGGATCTGGGCAGCCAGTCGGCCGCCGCCGATCATCTGGACCTGTCACGCCCGGTGGTTTCGCGTTATCTGGCAGAGCTGGAAGACTGGGTCGGTGCACGCCTGATGCACCGCACCACGCGCAAATTGAGCCTGACCGCTGCCGGCAGTGAAATCCTGCCGCGTTGCCGACAGATGATCGAACTGTCGAGCGACATGCAAGCCGCCGTCAGCGAGCCCGACGATGCGCCGCGCGGGTTGCTGCGGATCAGCGTCAGCACCTCGTTCGGCCAGGCGCAACTGGCCGATGCGATGGCGGCTTACGTCAAGCGCTATCCGGGCGTGAGCATTGACCTGCAGATGCTTGATCGCACGGTGAATCTGGTGGATGAGCGGATCGACCTGGCGATTCGCACCAGCAACGATCTGGACCCTAACCTGATTGCCCGGCGCCTGACGGTGTGCCGCTCGGTGGTCTGCGCGACCCCGGCGTATCTGCGCGAAAATCCCGCGCCACAGCGCGTCGAAGATCTCAGCCGGCACAACTGCCTGACCCACTCGTATTTCGGCAAGAGTCTGTGGCACTTCGAAGAGGATGGCGAGCAGGTGTCCGTGCCGGTGCAGGGCAACATCAGCGCCAACGAGGCCAGTACGTTGTTACGCGCGACCCTGGCCAGCGCCGGGGTGGCGATGCTGCCGACGTATCAGGCCGGGGGGCACATTCATGCGGGTGAATTGATTCGGCTGCTACCTGATGCCGAACCGCGACAGATGAACATCTACGCGGTCTACGCCTCACGCAAGCACATGCCGACGGCGTTGCGCAGCCTGCTGGATTTTCTGGTGGTGAGGTTTCCCGAGAATCCTGAATGGGATGTGGGCCTGTAAAGATCAAAAGATCGCAGCCTTCGGCAGCTCCTACAGGGTCTATGTAGGAGCTGCCAAAGGCTCGGGCCGCGATCGGACGATCTTTTGATCTTGTTCTATGCTGAAAGTAATACCGCAGAGTATTCGTTCAGAGGTCGAACACCATGAACATCAAAACAAGAAGGTATTTCGCAATTTTCATTACCTGCGCCGCCACGCTCGCGCTGTATGGCACTGCGGCCTGGCGGGTCGAGCAACAGCGACAACTGCCCCGCGAATACGCGAGTTGCAACTTCGAGCGCTGCATTCCGCACAATGCCACGCTGAACGCATTGCGCTGATCCAGCTGACTGGAATGCGATCCTGTGGGAGCTGGCTTGCCGGCGATTGCGGACTCACATTCAACATTGATGTCGACTGAGCCACCGCCATCGCTGGCAAGCCAGCTCCCACAGGTTTTTGCAGCGTTTATGAGGCTATTGCTCGGCCTTCAACCGGTCGCGAAACGCCTTTGGCGATATCCCCACCCGACGCCTGAACAACCGCGTGAAGTTGGTCGGATCGGAAAACCCCAACAATTCCGACATCTCATAAATCGTCATGCTGGTGTAGGTCAGCAAGCGCTTGGCTTCCAGTAACTGACGCTCGTGCATGATCTGCAACGCCGGTTGCCCCGCCAGCTCACGGCAGGTGCCGTTGAGGTGCGACACCGAAATGCCCAGTCGATGCGCAAGATCCTCAACCTTCACATGCTGGCGGTAAGTCTCTTCCACCAGTTGGATAAACCCATTGAGGTATTCGCGCTGGCGCTGTGGCCGCTGGCTGGCCTTATGGCGCACGATTGCCTGACGACTGACCCAGACCATGATCACGCTGACCAGCGCATGCATGAGCATTTCCCGCGCCGGTTGATGGCCGTTGTACTCAGCCTGCAACGCTGAAAACAGGCTGTTCAGATAATCGCCGTCGTTGCCCGCCGAGTAAGCATGCGCCTGCGCCAACGCGTGCACCGCGTCGCCCAGTTGAGCCTGCAAGTGATGGATCAGCGGCGTTGCGAGGGTAACGATGAACCCTTCAACGTCCTCGGAAAAGCGAAAGCCATGCACCGACAGCGGCGGCAGGACTTGAATCGCGGGTGTTTCGAGCTGGGTGCGCTGGCCTTCGATTTCAAGCTCTGCCTGACCTTTGAATACGAAGAGCAACTGACACAAATCGGCGTGGCGGTGGGGTTTGATTTCCCATTGATGTTCGCGACTGCGTGAGGAAATGGTTTCACAGTGCAGCAAGTCAGGGGTCGGCCAGTCCAGGCTTTCACCGTAGAGCTTGAACACCGGAATCGAAGGCAGCTCGGGCTTGTTCATCACTTCAATCCAGGCCTCTTGTATTGCGGGCGATAATCGCCCCGATTGGCAGAATGTACAGGTATCGGCTCAGTTTTCACCTTCAATTGACAGACCCGCAAGGGAAAAATGCAAGCACTCGATCCATAAAAATCATTCACCGGCGAATGTCGCGTGAAGCTTGCGAGTCATAAAAACAATGAAAACGCTAAAAACCCAAGTCGCCATCATCGGCGCCGGTCCGTCCGGACTGCTCCTCGGCCAACTGCTGCACAACGCTGGCATCGATACACTCATCATCGAACGTCAAACACCTGACTATGTGCTCGGGCGGATTCGCGCCGGTGTGCTTGAACAAGGCATGGTAGAGCTGTTGCGTGAGGCGGGCGTCGGTCAGCGAATGGATGCCGAAGGGTTGCTGCACGGGGGGTTCGATCTGGCGTTGAACGGGCGCCAGGTGCACATCGATCTGCACGCTTTGACCGGTGGCCAGAACGTGATGATCTATGGCCAGACCGAAGTCACCCGCGACCTGATGGCCGCTCGTCGGGAGGCGGGGGCGACGACGATTTACGCAGCGAGCGATGTCGTTCCTCACGGCATGAAAAGCGACGAAGCTTTTGTCACCTTCGAAAAGGACGGTGAAGCCTGGCGTGTCGACTGCGATTACATCGCCGGTTGCGACGGTTTCCACGGTGTCGCCCGCCAGTCGATTCCGGCTGATTGTCTGAAGGTGTTCGAGCGGGTGTATCCGTTCGGCTGGCTGGGGATTCTTGCCGATACCCCGCCAGTGCATGACGAACTGGTCTACGCCCGCCACGAACGTGGTTTTGCCCTGTGCAGCATGCGCTCGGCGACTCGCACCCGGTATTACCTGCAAGTGCCGGCAGACGAAAACGTCGACGACTGGTCCGATCAGCGCTTCTGGGATGAACTGAAACGTCGCTTGCCCGTGGAGCTTGCAGAGAAACTGGTCACCGGCCCGTCTATTGAAAAAAGCATCGCGCCGCTGCGCAGTTTTGTCGTCGAGCCGATGCAGTACGGACGGATGTTTCTGGTCGGCGACGCCGCGCACATCGTCCCGCCCACCGGTGCCAAGGGTTTGAATCTGGCGGCCAGCGACGTCAGCACACTGTTCAACATTCTGCTGAAGGTCTATCGCGACGGTCGCACGGAGCTACTGGAGAAATACTCCGAGATCTGTCTGCGCCGGGTGTGGAAGGCCGAGCGTTTTTCCTGGTGGATGACCTCGATGCTGCATCGCTTCGACGATCACGATGCGTTCACCCAACGCATCAGCGCGTCGGAACTGGACTACTTTGTCAGTTCAGAAGCCGGTCGAAAAACCATTGCAGAAAATTACGTCGGACTTCCTTATGAGGCTATCGAATAGCCTGCTACCGACTTACACTGGCGAGCATCCCCGCTCGCCTGATGATCTGCGGGACTTCCACTGCCCGCAGGTTTTGCCCGTGACCCATCTCAATCACCCCGAAACGCCCAAACCGGCCATTCGCAGCGTGCTGGTCGCGCTGATGATGGCGATTTTTCTGGGTGCGCTGGATCAGACCATCGTTGCCGTGTCGATGCCGGCCATCTCCGCACAGTTCAAGGACGTCAGCCTGCTGGCCTGGGTGATTTCCGGGTACATGGTGGCGATGACCGTGGCGGTGCCGATCTACGGCAAGCTCGGCGATTTGTACGGGCGACGCAAACTGATGCTGTTCGGCATGGGCCTGTTTACCTTGGCCTCGCTGTTCTGCGGCATGGCGCAAAGCATGGAGCAACTGGTGCTGGCGCGGATTCTTCAGGGGATTGGTGCGGGCGGAATGATCTCGGTCAGCCAGGCAATCATTGGCGACATCGTGCCGCCACGCGAACGCGGCCGCTATCAGGGTTACTTCAGCAGTATGTACGCCGTCGCAAGCGTGGCCGGCCCGGTGCTGGGCGGCTACATGACCGAATACCTGTCGTGGCGCTGGGTGTTTCTGATCAACCTGCCACTGGGCCTCGGCGCCTGGTGGGTGGCCAATCGCAATCTGCGCGGGCTGCCGATTCCGCAGCGCAAACCGGTCATCGACTATCTCGGCACGTTGCTGATGATCATTGGCCTGACGGCGTTGTTGCTCGGCATCACGCAGGTCGGTCAGGGCCATTCGTGGCGCAGCAGCGAAGTGCTGGGGTTGTTCGCTTGTGCGGTCGTGGTGCTGGCGATTTTCGTCTGGCACGAGCGTCGCGCACGGGAGCCGTTGTTGCCGATGCATCTGTTCGCCAACCGTAATGCGTTGCTGTGCTGGTGCACGATTTTCTTCACCAGTTTCCAGGCGATTTCGCTGATCGTGTTGATGCCGCTGCGCTTTCAAACCGTCACCGGTGCCGGCGCCGACAGTGCCGCGCTGCACCTGCTGCCGCTGGCCATGGGGCTGCCGATCGGGGCTTTTTTTGCCGGCCGGCGCACGTCCATCACCGGTCGCTACAAACCACAGATTCTGACGGGTGCGATCCTGATGCCGATCTCGATTGTCGGCATGGCCTTCAGCCCGCCCGAGGCGACGCTGATGAGCGGTTTGTTCATGTTGCTCAGCGGTATTGCCGGCGGCATGCAGTTCCCGACTTCACTGGTCGGCACGCAGAACTCGGTGGAGCAACGCGACATTGGCGTCGCCACCAGCACCACCAACCTGTTCCGCTCGCTGGGCGGCGCGGTGGGTGTGGCGTTGATGTCGGCGCTGTTGCTGGCGTTGCTGCAGGATTCGAATTTCGCCCATTTGGCGAGCACTTCGCTGATGGCCGAGGGACATTCCGGCAACGTGCTGCTGGACGGTTTGAACGCAGCGCCGGGGGATGCGCAAAACGCTTTGCGCGCGGAGCTTGCGATGACCTTCCGGCATTTGCTGTGGGTCAGTGCGGCGGTATCGCTGCTGGGGCTGGCGGCGGCGATTGCGATGCCAAACAACCTGCTGCGCGGACGTGAGCACGGCGCCCGCTAACAGCAAAGATCGCAGCCTGCGGCAGCTCCTACAGGGGGTTTCGGTAAACATTGCCCCCTTGTAGGAGCTGCCGCAGGCTGCGATCTTTTGACTTTCAGGGGCTGTAATACCCAACCGCCACCAGAAAATGCCCGACCTTCTTCAGGTACGCATGCTTGTCTTCGACCTTGCCGGTCACCGGGTTCTTCCAGCGGTATTCGTATTCGCCGTCGTCCTGCTTGCCAATCAGGGCCAGAATCGGCTCGCCCACCGGTTTGCCTTCCGGGTCCTTGATCTTGCTGAAGTCGGTATTGATCAGGCGCAGATTGGTGCCGTGGGCGACGTAGCGCTGGTTATTCAGATCGACCACGAACACATACAGGTCATCCTGCAGATAACCGCCCTTGAGCGAATTGATCGCCGTGAGCGTGCCTTTTTCGTCTTTGCCAAGATCCGTGGCGGCTTTGTCGAGCAACGCCTTGGCTTGTTCTGCCGACGCACGGGGCAGGTAGTAACCGACCGCGAGGATGCGCTGGCCGATGCGCTGATAGAACACATGCTTGCGTTCGACCTTGCCGTCGGACCAGTTCTGCCAACGGTATTCGGCTTGCTGAATGCCGTTGCCTTCGGGCACCCGCAACGCTTCCTTGAAGGCTTTTTGCAGATCAGGGCCGAGCACTTCGCTGACATCGCGGCCGATGAGCGCCGATGACGGGCCGCCACTGGCGAGCATCACGCCTTTGGTGTCGACCACGAACACGTAGCGGTCCTTGTCGACAAACTCGCCCTGGCGACTGAACGCGGCGAACGCCTTGTCGCCGTTGTCGTGGTAATAGGCCAGTGCCTTTTCCAGCAGGGCAATAGCAGCCTTGCTGTCATCCTTCTCCGTGGTCGCGGCGCTGGCTTGCCCCAACCCCACTAACAGCATCACGCCGAGCCAGGCCACTTTATGCAAAAACCCCATGACGCATCCCTCGTTCTTGTTGGTGTTTCAAGAGCGTAGACGGGTTGGGGTGATGTATGGATATTCAGATTGTTTCTGAAAACTGCCGCAGCTTTGTGTGGTGGGTGGTTTTATTTGTGGGGAAGGGATTTAGCTGTGAAAAGAGATTTATCTGTGTACAGATTATCTGTGGCGAGGGGATTTATCCCCGATGGGTTGCGAAGCAGCCCCCAAGCCATTCAGTGCGGTGGGTCAGCAAAAATGAGTGGTGTGGATTGGGGCTGCTGCGCAGCCCATCGGGGATAAATCCCCTCTCCACAGATACCCCTCGCCACAGGGTTCATCGACACATCATCCGATCTCAGGGCCGCGCATTGATCTGCTGCTGCAAGTTCTGGATCTGCGCCGACAGCGTGTTGAGGTTGCGGGTCATCTGGCCACGGAACGCATCGAACTCGGCCGTGTTGCCGCCACCCTGTGGCGTGGCCGGGCGGTTGTCCTGCATGCTTTTGAGGACGACGATTTCCTGCGCCAGACGATCAATCTCGGCGCTCGGGTTACCCTGCTTTTTCAGCGCCGCGATATCAGCGCCAAGGCTCTTGAACTGCGCATCGAAAGCCTTGAGCTGAGCGTCGACCTTACTGGTGTCGGCCGGAGTGCTTTTAATGGTTGCCAGCTCTGCGCCCAGAGCTTTTACCTGCGCTTGCAACTGTGTATTCGCGGTCTGCTGCTCGGTGGTCTGGGCATTCATCTGCGCCAGACGCTTGTCCAGATCACTGGCCTGCCCCGCCACGCCCTGCTGCTGTTTGCTTTGATCGAGCAGCCTGCCTTCCAGCTGTTTGATTTGCAGCTTCAAGGCTTCGCTGTCAGTGCTGACGTTGGTCTGGCTGGCGACGACCTTGCCGGAAATATCCTGCAAGCGCCCCGCCGCTTCCTCACTGATTCGCGCGAAACTTTCCTGGGTGGCCACCAGTTGCTGCTCCATCAGCGAGATCTGCTGAAAACTCCACCATGCCAGGCCGATGAACGCGAAGAACAGTGCACCGACCAACGCCCACAGCGGCCCGGTGCTGGCAGCCTTGACCTTGACCACCGGCGGTGTACGCGAGTGCACGGTGGTGCGGGCAGTGGTCGGAATGTCATCGTCGTCGAAGGTGTCGGCACGCAGGCTCGGTACATCATCGAAATCGTCGTGGGCATCATTACGCATGGACATTGAGGCAACCTTTGTGAATCGCGGTGATGGCTAAATGCTGCGAAGTATAACCGCCGCAGCCGCAGGGATTGACCCTCAACCTGCGGTGCGGTTCATTGCCGGCCGGCCGATTGGTATCAACAGGTTTCAGCGAATGTCCTGGGCTTTCCACCAACCGCAGAACTCGTCGAGGGCCGTCCACAGGCTGACTTTCGGATCGTAGTCCAGATAATGCTGTGCACGGCTGATGTCGAGGGTGAAATTTTTCTTCATGACCTGCATGCCCAAACGCGACAGCGTCGGCTCCGGACGTCCCGGCCAGAGTTTGCAGGCACCTTCATTCAGCGCCGCGACACTGTAAGCCAGCCCGTAGGATCGGTACTTGGTGACCTGTGGGACGTCCATTTTGCGCATCACGTAATTGACCACATCCCACAAGGGCACTGGGGCGCCGTTGCTGATGTTGTAGGCCTTACCCAACGCAGAACCGGCTGCCAGCAGACTGCTGAGCAACGCCTCGTTGAGGTTGTGCACGCTGGTGAAATCGACCTTGTTCAGGCCGTTGCCGATGATCGCCAGACGGCCCTTGCGCTGCATGTTCAGCAGGCGCGGAAAAATGCTCATGTCGCCGGCGCCCGTCACGAAGCGCGGGCGCAGGGCGATGGTTTCCAGGCCAAATTCCTGTGCGCCAAAGACCTTTTGCTCGGCCAGGTACTTGGTCGCGGCATAGTGATGTTTGAAGCGTTTTGGCACCTGCTCTTCAGTCAGACCCAGATGATCGCGACCATCGAAATAAATCGACGGCGACGACAAATGCACGAGACGCCGCACCCGTTGTTTCAAACAGGCTTCGACAACATTTTCGGTGACCTGCACATTGCCCTGATGGAAGTCCTGATAACGGCCCCACAAGCCAACCGCACCCGCGCAATGCACCACGGCCTCGACGTCGGCGCAGAGATCGCGCACCAGTTGCGGATCGGTCAGATCACCGGGGACGAACTCGGCGCCACGGCGCACCAGATGCTCGACGCTCTCGGCGCGGCGGCCGTTGACCCGCACGCCCAGGCCCTGCTCCAGGGCGAAACGCGCAAAGCGCCCGCCAATGAAGCCGCTTGCGCCGGTGACCAGAATTTTCATGTAGAGCTCCAACAAAACCAGCTGCGAGCTTCAAGCTTCGAGCTGCAAGATAAAAACAGTGCGCAAGCGCTTCACTTGCCGCTTGCAGCTTGACGCTTACAGCTGCTTCAAGGGCACCAGCCATTGCGCTGAAGAACGCACCAATTGCTCGGTCAACAAGCCCAGCAGTTGACCGCCATTGCGCCAATGATGCCAGTACAACGGCACATCGATCGGTTTATCTGGCAACAGTTCGCGCAACACGCCGCGTTGCAATTGCTCATGCACTTGCAGTTCCGGCACCAGGCCCCAGCCCAGACCGGCCTCGGCCAGACGGATAAAACCTTCGGATGATGGACACAAATGGTGTTCGAAACCGCCATCCACGCCCAGCGATGCCAGAT
Organism: Pseudomonas sp. P116; assembly: GCF_020149425.1. Taxonomy (NCBI): domain Bacteria; kingdom Pseudomonadati; phylum Pseudomonadota; class Gammaproteobacteria; order Pseudomonadales; family Pseudomonadaceae; genus Pseudomonas; species Pseudomonas sp. P116. The sequence goes on along the minus strand of NZ_JACVHB010000009.1, from coordinate 282,597 downwards.
AGCGATGCTGGAGGAAATCGTCCGGGCCAAACACCAGCGCCGGCGTGCGCGGCAGTTGTTCGGCGCGCACGCCATCGGGGAAATGTCGCTCGATAAATGCCGGGCTGGCCATTGCGCGATAGCGCATGGCACCGAGCAAGACACTGCGCGCACCCGCTACCGGTCGTTCGCTGGCGCATAGGCAGGCGGCGACTTCACCGGCACGCATGCGTTTGAGGCCGACGGTCTGGTCTTCGACGATCAGATCGAGCAACAAATGTTGTTCAGCGCAGAAATCCCCCACCGCTGGCGCCCACCACGTGGCGAGGCTGTCGGCGTTAAGGGCAATACGCAGGCGTTCCGGCAGCCCTTCTTCATCCAGTGCAGGCACGAGGCTCTGCAAGTCGCGCTCAAGCAAGCGCACCTGCTGCACATGGTTGAGCAGACGCCGGCCAATTTCGGTGGGCGCCGGCGGTGTGCCGCGCACCAGCACCGGTTGGCCGATCCGCGCTTCGAGCAGTTTGATCCGCTGCGAGATCGCCGATTGCGACAAACCCAACACCTGCGCTGCACGCTCGAATCCGGCCTGCTCGACCACGGCGGCCAGAGCGGAAAGCAATTTATAGTCGAACATCAGTTTTCCTAATGAGCGATCAGCATTATTGGTTTTTCTTATACAGCTTTCAGTCGGAGAATAGCCAGCAAGCACTCTTATCAGGACTTCACTCATGGCTGGCGAAACTTCACTCACGACCTTGCTGCGCAGCATGAGTCCGCAACTCAATGCCGGCGAATACGTGTTCTGCACCCTGCGCAACGGCAACTTACCAAGCGGTCTGGAGGTCATTGGCAGCTTCCGCGAACAGGAAGGGCTGACCGTGATTCTCGAACGTGCCCACGCCGAGCAGGCCGGTTTGAGCTTCGACTATGTTGCCGCGTGGATCACTCTCAACGTGCATTCGGCGCTGGAAGCGGTCGGCCTCACCGCCGCGTTCGCCACCGCACTGGGCAAGGCCGGAATCAGCTGCAACGTGATCGCCGGCTACTACCACGACCATCTATTTGTCGGCCAGGCCGACGCCGAGCGCGCCATGCAAGTGCTGCGCGATCTCGCAGCCAACGCGGAGTAATTGTTATGTGGCAGAGCTATGTGAACGGCTTGCTGGTGGCGTTGGGACTGATCATGGCCATCGGCACGCAAAACGCTTTCGTCCTCGCGCAGAGCCTGCGCCGCGAGCATCACCTGCCGGTGGCAGCGCTGTGTGTGGTGTGCGATGCGCTGCTGGTCGCTGCCGGGGTTTTCGGTCTGGCGACGATTCTGGCGCAGAGTCCCACGTTGCTGGCGATCGCCCGTTGGGGCGGCGCGACCTTCCTGATCTGGTACGGCAGCCAGGCACTGCGCCGGGCATTCTCGAAACAAAGTCTGGATCAGGGCGGGAACCAGACCGTGCGTTCGCTGCGAGCGGTGATGCTCAGTGCGCTGGCGGTGACGTTGCTCAACCCGCACGTTTATCTGGATACGGTGTTGCTGATCGGCTCGCTTGGTGCTCAGCAATCAGTGCCGGGCGCTTACGTGGTGGGCGCGGCGAGTGCGTCACTGCTGTGGTTTTTCACTTTGGCGCTGGGTGCTGCGTGGTTGGCGCCTTGGCTGGCTCGGCCAAGCACATGGCGGATTCTCGATCTGGTCGTGGCGTTGATGATGTTCGCCGTGGCGGGTCAATTAATTATCGCTGGCTGATTTATTCCAAAAGGCTCTGGAACCTCTATTCCACACAGTTGTTGCGTGGTTAAGCCGCAACCCCGGTGCTATGATCCGAACCCTGCGCCGCAAAGAGTAAAAACTCGTCGGTGCATTTCTGGCCGCCCGTGATCGGCCTTGCGCTCACCGCAACAGACCTGATTAGGAGAATCATCATGGCTTTCGAATTGCCGCCGCTGCCTTACGCACACGATGCCCTGCAGCCGCACATTTCCAAGGAAACCCTGGAATTTCACCACGACAAGCACCACAACACCTACGTCGTGAACCTGAACAACCTGGTGCCAGGCACCGAGTTCGAAGGCAAGACCCTGGAAGAGATCGTCAAGACTTCCTCGGGCGGCATCTTCAACAACGCCGCTCAGGTCTGGAACCACACTTTCTACTGGAACTGCCTGGCGCCAAACGCTGGCGGTCAACCAACCGGCGCGCTGGCTGAAGCCATCAACGCTGCTTTCGGTTCGTTCGACAAGTTCAAGGAAGAGTTCAGCAAAACCTCCATCGGCACCTTCGGTTCCGGCTGGGGCTGGCTGGTGAAAAAGGCTGACGGTTCCCTGGCCCTGGCCAGCACCATCGGCGCCGGCAACCCGCTGACCAGCGGCGACACCCCGCTGCTGACCTGCGACGTCTGGGAACACGCTTACTACATCGACTACCGCAACGTTCGTCCGAAGTATGTCGAAGCGTTCTGGAACCTGGTCAACTGGAAGTTTGTTGCCGAGCAGTTCGAAGGCAAAACCTTTACTGCTTAAGCTGCGCGCCAGATAAAAAACCCGGCCATGGCCGGGTTTTTTTATGCCTTTGATTTATGTAGGAGCTGCCGAAGGCTGAGATCTTTGATCATGGTTTATAGAATCAACATCAAAAGATCGCAGCCTTCGGCAGCTCCTACAGGGGATAGCGTTTTTCTCACGGTGAATGCTGGTCAGCGCTGCTTGCTGCCGCGCCACAGCGGGCTAACATCCAACAGAGGAAAATTTGCCCCGCATCGCTCAAGTTGAGGGCTAAAACTACCGACACAGTACAAATAGGGCTAATACTCCAGATGGCAGCATTCTGGCCAAGCCCACAGGCAAATTATCCTGTGCCCGATTGTCCCTTTGACTGCCAACACGGGATTGCCAATACTCATGGCAAACTGACGCTACCCGCACGGAACAAGGAATAACCCTTTGAAGCTGGAACTCAAGAACAGCTTGTCGGTGAAGTTGCTCCGGGTCGTGCTCCTGTCGGCATTGATCGTTGGCGTAGTCTTGAGCTGCGCGCAGATTGTGTTCGACGCCTATAAAACCCGTCAGGCCGTGGCCGGCGATGCCGAACGCATCCTCGATATGTTCCGCGACCCCTCCACTCAGGCCGTCTATAGCCTGGATCGGGAGATGGGCATGCAGGTGATCGAAGGCCTGTTCCAGGACGACGCCGTGCGTCAGGCCTCTATCGGCCATCCCAATGAAGCCATGCTCGCGCAAAAATCCCGCGAGTTGCAGCATTCCAGCAGCCGCTGGCTGACCGACCTGATTCTGGGCAAGGAGCGCACCTTCACCACCCAACTGGTGGGACGCGGCCCGTACAGTGAATATTATGGCGACCTGAGCATCACCCTCGACACCGCCACCTATGGCGAAGGTTTTATCGTCAGTTCGGTCATCATCTTTATCTCCGGCGTTTTGCGTGCATTGGCCATGGGCCTGGTGCTGTATCTGGTTTATCACTGGCTGCTGACCAAACCGCTGTCGCGGATCATCGAGCACCTTACCGAGATCAATCCGGACCGTCCCAGCGAGCACAAGATCCCGCAGCTCAAGGGTCACGAGAAAAACGAACTGGGCATCTGGATCAACACCGCCAACCAGTTGCTCGAATCGATTGAACGCAATACGCATCTGCGTCACGAAGCGGAAAACAGTCTGCTGCGCATGGCCCAGTACGACTTCCTCACCGGTCTGCCGAACCGCCAGCAGTTGCAGCAGCAACTGGACAAGATTCTGGTCGACGCCGGCAAACTGCAACGCCGGGTCGCGGTGTTATGCGTGGGGCTGGACGATTTCAAAGGCATCAACGAGCAGTTCAGCTACCAGACCGGCGACCAATTGCTGTTGGCGCTGGCCGACCGACTACGCGCCCACAGCGGCCGCCTCGGCGCCCTCGCCCGTTTGGGCGGCGATCAGTTCGCCCTGGTGCAAGCCGATATTGAACAGCCTTACGAAGCCGCGGAACTGGCGCAAAGCATTCTCGATGACCTGGAAGCGGCGTTTGCCCTTGATCATCAGGAAATCCGCCTGCGCGCGACCATCGGCATCACCCTGTTCCCGGAAGATGGCGACAGCACCGAGAAGCTGTTGCAGAAAGCCGAGCAGACCATGACGCTGGCCAAGACTCGCTCGCGCAATCGTTATCAGTTCTACATTGCCAGCGTCGACAGCGAGATGCGCCGCCGGCGTGAACTGGAAAAAGACCTGCGCGATGCGTTGCTGCGTGACCAGTTCTACCTCGTTTATCAGCCGCAGATCAGCTATCGCGATCACCGCGTGGTCGGTGTCGAGGCGCTGATTCGCTGGCAGCACCCGGAGCACGGTCTGGTGCCGCCGGACCTGTTCATCCCGCTGGCCGAACAGAACGGCACGATCATCGCCATCGGCGAGTGGGTACTCGATCAGGCCTGCAAGCAATTGCGCGAATGGCACGATCAAGGCTTCGCCGATCTGCGCATGGCGGTCAATCTGTCCACCGTGCAATTGCACCACGCCGAGCTGCCACGGGTGGTCAACAACTTGATGCAGATGTACCGCCTGCCGCCACGCAGCCTGGAACTGGAAGTCACCGAAACCGGCCTGATGGAAGACATCAGCACCGCTGCCCAGCACTTGCTGAGCCTGCGCCGTTCGGGCGCGTTGATCGCCATTGACGACTTCGGCACCGGCTATTCGTCGCTGAGTTATCTGAAAAGCCTGCCGCTGGACAAGATCAAGATCGACAAGAGCTTCGTGCAGGATCTGCTCGATGACGACGACGATGCGACCATCGTTCGCGCGATCATCCAACTGGGCAAAAGCCTCGGCATGCAGGTGATCGCCGAGGGCGTTGAAACCGCCGAGCAGGAAAGCTACATCATCTCCGAAGGCTGCCACGAAGGTCAGGGCTATCACTACAGCAAACCGCTGCCGGCGCGCGAGCTGAGCGTTTATCTGAAGCAGGCGCAGCGCAGCAACGCGGCAATCCTCTAGAAGATCAAAAGATCGCAGCCTCGTTTCACTCGACAGCTCCTACATTTGAAATGCGTTCTCCTGTAGGAGCTGCCGCAGGCAGCGATCTTTTGATCTTGATGCGCGAATAAGAAATATTTCCAGGCACGACCCTTTACACATAATGCGAAAGATTTGCATTATGTCGCAGTTTTGCGCCCCCAGCGCGAGTCCACTCAACTACCGAAGCAGGATGTTCGCCATGATTCGTATGCCTCTGGCTACCGCCAGTTTGCTGGCCATCGCTATTTCTCTCGCCGGTTGCGGCGAAGGCAAAGACAAAGACAAAGCCTCTGAAATGACGCCGGCTTCCAGCAGCGCTGCTCCAGCCCCTGCCGCTGCGCCTGCTCCTGCTGCCGGTAAAGTTGACGATGCCGCCGCCAAGGCTGTGGTCGCGCACTACGCCGACATGGTCTTCGCCGTTTACAGCGATGCCGAATCCACCGCGAAAACCCTGCAAACCGCCGTCGACGCCTTCCTGGCCAAGCCGAATGCCGACACCCTGAAAGCCGCCAAGGCTGCCTGGGTCGCTGCTCGCGTGCCGTACCTGCAGAGCGAAGTGTTCCGCTTCGGCAACACCATCATCGACGATTGGGAAGGTCAGGTTAACGCCTGGCCGCTGGACGAGGGTCTGATCGACTACGTCGACAAATCCTACGAGCACGCACTGGGTAACCCGGGTGCCGCGGCCAACATCATCGCCAACACCGAAGTACAGGTCGGCGAAGACAAGGTCGACGTCAAAGACATCACCCCGGAAAAACTCGCCAGCCTGAATGAACTGGGCGGTTCCGAGGCCAACGTCGCCACCGGCTACCACGCCATCGAATTCCTGCTGTGGGGCCAGGACCTCAACGGTACCGGCCCTGGCGCTGGTAACCGTCCTGCATCCGACTACCTGGAAGGCGCCGGCGCCACTGGCGGTCACAATGATCGTCGTCGCGCTTACCTGAAGTCCGTGACCCAATTGCTGGTCAGCGACCTGGAAGAAATGGTCGGTAACTGGAAGCCAAACGTGGCTGACAACTACCGCGCCACCCTGGAAGCCGAGTCGGGCGAAACCGGTCTGCGCAAAATGCTCTTCGGCATGGGCAGCCTGTCCCTGGGCGAACTGGCGGGCGAGCGCATGAAGGTTTCTCTGGAAGCCAACTCCCCGGAAGACGAACAGGACTGCTTCAGCGACAACACGCACTACTCGCACTTCTACGATGCCAAAGGCATTCGTAATGTTTACCTGGGCGAGTACACCCGTGTTGACGGCACCAAGATGACCGGCGCCAGCCTGTCGTCGCTGGTGGCCAAGGCCGATCCGGCTGCCGACACCGCACTGAAAGCCGATCTGGCCGCGACCGAAGCCAAGATCCAGGTCATGGTTGATCACGCCAACAAGGGTGAGCACTACGACCAGTTGATCGCTGCCGGCAACACCGCTGGCAACCAGATCGTCCGTGACGCCATCGCATCCCTGGTCAAGCAGACCGGTTCGATCGAAGCCGCTGCCGGCAAACTGGGCATCAGCGACCTGAACCCGGACAGCGCTGATCACGAGTTCTGATCAACAATGTCTGACTGAAAAAGGCGACCTTCGGGTCGCCTTTTTCATGCCTGCAAAAGCGCCCCCACATGTAGGAGCTGCCGCAGGCTGCGATCTTTTGATCTTGTTGTTTTAAAGCAAAATCAAAAGATCGCAGCCTGCGGCAGCTCCTACAGGTTGGTTGGTGCTCCCAAGAGCCGAGCACTCCTACAAGGTTTTGCATTGGCCCAGGGATCTGCCCCACATCAAGCAAACGATAATTCCTCTTATTCAAACTCCCTCGCCCTGTTAGACTTTGCGCCTTTGTTTTCGCCCGTCCGCAGGATGTCTGATGCCCTCGCTGCTTCTTCGCTTGTCCGCACTGTTTCTGGCCTTGGGCCTGAGTGCCTGCGATGACGCCCCGCGTTTCACCAAGGCTGAGCCCGGTGAAGCACGCTCGGGCGGTGCGGCGACCGTGCGCAAGAGCGATCAGAACGCATTCTCCCTGCCCTCGGCCAACCTGCCGCCGTCGCGGCGGGTGGATTTCAGCGTCGGCAACAGTTTCTTTCGCAGCCCTTGGGTGACAGCGCCGTCGACCACCACCGCGCGCGACGGCCTCGGCCCGCTGTTCAACACCAACGCCTGCCAGAACTGCCACATCAAGGACGGTCGCGGTCATCCGCCACTGCCAGACGCGGCCAACTCGGTGTCGATGCTGGTGCGCCTGTCGATCCCCGATGCGCCGCAATACGCCAAAGTCATCGAGCAGCTCGGCGTAGTGCCGGAGCCGGTGTACGGCGGACAGTTCCAGGACATGGCCGTGCCGGGTGTTACGCCGGAAGGCAAGGTGCGCGTCGAGTACACGCCGGTTCCCGTGCGCTTCAAGGACGGCACCGAAGTCGAACTGCGCAAACCGGCGCTGCAGATCACCCAGCTCGGCTACGGCCCGATGCACCCGGACACGCGTTTCTCGGCGCGTGTCGCCCCGCCGATGATCGGCCTCGGCCTGCTCGAAGCGATCCCCGAAGACGCGATCCTCGCCAACGCTGCCGCGCAGGCCAAAGACAAAAACGGCATCAATGGCCGACCGAACCGCGTTTGGGACGACGAACTGCAAAAAACCGTCATCGGTCGATTTGGCTGGAAAGCCGGGCAACCCAACCTCAATCAACAGAATGTTCACGCGTTTTCAGGTGATATGGGCCTCACCACCAGCCTGAGACCGTTCGATGACTGTACCGACGCGCAAACCGCCTGCAGACAGGCGCCGAACGGCAATGGCCCGAATGGCGAGCCGGAGGTCAGCGATAACATCCTGCGACTGGTGCTGTTTTACAGCCGCAACCTGGCCGTGCCAGCGCGCCGAGGCATCAACGACGAACAAGTGCTGACCGGCAAAAACCTGTTTTTCCAGGCCGGTTGCCAGTCGTGTCACACACCGAAATACACCACCGCCGCCAACGCGGCCGAACCTGAACTGGCCAATCAAGTGATTCGCCCGTACAGCGATCTGCTGCTGCATGACATGGGCGACGGTCTGGCCGACAACCGCACCGAATTCCAGGCCTCCGGCCGCGACTGGCGCACGCCGCCGTTGTGGGGCATCGGCCTGACGCAAACGGTCAGTGGCCACACCCAGTTTCTGCATGATGGTCGTGCCCGCAATTTGCTCGAAGCGGTGCTCTGGCACGGCGGCGAAGCGCAAGCTGCGCAGCAACAGGTTTTAGCTTTCAATGCCGATCAGCGTGCCGCGCTGCTGGCGTTTTTGAACTCACTTTAAATACAGATAAAGATCCGGGAGCCCGACATGTTCCGTCCCAAGCTGTTGTTCACCAGCCTTGCCGCCATCGCCCTCGGCGCCTGCTCGCCGCAGGATCCGCAAGCCGTTACCTCGGCTGCCATCGCCAAATCGGTGATCCTGCCGACCTACACGCGCTGGGCCGAGGCCGACAAGCAACTGGCCGTCAGCGCCCTCGCCTACTGCCAGGGCAAAGAGACGCTGGAAACCGCCCGCGCCGACTTCCTGCACGCGCAGAAAGCCTGGGCCGAGCTGCAACCGCTGCTGATCGGGCCACTGGCCGAGGGCAACCGTTCGTGGCAGGTGCAGTTCTGGCCGGACAAGAAAAACCTCGTCGGCCGTCAGGTCGAGCAACTGGTCGTCGCCCAGCCGCAGATCGACGCCGCCGCACTGGCCAAGTCGAGCGTAGTGGTGCAAGGCCTGTCGGCTTACGAATACATCCTGTTCGACGCCAAGCCAGACGTCGCCAACGCCGAGCAGAAAGCCAAATACTGCCCGCTGCTGATCGCCATCGGCGAACGGCAGAAGCAATTGGCCGAAGAGATTCTGCAAGGCTGGAACAACACCGACGGCATGCTCGCGCAGATGAGCAAGTTCCCCAACCAGCGCTACGCTGACTCCCACGAAGCGATCGCCGATCTGCTGCGTGTGCAGGTCACCGCACTCGACACCCTGAAGAAAAAACTCGGCACGCCGATGGGCCGTCAAAGCAAAGGTGTGCCGCAGCCATTCCAGGCTGATGCGTGGCGCAGCCAGTCGTCAATGACCGCGCTGCAAGCCAGCCTCGCCGCCGCCAAAACCGTTTGGGAAGGCGTCGACAACAAAGGCCTGCGCGGTCTGTTGCCGGCTGAGCAAAAGCCACTGGCGGACAAGATCGATGCTGCCTATGCCGCGTCGCTGAAACTGTTCGACAGCACCCAGCGTTCGCTCGGCGAAATGCTTGAAGACGACGCCGGTCGCCAACAACTCAACGACATCTACGACAGCCTCAACGTCGTCCATCGCCTGCACGAAGGCGAACTGGCCAAGGCGCTGGGTATTCAACTGGGCTTCAACGCCAACGACGGTGACTGATGAGGGCAAGTGCCATGCTGCGACGCCAGGCTCTGACTTTAGGTAGTTTGCTGCTGGGAGCAGTGACGCTGGGCGGCTGGACGCTGTTCAAACGCAAGGATCAGAGCCCGCTGCTGTTGTCGGCTCGCGACGATACCGACGGCAAGCACTACGCTGTCGGCTATCGGCTGGATGGCACGCGCGTGTTCGCCACCGAAGTGGGTCAGCGCTGCCACGACATCATCAATCATCCGACGCTTGCGATTGCGCTGTTCGTCGCCCGTCGGCCGGGTACCGAAAGCTACCTGGTCGACCTGCGTGACGGCACGTTGCTGCAAACCGTGACGTCGCAGCCGAACCGGCATTTCTACGGCCACGCCGTGGTGCACAAGGACGGCGAATACCTGTACGCCACCGAGAACGACACCACCGATCCGGGTCGTGGCTTGCTCGGGGTGTACAAGTTCGAAGGTGAGCGGCTGGTGCACAGCGGCGAGATTTCCACCCATGGTCTCGGCCCGCACCAGGTGTCGTGGATGCCCGACGGCGAGACACTGGTGGTGGCCAACGGCGGGATTCGGACCGAGGCGGAAAGCCGCGTCGACATGAACCTCAGCGCCATGGAACCGAGCCTGGTCCTGATGCAACGCGACGGCACCCTGCTGAGCAAGGAAACCCTCGCCCAGCAGATGAACAGCGTGCGCCACCTGGGGATTGCCAGCGATGGCACCATCGTCGCCGGTCAGCAATTCATGGGCGCGTCGCATGAGCGTTCTGAGCTGCTAGCGATCAAGCGTCCGGGTCAGCCGTTCGTGGCGTTCCCGGTGCCTGAGCATCAATTGCAGTCGATGGGGCATTACACGGCCAGCGTTGCGGTACACAGCGATTTGCGTCTGGTCGCACTGACAGCGCCGCGTGGTAATCGATTCTTTATCTGGGATCTGGACAGCGGCGAAGTGCGCCTTGATGCGCCATTGCCTGATTGCGCAGGTGTGGGTGCGGTGAAGGACGGCTTTGTCGTGACCTCGGGTCAGGGGCGTTGCCGCTACTACGATTGCCGTCAGGCTGAACTGCTGGCCAAGCCGCTGGAATTACCGGCAGGGCTCTGGGATAACCATCTTCATCTGATGGCTTGAGTTCCGACTTCTGGCCTGATAACACTTCTTTTGGGGATGACTCAAAACCTGTGGTGAGGGGATTTATCCCCGTTCGGCTGCGCAGCAGTCGTAAAACCGTTACACGCGGTTCAACAGATGAACCGCGTGTAATGGTTTTGGGGCGGCTTCGCCACCCATCGGGGATAAATCCCCTCGCCACAGGGGTTGTGTTCAGACTTATTCACTTCACCTCTCTTCTCTCCTCCCCCCTGTAAAAACTGCCAGTTGGAATCCCCCCTGAACTCGGAGTAATGTTCCCGCCTGTCTCACCTGATTTATCCAAGGAACTGGAAATATGCTGCGTCGCCGCATGCTGATCATGTTGGGTGTTGTTTTGCTGATCGTCCTGGTGTTGGGCGGGTACAAAGCCTTTTCGATTTACACCATGGTTCAAGGCTTCTCCAAGCCGAAACCGCCGATCAGCGTTGCCGTGGCCACTGCCAGCGAGCGTCCGTGGCAGATGCGTTTGCCCACCGTCGGCAGCCTCAAGGCCCTGCAAGGCGTCGACCTGAGCCTGGAATCCTCCGGCACCGTCACCGAGCTCAAATTCGAATCAGGGCAGAAGGTCAAGGCCGGGCAACCGCTGCTGCAACTCGACAGCGCCGTTGAAGCCGCCCTGCTTGAGACCGCCAAAGCCGACCTGGGCCTGGCGCAACTGGACTTCGGTCGTGGCAGCCAACTGATCGACAGTCGCGCCATTTCCAAAGGTGAATACGACCGACTCTCGGCGGTTCTGCAAAAGGAGCGGGCCACGGTCAACCAGCTCAACGCAGCGCTGGCGAAAAAACGCATCCTCGCACCGTTCAGCGGCACCATCGGCATCCGTCAGGTCGACATCGGCGACTACCTCGCCAGCGGCACCAAAATTGCCACTCTGCAGGATCTGAGCAGCCTCTACGCCGACTTCTATGTGCCCGAGCAATCGGTGCCGAAACTGGCCCTCGGCCAACCGGTGAATATCTCGGCCGCCGCTTACCCCGGGCAGATTTTTACGGGGAAGATCAGCGCGATCAACCCGCTCGTCGAAAGCACCACGCGTAACGTGCTGGTACGCGCCACCCTGGCCAACCCCGACGGCAAACTGTTGCCGGGCATGTTCGCCAGCCTCGAAGTGCTGCTGCCCGATCCGCAGAAACACATCGTGGTGCCGGAGAGCGCGATCACCTACACCCTCTACGGCAACTCGATCTACGTGGTCGGGCAGAAGAAAGCCGAAGACGGCAGCCTCGAAAAAGACGACAAAGGCCAACCAGTGCTGATCGCCGAGCGTCGCTTCATCGAAACCGGTGAGCGTCGCGACGGGCTGGTGATGATCAACAAGGGCGTGCAGAGCGGCGAACAAGTGGTGACGGCAGGCCAGATCAAACTGGACAACGGCGCACACATTGCCATCAGCGACGACAAGACCCTCGGCGAGCAGAACAGTCCGCCCCGCGCCGACTGATCAAGGAATCCCCATGGCTTTTACCGACCCGTTCATCCGCCGCCCGGTGCTCGCCACCGTGGTCAGCCTGCTGATTGTGCTGCTGGGCTTCCAGGCCTGGAGCAAGCTGCCGCTGCGCCAGTACCCGCAAATGGAAAACGCCCTGATCACGGTGACCACCGCCTACCCCGGGGCCAATGCCGAAACCATTCAGGGTTACATCACCCAGCCGATGCAGCAGAGCCTGGCCAGCGCCGAGGGCATCGACTACATGACCTCGGTCAGTCGGCAGAACTTCTCGACCATTTCGATCTACGCGCGCATCGGTTCCAATACCGACCGCCTGTTCACCGAGTTGCTGGCCAAGGCCAACGAAGTCAAAAACCAACTGCCGCAAGACGCCGAAGACCCGGTACTGAGCAAGGAATCCGCCGACGCCTCGGCGCTGATGTACATCAGTTTTTTCAGCAAAGACCTGAGCAACCCGCAGATCACCGACTATCTGTCACGGGTGATCCAGCCAAAACTGGCAACCCTGCCGGGCATGGCCGAAGCGCAGATCCTCGGCAATCAGGTGTTCGCCATGCGCCTGTGGCTTGATCCGGTGAAGCTTGCCGGCTTCGGCCTCAGCGCCAGCGACGTGACCAACGCCGTGCGCCAGTACAACTTCCTCTCCGCCGCCGGCGAAGTGAAAGGCCAGTACGTGGTCACCAGCATCAATGCCAACACTGAATTGAAGTCCGCCGAAGCCTTCGCGGCGATTCCGCTCAAGGTCAGTGGCGACAGCCGCGTGCTGCTCAGCGATGTCGCGCGGGTCGAAATGGGTGCGGAAAACTACGACTCGATCAGTTCGTTCGGTGGTACGCCCTCGGTGTATATCGGCATCAAGGCCACGCCGGGAGCCAACCCGCTGGATGTGATCAAGGAAGTGCGCAAGATCATGCCGGAGCTGGAGGCGCAGCTGCCACCGAACCTCAAAAGCGAGATCGCCTACGACGCCACGCTGTTCATTCAGGCCTCCATCGACGAAGTGGTGAAAACCCTGTTCGAGGCGGTGCTGATTGTCATCGTCGTGGTGTTCCTGTTCCTCGGCGCACTGCGTTCGGTGGTGATCCCGGTGGTGACCATTCCGCTGTCGATGATTGGCGTGATGTTCTTCATGCAGATGATGGGCTACTCGATCAACCTGCTGACCCTGTTGGCGATGGTGCTGGCCATCGGCTTGGTGGTCGACGATGCGATTGTCGTGGTGGAGAACATCCACCGGCATATCGAGGAAGGAAAAACCCCGTTTGACGCAGCGCTTGAGGGCGCGCGTGAAATCGCCATGCCGGTGGTGTCGATGACCATCACCTTGGCGGCGGTTTATGCGCCAATCGGTTTCCTCACCGGGCTGACCGGGGCGCTGTTCAAGGAGTTCGCGCTAACCCTGGCCGGCGCCGTGGTGATTTCCGGCGTCGTCGCCCTGACCCTGTCACCAATGATGTGTGCCTTTTTGCTGCGCCACGAGGAAAACCCCACAGGCCTTGCGCATCGGCTCGATCGAGTCTTCGACAGCCTCAAGCGCCGCTACCAGAGCACCCTGCATGGCACGTTGAACACACGCCCGGTGGTGCTGGTGTTCGCCTTGATTGTGCTGTGCCTGATCCCGGTGTTCCTCAAGTTCACCAAATCGGAACTGGCGCCGGACGAAGACCAGGGCATCATCTTCATGATGGCCACCGCCCCGCAGCCAACCAACCTTGATTACCTGAGCACCTACACCGACGAATTCATCAAGATCTTCAAGGAGTTTCCGGAGTACTACTCCTCGTTCCAGATCAACGGCTACAACGGCGTACAGGCGGGCATTGGCGGGTTCCTGCTCAAGCCTTGGAACGAGCGCAGCCGCACCCAGATGGAAATCCTCCCCGAGGTGCAAGGCAAACTGCAGAACATTCCGGGCTTGCAGATTTTCGGCTTCAACCTGCCCTCCCTGCCCGGCACAGGTGAAGGCTTGCCATTCGAGTTTGTGATCAACACGGCCAACGACTACGAACTGCTGCTGCAAGTGGCCGACCGGATCAAGAAACGCGCCATGGAGTCAGGCAAGTTTGCCTTCGTCGACCTCGATCTGGCATTCGACAAACCGGAAGTGGTGGTCGACATCGACCGCGCCAAAGCGGCGCAGATGGGCGTGTCGATGCAGGATCTGGGCGGCACTCTGGCGACGTTGCTCGGTGAGGCAGAAATCAACCGCTTCACCATCGAAGGGCGCAGCTACAAGGTCATCGCCCAGGTCGAACGCCCCTTCCGTGACAACCCGGACTGGCTGAACAACTACTACGTGAAAAATACCCAGGGCGAGTTGCTGCCGCTGTCGACGCTGATCAAGGTCAGCGACCGCGCACGACCGCGTCAACTCAACCAGTTCCAACAGCTCAACGCGGCGAAAATCTCTGGTTTCCCGCTGGTGAGCATGGGCGAAGCGATCGACACCGTTGTGCAGATCGCCCGGGAAGAAGCGCCGGCCGGATTCGCGTTCGACTATGGCGGCGCATCCAGGCAATTCGTGCAGGAAGGCAGTGCCTTGTGGGTGACGTTCGCGCTAGCGCTGGCGATCATTTTCCTGGTGCTGGCGGCGCAGTTCGAAAGTTTCCGTGATCCCTTGGTGATTCTGGTGACGGTGCCGCTGTCGATCTGCGGCGCGCTGATCCCGCTGTTCCTCGGCTGGTCGAGCATGAACATCTATACCCAGGTCGGCTTGGTGACGTTGATCGGGCTGATCAGCAAGCACGGCATCCTGATCGTCGAGTTCGCCAACCAGTTACGCAAGGACAAGGGCCTGTCGGCGCGTGAAGCGGTCGAAGAGGCCGCAGCGATTCGGCTACGCCCGGTATTGATGACCACGGCAGCGATGGTGTTCGGCATGGTGCCGCTGATTCTGGCGACCGGCGCGGGGGCGGTCAGCCGGTTTGATATCGGGATGGTAATTGCGACGGGGATGTCGATCGGGACGTTGTTTACGCTGTTCGTTTTGCCCTGCATCTACACCCTGCTGGCGAAAGCCGATACCAAACCTTGACCTGACCCTGACTCGGACCTGACTCGGACCTGACTCGGACCTGACTCTGACCTGACTCTAACTCGGACCTGACTCTGACCCTGACCCTGACCCTGTAGGAGCTGCCGAAGGCTGCGATCTTTTGATCTTGTTTTTAGAATCAAGATCAAAAGATCGCAGCCTTCGGCAGCTCCTACAGGGGGATTTGCATCCAAAAAAAAGGCCTCGCATCTGCGAGGCCTTTTATTTTGGCTTCAATCGGTTCAACTCTGTGGCCTCATGCCTTGAGTAAGTCCGAACATGAACAACAACAAATCATGATCGGGTTGAGTTGCCACGGAGGCTTTCGCCACCCGTGGTACTGCACAATGCGCATCCGTCGTGGATGCGCCGAGGACCTGCATGCGCGGCTGCTCCCAGGCAGCCACCGCCAGTGAAGCAACTGCCAAGGCTCCTACCAAAAACAAACCTCGTGCAATTTCGAGTTTCATCGCTATAAACCTTTGATAGCGCTGCCAAACGCCGTCTCGTAAAAGTAGACGAGTTTCTTCCAGTCGGCATCGCGGAACGACGAATGGCGACGCAATTGCTTCATGTCGTGGGAGGCGGCGCGATAAGCGGTCAGACGCTGGCGGCATTTCTCCAGATCGATCAACGCCACCTCAACGGTGGCCGACTCGCCTTCGCCCGTCACCCGTACAAAAACGTGTTTGATGTAGATGCAGCTGTGCTGCCAGCGGCCCTTGTGCATACGCGCCAGGTTTTCGGCCAGATCCTTGAGCACACGCTCATAGACCGCGTCGCCGCACTGATCGCGACCACCGGCAGACGCCAGCCAGTGTTCCAGTTCCTGGAAACCGTCCAGAGACTTGGTCACCAGCAGAGCACGCCACTTGTGCTGCGGATCAGGCTGGGCACCACAGAAAACGATTTGCGGTACGCGCACGCCAAGCTTGCTGACACCGGTCAGGGCATCCAGCTCGCGCAATACGGTCGGACGTCCGAACGGATGCAGCCAACTGCGATAAATGTGACCGGTCTGGCGCTTGGCATACAGCAACTGGCCATCGCGACCGACAATGCGTTGTACACCACTTTCGCCGCCACGGCGCACATTGGGTTCTTCGACCCACTCACCGCGCTGACTCCAGTAGTAGTCGAAGCTATCCTGGGGAGTCACTTGCGCTTCTGCTGCCATTTGCACTGCCATCCTTTACCTCTTGCGTAATACGTAAACTCGCCACATCGCATAGAGCGGAATAAAGTCGAGTTGTTCCTGAATACGGAAACCCGCCGTTTCAAATTCTTTTTCGACCGTAGCCGCCGGAATCAAAAAGCGATTCTGGTAGTCACGGTTGGGACGATCCTTCTCCGCACGCTTGCGTTTCCATGCCTTGAAATTGCCGTCGACCCACAGCGAAACAATCACGCTGTCACGGGTTACGCGCTCGAACTCGCGCAAAATCGCCAGTCGGTGCTCGGCTTCTCCGACGTGATGGAGCAAGCGCATGCAGAAAATGCTGTCGACGGCGTTATCTGGCAGAGCAATATCGAAAGCGGAGGTGTGCAAAGGTTGCACCCGTTTCACCACATCTGCCGGTTGTCCTTCCAATGCGGTCTTGATCATCGATTCGGAGTTGTCCGCACCGATAATCACCCGATTGGGCTTTTCCGCCAGCAACGGCCAGAAGCGTCCGGCACCGCAAGGCAAATCCAGCACAAGGCCAGGTTCGCCGGCCAGGGTCAGAGCCTTGCGCGCCAACTGCTCGTCGCGTAGATGGGAAAGACGACGTCCGAGGCTTTCTTTATGTTTGCGCAGATATTTCTTAGCGTGTTGATCGTCGTACTTTTCGGAAAAATCGAGCTTGATCGGGCCGGTCATCACCAGGACTCCTGAATTACTGATGGCACCACCTTAAGGAGCGGTGTGTCAGCGTCAGGTCATCCAAATGTGAAAAAAATGTCAGGTAAACCGACAAATTATTACAACGTTATACAGGATTTAGACAGGTTGGCGGGAGTAGCCTGAAGCCACTATTTGCGTCCGAAATGGCCAAGATCTACCTCAAAGCGGCAGCCATTGGGTTCCATCGTGCTCAGGCTGACAGTCCAGCCCTGGTTTTCGCAGATGCGTTGTACCAATGACAAACCCAGCCCCAGCCCCTCCCCGCGCTTCTCGCTGCCCCGCACGAAAGGCTCGAACATGGCCTCGCGTTTTTCTTCAGGGATGCCGACGCCGGAGTCTTCGACGACAAATCCGTTGGCGGTGAGCGTCAGGCGGATGAAACCCTGCTCCGTGTAATGCAATGCGTTGCGCAGCAAGTTACCCATCACGGCGTTCAGCAGGGTTGCGTTATAGCGGGTATCCGCAGGGTTACCGGGTTCGAGGGTGAGGGTCAGTCCCTTGCGCTCGATCGGCTCGCGCCACAGGCACACCAGACTTTCTGCCACTTGCGTCAGGTTTTGCTGCGGTGCCGCCCCGGCTTCTTCATTTTGTGCGCGGGCGAGCATCAGGAAGGTCTGCACCAACTCGCGCATTTCCTCGCTGGCGCGGGCAATGCGCTCGACCTGGGAACGGCCGCGCTGGTCGATTCCCGGGTTTTCCAACAGCAGTTCGCAGGAGCTCGCCAGCACCATCAACGGCGTGCGCAACTCGTGGCTGACGTCACTGGTGAACAGTCGTTCGCGGGTCAGAGCCTGGCGCAAACGCCCCAGCGTGGCATCGAACGCCACCGCCAGTTCACCGACCTCATCGGCCGCGTAGTCCGGCGCCAGCGGCGGCGCCAAACCCAGCAATTGATCGCGATGCCGAACCTGGCGTGCGAGGCGCACCACTGGTGCCATTACCTTGCGCGCGAGCACCCAGCCGAGGAATACCGCCAGCGCCAGGCTGAGCACGAAGCCCACCAGCACCACGGCAAACAGCACACGCTCACGTTCTTCGAAATCGCTTTGATCCTGCAGCAGCACATACCGCCGGCCATCCACAACTTCGACCATGGCGTGGTACGACAGTTGCTCGCGGAAGACTTCGTGGAAACCTGCATCCAGATGACGCAGATCCTTGGGCAAGTCGAAGTCGCCGGGGCCACCACTGAAATAGAACAGCTGGTCCGGCTCCGGGCGATGGCTCCAGTCAGAGACATTGTCCATCAGCAACAGGCGCTGCAGATCGCCGCCCAGCCCCGCCGAAATCAGTTTTTCCTCGACCAGATGCACCGTCGCGACAATGCCCATGGCGAAAGCGCCGGCAACCAGTGCGCTCATCAGCGCAAAGGCGATGATGATCCGTTGGGAAAGGCTTTGCTTAAACTCCATCACGCCCCTCGGCCAAGCGATAACCGACGCCGTGCACGGTGTGCAGCAAAGGTTTGGCAAACGGTTTGTCGATCACCTGACGCAATTGGTGAACGTGGCTGCGCAGGCTGTCGCTGTCCGGGCAGTCATCGCCCCACAGCGCTTCCTCGAGAATTTCCCGTCGCAGTACGTGCGGGCTCTTCTGCATCAATACCGCCAGCAGTTTGAGGCCGACCGGGTTGAGCTTGAGCAGCTTGCCTTCGCGGGTCACTTCCAGAGTGTCGAGGTCGTAGCTCAGATCGGCGACCTGCAAGGCACGCCGGCCGCCGCCCTGCGCCCGACGCATGACCGCTTCGATCCGCGCCGCAAGTTCAGACAATGCGAAGGGCTTGATCAGGTAATCGTCGGCGCCGGACTTGAAGCCCTGTAAACGGTCGTCCAGTTGATCGCGGGCGGTGAGCATGATTACCGGGGTATCACGGCGGGCATCCTCGCGCAGGCGTTTGCACAGGGTGTAGCCGTCGATACCGGGCAGCATGATATCGAGCACGATCAGGTCGTAATGCTCGGTGGCCGCCAGATGCAGGCCCGACAGACCGTCCTGGGCGCAATCGACGGTATAGCCTTTGAGCCCCAGGTAATCGGCCAGATTGGCCAGGATGTCGCGGTTGTCTTCGACCAATAAAATTCGCATGAGCACCTCTTGCGTACACAGTTACGGCCATCACGGCTCGCGCAGCTTACGGCCAAGTGTGGCTCAGGGCTAGGCGTGTGTCGGGATGTTTATCGATAAACCGGTTGTTTGTGCCGGCCAACGTTTTTTTCACTTTCGGTTAACAAATCACCTACGCACGCGGGCGCAGACTTCGCGCGATTACGCCCCTCAAAATACTTGCCGACCAAGGAATTGCCATGGTGTCGACCTCTGCCCGTCCCGTTTCAAGGCCTCTGAATTTCTGGCTGTGCCTGGGCATTCCTGCCTTGGCTGCACTGGTGCTGGTGCTGCTCGAACTGACCGATCTGGACATGGATCTGGCCAGGCTGTTCTACGATCCGGTCGCGGGCGACTTCATCGGCCGGCACAGCTACTTCCTCGAAGACATCCTGCACGATCGCGCCAAGCAGGTAGTGATCGCATTTTCGGTGTTCGCCATTTTCGGCTTCATCGGCGCGTTCTTCATCGACAGGCTCAAGCCGTTCAAGCGCGAGTTGGGCTGTCTGGTGCTGTCCCTTGGGCTGGCGACTTCGTTCGTGACGCCGGTCAAAGCAGTGACCGCTGTGCAATGCCCCTGGAGCCTGGAGCAGTTCGGCGGCCATGAAACCTACAGCAAATTGATGGATCATCGTCCGCCGACCGATAAACCCGGGCGTTGCTGGCCGGGCGGTCATGCGGCGACGGGGTTCACCCTGTTTGCGTTGTTCTTCGTGTTGCGTGATCGGCGTCCGCGTCTGGCGCGACAGGCGTTTATCTTTGCCTTTGCGCTGGGCTCGGTGTTCTCTATCAGCCGGATGATGCAGGGCGCGCACTTCTTTTCGCACAACGTGTGGACGGCGATTTTCTGCTGGCTGATTTGTCTGGGATCGTATTACTGGGTGCTGTATCGCCCGGCGGTGAAGACTGAATCGGTGATCAACACACAACCTGTCAGCGTCTGAACAAAGATCAAAAGATCGCAGCCTTCGGCAGCTCCTACAGGGTAAGGAATCACGTGTAGGAGCTGCCGAAGGCTGCGATCTTTTGACGTTGATCTTTTAGAAGGCAATAAAAAACCCCGCTGACTTTCGCCAGCGGGGTTTTTGCGTTACAGGGGTAAGGCTGGCTTACATCATGCCGCCCATGCCACCCATGCCGCCCATGTCTGGCATACCGCCGCCAGCCGGAGCGTCTACTTTTTTGTCAGCGATTGCAGCTTCGGTGGTCAGGATCAGGCCACCGATGGAAGCTGCTGCCTGCAATGCCGAACGAGTCACCTTGGTAGGATCCAGGATGCCCATTTCGATCATGTCGCCGTACACGCCAGTTGCAGCGTTGTAACCGTAGTTACCTTTGCCGTTCTTGACTTCGTTGACCACGACGCTTGGCTCGTCGCCGGAGTTGGCAGCGATCTGGCGCAGCGGCGCTTCAACAGCACGGCGCAGTACAGCGATACCAACGTTCTGGTCAGCGTTGTCGCCGGTCAGGTTGCTCAGGGCTTCCAGAGCGCGGATCAGCGCAACGCCACCGCCAGGTACCACGCCTTCTTCAACGGCTGCGCGGGTTGCGTGCAGGGCGTCTTCAACGCGGGCTTTCTTCTCTTTCATTTCAACTTCGGAACCAGCGCCAACCTTGATTACTGCAACGCCGCCGGACAGCTTGGCCAGACGCTCTTGCAGTTTTTCACGGTCGTAGTCCGAGGAAGTTTCGGCAACCTGAGCACGGATCTGAGCGATACGCGCTTCGATGTCGCCTGCTACGCCAGCACCGTCAACGATGATGGTGTTTTCCTTGGAAATGGTCACACGCTTGGCGCTACCGAGGTTTTCCAGGGTGGCGCTTTCCAGGCTCAGGCCGATCTCTTCGGAGATAACGGTACCGCCGGTCAGAACAGCGATGTCCTGCAGCATGGCCTTGCGACGGTCGCCGAAGCCTGGAGCCTTGACGGCTGCAACCTTGACGATGCCACGCATGTTGTTCACAACCAGAGTCGCCAGGGCTTCGCCTTCAACGTCTTCGGAAACGATCAGCAGTGGACGGCCGGCTTTGGCAACGGCTTCCAGCACTGGCAGCATTTCGCGGATGTTCGAGATCTTTTTGTCGACCAGCAGAACCAGCGGGCTCTCCAGTTCGGCAACCATGGTCTCAGGCTTGTTGACGAAGTACGGGGACAGGTAGCCACGGTCGAACTGCATGCCTTCTACAACCGACAGTTCGTTTTCCAGGCCAGTGCCTTCTTCAACGGTGATCACGCCTTCCTTACCGACTTTTTCCATGGCTTCGGCAATGATTTCGCCGATGGAGCTGTCGGAGTTGGCCGAGATGGTGCCGACCTGAGCGATGGCCTTGGTGTCAGCGCATGGCTTGGACAGGTTTTTCAGCTCAGCAACAACGGCGATGGTCGCCTTGTCGATGCCGCGCTTGAGGTCCATCGGGTTCATGCCGGCAGCGACGGCTTTGTAGCCTTCGTTGACGATGGCCTGAGCCAGCACGGTAGCGGTGGTGGTGCCGTCGCCTGCGTCATCGTTGGCACGGGAGGCAACGTCTTTGACCAGCTGCGCGCCCATGTTTTCGAAACGGTCTTCGAGTTCGATTTCTTTGGCGACGGAAACGCCGTCCTTGGTGATGGTCGGAGCGCCGAAGCTCTTCTCGATGATCACGTTACGGCCTTTCGGGCCCAGGGTCGCTTTTACTGCGTCTGCCAGGACGTTGACGCCCTTGAGCATTTTCTTACGGGCGGAATCGCCAAACAGAACTTCTTTAGCAGCCATGATCGATATTCCTTAAATACTTTGTAGTAGCGGGAAAATGGACGGGGTAATCAGCCTTCGATAACGGCGAGAATTTCGTTCTCGCTCATTACCAACAGGTCTTCGCCGTCGACTTTCACAGTGTTGCTGCCGGAGTAAGGACCGAACACAACCTTGTCGCCTTCCTTAACGGACAGTGCGCGCACTTCGCCGTTTTCCAGAGCTTTGCCCGGGCCTACAGCGAGAATCACACCGTGGTTGGCTTTTTCAGCAGCCGAACCTGGCAGGACGATACCGCCAGCGGTTTTCTTTTCTTCTTCGCTGCGACGGATTACGACGCGGTCATGCAGAGGACGAAGCTTCATTGTCGATCTCTCCTAATTGTGGTTTTCATCGGCCGGTGTAGTCCCGGCGGGTTTAACAAATCCGGCCTTCGCCGGGTGCGCCTCGTCGAGCGAGACGCGGAAGTCTGACTGGCGCAAATGCCAGAAACCTTGCGGTGACCGTTACATAAGGGCGCATAAGCTTATTACAAGGGCGAACGGAGAAAATTTTTCATCGCAGCGCCCGGATGCAGCCCACATAAAAACCCGGCACCCGAGGGTGCCGTGTCGATTCAGGTGTCACTTGGTGTCGCGGTGTTCGAACTCGCCTTCGATCACGTTGGGCTCACGGCCCAGCGTCTCGCGTGGGGCAGGCCCGCCGCGTGGTTGCAGATCGTCAGCGAACGCACGCTGGCGCATCGCCTGTTCTTCGGCGCGCTGGCGCATTTTATTGGCCAGCAGTCGACGGGTGAATGGCAGCAGCATCACCAGACCGACCACGTCGCTGATGAAGCCTGGCAGGATCAACAGGCCACCGGCCAGTGCCAGCATCAGACCTTCAAGCATGGTTTGCGCTGGCAGTTCGCCGCGGTTCAGGCTTTCACGGGCACGCAGTGCCGTGGCCAGACCGGCGACGCGCAGCACGAATACCCCGAACATCGAGCCGAGAATGATCAATAGCAGGGCCGGGAAAAACCCGATAGCCCCTGCCACTTTGACGAATACGAACAGCTCCAGCACCGGAAACAGCAGAAAGAGCAACAAAAAAGGGCGCATCTAACTTTCCTCTACGCAAGAAATGCCTTGCAGTAAGCCTTAGATGACGTCGCCCTTTCGTGAATTCAAGCGTCGGCCACTGCATTTTTTGGCCAATGCTCGGCGTGAGCCAGAGAAACCAAGGCTTCGCGCACTTGTATCGGCGTATGACAGGGTGCTTGAAACGGCAACCAGTACAGCGCCTGACCGATGCGCAGATGCATGCCTTCGGTGTCGATCCCGGCCAGTTGCGCCGCCACGGTTTTCGGCAGCCCGGCCAAATCGACGTAGTGCGCGATGGCTTTGGCGTGGTCGCTGTTCATGTGTTCGACCATGCTGATCTCGGCTTTGCCGGCGAACGGGTTGGCCAAGGTCAGTTGATCGACCCAGTGAATCGCACCGAAACCACCGATGTAGCGATGGCGCACCGGATTCAACACCCAGAAATCGAAATCGTGGGCCTTGTGGTAGTTTTGCGAATCGAGGAAGTAGCGGTAATAACGCTCGGCCGCCGCGTCAATGCTGGCGGTGTCTTCGAGCTTTTGCGCCTCGGCCAGATAGGTCAGGCGACCAACGGCTTGCACATCATCTGCCTCGCGCTCACCCACGAGCATCGAGCATTTCGGGTCTTTTTGCAGATTGTGCGTGTGCTGGGCGATGCGGCTGATCAGGATCAACGGCCGGCCCTGCTCGTCCAGGCAATACGGCACGACGGAGCCAAAAGGAAAACCGGGCATGGATTTAGAGTGGGTCGAGAGCACTCCACGGTATTCCTTGAGAAGCAATTCTCGGGCATTCTTCGCCACTTCAACGCTCAATTTATGACTCCTTAAATAGAATCCGTCGAAAAAACGGACAGGTGCGCGGGATAAGTTCCGCTCACCATCGGGCAATTCTCATGTGCAGCCAGGCCACATCGGGCGCAGATCGAGAGGCTCTCTAAGGGAAATCCACTCTGACCTGCTATCGGGGCATGCGAATGCAACTCAACGACAAAGTAATCATTATCACTGGCGGTTGCCAGGGTTTGGGCCGTTCGATGGCCGAGTATTTCGCCGACAAAGGCGCGAAGCTGGCGCTGGTCGATCTGAACCAGGAAAAGCTCGACGACGCAGTCGCCGCCTGCAAAGCCAAAGGCGTTGAGGCCCGCAGCTATTTGTGCAACGTCGCCAATGAAGAACAGGTGGAGCACATGGTCGCGCAGGTCGCCGCCGACTTTGGTGCGATCCACGGTTTGATCAACAACGCCGGGATCCTGCGTGACGGCCTGCTATTGAAGGTCAAGGACGGTGAAATGACCAAGATGAGCCTGGCCCAGTGGCAGGCGGTGATTGACGTTAACCTGACCGGCGTATTCCTCTGCACGCGCGAAGTCGCGGCGAAAATGGTCGAACTCAAGACCAGCGGCGCAATCATCAACATCTCGTCGATCTCGCGCGCAGGCAACGTTGGCCAGACCAACTATTCCGCAGCCAAGGCCGGTGTGGCGGCGGCGACCGTGACCTGGGCCAAGGAACTGGCGCGTTATGGCATTCGCGTGGCGGGCATTGCGCCGGGCTTCATCGAGACCGAGATGACCCTGGGCATGAAGCCGGAAGCGCTGGAGAAGATGACCGCGGGAATTCCACTCAAGCGTATGGGCAAACCGCAAGAGATCGCCCATTCGGCGGCGTACATCTTCGAGAACGACTATTACACCGGTCGGATTCTGGAGATGGATGGCGGGTTGCGGATCTAGAACAAGATCAAAAGATCGCAGCCTCCGGCAGCTCCTACACAATGTTTTTCTGTAGGAGCTGCCGAAGGCTGCGATCTTTTAACTGGCGACGCCGATCAATCGTCGCTGATGGTGATGTTCGGCATGGCCGGCGTGGCCGCTTCCTGCAACACAATCCGCGCGCCAACGTGACGCGCCAGTTGCTGATAGACCATGGCAATCTGGCTGTCCGGCTCGGCGATCACCGTTGGCTTGCCGCCATCGGCCTGTTCACGGATCAGCATCGACAACGGCAGCGAGGCCAATAGCTCGACACCGTACTGGCTCGCAAGCTTCTCGCCGCCGCCTTCACCGAACAGATGCTCGGCGTGGCCGCAATTCGAGCAAATGTGCACGGCCATGTTTTCCACCACGCCCAACACCGGAATGTTGACCTTGCGGAACATTTCCACGCCTTTGCGCGCGTCGAGCAAGGCCAGGTCCTGCGGTGTGGTGACGATCACAGCGCCTGCCACCGGGACTTTCTGCGCCAGGGTCAGCTGGATGTCGCCAGTGCCTGGCGGCATGTCGATCACCAGATAATCCAGATCGCCCCACGCGGTTTGCGTGACCAGTTGCAGCAATGCGCCGGAGACCATCGGCCCACGCCAGACCATTGGCGTGTTGTCGTCCGTCAGGAACGCCATCGACATGACTTCGACGCCGTGGGCCTTGAGCGGCACGAACCACTTCTGATCCTTGACTTCAGGGCGAGTGCGCTCGGGAATGCCGAACATGATGCCCTGACTCGGGCCGTAGATATCGGCATCGAGAATGCCAACCTTGGCGCCTTCACGGGCCAGCGCCAGCGCGAGGTTGGCGGCGGTGGTCGATTTGCCGACACCGCCCTTGCCCGACGCCACGGCAACCACGTTCTTGACGTTGGCCAGCCCCGGGATCTGCGCTTGAGCCTTGTGCGCAGCGATCACCGTGTTGACCTCGACTTTGGCAATCACTACGCCGTCGAGGTTTTCGATGGCCAGTTGCAGCAATTGCGCCCAGCCGCTTTTGAACAGGCCGGCGGCGTAACCGATTTCCAGCTGCACATTGACGCGGTCACCGACGATCTCGATGTTCTTCACGCAACCGGCGCTGACCGGGTCCTGGTTCAGGTAAGGGTCGGTGTATTGGCTGAGGACGGCTTCCACCGCTGCGCGAGTGACGGCGCTCATGGGCAACTCCGATAACAAGACTGGGAAAAGATGGCGGGTATCGTACCGCGCAGATTGATTTGTGGTGAGTGGATTTGTACCGCAAACATTCCAGGGTGAATGGGATTTATGCCAGTCACAGATATTGTGGCGAGGGGATTTATCCCCGATGGGAGGCGAAGCCTCCCCAAAACCGGACACCTCAGCCCATCAGATACACCGCGTGCAATAGATTTACGACTGCTGCGCAGCCGATCGGGGATAAATCCCCTCGCCACAGGCAAACCCGTTCACAACACAGGGATTCACAGTCAAAAATAATCTGCCTGGCGCATCCGGAAACAGGCGCACAGGGTGAAAAATATGCGCCAGCGCTTTATAGTGGCCGACCTCCGTTTCATCAAGTAGCGAAGCCCCACATGTCCGAGCCACGCAAGATCCTCGTCACCAGCGCCCTGCCCTACGCCAACGGTTCGATCCACCTTGGCCACATGCTGGAATACATCCAGACCGATATGTGGGTGCGCTTCCAGAAGCATCGCGGCAATCAATGCATTTACGTCTGCGCCGACGACGCTCACGGTTCGGCGATCATGCTGCGCGCAGAAAAGGAAGGCATTACCCCGGAACAACTGATCGCCAACGTGCAGGCTGAACACAGCGCCGACTTTGCCGAGTTCCTGGTCGACTTCGACAACTTCCACTCCACTCACGCCGAAGAAAACCGTGAGCTGTCGAGCCAGATCTACCTCAAGCTGCGTGACGCCGGGCACATCGCCCAACGTTCGATCACGCAGTATTTCGACCCGGAAAAGAAAATGTTCCTGGCCGACCGCTTCATCAAGGGCACCTGCCCGAAATGCGGCACTGAAGACCAGTACGGCGACAACTGCGAAAAATGCGGTGCAACCTACGCACCGACTGATCTGAAGGATCCGAAGTCGGCAATCTCGGGCGCCACCCCGGTGCTCAAGGATTCCCAGCACTTCTTCTTCAAACTGCCGGACTTCCAGGAAATGCTGCAAGCCTGGACCCGCAGCGGCACCTTGCAGGACGCCGTGGCCAACAAGATCGCCGAGTGGCTGGACGCCGGCCTGCAACAGTGGGACATCTCCCGCGATGCGCCGTACTTCGGTTTCGAGATCCCGGGCGAGCCGGGCAAGTATTTCTACGTATGGCTGGATGCGCCAATCGGCTACATGGCCAGCTTCAAGAACCTTTGCGACCGCACGCCGGAGCTGGACTTCGACGCGTTCTGGGCCAAGGATTCCACTGCCGAGCTGTACCATTTCATCGGCAAGGACATCGTCAACTTCCACGCCCTGTTCTGGCCGGCCATGCTCGAAGGCGCCGGTTACCGCAAACCGACCGCGATCAACGTACACGGCTACCTGACCGTCAACGGCCAGAAGATGTCGAAATCGCGCGGCACCTTTATCAAGGCCCGCACGTACCTGGATCACCTGTCGCCGGAATACCTGCGCTACTACTACGCGGCCAAACTGGGCCGTGGCGTCGACGACCTCGACCTGAACCTCGAAGACTTCGTGCAGAAGGTCAACTCCGACCTGGTCGGCAAAGTCGTCAACATCGCCAGCCGTTGCGCCGGGTTCATTCAAAAGGGCAATGCCGGCCTGTTGGTCGACAACAATGCCGCGCCTGAGCTGACCGAGGCTTTCCTCGCCGCCGCACCAAGCATCGCCGACGCTTATGAAGCCCGCGACTTCGCCCGTGCCATGCGCGAAACCATGGCGCTGGCCGACCGCGCCAACGCCTGGATCGCCGACAAGGCTCCGTGGTCGTTGAACAAGCAGGAAGGCAAACAGGATGAAGTCCAGGCGATCTGCGCCACCGGCATCAACCTGTTCCGCCAACTGGTGATTTTCCTCAAACCGGTGCTGCCGCTGCTGGCCGCCGATGCCGAGGCGTTCCTCAACGTCGCCCCGCTGACCTGGAACGACCACACCACCCTGCTGGCCAATCATCAGCTCAACGAATTCAAGCCGTTGATGACCCGCATCGACCCGGTAAAAGTGCAAGCCATGACCGACGCCTCGAAAGAAGACCTCGCCGCCAGCCAGACCGACACCGGCGCAGCCGCCCCGGCAGGCAACGGCGAACTGGCCAAGGATCCGCTGTCGCCGGAAATCGACTTCGACGCATTCGCTGCGGTCGACCTGCGCGTTGCGCTGATCATCAAGGCTGAAGCCGTGGAAGGTGCCGACAAACTGCTGCGCCTGACCCTGGACATCGGTGACGAGCAACGCAACGTGTTCTCCGGAATCAAGAGCGCTTATCCAGACCCGTCCAAACTCGACGGTCGCCTGACCATGATGATCGCCAACCTCAAGCCGCGGAAAATGAAGTTCGGTATTTCCGAAGGCATGGTGATGGCGGCAGGTCCTGGCGGTGAAGAAATCTACCTGCTGAGCCCGGACAGCGGCGCCAAGCCGGGTCAGCGCATCAAGTAAAACTCTGCGGCAAATCGATCCCACAGGCGTGCGCGCATGCCTGTGGGATTTTTCATATCTGGCCCACTCACCGTCGCTGCCGGATAATGCCTAACCTTATGAGACATCCGCCCGTTTCGCCGGCAGCCCCATGACCGAACTCGTGCTTACGCTTATCAGTGCCGCGCTGCTCAACAACTTCGTGTTGCACTGGCCGCTGGGCGTCGATCCGCTATTGGCGGGCAGTCGTCGGCAGGTGCATGCGCTGGGGCTGGCGACCTTGTGTCTGATGGTGATCGTCGGCGTGGTTGGCTATTCAATCTGGCACTGGCTGCTGGTACCCCTGCAACTGCAAGCGCTGCGCCTGTTCGTGTTTTTGCCATTGAGCGTGTTGCTGATTGCACCGTTGCTGAAGCTCTTGGCGCGTGGGTTGCCGAACCTGTCGTTCGAGGGTTTGTGGCCGCTATTGCTGGGTAACGCCGGCGTGCTTGGACTGGCGCTGATCAATGCGCAGAACGATCAGGGCCTGTTGACTGCGACGGCGCTGAGCCTTGGTGCCGGGCTGGGTTTCTGGCTGGTGCTGAGTCTGTTCAGCGATTTGCGTGAGCGTACAACCGACAACGATATTCCCCTGCCCTTTCGCGGACTGCCGATCGATCTGATCGGCGCCGGACTGATCGCAGTGATTTTTCTCGGATTCAGTGGGCTGATCAAAACATGAGTCTGATTCAACGCATCGACGCCCTTCTGCCGCAGACTCAGTGCGGCAAATGCGGTCATCCAGGATGCAAACCTTACGCACAGGGCATTGTCGACGGCGAGCCGATCAACAAATGCCCCCCGGGTGGTGATGAAACCATCGCGGCACTGGCCGACCTGTTGAAAGTGCCGGTGCTGGAACTGGACGTCAGTCGCGGTTCGGCGCCAGCGCAGGTGGCTTACATCCGCGAAGCCGAATGCATCGGCTGCACCAAGTGCATTCAGGCCTGCCCGATTGATGCCATCGTCGGCGCGGCGAAATTGATGCACACCGTTCTGATCGACGAATGCACCGGTTGCGACCTGTGCGTGGCGCCCTGCCCGGTGGACTGCATCGAAATGCATCCTCTGCCGCCGAGCACACTGCCTGTGGTCGGTGGCCTCGCGTTCAGTCTTGAAGAACAGCGCGCGCGCGCCGCCAAACGTGATCACGCCCGCCAGCGCTTTGAACGACGCAATGCCCGCCTGCAACGCGAAGAACAACAGAAACAGGCTGAGCGCGAGGCGCGAGCTAAACGCGCCGCTCAATCTGAAGTGACTACGCTCGACCCGGTGCAAGCTGCACTGGAACGCGTGCGCGCGCAAAAATCCGCAGGCGCCGACGCCGCACTGAAAAAAGCCAAGATCGATGTCGCGATGAGCCGTGCGCAACTGCATAAATCGCTGAAAGCCTTCGGCCATCCGCCGACCTTTGAACAGCAGTCGCAATTGATCGTGTTGCAGCAGCAATTCGAACTGGCCGAACAGGCTTTGGCAAAACTCGAAAGCAGCGCACCCGCCACTCCGCCAGCTCCAGCTCCAGCTCCAGCTCCAGCTCCAGCGAAAGACGCGGACCTGAAGCGGGCAAAAATTCAATTGGCCATGCGCCGCGCCGAACTGAAAAAGGCCCAGACCGCCGAAGCGCCGACCGAGCAGATTGCGACCCTGGAACAGGCGTTACGTGACGCCGAGCAAGCCCTTCACGCCGCCGAAGCGGCCAGCGATCAGCCTGTGCCTGAACTGGTGCGCGTGGAAAAACGCCCGATCGACAGCCAACTTCGGCAGTTGAAAACCGAATTGGCCTACGCCCGCGCTGACCTGAACAAACTCGAACGACGCGCTGACACCCCGGCCGAAACCCTCGACAAGGCCCGCGCCCGCCTGCAAGACGCCGAGCGCCAGGTGCAAGACCATGTTGCCCCTTGAGACACCCGACGGTCGCCTGCAACAGGCGATGAAGCTGGTGCTGCTTGCCATGCTGCCGGGGTTGCTGGGCTTGTTCTGGTTTTACGGATGGGGCGTATTGATCAATCTGATCCTTTGCGTCGCCTGCGCACTGGCCGTCGAGACCGGCGTGGCACGCCTGCGCGGGCAAGCATTGCAGCCGCTGCTCACTGACGGCAGCGCATTGGTCAGCGCGACTTTGCTGGCCGTCGCCCTGCCGCCCTATTGCCCTTGGTGGCTGACAATGACAGCGACCACCTCAGGTCTGCTTTTTGGAAAACATCTGTACGGCGGCGTGGGCAAAAACCCGTTCAATCCGGCCATGCTCGGCTTTGCCTTGGTCATCGTGATGTTCCCGCAGCCGATGACCCAATGGCCGGCCCATGGCATGGCGCTGCTCGACGCATTGCAGCAGGTATTCAATCCGGGGCAGGCCCCGGACGCCTGGGTTCAGGCCACGGCCCTGGATAGCCTGCGCATCAATAAAAGCCTGACCATCGATGAATTGTTCGCCGCCAACCCGGCCTTCGGGCGCTTCGGCGGGCATGGCATGGAATGGGTCAATCTGGCGTTTCTCGCCGGCGGGCTATTTCTGCTGCAACGGCGAGTATTCGGCTGGCACGCGCCTGTCGGTATGCTCGCCAGCCTGTTTTTAGTCAGCCTGCTGTGCTGGAACGGCTCGGGCTCGGACTCTCACGGCTCGCCACTGTTTCATCTGCTGAGCGGTGCCACCATGCTCGGCGCGTTTTTCATCATCACCGAACCGGTATCCGGGGCAAAAAATGCGCTGGCGCGCGTGTTGTTCGGCGCCGGAGTCGGACTGCTGACTTACCTGATCCGCACATGGGGCGGTTACCCGGACGGCGTCGCGTTCGCGGTGCTGTTAATGAATCTCTGCGTGCCGGCACTCGAGCGGTTTGCCGTGAGCCGACAGACACCGGTGCGGCCATGAACCGCACAAAGAGTACTCTCACGCTGCTGCTGTTGGCCTTCGTCGGCATCACGGCGACGTATCTTGTGCAACGCAGCAATGCGCCGCAGATAGCCGCAGAACAACGTCTGCTCGACAGCCGCAAACTGCTCGACGTGCTCGCGCCCGACAGCTACGACAATCAACCACTCAACCAGCCGCTGGCCTTGGTGGACGTTGCCTTGAGCCACAGCACGCTGACCGGCGGCTATCGCGCAAGCAAAGCAGGGCGACCGGTCGCAGTGTTGCTGCGCAGCCGCAGCGAGGGTTATGCAGGCAGTATCGAACTGCTGATAGCCATTGATGACCACGGAAAATTGCTGGAGGTAAAAACCCTCAAGCAAAATGAAACGCCAGCGCTCGGCGGACATCTGGGCGAATGGCCGAATGCATGGCTGTCGGTGTTTATCGGGAAATCGAGTGATGAGCCGACGGATGCCGGTTGGGCACTGAAAAAGGATCAGGGGCAATTCGATCAAATGGCCGGTGCGACCATCACTTCCCGCGCGGTGATCAACGCTGTGCATGACGCTCTTCGCTACTTTGACCAGCATCGTCTGGCATTGCTGGGGAGCCCACCATGAACCGCACGGCGCACTTGGCGAATTCATTGATGCTCATGCTTTTGCTCGGGACGACGAGTTCGTTGGCTGGCGCGCTGGGCGCGATCTTGATGTTCGCGGTGGTAGTGGGCGCCTACGGTTTGTGCATGTCTTTTTTACGCTCGCGCCTGACGCCTGCGGCCACATGGTCAGCAGCCCTGCTGCTCGCCGCGACGTTGACCAGTTGTGCCGAGGTCTTCGCGCAACGCTGGTTTCTGCCATGGCATCAGGCTTTTGGTCTGTATGCCGGGTTGATCGCCTTGCAGTGCCTGGTACTGGAACATAACGGATTTTTCCGCCAGACACGCCTCGAGCGCCTAAAGCTAAGCAGTCTGTTCAGCGCATTGATGGTGATACTCGCCGTCGTGCGTGAACTCGCAGGCCAGGGTCGCTTGGGCCGAGGACTGTTCGAACACTGGCAAGGTCTGGTTTTACTTAGCGAGGGGTTGCCTCTGGCAACCCTGGTTCCCGGCGCGCTGATTGTCTTGGGGCTGCTGCTCGCGGCCCGTCAGGCGTGGACTCGCTCGAACTCAATTCCCAAGGAAACGCATCGCCCATGAATGCCGCAAAACGTCTTGAGATTTTCCGCCGCCTGCATGAAGACAATCCCGAGCCGAAAACCGAACTGGCCTACTCCTCGCCCTTCGAATTGCTGATTGCGGTGATTCTTTCGGCGCAGTCGACCGACGTTGGCGTAAACAAGGCGACAGCCAAGCTGTACCCGGTCGCCAACACCCCGGCAGCGATCTACGCGCTGGGCGTGGAGGGGCTGTCCGAATACATCAAGACCATCGGCCTCTACAACAGCAAGGCTAAAAACGTCATCGAGACATGCCGCTTGCTGGTCGAACGCCATAACGGTGAAGTGCCACAAACGCGTGAGGAGCTCGAAGCGTTGCCCGGTGTCGGCCGAAAGACCGCCAACGTGGTGCTCAACACGGCGTTCCGTCAGCTGACCATGGCCGTCGACACGCACATCTTCCGAGTCAGCAACCGCACGGGCATCGCTCCCGGCAAAAATGTGGTCGAAGTGGAAGACAAGCTGATGAAGTTTGTACCAAAGCAATTCCTGCTCGATTCCCACCACTGGCTGATTCTTCACGGACGCTACGTGTGTCTGGCGCGCAAGCCGCGGTGCGGCAGTTGCCGAATCGAAGACTTGTGCGAATACAAACAAAAAACATCGGACGATTGATCAGTTATAGAAATAAATGAGTGATCGATTGAAAAAATCTTTTTTACCCGCCGCCGGAATGTCGATATAAGGGGCGCCAACGGCAGTCTTAGGGTGGGAGTTAATCTGATGAGTACTGATAAAGAGGAACTGGAGCTGGAAGTGGATGATGACCCCACGGATGACGCCGAACCCGTGGTTGAAGTCGCCAAGACCAACCTGAGCAAACGCCGCACGATCGATAACCTGCTGGAGGAGCGCCGACTGCAAAGGAAGTTGGCCGATTACGACTTTGATCTCTGATATTTGAAAGCCTCCCGAAACGGAGGCTTTTTGCTTTTAATGCCTAGCTGAATTCGATCGGCCCATGACCCCGTCAGCGACTGAAGTATTCAGACAAGCCCGTTTCGCTGGGCCAGCTCAATCAGATCAACCAGTGAACGCGCATTGAGTTTCAGCAACAAGCGGGTCTTGTAGGTACTCACTGTCTTGTTACTCAAAAACATTCCATCAGCGATTTCCTTGTTGGTCTTGCCCCGCGCCAACTGTTGCAACACCATCATCTCGCGCCCGGAAAGGCGATCCACCATGTCTGCTTCACTGGCATTGCCCAGGCTGGTACGTACGGTGTGCAAGGCCTGATTGGGAAAATAACTGTAGCCGGATAGAACAGCTTTTATCGCACTTAGCAACTCGGTCAAATCTTGCTGTTTACATACATAACCCGCCGCCCCCGACTGCATGCAACGCATTGAGAAATGGCCCGGCGCCTGAGAAGTCAACACCAGGACTTTAGTAGGCATTGCGACCGAGGTCAGTCGTGCAATTACTTCCAGACCATCAAGTTTCGGTATTCCAATATCCAGAATGACAATATCCGGCATTTGTTCGCGAGCCAGTTGTAATGCATCCACGCCGTTATCCGTTTCTGCAATGACTTCGTAGCCATGACGTTCCATCAGCATACGTACCGCAAGACGAATGACGGGGTGGTCATCCACGATCAGCACTTTATTCATGGGCAAGTCCAGTTTCGCTGTTCGAATTTTTAGAACACGCACAATAGCTCAGCCATTTGCTCTATGGCATGTCAGGTCTCTCATGCACTTGCATCGAAAGACATCCCCTACAGCCATCGAGGAATATTCCTACAAAAAACCCACCTCACTATAAACATCCGACGAAAAAACTCTTCACCTGCCTGCAAAACTTCAGGTTTTGACTTGTAACAGTTCGCGACCGATGTTCGCTGAAGAGCAGCCTCAACACCCGCTTTCATTACAGCTCGGCTGTGGGGCCGCCGCCGAATACCCGCATGAGTTTCTAAAGATATTGCAGATCAGAAACATCATGCAATGACGGCAATTGCCTACACCTTCCGCATACAAGGCTTGGAAAACATAAACACTTGAAACAAGATATTTATACTCAAACAAACACTTTTGCTATAAATAGAAACCACCATAAACCCGACTTACTCACAAGCAAACACATACAACCCACTAACAACAAGACACCCGAACAAGAGCATATATATGTTAAAGATAAAAAATAAAATCACCAACCCGATGACGGTTATCGCCATATTCGCTGCCATATCGGAAGGGTCCGCCGCGGCATCTTTGCCGTTTCTTAACAACGAAGATCGAGAAATCTATGTATGGTTCCTAATCAGCTTTCCGTTTTACCTGTTATTCCTTTTCTTTATTACTTTAAACTTCAACCATCGCTCGCTTTATTCACCCTCTGATTTCGGCAAGGAAAAGAATTTTTTAAAAGTCATCTACAGCGATTACCGCGAGAACAAACGAAACACGTCGCTGCATGAGACAGATACACACGCCACATTCGGTATATCAAGTCACATCGTACCCAGCGAAGCCGCTGCTGCAGGGTGCAGGGACTCGTGCAAAGTCCATAATGCATCCGACCCGCCGCCAGGCACCAGTGCGAAGTCGAATCTGAGGATTCAACACAACATTCAGCTACCCGCCTCTATCAGCAACCTGCACATCATCGATGCACGGGACATCGATGCGTCGAGAGAACTCGCAACAATTCTGGAGAAAATCCGACGCACCGACAAAAAAACCGCCCGTGTCATCATGTTTCTTTCCAGTCATATGTCGGACGTTTCACTGACAAAGAATGCATTACTGCAGATCAGGCAGGCGAAGAAAGGCTCGGGCACAACACTCTGTATTGTTTACAACCTGTGTTCACAGACGGTCACGCTGTTGGGACGAGCTTGAAAGATGGGGCATTGCCACGCAGGCATAGAGACAAGGGACATTGCAGGTAAGCGTCGGACAAAAGAATTCTGTAAAAAAGGGCGGCCTGTCTCCAAGACAGGGCCGCCCTTTTATTGCGCGTCAGTCTGAAAAATCAGAACAGTTTGCGGCCCTTGTTGGCAGCAATGCGCATGCGCAGCGCGTTGAGCTTGATGAAGCCCGCCGCGTCAGCCTGGTTGTAAGCACCGCCATCCTCTTCGAAGGTGGCGATGTTGGCATCGAACAGCGAATCGTCGGACTTGCGGCCCGTCACGATCACGTTGCCTTTGTACAACTTCAGGCGAACCACACCATTCACGCTGGTCTGGGAAGCGTCGATCATCTGTTGCAGCATCAGACGCTCAGGGCTCCACCAGTAACCGGTGTAGATCAGGCTGGCGTACTTGGGCATCAGCTCGTCTTTCAAGTGAGCGACTTCGCGATCCAGGGTGATCGACTCAATGGCGCGGTGAGCGCGCAGCATGATCGTGCCGCCCGGGGTTTCGTAGCAACCACGAGACTTCATGCCGACATAACGGTTTTCGACGATGTCGAGACGGCCGATACCGTGCGCACCACCGATCTTGTTCAATGTCGCCAACACGGTGGCCGGGGACATTTCGACGCCGTCCAGCGCGACGATGTCGCCGTTACGGTAGGTCAGTTCCAGGTACTGCGGGGTGTCGGGAGCCTTCTCCGGGGAGACGGTCCAACGCCACATGTCCTCTTCGTGCTCGGTCCAGGTGTCTTCCAGCACGCCGCCTTCATAGGAGATGTGCAGCAGGTTGGCGTCCATCGAGTACGGGGATTTCTTTTTGCCGTGGCGCTCGATCGGGATCGCGTGCTTCTCGGCATAGTCCATCAGCTTCTCGCGGGACAGCAGGTCCCACTCACGCCACGGCGCGATCACTTTCACGCCTGGCTTGAGCGCGTAGGCACCCAGTTCGAAACGCACCTGATCGTTGCCCTTGCCGGTGGCGCCGTGGGAAATGGCGTCAGCGCCGGTTTCGTTGGCGATTTCGATCAGGCGCTTGGCGATCAGTGGACGCGCGATGGAAGTACCCAGCAGGTACTCGCCCTCGTAAACGGTGTTGGCGCGGAACATCGGGAACACGAAGTCACGCACGAATTCTTCGCGCAGATCGTCGATGTAGATTTCTTTGACGCCCATGGCCTGAGCCTTGGCGCGGGCCGGCTCGACCTCTTCGCCTTGACCGAGATCAGCGGTGAAGGTCACCACTTCACAGTTATAAGTATCCTGCAGCCACTTGAGGATCACCGAAGTGTCCAGGCCGCCGGAATACGCCAGAACGACCTTGTTTACGTCCGCCATGCCATCACTCCACGGGGTTCTACGGAAAGCCGAGGAGTCTAACGCCCAAACGCGATAATTTACAGAGGCGCGACAGCTTAAGACGACAAAGCGACAGATTGTGTCGAGCGCGCGACGATGACCGGCGGGTCAGGAAGTTGCCGCAGCGTTCGCTGGCGTGCTGGCAGTGGGTGCCGGGGCCGTTGCCGGGGCTACTCGCGCAAGGTGCACGTTGACCCGACGGTTCTTCGCCCGGTTGCTCGCATTGGTGTTAGGAACCAATGGGTAGCGCTCACCATGGAAACGTACGGTGATCTGCGATTCCTGAATGCCGTTGGCCTTGAAGAAATCAACCACGGCCAAGGCCCGACGACGCGACAGTTCGCGATTGGTCAGGCGATTGCCGCTGTTGTCGGAGTGGCCATCAAGTTCGATGTGGTTCACCGTCGGATCAGCCTTCATGTACTCGAGCATCACTTGCAGCTTGGCCTTGGCGGCTGCATCCAGTTCGATGCCTTCGCCGGGGAAGCCGATCTGCGACTGTTTCACCTGTTCGAAATTCTGCGGCAGCAACTTCGCCACACAGCTCTGGTAATCGTTGAAGGCCTTGCTGAACCTGACCGGCAACAAACGCACTTCCGAGACCCGACCATCGCTTGAAGCGCGACGAACAACAGGGCTGCGCCCGTCCATCAGTCCACTGATCAAGCCACCGGCCTGAGACTGCGAACTGTTGAACAAGACGTTGCCGCTGCCCAGTCTTACAGAGCCCAGATTGATGTCGCCGCGTCCCGGCTGCCAAGGTGCTGCGGCTGCGAGCAACGTCGCCGAACCGCCGCCGAGCATGGCGTTGTAGGCATTCAGACGGAAAATCGCCTGTTCACCGGCCTTGCGCACGAACTCACCCGAGCCGAAATCTGTAATCGGTTGTGTCAGACGGCACTCGAACTTGTCGCCGGCGACCGTCCACTCAATGTTCTCCAGGCGAGTCTGGTACGTAAGCGCCATCGCAGGAAAACTGGCAAACACACTGAGCAAGGCTAAATATCGCTGGCGCACGGGAGGCTCCATTGGCTTCTGAAACACAAAGACCGATTCACACTACGTTTACGGCATACCTACGGGATATCGGAAGGTTCCCGCAAAACTTGATAGCGAGTGCCTGCAAGAGTCTTTTCCGGTAGCATTCGCCTCAGTTTGACCCGCCTGGAATCCCCTCATGTCCGACCGCCTGACCCTGCTGCGTCCCGACGACTGGCATATTCATCTTCGCGATGGTGCCGTGTTGACCAATACCGTTGCCGATGTTGCGCGCACGTTTGGTCGCGCCATCATCATGCCCAACCTGGTACCACCGGTGCGCAACGCCGCTGAAGCCGACGGCTATCGCCAGCGGATTCTCGCTGCCCGCCCGGCCGGCAGTCGCTTTGAGCCGTTGATGGTGCTGTACCTCACCGACCGCACCCAGCCCGAAGAAATTCGCGAGGCCAAGGCCAGCGGTTTCGTGCACGCCGCCAAGTTGTACCCGGCCGGCGCCACCACCAATTCGGATTCTGGCGTCACCAGCATCGACAAGATCTTCCCGGCAATCGAGGCCATGGCC
The DNA here is from genome assembly GCF_020149425.1 of Pseudomonas sp. P116. Classification (NCBI taxonomy): domain Bacteria; kingdom Pseudomonadati; phylum Pseudomonadota; class Gammaproteobacteria; order Pseudomonadales; family Pseudomonadaceae; genus Pseudomonas; species Pseudomonas sp. P116. The sequence continues at coordinate 244,560 of NZ_JACVHB010000009.1, read as the reverse complement.
GAAGTCGGGATGCCGTTGTTGATTCACGGCGAAGTCACCCGTGGCGATGTCGATGTGTTCGACCGCGAAAAAATCTTCATCGATGAGCACATGCGTCGTGTGGTCGAGCGTTTCCCGACGCTCAAGGTTGTTTTCGAACACATCACCACCGCCGATGCCGTGCAGTTCGTCAACGAGGCCCCGGCCAACGTTGGCGCGACCATCACCGCACATCACCTGCTGTACAACCGCAACCACATGCTGGTGGGCGGGATTCGGCCGCATTTCTACTGCCTGCCGATCCTCAAGCGCAACACCCACCAGGAAGCCCTCCTCGACGCCGCCACCAGCGGCAGCGCGAAGTTCTTCCTCGGCACCGACTCGGCGCCGCACGCCCAGCACGCCAAGGAAGCCGCTTGCGGCTGTGCTGGCTGCTACACCGCGTACGCCGCCATCGAGATGTATGCCGAAGCGTTTGAACAACGTAATGCGCTGGACAAGCTCGAAGCGTTCGCCAGCCTCAACGGCCCGCGTTTCTATGGCCTGCCGGTGAACACCGATCGCATCACCCTGGTTCGTGACGAATGGACCGCCCCAACCAGCCTGCCATTTGGCGAGCTGACCGTTATCCCGCTGCGCGCCGGTGAAAAACTGCGCTGGCGCCTGCTGGAGGAACACGCGTGAGTGAAGACCATTTCGACGACGAACTGGACGGTCAAAGTGGCGGAGGCGGTTCCCGTCACCCAATGGCAGCACGCTTTCGCGGCTACCTGCCGGTTGTCGTCGACGTAGAAACCGGTGGCTTCAATTCGGCCACCGATGCGTTGCTGGAGATTGCCGCGACCACCATCGCCATGGATGAAAAGGGTTTCGTTTATCCGGATCACACCTACTTCTTCCGTGTCGAGCCGTTCGAAGGCGCCAACATTGAAGCGGCGGCACTGGAGTTCACCGGGATCAAGCTGGACCACCCGCTGCGCATGGCTGTCAGCGAAGAGACGGCACTGACTGACATCTTCCGTGGCATCCGCAAGGCGCTGAAAGCCAACGGCTGCAAGCGCGCGATTCTGGTCGGCCACAACAGCAGCTTCGATCTTGGCTTCCTCAATGCCGCCGTTGCGCGACTGGACATGAAGCGTAATCCGTTCCACCCGTTCTCCAGTTTCGACACGGCGACGCTGGCCGGTCTGGCTTACGGCCAAACCGTACTGGCGAAAGCCTGTCAGGCGGCCGACATCGATTTCGACGGTCGTGAGGCGCACTCCGCGCGTTACGACACCGAGAAAACCGCTGAGCTGTTCTGCGGCATCGTCAATCGCTGGAAACAGATGGGCGGCTGGGAAGACTTCAACGACTGATCCTCGTCGATCTACCGCTCATAAAAAAACCGGCCACTTGGGCCGGTTTTTTTGTACCTCAAACGTTGCGCCTTACAGGGCAGCAGCGTTCTCGGTCAGGTAAGCAGCAACGCCTTCTGGCGAAGCGTTCATGCCTTTGTCGCCTTTTTTCCAGTTGGCAGGGCAGACTTCGCCGTGCTCTTCGTGGAATTGCAGAGCGTCGACCAGACGGATCAGCTCTTCCATGTTACGGCCCAGTGGCAGGTCGTTGATGATCTGCGAGCGGACAACGCCTTTGTCGTCGATCAGGAATGCGCCACGGAAAGCCACGCCGCCTTCGGATTCAACGTCGTAAGCCTTGGCGATGTCGTGCTTCATGTCGGCAGCCATGGTGTATTTCACCTGGCCGATGCCGCCATTGTTCACTGGGGTGTTGCGCCAGGCGTTGTGGGTGAAGTGCGAGTCGATCGACACAGCGATCACTTCAACGTTGCGTGCCTTGAAGTCAGCCATGCGGTTGTCCAGAGCGATCAGCTCGGACGGGCAGACGAAGGTGAAGTCCAGTGGGTAGAAGAACACCAGGCCGTATTTGCCTTTGATGGCCGAGGACAGGGTGAAGCTGTCAACGATCTCGCCATTGCCGAGTACGGCCGGGACGGTGAAGTCTGGGGCTTGTTTGCCTACGAGTACGCTCATTGATATCTCCTGGTGTAGAAACTTGAAGTTCAGGGTCCGGGCCAGCCTGCCACCCTCAGGCGACAGCCCTGTGACACGAACCCCCTTCGCAAGGGCCGACCATCATACACTGCGTTTTTGACCTGTCCTTAACGGTTTTTTGCAGTTTGCCGATCACAAGGCTGCATTTACGGGGCCAGGCAGATCGCCAGTAATCACCGTTCGTCAGTCACGCGCCAATCTGGTGAAAAGGCCTCGCAAAGCACTTTGACAATCATTCTCGTTATTATTAAGATCCATCGCAATTGAGTCACAACCAGCGACGGTTCTCACTTATGTATGTTTGTCTCTGCACTGGCGTCACCGACGGACAGATCCGCGAAGCGATCTATGAAGGTTGCTGCAGCTATAAAGAAGTCCGCCAGGCCACCGGCGTCGCCAGCCAGTGCGGCAAATGTGCCTGCCTTGCCAAGGAAGTGGTTCGCGAAACCCTGACCAAGCTGCAAACCGCCCAGGCCGCGATTCCTTATCCGGTAGAATTTACTGCTGCGTAATTACCCCTATTTCAAAGAACCGGACTTATGTCCGGTTTTTTTATGCCTGTAAATCAAGCGCTTAGGCTCCAGACGCGGAACACAAACATTCTTATTCCGATTAATTTTCATATATTATTCAATAACTTAGGTTTGACACTTATAAATACGAAGCTCAAACTCCGCCTTATATACAGCTATTACAGGGCAGGACTCCGATCATGAAAGGCGACATTACAGTCATCCAGCATCTCAACAAGATCCTTGCCAATGAGCTGGTCGCGATCAATCAATACTTTCTGCATGCGCGCATGTATGAAGATTGGGGCCTGAACAAGCTGGGCAAGCACGAGTACAAAGAATCCATCGACGAGATGAAGCACGCGGACAAGCTGATCAAGCGCATCCTGTTCCTCGAAGGTCTGCCAAACGTGCAAGACCTGGGCAAGCTGCACATCGGCGAGCACACCCAGGAAATGCTGGAGTGCGACCTGCGTATCGAGAAGACCGGCCACGCTGACCTGAAAGCCGCGATCGCCCATTGCGAAACCGTTGGCGACTTTGGCAGCCGTGAACTGCTCGAAGATATCCTCGAATCCGAAGAAGAACATATCGACTGGCTGGAAACCCAACTGGGCCTGATCGGTAAAGTCGGTCTTGAGAATTATCTGCAGTCGCAGATGGGCGAAGAGTGATCTAACACTCGCCAGATTCAAGACATTAAAAAGCCCCGCCCTCTTTCGAGGTGCGGGGCTTTTTATTGGCTGAAGATCAAAAGATCGCAGCCTCGTTTCACTCGACAGTTCCTACAGGGGAAGCGTCGTCGAATGAACCTGCGGGGAAGCAAAAAAGCTTGCTTCCCTACAAGCCGGTCAGGCTTCGGACTTGTTCGCAGCAGCGGCTTCGACAGCAGCCTTGATGGTGCTTTGCAGCGAACCGTCTGCCGACATCTCCGTCATGATATCGCTACCGCCGACCAGCTCACCGCCGACCCACAGTTGCGGGAAAGTCGGCCAGTTGGCGTACTTTGGCAGGTTGGCGCGGATTTCCGGGTTCTGCAGGATGTCCACGTACGCAAACTTTTCACCACACGCCATCACAGCCTGCGCAGCTTTCGCGGAAAAGCCACATTGTGGGGCATTCGGCGAGCCTTTCATGTAAAGCAGAATGGTGTTGTTGGCAATCTGCTCTTTAATCGTTTCGATGATATCCATGGAGCACCTCGGCTGAACTTTCCGACTCACGGGTCGGCACGGTGGCGCATTGTAACGGAATCCCGAGCGCCATGCTCGGTCTCCCCGACAGACATGCTCAAGCCGCCGCCACGGTCACCGGCACACCATTGAGCGCCGCGTTCCCGGACAACTCGTCGAGCTGGCATTCATCGGTCAGGTCGTTGGCGCTCGACCCCGGTTGACTGCTGGCGATCGCCATCTGCACGCCCGGACGCGCATGCCCCCAACCGTGCGGCAGGCTGACCACGCCTTTCATCATGTCGAGGCTGCCGAGCACTTCCACTTCAATCTGCCCGACCCGCGAACTCACCCGCACAAGTTGCCCATCATTTAGCCCGCGGCTGGCGAGGTCATCCGGGTGCATCAGCAACTGGTGACGCGGCTTGCCCTTCACCAGACGGTGATAGTTGTGCATCCACGAATTGTTGCTGCGCACATGCCGGCGGCCAATCATCAAAAGCTCATCGGCGGCCGGCGCCTGCAAGGCGGCGAACCGCGCCAGGTCAGCGAGGATCTCTGGCGGCGCAGCCTGTACGCGTTGACTCGGCGTTTTCAGGCGCGCGGCCAGATTAGGCTTCAACGCGCCCAGATCTATTCCATGGGGATGGTCAAACAGCGTCGCCAGCGACAGTTTTTGCTCGGCGGCATCGCCGTACATGCCCATGCGCAGGCCCATGTCGATCATCTTCGCCGGCGGCATGGTCGGCTTCAATTCCTTGCCGGTTTTCTCGGCGAAGGCCTTGGCCAGACCGACAAAGATTTCCCAGTCATGCAGCGCGCCCTCGGGCTTGGCGAGGATCGCGCGATTGAAACGGGTGACGTTGCGCACCGCGAACAGGTTGAACGTGGTGTCGTAGTGATCGTTCTCCAGCGCCGAAGTCGACGGCAGAATCAGGTCGGCATAACGTGTGGTTTCGTTGATGTACAGGTCGATGCTGACCATGAACTCCAGACCGTCCAGCGCTTGTTCGAGTTGTCGACCATTGGGCGTCGACAGCACAGGATTGCCGGCCACGGTGATCAGCGCACGGATCTGTCCTTCACCTTCGGTGAGCATCTCTTCAGCCAGCGCCGACACCGGCAGTTCGCCGCCGTATTCAGGGCGCCCGGAAACACGGCTTTGCCATTTGTTGAAATGCCCGCCCGAGGTCGACGCCACCAGATCCACTGCGGGCTCTGTGCACAGCGCCCCGCCAACGCGATCCAGATTGCCAGTGACCAGATTGATCAACTGCACCACCCAGTGGCACAACGTGCCGAACGCCTGAGTGGAAACGCCCATCCGCCCATAACACACCGCACTCGGTGCGGCGGCGAAGTCGCGGGCCAATTGGCGGATTTGCTCGGCGGGCACCGCGCACAACGGGCTCATGGCTTCGGCGGTGAACGTCGAAACGGCCGCGCGCACTTCGTCCAGGCCATCCACCGGCAAATGACTGTCGCTGGTCAATCCCTCGCTAAACAACGTGTTGAGCAAACCAAACAACAACGCAGCATCGCCCCCGGGACGCACGAACATATGTTGATCGGCGATTGCCGCCGTTTCACTGCGTCGCGGATCGACCACCACCACTTTGCCACCACGTGCCTGAATCGCCTTAAGGCGTTTTTCGACGTCGGGCACCGTCATGATGCTGCCGTTCGAGGCGAGAGGATTGCCGCCCAGGATCAGCATGAAATCGGTGTGATCGATGTCGGGGATCGGCAGCAGCAAGCCGTGGCCGTACATCAGGTAACTGCTGAGGTGATGGGGCAGTTGATCGACCGATGTCGCGGAATAGCGGTTACGGGTTTTCAACAGTCCGAGGAAGTAATTGCTGTGGGTCATCAGCCCATAGTTGTGCACGCTCGGGTTGCCTTGGTACACAGCCACTGAATTCTGCCCATGCCGCTCCTGGATCGCTGCCAGGCGCTCGGCCACCAATGCAAATGCCTCGTCCCACTCGATCGGCAGCCATTCGCTACCGACACGGCGCATTGGCTGGCGCAGCCGATCAGGATCGTTCTGAATGTCTTGCAGGGCCACGGCCTTGGGGCAGATGTGCCCACGGCTGAAGGTGTCGAGGGCATCGCCTTTGATCGAGGTAATCGCGACAGCGCCATCGGTTTCGGTGGTTTCGATGGTCAAGCCGCAAATGGCTTCACACAGGTGGCAGGCACGGTGATGGAGAGTCTTGGTCATGGCCAGTCTCTGTTTTGTTCTGGGCAGGCAACAACGCCTGCGGGAACAAAACTATGGCCCGTGTGCCGACACGGCGCCAGCGACGTTCGTCTTGTGAATCGGCGGCCATCAGGCGAGCCGATAGCCCGACGCGATCAATTGATCGGCAGAGAGGGTGGCGGCGCCAACTGGATTTCCTGAATGGTTTCGATCTGCTCGTGGGCGATGTGCACGCCGGTGAGTTCGCCGATCAGGCGCCAATGCTCATCGAGCCCGGCACTGATGGTCGCCATGCGATCAATCATTTGACGGCTGGCGGCCTTGACCACTTCGTCCTCGCTGCGCAGCAGTTCGAAGGACATCGAGGTCATTGAAGCGGTGAGATGGGTCAAGGAGCGAGCCGTGTGGCCCAGCAAATCCATTAACAGTTGTTCTTTCGATTCCATGCGGAGGCTTCCTGCGTCGCTCGAAGGCTATTTATAACTCAGCACTTTGCTTTAGCAAATGTTTCCACGCGAACATCCGACCAAGCGATTGCGCGATCACCCGATATTAAAGCGACCAGCGTGGCGCCATACCCGCCACGCCTGATTGCCAAGCCCGGTAAGGCCAGTGTACAAAGAGGTTCGCTGCTGTCCTGAACCCGGCTTCAAATGCGCGACTGCAACTTGCCGTCCGCCCTCCGAATCCCGCAAAAACCGTAGCCTATTGGAAAAACGCGACATTTAATGTCAATATCGCGCCTTCCCCTATTTCGTCGCCCTGTGCGGCTTACGCCGCAGGTCTCGCCCGTTGTTCCGATAAACAAGGCTTTGAGCATCTGCGGTTTGTAGCAAAAGGTAGTCAATGATGAGCGCAAGGCACTTTCTCTCCCTGATGGATTGCACGCCCGAAGAGCTGGTCAGCGTGATCCGTCGAGGCGTTGAGCTCAAGGACCTGCGTAACCGCGGCGTACTGTTCGAGCCTCTGAAAAACCGCGTGCTGGGGATGATCTTCGAGAAATCCTCGACCCGCACCCGGATCTCGTTCGAGGCCGGCATGATCCAGCTCGGCGGCCAGGCGATCTTTCTTTCGCCGCGCGACACGCAACTGGGCCGTGGCGAGCCGATCGGCGACTGCGCCATCGTCATGTCGAGCATGCTTGATGCGGTGATGATCCGTACTTTCGCCCACAGCACTCTCACCGAATTTGCCGCCAACTCGCGCGTACCGGTGATCAACGGCCTGTCCGATGACCTGCACCCGTGCCAGTTGCTGGCCGACATGCAGACTTTTCTTGAGCATCGTGGCTCGATCCAGGGCAAGACCGTGGCCTGGATCGGCGACGGCAACAACATGTGCAACAGCTATATAGAAGCGGCGATCCAGTTCGACTTCCAGTTGCGCATCGCCTGCCCGGAAGGCTACGAGCCCAACCCGGAATTCGTCGCCAAGGCCGGCGATCGCGTGACCATCGTCCGCGATCCAAAGGATGCCGTGCGCGGCGCACACCTGGTGAGCACCGACGTCTGGACCTCGATGGGCCAGGAAGAGGAAACCGCCAAACGCCTCAAGCTGTTCGCACCGTTCCAGGTCAACCGTGCCCTGCTCGACCTCGCGGCCGAGGACGTGCTGTTCCTGCATTGCCTGCCCGCGCACCGTGGCGAAGAAATCAGTCTCGACCTGCTGGATGACCCGCGCTCCGTCGCTTGGGATCAGGCAGAAAACCGTCTCCACGCACAGAAGGCCCTGCTCGAGTTCCTCGTCGAACCGGCATATCACCACGCATGAGCCATGAATTACTGCTGAACCTGCGCAACCTCGCTTGCGGCTATCAGGACCAACGTGTGGTGCAGAACCTCAATCTGCACCTCAACGCCGGTGACATCGGTTGCCTGCTCGGCTCGTCCGGCTGCGGCAAGACCACCACCCTGCGCGCGATTGCCGGTTTCGAACCGGTGCACGAAGGCGAAATCACCTTGGGCGGCGAGACTATTTCCAGCGCCGGTTTCACCCTGGCGCCGGAGAAACGCCGGATCGGCATGGTGTTTCAGGACTACGCACTGTTTCCGCACCTGAGTGTCGCGGACAACATTGCCTTCGGCATTCGCAAGCACCCGAACAAGGCGCGCGTAACCGAAGAGTTGCTGGAACTGGTCAACCTGAAGAACCTCGGCAAGCGCTTCCCGCACGAGCTGTCCGGCGGCCAGCAACAGCGCGTCGCCCTCGCCCGTGCCTTGGCGCCAGAACCGCAATTGCTGCTGCTGGACGAACCCTTCTCCAACCTCGATGGCGAGCTGCGGCGCAAGCTCAGCCACGAAGTGCGCGACATCCTCAAGGCCCGTGGCACCAGCGCGATTCTGGTGACCCACGACCAGGAAGAAGCCTTTGCCGTGAGCGATCACGTCGGCGTTTTCAAGGAAGGTCGACTGGAGCAATGGGACACGCCGTACAACCTGTACCACGAACCGGCCACCCAGTTTGTAGCCAGTTTTATCGGTCAGGGCTACTTCATTCGCGGCCAGCTCGCCAGCCCGGAATCGGTGCAAACCGAACTCGGCGAACTGCGCGGTAATCGGGCTTATACCTGGCCGATTGGCGGCGCGGTGGATGTGTTACTGCGTCCGGATGACATCGTGTATGCGCCGGATAGCGCGCTGAAGGCGCAGATTGTCGGCAAGACATTTCAAGGCGCATCGACGCTGTATCGCCTGCAACTGCCGACCGGTGCACAACTTGAGTCGATTTTCCCGAGCCACGCCGATCATCATGTCGGTGCTGAGGTAGGCATTCGCGTTGCGGCCGAACACCTGGTGCTGTTCCAGGCCTCGGGCAGCACGGTCGCGCAGATTCCAGCGGTGGAAAACGGCGTTCGGCGCTACAGCACTGCTCTCTGAAGATCAAAAGATCGCAGCCTTCGGCAGCTCCTACAGGGATCAGTGTAGGAGCTGCCGAAGGCTGCGATCTTTTAGCTTTTAACCGAGGATCAAGGTGCCGCTGGCAACCAGCGTCGCATTGCCGCCAATCTTCACTCGCTCGCCTTCCTGCCGACAAAACAACTCCCCGCCCCGCGCCGAGCGCTGGCAAGCGGTCAGGCTCGATTTGCCCAGACGCTTCGACCAGTAAGGGATCAGGCTGCAATGAGTCGAACCGGTCACCGGGTCCTCATTGATACCTATCGCCGGGGCGAAATAACGCGAGACGAAATCGTGCTGGTTGCCGCGTGCGGTGACGATAGCGCCCAGCCACGGCAGTTTGGCCAACGCGACCATGTCCGGCGTGCAATCGAGCACCGCCTGCTCCGATTCCAGGACCACGAACAGTTCGTTGGAGCCCAGCACATCCACCGCCTCGACACCCAGCGCACGCTCGACATCCAGCGTCACACCAATCTCTGACGGCACAATCGACGGGAAATCCAGCCATAAGCGGCCATCCTGACGACTGACGCTCAGCGGCCCGGACTTGCAAGTGAAGTCGATACGTTCGGCTTCTTCCTTGTAGATCTCGAACAGCACGTAAGCGCTGGCTAGCGTCGCGTGACCGCATAACGGCACCTCGGTGGTCGGAGTGAACCAGCGGATATGCCAGACCTGACCTTCGCGCACCAGAAACGCAGTTTCCGCAAGATTGTGTTCGGCAGCGATTTTCTGCATCAGCTCATCGGCGAGCCACGCATCGAGCCGATAAACCATTGCCGGATTGCCACTGAACGGCCGATCACTGAACGCGTCAACCTGATGAAACTCGAGCTGCATAACCTTCTCCCTAAGTCAGTTGAAAGAGCATGCAACCAGGCTGAAATCAGCGCCAGTGACAGATCCGGCGAATTTTCTTCATACAGCGCGAGTGAATGTCACGCGCGGCCAATATCGGCAAATTTCGCCTGGGTGTGTTCGGCAAGTACTGCAGGCGCCAACTCGACTTCCAGCCCTCGCCGACCGGCGCTGACATAAATAGACGCAAAACCCTGAGCTGAATGATCAATAAAGGTGCGCAGGCGCTTTTTCTGCCCCAAAGGGCTGATACCACCCAACAAATACCCTGTGGAACGCTGAGCCGCGGCCGGGTCTGCCATCTCGACTTTTTTCACGCCAGCGGCATGGGCCAAGCCCTTGAGGTCGAGGCTTCCGACGACCGGCACCACCGCCACCAGCAATTCGCCTTTTTCACTGGCCGCCAGCAACGTCTTGAACACCTGCGCGGGCTCGAGGCCAAGCTTCTCTGCGGCCTCCAGCCCATAGGACGCGGCCTTCGGGTCATGTTCGTAACTGTGCACGCGATGTTCGGCACGAACTTTTTTCAACAAGTCCAACGCAGGGGTCATGGCAACTCCAGGCTCGGCAGTGACAGGAAAATGCTGCCCCGGATTCTAGGCGATCACTCCAGGCTTTCACAGCGCAAAGGCTCTATTCCAAGCCACGTTTCCCGTGGCTTGCAGGCTTTTCGAACTCGTCGCTCTGCGCCGATGCAGAAGGATCATTCACAACGCGAATAGTTACATTGTGACCGACAGTTCACTTTCGACCTTTGACAGGTTTGTTTCTTGTCTATATTTTTTCGAATCTGAATAATGTAAGAATTGCGGTCATCGCAGCACCCAGCAGTAACCGGGAACAGGATGGGGATCCTGCCTCGGGGAAAATCGCGCCTTGCCCTGTCGGCAACGCGCCAGACAACAACAAAAATCGAGGTTTTCAATGACAACTGCTTTACAGCAACCATCGCTCTCAGGCCAATGCATGGCCGAGTTCCTGGGTACTGCCCTCCTGATCTTCTTCGGCACCGGTTGTGTCGCCGCGCTCAAAGTCGCGGGCGCCAGCTTCGGCCTGTGGGAAATCAGCATCATCTGGGGCGTCGGCGTGAGCATGGCGATCTACCTCACTGCAGGTGTTTCCGGCGCGCACCTGAACCCGGCCGTCAGCATCGCCCTGACAATCTTCGCCGACTTCGAAAAGCGCAAACTGCCGTTCTACATCCTCTCGCAAATTGCCGGCGCCTTCTGCGGTGCGCTGTTGGTTTACACGCTGTACAGCAACCTGTTCTTCGATTTCGAACAAACCCATCAAATGGTTCGTGGCTCGGCCGCCAGCCTTGAGTTGGCGTCGGTGTTCTCCACATTCCCGAACCCGGTACTGTCCACCGCCCAAGCGTTCCTGGTCGAGATGATCATTACCGCGATCCTGATGGGCGTGATCATGGCCCTGACCGATGACAACAACGGCTTGCCGAAAGGCCCGATGGCACCGCTGCTGATCGGTTTGCTGATTGCGGTGATCGGCAGTTCGATGGGCCCGCTGACCGGTTTTGCGATGAACCCGGCGCGTGATTTTGGTCCGAAACTGATGACTTTCTTCACAGGCTGGGGTGAAATTTCCTTCACTGGCGGCCGTGACATTCCGTATTTCCTGATTCCGATTTTTGCACCGATTGTCGGTGCCTGCCTCGGCGCTGCCGGGTATCGCGGGCTCATCGCCCGTCACCTGACCGGCGCCACACCTGCTACAAAGGATGCAGAACCGGCCATTGACGGCAAACCAAGAACTTCTTGAAACAGTCGGCGCAGGTTCCTGCCCTATAGAACCTGCGCCACGGCCCACTCTCCCTTATTTCGTCCAAGGCAATCGACATGACCGACATTCAGAATAAGAACTACATCATTGCCCTCGATCAGGGTACGACCAGCTCCCGCGCGATCATTTTCGACCGCGATGCGAACGTGGTCTGCACCGCGCAGCGCGAATTCGCCCAGCATTACCCGCAAGCCGGTTGGGTCGAACACGACCCGATGGAAATTTTCGCCACCCAGAGCGCAGTGATGGTCGAAGCGCTGGCCCAGGCCGGTCTGCATCACGATCAGGTCGCCGCCATCGGTATCACCAACCAGCGTGAAACCACGGTGGTCTGGGACAAGACCACCGGCCGTCCGGTCTACAATGCCATCGTCTGGCAGTGCCGCCGCAGCACCGAGATCTGCCAGCAGCTCAAGCGCGATGGCCACGAAGAGTACATCCGTGACACCACAGGTCTGGTCACCGACCCGTACTTCTCTGGCACCAAATTGAAGTGGATCCTCGACAACGTCGAAGGCAGCCGCGAGCGTGCGCGCAACGGCGAATTGCTGTTCGGCACCATCGATAGCTGGCTGATCTGGAAATTCACTGGCGGCAAGGTGCACGTCACCGACTACACCAACGCCTCGCGCACCATGCTCTTCAACATTCACTCGCTTGAGTGGGACGCGAAGATGCTGGAGATCCTCGACATCCCGCGCGAAATGCTCCCGGAAGTGAAAGCTTCCTCTGAAATCTATGGCCGCACCAAAAGCGGCATTGCCATCGGCGGTATCGCTGGCGACCAGCAAGCGGCGTTGTTCGGCCAGATGTGCGTCGAGCCGGGCCAGGCGAAAAACACCTACGGCACTGGCTGCTTCCTGCTGATGAACACCGGCGACAAAGCGGTGAAATCCAAGCATGGCATGCTCACCACCATCGCTTGCGGCCCGCGTGGCGAAGTCGCTTATGCGCTGGAAGGTGCGGTATTCAACGGCGGTTCGACCGTGCAATGGCTGCGCGATGAGCTGAAAATCATCAACGACGCTCACGACACCGAATACTTCGCCAACAAGGTCAAGGACAGCAACGGCGTGTACCTGGTGCCGGCCTTTACCGGTCTCGGCGCTCCGTACTGGGACCCGTATGCCCGTGGCGCGCTGTTCGGCCTGACTCGCGGCGTGCGCGTGGATCACATCATCCGCGCCGCGCTGGAATCGATCGCCTACCAGACTCGAGACGTCCTCGACGCCATGCAACAGGACTCCGGCGAACGCCTCAAAGCCCTGCGCGTAGACGGCGGCGCGGTGGCGAACAACTTCCTCATGCAGTTCCAGGCCGACATCCTCGGCACGCAGGTCGAGCGCCCGCAAATGCGCGAAACCACGGCACTGGGCGCTGCGTATCTGGCAGGTCTGGCGTGCGGCTTCTGGGGCAGCCTGGATGAACTGCGTGGCAAAGCGGTGATCGAGCGTGAGTTTGAACCGAGCCTGGACGAAGTAGAAAAAGAGAAGCTGTACAAAGGCTGGAAAAAAGCCGTCAGCCGCACCCGTGACTGGGCGCGCGAGGACGCTGAATAAGCCAGTCTGAGGACTGACTAAAGCTGGAAACTGGTCGGGAGGAGATTCCTGCGGCATCATGGGCAAATTTTGCACGGCAGCCCAAAGGAAGCCCCATGAATCTGCCTCCCCGTCAGCAGCAAATCCTCGAGCTGGTCCGCGAACGCGGCTATGTGAGCATCGAGGAAATGGCCACGCTGTTCGTTGTTACCCCGCAAACCATCCGCCGCGATATCAATCAGCTTGCGGAAGCCAATCTGCTGCGTCGTTATCACGGCGGCGCTGCCTATGATTCCAGCGTCGAAAACACTGCCTATGCGATGCGCGCCGATCAGATGCGCGATGAAAAACAACGCATCGGTGAAGCCATCGCCGCACAGATTCCCGATCATGCCTCGCTGTTTATCAACATCGGCACGACCACCGAGTCGATTGCCCGCGCCCTGCTCAATCACAACCACCTGAAAATCATCACCAACAACCTGCACGTGGCGTCGATGCTCAGTGCCAAGGATGATTTCGATGTGCTGCTGACCGGTGGCAATGTCCGTCGCGATGGCGGTGTGGTGGGTCAGGCGAGTGTGGATTTCATCAATCAGTTCAAGGTTGATTTTGCGCTGGTCGGGATCAGTGGTATCGACGAGGACGGCAGTCTGCTCGACTTCGATTATCAGGAAGTCCGGGTTTCGCAGGCGATCATCGCCAATGCACGCCAGGTGATTCTGGCGGCGGACTCGAGCAAGTTCGGACGTAACGCGATGATCCGGCTCGGGCCGATCAGCCTGATTGATTGCCTGGTGACCGACCAGCAACCGGTGCCGGCATTGGCGCAGTTGTTGAGCCAGCACAAGATTCGGCTGGAAGTGGTTTAACCCCCCCAAAGATCAAAAGATCGCAGCCTTCGGCAGCTCCTACATGGGTTCACTTAACCCTGTAGGAGCTGCCGAAGGCTGCGATCTTTTGCTTTTAATGTTCGAAAATTTTCCTTTCCCAGCCCTTCGATGAGTTTTTTCAATCGAATGCGACTGGCTGTGCGCGTGTTTATGGGCTACCATTTTCGCAAATGAACATTAATGTTCGAATTCAAATATAGAAAATCACAAGAGCCCGAGGCCAGCCGATGTCCACATCTACCTTGCGTACGCCCCCTATCTCCGAGATCTACGATATCGCCGTCATCGGTGGCGGGATCAATGGGGTGGGGATCGCAGCGGATGCCGCCGGTCGCGGTCTCTCGGTGTTCCTTTGCGAAAAGGATGACCTCGCCAGCCACACCTCGTCGGCCAGCAGCAAGCTGATCCACGGTGGTCTGCGCTATCTCGAACATTACGAGTTCCGCCTGGTGCGTGAAGCGCTGGCTGAACGTGAAGTGTTGCTTGCCAAGGCACCGCACATCGTCAAGCCGATGCGCTTCGTGCTGCCCCACCGTCCGCACCTGCGTCCAGCGTGGATGATTCGTGCCGGTCTGTTCCTTTACGACAACCTCGGCAAGCGCGAAAAACTCGCAGGTTCGCGCAGTCTCAAGTTCGGCGCCGACAGCGCACTGAAAAGCGAAATCACCAAAGGCTTCGAATACTCCGACTGCTGGGTCGACGACGCCCGCCTCGTGGTCTTGAACGCCATGGCTGCACGGGAAAAAGGCGCCCATGTGCACACCCAGACTCGCTGCGTCAGCGCCCGCCGCGCCAAAGGCTTGTGGCATCTGAATCTTGAGCGTGCCGACGGCAGCCTGTTCTCGATCACCGCCAAAGCACTGGTAAACGCCGCGGGTCCGTGGGTTGCCAAGTTCATTCGCGACGACCTGAAGATGGAATCGCCATACGGCATCCGTCTGATTCAGGGCAGCCACGTCATCGTGCCGAAGCTCTATGAAGGCGAACATGCGCACATTCTGCAAAACGAAGATCAGCGCATCGTTTTCACTATTCCGTACCTGAACCACTTCACCTTGATCGGCACCACCGACCGCGAGTACACCGGCGATCCAGCCAAAGTGGCGATCACCGACGGCGAAACCGATTACCTGCTGAAAGTGGTCAACGCTCACTTCAAGAAGCAAGTCAGCCGCGACGACATCCAGCACAGCTACTCGGGTGTGCGTCCGCTGTGCAACGACGAATCCGATAACCCGTCGGCCGTGACCCGCGATTACACCTTAGCGTTGTCGGGTGGCGGTGAAGAAGCACCGCTGTTGTCAGTATTCGGCGGCAAGTTGACCACCTACCGCAAACTCGCCGAGTCGGCGATGGCGCAGTTGATGCCGTACTTCACCCAGATGCGCCCGAGTTGGACGGCTTCGGCCACCCTGCCCGGCGGCGAAGACATGACCACCCCGCAGGCCTTGAGCGCGTTGATCCGCGACAAGTTCGACTTCGTGCCAACCGAGATCGCCCGCCGCTGGTCCACCACCTACGGCAGCCGCACCTGGCGCATGCTCGAAGGCGTCGAAACCCTCGCCGACATGGGTGAGCACATTGGTGGCGGGCTCTACACCCGCGAAGTGGATTACCTGTGCAGCGAGGAATGGGCAACGACGGCGCACGACATTTTGTGGCGCCGCAGCAAGCTGGGGTTGTTCACCACACCCGCCGAGCAGGAGAAACTGGCGGCTTACTTGGGCAAGGTTGAGCAGAATCGCAAGATTGAAGCGGCTTGATCATCTGATCAGCGTTTGAACGAAAGCCCCTGGATTGTGAGATTCAGGGGCTTTTTCGTATATCGGGAAGACACTATCCCCTGTAGGAGTGAGCCTGCTCGCGATCGCAATACATCCGTCACAAATAAGTTGCCTGGTCTGACGCTATCGCGAGCAGGCTCACTCCTACAGGAATGCGTTCGGATTTCCGAACGCGACCTGTTAGTCAATTCGGTTAACCGGATCAGCCACACCACAAAAATTCGCCACAAAAGTTTAATAGCTTTATAAATCATATAGTTAGGCATTCGCGACTGGTATGGCACGACTCATGCTCTACACTCTCTCGACGAATGCCTGTTGTGCCAACACTTCAGGAGCCGTCAGGCATTCGAAGCACAAAAGGGCCGACAAACTGGCTCCATAAAAAAAACAATGTCGAGGAAAATTTGATGCGCATCGTTCCCCATATCCTGGGCGCAGCCATTGCTGCCGCTCTGATCAGCACGCCAGTTTTCGCAGCCGAACTCACCGGCACCCTGAAGAAGATCAAAGAGTCCGGTGTCATCACCCTGGGCCACCGCGATGCCTCCATCCCGTTTTCCTACATCGCTGATGCCTCCGGCAAACCGGTCGGCTACTCGCACGATATCCAGCTGGCCATCGTCGAAGCGATCAAGAAAGACCTCGACCTTCCAAACCTGCAGGTCAAATACAACCTGGTGACCTCGCAAACCCGTATTCCGCTGGTGCAGAACGGCACCGTGGACGTCGAGTGCGGCTCCACCACCAACAACGTCGAGCGTCAGCAGCAGGTTGACTTCTCCGTCGGCATCTTCGAAATCGGTACCCGTCTGCTGTCCAAGGTTGACTCCAAGTACAAGGATTTCGACGACCTCAAAGGCAAGAACGTCGTGACCACCGCCGGCACCACGTCCGAGCGCATCCTCAAGGCGATGAATGCCGACAAGCAGATGGGCATGAACGTCATCTCCGCCAAAGACCACGGTGAATCCTTCCAGATGCTGGAATCGGGTCGTGCCGTTGCGTTCATGATGGACGACGCACTGCTGGCCGGCGAAGCGGCCAAGGCCAAGAAAGCCACCGACTGGGCCGTGACCGGTACTCCACAGTCCTACGAAATCTACGGCTGCATGATGCGCAAAGGCGACGAGCCGTTCAAAAAGGCTGTGGATGACGCCATCAAGGCGACCTACGCATCGGGCGCGATCACCAAGATCTACGACAAGTGGTTCATGGCGCCGATCCCACCAAAAGGCCTGAACCTGAACTTCCCGATGAGCGACGAGCTCAAGGCCCTGATCGCCAATCCGACCGATAAAGCGGCTGACGACAAGAAATCCTGATTTCTGACTAACCTTTTCTCCTGAAGGGGCTCGGCCCTTTCAGGAGTTTGTCACTCCCTGCTGGCACATTCTGGAAACACTCGAACCGGTGGCTGTCGAGCCGATCGCGTGTGCCTGATCTTCACGATCAGAGGGAACGGAGTTTCCCAGGCGGGCACTTGTATATCGATCGAATCGAGGGGAGACCCTAATGAATTACAACTGGGACTGGGGCGTGTTCTTCAAGTCCACCGGCGTGGGCAGCGAGACCTATCTCGACTGGTTCATTTCCGGTCTAGGCTGGACCATCGCCATCGCCATCGTGGCCTGGATCATCGCTCTGCTGCTGGGCTCGATACTGGGCGTCATGCGCACCGTGCCGAACCGCATCGTATCGGGCATTGCGACCTGCTACGTCGAGCTGTTCCGTAACGTGCCACTGCTGGTTCAGCTGTTCATCTGGTACTTCCTGGTGCCCGACCTGCTGCCGGCGGACCTGCAAGAGTGGTACAAGCAGGACCTCAACCCAACCACTTCGGCTTACCTGAGCGTAGTCGTGTGCCTGGGTCTGTTTACCGCCGCGCGTGTTTGCGAACAAGTGCGTACCGGCATCCAGGCGCTGCCGCGTGGCCAGGAATCGGCCGCCCGCGCCATGGGTTTCAAGCTGCCGCAAATCTACTGGAACGTGCTGCTGCCCCAGGCCTACCGGATCATCATTCCGCCGCTTACCTCGGAATTCTTGAACGTCTTCAAGAACTCCTCCGTGGCCTCGCTGATCGGGCTGATGGAGCTGCTCGCGCAGACCAAACAGACCGCCGAGTTCTCGGCCAACCTGTTTGAAGCGTTCACCCTCGCTACCCTGATTTATTTCACCCTGAACATGAGCCTCATGCTGCTGATGCGCGTGGTCGAGAAGAAAGTTGCCGTGCCCGGCCTGATCTCCGTGGGGGGTAAATAATGGAATTTGATTTCAGTGGCATCGTCCCGGCCATTCCCGGTTTGTGGAACGGCATGGTGATGACCCTCAAGCTGATGGCGATGGGCGTGGTGGGCGGGATCATTCTCGGCACCATCCTGGCGCTGATGCGTTTGTCCTCGAGCAAACTGCTGTCGCGGGTTGCCGGCGCCTACGTCAACTATTTCCGTTCGATCCCGCTGCTGCTGGTCATCACCTGGTTCTATCTGGCGGTGCCGTTCGTGCTGCGCTGGATCACCGGCGAAGACACCCCGATCGGTGCGTTCACCTCGTGCATCGTCGCGTTCATGATGTTTGAAGCGGCTTACTTCTGTGAAATCGTCCGCGCCGGTGTGCAGTCGATTCCCAAAGGTCAGATGGGCGCTGCGCAAGCGCTGGGCATGAGCTACGGGCAGATGATGCGTCTGATCATCCTACCGCAAGCGTTTCGCAAGATGACCCCGCTGTTGCTGCAACAGAGCATCATTCTGTTCCAGGACACCTCACTGGTTTACACCGTGGGCCTGGTGGACTTCCTCAATGCCTCGCGCGCCAGTGGCGACATCATTGGCCGTTCCAATGAGTTCCTGATCTTCGCAGGTCTCGTGTACTTCACAATCAGCTTTGCCGCCTCGCTGCTGGTCAAGCGTCTGCAAAAAAGGTTCGCCGTATGATCTCTATCAAGAACATCAACAAGTGGTATGGGGACTTCCAGGTGCTGACTGATTGCAGCACCGAGGTCAAAAAAGGCGAAGTGATCGTGGTTTGCGGCCCGTCAGGTTCCGGCAAGTCGACCCTGATCAAATGCGTCAACGCGCTGGAACCGTTCCAGAAAGGCGACATCGTGGTCGACGGCACTTCGATTGCCGACCCGAAGACCAACCTGCCGAAACTGCGCTCGCGCGTGGGCATGGTGTTCCAGCATTTCGAACTGTTCCCGCACCTGACCATCACCGAAAACCTGACCATCGCGCAGATCAAGGTGTTGGGCCGCAGCAAGGAAGAGGCGACCAAAAAAGGTCTGCAACTGCTGGAGCGCGTCGGCCTGTCGGCTCACGCCCACAAGCATCCGGGTCAACTGTCCGGCGGTCAGCAGCAGCGTGTGGCGATTGCCCGTGCGCTGGCAATGGACCCGATCGTCATGCTGTTCGACGAACCGACCTCGGCGCTCGACCCGGAAATGGTCAACGAAGTGCTCGACGTGATGGTGCAACTGGCCCAGGAAGGCATGACCATGATGTGCGTGACCCACGAAATGGGCTTCGCGCGCAAAGTGGCTGACCGCGTGATCTTCATGGACGCCGGCAAAATCATCGAAGACTGCCCGAAAGAAGAGTTCTTCGGCGACATCAGCGCCCGCTCCGAACGCGCGCAGCACTTCCTTGAGAAAATCCTGCAGCACTAAAAGCAACACAGGCTTCCCCTGTAGGAGCTGCCGCAGGCTGCGATCTTTTGATTGTGAGTTTGAAGATCAAAAGATCGCAGCCTGCGGCAGCTCCTACAAGGGATCGCCATAGCTTGTTGTTGTGGTTGACCCAAGGCATCTGTGATGAAATGCGACCCCAATCTCTATCGCGCCGCGCCGCCATCACTTGCCGTGAAGCCCCGTCTGATTCGTCATCTGTTCCTGCCGCCACTGGTCATCGCCCTGATGGTCGGCCTGGGTTTTATCGGCTTCTGGACCAGTGAACATTTCGGCATCCGCAGCCTTGGCGAGAACGGCCAGCGTCAGCTGGAGTTGCACGCCCGCGCCGTCGAGAGCGAGATCAGCAAATACACCTACCTCCCCAGCCTGCTGGAGCTGGAAACCAGTGTCCCGCAATTGCTCGCCAACCCGACCCCGGAACACCGGCAAACGGTCAACGACTACCTTGAAGGCCTGAACCGGCGCAGCCGCAGTCGGGCCATCTACGTGATGGACACCACCGGCCGCGTAATGGCCACCAGCAACTGGCGCGATGTCGACAGTTATCTGGGCGAAGACCTGTCCTTCCGTGCTTATTTTCAGAAAGCCATACGCGGTGAACCCGGGCGCTTCTACGGCATCGGCAGCACCAACGGCGAACCCGGCTACTACCTCGCCCACGGCCTCGAAGAACACGGCAAGATCATCGGTGTCGCCGTGGTCAAAGTGCGCCTCGAAGCCATGGAAGAACGCTGGCAACGGGCGCGCCTGGAAGCGTTTGTCAGCGATGAAAACGGCATCATCATTCTGTCCAGCGATCCGGCCAGACGCCTTAAATCGGTCATCCCGCTGAGTGACGAAGTCAAAGAGAAACTCGCCCGCAGCTTGCAGTACTACTGGTTCCCGCTCACCGAGCTGCAACCGCTGGCTCGGGAAACCTTGTCCGAAGGCGTGGAAAAACTCACCTTCCCGGCCAACAGTGAAGTGCAGTCTGACGAAGACGACATCAGTTATCTGGCACAGACGCGGCCTCTTGGCGATACACCGTGGAATTTCACCCTGCTGACGCCGCTTCAGGATTTGCGCCGCGAAGCGATCAACCAAGGCATTCTGGTCGCTGTCGCATTTGCCCTGGTGGCGTTCTTGCTGATTGCCTGGAATGAGCGGCGCAAGGTCATCGCCACCCGTCTCGCCGCCCGCGAAGCCTTGCAGGAAGCCAACAATCAACTGGAGCGTCGGATTACCGAACGCACCGCCGACCTGCGTGCCAGCAACGACCGACTCAAGAGTCAGATCCGCGAGCGCAGGCAGGCTGAAGAGACGCTGCGCCGGGCCCAGGATGAACTGGTGCAGGCCGGCAAACTTGCCGCCATCGGCCAGATGTCCACGAGCATCGCCCACGAATTGAACCAGCCGCTGGCGGCGATGCGCACGTTGTCGGGCAACACCGTGCGTTTCCTTGAACGCGGTCAACTCGATGTCGCCAGCACCAATCTCAAAACCATCAACGACCTGATCGACCGCATGGGCCGGATCACCGCCAGCCTGCGTTCGTTTGCCCGACGTGGTGATAATCAGGGCCAGGCCAGCCTCGGCAAAGCCGTAGACGCGGCGCTGCAATTGCTCGGTGCACGCCTGGAGAATCCGGCGCTGCAACTGCACCGACAATTCATTGATGTGCAGCTGCACATCGACCAGACCCGCCTCGAACAGATTCTGGTCAACCTGATCGGCAACGCCCTCGACGCCATGCAGGCGCAATCGCTGCCGCAACTGTGGCTGGAAGGTGAAGAGTTCAATGGCAAATATCGCCTGCGCGTGCGCGACAACGGCCACGGTGTCGACGCCGAGGCGCGCAAGCATCTGTTTGAACCGTTCTTCACCACCAAGCCCGGCGAACAAGGCCTGGGCCTGGGCCTGACGCTTTCCGCCAGCCTCGCCGCCGCTACGGGCGGACATTTGGGTGTCGAACACCCTGGCGGCGGTGGCACCACCTTCGTCCTCAGTTTACCGTTGGTAAGCCCTACCCCTGCCGAGCCAATATGAACCAAGACCTCAGTGTATTGATCGTCGAAGACGACCCTCATGTGTTGCTCGGCTGCCAGCAAGCGCTGACGCTGGAAGACATCCCCAGCATCGGCGTCGGCAGTGCCGAAGAGGCGCTGGAGCGTGTCGGCGACAACTTTGCCGGTATCGTCATCAGCGACATTCGTCTGCCCGGTATCGATGGCCTGGAGCTGCTGACCCGGCTCAAGCAACGCGACCGCAGCCTGCCGGTGGTGCTGATTACCGGGCACGGCGATATCTCCATGGCCGTCGGCGCAATGCAGAAAGGCGCCTACGACTTCATGGAGAAACCGTTCTCGCCGGAGCGCCTGGTCGATGTTGCACGCCGTGCGCTGGAGCAACGCAGCCTCGCCCGCGAAGTCTCGTCGCTGCGTCGGCAACTGGCCGAGCGGGATTCGCTTGAAGGCCGGATCATCGGGCGCTCGCCGGCCATGCAGAACCTGCGCGAGTTGATCGCCAACGTCGCCGACACCTCGGCCAACGTCCTGATCGAAGGCGAGACCGGCACCGGTAAAGAACTGGTCGCCCGCTGCCTGCACGATTTCAGTCGGCGCCACAGCAAGCAGTTCGTAGCGCTGAACTGCGGCGGCTTGCCGGAGAACCTTTTCGAAAGCGAGATCTTCGGTCACGAGGCCAACGCGTTCACCGGCGCCGGCAAGCGCCGCATCGGCAAGATCGAACACGCCGACGGCGGCACGCTGTTCCTCGATGAAGTGGAAAGCATGCCGCTGCCGCTGCAAATCAAACTGCTGCGCGTTTTGCAGGAACGCACCCTCGAACGCCTCGGTTCGAACCAGAGCGTGGCGGTGGATTGCCGAGTGATTGCGGCGACCAAATCCGACCTCGACGAATCGAGCAAGGCCGGCGAATTCCGCAGCGACCTTTATTACCGTCTCAATGTGGTGACGCTGGAATTGCCACCGCTGCGCGAACGCCGCGAAGACATCCTGCAACTGTTCGAACACTTCACCCAGCAGTCGGCCCTGCGCTTCGACCGCGCACTGCCGGACATGGACAACCAGACCCTGTCGAACCTGATGAGCCACGACTGGCCGGGCAACGTGCGTGAACTGCGCAACGTCGCCGAGCGTTTTGCCCTCGGTTTGCCGGCGTTCAAGAAAACCGGTGCTGGCAGCGCGGGCCAGGGTTTGGCGTTTGCC
Organism: Pseudomonas sp. P116; assembly: GCF_020149425.1. Taxonomy (NCBI): domain Bacteria; kingdom Pseudomonadati; phylum Pseudomonadota; class Gammaproteobacteria; order Pseudomonadales; family Pseudomonadaceae; genus Pseudomonas; species Pseudomonas sp. P116. Next base: position 221,982 of record NZ_JACVHB010000009.1, on the reverse strand, counting down.
GAAGCGGTGGAAGCCTTCGAACGCAACCTGCTCAGCGACGCGCTGCAACGCAGCGGCGGCAACCTGACCCAGGCCAGTCTGGAACTGGGCATGGCCAAGACCACGCTGTTCGACAAAGTCAAAAAATACGGGTTGAGCCACTGATGGATCTGTTGCTGAAAGCGGCACTCGGTGCCGCGGTTGTGCTGATTCTCGCAGCGCTGGCCAAGACGAAGAACTACTACATCGCGGGGTTGGTGCCGCTGTTCCCGACGTTTGCGCTGATTGCTCATTACATCGTCGGCAAGGGCCGCTCGGTTGATGACCTGAAGACCACCATCGTCTTCGGCATGTGGTCGATCATTCCGTACTTTGTGTATCTGGCGACGTTGTATGTGATGGTCGACCGGATGCGGCTGGAGGCTTCGCTGGCCGTGGCGGCGGTGGCGTGGTTGATGGCGGCGACGGTGTTGGTTTCGGTTTGGGTGCGCGTACATGGCTAACGTCTTCCCCTGTAGGAGCTGCCGAAGGCTCGGGCCATGATCGGACGATCTTTTGATCCTGACCTTTTAAAAACAAGATCAAAAGATCGCAGCCTTCGGCAGCTCCTACAGGGGGAACGCATTCCTGTGTGGGAGCGACGCGGCTACAGCAGATTACGCCCCACCACCGGCTCAATCTGCGCCCAATGCGAAGTGTCTTCACGGTGCGCCTGCAAATACGGCAATACCGCCGCCAGCAACGGTTCCTTGAACGCTTCCTGAAACCGGTGGGCCAGCCCCGGAATCAACTTCAACTGACTGCCGCGAATGTGCGCCGCCAAATGCACACCATGCATCACCGGCAGCAACGGATCGGCCGTACCGTGCACCACCAGCGTCGGCACGCGCAACTGGTTGAGCAGCGCCACCCGGCTCGGCTCGGCCAGAATCGCCATGATCTGGCGCTTGACGCCTTCCGGGTTGAACGCGCGATCGTAAGAAGCCGCCGCTTGACTCAGCAACGCCTGGCGATCATCGCTGACCGCCGGGCTGCCGAGCGCCGCAAGTAAATCCGCCTGCTGCTCCAGCGCCACCTCTCGGTTCGGTGCACCACGCCGCGCCAGCAATTGCACCAGCGCCGCGTTGGGTGCCGGCAAACCTTCGGCGCCGGAGCTGGTCATGATCAGCGTCAGACTTTCCACCCGTTGCGGCGCCATGGCCGCCATGTGCTGGGCAATCATCCCGCCCATGCTCGCACCGAGCACATGGAATTGCTCGACGTGCAGAGCCGTCATCAGGCCCAGCGCATCGTCGGCCATGTCGGTCAGGCTGTACGGCGCCGACACCGGCAGTCCGAGTTTGTAGCGCAGCACTTCAAAGGTCAGGTTGGCCTCCACCGGTGCCTGCCGCCAGGTCGATAAACCGACATCGCGGTTGTCGTAGCGAATCACCCGAAAGCCCTGCTGACACAGCGCCTCAACCACCTCATCCGGCCAATGGATCAACTGCCCGCCCAACCCCATCACCAGCAGCAATGCCGGATCCGACGCACGACCGATGCTCTGGTAGGCAAGGCTCACCTGCGCCAGATCGACCCGTTCGGTCGGTACATTCACATCACAGCGCGACGCCGCAGAAGCCGGCAAGCCGAACAAAAGCGCGGCCAGAACGGCCGCGATCGAGAAAAAAACCTTACCCATGGAAAAACACCGAAACGCAGAACCCCAGTAGAGCGCGAGTCTGATGAAGTTTGTACAAGCGCGCTGCCACAGTTCGATGACAGTTTGATGAAGAGTGCCGAGCGGTCGCCCGGCAATAACTATGTACCGCCATCGAGGCCGACAAATTCAATGCAATGGCCGTGACAAGAAGCGGAGTTCCTCTTCACACAGCGAGCAATTGCGACCATGCCAGATTTTATACTTCTCGATTATCCCGCCCTGAGTTCGTCTTCCCCGCCGACCGAGACGCGCTTGCCGGACACCTACGACGACGCCCTGCTCTTGACCGCTTCGCAGCGCTGGCGTGACAGCAGCGAGGGTTTGCGTGAGCTGATTGTCGGTATTCCGGCCGCCCGCGACACCCTGGCTCGGTCGCTGGAACTGAAATGGGATCTGGGCGAGCCAGACATCGGCCTGCAATTTGCGGCCACCGAGCAACGCCCTGAACACTTCGTCCCGCTGGTCCAGGCGTGCGCCTTTGTCTTCCAGCATCCGACACTGCCTGACACGCTCAATCAGCAGTGCAAGGTGATCGGCCTGCCGACGACGCATGCGCTGTTCACGCGGACACCGCAACAATTGCTGGAACGGCTCAAGACACTCGACCCGGAACAAGCCCTGCGCACCGCCTGGAATGAGTATTGGGATGAGCGCGCGCCGGGTACACCGGTGTCACGCCGTGAACGGGCCCGGCAGTTTTACTGCGAGCATCTGGAAGCCACTGCTCAAGTGGCCCTCGCCCGCCGCCAACTGACCGCGGCACAACTCAAGCCCTTGGCATTGCTGATGGATGCGAGCAGCGCCACGGTGCAGGTCACCACCCAGACACTGGCGCTGGTAATGAGCAACGGCAGCAAAGTGAAGATTCCCGCGGCGTGGGTGATCAACTTCGCAAACGCCGCGCCGCTCCCGCATTGGCTGTATCTGCCATTGTGCGCCGAGGCGTTCAAGGGGTTCGCCGGGCGCACCGAACTTGAGGCCTGGCTGACCGCTCAGAATCTGGTTCCACGTGGGTTGCCCAGCGCTGGCATGGGATTCGAATACACCGACCGCGATCTGCCTCTGAGCACGGGCATGACCGACCTGCTGGAGCATTTGCGCAAGGCGCAGATTGATGCGCTGCGCAATAGCCGGATCGCCGCGCCAGACTTTGCCGAACACGCTGGCAGCGCCCTCGATCATGCCGATCTGACTGACCGCCAACGCAGCACCACCGGCGTATTCGCCTCGCCACCGCGCATGACGCCTGACGTGAGCGAAGACGATGAGCCGTCATTGTTCGGCAGTCTGCACGCCGAAATACCCTGGGCGCTTCGTCAGGCGGCATTGGGCCGTCAGCGCACTGCCCTGGAAACGCTGCGCGGTATCGCGCAAGAAAGCAGCACATTACAGCCGGTCAAGGATGCACACGCGGCACTGGAAAACGCCGAACAAGCCGCCGACACAGCGATCACCGCCCTTCTGACAGGTTCGCGCGCTACCGATCCGGCCACGTTCGAGCGTCAACTCACCGCCCTGCACAAAGCCCACAAGAACGGTTTGCAGGCGGAAATCAACGCGCAATATTTGCTCGGACAAGTGACCACTGAGGAGCGCGACCGGGTCAATGCGCTTCTGGATACCCCGACCAGTCCGGGGGCCGGGCACAGGGCCGCGAGTCTGATCGTGAGCCTGAGCGAGCACACCGCTGACAAGCACACACTCACGACGCAGACACTCAACGGCCCGTTCGTGATGACGCACCCGGACGCACTGCTCGACCCGGCATCGGCGCACAGCATGTTGCTGTACTGGCCGGGCACCGGCGGTGGCCTGCAGACATTCGCTGATCGTCGGTCGCTGGAAAACCGCGTGTTCAAAATCACCGCGCAGGACAACACCCGCACCCTGCAACTGAAGGCAATCGAGACAGATCCACTGCGACACGCCTTGAATGGCCTGATCGGCGAATTCGAAGAGCAAGCCGCAGCAATCCGCACACGCCTTGGCGCCGACGCGCAGGCAGCCGAACAAGCCGAGCAACTGAGCATGTTGCGCGAACGCTTCAACGCCGCCCTGCAAGTGCCCGTGCATGCGGCGCGCAGCCTGGCGCTGATGCATGTGCAGGAGCAAGAGCGAACGGCCACGCTGGTCGCCAACCTGCCCGACTGGCTGGGCAACCTGCCAGTCACCGAGCGCGTCGCCCTCAACACCGAGATCCACGCGTTCATCAAGGCCATGCAACTGAGCCACGCCTTGATGACCACCGCGTTGGAGCCACGCGACGACTTCACTCGCAAGCACTTGCATGCGCGTTTGCGCAAAGACTTTTCGCTGCAGGGTGATTTCACGGTCACCCTGGATCTGCCCGATGAGGTCAAATGGGAAACCCGATACAGCGCCGGGCCCACGGGCCCCGTGCGATCGTCAGTGATGGTTGCCGGTGACAAGCGCAGTCACCTTACGCTTGAAGAACTGGCGCAGCTCAACCTCGACAAAGAGCAATCGGTGCAACAGGACTCGCTGTCGCAGCGACTGATATTCATGCGGTTGAAGGTGATCGCAGCGAATCGTCAGGACCGTATCCGCTTGCTCAACGGCGTCAACCTGATCTATTTGCGCAAAGTGCTGCCCGAACTGGATCTGCCCAAGGCCTATGAACGCCAGATCTACGAGGCCTTCCGAGGGGCTAGCGGCGCGTCCGCGTTCACTTTGGCGCATCACCGCGAATGCCTGATCGAGCCCTGGCGCCAGACCCTCAGGTTACAAGGCCGTTTTGCCCGTTTGCAGGGTCATATCAACGACAGTCAGCTGCAAATACTGGACATCGCGATCAGCGCCGACCATGCACAGGCGTGGAACAGGCATAACCAGCGCGTGGTCATCCTGCCGGCTATCCTGACCATGGGCGGCAAGGACACCCCGCGTCAAGGGCCCAGCACGCTATCAGGTGTGACCTTTATCCAGGAGCAGGTCAGCGGCGTCACTCTGGTGTATCTGCCCGAGAGCCCGGATGGCCGGTTTTTGCGTTCATATGACAACCTGCAAGCGGCACGCTTGGGGCTGTACAGGCTTTGCCAGCGAGACTCGATGATCACCTATGTGGCCGGGCGTACGGTCCACGGCAATGTGCGCGCTCATAAAAGTCGTATCAATGAAGCCGTGTACAGACGCTTTGACGCGATGATCGGCGTTGGCACGCGCTGGCCGGTGACCACCTCCCTGGCCGCGCACCTGCTCGATACGCACATGGGCCGACTGATCATGGCGCACCGCGATACCTCCCGTTCCAATGATGAGCTGTATCTGGAACGTTTCGCGCTGCGCGGCCCGCGTGCGTTCAACTACTTGAAGATGGCGCTCGGCATGCTGCCCTTCATCGGCACCGCCATCGCGTTCTACGATGCCTGGACTGCGGCGAACCAGGCGGTGGCGGCGTTCTTGCGCGGCGAGATCGGCGATGGGCTGGAAGAACTGGCAACGATGTTGTTGTGCCTGATCGACGCGGCGGTCGACCTGCTTCCCGGTGAAGCGCTGACCGGTGTCCTGTCGCGCACCGCCCGCGCATTGACGCGTATGCGCCAGGCGCAGCGGCTGCTGCGCAATGTGGCGGCACTGCATGGCAACAGCCAGCGCCAGGCCCGTCACCTGCTCGCACGCTTCGCCAGATACGAGTATGAACAACCGATTTCGCTGGCCGGCCTGCAAACAGGCAACCACGGTATTTATCGCGGGATCTACCGCCATGCCGACGGTGACTTCATTGTCCGTCAGGGCCGGATTTTCGAGGTTCAACTCGACACCAGCGCACGCTTCTGGCGTTTGCGCGGTACCCGCCAGGCCACCTACAGGCAACCGGTTGCCCTGGATGAAACCGGCCAGTGGGACACCTGGTTCGGCGTTCATGGCACAACATTCGAAGGCGGTGGCCTCGGCGGCGGTAATGTCGCCGGGCATCTGGCCGACGCGCTTGAGCCGATCTGGCCGCAGGTCATTCGGCAACGCTTGCCGCGCTGGTGGGTGGATCGAACGCATCGCCGTTATCAATACCTGGCCATTCAGGCCAACGCCTCGGCCCCCGAATTCCGTTTGCGCATCAGAAACAGCGACGTTGCGATAAACCGCCTCGCGGCGACACCAGCGGAAAAAGTAAGCCGGCCCTTGATTGCGGCGTCTGAAGCCGCCGCTGTCGGCGACATTGAGCTGGGAAAGCGGCGTTACCAGACGTTGGTCGAACTGGAGGCGGTGTCCACTGGCGATGTACGCCGTATGGTGAACGAGCAGCAAAGCTATCCGGCCTCGATGGTGGCGGACCGGTACCTACACCGCGTGAATCATTACTACTGGTCGAATACCCATTACCGCAAGATCGAGGCACTGAACGCACAACTGCGTGCGTTGCCGGAAGACGCCTACGCCGAGCTGAGGGAAGTGCATAAACAGATACGTGAACACCGTGTCGAGATGCTGTCCGAACTGGATCAGATTGAAACCCTGAGAAATGAGGCAAACCACTGGTACAGACGCATCGGGAAGGCAGACGACAGGCAAAGGCTAGCGGACCCTTTGGGTCAAGTTAACGACGCTTACAGCGATTTTCGGCTGACTGAAAGGAGGGTCTCACATCGGTATCACGCGGTTTATCGATCCGGTATTCCCAAAGAGATGGCGTGGTATCACCTCAATGATCAGATACGCGATTTGCATGGAAAATTCAGACGTACTCTGGACACACATCGTGCCTTGGCATTGGCTGAAGTCACGTCCGAACAACGCGATCAAATCCTTCAACGCTGCGTAGATGTGTACACGGAGTTCAGTCGCGAGATGAAAGTCTGGACCAGCGGTTATCCGCAGCTTTTCTACGAGGACATGGTCGACCCATTGTTGTCCGGAATTGATTTGCTCACCGACCATGCTCGCAAGAACATCGCGCGCCCGCGGCCCGTGCGTACTACGCAAAAGGCAGGAAAAATACCGCCCAAGGTCTTCCCTACTGAAGATGAATACTGGCTGATCGGGACGGAAAATTGGGATCCGAAAACCAAAAAGTACGAATACACGATGAAAAACGGCGAAGTCTGGGAAGAAACCGCCAACCAGAAATATCGCCTGAAAGCATCGGCAATCGTGCCCCCGCGGCAGGAACAGCCAGAGCTCGCGGCGTTGCTGGCCGAAGCACGCACGCGCCTCGATTCGCAAGCGACTTACCTGGGGCGGGTTCAGTCATACGCCGATAAAGGCATGCTGCCGGTCAATGTGGAACACATGATGGTCAGTGAATCCGCCGAACTGACGCGCCGGGCCGATCGTATCCATGCGCTTTCGCCACAAGACCCGATGATTGTCGAACTGCGCACCACCGCCACCGAGCTGACAGCCACCGGCCGCGCCTTGCGCACCCGCCAGTCACTGACCAGCAAGAAACCCACCGACGGCATGCTGCTGGATCTGATCGGACAAAACGCCGTGACCATTCGCAAGGTCGCACCGCTGAAAGATCTTGGCAAAAAAACTCGAAAGGACTTCATGCAGGAATATGAAATCCGGAATCGGACCCTCATCCCCAATGAACTGCTGTGGTACGCGCACTTTCACTATTCCAGTGCAACGCCCGTACTGCGCGCGTTCGAGAAAGCCCATCTGAAACTTCCCGAACACCGTTTTCTGACCCACGCCGATAATGCCAGCCTGCCCTACGCCGATATCGGCAAGCAGTCGGCAGTGCTGGTGCATTTCGAAGGGCTCTGAGCTTCGTTGCCAGGCAAAAACCCCGTTGAGCTATCGGCTGCAACGGGGTTGCTGCTGCGCCCACGCACGCGTCCTGACCACCGGAAAAATGCACAGAGGCGATATCCCTGTACCGCCACGCGCTGTGTCCACTGACTTTCAATAGTTCGCAAGAGGGGTGGATCCTCCGCCCCCGGCACCGAGTATTTTTTGTCCATGGACGTTTCTCTGCAGTTGACCATGCCCGAACCGGCCTCCGTTCTCTTGCCGGCCTTCAAACCCAGCGCGCGCCTGCCCGATGAAAGCCTGGCGATCAGCGCCATGAGTCGATGGCGACAAAGCCGGGAAGGCCTGCGCGAAATGCTGGCGGCGACTCCGGGCATGCGCGACACGCTCAACCACAGGTTCAAGGAAGTTCTCGATCTCGATGGCGAGCGCACCGGTCTGCTGTTCCCCGCCACGGATCTGCTGCCTGAACGGTTCATCAGTTTCACCAACGTCTGCGCCTTCGTTCTGCAGTATCCACAGGTGGAAAAAGACCTGAATCAGCAGTGCCGGGTATCCGGCCTGCCTCAGGCGCACCCGCTGCAGGCCCTGCAACCTGAGCAATGGTTCGAGCGCTTGAAGATGCTCGGTATGCAGCAGGCGCATGCGCAACGGTGGCGAGCGTTCTGGGACAGTCGAGCACCGGGCACGGCGGTTTCTCGGCGCGAGCATGTCCAACAGCTTTATCGCCTTCATTTCGAAGCCTGCGCGCACCTGGCCTATGCCCATAAAACCCTGAGTGCCGAGCAGCTCAAACTGGTGCAGTTGGTCATTGATCCACCGCCCGGTGCGCTGATGATGAATGCGCAGCCGGTCTACACCGAGCAACTGGCAATGGTCCTCAAAGACGAGCGTAAAGTCATGCTCAGCGGGGCGTGGGTAATTCGGGCCGGTGCCGACGCCGACGCTGCCCCCCTGCTTTACCTGCCGTGTCGCGCCGTTGCAATCCAGGCCTTCGCGCAACGCAGCGACATGCAAGCGTGGCTGCTCGAACAGTCGCTCGTGCCCACCGGACTGCCCACCGACGACATCCGCTTTGAGTACACCGTCAGCACCGACGCGCTGGAACTCGGTGCCCACGACCTGCTCGCGCACCGCCAGCAATCTCAAGTCACCTTGCTGACCACCCCGAGCCGCCGCGAAGCCACCCTGGCGGCAGATGGCGGACAATCCCTCGCCCAGGTCGACCGGGTCGATCAACAGCGCAGCCACGATGAACTGATTGCGGCACCGCCGAGTCCGACGCCGCCACTGCCCCCGGTCGATGCCGATGACGACGCCGAGGCTGATGAGCAGGCATTGTTCGGCAGCCTGTTCGCTGATATTCCCTGGCCATTGCGTCAGGCGGCACTGAACCGCCAGCGCGAGGCGTTTGAGGCGCGAATGGCAGACGTCGGTGACGGCCCCGGGCTGCAATCCTTCAAGGATTCGCTCAAGGCACTGGAGTCTGCCGAACAGGCCGGCGACGAAGCGGCCACGGCCCTGCTCTATCGGGCACGGACGTCGGACCTGCAGACATTCCAGCGTGAATTCACCGCGCTGCATGCGGCGCACAAGGCCGGGTTGCAGGCCGAATGCGCACTGCAACAGGCGCTGGGGCAACTCGACGAAGACGACTGCAACAGGCTGCGCACCGTGCTCGACGCATTGCCGGTAGCCGGCGGTGACACCGTTGTCGCCAGCATAACCCTGACGATGAGCACTGACGTCGCAGGCCAGACCACGCTCACTACGCAAGAACTGCCCGGCGTCTGGGTCGTCACCCAAGCCGCGGTGCTCCGCGACCCGACCTGCGCGTGCAGCCTGCTCCTGTATTGGCCCGGCACCGGCGGCGGCTTGCAGCGCTACGCCGGGCTTGGCGAAATGGCACGCCAGGTGTTCAAGATCGATCCGGCGGATCGCACATTGACCCTGCAGCTCAAACAGATTCGTGATGATGTGCTGGTCCATGGGCTCAACCAGCTGACAAGCGAATTCGAAGAACAGGCCGCCATGCTGCGCCAGCGTCATGCAGCTTCCAACGATGCCGGCGCGCTCGGTGAAGCGCTGGACAGCTTGCGCACCAAAACGCTCGCCAGGTTGCAGGTTCCGGTGCACGCCGCCAGAAGCCTGGCCTTTGCCCACCTGTTGGAACAGAGCCGTAGCGCGACGCTGGTTTCCCACCTGCCCGACTGGCTGAAAACCATGGCGGAGGCCGATCGGCTGACGCTCAAAAAGCTGATGGAGGCGTACATGGCGGCCATGGGCCGCAGTCATGAAATCATGACCCTGTTGCTGGAACCGCGCGATGACTTCACGCGCAAGCGCCTGCACGCACGGCTGAGCAAGGACTTTGCGCTCACGGGCAGTGTCCGGGTCCAGCTTGATCTGCCCGACACGACAAAATGGCAAAGCCAGTTCTACCCCGCGCCAGGCGCGCCTATGACACCGGAAAAACTGGTCCTTGTGCCCAGTGCCGCGCGCAGCAAAATGAGCCTTGAAGAGCTGGCGCAAACCAACATCGACAACACGCCATCGATGCAACTGGAGCCGCTGGCGCTACGCCTGGCCTTCATGAAGGTTGAGGTCAGCACCCGCGAAGAAGCCGAGCGTCTGCGCTTGACGTCGGGCATTACCCTAGACTACCTCAAGCAAGTGCTGCCGGAGTTGAACCTGCCGCACGCTTACGAACAACTGATCCGCGACACCTTCAACGGCCCCCTCACCGAGTCGGCGTTCGCCAGGGCACATCGCCGCGAATGCCTGGTCGAGCCGTGGCGCCTGATGCTGCGTTTACAGGGTGAATGCGCGCGCCTGCAGCGGCATATCGGCAGTGATGACCTGCTTACACTGAACATCGCCATCGACGCCAACACTGCCCAGGCGTGGCGCACCGATGGCAAACGTGTGGTGTTACTGCCGGCTTACCTGAGTGCCGGGGGCAAGGACACCCCATACCAATTGTCGGTGGCCCTGTCGGGTGTGACCTTTATCCAGGAACAGGTCAGCGGCGTGACGTTGCTTTACCTGCCGGACAGCCCCGACGGACAGTTCCTGCGCCGGTACGACAGCCTTGAAGCCGCGCGCAAGGGCCTGTTCAACTTGTCCGTGGTCGACAAATGGAACAAGTACCTCGCCGGTCGGACGTTGCAGGGTAATGTTCGCGCTCACGAAAACCGGCTGAACCAGGCCTGGGCCAATCGCTACGACGCCATGATTGGCGTCGGTCTGAGCTGGCCGGCTACCACGTCACTGAGCGAGCATCTGCTCGACGCCCACATGGGCCGGCTGATCGAGGCTCATCGCGGGACCTCTCGCTCCAACGATGCGTTGTACCTGGAGCGTTACGCGCTCAAAGGTCCACGCGCCTTCAATTACATCAAGATGGCAGTCGGGCTGGTGCCATTTGTCGGCACCGTACTGTCCCTCTACGATGCATGGACGGCTGCCAATCAGGCCGTGGCAGCTTTTCTGCGCGGTGAAATCGGCGATGGCTTGAGCGAACTCAGGTCAGTGCTGACCAGTTTGATCGACGCGGCCATGGACCTGCTGCCGGGCGAAATGCCCAGCTCGACCTTGTCCCGCACGGCCCGCCAGCTCACCCGTACTCGCCAATTGCGCCGCCTGGCTCGCCACGCGTCGGCCTTGAAAGGCACTTCCCAACGCGAGGCCCGGCAGGTGGTGCAGCGCTTCAAGGACTACGAATACGAATTGCCGATTTCCCTTGCCGGCCTGCAACCCGCCACCCATGGCCTCTATCGCGGGATCTACCGGCATGCCGATGGCGACTTCATCGTCCGTCAGGGGCGGATCTTTGAAGTGCAGCGCAGTCAGGATTCGCGCAACTGGCGATTGGTCGGCAACAGTCGCAAAACCTACAAGCAACCGATTGCCCTGGACGAAAGTGGTCAGTGGGACACCTGGTTCGGTGTATACGGCACGACTTTCGAGGGGGGTGGACTGGGTGGCGGGCAAGTACTCGGGCACATGGCCGATGCGCTTGATCCGCTCTGGCCGCAGGCGATTCGTCAGCAATTGCCGCGTTGGTGGGTCGACCACGCTTTTCGCCGTCATCATCGCCTGGCCCAGGCTGCCGAGGGCCTCGGGGATCAGATTCAGGCCAGAAACACGGTGAGCAATGCGGCGATCAACCGGTATAACGATGCCGCAGCCAAGGATCGTCCAGCACTGGTCGCCGCTGCCGAAACGGCGTGTCTGGGTGACATCGAACTGGCCAAACGCGCTTTTCAGACACTGGATGAATTGATCCCGTTGACCAGCGGCAACAAAAAACAGGAGGCCAGGCTGTTCCGCAGCAAGACCGCCTGGCAGTTGACCGACCGCTATCATCGCGTGGCCTCTTACACGTCACGCAGTGTCCTGCCCATCACCAATAGAATCGACGAGTTGACTCAGGCGCTGAACAATCTGCCAGGCAACAACCTCGCCCCTCGGATAGCTCTGCTTGAGGAGATCCGCCTGCTGCGCTTGCAATACCTCAGCAAACTGGATCGGCTTGAGAAACTGAAGATCGAGCTCAATCTGTGGAATGAGCGCATTCAGGTCAGGGCAGACAAGCTCGATCTCGCCTCCGACGTCAACGAGATCAACAGCAAACACAGTGACGCCAGTCTGCTGTATCTGCGCACCAGCCAGCGCTTGGAAACCGTAAAGCGTTACGGCCGGGCTGATGATGTGTCGTGGTTCTATCTGCTGGGCCAGGCACACGAACTGCGCATTGATGTCGATCGCGCTCTGTACACGCAATACATCTTGCCGACCCTCACCGCGACCCCGGCCCAACGCAGCCGGATTCTGCAGAACTGCGTCGACCTGTACAGCCGTTTTCGCCTCGAGATGAACATCTGGACCCACCGTTACCCACAGCACTTTCACCTTGATCAGGTGGAACCGCTGCTCAACGGTATCGAACAGCTAGGCGAACGTGCGCGCAGGGGCATTATCGCGCCGGCGCAAGCGGCACCGGCAGGCCAATCTGCCCAGCGCGTTTTTACCACCGCCGACAATCAGTTGCTGTATGGCGTCGAGCGCTGGGAGCCGACGACGCAAACACGCCAATACGTGTCGACGGGCCGGGGCGGCCATGAAGAAATCTGGCAACAGGGCAACGATGGTCAATTCCGCTTGCTGAACCCGCGACCAGTCGAACAGCAAGCACCCGCGAACCTGCAACTGCCGGCATTGCTGACAGAAGCTCGACAACGCCTCGCTACGCTCCCGGCCTATCAAACCCGGGTCCAGGCATATGCCGAACAGAACATGCTCCCGGTGAATCTGGAACATATGCTGGTCAGCGAAGCCGCCGAGCTCACTCGCCGTGCCGACCGCATCGCCGCCAGCGCGCCGCAGGAGCCGGTCATTGAGCAACTGCGCGACCAGGCCGCTCAATTGATCACCAGCGGCCGCGCCATGCGTACTCGCCAGTCGCTGGTCAGCCGCGACCCCACCGACGGGATGTTGCTCGATTTGATCAGCGAAAACGCGGTAGAAATACGTCGCAACACCGCGATCAGAAACCTCGGAAGGCGCGACGGTCGCACCGACTACATGCAGGAATATGAAGTGTGGAATTTGACGTCCGAGCCAGCCGGGTTGTTGTGGTACGCCCACTTTCACTATCGCAGTGCGACGCCAGTGTTCGGCACATTCGAGAAGGCTCACTTGAAGCTGCCCGAACACCGTTTCCTGACCCACGCTGACGACGCCACCCTGCCCTACGCGAATATCGGCAGGCAGTCGGCGGTGCTGGAGCATTTCCAGGCGCTGGCCAACTAGATTCACGGGGCCGCAGGCCTATATCACCGACATTAAAAAACCCGTTGCGCCCCAAGGCACAACGGGTTTCATGCAGCGCCGGATCAAATGGTGACGCTTATGCCAGTTGACTGCGCAACTGTCGAGCCGCCGCCACCATGTTCACCAACGCCGCTTCTGTCTCGGGCCAGGCGCGGGTTTTCAGACCGCAGTCGGGGTTGACCCACAGGCGCTCGGCGGGAATCCGTTGCACCGCTTTACGCATCAACTTGAACATCTCGGCGGTGTCCGGCACCCGTGGCGAGTGGATGTCATAGACGCCGGGGCCGATGTCGTTCGGGTAGTCGAACGCCTCAAAGGCGTCGAGCAATTCCATGTCCGAGCGCGAGGTTTCGATGGTGATGACGTCGGCGTCCATCTCGGCAATCGCCTTGATCACATCGTTGAATTCGCTGTAGCACATGTGCGTGTGAATCTGCGTTTCGTCCTTCACGCCAGACGCCGTCAGACGGAACGCCTCGACCGCCCAGTCCAGATATTCCTGCCATTGCGCCCGCCGTAACGGCAGGCCTTCGCGGAAAGCGGCTTCGTCGATCTGCACGATCTTGATGCCGGCGTTTTCCAGATCAACCACTTCATCGCGCAGGGCCAGCGCCAGTTGCTGCGCCTGGATCTTGCGCGATACGTCTTCACGCGGGAACGACCACATCAGCATGGTCACGGGACCGGTCAACATGCCTTTCATGACCTTGTCGGTCAGGCCCTGCGCGTAGCTGATCCAGTCGACCGTCATCGCTTGCGGACGACTCAGGTCGCCATAAATCACCGCCGGTTTCACACAGCGCGAACCGTAGCTCTGGACCCAGCCGAACCGGGTGAACAGGTAGCCGTCGAGTTGCTCGGCGAAGTACTCGACCATGTCGTTGCGCTCGGCCTCACCGTGCACCAGCACGTCCAGCCCGAGGCGTTCCTGAATCTGCACGGCGTGGCGGATTTCACTGCGCATGGCGTCGTGGTAATCGTTGGCCGACAGCTTGCCCTGCTTGAACGCCTGACGCGCCAGACGGATCGCCCCGGTCTGCGGGAACGAGCCGATGGTGGTAGTCGGGAACGTCGGCAATTGCAGACGCGCCTGTTGCCTGGCGATGCGCTTGGCAAACGGCGAATGACGCTGACTGTCGCTGGCATTGATCGCCTTGACCCGCGCCTGCACTGCGGTTTTATGAATACGTGGCGACTGCGCGCGGCTGGCCTGAATAGCCCGACTCTTGGCCAGTGCAGATTGCACCTTGGGCGCCTGCGGATCGTTCAGCGCATCACGCAGCACGGAGATTTCGCTGCACTTCTGTACGGCAAACGCCAGCCAGCTTTTCAGTTCCGGATCGAGTGTGTCTTCACGCTCGACATCCACCGGACTGTGCAGCAACGAGCAGGAACTGCTGACCCACAGGTTGTCGCCGAAACGCTCCTGCGCCGGTTGCAGTTGCGCCAGCGCCTGCTCCAGTTCGCAGCGCCAGACGTTGCGACCATTGACCAGACCTACCGAGAGAATCTTGTAGGTCGGCAGACGATCGAGCACCTGACCGAGTTGCTCCGGCGCGCGCACCGCGTCGATGTGCAGCCCCTGCACCGGCAGACCCACGGCCAGACCCAGGTTGTCTTCGAGGCCGCTGAAATACGTCGCCACCAGTTTCTTCAGCGGCGAATACTGGAGGATGTGATAAGCGCGTTCGAAGGCGCTTTTCCATGCTTGCGGCAGGTCGAGGGTGAGGATCGGTTCGTCGATCTGCACCCATTCCACGCCTTGCTCGGCGAGGCGCACGAGAATTTCGTTGTAGACCGGCAGCAAGCGCTCAAGCAAATCCAGCTTGTCGAAATCATTGCCTTTGGCCTTGCCCAGCCACAGATAAGTCAGCGGGCCGATGATCACCGGTTTGACGTTGTGGCCCAGCGCTTTGGCCTCTTCGACTTCGTCGAACAACTGGTTCCAGCTCAGCTTGAATATTTGATTAGCGCTGAATTCCGGGACGAGATAGTGGTAGTTGGTGTCGAACCACTTGGTCAGTTCTTGCGCATATTGAGTCTTGCCGTGCTCGGCGCCGCAGCAGTTGGCAGACGCACCACGGGCCATGGCGAACAGGGTGTCGAGGCTCGGCAGGCCGCGCTCGTCACGCACGCCGTCGAAACGCTCGGGGATCACGCCGAACGTCAGCGAATGGGTCAGCACCTGGTCGTACCAGGCGAAGTCGCCGACCGGCAGCAGATCGATACCGGCGTCTTTCTGCAATTGCCAGTGGCGGGCGCGCAGTTCACGACCGACCTGGTTCAGGGCAGCCTGATCAAGATCGCCGTGCCAATAGGCTTCGAGGGCTTTCTTCAGTTCGCGGTCGGCGCCGATGCGCGGGAAACCAAGGGTGTGGGCCACGGCCATGTCGAGTGTGCTCCATTGCATAAAAGATGGCGCCATTGTCGACAGTCAAACCAACATGAGACAAACTCAACCTTTTCGTGTTGATCACAAGTTTTCCTCATGGAGCCAGCCGGTGCTTGAAATCCGTCATCTGAAAACCCTGCACGCCCTGCGCGAAGCCGACAGCCTGGTCGATGCCGCTGACCGTTTGCACCTGACCCAATCGGCACTTTCGCACCAGTTCAAGGAGCTTGAAGAGCGGCTGGGCATGCAGTTGTTCGTGCGCAAGACCAAACCGGTGCGCTTCACCAGCGCCGGCCTGCGCCTGCTGCAACTGGCCGACGCGACCCTGCCACTGCTGCGCGCCGCCGAGCGCGACATCAGCCGCTTGGCCGGTGGCGCTGCCGGGCGTTTGCACATGGCAATCGAATGCCACAGTTGCTTCCAGTGGCTGATGCCGACCATCGACCAATTCCGCGATGCCTGGCCGGAGGTCGAACTCGACCTCGCGTCAGGCTTCTCCTTTGCGCCGCTGCCGGCCCTGGCGCGTGGCGATCTGGATCTGGTGGTGACCTCTGATCCGCTGGAAATCGCCGGCATCACTTACGTGCCGTTGTTCACCTACGAAGCCATGCTCGCGGTGGCCAATCAGCATGCGCTGGCGAGCAAACCGTACATCGTCCCCGAAGACTTGCTGACTGAAACGCTGATCACCTACCCGGTAGAACGCGACCGACTGGACATCTTCACCCGCTTCCTCGAACCGGCCGACATCGAACCGGCGCAAGTGCGCACTTCGGAGCTGACGGTGATGATGATGCAACTGGTCGCCAGCGGCCGTGGCGTCTGCGGCATGCCGCACTGGGCGCTACATGAATACAGCTCACGCGGTTACGTGAAAGGCAAACGGTTGGGCGAGAAAGGCTTGTTTGCCACGCTGTACGCGGGGATACGCGCCGACATGCTCGATGCGCCGTACATGCGTGATTTTCTGCTGACGGCCAAGGACACATCGTTTTCGACGCTTGATGGGGTCAGTGCCGTGCGCTGATACGAGAACACCACGAGTCCCTGTAGGAGCGAGCCTGCTCGCGATGGCGTCGGGTCAGGCAATATTTGAGCGACTGACACACCGCTTTCGCGAGCAGGCTCACTCCTACAGGGTTCTGCGCATGGATTCAGATCTGGCGCCACATGTGGATCTTGTCGAAGTAATCCTCGCCCACCCGCACTGCCAGCGGCTCAAGACCAAACTGGATAAAGCCGCAGCGCTCATACAACTTGAACGCTGTGTCATTGCCAGCAGTAACCGTGAGCTGGATCAGCTTCAGCTCGGGATGATTCTGCGCCTCGGCCAGCGCCGCTTGCACCAGTTCAAACCCCAAACCGTGCTGACGAAAATCCGCCGACACATACATGCCGAACAGCGTGGCCTTGTGTCGGGCCTTCTCTCGCGGCTCGAATGCCAAACCGACAATGCCAGCCAGCGTGCCACTTTCGAATGCGCCGAGCACCACATCGAGCTTGCTGGTCAGGCGCGCTTCCCACCAGCTCAGCGGCATCACTGCGCGTTCACGCACGCTGGAGGTGAAGGCCTGCGGATGCCGGTCGTAGGCTTCGAGCATCAGTTCCCGATAGGCCAGGGCATGGCTGGCGTCCAGCTTTTCGATCCACATCTCAAGCGGCTCGCCGTTGCTCAAGCATCAAGCGAATGGCCAGACCGCCCAGTACCAGGCCCATGAAATAACGCTGCATCACCAGCCACGTCGGGTTGCGCACGAACCACGAAGCAATGCCCGCCGCAAACAGCGCAATCAGCAGATTGACGCTGAAACTGACGCTGATCTGAGTCAGGCCGAGGATGATGCTTTGGGTGAACACCGAGCCGTGTTCAGGGCTGATGAATTGCGGAAACACCGAGAGATAGAACACCGCGATTTTCGGGTTCAGGGCGCTGGTAAGAAAGCCCATGGTGATCAGTTTGCGCGACGAATCCGGCGGTAACTGCTGGGCTTCGAACGGCGAACGCGCGCCGGGTTTCAGCGCCTGCCAGGCCAGCCACAGCAGGTACAGCGCACCCGCCCACTTCAACACTTCATAAGCCATCGGCACCGCGAGGAATACCGCGGTCAAACCGGCAGCAGCGGCGAACATATGCACAAAGAAACCCGCGACCACGCCTAGCAACGAGGTGAACCCGGCCTTGCGCCCCTGACAGATCGAACGCGAGATCAGGTAGATCATGTTCGGCCCCGGCGTGAGGACCATCAGCAACGCGGCGGCGGCAAAAATCAGCAGGTCTTGAAGCGGGATCATGGTGGGCGTCCCTTGCGTTAATGATCAGGCGATTTGGGTCAGCGAGGCTCGATAAAACGGCAGGATCAGGTCGCGTGTCAATGGCGCCAGTTCGAGCGCCGGATCAGTGGCCGGATCGCCCCAGATGACCTCTTCGATTTCAGCTGCCGGGAAGACTTCGGCATTGATGGTCAGTTGAAAGATTTCTGCCTGCACGACAAATCCCGGTTCATTGGCGGCGGGAGCCGAGAACTGGCCAAGGAACGTCGCCTGCGATGGATCGATCACCAACCCCAACTCTTCTTCCAGCTCACGGGCCAGTGCCTGCACCGGCAATTCATGGGCTTCGATCTTGCCGCCCGGTTGCATGAACGCCGTGGTGGCGCGTTTGCGTACCAGCAAGGTCTGGCCGTCGGCGTTGAGCAACAGCGCGGCGGCAATGTGGATGATGCGAGGTGAAACGGCGGATGCACACGTCATGGGTCAGCCACGGGCCTGGAGAAAACCGCAAGGATCCCATGCCTGCCCCGCCAACGTCACCTCTTACGCCATCACCTCTGTGCCTCGAGCGCCCCTTCGACTTCCTCCGGTACCTTTACGAACACTTTGTATTTGGCCCCCTCCATGGCCTCGAAGCTGATCAGTTTGTCCACCAGCAGTGCGCTCAAAACCTTGCCGGTATTGAGCAGCAACATGCCGTTGTCGGCATTCAGGTTGCGCGCCAGAATCATGCCCGCCGCCAGCTCGCGGGTGCCCAGCACCTTGACGTCCGGGTCGGCGAGGACCACGTCGCTCAGGAACGCCGCGCATACCTTGATGAAGTCCTCGACCAGCTCGGGATCGTAAAGTTTGCCAGCGTACTGACGCAGGTATAACAACGCCTCGTCGCTGTTCATTTGCCGCTCGAGAATCAGCCCGCGCTGCAATTCGACGAAGTCCACCGCCAGCTTCAACAGTCGCGAACCCAACGGGATCGCCTCGCCCTTGAGCCGATCCGGAAAACCGCTGCCGTCCCAGCGCTCCTGATGATGCAGGATCAACCGGGCCGCATCCTTCATCGGGTCGAGGGTCATCAACAGCGATTCGCTCTGTTTCGGATAACCGCGATAGCGATCGCGCTCGGTATGGCGAAGCAGATCCGAGGGGGTGACCATCATGTTGTCGGTCCAGCTCAGTTTGCCAATGTTGTACAACGCAGCGGCCATGGTCAGGTCACGACTGCCGGCTTCATCGATGCCGTGCATCTTGCAGTAGCCGCGCACCAGTTCGATGATCTGCCGATTGGTCTGCTTGGCCGGCGGCAGGCGCAGGTTGGCCAGCAACGAGAACACTTCGGTGCCAGTCACGTAACTGTGTTTGAGTTCCTCGTAAGCCAGATCAAGCATGTCGGCAGTCTGCTGCAACTCAGCGGTACGCGCGGCGACGTGTTTTTCCAGGGTGCTGTTGAGCAGTTTGAGCTGATCATTCTGCACTTGGGCCAACCGCTCCAGGCGCTGACGTTCACGCTCCGAATGCTGATGCTCCAGCGCCTGGCGCAAGGTCAGGAGCATTTCTTCGTCGTTCCAGGGTTTGCTGATGTAGCGATCGATCCGCCCTTCGTTGATGGCTTTGATGATCGCCGCTGGATCGGCGTAGCCGGTGAGCATGATCCGCGTGGTCGCCGGATAGAGTTCATGGACACGAGCCAGCAATGTCGCGCCGTCCATATTGGGCATGCGGGCGTCGCTCATCACCAGGTCGACGGGCTGTTGGGTCAGCATTTCCAGCGCCTGAGCACCGCTGGTGGCCAGCAGCACGTCGTAAGGCTGACTGCGCAGCAGACGCCGCAGGCTGTTGAGGATCGACTCCTCGTCATCGACCAGCAACACCTTCGGCCGGTGCGGTGAAATCGGGGCAGATTGTTCTTCCATGGGGTGGCCTCAAGCGAAACAGTGAACCAGACAGGCGCGCCGACAGACGTCCTGACTTGCCTGCGCTTGAAGGCAAGGCTAGATGATTTTCGCGGGGCTCACGCAATACATTGGTTACACACCTGCAAGCGAAGTGCCCTGCGGCCAACTATGCTCAAGAGGTCGAACGACACCAACGGCCTGCGTGCGGGCATGCAAGGAGGGGAAAGGATGCTCCCGAGTAACAGCGAGTCTGGATCTGGCGTTGCGCCGTGAGTGCGCAAGCCGGGCCGATCAACCGCCGCATACTCATCGTCGACGATACCGCGTCGATTCATGCCGATTATCTGAAAATACTCAGTCCGGGCAATGCAGGCTCCGACAGCCTCGGGGAAACTGAAAACCTGCTGTTCGGCACCCCGGCCACCGCACCGAAAGAGCATTTTGAACTGGACTCGGCATTTCAGGGCAGCGAAGCGCTGGAAAAACTGCAAGCCGCCATGGCCGCTCAACGCCCTTATGCGATGGCGTTCATCGACATGCGCATGCCACCGGGCTGGGATGGCCTGGAAACCATCGAACGGCTGTGGCAGGTCGACCCCAAGCTGCAAGTCGCGTTGTGCACGGCCTACACCGATTATTCCTGGGAGGACATCGATCAGCGGCTGGGGCTGACCGATGGTCTGCTGATTCTGAAAAAACCCTTCGATGCGATCGAGATCCGCCAGATGGCCAGTGCCCTCACGGTCAAATGGCAGATGACCGAGAACGCCGCGCTGAAAATGACGCAACTCGAACTGGCCGTTCAGGAGCGCACGCGAGAGCTGTCCGACGCCAATATCATCGTGCAGAACAGCCCGACGATCCTCTACCGGTTACGCGGCGACCCCTCGTTCAAACTGATGTATATCTCGCACAACATCACGCGATACGGCCATGTGGCCGCCGATCTGGTGGCATCGGCAAACTGGGCGCAGGATCTGATTCATCCCGACGATCAGGCTGGCGTAGATGCCGCCATGGCCCGGGTGCTGGATCGACACGCATTGGGCGCCTCGATCGAGTTTCGCCTGCGCACCGGAGAAGGCACCTGGCGCTGGGTAGAGAATCGCTACGTTCCGGTCCGCGACCACGATGGCCGCTTGCTGGAGGTCGAAGGCATCATCCTCGACATCACCGAGCGCCGTGTGGCCGAGGAGAAGCTCGCCTTGCTGGCTCGCACGGACGGTCTCACCGGGCTGGCCAATCGCGCCACCCTGATCGAGCGTCTGCATCAGGCGTTTGCCGGCGCACGTCGGGGCGCAGCGCCATTCGCGGTGTTTTATCTGGATCTGGACCACTTCAAGCGAATCAACGACAGCCTCGGTCACCCGATCGGCGATCTGCTATTGCAGGAAGTGGCGCGGCGGATCAAATCGAGTGTGCGCGAAAACGACGTCACGGCGCGCCTGGGCGGCGACGAATTTGCGATTCTGCAACTGGACGTCAGCGACCCGACCCGTTCCGCCGCCATGGCCAGCAATATCCTCGATGCGCTGACGGCGCCGTTCCACCTGGCGGGCAATGCCGTGCATATTTCAGCCAGCATCGGCATCAGCACCTACAGCGACGCCTGCCACGACGCCGACAGCCTGCTGGGGCAGGCGGACATGGCGCTGTACCGCGCCAAGGACACGGGCCGCAATCAGTATCACTTCCACTCTGAGGCGATTACCCAGGAAGTGGCCGAGCGCATGGCCATCGTCAATGAGCTGATGATTGCACTGGAACGCGATGAACTGGAGTTGAAATACGCGCCGGAAGTCGACATGCACAGCGGCAGGATTTTAGGCATGGAAGCGCAGGTCTGCTGGAATCACCCCACGCGCGGACTACTGCAAGCGAGCGCGTTTGTCCCGGCCGCGGAGATAACCGGCGCCATCATTCACCTCGGTCGCTGGGTGCTGGATCGCGCCTGCCGGCAAATGAGCCAGTGGCGCAACGCCGGGGTAGCGCCACCGGTGATGGCGATCAAGATTTCGCTGGCCCAACTCAAGAGTGGCCCCGAGCTTATCTACGACGTATTGCGCACCACCGCACGCCATGAACTCGCCCCCTGGGATCTGCGTTTTGACGTCACCGAAGCGACGCTGGCCCAGACCAAGTGGACCCACAACGACGTGCTGCCGAGATTGAGTGAGCTGGGGGTGAAAATCGCCATCGATGATTTTGGCACCGAATACTCATCGTTCGACTACCTGAAAACCTATCGGGTCAATCACCTGAAACTCGCCCAGTCGTTTCTGGACAGCGCGACTCAGGACACGGCCGGGGCCAACACGCTGAAGGCGATCATCAATTTCGCCAGGGATCTGGGTATCGGCATCATTGCCGAAGGCGGCCAGCAGCCGGGGCAACCGCTAATTCCAACACCCGACGTTCCGCTGCCGGCTGCGCAGGGCCTTTACTTTCGGGAGGCGCTCAGCCCCGAGCGCGCGGTCCGGATGCTCACGGCCGCCAGCAGCGAGTCGAACGGCACAAGGGAGAGTGAGGGATGAAAACGCCCTTTGCCCAGACCAACCGCCGGATTCTGATCATCGACGATACCCCGGCGATTCACGCTGACTTTCGCAAGATACTCACCCCGGACACCAGCGGCGAAGCAGATCTGAACAGCCTGGAACAGACGCTGTTCGGCACCCGACAGGCATCGCACCTGGCCTTCCAGCTCGACTCCGCCTATCAAGGGCAAGAAGCGCTGAAACTGGTTCAACTGGCTCTGGAGCAAGGGCGCCCCTATGCGCTGGCCTTCACCGACATGCGCATGCCGCCCGGCTGGGATGGTCTGGAAACCATCGAAAGACTGTGGCAAGCCGATCCGAACCTGCAAATCGCCTTATGCACCGCCTACACCGACTACAGCTGGGAGGCCATGGCCGAACGGCTGGAGTTCGGCGATCAGTTATTGATCCTGAAAAAACCCTTCGATGCCCTGGAAATTCGCCAGATGGCCAACGCCCTGACCTGGAAATGGCAACTGGCTCAGGATGCCGCACTGAAGATGCTCAACCTCGAACAGACTATCGAGGCACGGGTCCACGAATTGCTCAAGGTGTCGCATCTGTTGCAGTACGACAGCCTTACAGGTCTGCCCAACAGCACCCTGCTCGGTGACCGCCTGACTCAGCACCTTGCTGCCTGCCGACGCCATGACAAAAAACTGGTGGTGCTGTTCCTCGGTCTGGATCGCTTCAAGCGCATCAACAATGCGCTGGGGCATCCGGCCGGCGACGAAATGCTCAAACGGGTGGGTCAGCAGTTGCTCAAAAGCGTGCGCGGATCGGACTCGGTTTTTCGCTATGGCTCTGACGAGTTTGTGGTGATTCTCACCGATATCAACCACCCCCAGCAGACCCGCAGCATCGCCGAAAAACTGCTGGGCATTATCCGCACGCCACAGATGATCGCGGGGCATGACGTCAGCGTCACCGCCAGCATGGGGTTAAGCGTTTATCCGGACGACGGGCTTGAGGCCACCGAACTGATCAAAAAAGCTGAAACGGCCATGCGTAACGTCAAGGACAGCGGTCCGGACAATTACGGTTTTTTCATCGAGGCGATGAATGCGCGCGCCCGGGAACAGCAGAGTATCGAATCCGGTATTCGCCAGGCGTTGCAGCGAAATGAATTTGTCTTGCACTACCAGCCAAAAATCGCCCTGCAGAGTGGTCGGATTGTCGGTGCGGAAGCGCTGGTTCGCTGGCAAAAACCGGGGCATGGCTGGGTCTACCCGTCAGATTTTATTCCAGTGGCCGAAGACAGCGGGCTGATCGTCCCGCTGAGCAAATGGGTGTTGGCCGAAGCCTGCCGCCAGACGCGGCAATGGCAAGCAGCAGGATTGCCGCCGATCCGCATGTCGGTCAACACCTCGGCCATCGACTTTCGTCAGCGCCACTTTGTCGAGAGCGTCGAACAGGTGCTTGCAGACACGGGGCTGGCCCCCTGCCTGCTGGAGCTGGAAATCACCGAAAGCGTGCTGATGCAAAACGTCGACGCGACCATGAGCGCGTTGCAACGGTTGAAAGCACTGGGGATCAAGTTGGCCATCGATGACTTCGGTACCGGGTATTCAAGCCTCAGCTACCTGCGTCGCTTCCCTATCGATGTACTGAAAATCGATCAGTCATTCATTCGTGGTCTGAGCAGCGACAGCAGCGATGCCGCGCTGGTCGGCGCGATCATCAGCCTGGGCAAGAGCCTGAGTCTGAACGTCATCGCCGAAGGTGTGGAAACCGCAGCGCAACTGCAATATCTCAAGGATCACCATTGCGAAGAAGCTCAGGGTTTCTACTTCAGCGAAGCCTTGCCGGCACCGGCATTTGCCCAACTGCTGAGCGCAGGACTGCCGGGGTCCTGGGCCGATCCATCGGCCTCCAGCGACAGTCCGCCGACCAGCACGGGGGACAATCTCCAATGAGCCTTTTCCGTTACACGCTAGCCTTCATGATTTGCGGGGTTTGTATCAATGCTGCCAGCGAGCCATTGAACCAGCCACTCAAGCCGTTGCCCGAGATGGCTCCCGTTAATCGCGAACGCGTCGCGCTGGGTCGCCAATTGTTCAATGATCCGCGGCTATCGGCGAACAACACGTTGTCCTGCGCCAGTTGCCACCAACTGGACAAGGGCGGTGCCGACACCCGTGCCCTGTCTCTGGGCTTCGATGGCAAACCGGTGGCGTTCAACACGCCCACGGTGCTCAACGCCAGCCTCAATTTCCGGCAATTCTGGGACGGACGGGTCGAGACGCTGGAGGAGCAAGCCGACAATGTCATCACCAGCCCCCACGAAATGGGCGGTGACTGGGAAACCGTCGTGCAACGCATCTCCGACGATCCCGGCTACCGCAAGGCCTTCGACGGCGCCTACCCGGATGCCGTGACCCAAGCCAATATCCAGAATGCGCTCGCCACCTACGAACGCACCCTGTTATCCCCCGGGTCGCGCTTCGATCAATACCTTTTGGGCGATACCGACATCCTCACCCTCGAAGAAAAGTACGGCTATCAACGCTTCAAGGACTACGGCTGCATCGCCTGCCATCAGGGCGTGAACATCGGCGGCAACATGTTTCAGAAGTTCGGCGTATTCGGTGATTACATCGCCGATCGCGGTAACCCGACGGTCGCTGATCTGGGACGATTCAACGTCACCGGCGACGAAGCTGATCGCGCGGTTTTCAAGGTGCCTAGTCTGCGTAATGTCGCGCTGACCGCACCGTACTTCCACGACGGTTCAGCCCCCGACCTCGAACGGGCCGTGGACGTCATGTTCCAGTATCAACTGGGGCGCATGCCGAGCGCAGAAGACAAAACACTGATCATCCAGTTTCTCAAGACCCTGTCCGGCCAATGGGAGGGCAAGCCATGAAGAAGATGTCACGCAGAACCAGCCTGCTGTTGGTCACGCTGGTAGCCATTCTGCTGGCCTCGACGCTGTTGTTCCTCTACCTCAAGTCCAGCTCCGAAAAGACTGTCACGTACATCGAATCGCGCGACTTGATCCGCCAGATCACCCAACAGGACGCGCGTTGGGAAAACGAGATACTCAAAGCGCGCGTGGCGATTTCCCATAACTACGACCCGCTGGTGTCTCCGGTGATCGAGATGCGCCAGTTGTGGGAGCGCTTCGCCACAATGGAGTCGGGGCATGGGCGCAAGGACTCCAGGCAATGGAACGATGCGCACGAAGGCTTTCTCAAAGCGATGCAGGAAAAGACTCGCCTGGTGGAGCAGTTCAAGTCCCACAACGCCTTGTTGCGTAACTCCCTGGCCTTCCTGCCGACCGCCGAAGACGATATCCAGGCGCAACTGGCGGACTTGTCCGACCTCGACAAGCTGCAAGTACAAAACATCGCCACCGACACCTACGACTTGCTGCTCAGTGCCCTGGAATTCGCCCAGGTCACCTCTGCCGACAAGGCCGCCGACATCGAAGTGGGGCTGAACAAACTGGCGGTGAACGCGCAACGCTTGCCGGAAGAATTTCATGCCCCGGTGAAGATTCTCAGCAGTCACGTCGCGCTGATCTTGCGCGAGCAGCCAATCGTCAACGAACTGCTGGAAAACATCGAAGCCGTGCCCGTGGCCGAACGCCTGGACGACATCACCCACATGCTCAACCTGGACCAGCAACGGGTCGAAAAAATCGATCGCGAGTACCACTTCTACATGCTGCTGTTTTCCGTGCTGCTGATGTTGTCGCTGCTGTGGCTGGCCGTCCGGCTGATCCGCAGCTTCGCCGAGATCCACCGGGTCAACAACGCCCTGCAAAACGCCAACGATGTGCTGGAACAAAGGGTCGAAGAACGCACCCAGGAACTCAAAAATGCCCAGAGCGAGCTACTCGACGCCGCGCGGCAGGCGGGCATGGCTGAAATCGCGACCAACGTGTTGCACAACGTCGGCAACGTGCTCAACAGCGTGAACATCTCCTGCGAGCTGATCGGGCGAAAACTGCGCAGCAGCAAGGCGCTTGGCCTGGGCAAGGCCATGCAGTTGATCAACGCACACCCCAACGACCTCGGGCATTTCCTCAGTGAGGACGACAAGGGCAAATTGCTGCCCGGCTATCTCAATCAACTGGTCAGCGCGATTGCCCAGGAACAGCAGGAAATGGCCGATGAACTGGGCCAGATGAACAAGAGCGTCGACCACATCAAGGACATCGTCGCCACCCAGCAGTCCTACGCGGGGGCCAACAGCATGACCGAACCGCTGTATATCGACGAGCTGCTGGAAGACGCCCTGCGCATGAATGCCGGCGCGCTGACTCGCCATCACGTCACCGTGGTCAGGCAATACAGTGAAGTGCCCCAGGTGATGGGTGACAAACACCGCTTGCTGCTGATTCTGATCAACCTCATCAGCAACGCCAAATACGCCATGACCGACCTCAGCAACCGCCCTCGGACAATGACACTCGGGGTGGAAATCGTTGACGAGACCTTTCTGCAAATCAGCGTCCGGGACGATGGTGAAGGCATCGCCCCGGAAAACATGACACGGATCTTTGCTCACGGTTTTACCACGCGCAAAGAGGGCCACGGTTTTGGCCTGCACAGTTGCGCGCTGGCGGCGATCGAAATGAACGGCCACCTCACTGCCCATAGCGACGGACCAGGGCTGGGGGCCTTGTTCACCTTGCAACTTCCGCTGATCACCGTAACGGAGAACGCATGAGCGAACTGTCGAACCGTCGCATTTTGCTGATCGACGACATGCCGTCGATTCACGAAGACTTTCGCAAGATTCTCACACCGCCCCTGGCGCACTCGGCAGAACTGGACGAGATGGAGACGGCGCTGTTTGGTGCTCAAGTCCGCCCGCAACGACCGAATTTCGAGCTCGACTCCGCTTACGGTGGCGAGGAAGGACTGGCCAAACTCAACCTCGCCCTGCAGGAGCAGTGTCCCTACGCCTTGGCGTTTGTCGACATGCGCATGCCCGACGGATGGGACGGCGCGAAAACCATCGAACACCTTTGGCAGCAGGATCCGCAATTGCAGGTGGTCGTCTGTACGGCGTATTCCGACTATTCCTGGGACGAGTTACTGGATCGCCTGCAGGCTCACGACCGTCTGCTGATCCTGAAAAAACCCTTCGACAACATTGAAGTCCAGCAAATGGCCAACACGCTGCTGACCAAGTGGCAGATGACCGAACGCGCGTCATTGCAAATGCATCATCTGGAACATCTGGTGGATCAGCGCACCGCCCAGTTCAAGCAGGCCAGCGTGGCCTTGCAGCGCGAGATCGACGAGCGCAAACAACTGGAAAGTCAGTTGGTGCAGTCCGAAAAGCTTGCCTCGCTCGGACAGATGGCGGCCGGGGTTGCCCATGAAATCAACAACCCGATCGGCTTCATTTCCTCCAACCTCGGTTCACTGGACGGGTACTTTCAGCAGTTGCTGAGCATGCTCGACACCTATCAGGCCGCCGGGCAAACGCTGCCACCCGAACCTGCCGCGCAGTTGCAAAAACTGCGCGAAGAGCTCGAACTGGATTTCCTGCTTGAGGATATTCCTGTGCTGATCCGAGAATCCAAGGAAGGCATCGGTCGCGTCAGCCAGATCGTCAAGGACCTGAAGGATTTCTCCCGGGTCGACACCCAGCAACAATGGCAGTGGGCCAATCTGCAACAAGGCATCGAATCGACCCTGAACATTGTCGCCAGCGAACTCAAATACAAGGCCGATGTGGTCAAGGAATATCAGAATCTGCCGGACATCGAATGCCTGCCGTCACAGATCAATCAGGTGATCATGAACCTGGTGGTCAATGCCGTGCAGGCCATGGGACCTGAACGCGGCGTCATCACCCTGCGCACGGGGCTGCAAGGGGAAACCGCGTGGATCGAAGTGGCTGACAACGGGTCAGGCATTGCGCCCGAAACCTTGCAGAAAATCTTCGACCCGTTCTTCACTACCAAACCGGTGGGGCAAGGGACAGGGCTGGGTTTGTCCCTGTCCTATGGCATCGTGAAAAAACACGGCGGGGATATTTCGGTGCGCAGCGAACTCGGGGCTGGCACTACGTTCCGTGTGCTGTTGCCGCTGCGTCAGTCTGTTGCCTGACGCCGAAATAGGCAGAAAGTCTGGCTGTTCACGGTTTCTACGTTGGCGCAGAATCCCTGCCTGCCCTACAAAGTCCGAACCAAGGAAACCGTATGAGCCTGTCCCTCCTGAGCCGCTACGCCTTCTTTGCCGTCTGCGTGATGTTCACCCTCGCCAGCCTGCCTTTTCTCGAACATGACTGGCTGTGGCCGATCACCGCCGTCACTGGCGTGCTAAGCCTGCTCGGTCTGTTCGACCTGCTGCAAAGCCCGCACGCGGTGCGCCGCAACTACCCGATTCTGGGCAACATCCGTTATCTGGTCGAAGGCATCCGCCCGGAGATTCGCCAGTATTTGCTGGAGTCCGACAGCGACGCCCTGCCCTTCTCGCGCGCTCAGCGTTCGCTGGTCTACTCGCGGGCAAAAAATGAAAGCGCCGACAAACCGTTCGGCACGCTGATCGATGTCTACCAATCCGGTTTTGAATTCATCGGCCATTCGATGCGTCCGGCGCCATTGAGCGACCCGAGCAGTTTTCGTGTCACCGTTGGTGGTCCGCAGTGCACGCAGCCGTATTCGGCGTCGGTGTTCAATATCTCGGCGATGAGCTTCGGTTCGCTCAGCGCCAACGCCATCCGCGCACTGAACCAAGGGGCGAAGCTTGGCAACTTTGCCCACGACACCGGCGAAGGCAGCATCAGCCCTTATCACCGTGAACACGGCGGCGACCTGACCTGGGAGCTGGGCAGCGGCTATTTCGGCTGCCGCACCAGCGACGGCCGATTCGACCCGGAACGCTTCGCCACCCAGGCGCAGAACCCACAAGTACGCATGATCGAAATCAAGATGAGCCAGGGCGCCAAACCGGGCCACGGCGGGATCCTGCCCAAGCACAAAGTCACCAAAGAAATCGCTGAAACCCGCGGCATCATGATGGGCGAAGACTGCGTGTCGCCGTCACGCCACAGCGCGTTTTCGACGCCGATCGAAATGATGCAGTTCATCCAGCAACTGCGTGAACTGTCCGGCGGCAAACCGGTGGGTTTCAAATTCTGCCTAGGCCATCCGTGGGAGTTCATGGGCATCGCCAAAGCCATGCTGGAAACCGGCATCCTTCCCGACTTTATCGTTGTCGACGGCAAGGAAGGCGGCACCGGCGCAGCACCCGTGGAGTTCACTGACCACATTGGCGTGCCGATGCGCGAAGGGCTGCTGTTCGTCCACAACACGCTGGTCGGTTTGAATCTACGCGACAAGAT
This sequence comes from Pseudomonas sp. P116, assembly GCF_020149425.1. Taxonomy (NCBI): domain Bacteria; kingdom Pseudomonadati; phylum Pseudomonadota; class Gammaproteobacteria; order Pseudomonadales; family Pseudomonadaceae; genus Pseudomonas; species Pseudomonas sp. P116. Next base: position 192,351 of record NZ_JACVHB010000009.1, on the reverse strand, counting down.
CAAACTCGGCGCCAGTGGCAAAATCGTCAGCGCCTTCGACATCGCCAGCGTGCTGGCCATCGGCGCCGACTGGGCCAACTCCGCACGCGGTTTCATGTTCGCCATTGGCTGCATCCAGTCGCAGAGCTGCCACACCAACAAATGCCCGACTGGCGTTGCGACTCAGGACACTCTGCGCCAACGCGCGCTGGTCGTGCCGGACAAGGCGCAGCGGGTCTACAACTTCCATCGCAACACGCTCAAGGCGCTGGCGGAAATGCTCGCCGCCGCCGGCCTCGATCACCCCTCGCAACTGTCGGCCAAGCACTTGGTACGACGTATGTCGGCGACCGAGATCAAGCTGTTCTCGCAGTTGCATGTATTCCTGAAACCGGGGGAGTTGCTGACCGGAGAAGTGAATGGCGAGTTCTATTCGCGGATGTGGCAGATGGCACGGGCGGACAGTTTTGAGCCACAGGAAGTGGCGGCGGCCTGAAGGTTGATTGTGCCAGTCTGAATCACGGGCGCATTTTTGGAAAAACTGTGAATGACCGGCGCGCCGTATTGGGACTGGTAGGCTTGTGTAGGAGTTACTTCGGCAACTCCTACAAAAGTGCGTGGACGTGTTTATACCTCTGCGCGGTTCAGGTGGCTTCGTGAAAATCCACTTCCGACGACTGGCGACGGAAGCCGTCGATGATCATCGCCATGACGATGAATCCGCAATCGTCGATCAGTTGGATCCTGTCTTCAAATCATTACTTGAATCGAGAGCAGCTCATCCGGCAAATCGGGCAACTCGATAGAAGACAGTTCTTTCACGTGTTCAATGTAACTCGCATCAATATTGTTGATATTGAACTCGCTGACTTCGTAAACGCGACCTCCTCGCGTACTTCGAAATGTATTGTGCGAAGAGGCGAGCGCACCGTTTTCCAGCACTTTAACAAAAGTTTCCTGCATGGCCGCTATAGACTCCAGCTTCGCCAGCCCCGAATTTGGATCATAAAAAAACCATTGGGGATTGCCATCGGTCACTCTAATCCCTGCAACCATTCCGTGATCTTTGGTGCTAAGCATCAGCGTTTTTGAATGGGGAGAAGAAAGCAGTGTGTTGACAATTTCATTAACAGTCATCACTTCCAGGGTCGCATTCAAATGAAAATTAGACTTTTTATTGACCTTGTCCTGAAAGTTCCGCAGATCATGGATGAATTTATTGGCTTGAGGAATATCTGGTTTGTGAGCGGCCTTGTAAAGATTTTGCAAGAGAACATCCTCTTTCCCTTGCGCCATGGCAACTGCCATGGCGCTGGAGAGTCCTGCACATTCACCTTTGGAGGCCAAGTCAACATAAGCTATATAATATGCCTGCGACATCGGGGTAACCTTTGTAAACTTTGTCGGCACGTCTTGAAGAAGCAGATTGGTAGCATAATAGGAACTATCCAGAGTCTTGCGCTTGATTTCCTTCGTTAGTGCACCAATCTGTTCCGGAAGCAACTTGGGATTTGAAGCCAACTCGTATAACTCATCGAGATCCAGACTTGGGCTATAATCGCTGATTCCTTCTAAAAGCCCATTATTGAATCCTCTTTGATAGGAGGAAAGATTTTGCGGTTTTCGCGCACTAATCAAATTATTATAAAAACGCTCGTGGTAAAGGGCACTGTCGACGCTGGGTCCAAAGATTCGTCCCTGGCCGAAAAGCTTTGGCTGAAACTCATGAGGCAAACCATATGGCTTATTGATATAGGCATTGTAGTGATACCAATTTCCGTTTTTCAAAACCCCCACGCCATCGATGCTTTTTTCACCCACTTTGAAGGTCCCCAGCACCGTCGGGCCAAACTCTTTACCCGCTGCGACCAAGAGGTCATACCCACCCGATGCCCCCCGAATCTTGTTCAATTGGTGCACGGCCATCTTCCCAACGAACTTGACCCCCTTACCCACCTGCTGCACTCCTGCCAGCACTCCAGACAGTGGATTAAGCTCACCGATGATCACTGCGCCTATGATTTTTGCAGCCTTGAGCGCCTTGCCAATTGCCGAAGCCGTCTTGGCACCGATCTTCGCCAGCTTCGCGGCAGCACTTGCGCCAGCGGTGACGAAACCTAATACATCCAGGAACAGATCTATTGCACCTTCGACATATTTGCCGTTTATAAAGTTGGTAATAGCTGACTTGAACGGGATCAGATTGAGCACAAAATCAACCACCTTCATCGCGACCGCGTGTTCCTGTTCTAGCGTCGTCACGCCTTTGGCTTCTTTGAGAACCGCTTCGTTATCCAGATCAAGATGTTGAACAAAAGCATCGGCAATCATTCGGGTTCTTACGCTGCTGTAACTGGTGGGCGTCAACGAGAGTGTTGCAGTCTTTACCCAGCGTTTTACCCCTACCAACCCGTCGGAAAACTCGAAAGACTCAATGGCGTACACGAAGCTTGGGCTGTCTGGATAGCTCCACTTTGCTGCAGGAAGTTCGCGGGTAAACTCTTTTCTTTTAATGGCTCCGCCGTGCAGATCAATTGTATAGAACTGTGTATCGGCACCCAGTTCGGTCTTCACGATCAGTTCCGGGTCCGTGGACTGGAGACTTGTGCGCCAATGGCCATCTGACTTGTAATTCTTAGATTGAAAGAAAGTGACGATGCCATACTCCAGATTCCTTCTGTCCTCAAGTGGCAACTCGGATATCAGATGTCTTATGGTCAGACGGACACCCTCCTTCAGTTTGCTGAGAGTACTGTCAAACTCAGCCTGGAAAATTTCCGGCACGCGAAGGTCATGCAGTTTGTTGATGGTCGTCCTATGGGGGCGCAGACGACTGTCGCTCGTTCTCCATAGGGTGTAACGAGAACTTTCCGTCATGGCGATATCCAACAAGGAATACGTGCCCTTTCCCCCACCCGAAGGTACGGTGGTTCGACCCGACATAGGTTCTTTATCCAGAAGTTTTTCTTCAAAAGGTACGTAGCCTTTAAACCTCTCTTTAAGCTTGGTCAGCGCGATTTCCTTGCGACTGGGGAATTGGCTTCTCAACAGGATCGACGCGTTGAGCCGGTCGGCCAATTGATCATTGAAATGTGTCTTCACGTCCTCCAGTTGTGTGGTGCTGTAAAGATCATCGGATCTTTTTTCCAGCGAACCATTGACGATCCCCCAGTCCACTAACGCTGCTGCCTGAGCCTGGAGAGTAACGTCCGGATCAGCCTGAGCAGCGCTTTCAGCGCTGTTCATGACCTGGGCGAAGGTCATACACGCGACTTTACCCGGTGTTTGAGCTTCGATCGTTTGCGCGGCAACAGCCAGGTTAAGCCATGCCGCGCTACCGTATTTCAAATGGTCGGGAAGGTCGCTGATCAGCAGCGCGGGCGCCTTCCACACCAGCAACAGGTTTGCGGTCAATCGGGCCATTCTCCGGCTGCTCAAGTGTGCCTTGACCAGATACTCAACCAGATTATTGAATATCGCCGATACAGGTTTGCCCCAATGTTTCTGATCGGCGATGTCGAACCCGGCGACCGTATTGCGCTGAGGATCCTCAAGCCCCCCCTGATGCAGGACCAACTGGATGCCGGCCATGGCGTATTCGTTGACACTGACGTCCGTGGCAATCCCGTTCAGGCGATTCTGCACCGCCAGCCCCAACGCTTGACCACGAGCGCCGGTAATAAGTTTTTCCAGCGCCGAGGGTGTATCGCCAAGCGCTTTATCAGAAAGCTGCAAATCGCTGTTCAGATAGTCCAGCACACCAAAGCCCGCAGTTCCAAAATCATCAAGACCGTTCAAATAGTGGCTGGCGGCGAGCCGTAAGTTATTCTTTTGCAAGACAGACAGGGGCATCGGCCAGGACAATGCCCCGCCAAAATCGCCGAACCGGTGCGGCAGGTTTTTATCAACTTCAACATTGCCTGTAACAACACCAGCCTCATTACTATTCGCCGCAGCAACTTTACTTTCAGAACCTTTTAATTCAGACATTCGATCTTCCTTTGATCAATTACAGATGACCAAAAGTAGATAGCAAAACGAGCAAAACAAAAAGTCGGCTTTTATTGCAAATCACTTAGCCAAACACTTCACGCATAAAGCACTTACTTACACACCCTTGACAACTGAAGTTAACAACACAGGGATTAAAACCGAATACTCATGGATTACTCCCACCGTTTGCCGACCGAACTCATTACTGCACAATACAAAAAGTCGCACCCTGCAACAGTTCCTGCAGGGGAAACATCACCACTACAATCACTGCCGCACGTTGCGACTTTTTGTTTTACCGCACGCTCGTCAGCTATGAAGCCGAGCGAATCGCAACTTGTGAGTCACCGGTCGGTTGCAGGCCGGGTTCTTTCATGACGATGAAGCCTTGGTCACCAACAGGGTCTCCCCCGCTATGCCGGGATGGCCGCGTAAACCTCGCCGCGCTTCGCGACATTGGCGACCGTTTCCACCGGTTTGGTACCGGTCTTCACGATATGTGTTTGGGGATAAACCAGAGCCATCCGGGTGGAAGGCTCAAACCAGCCAGCATCATTTTTGGAATAACTGTTGATGACCGGCGCGCCGTATTGGGACTGGTAGTGTATTTTCCACTGCTTCGCCGCCCGGTCATATTTCAAGTAGGAAAATCCGGTCAGCATCGTGTCGGCATTGCCGTTCAGATCAAAACCTACTCCATAATCCGTGAACTCCATGGCAGCACTTTGCCCCATCCCGTGCTCATGAGGGGAAAGGTTGTTGTATTGAGCCGCTTCCTTGCTACCTTCGACATGCCGCACGCGCAGCGTACTGTCTCCCATCTGATCCACCACAAATGAACAGCCACCGAAACCCGGTGTGAAAACATGGTCGGCGTCCGCCCATCCCGGATGAACCGGGATATCCACATAGCCGCCCTGTGCTACCCAAAAACCGTGTACCGAATCGATTTTACCCGGCACTTCGCCGGCCTGCAGTTCCAACGCCCTCAAGGCATTGAACTCCGTTTTCACAGCGCCGGTAGTCTTCATTCGCTGCATACTGAAAATCATCGTTGCGCCACCTTCCTTGTTGGTCAATAGCGAGTTCTTTTCGAGTGGGTTTGACCAGAACTTTGAATTGAAAAGGTCGCAGCTAATCGACAGTTGAGCGAACTCCGTGCCCGATAATGCGTGGTGGATATTGGTCGGACTGGCTGTAAACGAAACTATATGATAGTCGCCCCAATTGCGGGACAGATGTGCGACTTCACTGGTCGTTATGGCTTCAATGATTGGCTCCGACAAGCCGTTTTGCAGACGCTGGCGCGCAATAGGCGAAGGGATCCATTTGATCTCGTCGGTGAGGTTTCCGCCGCGTATTGCCAGCGGTTGCCATTGATCCGGCGCCACTTGCCAGAGCCTCGCGCCGTGCGTGCGATTGGTCGCGGGATCGACAAGGATGACGTCCGTGAAATCGCTGCTCCGGGTGAAATCGTTCCTGATCTGGTACACGGCCTCTGCGCCGGTTTCATCGAAGTTGCGAATATAAAAGCGCTCCCCGTCGGCACTTCGAAAAATGCCTTGGGCATTGGCTTCAAGACCGGCGATTTCCGATGGTTTGACGGTGAAGCGCCCCAAGTCCTTGTTGTCCAATCCCCCAAGACCGAGGCGGCCAGGCTTGGGTCGAAAATCGCCTGGGGGGCCATACAACCGATTGTTCACAGGATTGAGCTGATAAAACTGGCCATTTTTTAACACCCCCACACCATCGACACTCTCCTCGCCTAGCTTCCAGACGCCAATCAGTGTCGGTCCGTGTTGCTTGCCTGCAACCCGCAACAGATCATAGCTGCCAGAAGCCCCGCGCAACTTGTTGAGGTAATGCAGGCTTTGGTTGCCCACGAAATTGACACCCTTGCCCAGCAATCGGGTCCCTCCCGTTACCAGCCCCGTCAACCCGCTCAACGGGTTCAGTTCGCCAATGACCACCGCGCCGATGATTTTTGCGGCCTTAAGGGTTTTGCCAATTGCCGAAGCCGTCTTGGCACCGATCTTCGCCACCTTCGCTACAGCACCTGCGCCGGCGGTGACGAACCCCAATACGTCCATGAACAGATCCACTGCACCTTCGGCATAATTGCCTTTGATAAAGTTGGAAATAGCTGACTTGAACGGGACCAGGTCGAGTACAAAATCAATGACCCTCTGCGCGGCAGCGTCTTCCCGTTCTTTTGTAGTCTGGCCTTTGGCGTCTTTAAGAATTTTCTCATTATCCAGATCAAGATGTTTAACAAAAACATCGGCAATTGTCTGGGTTCTTACACTGGCGTAACTGGCCGGAGTTGTCGAGAGAATCGCTGTAGTTGGCAAGAGCTTTGCCGCCACCGACTTGTCGAAGGCATGGAAGGACTCAGTGGCGTACTGAATACTCGGGCTGCCGGTATTGTAAGACTCTCTTGGAACGGCTTGGGAAAACTCAACTCTTTCAATGACTCCACGATTCAAATGAATGTTATAGACCGTTGTATCACGGCCCAACTCAGTCTTAATGGTCAGTTTCGCGTCCGTGGACTGGAGATCTTTTCCCCAATGGCCGTTTGACTTGTAAGTTTTATGTTGAAAAAAAGTCACGTTGCCATATTCCAGATTCTTTCTGTCCTCAAGTGGCAACTCGGATATCAGATGGCTTATGGTCAGACGGACACCGTCCTTCAGCTTGCCGAGCGTATTGTCAAACCGAGTCTGGAAGGTTTGCGGCACGTCAAGGTTGTGCAGTTCGTTGATGGTATTCAGATGCAGGACCAGGCGGGCATCGCGAGTTTTCCATCGACGGGGACGGGTGCTTCCCGTCATGGCGATATCCAATAAGGAATACTTGCCATTCCACCCGTCCGCAGAGAGGAATACGCCATCGCCGCCCTCTGCAGTTTCTTGTTCCAGAAGGCGCTCTTCAAAAGGTACGTCACCTGTAAACCGTTCTTTAAGCCTGGCCAACGCGATTTCTTTGCGGCTTGGGAACTCGCTGTTCAACTGGCTCGACGCATTAAGCCGGTCGGCCAATTGATCATTGAAATGTGTCTTCACGTCCTCCAGTTGTGAGTGGGTGTAAAGATCATCGGATCTTTTTCCCAGCAAACCATTGACGACACCCCAGTCCACCAACGCTGCTGTCTGCGCCCGGAGAGTAACGTCCGGGTCTGCCTGAGCAGCGCTTTCAGCGCTGGCCATGACTTGGGCGAAGGTCATATACGCGACTTTACCCGGTGTTTGAGCTTCGATCGTCTGCGCGGCAACAGCCAGGTTAAACCATGCCGCGCTACCGTATTTCAAATGGTCGGGAAGGTCGCTGATCAGCAGCGCGGGCGCCTTCCACACCAGCAACAGGTTTGCGGTCAATTGGGCCATTCTCCGGCTGCTCAAGTGTGCCTTGACCAGATACTCAACCAGATTATTGAATATCGCCGATGCGGGTTTGCCCCAATGTTTCTGACCTGCCAGGTCGAACCCGGCGACCGTGTTGCGCTGAGGATCTTCAAGCGATCCCTGATACAGGACCAACTGGATGCCGGCCATGGCGTATTCATTGATACTGACATCCGTGGCAATCCCGTTCAGGCGATTCTGCACCGCCAGTCCCAACGCTTGGCCACGAGCGCCGGTAATCAGTTTTTCCAGCGCCGAGGGTGCATCGCGAAGTGCGTCATCAGAAAGTCGCACCTCACCGTTCAGATAATCAAGCACACCAATGTATGCATTTTCCGGGTTCTCGATACGATTCAAATAGTGGCTGGCGGCGAGCAGCACATTACCCTTTTGAGAGACAGACAAAGGCATCGGCCAAGACAGTGCCCCGCCAAAATCGCCGAACCGGTGCGGCACGACTTTATCAACTTTAAAATAGACCGGAACTGCATTGGACTCGTTATTTTCTGCCGCAGCAGTATTACTTGCGGAACCGTTAGATTCAGACATTCGATCATCCCTTGATCAATTAAAGAGGACCAAAAGTAAATAACGAAACACACAAAACAAGAAGCCGGCATCTATTGCAAATTACTTATCCGACCAACTTAAGAACAACCTTCTAACACATGAATACTTCATACCCAGAGCCAATCACCGAGGGATTAAAACCGCATATAGAAGGATTACTTATACCGCCCACCGATCAAATTCATTACCGCATAAATACAAAAAGTCGCACCCTGCAACAGTTCCTGCAGGAGAAATATATTCACCACTACAGGCACTGCCGCACGTTGCGACTTTTTGTTTTACCGCACGCTCGTCAGTTATGAGGCAGCGCGAACTGCTCCTTGTGAGTCACCGGTCGGTTGCAACTTGAACACGTAGAACAACACAGTCAGCAACACCAGGAACGCCGGGCCCACGTACAAGGCGACGCGGGTGTCCGGGAAGTACGCCATCAGGCCGACCACCAGCACCAGGAACGCCAGCGCAAAGTACGAACTGATCGGGTATAGCCACATTTTGTATTTGAGTGCGGCACGTTCGCTGGCGCTCAAACCTTTGCGGAACTTCAATTGCGCCAGCAGGATCATCACCCAGGTCCAGATCGCGCCGAATGTCGCAATCGAGGTTACCCAGACGAAGACTTTTTCCGGCACCAGATAGTTGAGCAGTACGCCCAGCAGCAGCGCAGCGATCGACAGCAACAGTGCACGACGCGGCACGCCATTGCTCGAGGTCTTGGCGAAACCGGCCGGCGCCTGGCCATTCTGCGCCAGGCTATAGAGCATGCGCCCGGTGCTGAAAATGCCGCCGTTGCAGGACGACAGTGCGGCGGTGATCACCACGAAGTTGATGATGCCGGCGGCAGTCTTGATGCCAAGACGCTCGAAGGTCATCACGAACGGACTGCCCTGAGTGCCGATCTCGTTCCACGGATAGATCGACAGAATCACGAACAAGGCGCCGACGTAGAACAGCAGAATCCGCCAGAACACCGAGCCGATGGCGTTGGGGATGGTCTTCTGCGGGTTCTTCGCTTCACCGGCGGTCAGGCCGATCATCTCGACCCCGAGGTAGGCGAACATGACCATTTGCAGGGACATCAGCACACCGGTCACGCCGTTGGGCATGAAGCCGCCGTGGGCCCACAGGTTGGAAATCCCCAGTGCCACGCCGTCATTGCCGAAACCGAAAGCGATGATGCCGATGCCGCCGATCACCATGGCAATGATGGTGACGATCTTGATCAGGGCGAACCAGAACTCGAACTCACCGAAGGCCTTCACCGCGATCAGGTTGATCGAGCCCATGCTGATCAACGCCGCGAGGGCCCAGATCCAGCGCGGGACATCGGGGAACCAGATGCCCATGTAGACGGCGACGGCGGTGATTTCCGCGACGCAGGTCACCAGCCACAGAAACCAGTAGTTCCAGCCAGTGAGAAAACCTGCCAACGGGCCGAGATAATCTTGCGCATAGCGACTGAACGACCCGGCTACCGGGTTGTGCACGGCCATCTCGCCGAGGGCGCGCATGATCACCAGGATCGCCAGACCGCCCAGAATGTAGGAAATCATGATCGCCGGGCCGGCCATTTCAATGGCTTTGGCCGAACCCAGAAACAGACCGACGCCGATACAGGCACCGAGCGCCATCAGGCGAATATGCCGTTCGCCGAGTTCACGTTTGAGCGGACCGCCCTGAGCGGTTTCGCCGTGAGGCAGGTGATTGCCAACTGGCATAGGGGTACAACCTCGTCTTGTTATTGGATATGACCACCGAGTGTCGAAGCGTCGGCCGATAGACCTTGGCTCACCTGAAACCGCACCTGCTTCATGGGCAAACGCGTCTTGTAGGAAAAAACCTGCAAGATCAGTGGGGCGTGCAGTATAAAAAGCTTCCGACAGGTTATTTCACTCTATAAACCACAACATTTAGCGAGAACTCTCGGTAAAAGCCCGGTATTCGGAGAGGCATCAACTGCTTAAGTAGGAATATTCGCTATCGAAAAAGGCGCCGAGTATTGCACAGCATTGGTGCATCGTCATGCCCCTGCTTTGGCAGCGTTTATTGCTGGAAGGCTCTACCCCGGCAACTTGCAAGACACCGGACTACTTGAGGCAGGGTTTAACCTGTGCTGAGGAGATTTATCTGTGCTGAGAAGAATTATCTGTGCTGAAGGGATTTGTGGCGAGGGGATTTATCCCCGTTGGGCTGCGAAGCGGCCCCAAAACCTGACAACCGGTTTCTCCTGACACTCCGCGTCTTGCTGGTCTGCGACTGCTGCGCAGCCGAACGGGGATAAATCCCCTCGCCACAGATAAATCCCCTCACCACAGATAAATTCCTTTGCCAGATAAATCCCCTTGCTACAGATAAATCTGTTCACCACAGAGACTTCATAAGTATCAGAAATTTCGTTCAGCCTTTGCAGATCCAGCTTGAGTAACCAGGCACTAGCCTTGAATCATGATTAATGAGTGCAAGGAAGCAAACGTGCCAGTACAACCCAACTCCCACCACCTGCGCTTCGGCCGAAGATCAGAAATAGGCCGCGCCTACTTCATCACCGCCGTGGTTCACAATCGCCAGCCTGTATTTTCAGATTTTCAGACCGGGCGCCTCTTGGTCGCAGAACTTCGCCGCGCACACGAACAAGGGGATGTTGAGTCAATCGCCTGGGTTGTTATGCCTGACCATTTTCACTGGTTAATGCAATTGAAGAGCGGCAATCTCGGCCAAGTCATCGGTGGTATCAAGGCGCGTTGCACTCAAACAGTAAACAGAAAAACCGGGAGCCGCGGCCCATTGTGGCAAACCGGCTACCACGATCGCGCTATCCGTGATGGCGAAGACGTGAAGCCGTTCGCTCGGTACATCATTGCCAACCCACTACGTGCAGGTTTGGTAGATAAAATCGGCGACTACCCGCTCTGGGATGCCTGCTGGCTGTAAAACCGAATTCACCTGGATTATCTGTGGTGAGGGGATTTGTCCCCGATAGTCTGCGCAGCAGGCTCAAAGCCTGAGAATGCGGTATGTCTGAATAAATCTGGGGCTGCTTCGCAGCCCATCGGGGATAAATCCCCTCGCCACAGTAAATTCCATCATCCCAGAGATCTCCAAACCACAGACATCCCCGCACTACAGGGTGCCTTGATTCCAGATTTGTTCAGCCCCCAGCCCCACACAATTTCCTCACCAGCGCCAACCACCGTCTAAGCTTCAGACAAGTCCGATCAATCTGCGTGAATGGATCAATCGACTATGGGCGCTTTGTGGCAAACCGATTCGAGTAAAGCCGTGGTTCCGACTGAACGTGTGGATGATCAAGCGCCTGTCCCTGAAAAACCCCGCCGCAGCCGGCATGGGTGGAAGGCTTTCTGGCTATTGCTGCTGATTATCGCGGTGGTGGTAGGGCTTGGTGCGTCCAAAGAAATGCGCACCTCGCGCTTTCAATCCCGTGAACTCAGCCAATACGCCGCCTCGCTGACCTACAAACTGGAACCTGGTCCCAGTGAGGCCATCCGTTATCCGGGCAACGGGCCCTTCGATTTGCGTCTGGGTTACAGCTCGCTCGATGAATTCCTGCCGCGCCTGATCAAACGCAATTACGTCGTCACCGAGCAGACACGCTTCTCCCCCGCCCTGCTCAGCTACACCGACAAAGGCCTGTTTGTGCCTTATTCCGAGAAGATCCAGGCCGGGTTGTCGATCACCGATTGCCGCGCCGCGCCGCTGTACAAGTACAACTATCCGCAGCAACTGTATTCGAACTTCGCGGCGATTCCGCCGGTGGTGGTCAGCAGCCTGCTGTTTATTGAAAACCGCTTTCTGCTCGACCCCAAACAACCGCTGGCCAACCCGGCGGTGGATTGGCCACGGTTCGGCATGGCCGCCTGGTCGCAAGTGGCGAAGGTGCTGCATCTGCCCGGGCAATCGGCTGGCGGCAGTACGCTGGCGACGCAACTGGAAAAATATCGGCACTCCCCTGAAGGCCTGACGGCTTCCGGCGCCGAGAAGATCCGCCAGATGATTTCCGCCAGCGTGCGTGCTTATCAGGACGGTCCGCAAACCTTGGGGGCACGGCAAAACATCATTCGCGATTACCTCAACAGCGTGCCGTTGTCTGCCGTACCGGGCCACGGTGAAGTGCACGGCATGGCCGAGGGTTTACGGGTCTGGTACGGCACTGATTTCGTCAAGGCCAACGAGCAGCTCAACAGTCCGCAGACCGACCCGAAAACCATGGCCGACAAAGGCCTGGCCCTGCGCGAAATGCTCTCGTTGATGATTGCCCAGCGCCGCCCTTCGTATTACCTGACCAGGGGCCGCGAAGAACTCGCCAACCTCACCGACAGCCATTTGCGCCTGCTCAAGCAGAGCGGCGTGATCGACAGCGCGTTGGCCGATGCCGCACTGGCCAGCACCGTCAGCTATCGCGACTGGCAGACCCAGCCGACGATCCAGCCAATCGAGACCAACAAAGGTATCAGCGCTGCCCGCAGTCGTCTGGCGAGCATGCTCAACCGGCCGCTGTACGACCTCGACCGGCTCGATCTCTCGGCCACCAGCACCCTGCAAGGCGAGCTGCAAACCCAGGCCACCGCCTACCTGAAGAAACTCGCCGACCCGACCTACGCTGCCGAAGTCGGTTTGCTCGGCGAGCGCTTGCTGACGCCGACCAGCACCACTCAAGTGCGCTACAGCTTCACGCTGTTCGAACTGACCCCGGATGGTTCGCGCGTGCGTGTGCAGACCGACAGCACCGACCAGCCGTTCGACATCAATGAAGGCAGCAAACTCGAACTGGGCTCGACAGCGAAGATGCGGGTGCTCACCACCTACCTGCAAATCATCGCCGAACTGCACGACAAGTACGGCGCCATGGGCGTGCCGGAACTCAAAAAAGTCGAGGTGCCGGAGCAGGATCGCCTCAGCCGCTGGGTTGTCGATTACCTGATCCAGAACAAGGATCACGACCTGTCGAAGCTGCTCGCCGCTGCGCTGGATCGCAAATACTCGGCCAGCCCCGGTGAAGCGTTTTTCACCGGCGGCGGGCTGCACACGTTTAACAACTTTCGCAAAGAGGACAACGGTCGCCTGCCGACCCTGCGCGATTCCCTGCGCGAGTCGATCAACCTGCCGTTCATTCGGCTGATGCGCGATATCGTGCGTTACACCACCTACTCCGGTCCCAACAGCAGCGCGGAGTTGCTCAAGGATGATCGTGACCCAAGGCGCCAGGAATACCTGGCGAGTTTCGCCGATCGCGAAGGCACTTCGTTCCTGCTCAAGTTCTGGAAAAAGTACAAGAACAAGGACACGAAGGCGCGTCTCGAAACGTTCCTCGACAGCATGCGCCCGACGCCGATCCGCATGGCCGCCGTGCACCGTTATCTGTTGCCGAACGCCAGCCAGGAAGACTTCAACACTTTCGTGCGCTCGCACCTCAAAGGCGCCAAGCTCAACGAAAAACTGACCGACGACCGCCTCATCCGGCTCTACGATTCCTACGGCCCGGGCAGCTACGACTTGCCCGATCAAGGCTTCATCGCCAAGGTCCACCCGCTCGATCTGTGGCTGATCGGCTATCTGCTGAATCACCCGGACGCGACCTTCAGCCAGATCGTCAAAGCCAGTCGCTTCGAACGTCAGGAAGTCTACAGCTGGCTGTTCAAGAGCAAGCACAAGGGCGCACGCGACAGTCGCATCCGCACCATGCTCGAGATCGAGGCGTTTCTTGAAATCCATCAGCGCTGGCAACAAGTCGGCTACCCGTTCGACCATCTGGTGCCGTCGCTGGCCACCGCCATCGGCAGCTCCGGCGACCGTCCGGCAGCGCTGGCCGAACTGATCGGCACCATCCTCAATGACGGCGTGCGCATGCCGACACTACGGATCGACAGTCTGCATTTTGCCGCCGACACACCCTATGAAACCCGGCTGGTCAACGACCCGCACGTTGGCAAACGGGTGATGCCATCGGAAGTCGCCACGGCGATGCGCGAAGCACTTTCGCAAGTGGTGGACGCCGGTACGGCAAAACGTGTTTCCGGCAGTTTCAAACTCGCGGATGGCACCCCACTGGCCATGGGTGGCAAGACCGGTACCGGCGACAACCGCATCGAAGCCATCGGCTCGGGCGGACGCATCCTCAGTTCGAAGTCGATCAACCGCACCGCGACCTTCGTGTTCTACATCGGCGATCACCATTTCGGCACCCTCACCGCGTTCGTTCCGGGGCGCTCGGCGGAGAACTTCAAATTCACCTCGGCCTTGCCGACGCAGGTACTCAAGGGCATGGCGCCAATTCTCACGGCGTATCTGCAACCGGGCAGCGACTCACAATGTCGCCCGGTTGAAGGTTCAAGCGTTGCACGCCTGGAGCAACACTGATTGGCGCCCTGGCAGGTGGTAGTCAGTTATTTTTCAGATTCAAATACTCAGCGGATAAACGGGTAAAACAGCCGCTGGGGCGGCAATTTTTAGACTTTTGTTTTGCCCTCCAACAGATAGGCTGGTCATCCTCAAACAATCAAGGATGATTGCCATGTCTGATGCTTCCACGCCTGACCAGAACAAAGGTCGGCACTACGATTTCATAAGCTCCACCCTGCACGAAAACTTCAAAACCGCGAGCCTCGGCCGGGGCAAGGCACTGGCGAGCGCGGCACTGAAGATCGAGCCCTGGTACAACACCGCGCCTGTCGGCCAACACACCCAACTGAAAAACGCCAACCTGAAGGCCTGGGGCTCTCAGAATCAGGTCGACAAGCTGTTCGAAAAACTCCAGGACGTGCGTACATTCGCGGCGCCTTTGCTCCAGGCGAAGCTCAAGGAAAAATACGCCGTCACCCATGACGTCAAGACAACCTTCCTGCACTTGTACATCCCCAAGACAGGACCTTGGTACACGATCGATACCTTGGGCGGTGTCACGACTCGAACCGTATCGCTGCTGGACGCCGCGCTGCACAACTTCGCTGCCAGCGAAACGGTACTTGCCGATTCGCAATACATCAGCCAACCCGACAAGCTCGGGCACTTCGATATATTGCCGATCAAGGCAAAGATGACCATCAGCCAGTTCCAGACGCTGTGCAGGGAACTGGACATCGGCAAACTGTACAACCAGCACCTGCAAAGCTACCTGCTGCCCGGCGAACCGGTGGCCGTCGCCGTCATGCAGCACAAAGTGACGCAAAGTCTGAAGGATGCATTAAGCGCCGCCGCCGAGTTGGCATTGACCACCGGCGACATTCAGATCGACGCCTACAAGCTGATCACCGCGCTGGCCAATGGCGCCCCTCTGCCGCTGCTCAATGGCCTAGGCATGCAGTGCTGTGATCTTTCCATGATGGAGACACGCCTGACCGGTGTGCTGCTGTTGGTTCCTGCCGTGAGAGACAGCCAAGGCATTCGCCAGCTCATTGCCTATGTCCCCCATGATCCGGAGCATCCGCTGAAGGAATACACATCACCCGATGCCTTCATGACTGAGCTGACGCGGCAACTGCGCGAAAACAAAACCGGCGCTGCATCGCAACTCAGTTACCGCCAGTTCTTCAGCCAGTTTGTCGATCATCAACAGCGCGGGCACTTCTTTGCCGACCTCGAACAACGTCTCAGCCACGTGGTCTGGCACGAAAAGGTTGATCCGACGGACTCGCGTCCGCCATGGCGTACAGAAGACAAGCTCAATGCGCACCTGAAGTTCGAGCACCTGCCACTGCCCAGCGACTACTGGACACATGCCTATCAGCAAAAGCTCAACAAGATTCTCAACGACGCCAAGGTAATCGCCGTGTCTACCGCCGACACTGATACCAGGGCGCGCTGGGCCTGGTGGGAAAATTTCAAGAAAATCGTATCGGACATTTTCAACGTGGCCTTGCTGATAGCGACGCCATTCGTGCCGGGCCTGGGCGAATTGATGATGGCTTACACGGTTTATCAACTGACCTATGACGTGATCGAAGGCATTGTCGATCTTGCTGAAGGCCTGGGCCTTGAGGCGGCCGAGCACGTAGTCAGCGTGGTGACGGATGTCATTCAACTGGCGTTATTTGCAACCGGGGCCGAGATTGCGGGCGCGTTCAAGTTCAAGTTATCGCCACTGGTCGAGGGCATGAAGCCCGTGAAGCTGCCCGATGGCCGTGACACTCTCTGGCACCCGGACCACGCCCCCTATGAACAGCGAACAATCGATCTGCCGAAGGACGCCAAGCCCGACGCAACAGGCGTGCACGCGTACGAAGGCAAGGAGATTCTGCGTGCGCAGGACAAACACTATGAACTCACACGCGATGCGAAAACCGGCACGACTCGCTTGAAACACCCTGAACGCACTGAAGCCTATCAACCGCAAGTCACGCTCAATGGCGCGGGTGCCTACGTGCTCGAAGGCGAGCAACCGCGGACCTGGGACGACGCCACTTTATTGCGTCGCATTGGCCCTGCCGTGGCGGATCTGAGCGATGCCCAGCTCGAAACAGCGCGCAAGATCAGCGGCACCGACCCCGCAGAATTGCGTGGCATGTATGTCGAGAACCTGCGCCCTCCCACTCTGCTGACCGACACGATAGAGCGCCTTGATATTGACTCGGACATCCGTTCGTTCATCGACTCCCTGAGCAGCGACGACCCGCTGGTCTATGGAAAAGCGGACCCCGTGACACAGCTGCAGATACTCACGGCTCATGGCATGTGGCCCGAAAAAGCCTCGATGCGGATTATTGACGCTACGCACAAAACCATCTGGGAGCACACAGGCAAAGACGCTTCGGCAGGTAAAAAGCTGGTTGTTCAACTCCAGGATCGCCAATTGTTCAACGGTGAACTGTTGAAGATCGTGATGCAGACGCTGGATGAAAACGGTACGGCGATCATTCTCGATGTCCCGGCAGATGCCCTTCCGGCATCGCTGGATGCGCGCGTTCGCGCGTTGCGCAAACGCATCGTTGCCGTGACTGAGAACGGCCGCGGCAAATTGTTCAACGAAGATTACGCCAGCCGTGAAGTATTCGAGAATAAAGGCCTGGCGCCCCTGATCCGCGCGGCGTTTCCCGACATCCCGGCGCAAGGCATCGACAATCTTCTGGCCAAAGCCACCCGCGCCGAACGGGCGATCATGGTCGCCGAGAATCGCCTCCCCTTGCGCCTCAAACGCATCGCCCGGGAGCTGCAACTGGAAACGCGAACCGCGCGGGCGCATGAAGGTTTTTACCGAAAATCTTTAACGAACGCCGATACCGAACGCTTGACGCTCAATGCGCTGCGCCTTTACAGCGACTCACTGGCAGATGTGCGCATCGAGCTTCGCGTCGGTCGTTTCGATGGTGAGCTGACTTGCCAGGTGGGCCCGGAGGACGCCGCCACCGTACGAATTCTGGTCAAGGGCAGCGACGGCCGTTATGAAGTTCAAGACGCCCAAGGCACAAAGTTGCATGAGCCGACTGATCTGTATCAAGGTGTTTTGCAGGTGTTGCCTGACGAACAATTGAAAGCGCTGGGGTTGCGCCGCAATGAAGGCCCCCGGTTCAAACAATGGGTCATCGCGCGGACTGCAACGCCGGCCGAACGGCGGGTCGCCCTTGATGATCGAGGGCGTGTGCCTGAGTGCCCAAAAGAAGATTTACTGTTGCTGCGAGGGCCCAGGCAGTCCCGGCATGAGGCGAACCTCGCCTCACGCGTAGAGGATTTGTACCCTCATTTCAATGAGCGAGAGGTCAGGCAGTTTGTCCAGTCGCTGGGTACCCAGGACGACGCGATGGCCACACTGAAACGCCTGGAAACAGAGCTCGACGACCTGCGCGTGTTACTCCACAAGTGGCAGTGGGAACAACCGGATTACCCGGTATCAGACCCACGCAATTTCGTCAGCGGTGGCGGACGACACATCGCTGAGCAACTTATCGACTGTTTCAAAAGAAAAGCCAGGTTCCTCGACAAACGCAGCGCCCATGTGGATGAGGGATATACGCTTGACCTGTCGAGCGATCTGGCTCCGAGCGATCTCGTACGGTGGTGGAAAAAACTGCCGGAAATGAGCAAGTACCTCGACCAGATCACCGCACTGAATGTGGATAACTCGCGCTTTGCCATCGACTCCAAAGGCCTGCTGAAAGACTTCCGGCAACTGCGTCAGTTAAGCGCCAGACATTGTCAGTTGAAGCAACTTCCCGAAGGCATCGGCAATATGCATATGCTCGAGACGCTGCGTCTGAGCGATAACCTGATTGAACTGACCGCCGCCGACGTCGAGCGTCTGGGCAACCTGACGCGTCTGGAAAGCTTGCGGCTCGACGGTAACCCTTTGGGTCGTGCGGTAAATGTCGAGCGCATGCCACGCTTGAAAGTACTGAGCCTGAACAAAACCGGCATTGATGGCTGGCCGGAGGGGATTTTCAAAAAGCGTCGGCCCAGAGGTTTCTTTCTGGACATGCAGGCAAACCCCATCAGTCGAATCCCGCAGGTGACCGCAGGTTCCGATCAGGCGCTGCTTGTTGCTCGTACACGCCTTGATGCCGAGAGTCTGTCTGAAGCCAATCGGCTGGCCTATCACGAGTATCGAAGATCGGTCGGCATCGATCCCGAGCATTACTACAGTGAACCGGCTGCGCGGGATGTGTCGTCCTGGCGAATGTCTGACCTGACATTCTGGGGCACCAGCGAGTCCGGGCGCGGGGCGTTCAGGCTCGAGGCATGGCACGACCTGGCGACAGAACCCGATTCACAGGGGTTCTTTCAGGTCATCGACAAACTGCTGATATCCGCCGACTACCGAAACGCTGGTGACGCTCGCAAGCAACTTACCGATCGCGTCTGGCGCATGATCGACGCCGCTTATCTCGATCCGAAAGTGCGCAATGAACTGTTCGCCGAATCCACGGCACCGACGACCTGCGCCAATGCCGGCGCGCAGATGTTCAACAACATGGGAATCAAGGTACTTGCCTCGGAAGCCTATTCGTATTCGACGTCACAGGCAGAACTGGAAGGCAAACTGGTGACGCTGGCAAAAGGCGCGGCGCGCCTTGAGCAAGTCAACGACATCGCCCGTGAAGTTGTTGCCACCCGGGCAGGCCGACCTGATGAAGTGGAGGTGCATTTAGCCTATGAAACCGGACTGGCCGAGCGCCTGGAGCTGCCATGGCAGTCCCGGGACAGACGTTGGTCAGAGCTCGCCGGCGTCGATCAGGAAGCCATCGATAAAGCGTATGACAGGGTGATTGCGCTGGAAGAGGGCGACGGCCTGGTAAACAAGATGCTCAAGCAGGTTTTCTGGACGGAGTACTTACACGACACTTACCCAGGCCAATTCAAAAACAACGCAAGTATCCACGAAGGCAAAGCCAGGCAACTGGACGAGTTGCGTGTAGCGCAAAAAGCCTGGGCGGATGGCAAGGATTTGCCTGAAGAGCAAAAAGCGTTGCGTCGCCAGGCGCTGCAAAATCTTGCCCGACAGCTATCGGTTCCAGACGCTACGGTTTTCACCGGTGACGCCATGACCGACGCAGTGTACGAACGGCTATACACCGATATCGGCGATGAGGAGAAGGCGCTGGGCAGACGATTGACCCGCACAGCACTGACAAACGCTGGAATCTGAAACAGCCCCTGTGGCAACCCTGCGGGTATGACGATGATTGTCGTCATGTCCGCAGGTCGGCCCACTGCAACTGGCGGTTGTTCAGGCCAGGCTCAGACTTGCGAATCCCAGATCACGGTGACGTTGCCTGAGTAGTGGCGGGCGGTCCCTTGGTTGATCATCTCCTCAACGTCATCACGCGGCACTTCGAAATGCAGCGTGCCCGGTTTGCGGTCCACGTAAATACCGGGCTGAAACAGCTCGGTACCGACACCATCGCGACGCAATGGACGACGATTCACCGGCTCGTTCGAGGCATCAGTCAAGCCGCTCGGCAGCGTGACACTGACTTCAAGCGGTACAACGTGACCGGCATTCGGCTCCAGGAGTGCGCAGTTGTTACCGCTGACGTATTGGCATTCCAGGTTCATCTTGAAGCGCGAAGAAGCAGACAGGTTGAAGGTTTGATCGCGGAATAATCGCGTCGGTCTGCGCCCCTGATTCAGCCAGGCTTGCCAGCCACCCTGAGGCAGCAACTCGACCCGGTTCCCGCCTGGCGGGACTTCAACTTTAAGGGTGTGTTGCACCGCCAAATTGAAGTTGAAGGTGTACAGGGTGTCATTGGGGATCATGATGTCGCCGAAGTCGAAATCTTGCCCCGGCCCCATGGTGTAGGTTACGGAACCTGTGTAGTTGCCGGTGGACATGGTTAGAGGATTGGGGGTCCTGAGCTCATAGGAGTATTCGAGTAGTTGATACGTCAATTCAGGAATTTCTACCTGTGCAGCTACGGCACAGACTCCCGCCCGTTCCGGAACGATCCAGTGCCAAAGAATGTACCAAGGTGTTCCGATCACGTAACCCGTACTCTGGCAAGGATTGGGTGGTTTGGGGTGTGACCAGGACCCTTGCCCACCGACCCACACCTTGTGATGCGACATATCAGTAGGCAGATCAGACCTGACACCCACCCCGGCAATTCGCATTTCAACGGTTTCGACTTCCCCCGTCTCTGCGTGGGTCACTTGAAAACGACGCCAGTCGGACGGCATCTTGAACATCGCGCCCTGCCTGGGATCAGCGGCGTCGGCCAATAACGGACCATTGGAATTCGCTTTGAACATATCGTCCCTGATCGAGAAAATATTCATCGCCTCACATCGAGCCGGCATGTGCCCCGCACACACTCCTGTTACCGGTGTGTCGTTACGAAACTTGTTCATTTGCGGGTTTGCCGCATCGGGTCGAAACGACGCGTCAATATTTTTCGTGAGCGCTTGCGCCGTCAGGCTCAGAGACGCAGACAGCACAATGCCCGCAACCAGACGCTTTAAAACATTGTTGAATCGACTGCTGTTCATTCTGAAAGATCCTTGTGGCGAGATCAGCGCGGAGCGACACCCGCACCGCTGAAAATTACTCAACCAGCGACCGCAAAGCCGGTAAGCGCAGCGATGTCCTCGCGCATGAATGATCAAGGCGCCAGCGCTTCAAAAATCATGTGCACACTGCCGTAGTAACTGCCTGGCTGATAAGCGTCCACCGGTAAAGCCGCGGCTATTTCCAGGCCCACCCGCTGGCCTGCCTGGCCATCGAGTTCAGTGATTACGGGCTCGGCAACGAGGCTCAGGCGTTTGCGGTTGAACGTTACGATCAACGGGATGTTGTCCGTGTCCCTGCCATTACTCAGATAGGGCTCGGTACTCATGCGCGCCGTAATGCCGCCATTGACGTTTTTCACATCGAAGTTCTTTCGCAGCGGGGTAAACGTCCCCGATACCGGATTGAACGGCAACGCCTGTTCCTGATGAATCCAGTCAGGCTCGGAGGGGATTACATAAAACTCCGCGGTGGGGATACTCACCGAGACCTCGAACTTTTCACGCTCGACGGTCGCATTCACAATGCCGCTCATGGGTAACAGCAGCGCCAGTGAAATGGCTGCGCGTGTGGTGTTTGACATCTTCATCACCTTTTACGTCCGGGTATCAACCCTTGACCTCGATCGGTTTGCTCGACTTGCCCTCGATCAACATGAAGTTGTATTCACGACCGCTCTGTTTATCGAACGTGAAGGCACGGCCTGGCAGTACGTGATGCTTGGTGGTCGGCTGGCAGTCGCTTTCATCTTTCGCCGAACAGTTTCTGAACTCGTCGACCACCACCGTACTGTTGCCACTGTTGCGCACTTCATAGCGGGTCGCGTCGTTGCTGATCACGCTGTTGAAACGAGTCTCCTTGGGGCGCACGAAGAACACCGTGCCGTATCCGGCCAGCACGTTGACGCCTGCCGACAGGCCTTTTTTGTATTCGTCGCGCTCCTCTTCGGCCACTGCAAATTCATCTTCTTTTTCCGGCACCACCGGGACGAATCGCACGCGGAAATAACGCTCCTTTTCCCGTTCGCCCATGAACACCAGACGACTGCCCTGCATGCCATTGGCCGGGACGATCAGTCGCGCGGGGCTGGCCATCAAGCCATCACGGGCATTGGCTTCGGTCTGGTTGACCAATGCGATTTCCCGCGCGGTGCCGTCGGCGTCATACACAATTTCGAGGATGTTGATCTTGACGAACGCGGTGGCGTCGCCACCGTTGAAAACCCGTTTCAGGTAAGTGCTCTTATCACCGTCGAGATAGTCGTAGACCACGCCGACGTTGATCGCGGGTCCAGCGTGAGAGATAAGCGGTAGCCAGCCTGCGAGCAGCAATGCCAGTCGATAATTCATGGTTTCAGCCTCTGGATGTAGAACGATGAACGAAACACGCACACAGGGTGCTCAGACTTGCGAATCCCAGATCACGGTGACATCGCCGGTGTAGGTTTTCCCCTCACCGGTAAGCATTTGCTCGACCGCTTCACGGCCGACTTCGAAATGCAGCGTTGCCGGTTTGCGATCAACGTAATAGGCCGGCTCAAAAAGCTCGGTGCCCGTACCTTCGCGCAATAATGGACGTCGATTGACTGGCTGCCCGCCGGCATCGATCATTCCGGCCGGCAGGGTGACGGCAATGTTCAGCGGCACGGCATCTCCGGAAACCGGATCGCGGATCAGGCACGTATTGCTCCCGTCGCCGTACTGGCATTCGAGCTGCATCTTGAAACGGCTGGAACTCGAAATACTGAATGTCTGATCGCGGAACAGGCGTTCTGGGCGGCGATTGCGCTGCAGCCAGGCCTGCCAGCCGCCCTGCGGCAACAGCTCGATACGATGACCGCCGGGGGGTATTTCGACTTTGAGGGTGTGCTCAACGCTCAAGACAAAATCGATGGTGGCCAGCGAATCGTTGGGGAGGACGGCGTCACCAAAATCGAAATCCAGACCCGGCCCGACCGTATAGGTGATGCTGCCTCGGTAGATACCGGTCGGCATTTTCAGTGGATTGGGCGTACGCAGCTCGTATCCGAAGAAGATATAGCGGTAATTGAAGTTGGGCAGGTCAAACAGCGCTGTCGTGGCACACGCGCCTGCATTTTCCGGCACCATCCACATGAAAATGACGTAATAGCTGGTACCGTTCAATCCGCCACCGGACACACAGGGAGCGGGGGCCGCGTGCCAGCGGCCAGTGCTCCACAACTGGTTATAGCCACCGCCGCCGGTCAACTCCCCAACATCGGCATGATGGTCGGCGCGGCCACCGATACCGGAAATGCGAATTTCCAGACTGGCCTCATCACCGCTCTCGTTCGTGACAGACAATCGTCGCCATTGCGAGGGGGTTTTCAGGTAGGCCCCTTGGCGCGGGTCGGGATGATTGGCCTGCACCGGTTTGCCCGAAGTGACCGGGTACCCGCCCAATGGCAAGGTCAGACTGAACAAATTGTTGGCCTGACAATGCGCCCAGAAATGTTCGCAGTAACCGGAACTGGGTGTGGTGTTGGTGAATTTATTGACCATGGGATTGGTCGGATCCGGCCGAAACAAAGCCGTCACTTCAACATTGCCTGCTTGCGCCCACAGCGGTGATGCCGCAAACACCACGGCCGCAGTGAATCGGCCGAAGCGACTCTTCAGCGAGCTGGGTAATTTCAATATTTGTCCAGTCATTGGTTAACCTGCCGTTCGTTGACGTGGAGTGGTGTCTGCCAACGTATCCGGCGTGCAACGCAGATCCCCGATCATCAGCACATCGTTTTCACTGCGCGCATTGGCCGTGTCGAGACGGAACTGGCACAGCAACTGTTCACCGGAGCGCACTTCCAGGGTCGGTGAACCGGCGTTCATTTCCATCGAGAAGAAGCCGTCCACCTCGCTGACACCGCGACTGGCGTGGTTGATGATGTGGTGGCCCTTGAGCGGCTTGCCTTGCGGATCGAGCAAACGCCCGAGCACGGTCAGGGTTCTGCTCACGGTGATCTTGCGGTACCCCACTCCCCCCTTGTTCATGTGGTAGCGGGCGCGCTGCGGTTGAATGCTGGCGGACGGCACGTGGTTGCCTTCGAAATCGAAGCTCACCGAGCTGTTTTTATACGCGGTCAGTGACACGTAATTGCGCCCCGGGCGCAGGGTTGTGCTGCCGCCACTGAGGTCGTCGGCGCGTAGAGCGATGTCGTCGAGATCGCTTTCAACGTCGATGATCATCCCGGCACCGCCGCTGGCGTGCTGGCTGGTCATGACGATCTTGTCTGCGCCAACCGCCACGGTGCTGTCGAGGTTGAGGCCGCCGGTGTAATTGCCGTTGTAGGACGAGCGCTGAATGAACGCATCGCCATTGAATGCATCGGTGCGGAAACTGCCAAGGCCTGATACGCCGACGCCATAGGTGTCAGCGAGCGCCGTCACCGAGACGTTTTGCAGTACGTGGTTTTCCAGAGTCTTGTTGTAGGTCAGCGACGCGTTGTTGTCGCGGCCACCCTCCCGGGCCGTGCGCGTACCGATGCTGCCCGACCACTGTTCGCCCTTTGCGCCGAGGGCCAGGCTGACACTCAAATCGACTCCGCGATTGCGTGCCTGCCCGCTGCTGAAACTGGCGGGGCGATCGAACACCGAAAAACGCCAACTGGCATCGCTGCCAAGCAGCAGGCTGCGTTGCGTCCAGCCCAGGTCGATACCCACGCCCTCGACATTGCCCTCGCTATGGGAAACCCGGCCATTGAGCGATTGCTTGCTGTTAAGTCGATGGTTGATCGCCAGCGACGTATTGGCGGTCTGGCCGATATACACGTTGCGTTGGCGTACCCGCGTACCGTCCGGCAAGGTCTCATAAATATTGGTGGTGTCCAGCCAGCTGCGGTTATGCGTGGCGAACAGGTTGCCCGAGCCATAGTTGTAGATGCCTTGCAGATCCATCCCGGTGCCGTGGTCTTCGGTCTGGTAAACGTTGGCGTACAGGCTGGTGTTATTGGCCAACGTCCAGTCAATCGACGAAGCCACTTGCTGCTTGCCTTGCAGTTGCCGCGCCGAGAGGCCGACGATCACCCGCGGGTGCAGCAGATAATTCAGCGCTGCACCGGCCGTCATATCCCCACGAGACTGTTCGTCCCAGTTACTCAACAATTTGCTTTCCTGGCCGGCGAACACGCTGTAGCGCCAACGCTCATCGTGATTGCGCCAGTTGCTGGGTTTGTACACCAGATCCTGCGTGGTTGAGGTGATCTGGCCGTCTTCGATCAGCCGCACTTCAACTTCGTAGATGCCCCCGGGCAGCGTCCGGGTGTCGAGGGTTTGCAGGCCGGCACTGACCGCTTGGGTGTTGATCAACAGACCGTTGCGATAGATTTCTACCGATGCCTGGCGGTTGGCCGTCACGTAAATCGGGTAAACGCTGGGCGTAGGATTGTTGATTGCCAGGCTGTCGGAGCTGCCAAACATCACGCCCGCCGCCGTATCGGGGCTGGCGCCAAATGAACGCAACTGCCGCGTCAGGCCTTCGGAGCTGGGGGTGAAATAACCCAGTCGCAGAAAATTGCCCTGCAACTCACGCTGGCCGTACAGCTCGTGCACCGCGTGATAAAGCTTGTCGTCAGGTCCGCCCAGGCGCGCCAGTTGCAGGTTGACCCGTTGCGTCCAGTTGCCGAGGCTGCTACTCGCCTCAAGGCCATAACGTCCGCCGAGGTCTTGCTCCTGCCCACCGTTGAGGTTCAGTTGATTACGCAGGATCAACCCGGTGCTGCCCTGTTCCGGGAGCGTGTAATAGCGCAGGGCGTCGATGTCGCGCTCGGCATTTTCGGTGGCAATCGACACCAGCGAATTCTGCAGGTTGTAATGCACTGCCAATACTTGCTCAGGGCAACTGCCCTGACAGGCGCCCAGGCTCACACCCTGCTTCAGAAAAACACCCAATATCTCCCGTTCACTGGCCGGGATCTGGCTGTCGCTGGTATCGGTAAATTCCAGCAGAGTGACGCGATCATCCTTGCTTAATACGACCATCGCCTCACCGAGAAATTGTTGATCACGCTCAACCCGAACAGCTAATGGCACATCGAAGAAGTGTTCTTCGAATTCCGCCGGCAACCCTTTGGCCTGAGCAAGCAGACTGCGCGGTGTGTTAGCGTTATTAGTGGGCGCGGCCAAGGCACTGGCACATAAAAAAAGTGCGAGCGCTGCCGCGATGGGCGTCATCGGGAACATGGTCTTTAATACTCGAATTACTTGATGAGCTGGCGTCCACTGATCATCGATAGATGATCAGTGGGCCAAGACTATTGAATAAGCATTGTGTTATTCAAAAAGTTGTTTACGGCTTCAACACAGGCTCGAATACCACGGCGAAACTACCCGAGTAGTTGCCCGATTGCCCAGCAGTTGGCGCGGCAGCCCTGATGACCATTTCCCGCTGCACGCCAGGTACAGAGTCAGTTTCGTTGACGATTTCGGTGGTGACGCTAGTGACTTCCACGCCACCGATCTTGACGCTCAGCGGGATGCTGTCACGGCCGTTGTACAACGCGGCAGTGCCGTCGAGCACGGCATTGATCGCACCCTTGTTGTCGGTATGCTTCATGTTGAAGATTTCAGTAATAGTGCTCAGTTCGCCGCTGCCCAACTGGGTCATGGTTTCATCGACACCGAAGCCTGGCGTCTGAGGAGCGGCATTGAACAGCGAAGTAGGCACGAAGGCCTTGATGTTGATCGTCTGGCTAATCGGGTCTGCGGCAAACGCCACGGAAGAACTCAGTGCCAGGATGGCCATCGGGGCGGAAATTGCAAACTTCTTGAACATGATCAGTACCTGCTTTTGATAAGGATTGATGCGTGGAAAGTTTTGTCATTTGCCGACTCAACTTTCGACGCGGAGGCATGATCAAGTAATTCAACAACAAAGTAAGTAGGAAATTTCACCACTACCCGTAGTTATTGATACCCATGTAAAAGAGGAAAAAAACTGTTTTAAGCGTTTAAGAGAACAGTGACTCTCAGAACTATACTACATACAGTTTTCAGCAAAAAAACATACAGATTTAAAACCTTCCATAGTGCTTGTTACTACAGGCTTATGCGCCAATAAAGAAACTGATGTTCGATTTCACACTGTTGTAATTAGCACAATTACTCTAGAAAAATACAAACCTCATCCCGCATCGACGACGGCGCCATTTTCGTTGAAGCGCCGCAGCGACCGCTGATCCGAACCTCTTGCATTCGCCATAAGATATATCTTAAGTTGTATCTAAACACGACGAGAGAACACAGAAATGAGAGACCATCATTCCCCCCACCGCGAACATGGCGATGGCCGTGACGGCTTCGAGAAGCGCCCCGGCCGCGAACGCGGTGGTCGCGGCCCGCGAGTATTTGCCCCGGGCGACCTGAAACTGCTGCTGCTGGCGCTGGTCGCCGAACAGCCGTGCCACGGCTACGACCTGATCCGCCAGATCGAAGCCATGTTCGACGGCGCCTATAGCCCGAGTCCCGGCGTGATCTATCCGACCCTGACCTTTCTGGAAGAAAGCGAATTGATCAGCGGCGACGCCGAGGGCGGCAAGAAACGCTACAGCGTGACTGACAGCGGACGCCTTTCGCTGAGCGAGCAAGCCGTGGCGCTGGACGGTGTGCGCATGCGCATCGACGTCAGCAAACGTTCGCTGCGCGGCCATGACCGGCCGCCGGAAATTCATGAAGCGGTGCACAACCTGCGCCACGCCTTGCAGTTGCATCACGGGCGCTGGAGCGCGGAAGAAATCCTGCGTGTGCGTGATCTGCTCAACAACACCGCCAAAGCCATCGTCGACGGCCCCGCCGTTCAACCTGCCCCGGAGAAAGCCGAATGACTGCAGTCGATAGCCAAACCATTCACCGCGTGATGCACGAAATCAAACGCCGCCGCCTCGAAGTGCTGCGTGTGGTCGACCTGACCCCGCGCATGCGCCGCATCACCCTCGGCGGGCCGGAACTGGCCGGGTTCATCAGCCTGGGCACGGACGATCACGTCAAACTGCTGTTCCCGCAGAACGCCGAACAAACCGCTGCACTGGAAACGATGGTGCTCGGCGGCAAGAACGAAGGCCCGATGCCCGAGATGCGCGACTACACCCCGCGCCGCTACGACCTCGACACACTTGAGCTGGACATCGATTTTGTCCTGCACGGCGACGGGCCTGCCTCGACCTGGGCCGAACAGGTCACACCCGGCCAGTTCCTGCACATCGGCGGGCCGCGCGGCTCGATGATCGTGCCGGACATTTTCGACAGCTACCTGCTGATCGGCGACGAAACCGCCCTCCCGGCCATCGCACGCCGCCTCGAAGGCCTGGCGGCCAATCGCAAGGCGCTGGTGGTGATCGAAGTGGCAAACGGTGCCGAGCAGCAAACGCTGGAAAGCGCCGCGCAGGTCAATGTCATCTGGGTACTGCGCGATGGCGGTACGGATAACCTGCTGACCACCGTCAAGCAACTGCAGGTGCCCAAGGGCAATCTCTATGCGTGGGTGGCGACGGAGACCAAAGTCTCGCGGCAGATCCGCCGCGTGCTGCTGGATGAGCATGGGCTCGACGAGAAACTGGTGAAAGCCGTCGGTTACTGGCGCGCCGAGGGCTCTGAAGAAGAGTGATACCCCCTGTAGGAGCTGCCGCAGGCTGCGATCTTTTGATCTTGTCTTTTTAAGCCAGAGTCAAAAGATCGCAGCCTGCGGCAGCTCCTACCGGTACTTTAACTTCGTGCGGGAGCGCCAATGGTCCAGGCCAATCACCGCCACGCCAATCCCCACAAACCCCACCAATATCCCCCCGGCATTGATGAACACCTGTGGATAACCCAACGTCGCCACATCAATGAACGGGTACGCATACGCTCCGAGAAAATGCCCGCGCAGCAACGCGTAAATGAAGTAGATCAGCGGATAAATCAGCCACATCGGCAGATGCCACAGGCGCAACGTGCCTTTCGGTACGCAAAACCACCAATAGCCCAGAAATAACAGCGGCATCACGTCGTGGAGCAATTCGTCGGCGATGAATTGCCAACCCTCGGGGTGCCATAAATGCCGCAGCAAAATACTGTAGGCGAGGCCGACCACAACGATGCTCACCGCGACTCCGCTACTGACCCAAGGTTGCAGAAACCAGCGCCGTGCCGCGGATTCGCGCTGGGTCACCGCGCAGGTCAGCACCGTCGCCACCAAGGTATTGGTCAACACCGTGAAGTAACTGAAGAAACTAACCAGCCCGCCCAGCAGACTGGCATCGACACTCAAACGCGCGATAAAAATCAGGTACAGCTGAATGCCCAACCCTGCCCAGCCAAGGGTGGCTGCGAGGGTGATCAAGCGATGGCGCCACACGGGGTCCATCTCAGAGCGGTCGCTTGGTGCGCATCAATTTCACGTACAGACGTTCGACTTTCTCCCGCGCCCACGGGGTTTTACGCAAAAACGTCAGGCTCGACTTGATGCTCGGATCGCTCTTGAAGCAACGAATGTCGATACGCTCGGCGAGCCCCGACCATTCGTAGTGGGCCACCAGCGCGGTGAGGATCTGTTCGAGGGTTACGCCGTGCAGCGGATCGGGGGTTTGTTCGTTCATGCCAGGCCTTTGGGCGAAGTGAAAATACAGAAGCCGCGCACCTTAGCCGAGGGGCTGACCGGGTGGAAGGCCTGACTTCAAATGTAGGCCAACCCGCGAAGATCGCAGCCTGCGAACGAGGAGACAATGCGCCCGTTTGCCGCACTGTTACCGAATACGAAATGCTGCATGTCTACAAAAGCTCTTTGTCTTTTTGTTACAGATCATTATCCTGCCGCCCTTCCGCTGAATCGCTTCACTGCCTGCGTCAAATCGTAGCGGCCAGCTTATCCCCAAAAAAAGACCAAGAAAGACCCCTTTTATGCCTGATTTTCCGTTGTTTCGAGATAGCGCTATCTCCACCCTGCGCCTGATTGGCGGCTGCACCGCCCTAGGCCTCGCCACCTGCGCTCAAGCCGCCCCTGCGTTCGACAGTGAATCGCCGTACATGCTCGGTGACTGGAACGGCAAGCGCACAGAACTCTCGGAAAAAGGCTACGACTTCAAGCTCGATTACACCGGCGAAATGGGCAGTAACCTGCACGGCGGCTACGACCACGATCGCACGGCGCGCTACAGCGACCAGTTCGGCCTCGGTACGCACCTGGACCTGCAAAAGATCCTCGGCTGGGACGACGCCGAGTTTCAACTGACCATCACCAAGCGCAGCGGCAACAACATCAGCAACGACCGCATCAACGATCCGCGCGTCGGTGGCTTCACGTCGGCCCAGGAAGTCTGGGGCCGTGGCCAGACCACGCGCCTGACGCAGATGTGGTACCAGCAAAAATTCTTCGATCAGAAACTCGACATCAAGGTCGGCCGTTTCGGCGAAGGCGAAGACTTCAACAGCTTCCCGTGCGACTTCCAGAACCTGGCGTTCTGCGGCTCGCAGGTCGGCAACTGGGTCGGCGGCATCTGGTACAACTGGCCGGTCAGCCAGTGGGCGATGCGCGTCAAATATCACCTGACCCCCGAGTTGTACGCACAGGTCGGCGCTTACGAGCAGAACCCGTCCAACCTCGATCGCGGCAACGGCTTCAAGTTGAGCGGCAGCGGCACCCAAGGCGCGATCCTGCCGGTTGAACTGGTGTGGACGCCGAAATTCAACGGCCTGCCGGGCGAGTACCGTGCCGGTTATTACTACAGCAACGCCAAGGCCAGCGATGTCTATAAAGACAACAACGGCCAACCCGCCGCCCTCAGCGGCGAAGCCTACCGCAGCGCCTCCAGCAAACACGGTGTGTGGCTCGGCGTGCAGCAGCAGATCACCAGCATGGCCAGCGACAACTCGCGTGGCCTGAGCGTGTTCGCCAACGGCACGATGCACGACAAGAAAACCAACGCCATCGACAACTACGTGCAGGCCGGCCTCGTCTACAAAGGCCTGCTCGCCAGCCGCGCCAAAGACGACATCGGCTTCGCTATGGCCCGCGTCCACGTCAACCCGGCCTATCGCAAAAACGCCGAGAAGACCAACCAGGCCCGCGCCGTTTATGACTACGACGACCCATCGTTCCTGCCGCCGCAAGACACCGAGTACAGCGCCGAACTGTATTACGGCGTGCATGTGACGAACTGGCTGACCGTACGCCCGAACCTGCAATACATCCGCCATCCGGGCGGCGTAGACAAGGTTGATGACGCACTGATCGGCGGGATCAAGATCCAGTCTTCGTTCTAAAGCACTACGCAAATCCATTGTAGGAGTGAGCCTGCTCGCGATAGCGGTGTTTCAGTCACTGGAGATGTCGCCTGACACACCGCTTTCGCGAGCAGGCTCACTCCTACAGGAGAAATTCGTTAGCTACACAAGTTTTATCTGAACCATGCCCACGCCAAATCGTCATCTACAGTGACTACAGCGCGGGACTACATAAACGTCACGGAGAATCACACTATGAGCACCGAAAGTGCTTCGAGTCGGGGCCGTCTGCTACCGAGCCTGCTCGGCATTCTGCTTCTACTGATGGGCCTGGCCATGCTGGCCGGAGGGGTCAAGCTGAGCATGCTCGGCGGCTCGCTGTATTACCTGCTGGCCGGTATTGGCATCGCGCTGACCGGCATTCTGTTGCTGCTGCGCCGCCGCGCCGCGCTGGGCCTGTACGCCATCGTGCTGTTTGCCAGCACCGTTTGGGCGCTGTGGGAAGTCGGTCTGGACTGGTGGCAGTTGGTACCACGTCTGGCGATGCTGTTCGCGCTGGGCCTGGTCATGTTGCTGCCATGGTTCCGTCGTCCGCTGCTGCTCGATGGCCCTGCCCCGATGGGCACCGGCGCCTTGAGCGTGGCCGTGGTTCTGGCCGGCCTGACTGCACTGGCCAGTCAATTCACCAACCCGGGTGAAATCAAAGGCCAACTGGATCGCGACAGCGTTGAAGGCATGACCAACACCGCCCCGGCCATGCCCGACGGTGACTGGAACTCCTACGGCCGCAGCGCCCACGGTGACCGTTACTCGCCATTGGCGCAGATCACTCCGGCCAACGTGAGCAAACTGGTTCCAGCGTGGACCTACCGCACTGGCGACATCCCGGGGCCGAACGATCCGGGCGAAACCACTGCCGAAAACACCCCGCTGAAAGTCAACGGCATGCTCTACGTGTGCACGCCGCACAGCCAGGTGATTGCCCTTGATCCGGATTCGGGCAAGGAGATCTGGCGTTTCGATCCGAAGCTGAGCACGCAGAACGCGGCCAACTTCAAAGGCTGGGCGCACATGACCTGCCGTGGCGTGACTTACCACGACGACGCGGTCTATGCGTCCGAGCAGAGCCCGACCGGTTCGGCCAGCCCGGCCCCGGCCAGCGCTTGCCCACGCCGCATCTTCCTGCCGACCGCCGACACCCGTCTGATCGCCCTGAACGCCGACACCGGCAAAATGTGTGAAGACTTCGGCGACAAAGGCCAGGTTGACCTGTCTGCCAACATCGGCGGCTTCAATGCGGGTGGTTACTACTCCACCTCGCCTCCAGCGGTCACCAAAGACCTGGTGGTGATTGGCGGCCACGTTACCGACAACGTTTCCATCGACGAGCCGAGCGGCGTGATCCGCGCGTTCGACGTGCACACCGGCAAACTGGTGTGGAACTGGGACAGCGGCAACCCGGACGACACTGCGCCGATTGCCGAAGGCAAGACCTACACCCGCAACTCGCCCAACATGTGGTCGATGTTCGCGGTCGACGAAAAACTCGGCATGCTCTACCTGCCGATGGGCAACCAGACCCCGGACCAGTTCGGCGGCGCGCGTACCCCGGAATCGGAACTGCACGCAGCCGGCCTGACCGCGCTGGACATTGCCACCGGTAAAGTGCGCTGGAACTTCCAGTTCACCCACCATGACCTGTGGGACATGGACGTTGGCGGCCAGCCAACCGTGATGGACATCAAAACCGCAGACGGCGTGAAGCCTGCGGTGCTGGCGTCGACCAAGCAAGGCAGCATCTACGTGCTGGATCGCAACACTGGCAAAGCCATTGTGCCGATCAACGAGATCCCGGTACCGCAAGGCGCGGTGGAAGGCGACCACACTTCGCCAACCCAACCGAAATCCGACCTGAACTTCATGCCGCCGCCGTTGAAAGAACGCGACATGTGGGGCGTTACGCCGTTCGACCAGATGCTGTGCCGGATCGACTTCAAATCCCTGCGTTATGACGGCCCGTTCACCCCGCCGTCGCTGCAAGGCTCGATCGTTTACCCAGGCAACTTCGGCGTGTTCGACTGGGGCGGCATCTCGGTCGATCCGGTTCGCCAGATCGCATTTGTGAACCCGAGCTACATGGCGTTCCGCTCGAAACTGATCCCGGCCGCTGATATCGCCAAACAAGGTCCACGCGTCAGTGAAACCGAAGGCGTGCAGCCAAACAAAGGCGCGCCATACGGTGTGATCCTCGAAGCGCTGCTGTCGCCAATGGGCCTGCCGTGCCAGGCGCCAGCGTGGGGTTATGTTGCCGCGGTCGACCTGACCAACAACAAAACCATCTGGATGCATAAAAACGGCACCGTGCGCGACAGCTCGCCGGTTCCGATCCCGCTGAGCATGGGCGTACCTAGCCTGGGCGGCACGTTCACCACTGCCGGTGGCGTCGCGTTCCTGAGCGGTACTCTCGACCAGTACCTGCGCGCCTACGACGTGAAAAACGGCAAGCAACTGTGGGAAGGCCGCCTGCCAGCAGGCGCGCAAACCACACCGATGACCTACACCGGCAAGGACGGCAAGCAATACGTGCTCGTCGTCGCCGGCGGTCACGGCTCGCTGGGCACCAAGCAAGGTGACTATGTGATTGCGTACAAACTGTCTGAATAAGCGTTAACGGCAGTTAAGGAAAAGGCGATGTCCCGCGAGGGGCATCGCCTTTTTTGTTGCCACCGACTCCCTGTAGGAGCTGCCGAAGGCTGCGATCTATTGATCTTGTTTTTTGCAGATCAACGTCAAAAGATCGCAGCCTTCGGCAGCTCCTACAGGGGATTGGGTGGAGTCCTACAGAACGGAAATTGGCCGAGATATTTCCGACAAGTCGCGTCGGTTGTGCGTCGGAAATGGGGTGGATAGGCTCAAGGGGTCGCTGCAAATTCAGCGACCGGGCGTCGCGGCCCGAGCAGTTCATTCGATTTGATGCATAATCGCCAGCCCAAACTGGAGCGCCCAGCGCTTTTCGTTTGGTTTGATGGTGGCTGTGCGCGGGATACCTTCGGGTATGCCGAGATTGCCGAATGGCTCGGTCCGCGAACCCGCGTACAGCTGCCACCCTCTGTCGCGTCGCGGTGATTGAGAGTGACAGCCCCACTTATCATTCGGAGTTCCACTATGAAAAAGCCCACACCCAACCCACCAGAAACCAACGATACCTCGCCCTACCAATCCCCCGATTCGAAGAAATTCCACGAAGCCGCCGAACGCGCCCTCGACCACTACCTCAAACCCAACGCACTCACCTTGCGCTTCCACAAACCCAGCACCATGTTCCAGGTCGCGCCAGACCAGGACAGCGAAAGCCTGCTGGTCCACGCCTGCGAATCCCTGGCGCAAGCCAGCCTCATGAGCAGCGACATCGCCGCCTACATCGACCTGCCCCAGCGGCGGACGATCCTGGCGATCCAGCAAATCATCATGCTCGCGGAACTGGCGGTGAATCGAGTGCTGGATAACCTCGAAATCCCACAACCGGCGCCACACAGCTGAGCCCCTGTAGGAGTGAGCCTGCTCGCGATTGCAGTCCGACATTCAACACAGTTGTCGACAGACCCACCGCCATCGCGAGCAGGCTCACTCCTACAATTGAATCGTATGCCTCTAGCCAGAAACCGGTCGGCTGCCAGGCCGCCATCGCTGGCAAGCCAGCTCCCACAATTCTGACCGCGTGCAAACCATGCGGCGTAGCCGCCCCACTCAACAGGATGAGCGTTAGCTCGGCTGCAGCTCTTGATCTTGCCGTACCGGCCCCTTCGGCAGGCTTCGTTGCGGGATTGATCCGGGGGTGGGCGCGTAGCGCCGTTCGACGAAGTCGAATACATCGAAAGGAGGTGCAGCGAAGCAAACCGGAAGCGATGCCCCCGGATCAATTCCGGAGCGAAGGAACCCCGAGCCCCAGCGAGCGGGCCGAACGCCGGGGCCCAGCGTTTTGGTTACTTTTGGGCGTCTGCAAAAGTGACTCGCTGTAAAAGCGAAACCGCCAGCAGCAGCACCCGCAGCAACGGATATACCCCCAAAACCCCAAGAACATGGTCGGCCCAAAGGCCGCCAAGTCCAAAGCGTGACCCCTGTCAAAACCCTGAACACAAACAGAAACACACCCCCACCATTGAAACCACTCAAGCCCTGCCCCATCTAACACCCATACCCAATTGCGCAGGTGCCCCATGAGCGACCAGCAAGAATTCCCCGATAACCCCGACGACTACACCGAAGCCAGCGAAGACCACATCGAACATACCACCTCCGGCAAAGGCCTCGCCCTGCCCGGCCAGAACCTGCCGGACAAGGTCTACATCATCCCGATCCACAACCGCCCGTTCTTCCCGGCGCAAGTCCTGCCGGTCATCGTCAACGAAGAACCGTGGGCCGAAACCCTCGAACTGGTCAGCAAATCCGACCACCACTCCCTGGCCCTGTTCTTCATGGACACGCCCCAGGAAGACCCGCGCCACTTCAACACCGACGCCCTGCCGCAATACGGCACCCTGGTCAAAGTCCATCACGCCAGCCGCGAAAACGGCAAACTGCAGTTCGTCGCCCAGGGCCTGAGCCGCGTACGCATCAAGACCTGGCTCAAGCACCACCGCCCGCCGTATCTGGTGGAAGTCGAATACCCGCATCAGCCCACCGAGCCGACCGACGAGGTCAAGGCCTACGGCATGGCGCTGATCAACGCGATCAAGGAACTGCTGCCGCTCAACCCGCTGTACAGCGAAGAACTCAAGAACTACCTCAACCGCTTCAGCCCCAACGATCCGTCACCGCTGACCGACTTCGCCGCCGCCCTGACCTCGGCCACCGGCCCGGAATTGCAGGAAGTGCTCGACTGCGTGCCCATGCTCAAACGCATGGAAAAAGTCCTGCCGATGCTGCGCAAGGAAGTCGAAGTCGCGCGCCTGCAAAAAGAAATCTCCGCCGAGGTCAACCGCAAGATCGGCGAGCACCAGCGCGAGTTCTTCCTCAAGGAACAACTCAAAGTCATCCAGCAGGAACTCGGCCTGACCAAGGACGACCGCAGCGCTGACCTCGAACAGTTCCAGCAGCGTCTGGAAGGCAAAGTCCTGCCGGCGCAGGTGCAGAAACGCCTCGACGAAGAAACGCACAAACTGTCGATCCTCGAGACCGGTTCGCCGGAGTACGCGGTCACCCGCAACTACCTCGACTGGGCGACGTCGGTGCCGTGGGGCGTTTATGGCGCGGACAAACTCGACCTCAAGCACGCACGCAAGGTGCTCGACAAACACCACGCCGGCCTCGACGACATCAAGGACCGTATCCTCGAATTCCTCGCCGTCGGTGCTTATAAAGGCGAGATCAGCGGCTCTATCGTGCTGCTCGTCGGCCCGCCGGGTGTGGGTAAAACCAGTGTCGGCAAATCCATCGCCGAATCGCTTGGCCGACCGTTCTATCGCTTCAGCGTTGGCGGCATGCGCGACGAAGCCGAGATCAAGGGCCACCGCCGGACCTACATCGGCGCACAGCCAGGCAAACTGGTGCAGGCGTTGAAAGACGTCGAAGTGATGAACCCGGTGATCATGCTCGACGAGATCGACAAGATGGGCCAGAGCTACCAGGGCGAC
Source organism: Pseudomonas sp. P116 (assembly GCF_020149425.1). NCBI lineage: Bacteria > Pseudomonadati > Pseudomonadota > Gammaproteobacteria > Pseudomonadales > Pseudomonadaceae > Pseudomonas > Pseudomonas sp. P116. The sequence continues at coordinate 155,609 of NZ_JACVHB010000009.1, read as the reverse complement.
CCGGCCTCGGCGCTGCTGGAAACCCTCGACCCGGAACAGAACGTCGAATTCCTCGACCACTACCTCGACCTGCGCATGGACTTGTCGAAAGTCCTGTTTGTCTGCACCGCCAACACTCTGGATTCGATTCCCGGTCCGCTGCTCGACCGCATGGAAGTGATTCGTCTGTCTGGCTACATCACCGAAGAAAAAGTCGCCATCGCCAAGCGTCACCTGTGGCCGAAACTGTTGGAAAAGGCCGGCGTGTCCAAGGGCAGCCTGAGCATCAGCGACAGCGCGCTCAAAGCCTTGATCGACGGTTACGCCCGTGAGGCCGGGGTGCGCCAGCTCGAAAAGCAGATGGGCAAACTGGTACGCAAAGCGGTCATGAAACTGATCGACGAGCCGAAAGCGGTGATCAAACTCGGCCCGAAAGATCTGGAAGCCTCGCTGGGCCATCCGGTGTTCCGCAACGAACAAGTGCTGTCCGGCACGGGCGTTATCACGGGACTGGCGTGGACCAGCATGGGCGGCGCCACGCTGCCGATCGAAGCGACGCGGATCCACACACTCAATCGCGGTTTCAAACTCACCGGGCAACTGGGCGACGTGATGAAGGAATCGGCGGAGATCGCCTACAGCTACGTCAGCTCGAACCTGAAACAGTTCGGCGGCGATGCGAAATTCTTCGACGAAGCCTTCGTCCACCTGCACGTACCGGAAGGCGCCACACCGAAGGATGGCCCGAGCGCCGGCGTGACCATGGCCAGCGCTTTGCTTTCCCTGGCGCGCAACCAAGCGCCGAAAAAAGGCGTGGCGATGACCGGTGAACTGACGCTGACCGGGCATGTGCTGCCGATTGGCGGGGTACGCGAGAAAGTGATCGCAGCGAGAAGGCAGAAGATTTTCGAGCTGATTCTGCCAGAGCCGAACCGCGGCAACTTCGAGGAACTGCCGGACTATCTGAAAGAAGGCATTACCGTGCACTTCGCCAAGCGGTTTGCCGATGTGGCGAAGGTGCTTTTCTGATAGTTCTGCGGTGACATGAGCACCGCTATCGCGAGCAGGCTCACTCCTACAGTGGGATATGGCGTTCACAAACCTGGTGTTCACCACAAAACCCTGTAGGAGTGAGCCTGCTCGCGATGGCGCCAGCCCAGACACCAACGCTCCCCGACGGTCACACTTTGTCTCATCTTCGGTTATGCTCGCCGTTCGTCGCCAACGCCGGAGCCGCTGACCTTATGTCCCCCATTCGCCTGTTTGTCCCCATCGCCTTTTCCTTGCTGGCCGCTTGCGCCACGCAGCCGAAACACAACGTGACCGTGGAAAAACAAAGCGAATGCCCCGTGCGACTGACCAGCGGGCAAAATCTGATCGTGATGCTGCCAAGCAACCCGACCACGGGTTATCGCTGGGCGATTCAGGATTCCGCCGGCGGCGTCTTGCGCGCCCTCAGCCCTGAGGTCTATAGCAACCCGGAAGATGCTGGCGTGGTCGGTGCTGCCGGGCTTTCCACCTGGCGTTTTCAAGCGTTTGCCGCGGGCACCGGGCGTCTGCGCCTGACCTCGCAACAGCCATGGGCGCCGGAAGTGCTGCCGGTGGAAACCTTTGACTGCGCCATCTCGGTGAATTGATCGTGGGCTGGCTGATTCTGGCGCTAATGGGCGCGGTGACCTTTCTCTATGGCCTGAGCACCCACGCGGCGCTGCTCTGCCTATTGGTCAAACCGCTGCCGGTACTGGCATTGCTCGGCTGGCTGCACGACGCACCGCCCAGCGACTATCGCCGCTGGATCAGTCTCGGTCTGATTTTTTCTCTGCTGGGCGATGTGTTGTTGGCGTGGCCAGGGGATTTGTTCGTGTTTGGTCTCGGCGCATTTCTCGTTGCGCATCTGGCGTATCTCAAGGCCTATCTCAGCGACTGCAAACGTCTTGCGTTGATGCCACTGGTGCTCGCGCTTGGCGTGGGTGCCGTGCTGTTGGGGATGCTGATTGCCAGTGGTCTCGGCCCGCTGCTGGTACCTGTGATCGTCTACGGCACTGCGATCAGCGCCATGCTCTGGCGTGCTCTCGCTCGCCTCGGCAGCGACGTGCCCAAGCGTTCGGCGTTACTGGCAGCGGGGGGTGCGCTGGCGTTTGTGTTCTCTGACAGTGTGATCGGCATCGATCGGTTTGTTGCGCCGTTCCATGCTGCGCCTTACGTCATCATCCTCAGTTACTGGCTTGGCCAATGGGGTATCGCTGCCTCGGCGTTTAATAAAGACAAACAACCTGGTCATATGTAATAACCATAAAAATCTTTTCCTATCTCGAATCGATATAAAAACCTGTCAGATCTGACAGTACCTCGAATTTCTTCCCCTACTTACTATCCCCGTGTCGTATCCCAAACCACGAATGTAAGAGCAAGGAAGAAAATCATGAGCCTCAGAGACAAAGATTCGCAAAGTGCAGCGCTAACCCTGTTCTCCGCCAGCTGCGATGTTCAAGCCTCGATTTCGAACCGAGTGAATTTCAATACGCAAAATATCCAGTTCGGGCAACACTCTGACGGTAAAGTCGAATTCCGCGCCCGCTCCTACGAGGGTTATAAGGAATCAGCAAAGGGGATTACGTTTAAGTTTCCCAGCGACATTAAGACTGGAAGTTACGAAACAACAGATCCAGCCTTTCCGTTCGAGATCCTCTCCTATTTTGAAACCGGCACTTACAGCGACTTCTTAACTATTTACAGTTACGCTGCGACAAGCGGCACTGTCGAGGTCGAAGTCATTTCAAACGACCCTCGGGAAATGCGCTACCTCATCAGCTTTGACTTCAAAGGCAAAGACCACAGAACAGAAGAACTGCACATCACTGGCAAAGCCGAATTAAACGGTTTCATACGCGCTACTTGATTTCGCTTTAAACATTGAATGACCAAGTCTTGATTTTGACTTGGTCATTCACTGCTTTTCCCGAACTCCCTTCATCCCCCTCCCTTTGTACACGACATGCCGATCCCCACGCTTTATCAGACAACCCAAGCATCCCCGCGCCACTTTGGCTAAAATGCCGGCCTTTTCCACCGACATCGCCGGAACCGCCGTGAGCAAAGAACCCGATCGCATTTTCGCCCAGCCCTTGGCACAGGTGCCTGACTTCGCCTTCAACGAAGACGTGGTGCGCGTGTTCCCGGACATGATCAAGCGCTCGGTGCCAGGTTACCCGACCATCGTCGAAAACCTCGGTGTGCTTGCCGCGCAGTTCGCCCAGCCGAACAGCGTGCTCTACGACCTCGGCGCCTCCCTTGGCGCGGTGACCCAGGCCCTGCGCCGTCACGTGCGCACTGACGGTTGCCGCGTCATCGCTGTGGATAACTCGGCCGCCATGGTCGAACGTTGCCGCGAATACCTCAACGGTCAGGACTCGATGTTTCAGGAGTTGCTGCCGGTCGAGGTGATCGAGGGCGACATCCTCGCCCTCGACTTTCAGCCTGCCTCGGTGGTGGCACTGAACTTCACCCTGCAATTCATCGCCCCGGATCAGCGCACCGCGTTGTTGTCGCGCATCCGCCAATCACTGCTGCCCGGCGGCGCACTGATCCTGTCGGAAAAACTGCGCTTCAACGATGCCGAAGAACACGCATTGCTCACTGATCTGCACGTCGCGTTCAAACGCGCCAACGGCTACAGCGAACTGGAAATTGCCCAGAAGCGCAGCGCCATCGAAAACGTCATGAAGCCCGACAGCCTCGAAGAACACCGCGAACGCCTGCTGGCCGCCGGGTTCTCGAAAGTCGTGCCGTGGTTCCAGTGTCTTAACTTTGCCTCGTTGATTGCCTTGCCATGATTGATCTGTCCCCCCTCGCCCGCCGTCTGGCCGGTACACCGCTGGCTGAATGGGCCAACACCCTGCAGCATCAACTCGACAAGAAAATGGAGAAGGGCCACGGCGATCTGGAGCGCTGGCAAAGTGCGCTGGACGCCTTGCCAAAGATCCAGCCGAGCGAAGTCGACCTGCTCAACGGCTTGAAACTCGACACCGATTGCGACGACGAAACCCGCGCGCAAATGCGTACCGCCCTGATGGGCCTGTCGCCGTGGCGCAAAGGGCCGTTCGATCTGTTTGGTGTGCACGTCGACACCGAATGGCGCTCGGACTGGAAGTGGTCGCGGGTCGCCCCGCATCTGGATCTGAAAGGCAAACGCATCCTCGATGTCGGTTGCGGCAACGGCTACTACATGTGGCGCATGCTTGGCGCCGGCGCGGACAGCGTGATCGGCGTTGACCCGAACTGGCTGTTCTTCTGCCAGTTTCAGGCCGTGCAGCGTTATCTGTCTGAGCCAAACGCGTGGCATCTGCCCTTCCCGTTCGAGGATTTGCCGCCGAATCTGGAAGGTTTCGACACCGTGTTTTCCATGGGCGTGTTCTACCACCGCCGCTCGCCAATCGAGCATTTGCTGGCGCTGAAGGATTGCCTGGTCAAGGGCGGTGAACTGGTGCTGGAAACGCTGGTGGTTGAAGGCGACAAGCACCAGGTGCTGGTGCCGGAAGACCGTTACGCGCAGATGCGCAACGTGTGGTTCCTGCCCTCGGTGCCGGCGCTGGAACTGTGGTTACGGCGAGCCGGGTTTACCGATATTCGTTGCGTGGATGTCAGTACGACGACGATTGAGGAACAACGCGGCACCGAGTGGATGAAATATCAGTCGCTGAGTGACTTCCTTGATCCCGACGATCACAGCAAGACGATCGAAAGGCTGCCGGCGCCGATGCGGGCGGTGATTGTCGCGAAAAAATAGAGCAGATCAAAAGATCGCAGCCTTCGGCAGCTCCTACACCGATCCCTGTAGGAGCTGCCGAAGGCTGCGATCTTTTGATTTTAATCCCGGCGTGCGCGACGGGCTCTGAAGAACTCGGTCAACACCGCCCCACACTCCTCCGCCAACACCCCGCCCTCATACAACACCCGGTGATTCAAAAAGCCCTGGGTGAAAAACTGCCCCTGGCTTTGCACGATCCCGGCTTTTGGTTCCAGCGCGCCATACACCACCCGCGCCACCCGTGAATGCACGATCAAACCGGCGCACATGCTGCAAGGCTCCAGCGTCACGTATAGCGTGCTGCCGGGCAGTCGATAGTTGTCCACCGCCTGCGCCGCGGCGCGGATCGCGACCATTTCGGCGTGAGCGCTCGGGTCGCTGGCGCTGATCGGGCAATTGAAGCCGCGACCGATGATCTCGCCATCCTGTACCAGCACCGCGCCCACAGGCACTTCGCCGAGGGCTGCTCCCTGCGCTGCAAGGGCAAGCGCTTCACGCATGAAGTCGCGGTCACGGCTGCGGTCGATGATCGCTGCGGGGCGAATCTGGCGCATCACTTCACCTCGATGGCGGCCATCAGGCCGGTTTCCATGTGGTCGATCACGTGGCAATGGAACATCCATACCCCCGGGTTATCTGCCACCAGCGCCACTTGCGCACGCTCGTTTTTGCCCAGCAGATAGGTGTCGGTAAAGTACGGGATGACCTTGTGGCGGTTCGACGCAATCACCTTGAAGCTCATGCCGTGCAGGTGAATCGGGTGCTGATACTGGGTCATGTTCTTCAATTCGAAAATATAGCTCTTGCCCAATTCGAGACTGGCAATCGGCCGGTCAGCGCAAGTCTTGTCGGTGATGTCCCACGCCTTGCCGTTGATCTGCCAGAGACTTGGCGGCTTGCCGTTGTCGACGTTGACCGACACCGAACCGACCCATTCGAAATTGAAGTTGAGTTTCTCGGCATTGGCCAGGTCCGGCTCGGCCACCGGGTTGGCGGGCAGCGCGGGCGGCCATTCGGTCGGCGCGTCCGTGTTGGCCACCGAGCGCAGAGTGCCCAGACGCACCGGGCCGTTGCGCAGCGACAATTCTTCGCCTGCCGCCGGTGCCTTGATCGCCAGGCAAATACGCATGCCGGGGCCGAGCCAGTATTCCTTGCCCAGCGGGCGCGGCTCCACCGGGTTGCCGTCCAGCGCGTATATTTTTGCCTCAACACCAGGAATGTTGATGCGGTAAGTCAGGGTGTTATCCAGATTGAGCAAACGCACCCGAGTAATCTGCCCGGCCGGCAGGTCGATCACCGGCAACGGCACGCCGTTGATGGTCGACAGACGCCCCGCCGTACCACCACGCGCGGCTTCGCGGGGGATGCTGAATTCGACGAAGTTGCCCTCATCGTCGATGTGCCAGTTCTTCAGGCTCAGGGTCTTTTCGTATTTGAAACCGGTCGGCTCGCGCTCTTCGATGATCAGCGGCCCGACCAATCCGCGCCCCAGTTCTTCGCTGCTGCTGACATGCGGGTGATACCAGTAGCTGCCAGCGTCCGGCACGCGGAATTTGTAGTCGAAGTATTCGCCCGGCAGCACCGGCAATTGCGACACGTACGGCACGCCGTCCATTTCCAGCGGCAGGCGAATGCCGTGCCAGTGAATGGTGGTCGCCACCGGCAGATGGTTGATGAAGCGCACCCGCAGCCATTCGCCCTGACGCACGCGCAACTCGGTGCCCGGCGCCGACGGGCCGAACGCCCAGGCCTCGGTCTTGTGCCCCGGCACCAGTTCCACGTCCAGGGGCGCGGCGATCAACTCGTAGTCGTGGCCCGCCTCGGCGTCAGCCATCTTGCCCAGCCAGTAACGCGACGCGCCCCCCGCTCCAACGCCTACGACAACAAGACCGGCCAGGCCACCGAGGATTTGGCGACGGGTAAAGGACATGAACTCAACTACCTCACGTATCAGCGACAGGCCCCTGAAGGCCCGTAAAAGGCGAATACGATACACCTGCGGTTGAGAAACAGTAAGGGTGACCTGAGGCCGCACATCCCTTCGGACTTAAGGCCGCAAGCCGGTAATCAAGTGCACCACCCCATCCTCCAGGGGCATGACGCCCGCGACACCGGCATCGCTCAATGCCTGACGATCCATGCGCGACACGTCACGCAACTCCACCCGCGCCCGGGTCAGCGCCACCGGTTGCTGCGATTTGAGGTTATCCCCTCCACCCAACGCCGCAACGATGTCTGCGCTTAACCCCTCGGCAGGTTCGACCGGCATTTTCGGCTCGTCCGGCACCAGATCCGGGGTCAGGGCCTTCCAGAACGCCTGCTGCAATTTATTGAACATGTCAGTTCTCCAGAACCAGTGAAGTATCGACCATTGCCTCGTGATACAGCCGCAGTGCTTCGCGCACTTCCTCAGCGCTCTCCAGCCCCTGTACCTGTTCGGCGATAGCCTTGCAGTCGAGCAGGTCCACCTCACGCACTGCCGCTTTGATCGCCGGAATCTGCGGCACGCTGACCGACAACTCATCCACGCCGAGCCCCAGCAACAGCGGCACGGCCAGACGTTCCGAGGCCATCGCGCCACAGACGCCGACCCATTTGCCGTGGGCATGCGCACCTTTCACGGTCATGGCGATCAGGCGTAATACCGAGGGGTGGAAACTGTCGGCCTGACTGGCCAGACGTGGATGGTCGCGATCCATCGCCAGGGTGTATTGAGTCAGATCGTTGGTGCCAATCGAGAAGAAATCCACATACGGCGCAAACAAATCGGCCATCAGTGCCGCCGCCGGCACCTCAATCATGATCCCCAGCTTCGGCAGTTCGACGATGTTCAGTGCCTGGGCTTCCTCCTCCAGCATTCGCCGGGCCAGATGCAGCTCGGAGATTTGCGTGACCATCGGCAACATGATGTGCAAGCGCGTCATACCGACACTGCCAAGGATCGCCCGGAACTGCTCGCGCAATAGTTGCGGACGCTCCAGACACAGCCGAATCCCGCGCAGTCCGAGGAACGGATTGGTTTCGCTGTCCATCGGCACGTAAGCCAATGGTTTGTCGCCGCCGACATCCAGCGTGCGCACCACCAGATTGTGCGACGGCCCCACGGCTTGGGCGATGGCGCTGTAGGTCGAGACTTGTTCGTCGAAAGTGGGCGCGTGGTTGCGATCCAGATAAAGAAACTCCGAGCGCAAAAGCCCGACGCCGGCACCGCCCAGGCCCATCGCCTGCTCGGTTTCACTCAGCGAGGAGACGTTGGCCGTCACCTCGATATGGTGCCCGTCGCGGGTGCAAGCTGCCAGCGTCGCCTGCGCGTGGTCATGTTGATGGCGCAGACGCTGTTGCTCGAGTCTGGCCTGCAATTGTTCGATGGCGAGCGGATCGGGATTGAGGTGCAGTTCACCCTTGTCGGCATCGAGCAGCACCGTGCTGCCGTTCGCCAATGCCAGCATCTGCGCCGGCACCCCGCAAATCGCCGGCAGGGCAAAGGCCCGCGCAAGAATTGCGACATGACTGGTGGCGCCGCCCCCGACCGTGGCGATGCCAAGCACCTTTGTGACATCGAGCCCCGCAGTCTGCGACGGTGTCAGTTGATCGGCGATCAGGATCGTCCCGTGCGGTAACGTCAGGACCGGGTCCGGCACGCCGAGAATCAACTTGAGGACTCGCAAGCTCACGTCCGTCAGGTCTGCCGCACGTTCGATCAGCAACGGACTGGCCGACTGCCGAAACAGCGTTGCGGTGGACGCGGTAGCAGCATGCCAGGCAAACGCCGCGCTTTTGCCCTCGGCAATCAACGCTTGCGCCTGATCGAGCAGGCTCGGGTCATCGAGCAGTTCCTGATGAGCCTTGAAGATTTCCTCCTGAGCGCTGCCACCCGCCGTGTCGCGCAAGTGCTGCAAGGCCATTCCCGCCTCGATCAACGCGTTCGTCAGCGCCTCCTGCTCCGTTTTTGCCCCGGCACCGGACTCTTTTATGTCGAGGCTCGGCTCCGTGATCTGCATCACCTGGCCCAATGCTGAACCGGGCGATGCACAGACTCCACGCAGAACCGTCAGCACCTCAGGGTCGATGCTCTCCAAAGGCTCCGACGCAGGCAACACTGTGACCGATTCTCCACACCCCTCGGCGAGTAACCGCGAGAGCGCGTTGATCGCGGCTTCGGCGTCTTCGCCCACCGCCCTCACTTGCACGCTGTCAGCAAAAGCGGTCTGCAGCCCCATGATTGCCACCAGTGATTTGGCGTTGGCTTCGGCCTGCTGTTTGTGCAGATAAATCTTTGCCGAAAAAACCTTCGCCGCTTGCGCGAACACCGCCGCCGGACGCGCATGCAGACCGTTGGGATTGGGCAGTTTGAGCCAGTCTGAGAAAAACACTTCGCCTTCTGGCACGGCCTGTTCTTCGCGGGTGGCCTGCGCACTGGCGAGGCTCAGCAGTGGTTGGCCGGTTTCGACCAGACCGGTCTGCGCGGCGATCCAAGTGAATGGCTCACCGCTGACCACCAGCATCAGGGTCAACAGACTGCGGGCGTGCAGGGCGATGTAATCGGCATCGAACTCGATCAGCGATTCGCCAGCCGCCACCCGCTGACCTTCTTCAACCAGGCGGGTGAAACCCTGACCGCCCAGATTCACCGTATCCAGACCGATGTGCAGCAACACCTGAACGCCATGGTCATCGGTGATGCTCACGGCATGCCCGCTGGCCTGCACGTTGCTGACCACTCCGGCCAGCGGTGCGCATAACGTTGATGAAGTCGGGTCGATGCACAGGCCGTCGCCGATCACGCGATTGGCGAAAACAGAATCGGGCACTTGATCCAGAGGCATAAGCACGCCGGACAAAGGCGCCAGCAGTTGCAATTGTTGGGGTGTGGCCATGACGTCACCTGCGGTTTTGTTCTTTGAAGTACCCGTGGAGCGCAACGCCCCACCAGCATCGCTTATTTCCACCAGTATTCGACCTGCAATCCAACGTTCGCACCGTGACGTGCGGTACCGAAAGCGCCGGTATCGGACAGCGCCGACCCTTGGGCCAATTCATTGGCCGCCCGTTTGGCTGCCGCGTTCCAGCTGGCATAGGTGTAATACAGACGCACCTCGGGGCGCGCCCAGAATTCCGGGCCTTTAGGTGACCATGTCGGCGCAATGGTGAATTTGCTCAGCTTGCGCGTGCCACCCGGTGCATCGACTTGATCATGGCCCAGTTCGGTGACCAGTTTGAATTGTTCGGTAAGCGCATAGGTCGGACGCACGCCCAGCGACATCCAGTTCTGGTCAGCGCCGTCCGGACGAATGTCTTTTTGATACACCGCCTCGATTTGCCCGCCAAAACGCGGCGTCAGTTGCCAGTCGAAAAACTCTACGATCCGATAACTTTTATTGCTGTCGTCCAGTTTGACGTTACCGGTGTAGCCCAGTCCGGTGCCGGGCCCTTCGCCGTACTGGAAGGCCAGTTTGTTTTTTCCACCGAGAAAGTCCTTCTGCACATGCTGCGTGGTGATCGCCCAGCCCCGGTGCGCATCACGGCTGTCGGGTTTGTCGATGTAGCTCAAGCCAAACTCCAGCTCGCCGCCGGGATTGGTAGCGAAACCGGCGACGTTGAAGTCGTGCCGGTTGATGTAGTCCTTTTGATAGAGGTTGTCTTTGCGCGAGAAGGCGTAGCTGTATTTCAGATCACCAATCAGCACGTCCTCGATCCCGCCACCGGTAGCGCTCTGGTTCCAGTAGTAGAAATCGGAAATGTGGATGTCATTACGTTTGTAGTAACGGCGACCGGCCCAGAGCGAACCGCCATTGAGCGCGGGCATGTTCGACCACTGTGCATAGGCCTGCGGCAGACGCACCGAGCCGTTGTCTTCATTGAAAGTGAGGCTGTGGTTGTAGCGGTTGTACAGCGAGACCATGCCATCGACGCTGAATACCGAGCCATCGTCGAGGGTGTACAAATCCTGGCGCAACTCAAGCTCGCCGTACTGCTCGCATTCGTTGCCCAAGCGGTATTTGGTCTGCGCCCCCGGCAACTGGAAACACGATTGGCTACCGCCCTTGGTCGCGTTGCCAATGCCACTGCGCAAGTAACCGCCGAACTCCAGCGCTTGTGATGTCTGTGGTAACGCAAGGCATAAACCTGCGACTGCAAGGCTGCGATTTATTGTTGTTTTCATAAGCCACCCCATTATTTTTATTGTGTGTTTCCATGAATTCGGCGCGCAAAACTCCCCCGCGCAGTGCTCTGCGTGTCTTTTCAAACGTTGGTTTTTTAGTTAGGGATCAGGGATCGATCAGGTGCAGAACGAACGATTCATAAGGTCGCAAACTCACCTGTCGATTGCGTGGCGGACAGTCCGGGTAATTACTGATCAGTAGTCGCTGGTTCTGCGTCTCATCGATCTCTATCGGCAGTTCGATTTCACACGGTGTCGCGTAGAAGTTGTTCACGATCAGCAGACGTTCGCCCACGCCTTCACGCAGGTAAACCCAGACTTGTGGGTGCTCGGGCAACAGCTGTCGATAGACGCCGTCCGTAATCAATGCCTCTGTGCTCCGCAACGCGATCAGTCGACGGTAGTGATGCAGCACGGAGTCCGGGTCATCGAGCTGGTGGGCGACGTTGATCCGGGCGGCATTGGCCGGCACCCCGATCCACGGTTCGACGCGGCTGAAACCAGCATGCTGTTCCGCGTCCCAATGCATCGGCGTACGACCGTTGTCACGGGACTTCTGCATGATCGCCGCCATGTTGTCGATGTCGCTGGTGCCTGCTTCACGTTTGAGCCGAAAGATGTTCAGCGTTTCGACATCGCGGTACTGATCGATACGCTCGAAACCCGGATTGGTCATGCCCAGCTCTTCGCCCTGATACACGAACGGCGTGCCTTGCAGAAAGTGCAGCGCGGTACCGAGCATTTTCGCCGAGAGCTCCCGATACTCACCGTCATGGCCGAACCGCGAGACCACCCGAGGTTGATCGTGGTTACACCAGAACAGCGCATTCCAGCCACCACCGGCCTGCATGCCGGTCTGCCAGTCGGACAGAATCTGCTTGAGCTGGAGGAAATCGAAATCGGCGCGAACCCACTTTTCCAGGTTTGGATAATCGACTTTCAGGTGATGAAAGTTGAAGGTCATCGACAGTTCTTGCGACTGCGGATTGGAGTAACGAATGCAGTGTTCGAGGCTGGTGGATGACATCTCGCCGACGTTGATCAGGTCGTGGCCGGCGAAGACCTCACGGTGCATCTGCTGCAAGTACTCATGGACGTTCGGCCCGTCGGTGTAAAAGCGTCGGCCGTCGCTGTCGTCCTCGGCAAAGTCCGCAGGCTTGGAAATCAGATTGATCACGTCCAGCCTGAAACCACCCACGCCCTTGTCCCGCCAGAAGCGCATCATTTTGAAGACTTCGGCGCGCACCTTGGGGTTGTCCCAATTCAGGTCAGCCTGGGTATGGTCGAACAGATGCAGGTAATACTGACCGGTCTGGGCCTCGTACTCCCAGGCCGAACCGCCGAACTTGGACTGCCAGTTGTTCGGCTGGTCGCGCCAGATATAGAAGTCGCGGTAGGGGTTATCGAGGCTGCTGCGTGCCTGCTGAAACCAGACGTGTTCGATCGAGGTGTGATTGACCACGATGTCGAGCATCAACTTGATTCCGCGCTTGCCCGCCTCGGCGATCAGCAACTCGCAGTCGGCCATGCTGCCGTAGCTGGGATCAACCGCGTAGTAGTCGCTGATGTCATAGCCGTTGTCACGTTGCGGCGAGCGCAGGAAAGGCGTGATCCACAAGCAATCAACACCCAGCCATTGCAGGTAATCGAGCTTGGCCACGACGCCGAGCAAATCACCTGTCGGGTTACCGGCGTGGCTGTGAAAACTCTTCGGGTAGATCTGGTAGATCACCGAACGTTGCCAGTCTTGCATGGCACATTTCCCTCTTGATTTTATAAACCGCCAAACCCTGCGCCCCCTGTAGGAGCTGCCGAAGGCTGCGATCTTTTGACTTTGGCTTTTCAAAAAAAACATCAAAAGATCGCAGCCTGCGGGTCGATATCAGGCGACCCGAAAGCCGGGGCGGACAATTTTCATGCTCAGCGCACAGGTCAGAACAAACGGCACCACCATGGCGATGATCATCCCGATCACGAACATCGGAATGAACTGCGGAATGATCGAGATAAACCCGGGCAAGCCGCCGACGCCGATGGCCGAAGCCTGAATCTTGTTCAGCGACAGGAAGATGCAGCCCAGCGCCGAACCGGTCAGCGCGGCGTAGAACGGAAATTTGTAACGCAGATTGACCCCGAACATGGCGGGTTCGGTGATACCGAAATACGCGGAAATCGCTGAGGTCGAAGCCATGCTTTTGTCGCGCGCATTGCGCGTCATATAGAACACCGCCAACGCAGCGCTGCCTTGAGCGAGGTTGGACATGACGATCATCGGCCAGATGAAGGTGCCGCCCTGAGTCGAGATCAGTTGCAGATCGACTGCGAGGAACATGTGGTGCATTCCAGTGATCACCAGTGGCGCATACAGCAGTCCGAAAATCGCCCCGCCGACCATCGGTGCCAGGTCGAACAGCATGACCACGCCCTCGGTGATGTAGATGCCGATATGACGGGTTACAGGTCCGATTACCGCCAGCGCCAGAACGCCCGTGACGACAATCGTGGTGATCGGCACCACCAGCAATTGCACTGCGTTGGGCACGCGCGCCCGCAACCATTTTTCGATGACGCTCATCACGTAAGCGGCCAGTAATATCGGCAGGATCTGTCCCTGATAACCGACTTTCTCTACCTGGAACAGTCCGAGGATGTCGAAGTACGGCATCTGCTGACCGTCCAGACCGGCCACGGCCTTGCCATAGTTCCAGGCGTTGAGCAGATCCGGGTGAACCAGCATCAGGCCGAGTACGATGCCGAGAATTTCACTGCCGCCAAAGCGCTTGGCCGCCGACCATCCCACCAACGCCGGCAAGAACACGAACGCGGTGTTGGCCATCAGGTTGATCAGGCTCCACAGCCCTTCGAGTTTCGGGTAGGCATCCAGCAGGGTCTGACCTTCGATAAACATGCCTTTGGCGCCGATCAGGTTGTTGATACCCATCAGCAAACCGGCAACGATCAGCGCCGGCAGAATCGGCATGAACACGTCGGAAAACACCCGCACCAGACGCTGCATGGCGTTGATCTTCTCGGCGCTTTTCTGTTTGACGTCGGCGATGGTCGATGCGGCGAGGCCGGTCTGGCGGCGCAATTGGGCGTAGACCTTTTCCACTTCGCCCGGACCGATCACCACCTGATAAAGACCGCCGGTGAAGAACGAGCCTTTGACCAGATCGATCTGGTTCAGCGCGGCATTGTCGACCAGGCCGGGATTCTTCAAGGCCAGGCGCAAACGCGTGACGCAATGTGCGGCCTGCTCGAGATTGTCGTTACCGCCAAGGCATTTCAGTAGCTCGCTGGCGATCTTCGGGTAATCGTGGCTCATGCTAAGTCTTCCGCTGTGGATTTTTGTTATTGGCAGCACGTCGAAGCGAAAAGTACTCGTCTGTACGAGTTATTGCAACAACTCGTACAGACGAGTTTGTTTTTGTATAGTCCCGCCAGACCGCTGAAGAATTTTCCTACCTTGTCCTTGGGCGATTTCCATTCCCTACATGGACAAAGCCCTACCCTGCCCTTAAGGTTCGAAGCTTTGAGCAGAGCCGGCACAGAGCCTAACCATGAGCAAATACAACCAGATCTATAGCGATCTGCTGGCCAGTATCACGACCGAACGCCTCGAACGCGGCGCCCGTCTGCCTTCAGAGACTGAGCTGATGGACAGCTATCAGGCCAGCCGCGGCACTGTGCGCAAGGCCATCGAACAGCTTCAGGAGCGCGGTTTTGCGCAGAAAATCCATGGCAAAGGCACGTTCGTACTGTCGACCAATCCGATCGAGTTTCAACTGGGGGGCATCGTCAGTTTCCAGGAAACCTACCCGCGACTGGGCAACGACGTCAGCACCGAGGTGGTCGAACTGACGCAAATACCGCTCGAAGGTGCGCTGCTCGAGCACATCAATGCCGAACCCGGCACGCCCATCACGCGAGTCATGCGCGTGCGGCGAATCGACGGTAAACGGGTGATTCTCGACATCAACCATTTCGTCAGCGCGGTCATTCCCGGCCTGTCCCTGGACATCGCCGAGCAGTCGATCTACGCCTACATCGAACAGACCCTGCAGCTCCAGATCGCCTACGCCCAACGCACCATCGAAGCGGTACCGCGCAGCAAGGATGACCAATTGCACCTGGACCTCGACGGCCAGAGCCATGTGATCGTCGTCAGCAACCAGACTTTCCTTCAGGACGGCCGTCAGTTCGAGTACACCGAATCACGGCACACCCTGGACAAGTTTTACTTCTCCGACGTGGCACGGCGCTGACCGGCACACGTTACGCACAGCGATGTGCGGTATACAGGTAGTGCACCCCTCTTGAGCGAATCGCCCATGCTCGGCGTTCGTTTCTCAAGGAAGGTGAACGCATGAACGCTGTTGAACCACGTCCACTGCCGAACGCGGCAGACAAAGCCACTCTCAAAATCATTGCCGCGGCCGTCGTGCAAACGTGTCCGGGCCTGTACGACACGGCGCATCAAGTCGCCAGCGAATTGCTGGTGCGCAAGGGCATTCCAGGCGTCGACCCGGATCGGGTTTATTTTCACCGCTTCAAAACTGCGCAGAGCAGTAGCCAGTCGTTTACTGGCTGGGAGCATGCCGGCGAAAAGCCCTACGAATCGCTGACGCTGACCCAATTGGTGATTCATCGCTTTCGCGCAACTGATCAGGACAATGCCGACCTTCTAGACCTCTATGACGGTTTCTATACCGGCGGGCCCGAGGCGGAATATTTCGACCACCGCAATGAAGTGCGCCTGCATGGCAACGAGGTGCTCAAAGACTTCTGGGATATTGATTTCAGCTCGCACTACGACAATAAGCTGACCGCCTTCTGGAGCACACACGCGGATGATTTTCGCACGTTGGCCAAGTGCAACTTTCTCAGCCTTGCGGTGCAGGCACTTGAGCTCAAGCAGCTGAGCGGAAGCGATTTTCAGTGGATCGTCGGCGCGGTCATCGGACCTGTCACCTGGCCGGTGACACTGGCCATGCTGCAATCGCCCCACGACGCGAGCAGTGATGTGCGCGCTTTCGATATCGCCGGGCATGTCGCCAGCAATCTCCTGCGCATCGTCGCTTCTGACGGGCGGCAGATCATTTATCTGCCGGGCGCGGCGCCAGCGTTTGTCGTCATGCAAACCCCGGCTGTCATGCACTGGTGGGTGCTCGAGCAGATGAACGAGGCAACCCGGCGAGAAGCGCTGCTCAGCCACTTCGCACTGGCAGATCGTCAGCAGATGACCGAGGGTCTTACCCACTTGATGAACCAACTGGTCGGCACCTGGGGCCGCGCCGATCATCACCTGATCAATCAGCAGGACCGCGAGATCAGCGGTGATGCATTTCGCTGGCTAGGCGAGTCGACTCGCACCGCAATGTTTGCCGAAGCCAGCCTGTCCCTGACGTCCAACCGTGACTTGCGCAAAAAACTCTGGATCGGCTACCTGAGCGCCGGTCTCAAGGTGTTTGGCCCGATGGCCGCTGTAGGCTGGCCGGTCGCTCTGCCCGTGATTGGCGCCAGCATCGCCAGCATGGGCCTGAATATCGATCAGGCGGTCAATGGCAAAACCGCCAGTGATCGCAAGGCCGGGGTACTCGGTGCGGTAATGAGCGGCATCGACGCGCTGTTGAATATCCCCTTTCTGAAGGGCTCTGGCTCGATGCTGGAAGTTGGCGTTCAGGTGGAGTCCTCCGAGGCCGCGGAAATGGCCGAGCTTGGCGGCGACGATTCGGCACTTGAGCCGTCGGACCCGCTCATCGAGCCGACGCAGAGTAGCGTTGTCGAAGAGCCAGACGTCATCGAGCCAGCGCTGGAAACCCCAAGATTGACGCCTGCAGAGCATGCAGCACCGCCGCCGATTCCTGACAAATACATGTGCAATGAGCTGCTCGACGGACTGGACGCAGACAATTCGGCGGGACAATTCAAGAATATTTTTCGACTCGACAGCGATCCGCCTTTCGCCATCCTGATGAATGACAACCCCTACTACGTGCGCTATTTCGGCGATCCGAACGAGGGAGGTTACTGGGCTATCGTTGACCCGGAGCGGCCCAACCAGTTTGTCCATTCCCTACCGGTTCGCTTGAACGCCGAAGGCGCGTGGGAGCGCATGCCAGCGCTGCGCCTGAGGGGCGGTGGCCAATGCATGGGCAAACCATGCGCCCCCGATATCGAGCTCGAAAGCGTCGAGACCACCGAAACCACCGTGACCACCGAAGCCACCGAAACCGCCGCGCCGCAACCACAAGTCGAAGCACAAAGTCCGCGAGCACGCCGGTTGCAGATTGTGCCCTCTGCCTACGATATCGACCCGACAGTGCGCCGCTCGATAAAAGCCTGGGCACTGAACCTGAATGAAACCCACGCAGAACTGACACCCACCGCCGACGGTGCTTTTGGCATGGAGGATCCTTTCGAGCGATATGCAGCAGGCAGGCTTGAATCGCTGCAGGTCGCTGCCAGACAATTCTTCAACGAACTTCCGTGGATCACCTCGCCTGCGCGCCCGGCAATCACCTTAAATGCACAAATGTCGATCGCCGAACTGGTCGACCGCATCTTTGAATCGGCACACGGCCTGGTGGTGGGCGAAACCCTCGACCGTATCACCAGCATGCGTTTCATGATCGAAAACATGCCGGCACTGGCCCGCCATGCGAACACCCTTTATATGCGCGGCGTACTCAGTGACTTCGCGCAAGTGGACCTGAACCGTTACTTCAACAGCGGGACCCTGTCGGCGGATCTGCGAACCTACCTGACAAGTCTGGGCACTGATTCGACGGGACGTTTCAACGCCCTGGAACTGGTCAGGGTGGCCAGGGAAAACGGCGTGCGGGTACAGGGCATCGATTGCGCGGCGAGCTACAAGATGAAGTCGCCGTCTTCGCCTTACGACGAGCAAATGATTGGCACGTTTCTGGCCAATAACGTCATGAGGAGTGACGCCTACATCAACAGCCCTGGAAAATGGATAGTGCTGACCGGCGCGCAGAATACCAACACGTTCAGGGGGCTGGACGGCCTCAGCGAAATCAAGGGCGGCATCGGTTTGCGCATCGAGGAAACGGGGACGGGAACGCCCATGGTGGTCGATGTCGATCCGGGCGTGGAAGTGCGTCAGGGGGCGTTTTCCGATGACGCTGCAGCACCTGTCAATAACGACGTACTTCGCGCCGATCTGCGCCTGCGAATGCCGGCAGAGCCCGTGATCTGGAATAACGACACGCTGGAGAACCTGCTACACCGACGTGGCATGTTCATGTTCATAAAGATCGAGGACACCTGCACCTTGCTGCACCGCAGCAAGCAAGGGGTGCTCGTGCGCACACGCGTGACGCAACTGGCTGATGATGGCGTTTCCCTGCATCGCCCTGGATAGCCAAAGATCAACGACGTCCGCTTCGCCAACATCAAGGAACTGTCGCAACGCCTGACCGCAATGGGACTGACGCTGCAGAGCCGCCTACCCGACTGACACCGATGCCAGACACCGCAAACCCCAGGCTTGAGCCCGGGGTTTTCGTCACTGTTTTCCCCATGGATGGAGAAGTACATGAACGCCCCCGAACGCCGCCTGCTGCCAAACGCAGCAGACAAGGCCAGCCTCAAGGCAATCGCTACAACACTCGTTCTGGTTTGTCCCGGCCTGCAGGAGGCGGCCCGAGAGACTGCCAGTCAACTGCTGACCGATAAAGGACTCTCGGGCACCGATCCGGACCAGGTTTATTTCCACCGCTTCAGGACAGCGCAAAGCAGCGCTTTAACCTTTACCGGCTGGGAACACCAGAAGGAAAAGCCCTACGAATCGTTGACCCTCACTCAACTGGTGATCCATCGCTTTCGCGCAACAGATCAGGACAATGCGGATCTGCTGGCGCTCTACTGCGGTTTCTACTCGGATGGCCCTGACGCCGAAAGCTTCGATCAGCGCAACGAAGTACGCCTGCGGGGCAGTGATGTTCTGAATGAGTTCTGGAGCATCGATTTCAGCACGCGCTACACCCGTCAACTGACAACGTTCTGGCAATCTTCGGCGGATAATTTCCGCACGCTGGCGCGGTGCAGTTTTCTCGACCTGGCGGTGCAAGCACTGAAACAGGGGCACCTGAACAGCAATGATTTTCAACGCGTCGTCGCCTCGGTGATAGGCACCATCACCTGGCCGGTCACCCTGCAAATGCTGCAAGCGACGCACCCGGCCAGCAGCAACGTTCGCGCATTGAATCTCGATGGTCATGTAGCCATCCATGTGCTGCGTCTGGTCGAGGACAGTGGCCGGCAAATCCTCTATTTACCGGGCGAAGCCCAGGCTTTTCGGGTTATGGCGAATGAAGCGGATCTGCACTGGTGGGTGCTTGGTCAGATGAACTCCGAGGGCAAGCGCAAGATTTTCCTGAGCCGTTTCCCGCTGGCCGACCGCAACAGCATGACCGAAAAATTGACCGACCTGATGAATCGTCTGGTGAGCGGCTGGGGTCACAGTGATCATCGGATAATCAACCATAGCAACGTCGCGATCAGCGGTGACGCGCTCACCTGGCTATGCAATTCGACCCGCAACGCCATGTTTGCCGAAGCCAATCTGGCGCTCATCTCCAACAGTGACCTGCGCAAAAAACTCTGGATGGGCTACTTGAGCGCCGGCCTCAAGGTATTCGGCCCGATGGCGACCGTGGGCTGGCCGCTGGCATTGCCAGTGATTGGCGCCGGGATCGTCAATATGGGCCTGAACATCGATCTGGCAGTCAACGGCAGGACTGCCGCCGAGCGCAGGGTCGGCACCCTCGGGGCGGTGCTCAACGGCATCGAGGCGGTGTTCAATGTGCCGTTCCTGATCGGCTCCGGCGAGCTACTGGAAGTGGGCCCGCAGGTAGAGTTTTTGGAGGCTGAAGAGATGGCCGGGTTGATCGAGCTTACCGCGGCGAACGAGCCCTTCCTGCCACCGCTTGATAAGCCGCAGGTGTTGGTGACTGAAACCGGGGCCGGCGAGACGGCAAGCGGAACATCTGCTGAGGCCACACCCGTTACCCCCAATCTCGAAGTGCTCCCCGCCCCCGTTACGCCAAAGCCCTCTGCACTGAAGGTGCCTGCCAGATATCAATGCGACGCGGTGCTCGAAAACCTTCGTGCCGAGACCGCACCGGGGAAGTTCCAAGGCATTTACCGCCTCAATACGGAGCCAGGCTATGCCATCAATCTCGATGGCAACCCGTACTACGTGCGCTATTTCAATGCCTCCGAGGACAGTGGCAATTGGGCAATCGTCGATCCAGAGCGGCCCAGCCAGTTCGCATTCTCCTTGCCGGTTCGCTTCAGTGCCAGCGGCAAGTGGGAGCGCATGCCTGCGCTGCGACTCAAAGGAGGCGGTCAATGCGTCGGCACTTGTAAGCCGCATGCGCCCTCATCGGCCCCCGCGCCAGAACCATCGCCAGACGCGTTGTTGGTGCCGCCGCCCGCGCCGTCTCCCCGCCCTCTGCGCCGTGTGCTTACGAACTACGACGCGTACGGTGCGGACGTGACCAACCTTAGAAAGTGGGCGATGAACTTGCCTGACGATGCCACCAGCGTAGCTGCCGAGGCTGGAAGCAGTGGAACGGTCGACAACGTGTATGAGACCCAATTCGCCCACAGACGCACACTACTTCTGAATGAGGCCCGGTCGTTATACGCGGAGCTGGACTGGAGCAACCTGCCTGTACGTTCGACCGTGTCCGAAGTCACCCCCTCAATGCAGACCGACGTACTCATTGATCGCATCTTTGAACAAACCGACGGTCTGGCAGTCGGCGAAACGCTTGATCGCATCACCAGCATGCGCTTCATGATCGAAAACATGCCCGCGTTCGCACGCCATGCCAAGACCCTCTACGTGCGTGGCCTGCTCAATGATTTCGCGCAGGTTGATCTGAACAAATTTCACACCACCGGACAAATGTCCGCAGATTTACGCATTTACCTGACCAGCCTTGGAACCGACCCGAACGAGGCGTTCAACATGCTGGAACTGGTCAAGGCTGCCCAGACCAATGGCATCCGGATTCAAAGCCTCGATTGCGCGGCAACTTACAAAGCGAAGGTATCGCTGACCTCGATTGAGGAGCAAATGATGCACACGAACCTGATGTCGCTGATCATTGGGGGTGACAATGCTGCTAACGGGCCGGGTAAATGGATCGCGCTGATCGATGCCCAGAACACCAATAACTTCAGAAACCTGCCAGGCATCAGCGAGCTCACAGGCGGCATCGGTTTACGGATAGAAGAAACCTTCCCCTCAGAAGGGGCTGGCGTGGGCATCGACCCGGGCGTCGAGATCGCTCGCGGCCCCTTTGACAATGGCGCGAGCACCCGCGACTCATTCGACTACCTGCTAGCTGACCTGCGCCTGCAAATCGAAGCACCGCCAGTCACCTGGACGGAGCAAACACTGGATCGGCTGCTGCACCGCAACGGCATGTACGTGCTTGATAAGTCGCACAACAATTACACACTCATACGCCGCAACAGTTCAGGCAACATCGTCCGAACACCGGTGAATCAGACAGCGGACGGCCAGGTGTATGTCTGGAGCCACACCCTGCCTCGGATCACTGGCGTATTGTTTCCTGATATCGCAGCGTTATCCCAGCGCCTGACAGAAATAGGAATGAAACTGCAGAGCCGACTGCCCGTCTGACAGTTTTCAGGCACAAGAAACAAAAAAACCCTGGCCTGGGCCAGGGGTTTTCAGTCACTCAATGCGGGCATTGAAGCGCAGCGGGATCACTCCCACTCAATGGTCGCCGGTGGCTTGCTCGACACGTCGTAAGTAACGCGCGAAATGCCTTCGATTTCATTGATGATGCGGCCGCTGACAGTTTCCAGCAGTTCGTAAGGCAGGTGCGCCCAACGTGCGGTCATGAAGTCGATGGTTTCCACGGCACGCAGGGCAACGACCCAGGCGTAACGACGGCCATCGCCTACAACGCCAACCGATTTCACTGGCTGGAACACCACGAAAGCCTGGCTGACTTTGTGGTACCAATCGGCCTTGCGCAGTTCTTCGATGAAGATGTGGTCGGCACGACGCAGCAGGTCGGCGTATTCCTTTTTCACTTCACCGAGGATGCGCACGCCAAGGCCCGGGCCCGGGAACGGGTGACGGTAGACCATGTCGTACGGCAGGCCCAGCTCCAGGCCCAGACGACGGACTTCGTCCTTGAACAGCTCGCGCAGTGGCTCGACCAGTTTCAGGTTCATCTCTTCCGGCAGGCCGCCCACGTTGTGGTGCGACTTGATCACGTGAGCCTTGCCGCTTTTGGCGCCAGCCGACTCGATCACGTCCGGGTAGATGGTGCCCTGAGCGAGGTACTTGATGTTGTCCAGTTTGTTCGACTGGGCATCAAAGACGTCGATGAAGGTGCGACCGATGATCTTGCGCTTCTTCTCTGGGTCGGCTTCGCCGGCCAGATTGTTCAGGAACTGCTCTTCAGCGTTGGCGCGGATCACCTTGACGCCCATGTTCTCGGCGAACATGGCCATCACTTGCTCGCCTTCGTGCAGACGCAGCAGACCGTTGTCGACGAAGACGCAAGTCAGCTGGTCGCCGATGGCTTTGTGCAACAGCGCGGCAACCACCGAGGAGTCAACGCCGCCGGACAGACCCAGCAACACGTTGTCGGTACCGACCTGTGCGCGGATGTTGGCAATGGCGTCTTCAGCGATCTTCGACGGTGTCCACAGCGCTTCGCAGCCACAGATGTCGAGAATGAAGCGCGACAGGATGCGGCCGCCCTGTTTGGTGTGGGTCACTTCCGGGTGGAACTGCACGCCGTAGTAGCCGCGATCGTCGTTGAACATGCCAGCGATCGGGCAGCTTGGAGTGCTGGCCAGGATGTGGAAGTCTTCCGGCATCTTGGTGACCTTGTCACCGTGGCTCATCCACACGTCGAGGCCGAACAGGCCGTCGGCGTCGATGTGGTCTTCGATGCCGTCGAGCAGACGGCTCTTGCCGACCACGTCAACGCGGGCGTAACCGAACTCACGCAGCTCGGAACCTTCAACCTTGCCGCCCAGTTGCTCGGCCATGGTCTGCATGCCGTAGCAGATACCGAAGACCGGTACGCCCAGGTCAAACACGGCTTGCGGGCAGCGCGGGCTGTTGGCTTCGTGCACGGACTCTGGGCCGCCGGCGAGGATGACGCCTTTAGGTGCGAATTCGCGGATCGCATCTTCGTCCATATCGAACGGGTGCAGTTCGCAGTACACGCCGATCTCGCGCACGCGGCGGGCGATCAGCTGGGTGTATTGCGAACCGAAGTCGAGGATCAGGATGCGGTGAGCGTGAATGTCGAGGGCCATGATTCAGTCTCGTCTAAGTAATTCAGAAACAGTCGTGATTCAGAAACAACTCGGGGCTGAATAACACAGCCCCGGTTGCTTAACGATTTGCTTGAAGGCTCAACCTACGCGGTAGTTTGGCGCTTCTTTGGTGATCTGCACGTCGTGGACGTGGGATTCGGCCATGCCGGCGCCGGTGATCCGCACGAACTCAGGCTTGGTGCGCATTTCTTCGATGTCGGCGCTGCCGGTGTAACCCATCGAGGAACGCAGACCGCCCATCAACTGGTGAATGATCGCGCTCAGGGTGCCTTTGTACGGCACACGGCCTTCGATGCCTTCCGGAACGAGTTTCTCGGCGCCTGCCGAGGAGTCCTGGAAGTAACGGTCGGAAGAACCTTGAGCCTGGGACATGGCGCCCAGCGAACCCATGCCGCGATAAGCCTTGTACGAACGGCCCTGGAACAGTTCGATCTCGCCCGGTGCTTCTTCAGTACCGGCGAACATCGAGCCCATCATCACGCAGGAAGCACCGGCAACGATGGCCTTGGACAGGTCACCGGAGAAACGGATGCCGCCGTCGGCGATCAACGGCACGCCTGTGCCTTCAAGGGCAGCGGCGACGTTGGCGATGGCACTGATTTGCGGAACGCCGACACCGGCGACGATGCGGGTGGTGCAGATCGAGCCAGGGCCGATACCGACCTTGACCGCATCGGCGCCAGCTTCGGCCAGGGCCTTGGCGGCAGCGCCGGTGGCGATGTTGCCGCCGATCACCTGCACGTCAGGGAAATTCTGTTTGACCCAGCGAACGCGGTCGATCACGCCTTTGGAGTGACCGTGAGCGGTGTCGACCACCACCACGTCCACACCGGCATTGACCAGAGCCGCGACGCGGTCACCGGTGTCTTTACCGGTACCAACCGCAGCACCCACGCGCAGACGACCTTGGTCGTCCTTGCTGGCCAGCGGGTAGGCTTTGGCTTTTTCGATGTCGTTGACGGTCATCATGCCTTTGAGGGCGAATTTGTCGTCGACGATCAGCACGCGCTCGATGCGGTGCTTGTGCAGCAGTTCGCGTGCTTCGTCCTTGCTGGCGCCTTCCTTGATCGTGACCAGACGCTCTTTGGGCGTCATCACTTCACGGACAGTCGCTTCCAGACGGCTTTCGAAACGCACGTCGCGGGAGGTGACGATGCCGACCAGGTCGCCATCGTGCAGCACCGGAACGCCGGAAATATTGTGCATGCGGGTCAGTTCGAACAGATCACGTACCGTGGCGTCAGCCTCGATGGTAATCGGATCCTTGACCACACCGGCTTCGAACTTCTTGACCTTGCGCACTTCGGCAGCTTGCTGCTCGATGGTCATGTTCTTGTGGATAATGCCGATGCCACCTTCCTGAGCCATGGCAATTGCCAGACGGGCTTCAGTAACGGTGTCCATGGCGGCAGAAACCAGAGGAATGTTCAGTTCGATGCCACGGGTAAGACGGGTCTTGAGACTGACTTCGTTAGGTAGCACCTCGGAATAACCAGGCACTAAAAGAATGTCGTCGAAGGTCAGAGCTTCTTGGCTGATACGCAGCATCGCGGGGGCTCCCGAGCGGGAAAATGGAAGCGCGCCATTATAGTCAGACACCCCCTGCTGTTCAATGTAAAACTCAGCCTAATTGATATACGGAAAACCCTGCTCTTTGTAGGAGTTGCCGAAGGCTGCGATCTTTTGATCTTGATCGTTAAATAGAAAGATCAAAAGATCGCAGCCTTCGGCAGCTCCTACATGGGCGCAGGTGCGCCTCAGAGTTCGACTTTTACCCAGCTCACAGGTTGATCGAGCCAATCGGCAAATTCGTCGATAAAGCTCTGTTTGAAGCCCGCTTCCAGCCAGTTGTTGAAGATGAAGCCAAGATTGGAGAACGCGCATTCCTGCAAGAACAGAAAGCCGTTGATGTCGTCTTCGTGCCCGCATTCGGGGCAGGTGAAGTTGTCGGTGCGTGCCGGCATCCATTCTTCGAGGCTTTCGAACAGCGCCTCGCCGATTTCCCGGCGACATTCGGCGCAACCGGCTTCTTCGAGGAAGCCCTTGGCCGGGGTAAAGATGCAACGCTTGGTGACGATTTCCAGGCCATTGACCGGCTCGCCGAATGGCAGCGCCTCGGGGTGCAGCACCACCGCGCGGGCGCCATCAGCGATCGCGTAGGCCATGCGGTTGCCGGTGCGCCCGCAGGTACTCAGCTCTTCCTTGACGATATTCTTGCGCACCAGCCAGCGCACAATCGCCCGCGCCCGGGGCTCGTGCACCGGCAGGGTGGAGATTTTAGGGACGATGATGCTTTGCGAATTCATGGGTGCAGCCTGCGACGTCAAATGGAAGTTCTGCGGTGCTCACTCTGCCGTCATCGCGGGCAAGCCCGCTCCCACAGGGTCTGAGGCGAATACAAACATTGTGATCGACTCAAATTACTGTGGGAGCGGGCTTGCCCGCGATGGCGTCAGTGCGGCCGGCAGCTTAATCCCTGACGAAATCCGGTCAAGTGCTGAAGTAGCGCACGATCAACGCAATCCCGCTCGCCAGCACCAGCCACATCACCAATCGCACAAACGCCTCGCGGGACAAACGCATCGTCAACCGCCGACCGGCCCACAATCCCAATGCCATGGCCGGCAAGAAACACAGCGCCAGCATCAACAAGGGTAGCTCGGCATACACGCCTGCGATGGCGAACAGGCACAAACGCACCACCGTGCTGCAACTGATGAGTGCACTTTGCGTCGCCCGCGCGGCCTCTTTCGGCAGACGACTATTGAGATAGATCGCATATAGAAAGCCGCCACTGCCAAACAGCGCCCCGAACAATCCACCCACCGTGCCCATCGGCAGCGCCCACGCGGCGGACAACTGCGTGGGCTGCGTCCTGACCCACAAGCTGTAAACGGCATAGGCCGTGATAAACAGCCCCATCAACAGCAACAACAGATCCGATTTGAGGTTGAGCAGAAATATCACCCCCAGCGTACAGCCCACCGCCATGCACGGCAGCAGCCGCAGCAACTCGGTTTTGGCCACATCCCGGCGCGACGGCAGCAGATTGCCGAACGCGGCGACGAAATCCAGCAACACCAGCAACGACACGATCTTCGACAGCGGCATGAACAGAATCAGAATCGGCCCCGCCACCAGTGCCGTCCCGAATCCGGCAATGCCAAACACGATATAGGCCAGCGCAATACTCAGCCCAATGACCAACCAGCCTTGCAGCCCCCACGACCACTCACTCAACAATCCAGCCACGCTCATCGACCTGCTTCCTTTTTAAGCCTGTGATGACTTTAGCCATTGCGGTGTGTTGCGACTAATATCTTCAAAGCCCACCACTCATCTCGAAAAGGCATGACTCGTGCTTTCCACCCGTCAACTGCGTTACTTCGTAGAAATCGCCGAATGCGGCAGCTTCAGCGCGGCGGCTGAACGTTTGTTTGTCGCGCAATCAGCCCTGAGCCGGCAGATCAAGGACATGGAAATTCGCCTGCAAACCCCACTGTTCGAACGCACCGCACGGCAGCCGCGCCTCACCGCTGCGGGCGAAGCGTTTTTGCCGCGAGCGCGCAATCTGCTCACCGAACTGAACAAGGCCAGCGCCATGGCCACCGAAGTCGGCAAGGGTCAACTCGGCACGTTGCGTTTAAGTCATTCCAGCACTGTGCCAATCAGTGGACGACTGCTGCGCGACATCAGTGCGTACCTCGAGCAGCAACCCGGCGTTTCGCTGGACATTGGCAAGCTGTCCTCCGAGGCGCAGCTTGAAGAGCTCGCTGAGGGAAGGCTCGATATTGGTCTGTTACGCCTGCCGGTTCTGCGTCAGCGTGAAGGCATTCAGGTGGTGCCGCTGTTTACTGAAAAATTGTTACTGGCCGTGCCGGCAGATCATCGATTGGCAGCCTGCAATGTTGTGGAACTGGCACAACTAAAGGACGAAGCGTTCATTTCGATCCCGCATCCGCAACGCGGCGGTCTGAGCTATTTATGCGCCGATCTGTGCATGCGCCAGGGTTTCTTCCCACAACCTGCACGGGTGATGTCGCGCAAAACCACGCAGTTGCAGTTGATTCAGGCAGGATTCGGTATCGCCCTGCTGCCCGAGTCGATGCAGGACATCGCCCCCACCGGTGTACGATTTTTGCCGCTGGCCGATCCCGATTGCCAAAGCACCGTCGCCCTCGCCTACCGCCAGAATCCCACACCGCTGATTCACCAGTTCATCCAGACATTCACAAATCCCCAAACCCTCCCCTAATCCCGACTTACTCAAATCCCTGTAGGAGCTGCCGAAGGCTGCGATCTTTTGATCCTGCTTTTAAAATCAAAAGATCGCAGCCTTCGCCAGCTCCTACAGGGATCGTGCATTGATTGGGGGAATGCCTTTAAACTGCGCCCCATGATTAAAGATCCCTTTGCAAGACTTGGCCTGGACCGTGAAGTCCTGACCGTCAGCCAGCTCAACGGCCGCGCGCGGGTGTTGCTTGAAGACGTGTTCAGCAACATCTGGGTCGAGGGCGAAATCTCCAACCTCGCCCGTCCGGCGTCCGGCCACATCTATTTCACCCTCAAGGACAGCGGCGCTCAGGTGCGCTGCGCACTGTTCCGGCAGAACGCTGCTCGAGTGCGTCAGGCGCTGAAGGATGGTTTGGCGGTGAAGGTGCGCGGCAAGGTCTCGCTGTTCGAGGGCCGTGGCGACTATCAATTGATACTCGACACCGTGGAACCGGCCGGTGACGGTGCCTTGCGCCTGGCCTTCGACGCGCTGAAGGAAAAGCTCAGCGCCGAAGGCCTGTTCAGTGCCGAACGCAAAGTGCCGCTGCCGGCGCATCCGCAGCGCATCGGCATCATCAGCTCGCCAACCGGTGCGGTGATCCGCGACATCATCAGCGTGTTCCGCCGCCGTGCGCCGCAGGTGCAGTTGACCTTGATCCCCACCGCCGTACAGGGCCGCGAAGCCACCGCGCAAATCGTCCGCGCCTTGAAACTGGCGGACGCGCGCGGCTTCGATGCGCTGATCCTTGCCCGTGGTGGCGGCTCGCTCGAAGACCTCTGGTGCTTCAACGAAGAAGCCGTGGCGCGTGCGGTCGATGCCTGTGTGACGCCAATCGTCAGCGCCGTCGGCCATGAAACCGATGTGTCGATCAGCGACTTTGTCGCCGACGTGCGCGCACCAACACCTTCCGCTGCCGCCGAGTTGCTCGCCCCCGACTCCAGTCATCTGATCCGTCAGGTCGAAAGCCTGCATCGTCGTTTGGTGATGCGTATGCGTGACCGCTTGATGCGCGATCGCTTGCGCCTGGAAGGCATGGCTCGTCGTTTGCGTCATCCCGGCGAACGTCTGCGCCAGCAGGCTCAGCGCCTGGATGATCTGGATATGCGCATGCGCCGGGCTTTCGAGCGCCAGCTCAATACCCGCCGCGAACGTCTGATTCGTCTGGAAACCCGCCTCGCCGGACAACATCCGGGACGCCAACTGGCGATGTTGCGCCAGCGCCTGGACAGCCTCGCCGAACGGCTGCCCCGGGCCATGCGCGAAGGTCTGAAAAACCGTCGACTGCAATTGCAAAGTCAGATGCAGACGCTGCATGTGGTCAGCCCGCTGGCGACCCTCGGCCGTGGTTACAGCATTTTGCTCGACGAACGCGGCAACGCGATTCGCAATGCCGCGCAGACCCACACCGGCCAGCGCCTGAAAGCCAAACTCGGCGAAGGCGAACTGCAAGTGCGCGTCGAGGACAATCACCTGACGCCCGTCACCCTTTCTTTACTGGACTGATCCATGCCGCGTTTTCTGGCTCCATTGTTTTTGCTGTGCCTGACCTTCAATGCCCACGCCGACAGTTACATCACCCGGCTGCTGAACAAACCGGTTCCCGGCGGTGTGGCAGTGGTTGATCTGGGCGCTGGCGCTCAGGCGCCGAAAGCCACGTACCAGGGCAAACCCGTATTGGTAGTGAAAGAACAGAACAACTGGCTGGCGATTGTCGGTGTGCCGTTGACGGTCAAGCCTGGCGCGCAGCAGATCAGTAGCGGCGGACGTACTCTGCCGTTCACCGTTGGTAACAAGAAATACCCCGAACAGCGCATCACCCTGAAGAACACTCAGCAGGTCAATCCAAACCCGGCCAACCTCAAGCGCATCGAGGGCGAACTGGCCGAGCAGATCAAGGCTTACCGCAGCTTCAGTCCGAACACACCAAGCAATCTGCTGCTGGATAAACCGGTCAACGGGCCGCTGTCGAGCAAGTTCGGCGTGCGCCGATTCTTCAACGGTGAAGAACGCAATCCTCATGCTGGCCTCGACTTCGCAGTCCCGGCCGGCACGCCGATCAAGACCCCGGCGGGGGGCAAAGTGATCCTGACCGGTAATTACTTTTTCAACGGCAATACGGTGTTTGTCGATCATGGCCAGGGCTTTATCAGCATGTTCTGCCATATGTCGAAAATCGATGTGAAGGTTGGCGATCAGCTGGCTCGTGGGGCAGTTGTGGGCAAGGTCGGTTCTACTGGCAGGGCGACCGGGCCGCATATGCACTGGAACATCAGCCTGAATGATGCGCGGGTGGATCCGGCGATTTTTATTGGTGCGTTTCAGCCCTGAGTTATGTGGTGAGGCTACCGGCCTCATCGCGGGCAAGCCCGCTCCCACAGGGTTCGAGGTGAACATGAATGTTGTGTACACCACCAATCTCTGTGGGAGCGTGGCTTGCCCGCGATGACGGACTCACTGTCACCGAAATATTCTGGAATAACACATCACCCTCAATTGCGCCCCAACCAAACCTCGCGCAAACATCAAAACGATCCGGCAACTTACAAGCAATAAAATCGCGCAAAAGCCGTCTTTTCGAGTATTCCTCTCAATTTTTTTCGACTGCTTGCCAACCTCTCCCCTCGCGGTTAGGGTTGAAGGCATGAAAACCTCTCACACCCTTATTCAGCTTCGCCAGCACCGCAGCCTGTGCCTCGTCAGCGCACGACTGCCAGGCTGAATCGCGGCGCCTCGTCCCACGCTTTTCCCAACATATTCGTTGTACCGGCAGGCCGCCTCTTTTCGGCCCAGACAATAAGGAATTCCCGATGAGCATGCTCAAAGATCCGTCCTCGAAATACCGCGCTTTCCCCGTCATCAACTTGCCGGATCGTACCTGGCCGTCGAAAACCATCGACACCGCGCCGATCTGGTGCAGTTCCGACCTGCGTGACGGCAACCAGTCGCTGATCGAACCGATGGATGCGGCGAAAAAGCTGCGCTTCTGGAAGACCCTGGTGCAGGTCGGCGTGAAGGAAATCGAAGCGTCGTTCCCGGCCGCTTCGCAAACCGACTTCGACTTCGTGCGTACCCTGATCGAAGAAGGCCACATCCCGGACGACACCACCATTCAGGTGCTGACCCAGGGCCGTGAAGACCTGATCGAGCGCACATTCGAATCCCTGCGCGGTGCGAAGAAAGCCATCGTCCATTTGTACAACGCCACTTCGCCTTCTTTCCGTCGCATCGTCTTCAACCAGGACAAGGACGGCATCAAGGCCATCGCGGTGAACGCGGCCAAGCTGTTCGTCAAATACGCCGCCATGCAGCCGGACACCGAGTGGACTTTCGAATACTCGCCGGAAACCTTCAGCGCCACCGAGCTGGAATTCGCCAAGGAAGTCTGTGATGCAGTGATCGAGGTGTGGAACCCGTCGCCTGAGCACAAGATGATCCTCAATTTGCCGGCCACTGTTGAGTGCGCAACACCGAACATCTATGCCGACCAGATCGAATGGTTCGGTCGCAACATCAACCGTCGTGACAGCGTGATCATCAGCCTGCACACCCACAACGACCGTGGCACCGGCGTGGCCGCCACCGAGCTGGGCCTGATGGCTGGCGCCGACCG
Source organism: Pseudomonas sp. P116 (assembly GCF_020149425.1). Lineage (NCBI taxonomy): Bacteria > Pseudomonadati > Pseudomonadota > Gammaproteobacteria > Pseudomonadales > Pseudomonadaceae > Pseudomonas > Pseudomonas sp. P116. The sequence goes on along the minus strand of NZ_JACVHB010000009.1, from coordinate 124,408 downwards.
CGTCGAAGGCTGCCTGTTCGGCAACGGCGAGCGTACCGGCAACGTCGACCTCGTTACCGTCGCACTGAACATGTACACCCAAGGCCTGGACCCTCAGCTGGATTTCTCCGACATCGACGGCGTGCGCAAAGTCGTTGAAGAGTGCAACCAGATTCAGGTTCACCCACGTCACCCGTACGTTGGCGATCTGGTCCACACCGCTTTCTCCGGCTCTCACCAGGACGCGATCCGCAAAGGCTTCTCCCAGCAGAAACCGGATGCCCTGTGGGAAGTGCCGTACTTGCCGATCGACCCGGCCGACATTGGCCGCAGCTATGAGGCGGTGATTCGCGTCAACAGCCAATCGGGCAAGGGCGGCATCGCCTACTTGCTGGAGCAGGAATACGGCATCAGCCTGCCGCGTCGCATGCAGATCGAGTTCAGCCAGGTCGTGCAGCGTGAAACCGATCGCCTGGGCCTGGAGATGACAGCCAAGCAGATTCACTCGCTGTTGATCAGCGAATACCTGCAAGCCAACACTCCTTACGCACTGGTCAGCCATCGCCTGCAAGAAGAAAACGGCAACAGCGCCGTCGAAGTTGAAGTCGCGAGCAAGGGTCAGGGCGAAACCAACCTGCACTGGCGCGGCAAGGGCAACGGTGCGCTGGAAGCACTGGTGGCCGGCTTGCCGATTCCGGTGGAGATCATGGACTACAACGAACACGCGATTGGCGCGGGCACCAACGCCAAGGCAGCGGCTTACATCGAGCTGCGCGTGAACGGCGAACGAGCGGTGCACGGCGTGGGTATCGATGAAAACATCACCACTGCCAGCTTCAAGGCACTGTTCAGCGCGCTGAATCGCTCGTTGAGCCAGCCGGAAGCGAAAGCGGCTTAAGCCTTCGCTGACATGCAAAAGGCCCCGGAGTGTGAACTTCGGGGCCTTTTTGTTGAAGATCAAAAGATCGCAGCCTTCGGCAGCTCCTACAGGATGTACACCGTCCCGATGTAGGAGCTGCCGAAGGCTGCGATCTTTTTCTTTTTCAGGTGAATTCGAAGGTGTCGGCATCCAGATTCGCCGGAAATCGCTCGCGATATGCCGCCAGTGGCGCCGCTTCCAGCACAGCCTTGAACACCCCGTCCGCCTCCCCTACCGCCAGCAAAGACTCGCCCTGAAAATCCAGCACTTGGCTGTCGCCGGTGTAGGCAAAGCCTTTACCGTCGGTGCCAACGCGATTCACCGCTGCCACGTAACAGAGGTTTTCGATGGCGCGCGCCGGCAACAACCGATTCCAGTGCAGCCGCCGCGCACCCGGCCAGTTCGCGGTGTACAGCAGCAGATCGGTGTCCTGCGCGTCGCGACTCCACACAGGGAAGCGCAAGTCGTAGCAAATCAGCGGACGAATTCGCCAACCCTTGAGTTCGAACTGCACCTGCCGCTCACCCGGCGTGTAGTGATTGTGTTCGCCGGCCATGCGAAACAGGTGACGCTTGTCGTAATGCAGCACTTCACCGTCCGGCCGTGCCCACAACAAGCGATTGCGATGGCTGCCGTCAGCCGCCTGGATGATCACGCTGCCGGTGACCACCGCATTGAGCTTTGCAGCCTGAAGCCGCAGCCACTTGCTGGTCGGACCATTCTCAGCTTCGGCGAGGGTTTCCGACTCCATGGAGAAGCCAGTGGTGAACATCTCCGGCAGGATGATCAGATCCGCCCCGCGCGCCTGCTCCAGCAACACCTCGAAATGCTCGAAGTTGGCCTGGCGGTCGTGCCACGCGAGGCTGGTCTGGATCAGCGCCAGGTTGAGATCGGGTAATGCACTCAAATCACGCATAGTTTTGCCGCTGCTTCGCGCAACGTCTCCTCGCGTTTGGCAAAGCACAGCCGCACGAGGCGCTGGCCTTCAGGTGGGCTCTGATAGAACACCGAGATCGGAATACTCGCCACGCCGTGTTCGCGGGTCATCCACAGGGCCATCTCGACGTCGTTGAGGTCAGGGCGGATTTGCGAGTAATCGACCAGTTGGAAATAGGTGCCGGCAACCCGATTAAAGGTGAATCGCGACGGTGCCAGCAAATCACAGAACAGATCGCGCTTGGCCTGATAGAACGCTGGCAGCTCTTCGACATGCTCCGGGTGCTCGGCCATGTAATCGGCCAAGGCGTATTGCAGCGGCGTGACGCCACAGAAACTGACGTACTGGTGCACTTTACGCAGTTCAGCCGTCAGGGCTGGCGGCGCGACGACGTAACCGGTTTTCCAGCCAGTAACGTGGTACGTCTTGCCGAACGAGCTGATGACGAAGGCGCGCTGATACAGCTCTTCATGAGCCAGCACGCTGACATGCGGCACGCCGTCAAACACCAGGTGTTCGTAGACTTCATCGCTGATCAGATAGATGTCGCGATCGCGGATCAGCGCCGCCAATTGATCCAGTTCCGCTCGGCTGATCAGCGCTCCGCTCGGGTTGTGTGGGGTGTTGAGGACGATCATTCGCGTGCGTGGGCTTATGGCTGCGGCAAGCTTGTCAAAATCGATGGAGAAATCGTCAGGGCTCAGTTGCACATGCACGCAGCGACCACCAGCCAATTGCGTTGCGGGGTCGTAGCTGTCATAGCACGGGTCAAACACGATGACTTCGTCGCCGCTGTGGATAACGGCCTGAATCGCACAGAAGATCGCCTGGGTGGCGCCAGGCGTCACGGTCACTTCATTTTCGGAATCCACCTTCACGCCATAGCTGCGGGCGATCTTCGCCGCGATCTGCTCACGCAGTGCAGGCAGGCCGGTCATTGGCGAATACTGGTTATGGCCACCGGCAATATGCCGACCGACTGCATCACGCAGGGACTGCGGGCCGTCGAAATCAGGAAAACCCTGGGACAGGTTGATGGCGCCGGTCTGCGCTGCGAGCTGAGACATCTGCGTGAAAATCGTGATGCCGACATTCGGCAGCTTACTGGTGATCATCGGGGTTTCCCTGCTCAACACCCGGCTCTGACGACGGCGCGGGAGAGCCCGAGGATAGCCCATCCGACGCCCATAAAAAAAGGGCGCCAGATGGCACCCTCTTCTTTGTAAAACACCGCGATACCTGTGGCGAGGGGATTTATCCCCGATCGGCTGCGAAGCAGTCGCAAATCTGTTGAATGCGGTTTGACTGATACACCGCGGGCGCAGGTTTTGGGGCTGCTGCGCAGCCCATCGGGGATAAATCCCCTCACCACAAAAGCCCCACACAAAATTGTGCAGGGCCTCGGATCACTTCTTGTCGCGGCGTTTCTTGTCGGCTTTCTTGCTGTGCGACATCATCCGACGCTTCCTGTTGACCTGGCGGTCGGTCAGCGTGTTTTTGTTGCCTTCGTACGGGTTCTCGCCGCCCTTGAACTCGATGCGGATCGGCGTACCGACCAGCTTCAGCACACGGCGGTAAGTGTTCTCCAGATAGCGCACGTACGACTTCGGCACTTTCTCGATCTGGTTACCGTGGATCACGATGATCGGCGGGTTCGCACCACCCAAGTGGGCGTAACGCAGCTTGATCCGGCGGTTGTTGACCATCGGTGGCGCGTGCTCGCCAACCGCGTCTTCCAGAATCTGGGTCAGACGGTTGGTCGGCCAGCGGGTGACCGCCGACTTGAACGAGTTCTGTACGGAAGCGTAGAGGTTGCCCACGCCAGTGCCGTGCAGTGCCGAGATGAAGTGGATATCGGCATAGTCAACGAAGAACAGGCGACGCTGAAGTTCGACTTTCACGAAGTCGCGCTCGCTCGGCGTCATGCCGTCCCACTTGTTGATCGCGATCACCAGCGCACGACCCGACTCAATGGCGAAGCCCAGCAGGTTGAGGTCGTGATCGACCACACCTTCGCGGGCGTCCATCACGAAGATCACGACGTTGGCGTCTTTGATCGCCTGCAGCGTTTTGACCACGGAGAATTTTTCGACTTCTTCGTGAATCTTGCCGCGCTTGCGCACACCAGCGGTGTCGATCAGCGTGTACTTCTCTTCATTCCGCTCGAACGGGATGTAGATACTGTCGCGGGTGGTGCCGGGCTGGTCATAAACGATTACCCGGTCTTCACCGAGCATGCGGTTAACCAGAGTCGACTTGCCAACGTTCGGACGACCAATGATGGCGATCTTGATGCCGTCTTTTTCGCTCGGGCCAGGAATGCGCTTGGCTTCCTCGCCTTCGGCAACGACTTCTTCTTCGCCGTCTTCCGGCTCTTCTTCGTCTCTCGGGAATTCACCCAGGGCGATTTCCAGCATCTGGGTGATGCCGCGACCGTGAGCACCGGCGATAGGAATCGCGTGGCCCATGCCCAACGGAGCAAATTCAGCGCGGGCCATTTCCGGGTCGATGTTGTCGACCTTGTTGGCAACCACGTAGGAACACTTGTTACGTTTGCGCAGGTGTTCGGCGATCATCTGGTCGGCGGCGGTGAAACCGGCCTTGGCATCTACCAGGAACAACACAACATCTGCTTCTTCAATGGCCAGCAGCGACTGCTCGGCCATTTTTTCGTCCATACCGTGCTCGTCACCGGAGATACCACCGGTGTCGACCAGAATGTAGGAACGCCCTTGCCACTTGGCCTCACCGTACTGGCGATCACGGGTCAGACCGGACAAGTCGCCGACGATGGCGTCGCGAGTCCTGGTCAGGCGGTTGAACAAGGTGGACTTGCCGACGTTCGGTCGGCCCACCAGGGCGATTACGGGAACCATGCGGCTCTCCACTTCGTTATTTCAGAAAATACAAAAGCCGCTGCGAGGCAGCGGCTGGTGCTCGGGGCAACACTGCGGGGGTGAACAGGTTCACTCCCGCAAGTGAAGCTGCCTGGGGTGTTATCCCCAAGCATAGTTGTTACTTGATGGTCAGGGCTTCCAGTTTGCCGCTGTTGCCATACACATAAATCGTGTCACCCACCACCAGCGGACGGGCACGCAGGCCGTCGCTGTCGATGCGCTCACGGCCGACGAAACGACCGTCAACCTGACTCAGCAGGTGCAGATAACCTTCCAGGTCACCTACTGCAACATAGCTGGAAAACACTTCCGGAGCCGACAGTTGGCGGCGAGCCAGCGAATCGTTGCTCCACAAAGCCGTGGTAGAACGCTCGTCGACGCCTTCAACGGTGCCCGAAGACAGGCTCACGTAAACGCTGCCGAAACCTTGAGCAATACCGGCGTAGCTCGACGCATCGCGCTGCCACAGTTGACGACCGCTTTCCAGATCCAGTGCCGCAACGCGACCCTGATAGCTGGCAACGTACAGCGTGCCGCCGGACAGCAGCAGACCGCCGTCGATATCGACCACGCGCTCCAGTTCCGAACGACCCTGTGGAATGGCGATGCGTTGTTCCCACACCGGCACGCCATTGGAAATATCCAGGGCGACTACTTTACCGGTCGACAGACCAGCCACCGCGAGGCGGTTGGTCACGAGCGGTGCGCTGGTGCCACGCAGGGTCAGCACGGCAGGAGTGCTGTCATACACCCAGCGCTGAGTACCGGTGGAAGCATCCAGACCGATCAAACGATCGTCCTGAGTCTGCACCACTACCACGTCGCCGTTGTTGGCCGGCGGCGCGAGGACTTCACTGTTGACGCGAGCACGCCACTTCTCTTCACCGTTGATGGTGTCCAGAGCGACGACTTCGCCACGCAGCGTACCAATCAGAACCAGACCGTAACCTACGCCAACGGCGCCGGAGACAGGCAGTTCAAGATCCTGATCCCACTTCACGTCGCCGTTGCTGCGATCCATGGCCATTACCACGCCGGTCACATCGGCCGCGTAGATGGTGTCGCCGTCGATCGCCGGTACCAGCATGTTGTAGGTTTCGCCCTGACCGTCACCGATCGAACGACTCCACTGCTTTTGCAGCACGACTTCTTCTTTGAAGTCGGTCAGCTCGGCCGGTGGCAATTCTTTTTTGCTGTTGCTGCTGCAACCCGCGGCCAAAATGGCCAGAGCCAGCAATGCTGCATGCTTCCAACGGATCACGTCACGCATCCCCTTTGGCCAGGTCGTCGAGCTTGATTTGAAGGCCACCGACCGCCGCTTCATCCGACAGTGCCGCCTTGGCTTTTTGATACGCCTTGTTCGCGTCGTCGGTACGGCCCAGCTTCACCAGCAGGTCGCCCTTGAGTTCTTCGCGAGTGGCCAGGAACGCTTTGTCGGCGTCGCCGTCGAGCAGTTTCAGAGCGTCATCCGCTTTGTCCTGCGCGCCCAGCACCTGCGCCAGACGCTGACGGGCGATTTCGCCCAGCGCCGGATTGGCCGGTTTGTCGACGATGGTTTTGAGCTCGGTCGCGGCGTCGTCCAGCTTGCCGCTGTCGACTGCAACTTTGGCCACGAACAGGCTGCCGTACTGCGCATAGGCAGTGCCGCCGAATTCGCTCTTGAGCTTGCCGGCCAGATCCGCAACGCGGGCAGCATCAGGCTTGCCGTCAGGCGTCAGCGTGGTTTCCAGCAGTTGCTGATAGAGCACCGAGGCGCCTTGCGACTGGTTGCCCTGATATTTGTGATAAGCCTGCCAGCCGAACACGATGACCAGCGCCAACAGGCCGCCGGTGACCAGAGGTTTGCCGTTGCGTGTCCACCAGTCTTTCAAATCCGCCAACTGTTCGTCTTCGGTACTCGACACCCCAATACTCCTTAATCGCTAATTCGGCTGTTAAGACAGCTTCAACCCTGCACGACGCAGGTGGCCAGGTGAGCGGCAAGCGCATCCCAGGCAATGCTTTGTTGTTCGCCCTGGCCACGCAGGGGTTTGAAACCTACCACTTGCTGGGCCATTTCGTCGTCACCGAGGATCAGTGCGTACAGCGCACCGCTCTTGTCGGCCTTCTTGAACTGGCTTTTGAAGCTGCCAGCGCCGGCATTGACTTGCAGACGCAGGTTTGGAAGCTGATCACGTACACGCTCGGCCAGAGCCAGACCGGCCAGCTCGGCTTCTTCACCGAAGGCGCAGAGGTAGACGTCGACCTGGCGGGAAATTTCTTCCGGGATCTGCTCGAGGGTCTCGAGCATCAGCACCAGACGTTCAATGCCCATGGCGAAACCAACGCCGGTGGTCGGCTTGCCACCCATTTGCTCGACCAGACCGTCATAACGACCGCCCGCGCAAACAGTACCCTGGGCGCCGAGCTTGTCGGTGACCCATTCGAAAACGGTTTTGCTGTAGTAATCGAGGCCGCGTACCAGTTTCGGATTGAGCACGTACGGAATGCCGACGGCATCCAGACGGGCCTTCAAGCCTTCAAAGTGTGCACGGGACTCGTCGTCCAGGTAGTCGGCCATCTTCGGCGCATCAACCAGCACGGCCTGGGTGTCGGCATTTTTGGTGTCGAGCACGCGCAGCGGGTTGGTTTTCAGGCGACGCTGGCTGTCTTCGTCGAGCTTGTCGTGATGCGCCGAGAGATACTCGACCAGCGCTTCACGGTAGCGACCACGGGACTCGCTGGTGCCGAGGCTGTTGAGTTCGAGCTTGACCGCATCACGGATGCCCAGCTCGCCCCACAGGCGCCAGGTCATGGTGATCAGCTCGGCGTCGATGTCCGGACCGTCGAGGTTGAACACCTCCAGACCGATCTGGTGGAACTGGCGATAACGGCCTTTCTGCGGACGCTCGTGGCGGAACATCGGGCCGATGTACCAGAGTTTCTGCACCTGACCACCGCCAGTGATGCCGTGCTCAAGCACTGCACGCACACACGCCGCGGTGCCTTCCGGACGCAGGGTCAGGGAGTCGCCGTTGCGGTCTTCGAAGGTGTACATCTCTTTTTCGACGATGTCGGTCACTTCACCGATCGAGCGTTTGAACAGCTCGGTGAACTCGACGATCGGCATGCGGATCTGCTTGTAACCGTAGTTATCCAGCAGACGCGCAACAGTGCCCTCGAAATAACGCCACAGCGGGGTCTGTTCGGGCAGGATGTCGTTCATGCCACGAATGGCTTGCAATGACTTGCTCACTTTAAATCCTTAAATTCGTTCGGCTCTGTAGGCTCAGCCGCGCGCGATAACCGCTGCGTCAGCTTCGACCTTTTCGGCCGCTTTCTGGCGGATCAGCTTTTCCAGATGATCCACCAGATTGTCATTCGTCAGTTTCTGCGCCGGCTTGCCGTCGATGTAAATCAGGTTTGGCGTGCCGCCGGTCAAGCCGATATGGGCTTCCTTGGCTTCGCCGGGGCCGTTGACCACACAACCGATCACCGCGACATCCAGCGGCACCAGCAGGTCTTCAAGGCGCCCTTCCAGCTCGTTCATGGTCTTGACCACATCGAAGTTCTGCCGCGAGCAGCTCGGGCAGGCGATGAAGTTGATGCCACGGGAACGCAAATGCAAAGACTTGAGAATGTCGTAACCGACCTTCACTTCCTCGACCGGATCGGCCGCCAGCGAGATGCGAATAGTATCGCCAATCCCTTCGGCGAGCAGCATACCTAGGCCCACGGCGGATTTCACTGTGCCCGAACGCAATCCACCGGCTTCGGTGATGCCAAGGTGCAGCGGCTGGACGATTTCTTTCGCCAGCAAGCGGTAGGCTTCGACGGCCATGAACACGTCGGAAGCCTTCACGCTGACCTTGAAGTCCTGAAAATTCAGGCGTTCGAGGTGTTCAACGTGACGCAGAGCGGACTCGACCAGCGCCGCCGGGGTCGGCTCGCCGTATTTCTTTTGCAGGTCTTTTTCCAGCGAGCCGGCGTTGACGCCGATGCGGATCGGGATACCGCGATCACGCGCAGCATCAACCACTGCACGCACGCGATCTTCGCGACCGATGTTGCCCGGGTTGATACGCAGGCAGTCCACACCCAGTTCGGCTACGCGCAAGGCAATCTTGTAGTCGAAGTGAATGTCGGCAACCAGCGGCACCTTGACCAATTGCTTGATCTTGCCGAATGCCTCGGCGGCGTCCATGTCCGGCACCGAAACGCGAACGATGTCGACGCCAGCGGCTTCCAGACGATTGATTTGTGCAACGGTGGCGGCTACGTCATTGGTGTCGCTGTTGGTCATGCTCTGTACAGCGATAGGCGCATCGCCGCCCACCGGTACGTTGCCGACCCAGATCTTGCGCGAAACGCGACGTTTGATTGGAGATTCGCCGTGCATGACTTATTGACCCAACTTCAGGCGAGCAGTCTCGCCACTGGTGAACGGAGCGACATCGACCGCTTGGCCGTTGTAGCTGACCTGAGCGCCACGGGCATAGCCCAGGCGTACGGCAAATGGAGGCTTGCCGGCAACAGACAGGCTGTCGCCCTTACGCTTCAGGCCACTGAACAGAGTCTTGCCACTGGCATCGGTAACCTGGGTCCAGCAATCGGCAACGAACTGCACCGAAACCTGACCCTGCCCCGCAACTGGCGCGGACGCTTGCGCGGTTGGCGCTGGCGTCGCAGGAACCACCGGAGCGGTAACGGTCGGAGCAGGAGTGGCCGGAACGTTCGGTGCCGGCGTGGCAGGGGCAGCGACAACCGGTGCCGGGGTTTGAGCCGGTGCAATTAGCGCCGCAGCCGGAGCGGCCGGTGCTGCCGGTGCCGGTGCCGTTGCCGCAGTGGCAGGCTCGGCGCCGGTAGATTCGGCGGTGGTCTCCGATTGCGGCAGTGCCAGGGCAGTCGCGCCCTCGGCCTGACCTTCGGCAACGGCCTGGTCTTCCGGCTCGTCAATCGGGTGAATCTGCGTGGTGCCATCGGCGCCTTCGACTTCGACGTGCTCAGGGGCGAGGCTGGTCAAGTCTTTGGTGCGCTGCGAAGTCTGATCCTGCCACCAGACGAAACCGCCGCCGATGACCGCGATCAGCAACAGCAGGCTGACGATGCGCAAAATGGTGTGGGAAACGCGCACCGGCTCTTCGATACGTCCCAGCGCATGCACGTTGCTGCCCTGGGAATCGGTGCCGGTGGACTGGTCGAATTGCTGAACCAGAGCGGTCTGGTCCATGCCGAGCAACTTGGCATAGGCGCGAATATAGCCGCGAGCGAAGGTGTGCCCCGGCAGCTTGTCGAAAGCGCCGGCTTCAAGATTGCTCAGGGAAGTCACGGTGAGGTTGAGCTTGAGGGCCACTTCGGCCAGCGACCAGCCATTGCTTTCGCGGGCCTGGCGCAAGGTCTCACCGGGGTTAACGCGATTCGCTGCTACAACTTCGGGATGCGCCGCTTTCATCATTGCTCCGACAGGTATTGCTGATATTCCGGCGTACCGGGATAGAGTCGTTTTAATTGCAGGCCATAACTGGCGGCCTTGTCGCGATCTTCAAACACTTTTGCCAGCCGAACGCCGAGCAATAGACTACGTGCATTTTGTTCGGTTAGCAGGCTGAAACGGTCGTAATAGTCACGCGCGGGCACATAATGCCTGTCTTCGAAGGACAACTCAGCCATTTCCAGCAATGCGCGCGGTTGTTGACGATTCAAGCGCAGGGCTTTTTCCAGTTGCTGCTGCGCCAGATCACGCTGTCCGAGCTTCGCCGCCGTCATGCCGAGATTCTCGAACACGCGCGAGCGCTCAGGATACAGGGTATCGGCGGCGGCCTGTTCAAAACGCTCGTAGGCTTCCTTGTAACGCTGTTCTTCGTAGAGAAAACTGCCGTAGTTGTTGAGGGTTCGGGCATCGGCGGGACGTGAAGACAAGGCCTTGCGGAAGTGTTCGTCAGCCAGTGCAGGCTCCATTTCGGCCTGGAACACCAGTCCGAGCGCAGCATTGGCGTCCGGATCGGAGCTGTCCAGGTCCAAAGCCTTTTTCAGCGGCACCTTGGCGCGTTCGGTCATGCCCTGCTGCAAATACCCCAGCCCCAACTGCACATAAGCGGCTCGCGCTTCATCGCGGCCCTTGCTGGTCTTCATCGGGTTGTAGTCACCCGACAGGACACAGCCAGCACTCAGGCTGGCCAACAGCAACAGCAGCGCAAAGCGCAGGGACATAGAGATCCTCTCTTAGTTTGTATTCGCGGCGTTCTGCGCCAGATCGCCGTCGGCGTTCAATTCCCGCACGGCAATGTAACGTTCGCTGCGACGGGTGCGATCCAGCACCTGTCCTACCAATTGACCGCAAGCCGCATCAATGTCTTCACCACGAGTGGTGCGCACAGTGACGTTGAAGCCTGCCTGATGCAGTTGATCCTGGAACCGGCGGATAGCATTGTTGCTAGGCCGCTCGTACCCGGAATGCGGGAACGGGTTGAACGGAATCAGGTTGATCTTGCATGGAATGTCTTTCAGCAACTCGACCATCTCAACGGCATGTTCGACTTTGTCGTTGATGTCCTTGAGCAAGGTGTACTCGATGGTCAGCACGCGCTTCTCGCCCAGGGACGACATGTAGCGCTGGCACGACTCGAGCAGCATCTTAAGCGGATATTTCTTGTTGATCGGCACCAATTGGTTACGCAATGCGTCATTCGGTGCGTGCAGGGACAACGCCAGGGATACGTCGATGTGCTTGGACAGCTCATCGATCATCGGCACCACACCCGACGTGGACAGGGTCACGCGGCGCTTGGAGATCCCGTAGCCGAGGTCATCCATCATCAGATGCATGGCGGCGACGACGTTGTCGAAGTTCAGCAGCGGCTCACCCATGCCCATCATCACCACGTTGGTGATGGCACGGTCGACGGTGGCCGGGACGCTGCCGAAAGATTTGTTGGCAATCCACACCTGACCGATGACTTCGGCGGCGGTGAGGTTGCTATTGAAGCCTTGCTTGCCGGTGGAGCAGAAACTGCAGTCCAGGGCACAGCCTGCCTGGGACGAAACGCACAACGTACCGCGTTTGCCCTGGGGAATGTACACGGTCTCGACACAGCTGCCGGACGCCACGCGCACCACCCACTTACGGGTGCCGTCGGTGGAGATGTCCTCGCTGACAACTTCGGGACCACGGACCTCGGCAATAACCTTGAGCTTGTCGCGCAAGGCCTTGCTGACGTTCGTCATGGCGTCGAAATCATCGACGCCAAAGTGGTGAATCCATTTCATTACCTGACCGGCACGGAAACGCTTCTCCCCGATTGAGTCGAAGAATTTTTCCATTTCCGGCTGGGTCAGACCCAGCAGGTTGGTTTTAACAGTCGATGTAGTCATGGATTCACCTTCACTCTTAAGCCAATGCTTAGCGAGTGGTTACTTCAGTAGCTGCGAAGAAGTACGAGATTTCACGAGCAGCTGCGGCTTCGGAGTCCGAACCGTGAACAGCGTTGGCGTCGATGGAATCAGCGAAATCAGCGCGGATGGTACCGGCAGCAGCTTCTTTAGGGTTGGTAGCGCCCATCAGCTCACGGTTCAGAGCGATAGCGTTTTCGCCTTCCAGAACCTGAACAACAACAGGACCGGAGATCATGAAGGAAACCAGGTCGCCGAAGAAACCACGAGCGCTGTGCTCAGCGTAGAAGCCTTCAGCTTCAGCTTTGGACAGTTGCTTCAGTTTCGAAGCTACAACGCGCAGGCCGGCTTTTTCGAAACGAGTGGTGATTTCGCCGATGACGTTTTTTGCAACAGCGTCAGGCTTGATGATGGAGAAAGTGCGTTGAACAGCCATGGTGTAACTCCAGAAACGGTAATTTGTGAAAAATTAAACCCGCGAATTATACGCGGGTTCTTGGGTATTGCCTAACCTGCGAGACGATCAGTCCAATTCTTTGGCCCAAAGCTCCTGAACCGCTTCCAGCACCTTCTCACCGACTCGGCCAGAAGTGCTATCAAACTCAGGCAGATCCAGGATCATCTGCTGCAGACGTACGAAACCTACAGAATATGGATCGACACCGGCATGGGCCTCGGCCAGCTCTTCTGCAATACGTTGAACATCATTCCAACCGTAGCTCATGACAGTCTTACCAGTCAGTGCGGCGCTTCGGCCGCATGGTTAAGCGAATATTTCGGAATCTCGACGGTGATGTCTTCTTCACCCACGATAGCCTGACAGGCCAGACGCGATTGCGCTTCCAGGCCCCAGGCACGATCAAGGAAGTCTTCTTCCAGCTCGTCAGCCTCTTCCATCGAGTCGAAACCCTCACGGATGATGCAGTGACAAGTGGTGCAAGCGCAGACGCCGCCGCAAGCACTTTCCATCTCGATGTGGTGTTCGTGGGCCAGTTCAAGAATCGATGTGCCGGGCGCAGCGTCGACCACCATACCCTCAGGGCAGAACTTGTCGTGGGGCAGAAAAATGACCTGCGGCATCAGATATCCTCGATTTCATTCAGATTGCGCCCCGACAGAGCGGCTTTCACCGTCAAATCCATGCGGCGGGCAGCAAAAGCATCGGTCACTTGCGACAGACGCTTGGTCTGCTGCTCGATGGCGTAACCATCGGTACCTTTCATCAGTTCGGCCAGTTCCTGCAATTGCAGGTCGATGACCATGCGCTCTTCGGCGTCGAGCAAACGCTCGCCATCCACCTCAAGAGCACCCTGCACGGCTTCGATCAGACGCTGGGCATCGACTTGCTGTTCACGCAAAACGCGAGCGACCTTGTCGTCATTGGCGTGCTGGAACGAATCCTTGAGCATCTTGGCGATTTCGCCGTCGGTCAGACCGTAGGACGGCTTGACCTGAATGCTCGCCTCAACGCCCGAACCCAGTTCGCGGGCGGAAACGCTGAGCAGACCGTCAGCGTCGACCTGGAAGGTCACGCGAATCTTCGCTGCACCGGCGACCATCGCTGGAATGCCGCGCAATTCAAAACGCGCCAGAGAGCGGCAGTCGCTGATCAGTTCACGCTCGCCCTGCAAGACGTGAACAGCCATGGCCGTCTGGCCGTCTTTATAAGTGGTGAAGTCCTGAGCACGGGCAACGGGGATGGTGGTGTTGCGCGGAATCACCTTCTCCATCAGGCCGCCCATGGTTTCCAGCCCCAGGGACAGCGGAATCACGTCGAGCAGCAACAGCTCGCCGCCATCGCGCTTGTTGCCAGCCAGAGTGTCGGCCTGAATCGCGGCACCGATGGCCACCACTTGATCCGGGTCGATTTCAGTCAACGGCTCACGACCGAAGGCTTCGGCAACCGCTTCGCGAACACGCGGGACGCGAGTCGAACCACCGACCATGACCACGGCGTGCACATCTTCCAGCTCAATGCCGGAATCGCGAACGGCGCGGCGGCAGGCTTTGAGGCTGCGCGCGACCATCGGTTCGATCAGCGCATCGAAGGCTTCGCGGGTCAGCTGTGCTTTCCAGTCGCCGTAGGCAACTTCAACACTGGCCGCATCGGTCAGGGCTTCTTTGGCCGCGCAAGCGGTTTGCAGCAGATTACGTTGTGCGCCCGGATCGAGATCGGCGGACAGGCCCGCGCTCTCGATGATCCAGCCAGCAATCGCGTGATCGAAATCATCGCCGCCCAGCGCGCTGTCGCCGCCAGTGGCCAGAACTTCAAACACACCGCCAGTCAGACGCAGAATCGAAATATCGAAAGTGCCGCCACCAAGATCGTAAATAGCTACGAGGCCCTCGGCGTGCTGATCCAGACCGTAAGCCACAGCGGCAGCGGTCGGCTCATTGAGCAAACGCAGCACGTTCAGACCGGCCAGTTTGGCCGCATCTTTGGTGGCTTGGCGCTGAGCATCGTCGAAATACGCCGGAACGGTGATCACCGCGCCAACCAGTTCGCCACCCAAGGTCGCTTCAGCACGCTGGCGCAACACTTTGAGGATATCGGCGGAGACTTCGACCGGGCTTTTCGGGCCCTGCACGGTATCGATGAACGGCATGTGCGATTCGCCACCGACGAAACGGTATGGCAGTTGCTCGCCCAATTGCTTGACGTCGGACAGACCACGACCCATCAAGCGCTTGACCGACAGCACAGTGTTCAAAGGATCGGAGGCGGCAGCCAGTTTGGCCGACTCGCCGACTTCGACGTGATCGGCGTGGTAACGCACGGCAGACGGCAGGATGACCTGCCCGTTTGCGTCGGCCAGCGGCTCGGAAAGACCACTGCGCAACGCAGCGACCAGCGAATTGGTAGTGCCCAAGTCGATCCCCACAGCCAGACGGCGCTGGTGCGGTTGAGGACTTTGGCCGGGTTCGGCGATCTGCAGTAGGGCCATCGTGATCAGGACTTATCTGTATATCAGGCGTGCGACCGGAGCGGCACTGGGTTAATCGTCGAGGCGCTCTTCTAACTGGCGCACTTCGTAGGTCAGCTTGTCGAGGAACTGCATGCGCCGCATCAGGCGTTCGGCCTGATCACGTTGTGCTGCATCATCCCAACAAGCTGCAAAACTTTCGTTGAGTTCTTCCTGGGCCACTTTCAAGCGACGCTTGAAAACTGCGACGCCGTCGAGATCGGCACTGTCCTGAAGGTCTTCGAGCTCTTCGCGCCATTGCATCTGCTGCAAAAGAAACTCGGGATCCTGGACGGTGACTTCCATCGGCACTTCATGCCCACTGACCTTCAGCAGGTAGCGCGCACGCTGGGGTGGGCTCTTGAGCACCTGATACGCCTCGTTGAGGCCGGCAGACTGCTCAAGCGCCAACCGCTGCTCGCGCTCGGAAGCATCGGCAAAGCGGTCAGGATGAACACCACGCGCCAACTCACGGTAGCGCGCGGCCAACTGCTCGAGATCCAGACGGAAGCTCGGTTGCAGCTCGAATAAAGCGAAATGACAAGGACTACCCACGACAAGCCTCAGATGTTGAAGCTTTCGCCGCAGCCACACTCACCGCGTACGTTGGGATTGTTGAACTTGAAGCCTTCGTTCAACCCTTCCTTGACGAAATCGAGCTCGGTGCCGTCCAGGTAGGCCAGGCTTTTCGGGTCGATAATCACTTTCTCGCCGTGACTTTCGAACACCTGATCCTCTGCAACCACCTCGTCGACAAACTCCAGCACGTAGGCAAGGCCGGAACAACCTGTGGTGCGAACACCCAGACGAATCCCTTCACCTTTGCCGCGCCCGTCGAGGGAGCGCCGCACGTGTCGAGCAGCCGCTTCTGTCATGCTGATAGCCATCGGTGACTCCTTACTCGTCGCCAAATCCTGAAAGTCAGATCAAGCCTTTCTTCTGCTTGTAATCGCGAACAGCCGCTTTGATAGCGTCTTCAGCGAGTACCGAGCAGTGAATTTTCACTGGCGGCAGGGCCAGTTCTTCGGCCAGCTGGGTGTTCTTGATGGTTTCCGCTTCGTCCAGGGTCTTGCCCTTCATCCACTCGGTAGCGAGGGAGCTGGAAGCGATTGCCGAACCGCAGCCGTAGGTCTTGAACTTGGCATCTTCGATGATGCCCTGATCGTTGACCTTGATCTGCAAACGCATTACGTCGCCGCACGCTGGTGCGCCGACCATGCCAGTACCGACATCCGGGTCTTCGGCATTCATCTTGCCGACGTTACGCGGGTTTTCGTAGTGGTCGATGACCTTTTCGCTGTAAGCCATGATTCTAATCCTCACTCATCAGGGCCGCTCTTGAGACCCTGTAGCTGCGCTGCATCAGTCGCCGCGTCGCTACAGGATCTGTATCCGGCGGCTTCTATATTTAGTGTGCCGCCCACTCGATTTTCGAGATATCGACGCCGTCTTTGTACATGTCCCACAGCGGCGACAAAGTGCGCAGCTTGGTAACGGCCTCGCAGACTTTCTGCGCGGCGTAGTCGATTTCTTCTTCGGTGGTGAAGCGGCCGAAGGTGAAGCGGATCGAGCTGTGTGCCAGTTCGTCGTTGCGGCCCAGGGCGCGCAGTACGTACGAAGGCTCAAGCGATGCCGAGGTGCACGCCGAACCCGACGAAACCGCCAGATCCTTGAGCGCCATGATCAGCGACTCGCCCTCAACGTAGTTGAAGCTCAGGTTCAGGTTGTGTGGAACGCGGGCAGTCAGGCTGCCGTTGACGTACAGCTCTTCCAGATGCTCGACCTGCTTGTAGAAACGGTCGCTCAAGGCTTTGATGCGCACGTTTTCGGCAGCCATGTCTTCCTTGGCCACACGGAACGCTTCGCCCATGCCGACGATCTGGTGGGTCGCCAGGGTACCGGAACGCATGCCGCGCTCGTGACCGCCGCCGTGCATGGTCGCTTCGATGCGCACACGAGGCTTGCGGCTCACGTACAGCGCGCCGATGCCTTTAGGACCGTAGGTCTTGTGGGCGGAGAACGACATCATGTCGACTTTCAGTTTCGACAGGTCGATGTCGACCTTGCCGGTGGACTGAGCGGCGTCGACGTGGAACAGGATGCCTTTGGCGCGAAGCATCTCGCCGATGGCTTCGATGTCGTTGATGGTGCCGATTTCGTTGTTCACATGCATCGCCGACACGAGAATGGTGTCTTCGCGCAGTGCGGCTTCGATCATTGCCGGAGTCACCAGACCATCAGTCTGAGGCTCGAGGTAGGTCACTTCGAAACCTTCACGCTCGAGTTGGCGCATGGTGTCGAGGACAGCCTTGTGCTCAATCTTGGTGGTGATCAGGTGCTTGCCCTTGGAGGCGTAGAAATGTGCCGCACCTTTGATCGCCAGGTTGTCGGACTCGGTGGCGCCGGAGGTCCAGACGATTTCACGCGGGTCGGCGTTGACCAGATCGGCCACCTGACGACGGGCGTTTTCGACGGACTCTTCAGCTTTCCAGCCGAACACGTGGGAACGGGACGCCGGGTTACCGAAGTTTCCGTCGACCAGCAGGCATTCACTCATTTTTTGCGCAACGCGCGGATCGACCGGGGTGGTCGCAGAGTAATCAAGGTAAATCGGCAATTTCATGGACTATCTCCTAAATCAGGGCTGGCGTGCCGCTGGCTCTACGGCTGTCATTCGACGGCGGACGCTTCAATCTTGTCCAGGCGTGGCGCCTTGCTGTTGCAACGGCGCTGGTCCTGACGCTGGGCTACTTCTTGTACCTCACGGCGAGTCACAAGATCAGCCAAGCTGATACCACTTAGAAATTCGTGAATCTGCAGGCTCAGGTCGCACCACAGGTGATGGGTCAGGCAGGTATCGCCGGAATGGCAATCACCCTGCCCCCCGCACTTGGTGGCATCGACCGACTCGTTCACTGCGTCGATCACCTGAGCCACCTGAATGCCCTGCATGTCGCGGGACAACTGGTAGCCACCACCCGGACCGCGAACACTGGAAACCAGGTTACTGCGGCGCAGCTTGGCAAAAAGCTGTTCGAGATAGGACAGGGAAATGCCTTGGCGCTCGGAGATATCGGCCAGGGACACCGGCCCGTGCTGCGCATGCAACGCCAGGTCAAGCATGGCAGTCACGGCGTATCGGCCTTTTGTAGTCAGTCGCATGGACAATTACCACGGAGTTCAGAATGGGCGGGAGTATGCAATTCCCGAGCATTTAAGTCAACTATAAGACCTAGTGCTTTAGTCGGGTTTACCCGCAAAAGAGCGCGCGAATGATATCAGGGTCTGCGGCTTAATGGCACACCGGCTGGCGTAGGCCTTTGCAGGAAATGTCGGAGGCTTCGATCTTTTGATTTTATGAACAAGCAAGATCAAAAGATCGCAGCCTTCGGCAGCTCGTACAGGGGCGTTATACGGCTTTGGATTCGTCTTTATCCTTCACGCAGGCGAAGTCTTCTTCGCGCAGCTCAGGCAGATCTTTCGCACAGTAATTACTGCCCAGATCCTTCAGCGCGCCGCACATCCCCTCCAACCGCCCGTCTACCGCTTGCAGGTGATCGAGCAACTGACCGATGGCACGCGCCACTGGGTCGGGCATGTCTTCGCTGACGCCATAGGCATCGAAACCGATCTTCTCGGCCATGGCCTTGCGCTTGGCGTCCTGCTCCTCATCGGATTTGACGATGATTCGACCCGGAATGCCCACGACAGTGGCACCCGGCGGCACTTCTTTAGTCACCACCGCGTTGGAGCCAACCTTGGCACCGGCACCGACCGTGAACGGCCCGAGCACCTTGGCACCAGCGCCCACGACAACGCCGTCGCCCAGTGTCGGGTGACGCTTGCCCTTGTTCCAGCTCGTGCCACCCAGGGTCACACCCTGATAAATGGTCACGTCATCGCCAATCTCGGCGGTTTCACCGATGACAATGCCCATACCGTGATCGATGAAAAAACGCCGACCGACCTTGGCCCCCGGGTGAATTTCGATTCCGGTCAACCAGCGACCGAAGTTCGACACCAGCCGCGCCAGCCATTTCAGCTCATTGCGCCAGAGCATGCCCGCCAATCGATGGATCCAGATAGCGTGCATGCCGGGGTAGCAGGTCAGGACTTCAAAAGCGTTACGCGCCGCCGGGTCTCGATGGAATACGCTCTGGATATCTTCACGCAAACGCTCAAACATCATTCAGTCCTTCCGCTTTAGAAGCTCACCACGGGCCGCTTTCTGGGTTTCCGTGAGGATGCCACGCAATATATTCATTTCCGCCCGGCTGACCGAGCTGCGTCCGTACAACCGGCGCAGGCGCGCCATCAAGTGCCGCGGTTTTTCCGGATCGAGGAATTCGATGGCGACCAGCGTCTGCTCCAGATGCTCATAGAATCGCTCAAGCTCATCCATGGTTGCCAGCTCGGCACTTTTCACCGAGGCCACTTCTTCTTTCTCGATCTTGCTCGGCTGACCTTGTGAGGCCAGCCAGGCCATGCGCACTTCATAGCTCAAAACCTGCACCGCCGCTCCGAGATTCAGCGAGCTGAACTCAGGATCAGAGGGGATATGCACGTGAAAGTGACATCGCTGCAGCTCGTCATTGGTCAGGCCGGAATCTTCACGACCGAACACCAGTGCGATCTGCGCATCCTGCCCCGTCTCCTCGACCACTTTGGTCCCGCATTCGCGCGGATCCAGCAGCGGCCAGGGAATGCGCCGGTCACGAGCACTGGTGCCGAGCACCAGATTGCAACCGACCAAGGCATCTTCCAGGGTGGCGACGACTTGCGCGTTTTCAAGGATGTCACCGGCACCAGAGGCGCGAGCATCGGCCTCGTGGTGCGGAAACAGGCGCGGTTCGACCAGCACCAGGCGCGACAGACCCATGTTTTTCATGGCGCGCGCGGCCCCGCCGATGTTGCCGGGGTGGCTGGTATTGACCAGGACGACACGAATGTTCTGCAGCAAGGGAGGCGCTCTCGGACACAGGAAAGGGGTGCAAATCTTACAGAACAGCCTACCGTTAAGCTATGAAAGCGAACAGCGACCTTCACCTGAAGAAAAGTTCTGATAGAATGCGCGGCTTTCTTTAACAACCTTAGGTGACACATCCATGCAGCCCATGCTGAATATCGCGCTGCGCGCCGCCCGCAGCGCCAGTGAACTGATCTTCCGCTCCATCGAGCGCCTGGATACCATCAAGGTCGACGAAAAAGACGCCAAGGATTATGTATCCGAGGTGGACCGCGCCGCCGAGCAGAAAATCATCGACGCGCTGCGCAAGGCTTACCCGAACCACTCGATCCGTGGCGAAGAGACCGGCATGCACGCCGGTACCGGTATCGAAGGCGAAGAATACCTGTGGATCATTGATCCGCTGGACGGCACCACCAACTTCCTGCGCGGCATTCCTCACTTCGCTGTCAGCATCGCCTGCAAATACCGCGGTCGCCTGGAACACGCTGTTGTTCTGGACCCGGTTCGCCAGGAAGAATTCACCGCCAGCCGTGGTCGCGGCGCTCAACTGAACGGTCGCCGCCTGCGCGTCAGCGGTCGCACCAGCCTCGAAGGCGCCCTGCTGGGCACTGGCTTCCCGTTCCGTGACGACCAGATGGACAACCTCGAAAACTACCTGGGCATGTTCCGCGCTCTGGTTGGCCAGACTGCCGGCATCCGCCGCGCCGGTTCGGCGAGCCTGGACCTGGCTTATGTGGCTGCCGGTCGTTTCGACGCGTTCTGGGAGTCGGGCCTGTCCGAGTGGGACATGGCTGCAGGCGCCCTGCTGATTCAAGAAGCTGGCGGCCTGGTGAGCGACTTCACCGGTGGTCACGACTTCCTTGAAAAAGGTCACATCGTTGCCGGCAACACCAAATGCTTCAAGGCAGTGCTGACGGCGATCCAGCCGCACCTGCCAGCTTCGCTGAAGCGCTAAGCTTCCGGCGAAACGAAAAAGCACCCTTCGGGGTGCTTTTTTTATGCCTGAAATTCAACATTCCCCTGTAGGAGCTGCCGAAGGCTGCGATCTTTTGCTTCTGGATCAAAAGATCGCAGCCTTCGGCAGCTCCTACATTGGGTATCAGGTGATCACCGACGGATCAGTCGACTGGCAAGAATACGGGCACAAAAAAGCACCCCGAAGGGTGCTTCTTTTCAAACGCTCAGCCAATCACTGAGCCGGCTCATTCTGCGACAGGACCAGCTTGCCTTCCTTGTCGACCGGAATCTGGTTGCCCGGATCACGATCCATGCGCACTTTACCTTCCTTGCCATCCAGCGAGTAACGAACGTCGTAACCGACAACCTTGTCACTGATGTCGTTTACGGTGTTACAGCGAGTCTGTGTCGTGGTGTAGGTGTCACGACCCTGCATGCCTTCCTGAACCTTGTTACCGGCATAACCGCCACCGACCGCGCCGGCGACCGTGGCAATCTTCTTGCCGTTGCCGCCGCCGATCTGGTTACCCAGCAAACCACCCGCTACGGCACCGATGGCGGTACCGAGAATCTGGTGTTGATCCTTGACCGGCGCCTGCCGGGTCACTGCTACATCCTTGCACACTTCACGTGGCGTCTTGATCTGTGTTTTGACCGGTTCAACGGCTAATACTTGCGCATACTCAGGGCCGCTTTTAACCAGGCTGTAGGTGGCAACAGCACCCCCGGCAGTCACACCGACAGCACCCAATACCGCACCAACCAGCAACGACTTGTTCACATGAACCTCCTGACCATCACATGCGGGACGGGCCCGCGCTTCTCCCAGCCTTGGAGCATAAAAAAAGGCGCGAGTTCAACTCGCGCCTTTTTTGGCTGACAACTGGGAAAACGATGGCCGTTATGGACGGTCGTCGATTTCCTTCTCGGTGTTAGCCGGTGGAATCAGGTCTTCGGTTGTCAGGTTCAGCCAGATCAGCACCACGTTAGCGATGTAGATCGACGAGTACGTACCCGCCAGAACACCGATGAACAGGGCAATCGAGAAGCCGAACAGGTTATCGCCACCAAAGAACAGCAGTGCCGCGATCGCCAGCAAGGTCGAAATCGACGTCGCCATGGTGCGCAACAGGGTCTGGGTGGTCGAGATGTTGATGTTCTCGATCAGCGTTGCCTTGCGCAGCACTCGGAAGTTCTCACGAACCCGGTCGAATACCACAATGGTGTCGTTCAGCGAGTAACCGATGATCGCCAGCACCGCTGCCAGTACCGTCAGATCGAAAGTGATCTGGAAGAACGACAGGATACCGATGGTCACGATCACGTCGTGGATCAGCGAAACGATAGCGCCGACTGCGAATTTCCACTGAAAGCGGAAAGCCAGGTAGATCAGGATGCCGCCGAGCGCCAGCAGCATGCCGAGGCCGCCCTGGTCGCGCAGCTCTTCACCGACCTGCGGGCCGACGAACTCGACACGCTTGACCATCGCCGGGTTGTCGCCGCCAACCTTCAGCAGCGCTTCCGCGACCTGATGGCCCAGCTGCGGGTCTTCACCCGGCATCCGCACCAGCAGATCGGTCGTCGCACCAAAGCTCTGCACGATGGCTTCGTGGTAACCCGAACTCACCAGTTGCTCGCGCACCTTGGTGACATCGGCCGGACGCTCGTAGGTCAGCTCGATGAGCGTACCGCCGGTGAAGTCCAGACCCCAGTTCATGCCCTTGGTAGCGACACTGAACAGAGCCAGCAGGGTGAGGAATACTGTGACGCCGAACGCGAAGTTGCGAACGCCCATGAAGTTGATTGTACGTAACATGGCAGCCCCTTAAATCCACAACTTCTTGAAGTCACGTCCGCCAAAGATCAGGTTGACCATTGCGCGGGTCACCATGATGGCCGTGAACATCGAGGTAAAGATCCCGAGGGACATGGTCACTGCGAAACCTTTGACCGGGCCTGTGCCCATCGCAAAGAGAATCCCGCCGACCAACAGAGTGGTCAGGTTGGCATCGAGAATCGCGGTAAATGCCCGGCCGAAGCCTTCGTTGATTGCACGCTGCACGGTCATGCCCGCGGCGATCTCTTCACGGATCCGCGAGAAGATCAGCACGTTGGCGTCGACCGCCATACCCATGGTCAAAACGATACCGGCGATACCCGGCAGGGTCAGCGTTGCACCCAGCAGCGACATCAGCGCCAGCAGCAACACCATGTTCACCGAGAGAGCAACAGTGGCGATGACGCCGAAGAAGCGATAGATCGCGATGATGAACAGCGACACGAACAGCATGCCCCACAACGACGCATCGATACCCTTGGTGATGTTGTCAGCACCCAGGCTCGGGCCGATTGTGCGCTCTTCAGCGAAGTACATCGGAGCCGCCAGACCACCGGCACGCAGCAGCAGCGCCAGCTCGGACGACTCACCCTGACCGTTCAGGCCAGTGATACGGAACTGAGCACCCAGCGGCGACTGAATGGTCGCCAGGCTGATGATCTTCTTCTCTTCCTTGAACGTCTGCACCGCGACGTCTTTTTCGACGCCATTCACCATTTGCTTGGTGTAAGTGGTGACCGGACGCTGCTCAATGAAGATCACAGCCATGCTGCGACCGACGTTGCTGCGGGTCGCACGACTCATCAGCTCGCCACCATGACCATCCAGACGGATGTTCACTTCAGGTGTGCCGTGCTCGCCGAAACCGGCCTTGGCGTCGGTTACCTGGTCACCCGTGATGATCAGGCCGCGCTCGATCTGCGCCGAAGGACGATTGCCTTCACGGAACTCGAAAGTTTCGGAAGTGGCTTTCGAAGCGCCAGGCTCTGCAGCCAGACGGAACTCAAGGTTGGCCGTCTTGCCGAGAATACGCTTGGCTTCGGCAGTGTCCTGCACGCCCGGCAGCTCAACCACTATGCGGTTGGCGCCCTGACGCTGGACGATCGGTTCGGCAACACCCAGCTCGTTGACGCGGTTACGTACCGTGGTCAAGTTCTGCTTGATGGAGTATTCACGGATTTCCGCCAGCTTGGCCGGGGTCATCGCCAGACGCAGCACCGGTTGACCGTTGAGGTCGGCCGGAACAATGTCGAAATCGTTGAAGTTCTTGCGGATCAGCGCACGGGCCTGTTCGCGGGAATCTTCATCGCTGAAGCCCAGCTGAATGGCACCATTGAGCTGCGGCAGACTGCGATAACGCAGCTTCTCTTTACGCAGCAGGCTCTTGACGTCGCCTTCGTAGACTTTCAGGCGTGCATCGAGGGCTTTATCCATGTCCACTTCCAGCAGGAAGTGCACACCACCGGACAAGTCCAGACCCAGCTTCATCGGGTGCGCGCCCAGGTTGCGCAGCCATTGCGGAGTGGTCTGTGCCAGGTTCAGCGCGACGACGTAGTCATCACCCAATGCCTTGCGCACAACGTCTTTGGCCGGCAGCTGATCTTCAGCCTTGGTCAGACGGATCAGACCGCCCTTGCCGTTCGCCGCCAGCGTGGCAGCCTTGACGTTGATCCCGGATTCTTTCAGCGCGGTGCTTACGCGATCCAGATCGGCCTGATTGACCTGCAGTGCCGTGCTGGCGCCGCTGACCTGAATGGCCGGGTCATCAGGATATAGATTGGGAGCGGAATAAATCAGACCGACCGCCAGCACCGCCAGGATCAGAATGTATTTCCACAGAGGGTATTTGTTCAGCATCACGCCGCCCGTTATGAACGCGGGGCGCCTTGCGCGCCCCGTCGATTGAGTAGAAGTTGGAACCTTAGATCGCTTTCAGCGTGCCTTTTGGCAGCGTGGCGGCGATGGCGCCTTTCTGGAACTTCATTTCCACAGTGTCGGAAACTTCCAGAACCACGAAGTCATCAGCCACTTTGGTGATCTTGCCGGCGATGCCGCCGGTGGTGACCACTTCGTCGCCCTTCTGCAGGCTGCTCAGCAGGTTCTTCTGCTCTTTGGCGCGCTTGGCCTGTGGGCGCCAGATCATCAGGTAGAAGATGACCAGGAAGCCGACCAGGAAAATCCACTCGAAGCCGCCGCCCATTGGGCCTGCAGCAGCCGGTGCAGCAGCGTCAGCCATGGCGTTAGAGATAAAAAAGCTCATTTAGCACTCCAGTTGCAAATGTTGAATCTTGGGGTCAGAAAACTCAGTCCAAAGGCGGAACGGGGAGCCCGCGTTTGGCGTAGAAGGCATCGACAAAGGCGGCCAATGTACCCTGTTGAATAGCCTCGCGCAAACCAGCCATCAGCACCTGATAATGGCGCAAGTTATGGATGGTATTGAGCATGCTTCCCAGCATTTCGCCGCACTTGTCCAGGTGATGCAGATAAGCGCGAGAGAAGTTCTGGCAGGTATAGCAATCGCAGGTCGGATCCAGTGGCGATTCATCATGGCGATGGAACGCGTTACGGATCTTCAGCACGCCTGTATCAATGAACAGATGCCCGTTGCGGGCATTACGGGTTGGCATCACGCAATCGAACATGTCCACACCGCGGCGCACACCCTCAACCAGATCTTCCGGTTTGCCAACGCCCATAAGGTAACGAGGTTTGTCAGCCGGCATCATGCCCGGTAGATAATCGAGCACCTTGATCATCTCGTGCTTCGGCTCGCCCACCGACAGACCGCCAATGGCCAGGCCATCAAAGCCGATCTCGCAAAGGCCGTCGAGCGAGCGCATGCGCAGATCCGGGTGCATGCCGCCCTGAACGATGCCGAACAGTGCAGCGGTATTCTCGCCGTGAGCAATCTTCGAACGCTGAGCCCAGCGCAACGACAGCTCCATCGACACACGGGCGACGTCTTCGTCAGCCGGGTACGGCGTGCATTCGTCGAAAATCATCACGACGTCGGAACCGAGATCGCGCTGAACCTGCATCGACTCTTCCGGGCCCATGAACACTTTGGCGCCGTCGACCGGAGAGGCGAAGGTCACGCCCTCCTCCTTGATCTTGCGCATGGCGCCGAGGCTGAACACCTGGAATCCGCCGGAGTCGGTCAGGATCGGACCTTTCCACTGCATGAAATCGTGCAGGTCGCCGTGCTCCTTGATCACCTGGGTGCCAGGACGCAGCCACAGGTGAAAGGTGTTGCCCAGGATCATTTCCGCGCCGGTGGCGACGATGTCACGCGGCAACATGCCCTTGACCGTGCCGTAAGTACCAACCGGCATGAAGGCCGGGGTCTCGACGGTGCCACGCGGGAAGGTCAGACGACCACGACGGGCCTTGCCATCGGTGGCAAGCAGCTCGAACGACATACGACAGGTGCGACTCATACTGTTTCCTCTGGGTCCGATTCACTAGGGGCAGTCGGCGCGGGATTTCGGGTGATGAACATCGCATCACCGTAGCTGAAAAAGCGGTAACCGTTTTCGACGGCAGCCTTATAGGCGGCCATGGTTTCGGGGTAACCGGCGAAGGCCGAAACCAGCATCAACAGCGTGGATTCAGGCAAATGGAAATTGGTCACCAAGGCATCGACCACATGAAACGGTCGGCCCGGGAAGATAAAGATGTCGGTGTCGCCACTGAACGGCTTGAGCACACCATCGCGCGCCGCACTCTCCAGCGAACGCACGCTGGTGGTGCCCACGGCAATCACTCGACCACCGCGCGCACGGCACGCGGCGACTGCATCGACCACGTCCTGGCCGACTTCCAGCCACTCAGTGTGCATGTGATGATCTTCAAGCTTCTCGACGCGCACTGGCTGGAACGTACCGGCGCCAACGTGCAGCGTGACGAACGTGGTCTCGACGCCTTTGGCGGCAATCGCCTCCATCAGCGACTCATCGAAATGCAGCCCCGCCGTCGGCGCCGCCACCGCGCCCAGGCGCTCGGCGTACACCGTCTGATAACGCTCGCGATCCGAGCCTTCATCCGGGCGGTCTATATAAGGAGGCAACGGCATGTGCCCGACGCGATCAAGCAGCGGCAACACTTCCTCATCAAAGCCCAACTCGAACAACGCGTCGTGACGCGCAAGCATCTCGGCTTCGCCACCGCCGTCGATGAGAATCTTCGAACCCGGCTTCGGCGACTTGCTGGAACGCACATGCGCCAGTACGCGATGCGTATCGAGTACCCGTTCGATGAGGATTTCCAGCTTGCCACCGGACGCTTTCTGCCCGAACAGCCGCGCCGGAATCACCCGGGTATTGTTGAACACCATCAAATCGCCCGAGCGCAAATGCTCAAGCAAATCAGTGAATTGACGGTGTGCCAGAGCACCGCTGACCCCATCAAGGGTCAACAGGCGACTACCGCGACGCTCGGCCAAAGGGTGGCGGGCGATCAGCGAATCAGGGAGTTCGAAGGTAAAGTCAGCAACGCGCATGATGGGGTTCGTCTAGCAGGGGCCGAAAGTCTAGCGGA
Organism: Pseudomonas sp. P116; assembly: GCF_020149425.1. Taxonomy (NCBI): domain Bacteria; kingdom Pseudomonadati; phylum Pseudomonadota; class Gammaproteobacteria; order Pseudomonadales; family Pseudomonadaceae; genus Pseudomonas; species Pseudomonas sp. P116. The sequence goes on along the minus strand of NZ_JACVHB010000009.1, from coordinate 97,046 downwards.
AATATCGAAAATTGACCATGAAACGTGATTGACCAACGGTAATCTCATCTCTATACTTCGCCGCCATTGAGCCCTGATGGCGGAATTGGTAGACGCGGCGGATTCAAAATCCGTTTTCGAAAGGAGTGGGAGTTCGAGTCTCCCTCGGGGCACCACATAGCAGTATCTGAGAGTCTCTACCAGCCTCTCAGACCCAGAGAAACCGGCCACTTGGCCGGTTTTTTTGTGCCTGTCTGTCTCCCCCTGTCTCCCCTTATCCGTTGTATCCCTGTATCCCTGCTTGTATCCTGAGAAAAATACCGAACTTTGGGATACAAGGATGAAGCGCGCAGACATCAAGCGCCGCCCTCTCGCTGACACGACACTTGCGGGATTGGAGCCGGAATCAAAGGAATACAGGGAGCTGGACGGAAACGGCCTCTACTTCAGGGTTAAACCTGATGGTGGTAAATCTTGGCAGCTCCGCTACAAACGTCCGGCGGGCAATTGGGCTTGGATGGGGCTCGGGGGTTACCCGGAAGTTAGTGGCGCGCTGGCAAGGGACAAAGCTGCCGATCTACGCAAAGTAGTGAGTAGCGGTGCCGATCCCCTTGAACAAAAACGATCCGCGAAAGCTGCTATCGATGCGGCCAAGACCCGAACCTTTCGAGCTGCCGCTGATGCCTGGCTGAAGGCAAAAGAGGAAAAGGGTCTCGCGCCTTCCACCCTCAACAAAATCCGCACCTACCTCGACAAAGACATACTCCCGGCACTGGGAGATAAGCCTCTAGACGAAATCACCCGTACCGACTGCGCGGAGCTCCAAGCATCCATCGAAGCCCGGGACGCACACAACGTGGCTGAAAAGTGTCGCACTTGGATCAATCAGATATTCGGGCGAGCCATCGGTTTGGGCCTCACGGAAAACGATCCGGGCAGTCGACTACGAGATATTGCAGCCCAAGCTCCGAAGACTCAGCAACATCCCCATTTACTTGAGCCTGAGTTGTCAGAGTTCCTCCAAGCACTCAAAAACACTCCCAGCAGGCTGACGGCCCGGACCGCAGCATGGCTCTGTATCTGGACCGCATCTAGACCGGGCATGGTTCGGTTAGCTGAATGGAAAGAGTTCGACCTTGATAAAGCGTTATGGACGACGCCTGCCGCCAAGATGAAGATGCGCAGAGACTTTGTGTGTCCACTCCCTAAGCAAGCGCTTTCCGCTCTCGAAGAACTTCACTGCCTCACAGGTCGCAGTCGCTGGCTGTTCCCTGGGGTGGGCGCTAAGAATCCAACGATTAGCGAAAACACCATCAACAAGGTCTTCGCGACGGTTGGTTACAAAGGTCGCTTGGTTGGTCATGGTACTCGTCACACCGCCAGCACTCTGCTCAGGGAACATGGCTGGCCAAAAGAGCATGTCGAAGCGCAGCTTGCTCACAAAGAAGAGGGAATATCCGGGGTATACAACAAGGCTCAATACCTTGAGCACCGGGTGAAGATGATGCAGTGGTATGCAGATCACCTTGATGCGTTGGCAAGCGAAAAGGTGATCAAGGGACAATTTGGAAAAGCGGTATGAATGCACTTATCCATACCACCTTCAAAATCCGTGTAACAAGTGTTACTCATGTAACGATGCCGGCCAAACACCCGGATTCATTGGCTTTCAATCCCGTTACACTCTTGCACAACCTTCCGAACATGCGATGTAACGCACGCCGTTTGTGTAACGTCAGAATAAGCCTCTCGCATGCTGCGGGCCAAAGCTCCTCAAGCTGGGCGAGAGCGCAAATATCGCTGGATACGCATCCAACTCTCAGGGCGAGGGATATAGCGTTACACGGAGAGAACCATGGGCATGATTGATACGCACCCAATCTTGCACTCGGCGTTAACCGCTGGCTTGATTCAATATCTCTCAGAGCAGCCGCTACACGAATTCTGCAATGAACAGATCACTGACGTGTGCGAGCTGATCAACCAGTGCTGCATTCGCATCCAGACCGGCGACATCAGCAGTGACATGAGCAGCATGTGCATCCAGACAACGATGCATGAGGAGGCTATTTTTCAGTACGCCTCAACCGACAAAAAAAACCGTCTCGCGCATTGGGTTCGCCAATACAGCAAGTGTCATTCCGCATGGGAACGCGAGACATATGCCGCCTACGTCATGGCCTGCGCAGTAAAAGCGCTTAGCGCCTTAGCTGACTGGATGCGCTCCACCGAACAAGAGGCTTGGTCGCATGTCGCCGAGCCTCCGACGGATTGGCCGTGGGATCTTTATTGTCAGGTTGTGGAAAGGCAGGTCGATCCTAACGAACGTGTTGAGGCACTGGACCAGTACGTGCTGTTTTTGGAGCCCATAACATCCTTACCCTGCTTGATCAGTGACGAACTGACCCCAATCGCTTACAGGGCAATCGAGCACGCTATCCGCACTAAGGGCGGCATCATCAGCGGAACGGAACGGAACGAAGAAATCGGCGCACGGGATACAGCAATCATTAGGCAAGGTCGACACTACGTGGCTAGCGGAATGTCACGGCGAAACGTGACCACGGCGGTTCACGCCTGGCTGGAACGGGAGGTGTCCAAACCACTCAAACAGCGCGCTGAGTGGGTGACAATGGAAACCGAAAAAGCGCTAACCCGCAAAAGCGTGGAGGGAATCCTCAAGCGCAATTTTGTGGTGTGACCGATATTTCAATGTCCTTTCAAATGGAAGTGAACTGCTCACCGCCGACCAATTTCTAGACCATTGCTCTCGTTGTCCAAATCAATCGAGAGCAATACCTATGAACACCTCTGTCACCGATTTTCCCCGCAAGACTCCCGCCAACGCCGCCTCACTTTTTGATGCCGCTTCAACTTTAATCCGCATGCGAGAAGTGGAAGGCATCGTGGGGATGAAGCGTTCGACCATCTACAAACTGATGCAGCGCACCGACTGCGGCTTTCCGCAGCCAGTCAAACTGAGCAACAGCAACGCACGCGGCGCCCCTGTCGCATGGGTCCTTTCCGAAGTTCAAGCGTGGGCGCGCAGCCGCATCGAGGCGCGTGATCAGGTGGCTGCATGAGCCACAAGACTGAAAGCAACGCTTTGATGCACCCCTTTTCCGTGTTGCGTCGAATCGGTTTCTCATCTCGCGTCATGCAGCGTCTTGAACGCTACCGCAGCCAGCAGGCAAGGCAAGGTCGCGTTGTCAGCGTGCTCAGCTGGGCCGACGGCACTTGGTGCGCCCTCTCCCTCCACTGCGAAAAGACCGGGGCCGTTGTCGTCGACGAAGGCCAGCAGGTCGACGCTTACGAAGACGCCCGCTCCATGCTCAGCGGCGGATTTTTGCCCCTTCTCTCCCTGCGCTGGGAAGCCCATGCCTGAAACGAAAACGCCTCCGGGGGCAATCCGGAGGCGTTGAGGTCAATCTACATGCACGAACAATTTATGCCGCACCTGAAAAATCCGCAAGCCATCAGCGCAGTTGCACTTTCGAAACACGGACGTTACTCTCTGACCGTCGCTGCAAATTCAGCGACCGGACTTGGCCGTCCGAACCGCAAAAGGCGCACAAGCGCCCTCCATCCGAACGCAGGCGCTTTTTTTGTGCCCGTCGTATCGTGTTATGGCGGCTGTGCGTGGGACACCTTCGGGTGTGCCGGGTCCCTTTTGCCCCGGTCGGCCAACCCGCGTACAGCTGTCACCATTCCTTGCTTGGCCGCAAGCGGTGGCAGCTCCTCAGCAAAAGGAGCTCTACATGCACGCCATCAATCCGTCCAAAATTCGCGCCGCTGCACACCGCGCAATGGCTCTCGCCGCTTTACACGCCAACTCCAGCCTCGCTACACGTCTCTCCCGTTACAACGCTCACATGGCCAAAGCCCGCGCACTCGAAACCGCAGGCGGTGCTCAATGAACAACGCCCTGAGTTTTGCCCTGCCCGAAGATCTGCTCTGCGTGAATCCGACCGCAGAAGCCGGCATACCCATCGACGCCATCACCTGCGCCATCGACCGCGCTGACTCGGTGCTGACGTTGCTTGAGGATCACTTCGAAAACGAATCCTCGCGCCTTGCCAATCACGTCATCGCCGCCGTCCTCTGGGACGTTCGCGGCACCCTCGGCCTGATCAAAATTCTGGCCATGCACGGCGATACCACCTCAACGCCTGCGGTGCAGAAAGGCGGTGCGCTATGACCACCTCCACCACGCTAGGTCACGCCACCTTTTCCCGCGTCAACGCCTCTGACCTGAAGCTGTTTCGCGTCAATGCCGGTGTGCCAGTCGAAGACGCACTGGAGATGGTGTCGTTGCTTCAGCATCACGCGAATCAACTCAATTTCGACGCTGCCATGAGTGACAACGGCGAGCGTTTCAGTTGGCCTGCCCTGTACCTGGGCGAGATGGCCAAAGCCCTGATCGACGATATCAACGACGCGCTGTTTCTGCCGAGGGCTGACACATGAGCCAGCGCCCGAACAGCACCGCGAAACGTCCAAGCTTCGCCGACGTGAAAGCCGCCGCGCTGAAAGACATCGAGCGTGTCTTGTCGCACTGGTTGCCCAACGGCAAGCGCGTCGACGGCGGCAAGGAGTACACCGCCCCGAATCCGACCCGCAGCGACAAGCGCACCGGATCGCTCAAGGTCAATTTGAGCAAAGGCACCTGGGCGGACTTTGCCACCGGCGACAAAGGTGGCGACCTGATCGATCTGGTACGCTATGTGGACGGCGGCACCGACGTCGAAGCCTGCCACAAACTGGCGGACTGGCTGAACGTTGCGCCCGGCGCCGCCAAGGTTAAGGCCGCCCCGAGTAAGCCGAAGGCGCCGACGTGGAACGCCATCCAGCCGATCCCGACCGAGGCCATGAACATGTGCCCGGCCAAGCACCGTGATCACGGTGTGCCGTCCAAGGTCTGGATCTACCGTGATACGCAGGGTCAGCCCCTCATGGCGCTGTATCGCTTCGACCTCGGCCCGGATGAAGACGGCAAGCCGAAGAAGGTCTTTGCGCCCCTGACATGGTGTCAGCGCGCCGATAGCCAAACCAAGCAATGGCGCTGGCAGGGGCTGCCGGATCCGCGTCCGCTACTGCGCCTTGATGAACTGGCCCAGCGCGCTGACGCACCTGTGGTTTTGTGCGAAGGCGAGAAAGCGGCCGATGCCGCCGCCGAGCTGTTGCCGACCTACGTGGCCACGTGCTGGCCGAACGGCTCCAACTCCTGGCACAAAGCTGACCTGACGTCGCTAAAGGGACGCGACGTGGTGTTGTGGCCGGACAACGACGACAGCGGTAAAGCCTGTATGCACGCCGTCGCCGAGAAGCTGCGCGAAATCGGCGCCGCCTCGCTCCGAGCCATCGCGCTGGAGGTGTTCAAACGCAAGCCGACGCTGAAGAACGACCGCGCCGCCTTCGCCAACGGTGGTCAATGGGATGACGGCGACGATGCCGCCGATGCGCTCGCCAAAGGCTGGACCGCCGGCCACTTCGCCGAACTGGAAAGCAGCGGCGAACTGTTCGGTGTGATCGAAGAAAAACCGGTGATTGCCCAAGTGGAACCCAAGCCGGAACCAGAGCCAGAACCGAAACCCAAAGCAGCAGCCAAACGCCCGGCAAAATCGAAAAATGACCTGATGCCGGGGGGCTTTCGCCTGACGCCCGAAGGTGTGTTTTATGCCGGCGACGACGGTGAAGCACGCCCAGTGTGTTCGCCGCTGGCAATCCTTGCGCGTACCCGTGACGAGAAGGGCCACAACTGGGGTTTGCTGGTCGAGTTCGACGACCCCGACGGCACCAAGAAACGCTGGAACATTCCGGCGCGCACCATGACCGGCGACTTCGGTAAGGACGTACTCGGCCCGCTGGTGGACATGGGGTTGCGTTTGGCCGGCAGCCGCTCGGGACGCAACGCACGCAACGATTTGCAAAGCTACCTGGGCGGTTTCGACAGTACTCAACGTGCGCGACTGGTCACCCGTTTGGGCTGGCATGACAACGCCTTTCTGTTGCCCGAGCAGCAGGTCGGCATGCACGCGGAACACCTGCATTTCTACGAGGCCGGCGCGCAGCTTCCGCCGATCAGCGAAGCGGGCACGCTCGAACAATGGCAACAGCAGATCGGCGCGCTGTGCATCGGCAATCATCGTTTGGCATTCGTCGTCGGTGTGGCCTTCGCCGGTCCCCTGCTGCACATGCTCGGCCATGAATCGGGCGGCTTTCACCTGTACGGCGACAGCTCCGGCGGCAAAACCACGCACTTGCAAGTCGCCGCCTCGATCTACGGCGGGCCGCGTCTGGTGCGCTCGTGGCGCTCGACCGACAACGCGTTGGAGTCAATTGCTGCCGCACATTCCGACGGGCTTCTGGTGCTCGATGAAATCGGCATGTGTGATGCCCGCATCATCGGCGAGACGGTGTACATGCTCGGCAACGGCACCGGCAAGGCACGAGCCAATGATCGAGGCCAAGCGGGCCGGCAGGTGCAGGAATGGCGTCTGCTTTTTCTCTCCACCGGCGAGAAGACATTGGCCCAGCACATGGCCGAAGCCAACAAGGAACTAAAAGCCGGTATGGAGGTGCGCATGCTCGCCGTCCCGGCCGATGCCAGCAAAGGCCTTGGCATGTTCGACACGCTCAACGGTTTCGAAGATGCGGCAGCACTGTCCGATGCACTCAAGGCGCGGGTGGCGAACTACTACGGCACACCGCTCACCGCCTTTCTGACCGCGCTGTGCGAACCCGGCAAGCGCCACGGCTGGGCCGCAATCTTGCGCCGCACGCTGGAAGGCTTCATTGCCAAGTCGCTCCCTGCATCCGCGAGTGGACAGGCACACCGTGCCGCAGCGCGCTTCGGCCTCGCTGCCGCAGCAGGCGAGCTGGCTACCGCGATGGGCATCACCGGCTGGCCGGACGGAACCGCCACCACTGCCGCTCGCGTTTGCTTGAGCGCTTGGCTCAACGAGCGCGGCGGCGCCGGTAACTTCGAAGGCGATGCGATCTTGGCGCGGCTGCGCCAGGTCATCGAGCGCTTCGGCGAAAGCCGCTTTACCCGCTGGGAATCGGCGGCAGCCAAGATCGACGAACACGGTCCGCGCACCATCGACCGTCTCGGCTTTCGCAAGACGCTTGAGCACGGCATGGGCGACACCATGCACACCACCAACACCTATTACGTGCTGACTGAGGCGTGGCGCTCGGAGATCTTCCGAGGCATGAACCTCACGGCAGTGAACAAGGAGCTACTGCAGCGCGGTGTGCTGGAACCGAGCAGCGACGGCAAAGCATCGAGTCTGGTTCGTTTGCCCGGCCTCGGCCAACAACGCTGCTACATCGTGAAGATGATTCCCGGAACGGATGACCGCGAGGCTCGGGCTGCCTGAGTGCATCTCTGCTGATCGAGGTAGCGCCGGCTTATTCCCGGCCTCGCCAGCCGTCATTCAACCCAACCCCAATTTGAAGGAACAAGAGAGATGAACGAATTCCAAGCTTCTACCGAACAACATGCACTGCTAACCAGCGAGCTGGGTTGCAGCGAGGCCATCTTACTTTCACTGCCGAATTCGGATAGCACTCTCGCAGCCGCTAACTGCGAGAAGAAGCAACGGTTGATCGATGAGATCGACCAACTGACCACCCGCCGTGATAAATACCTGAGGGCGGCTGAAGAGCAATACGCCGAGATGGCACCTTTGGAAGCATTACTGGAGGGCGACGAAGAATTAGACGCGAATCGTCTGCGTGAAGTCCGCACTGAGTACAACACGCTGAAACTTCCTTACGACTCAAATAAACACCATGCATGGATCTTAGATGCTCAGATCACTCGACGCGAGCAACTGCTCAATCATGAAACCTTGATGGCGGGTTACACCGATTCGATAGCGAACTGGAAAGCCGACGAACTTGAGCTCAACGAAAAACGCGACAGCCTTAGCACACGCTTGGTACAGGTTCAGCAGCAAGTAGAAGAGGACATGGCCAAGGCCCGGCAAGCCGAAACCGATGCCGCCACCGCTTATGCGCAGGCAGTGGCCTGGGGCGACACCGAGGGCGAAAAGAACGCCAATACAGACGCGCAGAAGGCTGCGAAAAACCTTGCGACTGCCATCGAGCACAATCGTCGCCAGCACCTAATCATTAACGCACTGGAGCAGGAGCTGGTCATCGTCGACCAGCACATTGCCGAGGCGCAAAGGGAACACATTGCCATCCAAAGAACAGCTCTGTTGCTGGCTGAAAAGGTACTGGAAGAGCAGTGGAACGAAAAAGCTCAGGCACTGATGGAAATGGGCGCCAAGCTATGGGCTGCTCAACGTTTGCTGGGGGGCGAACACCTCAGCCTCATGAAGCTGGTGCTTCCAAAAGAGGGTGAAGATTTCCACAGCTGGAACTGGCACGAGCTGGCGGATCGATCCGGCCAGTACAGCGTGCTAGACATCCTGTCGCTGTAACGCTCTGAGCCACCGAGACAGCCTACGCAGGTAGGCTGTTTAAACCTCCACAGGGTATAAAATGATCATTCAAATAGACCTTAGAAATACTCCCAACTGGAAAGATATATTGAAAGCTCGGATAGATTCACTGAAGGAAATGCTGGACTTCGTGGACGCCAAATCCAGCAAAATAACTAAAGTCCAGATTCTCACTGTCAAATTGATCAAGGCCGAGATTATTAGCATCCAAGAGTATCTGAAGCTGCCAGAATAGCGCTGAACTTGTGAGCCGCACGAACACTCACATAGTGATAAAACAAACCATAGGAAATAAGCATGTCCAAACTTGCCGAATACCGTCAGCTGGAAAAACACCTGGCTGAGCAGATGCAGGCGCTGGAAGCACTAAAGAGTGACGGAGCGCTGAAAAAGGAAATTGAGTTCGAAACGAAGCTACGCGAACTGCTTAATCAGTACGGTTTCAGCCTCAAGCACATCATCAACCTGCTTGACCCGCAGAGCAGCTCGCGCCGCCAAGGGCCCGCTCAAGCGACAGGCACTCGCAAGCCTCGCTCGCTGAAGACTTACAAGAACCCCCACACCGGTGAAGTGGTTGAAACCAAAGGTGGAAACCACAAGACGCTGAAAGAGTGGAAAACCAAGCACGGCGCCGATGAGGTTGAGAGCTGGTTGAAATAATAACGTCGCCTCACCTGAAAAAGGGCCCGTCGGGGCCCTTTTTAGTTATCTTCAGCTCTAATTGCGTCCTTCTCCACCCTACTCTTTGAAGCCTCGTAAACCCTGCGACGCGCGCCAAGCTTTGACGGTTCTCAGAATGCCTTTCGGCGAATCGTCCTCGCCGTCTTCTAGATAATAAATCCAGTCAGAGGCGGCAGGATTGCCAGTTAACTCAATGAAGTTTTCCAGCAACTCGTCCTGATAACCATCGGTGCCCGCGGCGCTGCAGATTTCTTTAATCAGTTCGAGAAACTCGCTCTCCGAGTATTCGGAAAGGCTGCTTTTGAGTGCGATCATTTCGAGTTCCGGTGTGTATCAATATGGTTTTTGGCTGTCATAGCGCTGAGGTTGTCGACATCGTTAACCGGCATCCTGTGCGGCGCGGCGTGTTGAAGAGGTCCGCGACCAGCGCCCATTCGGTGTCGGAGGCAGATTCCCGCGCTCAAAAGGCCAGAACCCTACGGAAACTCGGGCGGGCTGGGGCGTTGGCCGAATTACAAAGATTTTCACGGAGCCTAATTTGGTTGGCATTGCGCCCAGCCTTGATATGGGACAAGTTTTTTCGTACGCTTCCACTAAGCGCCATTAAATTTCTTTGAGGCTTAACTTTTCATAAGAATCGGTAGCGTGGGTGAGTTTATGATTTTAATGGTAATTTTTCATGTCAATTACTGATTCGCGCAGCACCTACGATTTATTGATTGAGCACTTCGGCCTTGATCCTTCCTTGTACATGTTGCAGTTCGAAATAATTCAGCGAAAAAATAATCCTGAAAAGTTCGATATAGTGAGGAAGGAGTATGAGTCAAATCTCGCCGACCACCCTAAGCGGGCGGATATTGCAAAAAAATTATATGTCGGGGATCAGTTTATAGCTCATTTAACTGGTTGCTATCTCAAATCCGAGATTGAGGGCTTGTCAGAAAATGGGAAATTCTTTTACCCAATATGTACTCTTGAAGAAATAGCGCGAATAGAAGCTGTGGCGAACGCTGATGATTATCTGCTCAAGCTTCGTGCGGAAACTGTAGTTGATGACCCACGGCTCGCGAGAATTTTTTTGAAACGTCGGGACTCCGCGTCAAGTAGCTGGTCTTTGACTTCATACTATGATTCATATGATTTTGAAGAGTATATCGATTACCTTTCGGCGGAACATGCAAGTGAATGCAGAAACATATCATATGGATACATGCTATCAAGGGATCCGCATGGCGTCTGCATAAACACCGGCTTTGGCAAAGTGGTTGTCGTCTCTGAGGCGCTTAGACATTTCTTGTTCTACATGAATGCTTATTTTAAAGGCCAACTAGAAGGGTTGGACCCAAATGATACTCATGCTTGCCTTTTAATTGCCTGTCGAACCATGCTTTTAACCGAGTCTCAAGATTTCGACTTGGATCCGAGAGGTGAACTTCCTCCGGAAATCAGGAATTACTGCAATGTTTTAGTTGAAGACCAAGTTCAATTTATTATTGGGCATGAATTCGCGCACGCATTGTTGGGTCACTTTGGAAATGCAGCCAATTTAGCAAGTAATCCAGAGTTCTTCTCTGTAAGCCGCAACGGGCACCAAGAGAAATTCTACACTCCCAGGCAGCATCAGGAGTTTGAGGCAGACGCTGGTTCGATCTTGCATGCTGATTATTCAGATCAGGGATGCTCATCTATCTTGAATGCGGCTGTGCTGTTCTTTCTTTACCTGGACTTGTTTTACGTTGTTTCAGACTATATCAACCCGCCTTTTAACCCTTCCAGTACGCACCCAGACCCCATTGAGAGGATCAAAGCTCTACGGAAAACGGTGCTAGAAGCTCGGACGGCAGATATGTCTACCTTGTATTCTGATCAGGATGTCGAGGATTGGATAAAGTGGGTTTCGAGCGTTAAGGATTTTCTTGTGAGCGAAGTTCTTCCATTCGAAATTGATGAGTTTGAGAGGTACGGGTCAATCTATCTACCATCGTATCGCAGCGAAGTTTTGTTTGATCGTTTCGACTTTTGATCGTGGTTGGCGCTGGGGCCTGAGTCTTGGTGCAGCACTAAAGGTCAAAGCTGAAAATATTTTCTGTGTACGTAGTTCTTGCTACTGAAGTTTCGTGGTAAACCTCCAACTCGTGTTTTGAGGGCTCTGGAAAAATGGTTAACGTCGTTTAGGACTAAGGCAAATGCAACGGCAGATATTTACGAGTATATGATTCCCGAGCCGATCAGCGGGGGCTTCAGCATCAGCTACGTGCAACATATTTAGAATGCGATGTAGACAATTCGACGCCCCCTAACTATTGCGAGCATTAAGACTTCTACTTTAGGTGCTTATATGTCCGATGACAAAAGCCTGGATATTCTCGGTACAAAACCACTGGCTAAAGCAGTTGAGAAAATAACCGACAAGTCATTAGATGGGATTGGAGCATTCTTTAGTGCTATCTGTATGCCCGCGGCGGCGGAGTTCGGTTTACTGCTAAAAGACAAGGTTGCATCTTTTCGCAAAGAAAATCTTGAAGCAATAGCGAATAAAGCCGAGGAGAAAATTCAGCATCAAAAACTAGAACCCACTGGAGATGCAAATCCCCTGTTGTTACGGCAGATAATAGAAGATGCATCGTGGACAGACGATGCGAATATGCAGTCGATGTGGGCTGGTCTACTAGCAGTTGCTTCTTCAAAGCGGGCAGCCGCAGATGATTCAATAATTTATACGGACACGTTGAAGCGCCTGACCCCCTTCCAAGCTCGCTTGATCAACCAGATTTATAGCGATCCTCGATGCTGCAGCGTGAAGCCGCCTCTAGGCTTGCATCCAGAGTCAGTTTTTTATCCAAAAAACAAGCTGATTTATACCGCCGTAGACGTACTCAAACAGTTTCCAGGGGATTTAAGCGACATAGTTCCTATCGCTGATTCTACCCATGAGAAAATTCTCTCAGACAAAGAAAGCCATGGCATCGCTATCTCCCGATTCCGCCCACAAATTGAGGGCCTCGTAACCCTCGGGCTGATATATGAGGTTCATTTCTTAGAGCAGGGTAGAGAAGGAGTTTATGTATTTCCTTGCTTGAAGGGACTGGACTTTTACATGCGGTGTCTTGGCTACAGCGTTTATCCATTGGAGGCGTTTATTGTTACACAGCAGCATTGGTGCCAGTTGAAAGGAATCGATCCGTTTACGTATCTAAATAGTTAAAAATATTGGAAAAAATTATGGGTCGAACGGGATCAGGCAAAGCCGATCCCGTTGATCGAAAAAATTACGGTATTAAAGCCTGCAAAACCTTTTGTGCGGTGCCATCGGTTTTCCCGTTAAAAGCCGTTTGCTTTGTAACAGTAAACTGGCCTTCCGCTATGGGCTTAAATGGGTCAGAGGAAAGTGTTATCTCATAGTAACCCATCTGGTTGCCAAACTTTCCAAGCGCTACGCCATTGACGCTTGAGGCTCCAGCAGCGAGTAAAAATGCGCTTGCAACAGCGAAAGAGACACCATAGGTGGTGCAGTCATCTATGACAATTACATTACGGCCTTTGATTTGCGCTTTGTAATTTGGGTTCAAGTGGATCGTGGTAATTTGGCCAGTAGGATCCGTTCTGTTGGCATTTTTGTTAGCGGATCTCTTCTCTGATGCAGTGTGTCTTATAAATAGCGGTTCGCCGACCTTTGCCAATCTGACGCGGGAGGCTGTTGTTCGAAGTCTGTGTGTGAACTCACTTAATACCTCGGAGTCATCATTCGCGCTTTTGGAAGATGGATATACACCCCAAAACAATTGTTGAGCGTTATCAACTCCATCAATTAATAGCGAGCGAGCAGTAACAATTAGTAACGCCGTCAATCTGCTGCCGCCATTTTTTACCGTGGCTGTTAATTTGCTTGCAAATAGTTGCTGCGTAAGTTCTTTGCCATATCCTGACAAATCAACTAGCGCCTTGGCGCTATAGTTTTTTTCTTGCCCTTCATACCACCAGTGGCCGTTCCACCCATTTGTCATTGTTATGAGATCTTGCAACTCTTGAGGGGAAGATATTTTAATACCTAGTCCTCTCACAGCAGCATCAGAAGCCCAATCAGCAGCAATCAATACGGCGCGACCGTTTTTTGCCATTTGCATATCAACTGTATTTACAGCCAAAACTAATATGTCATAATTTGGCATATTTAGCTTTTTGGCAATCTCTGTAATAACTGCCCCAGTTTGCCGCGCTTCCGCCTTCAAAAATATGACCTTTGAACCCCTAAACGCAGCATCAAACCAGTCTGGCTTCACGTGGTTTGATACAACTCCAACCGCATTTCCCTGAGCGCTTGAGTTTATTAAAGCCTGTATAATTTTAGCGTCAGGCTGACCTTTAACTATGATTGCTGATGGTGAAGTAATTAGAGCTAGCATCCATACTCCTTACGCTCTTGATTATATTAGAGGAAGCTGTCCGGATTCGGATGCTTCTAGATTTTCGTTTTTCTCAGAGGATTCGGGTTCGACTTTTTCATCAGATGCAATTGTTTTGACGTTTAGATTCGACAGTTTCTCATTCTCTGTCGGACTGGTCGACAATATGGCTTCATACGCCTCTAACAATTTATTAGTATCGAAAGGTATTACAAGATTTAATGCCCCATATGCCTTTGCAGAAAATTCAAGTTCTGGCTTTTCACTCATTGTCCCAGGTAGGTATATATTTATAATTTTCTTTTGATACCTGTGAGCGAATTTAACCGTGTGTGCAGTGCCGCTTTTGATTTGCCATTCAGAAGGAATTAAAATATCGCCTAAGGCCGCCTGAATCCTATTCCTGCGAACGAAATTTTCTGCGCTATACGATTGCTCGGGCAGGTATTCACTTATGACAGTGCCACCAGCATGGAGAATTCTTGACCGAAGAGGCTCGGACCCTTTCGGATAATTTTGGAGAATGCCAGTTCCCAAAACTGCAATCGTCGGAAGCTGGTAACGTATAGATTCGGTATGGGCAATTTGGTCAATACCCAATGCCAATCCGCTAACTGTTACAAATTCCGTATTTGCAAGACTAGAAACTACATAACGAGTAAGGAAGAGGCCATCATCAGAAGGCTTTCTTGTGCCAACAACTGCTACAGCATTTTTTGCAAGATTCTCCACGCTGCCTTGTACGAAAATCCACTCCGGAGCATCTGGTATCGTTCTTAGCTTTGGAGGAAAAGTTGGCTCGTTTTTGAATATGAGAGTGACGGCATTGGCTGCTAGATTTCTCGCAGAGGCTAAGCCCACATTCCAAAGTTTTTCTTGGCCTTCAGCGCCGTCAAAGCCCGCTTCTTTAAGGATTTTCTCTAGTCCTGCGCTCTCTGGCTCTTTAAGCAAGTCTTTGTAGCCTGCGCCAGACTGCGCGATCTTGTGGATAGTCCAGAATCCTACGCCTTTGACGCTGGCGAGCGCCAAAAACGCAACTTTCTCGCTCCGCCAAAATTCTTTGTCATCCATCCCTAATAGCCTTCAATCGTTTCAGCATGGCTCACTTTCGGAAGGAAGTCCGTTCCACCCGGCGTGTAAATCCTCGTTCCCGGTCAACCTTGATTTGATAGCCTATCCCGGCGTTTAAGGGTGCATGGCCGTGCCGCTAATGTCCAATTTTTCCTATAGCGGCGTTGCTTTACAACCTGAGCAGTTAGGTCCCGCCGATGATGAGAGGGGCATACTGCCTTGGGGAACGGCTTTTGGTCGAGTGCGATCACCGGAGATAGTCAGGTTAGCGGTCGGCTTCTCAATGTCCACTTCTGCCCGAAGCGACCTTTTGCTACTGCCGACTAATCGCTCGCACAGCTGGCGGCCTGGTGATTAGAGACTGCTAACCGCATCTATTGGACAGGCCGAGATCGGGAGCACTCTGTGCTTCAGCATCGTTGGCATGACCTCGCTCATTCATTTCTCATGCATCAGAAGCGTTACACCAGATAGCAGCGTTACACGTCTCACGACTGGTGTACGAAGTCGGTGTAACTTACGAAATACTCAATAAATACAATCACTTATAAGAATTAGTTACACCAGTTACATGCGTTACACCACATTGGAGGGATGTATCCCCCGCACCCCGAAAGCATCAATCCCACCAGCGAACGTCAGGTTTGTGTCCCTCCGCGTGCCTGGGGCCCCTGAGGTTTTCCTTTAGACACGGGGTCGGAAACCCGCCGGACTTTGTTAGCGGACAGGTGCCCAGCTTAGTGAACAGGTGAACCGGGTGAACACCCAGTTCACCAGTGCAATTGCACAAGATGATGGGAGGTCGGGGACCCTGAGCGTTTCTGAATGACACGGGGCACAAAACCCGCGGGATCTTGGTAGGGGCTGACGTTTTTACATTGGTTGACAGGTTGACTCGGTTGACGGCTCAGGGCGTGCGGAATCAGCAACACAAAAGACCACCGTTACCGAAGCAGTAACGATGGTCTTTTTTCAACCAAATGCTTTCGATTTCAATGACTGAAATTTCAGTAAGCTGGGAGGCCCCCCACTAACAAGAACCCGCGGGTTTCCGACCCCGTGTAGCAAGATATCTCTCAGGGGCCCCCGGCCAATCCACGAGGGAATCAGGAACGGAAGCCATAATTGTTGCGGGTACATTTCTCTTAGCACACAGGTGTGTAGCATCCTCTGCTATGACGCTAACCTGTTGCATACCAAAGGCGACTAGCCTCTGGCATCTCGACCTGGTTCATCTTCTGCTACTCGCCAACGCCAGTAACGATCAGGTTTGACCCACACCACGGTGGATTCAGTCAACTTTCGGAAGGCTGCAAGTACTTCCTTGCCTACAACCTGATTACCGTCCGAATTCTCCCTCAACAAATCCTCGCGCAGCGCTTTGACGAGATGATCCACCACATCATCTTGATAGATACACCCATCTCTCTCCATTTGAACGAGCATCCATTGCGCGACCTCGTTGGCTTCCATTACTGCCCCTTTGGGTCATGCTTAACGAGTTCCAACGAAGCAACTGGGAATCGCCCTTTTTCCAATTTCTTGCCTGCGAACCACTGGCAATCCACATCGCCCGTAGCTTGTTGAGTGGTGAAGTTTCTGACGATCTCCTCTACGGTCATGTCAGGCCCACCCGACCTCAGCTTGACAATAGTGCCCACTTGCATATTTTGACTCCCGCTCATTGCTACTCTCCGTGTATGAAGGGGGCAGTCCCCCTGCGTTGCTATTTGTAGGAGCGATTCCTGCATCTGGCAAGATAGACCAAAATCCTACTAGCACTCACCACCGTGTATCCCTCTGTGTATCCCAGACTGTATAATCTGGCTGCAAGCCTTGAATTATATGAGTCCCTACAGTCTCCCTCGGGCACCAAAATTAAGAAAGGTCTTGCTTAGCCAAGGCCTTTTTTTCGTCTGTAGAAAACTGGTTGCCCTCGGCTAGATGATTTTCAGATGCATCCAGCCGCAGAAGCCGCATGAGATCAGGTCTCAGGGCTGGAAGCGGGCTCAGCTTGTGCACTCCCCCCAAACAACCGCTCAGCTATCTTCCGACCTCGCTGCATGCCTTCATCTGTCAACCAGATCGACTTGTTCTTGTTCACCGGATTACTGATGAAACCCTGCTCATGCAATCGGTTCATGATCTCGAAGTCGAAGCCTTTCCAGGCATTGCCGTCATCTGAACTTAAGGCTGCCAACAGGGCGAGCACGGCATCCTCCATCAGCTTGTCGTCGTATTCCATGGTCGTCACTCCGCTTGCGTTCAACATTTAACGTCGAGTTTGTGGGGGCACAACTCCGATTTCCATTCGACCGGGCCTGTACCCGTAACCCTTATCGAACGGGGCTATTTAATTCTGCATCTCTCAACATCATCCTGCGTTCTCAGCGCTGTATCGAGCCCCAGTCGATACCGACAGTAATCGATGATCATTTTCCGCTCCTCGTCCGTAAGCCGTTCCACTTGCCTGATCTTCCCGTCGTTGGCGTGGATGTTGTAGAACCTCATCTGCCACGTCGGATGCTTTTTGATAAACAGGATGGTTTCAATGTCACCGTCTTCAAGGGCTTGGTAGTAGCCGCTGTAGAGCATAGCCCCCATCACGAGCGCCGCCCCGACCAGTAACTTTTTCATCCTTGCGGTGCCGATGGTCGCAACTGCTGCGTTTTGGATTCGGTTATTTGTGCCATGCATGACTCCCTGTCAGCGGTTTTAGCAATGGAGAATTTATCAGAACTGCTTTGAATGCAGCGTCACCACTCTCGAGTCCTGACTGTACCGAAAGGGGCGGTATCGTTGTTGATCACTCCCCCGAATGCAGTCGGATACGTATAATCGCGCCCGTCCCCGGTGCAGCGTTGGCTGCCCCCAGAACCCTCATCTCTTGTTACGAAGGACATCGCAAAAGGCATCCCATGGAAACGTCACTGGAAACAGTCGCCCTCTTCTCCCTCAAGCTCGCTTACGAGGAAGAAGGCCTGAGCCCGATTTTGCGGGACGACATGGTCATGGGTGATTACCAGAAGGATATTTTCGAGTTGCTGGTGCGGCGGGGTGATGTCGAGACCATTCAGTTGAAGATGAACGAGTGTCTTGGTCTGGCGATGGACGCCTTGGGCGGTGTCGAGAAACCGTTGGGGCGTGAGCTGCACAAGTTGTCTGCCGACTTCCGTCAGGCGCAATCGCTGGAGCAGCTTGATCAGCCGCTCCTTGCACTCAAGGGTTACTTGAAAGACATTCTTTGAGATTCAAGCGTCATCAGGCGCGGGAAGAACTGGCTTTGGGACCTTCATGAGTCCAATAAAGGTTATAGGCGAGAAATATTGCAAGCAAAAGCAGCATGACGGCAATTGCAAACATCCCGTAAAACGCTGTGTCATTTTTAGTTAACGAACTTTTGGGTACCTCTGTGAGTGGCGACAACTCAACCGCTCCTTCGGAATGGACTGAAGATATTTTGTCCAGCGCCTTCTCCGCCGAATCATTCAGCCACGCCCTGATATAGACCGATTCTCCAGGGGCGAGCTTCTCAATGATCACGTTAGCTCCATCCCGGACTTCATAGGCCTTGGATCTTTCGGGTTCGACGGTGATCAGTCGGGCTGTCGGGAAGGTCACTCGGATGTCAGCCGCCGATTTATCGCCCTCATTATGCAACCCGGCGTAAGCAATGGAATTTATTCCGGAGTACTTGACGACGTCTGAGTAACTGGCTTCCAACAACTTTCTGTCACTGCTCTCATCGAAAACAGATGTCAATGAAGGGGGAAAATTGAAATCCGAGACACTGTACGCCAATGACACTTCTGCCTTTGGCACTTTATAAGTAGCGTACCCTTGGTACAACCCGGACAAAACAGCAGCACCCGCGATTATGTTCCATATGATCTTTAACATCGACGCTCCAAAAACTCATTACATTTATCTTTTTACAGGAGTTCTAAAGTAGCAACTCCTGGAAAACAGTTGCCCAGCCACACTAGCTAACGCAGTAACTTCAGCACCCGAATGTCTGTCGGGAAGCCATCCGCGCCTGCAAGCTTCTTCCACCCCACATACTGAAACTCGCCTTTCTCATCAATGTAGTCACCCTTCTCCACCGCTCGACCGCCCACCACCGCCACGCGCTTTACCTCTCCACACCCACCATCCGACGGCCGAACGGTGTAGATCACATACGGATTCACATATTGCGTGGCGCGGAAGTACTGGCCACAGACTTCGTCGACGGTGATCAGCATGGTTTTCAGGCGTGCTTCGCCTTCGGTGTCTTCGTGCAGTTTCAGGAAGGAGATATCGCCGACGTCGCTGAAGCCGAGGGAGCGGGCGCGTTGGTATTCGGGGGAGTTCTGGTGGGCGATTCTGCCTTCCTGTACGCCACGCTCCATTTTGGCGGCGAACTCGGCTTTGCCTTGGGCAATCGTCGCTTCGGCCTGGGCGGCGACGTTTTCGCATTGCGCGAATTCGCGGGAGCCGAGGTTTTGCGGGGCCAGGTTCGAGCGGCGTTGAGCCATGGACCGCAGGCTGCCTTCCAGATCAAACATCACCTCAAAAGCACCCGGAACCCGACCGCTCTGGACGTCGGCCATTTTTTCCTGCATACGCTGGCAATTGGCGAAGTAATAGTCCCAACTGTTTTGCGGATTTTCTTGCACTGCGGCGATGGCCGGGCTCATGCCGGCGGCGAAGGAAAGTCCGCAGAGCAAGCGTAAGGCTGACGTGATAGTCGACATGTGTAGTCCATTACGGGAATCAAGTGAGTGGCGCGACGCTACTATTTTGCTATCTTGCCGTCCACTGTCGGTGAGGGTGCCAACAGCCTCAACCAGTGTCGATTTAAAAGGGAAGAATACGATGGATTGGGCGGTTTTCTTTTTGGCTTGGGCGGCAATGTGGGTGTGGGTCGTCCGGCATCGGGGGGCGTGGAATCTGATAGTCGCCAATGCGTTGGGCGCCGCCAGCGGCATGATGGTGGGTCTGGTCTTCTCGGAGCTTTACATCGGACTGCTCGGATCAGCTCGCCCGCCCCGTCCAGAGGGCATGTGGACGGTGTTTGAATTCCTGACCATCGCCGCGGCTCTGGCGGGTGCATGGATGTGGGTGGCGCGCCGCTCAGGGATTGAACATCCGATCGCACGCCAACTTCTCGCAGGCGTTTGCGGCGTTGTGGCCGGCGTGACTGTATTGATGTTTTTCGCTCAAATAGTCCACCCCGGCCATTTGATGTAAATGTCCTCGTGGCACCAGACTTCTATTTTGATATCTTGCCGCCCATCGTCAGGGCTCATCATCGCGGTGCGCTGTTTTCAGGATTTTGAAGGTTTAAGGAAAGGATCAAATGGAGTTTCTGCGTTTTCTGGCGTTTGTCGCGGCCTGGGGTTTCATGTGGCGCTGGGTGGTGAAGAACCGTGGCAGCTGGAATATTTTCTACGGCAACATTGTTGGCGCGGCCGGTGGTTTTATTGTGGCCATGGTGGTGCTGTCGATCACCTTGTCGCTGTTTCCTTCTTCACATGATTACGAAACCGTGCAGACGCAGGAGGCCGAACCCACTTCGCTGTTGCCCGAAGCCGAATCAGTCACCCCTCCCGCCGCCCTGAAAGATGCGCCGGTGTTTGCCGCCATCGAACCGGATGACAAGCCTTCGCCCGCCGACTCTGCCTTGCTGCCGAACTACGCCAGCCGAGCGCCGAAGTCGATGGCGGTACAAACCGTGCTCGACCAGAGTGACGATCAGGGGCGCAAAGCCCTCGCGGCGTTGAGCAAAAAGTTTCGCAGTGACGCACAGGCCGACAAGTCGATGCTCGCGTATGTCATGTGCAGCCCGTACGTTACCGGCACATTGCGCTTCCCCGCCTCGGCTCGCTTTGCTGACAGCAAGACCCTCGTCAGCCATCGCTTCAAGGATCAGGTTTACACCTTCAGCAACACCGTCATCGCTCGCAACATGACCGGCGACGATATCACTTACCGTTTCGATTGCTCCTTGCAAGAGCTGCCGAGGGTTGACGCGACACCGCCCGAATGGCGTCTGCTCGGTTTGAAACTGCAAAAAGCCGACTCTTAAGCCTCGCTTAAGCGTTCAAGGCGCCGGCTGCGCTATCATCGCCGGCCGTGCGCCTTGAGTCTTGTCCCCGGATGTCCCCAACACTTGATGAACTGACCCCGCTGCCACCGGTTTTGGCCGGCCCGTTGTTGCGACGGCTGGAGCCCAAGCGACTGGTGCTGTGGCTGGTTGGCACGCGCCAACTGTCGCTGACTTTGCGCGTGCAAGGTGTAGGAGACATTCCTCTCGATGCCGAGAAATGCACGGTCATTCCCGTAGGCACTCGCGCATTCGTTCATCTCATTGATGTCAGCCTCGAAAACGCCCTGCCCCTCGACGAGTTTGTCGATTACGACGTGTTGATTGATGGCGACGCGTGCATCGCCGATTGGGCGCCGCATCTGTTGTATGGCGACGCCAAGTGCCCAAACTTCGTGGTGCGTTCGCGGATCGACCAGTTGCTCCACGGTTCTTGCCGCAAGCCGCATCATCCGGCGGTGGATGGTTTACTCTGCGTCGACCAACTGTTAGCCGCTGAAACCGACCCGCAACAGCGCCCAGCGCTGTTGATGATGAGCGGTGATCAGGTCTACGCCGATGACGTCGCAGGGCCCACGCTGCGAGCGATTCATGCGTTGATCGGACGCCTCGGCCTGTTCGACGAACACCTCGAAGGCGCCGTGGTCAGCGACAGCGCCAAGCTCTACGACCATCCGGCGAGCTACTACCATCGTGCAGATTTGTTACCCGCGCTTGAGAGCAACGAGACATTGCGCGAGCGATTTTTCGGCGGTGCGCGTAAGCCGATTTTCACCAGCAGCAGCGCCGACAATCATCTGGTGACGTTTGCCGAAGTCATGGCGATGTACTTGCTGGTGTGGTCGCCGGTGGCATGGGCGTTGATCAATCCGACAGCGCCAACGCTGACGCCCGAGCGCCTCAAGCGCTACAACCTCGAACAGACGCGTATCGACGCCTTCAAGGCCGGTTTGGACAACGTCGCCCGGGCGCTGGCGCATCTGCCGAGCCTGATGATTTTTGACGATCACGACATTACCGATGACTGGAATCTGTCCGCGCAATGGGAGGAAACGGCCTACGGCCATCCGTTCTCCAAACGCATCATCGGCAATGCGTTGATCGCCTACATGTTGTGCCAGGGCTGGGGCAATAACCCGGACGCCTTCAAGGATGTGCTGGTGAAGACTCGTCGTCTGATTGCCAGCGGCGATGACCATTACCTCGACAGCCCGGTGCAGGATGATCTGATTGATGAGTTGCTGCGCTTTCAGCACTGGCATTTCGTGCTGCCCACCAGCCCGGCGCTTGTAGTCATCGACACCCGGACCCGACGCTGGCGCAGCGAAATGGCGCTCAAGCAACCATCAGGACTGCTCGACTGGGAAGCGTTGAGCGAACTGCAGCAGGAGTTGCTCGATCACCCGTCGGCGATCATCGTTTCACCCGCGCCGATCTTCGGTGTGAAGCTGATTGAAACCGTGCAAAAGATCTTTAGCTGGTGCGGTTTTCCACTGCTGGTCGATGCCGAAAACTGGATGGCCCACCGGGGCGCCGCGCAGGTGATCCTGAACATTTTCCGACACTCGCGCACGCCGGGAAACTACGTGGTGCTGTCCGGCGATGTGCATTATTCCTTCGTCTACGAAGTACTTATCCGACACCGCAAGGCCGGCCCGCGAATCTGGCAGATCACCAGCAGCGGCATCAAGAACGAGTTCCCGCCTACGCTGCTGGAGTGGTTTGATCGCCTCAACCGCTGGCTCTACTCACCCCGCTCACCGCTGAACTGGTTCACCAAACGCAGGCTTATGCGCATCGTGCCGTACACGCCAGAACATGCTGAAGCCGGCGAACGGTTATGGAATTCGGCGGGGATCGGTCAGGTGTTTTTCAATGAACAGGGACAGCCGCGAGAGATCATTCAGCACAACTCGAACGGCGCGGCGAAGACGCGGATGCTGGCGCCGGATTTGGCGGATTATCCGGACTGATCGCCTGTCCTTTTCCTACAGTGAGAATGTGAGATGACGACAGCTGGACGGTTTCTTGATGCATGGGACCGCAGATTAGGATTACAACCTTCTCAGAAACGTCTCCAGAGTTCTTGAGTGATACTAAACCTGCTCGCAGTCAGCCCGTCTGCGAAACAACCACTGGTAGGTATCGCCTTGTCATCATGTACTCATTTCTGTACGTTCTTTGCATACAGCGAGGACTACTTCATGCAAACCATCAACTACACCACCGCCCGTGCGCACTTGGCCGAGACGATGGATCGCGTCAACGAAGATCGAGCCCCTCTTCTTGTTACCCGGCAAAAAGGTGAGCCCGTTGTAATGATGTCGCTGGCTGAGTACAACGCACTCGAGGAAACAGCCTACCTGCTGCGCTCCCCCGCCAACGCCGAGCGGCTAATCAAATCGATTGGCGAAGAGCGCGCCGGTAAAGCCCAAGTAAGGCAATTGATCGAAGAATGAAAATCGAGTTCACGCCAACAGGCTGGGAAGACTATTTATGGTTTCAGCAGAACGACAAGGCCGGGCTCAAACGCATCAACCTGTTGATCAAAGCAATTCAGCGCCAGCCCTTTGAAGGTGTGGGTAAGCCTGAGCCGCTCAAGCACAACATGAGCGGCTTATGGTCTCGACGGATTACTGCCGAGCATCGCTTGGTGTACAAGATCGACAATGGTGAAGTCTGCGTCTTCACGTGCAGATATCACTACTAACCAGCCGCAAAGCTATTACCCAACGTCCGCCCAACGCCACGAACAATCATCCCCACCTCCCGCTCATCAATCGTCAGCGGCGGCAGCAGCCGTATCGTCTTGCCGCGCGTGACGTTGATCAGCAGCCCATGATCCCGCGCTGCGATCAGTGTCAGATCCCGAATCGGCTGTTTCAGCTCGATGCCGATCATCAATCCCTGCCCACGAATCGCCAGCACATTGGGGTTGTCCGCCAGTTCTGCGCGTAACCGCGTCAACAGGCGCTCACCCTGCACTTGGGCGTTCTCCAGCAGGCCTTGTTCTTCGATGATATCCAGCACAGTACAGCCAACCCGACAGGCCAATGGGTTTCCGCCAAACGTGCTGCCATGACTGCCGGGCGTAAACAGATCCGCCGCCCTGCCGCGTGCCAGACACGCACCGATCGGCACGCCATTGCCGAGTCCTTTGGCCAACGTCATGACGTCCGGGACGATGCCTTCGTGCTGGAACGCAAACCACTGGCCAGTGCGGCCGATGCCGGTCTGGATCTCGTCAAGCATCAGCAACCAGGCACGCCGATTACAGATGTCGCGCAGGGCTTTCAGGTAACCGGGCGGCGCCAGTTGCACGCCGCCTTCGCCCTGAATCGGCTCGACCAGAATCGCCACGATCCGCTCGCCGTGCTTGCGCTGAACCTGTTCCAGCGCGGCGAGATCACCGAACGGCACTTTGACGAAATCACCCGGCAGTTCACTGAAGCTCGAACGCACCGCCGGCCCGTCGCTGGCAGACAGCGTGCCGAGGGTGCGGCCATGAAACGCGTTGGCCATCACCACCACCAGCGGTTGCTCGATGCCTTTGCGCCAGCCGTAGAGCCGTGCCAGTTTCAGTGCAGTTTCATTGGCCTCGGCCCCGGAATTGTTGAAGAACGCCCGCTCCATCCCCGACAGTTCGGTCAACCGTTTTGCCAATTGCTGCTGCCAATCGATGCTGTACAGATTTGATGTGTGTAGCAGCAGTCCGGCCTGCTCGCTAATCGCCGATACGATCCGTGGGTGCGAGTGGCCGACGTTGGTCACGGCGACACCAGCGACCGCATCCAGATATTCGCGGCCAGCCTGATCCCACAGACGTGTGCCCAGCCCCTTGGTGAAGCTCAGGGCCAGCGGTTGGTAAGTGTTCATCAGGGCGGCGGTCATGACTTCAAACTCCAGTGAAGGTCGGTGTGTTTGCAGTATGGTTAGCCACCAGAACTGGATAAACTCGGTATAACTTCAATCATTTAGAAGCTGAGCTTGATAATGGATTTGTTCCAGTCGATGAACGTCTACGTCAAAGTCGTTGAAGCCGGAAGCATGACGGCGGCCGCGTTGCAGTGCGATATGTCGACGACGATGGTAGGAAATCATCTGCGCGCGCTGGAGCAACGGCTCGGTGTGCAATTGCTGCAACGCACCACCCGGCGGCAACGGCTTACCGAATTCGGCAGCGTTTACTACCAGCGTTGTCTGGATGTATTGGGGCTCGTGGCGGACTCCGAACGCCTCGCCGAACAGGCGCTCGATGAGCCGCGCGGCATCCTGCGCATTACCGCGCCGCTGACCTTCGGCGTTGAACGGCTGGCCCCGGCACTGAGTGAATATTCGCTGCAATGGCCGAAGGTCAAACTCGACGTGGTGCTGACCAACAGCCGTCCGGATCTGCTGGAAAGCGGCCTCGACGTTGCCTTTCGACTGGGCCACTTCGAGCAGTCCAACCTGATTGCCCGGCCGCTGATCGATTACACCCTGACCGTATGCGCATCGCCGGAATATGTCGCACGACGCGGCATGCCGCTTACGCCGCAAGAATTGCAGCAGCACGACTGCCTGGCCTTCGCCTACCCCACTGGCGATGACTGGCAATCGGTAGAGAAACGCTGGCGCCTAAGCGGCCCGGAAGGGGAAATCATGGTCGACGTCAGCGGCTCAATGCTGATCAACAGCTCCGCCGGTTTACATCAGGCCGCACGCACCGGCATGGGCATCGTGATGCTGCCCGATGCACTGGTGGAACAGGATCTGCGCGACGGCAGACTGGTGACGGTCATCCCTGAATACCAGCCGCCAAGCCGCCCATTGCACCTGCTTTACGCCCCGGATCGGTATCGATTGCCCAAGCTTCGGCGCTTTGTCGAGTTTGCGATGAGGGCTTGGGGTAGAGCCTGATTAAGCGATGAGCGAAGGAAAAAACTCGACCGCCAGCCCGTTGCTCCGTGACAACGTCGCCCCGCTCCCCTAAATTAGTCGACCTGAAAAAGCCCCGTGCTTGCTCATCTCCACTCAAGTTAAAAAGTAGTGAAATTTCAATGTCCGATTTCAACACCGCTGAATCCGTAGTCACCGAATCGTCCAAAGCGGAATACGAAAACTCCATCAATCTTTCACAACACCTGCCACAAGCCAAAATCATCAGCGAGATGGTGCTGGACGCGTTCCAGTCGAGCCGCGAGAGCGACCAGATCCGTGAACTGCGCACGGCGATCCGTGAAGCTCACGACCGCTTCGATGACGACAAGGCCTACGAACTGATGGGCGAACTCAAGAGCCTCAAGGATGCCGAGGCTGCCGACATCGCCGCCCTCGAAGACCTGAGCAGCAAGTTCTCGATCGGCCGCATCCTCTCCAGCTTCAAGGACGATCCGGCTTTCCAGGAAATCGTTTACGGCCTGGCGCTCAAAGTGCTGAATCAGACCCATCAGGCGATCAGCAACCCGAGCGGCGGCAAGAGCAAAGCGGCACGTGCGAAGAAAGAAGTCGAAATCTTCACCATCAGCAAGGATGGCAGCAGCGTAACCCTGCCATTGCGCACGCCACGCTCGCGTCTGAATGTTGACCGTGAAGCGCTGGAGTTCCTTGGTTTCACCTTCGTCGGTGAAGGTGAGGAAGCCGAAGTCGATGGCGAAACCTTCGTCGACAATGCCGGTACCGAACACGCCGTGAATCGCAAGAACATCATCACCGCCCTGCAACAGCAGACCGCGTTTGATGGCTTCAGCATCGCCGCGCAGTAATCTGGCCACGCTGACGGAAAAGCCCCGCGCTGAGTGATCAGGCGGGGCTTTTTGTTTTCCGGCGCGAGGATTATGCGCCCGAGTGCAACGCCACAATCATGTCGACTTCAATCGCCGCATTCTTCGGCAACTGATAGACACCCACCGTCGTGCGCGTGTGCCGGCCAGCATCGCCGAGCACATGGCTGAACACATCCGACGCGCCGTTGGCCACTTCACTCAGGTCAACAAAGTCTGGCGTGGACTTCACGTACACCGTGACCCGCAACAACGCGCGGATCTTGTCCAGCGAACCGACTGCATCGACGATCAGCGCCAGACAACGCATCGCGCTGATGCTCGCGGCGGCTTGCGCATCCTTGAGCGTCAACTCCAGGCCCACCCGACCGGGGTACTGAATCTTGCCGTGAGTGCGTGGCACCATGCCGCTGATGTACAGCTCATCGTGATGACGGATCAGCGGCGCGTAATTGCCACCGGCTGTGTTCTCACCGTAGATGTCGTAGTTCAGCTCTTGTGCCAGGGCAATGAAGCGTTCGTCGCAGGTCATCCTTTCAGTCATTTCGCCCAGCCTCGTTATCGGTGCATGAAAAACAGTTGAGCATCCGGGAAATGGCATGGCGCTATCACTGTCCTGGTTGGATCCGAATCTAGGGTTTTTACTCCGATACCGCAACTAAACCCTGTAGGAGCTGCGGCACGCTGCGATCTTTTGATTTTGATTGTAGTTTTAAAGATCAGAATCAAAAGATCGCAGCGTGCCGCAGCTCCTACAAAGGTATCGCGTGGAGGTGGTACCTGCTCGCGATTGATGGCGCCTCAATCACCGAAAGTCAGCCAACAAAAAACCCCGCACATCTCTCGATGGCGGGGTTTCTTGTACAACCTGTAAACCTTACGGCGCGTACGTCAGCAACAACTCGCTCGGCACCTTGAAGTCCAGGGACATCATGACGCTCAACGCAGTGATGGTGAAGATCGAGAACACGAACAGCTTGCGTGCCCAGACCGTGTCATCCACTGCCTTGTAACCGGTCCAGGCCATGTACAGCCAGTACATGCCCATCGCGGCGGCGACGGCGAGGTAGCTCATGCCGGCGTAGCCGCTGAAGGTCAGCATCAAGGTCGCCACGAGGAACGCCAGGATGTAGAGCAGGATGTGCTTCTTGGCCACTTGAATCCCGCGCTTCACTGGCAGCACCGGAATCGATGCGGCCAGGTAATCGTTGAAGCGGAAGATCGCGATGGCGTAGGAATGCGGCATCTGCCACAGGCTGAACATCACCAGCAGGACCAGCGCGGCCATGTCGAAGCTATTGGTTACAGCGACGTAACCGATCACTGGCGGCATGGCGCCCGACAGACTACCCACCAGCGTGCCGTGAACCGACTTGCGCTTGAGGTACAGGCTGTAGAAGCCGACGTAGATCACGAAGCCGATTACCGCGAACAGGGCGGCCAACGGATTGGCCACCTTGTACAACAATGCAACGCCGAGAACACCAAGGATGGTCGCGTAGATCAAGGCCAGTTTCAGGGAGATCAAGCCCTGGACCAGCACCCGGTTCTTGGTGCGTTCCATCTTCAGGTCGATGTCGCGGTCGATGCAGTTGTTGAACACGCAACCGGAGGCTACAACCAGGGAGGTGCCGATCATGGCTGCCAGAAACACCGCCAGATCGACATGCCCTTTCGAGGCCAGGAAGAACCCGCCTGCCACAGAAAGCACGTTACCGAAAATGATCCCCGGTTTGGTGATTTGGATAAAGTGCTTGAGCGACATCGGGTCTACCTCACTTCGCCATCATGTACGTGTGGATGCTGAACATGATCCACAGCGACAGGCCAACCAGCAGCACGATCACGATGGCCGTGAAGACGAACGCAATCACGTTGTTACGCTGAGCAATGGAACGGTCCAGGTGCAGGAAGTAATACAGGTGAACAATCACCTGGATCACTGCGAACAGCAGGACGATTGCCAGAGTCGTCATCTTCGGCAAGGTCGGGTACATCACCAGGCCGAACGGGATGACGGTCAGGATCACCGACAGAATGAAGCCAATGGCGTACGACTTGGCGCTGCCGTGGCCAGCATCATGGCTGTCATGGGAGTGTGCGTTAGCCATTACAGAGTCCCCATCAGGTAAACAACGGTGAATACGCAGATCCACACCACGTCCAGGAAGTGCCAGAACAGGCTCAGGCAGCTCAGACGGGTCTTGTTGGTCGCCGTCAGGCCGTGCTTGTTGACCTGGTACATCATGATGCCCATCCAGATCAGACCTGCGGATACGTGCAGACCGTGGGTACCGACCAGGGTGAAGAACGCGGACAGGAAGCCCGAACGGCTAGGACCGAAGCCCTCGGAGATCAGCAGGTGGAACTCGTTGATCTCCATGGCGATAAAGCCAGCGCCGAGCAGGAAGGTCATGAACAACCAGCCCAGAACCTGCTGCTTCTTGCCTTTGTACAACGCCAGCATGGCGAAGCCGTAGGTGATCGAGCTGAACAACAGCAGAGCGGTTTCGCCCAGCACGTATGGCAGTTCGAAGATGTCGTGGCCCGACGGGCCACCGGCAACGTTGTTTACCAGTACCGCGTATACCGCGAAGATCGACGCAAACAAGATGCAGTCGGTCATCAGGTAGAGCCAGAAACCGTATACGGTCATCTCGCCCGAATCGTGGTGATGGTCATCGTGCCCATGTTCACCATGGGCGTGTCCAGCATTGGTCACTAAATTCGACATGGTTTAAGCCTGTTCCAACGAGGTTTCAACACGGGTGGCACCGGCCGGGATTTTCCCTGCCGCAACCAGACGCTTGTGCTGCTCGGCTTCGATGCGCTCGATCGTTTCAACCGGAACCATATAGCCCTGGTCGTCACGTGCAGCATGGATCACGAAGTAGACGACAGTGCCTACCAGGCTCGCGATTGCCAGCCACCAGATGTGCCAGATCATGGCAAAACCGAAGACGGTCAACAGCGCGCCCATCACAACGCCAGTGGCGGTGTTGTTCGGCATGTGGATCGGCTCGTACTTGGCCGGACGCTGGTACGCGGTACCGTCTTCCTTGGCTTCGGTGAACGGGTCGATGCAGTCAGCCTTAGGCAGCACAGCGAAGTTGTAGAACGGCGGTGGCGACGAGGTCGACCATTCCAGGGTGTGTGCATTCCACGGGTCGCCGTGTTCGCACATGTTCTCTGGCTTGTTGCGGTCACGCACACTGACGTACAGCTGAATCAGTTGGCAGGCGATACCGACAGCGATCATCACCGCACCGAACATGGCAACGTACAGGTACGGTACCCACTCAGGGTTGGTGGTGGCGTTCAGACGACGGGTCATGCCCATGAAGCCCAGTGCATAGAGCGGCATGAACGCGACGAAGAAGCCCGAGATCCAGAACCAGAACGCTGCTTTACCCCAGCCTTCGTGCAGCTTGAAGCCGAACGCTTTCGGGAAGTAGAACGCGAAACCTGCGATGTAACCGAATACCGCACCGCCGATGATCACGTTGTGGAAGTGAGCGATCACGAACAGGCTGTTGTGCAGAACGAAGTCAGCACCCGGGATGGCCAGCAGTACGCCGGTCATGCCGCCGATGGCGAAGGTCACCATGAAGCCCAGAGTCCACAGAACCTGGCTGGTGAAGCGCAGACGGCCCTGGTAGATGGTGAACAGCCAGTTGAATAGCTTCACACCCGTCGGGATGGAAATCAGCATCGTCGCCAGACCGAAGAAGGCGTTGACGCTGGCACCCGAACCCATGGTGAAGAAGTGGTGCAGCCAAACCATGAAGCCCAGTACCGAGATCGCGCCCGAGGCGTAGATCATCGAGTGGTGGCCGAACAGTTTCTTGCCGGTGAAGGCCGAGATGACTTCCGAGAAAATGCCGAATGCCGGCAGGATCAGGATGTATACCTCAGGGTGGCCCCACGCCCAGAACAGGTTGACGTACATCATTGGATTGCCACCAAGTTCATTGGTGAAAATGTGGAAATCCATGTATCGGTCAAGGGTCAGCAGTGCCAGGGTAGCGGTCAGGATCGGGAACGAAGCCACGATCAGAACGTTTGCCCAGGTGCAGGTCCAGGTGAAGATCGGCATGTCCATCAGTTTCATGCCAGGGGTACGCATTTTCAGCACGGTGGCGAGGAAGTTAACCCCCGTCAGCGTTGTACCTAACCCGGATAACTGTAGCGCCCAGATGTAGTAATCCATCCCCACGCCCGGACTGTATTGCAGGCCCGACAGCGGCGGATAAGCAACCCAACCGGTCTTGGCGAATTCGCCAACGCCCAGCGACAGGTTGATCAGCACAACGCCCGATACCAGCAGCCAGAAGCTCAGGGAGTTCAGGAACGGGAAGGCAACGTCACGCGCGCCGATCTGCAGCGGCACTGCAAGGTTCATCAGGCCGGTGAAGAATGGCATCGCCATGAAGATGATCATGATCACACCGTGAGCGGTGAAGATCTGGTCATAGTGTTCAGGTGGCAGGTAGCCAGGCGAACCCTCGGTGGCCATGGCCAACTGGGTACGCATCATGATGGCGTCGGCAAAACCGCGCAGCAGCATGACCATGGCGACGATGATGTACATCACGCCGATTTTCTTGTGGTCAACCGAGGTCAACCACTCGGTCCACAAGTAGGTCCACTTCTTGAAGTAGGTGATTGCAGCGAACAGCGCCACGCCACCGAGCGCGATCATGGCGATGGTAATCATCACGATCGGTTCGTGGAACGGGACCGCTTCCCAACTTAATTTACCAAACATCGTTTACTCCTCTGCCCCGGCAGCTGAATGCGAACCCGCGTCAATATCCGTGGCCGCCACTTCTTTCTCTTTCTTCTCGTGCTTCAGCGGCTTGCCCGGCTTCATACCTTCGTACTTGTCGACGATGATCTGGAACTGGTTCGGCGTGACCGACGAGTAGAGCTCGACTGGGTTGTTCTGGCTCGGTTTGGCAAGGGCTGCGTATTCAGCTTGATCAAGCTGTTTAGGTGACTTCTTGACTTCATTTACCCAGGCGTCGAAATCTTCCTGAGTCGTCGAGATGGCTTTGAACTTCATGCCGGTGAAACCCGCGCCGCTGTAGTTGGCGGAGATACCGTCCATTTCAGCGTTGCGGTCAGCGATCAGGTGCAGTTTGGTCTGCATGCCCGCCATCGCGTAGATCTGGCCGCCCAGGCCCGGGATGAAGAACGAGTTCATCACGGCGTCGGAGGTGATCTTGAAGTTGATTGGCGTGTGCGCCGGGAACACGATCTTGTTGACCGTGGCAATGCCTTGTTCCGGGTAGATGAACAGCCACTTCCAGTCCAGCGCAACCACTTCGATGGTGATCGGCTTGACGTCGGATTCGATTGGACGATACGGGTCCAGTTCGTGGGTCGAAATGTAGGTGATGTAACCCAGCGCGATGATGATCAGAACCGGAATGGTCCAGACGGCCACTTCGATCTTGGTCGAGTGCGACCATTTCGGCGTGTAGATGGCGTCTTTGTTGGAGGCGCGATACTTCCAGGCAAACAGGAAGGTCATGACGATAACCGGCACGACGACCAACAGCATCAGCAGGGTCGCGGTGATGATCAGGTTGCGCTGTTCCAGGCCGACCTGGCCCGTTGGATTGAGCAGGGTCATGTTGCAGCCTCCCAGCAACAACGTGCCGAGCAGCGGCACTAGGCCTAGTAATCTGGGGTACCTGTTTTTACTCATCTCACGACCTCTAAAGCAGCTTGCGCAATGCAGTTGGGTTTTGATCGCCAACACTTCACCCTGCCAAGGGTTGGCATTTTCTTTGGATTGAATAAGGGCCGCCCGTCGCGCGTCAGACGCTCGACAAAACCTGGGACAGCGGTAAGTTCTTATTCGAATTCGTGGTCAAAGGCCTTGTTACAGACCAATTCCATTTGGTGCGGAAAGTTGGAAGGCACCGACACCTGGGTGTCTTGAAAGCCTTACAGCCTGCTCGACACCCGACTTCCTGCCCGCCTCCTTAATGAAGGCTGAACAGCGCCGGGAATTCAGTGCGGGCGATTGTAGATAGGTAGCGCCCTATACACCATGTCTTATCCCGAAATAATTTTTATCCGTTCAAGCAACAATCCATCGCCATTTTTGCAAAAGTGCCGCATGTTATCGAAATAAATTCTCAACAAAAACGCCAAGATTTGTAGGTGTACCCGCCTCAGTTCAGACAGCTCTGAAGGCTTTTTCAGAGGACCGGATCGGCGCAAAGCCCGATACCCCAAGGCTTCTGGCCATTTGCCCGCGCTTGTTAAAACTGCCTGATCTGGCACATGCGTTCAAAAGCCCAAAAACACCGAAACTGACCAATCCTTTTTTGTAACAGTGCGCCAATCCGGGTAGGTGGATCGGCTTGCGCCACCGCCTGTGTGACAACATGTCGCACACCTGCCACACCCTTCCTTGCCGTTCGTCACGGTGTTTTCACAAACACTCTGAAATGCAAAACGCCCCGATCTGCTGAACCGCAAATCGGAGCGTTTTCTGTATCGGCAAGCGATCCGAAAAGTTGACTCAGCGCAGAGCTTTTCGATTACGCAAGGTCAGCAACGGCACCAGGATCACCACCAGCACGAACGCTACCAGCGCCCATTGCGCCAGCGACAGACCGAGGACTGGCGGGTAAGGGGTCGAACAGAAACCGTCGACCTGGAACCCCAGCGGGAAGATCTTCGCCAGCGGCAGATCATCAACAATCGGCTGCAATACATCGATGCCACAGCTAATCGCCGGATAGAACTGGGTGTACACGTGATGCCCGGCGACTGCCGCCCCGGCAATCGCACAGATCACCACCAGTACTTCGAATACGGTGATGCTGCGCCGAGTGCGCGTGGCCGCACCGATGAAGGCGAACAGCGCGATCAGCAGCAACGCATAACGCTGCAGGATGCACAGTGGGCACGGCGCCTCGCCGAGCACGATCTGCATGTACAGCGCGCCGCCGATCAACGCCAGGCAGATGATGCCCAGCAAAACCAGAAAGCGCCGCTCACGACCCAATCGAATTGTTTCCTCGCTCATCGCGTTTCCCTTATATGTCCATGGTTCAGCCGTCTGGCGACTGAAAGTTGTCGCAAGTCTACACCGGGGAAATAAACGATAAAGCGGTTAAGGAACCATTAATTCAAAGGGATTTTTGCAAATCAGAACCGTGTAATGGCTATCGCGAGCAGGCTCACTCCTACAATGGATATGCATCGACCACAAATTCTGTGAGCAATACAAAACCTGTAGGAGTGAGCCTGCTCGCGATCCAGACCACCCGGTCTTGGCAGTTACTCCAATGCAGCAGCCGGCCCGAAGAACTCATACCGGCTCTGTTTCTCAGGCACACCCAGCGCTTTCAGATGCCGCTTGATCGCGCTCATGAAACCTTTCGGCCCAAGGAAGTAGGCGTCGACATCACGCTGCTCCGGCAGCCATTGAGCGAGCAACTCCTGGCTCAGCATCCCGACCTTGTCCGCTGCCGGGCTCACGCCGTCGTCTTCGGCGTAGCAGTAGAAACGCTTGAGTTGCGGATGACGCGCAGCCAGGCCGTCGATCCAGTCGCGGAACGCATGCACACTGCCATTGCGCGCGCAGTGGATGAAGTGCACCGGGCGCTCGGTTTCCAGCGCCGCTTCGAGCATCGCCAACGTCGGAGTAATGCCGACGCCACCGCTGATCAGCACCAGTGGTTTGTCGCTGGCAGCCAGGGTGAACTCACCCGATGGCGGAAACAGTTGAATGCTCGCGCCGACATGCAACTGATCGTGCAAGTGATTGGATGCACGACCACCCGGTTCGCGTTTGACGCTGATACGGTACTGACCTTTATTCGCCAGCGCCGACAGCGAATAGTTGCGGCGGATCTCTTCGCCATCCAGCACCAGTTTCATGCCGATGTACTGACCCGGCTCGGCCGCCAGAATCGGGCCTTTGTCCGCAGGTTCAAAGTAGAAGGAAGTGATTTCCGCGCTCTCCTCGACCTTGGCCGCAACGATGAATTCGCGCGCCCCGCGCCAGCCACCAACGGCTTGCTCTTTCTGATCGTAGATGGCGGTTTCGGCGCCGATCAGGATGTCGGCCAGTTGCCCGTACGCCGCGCCCCAGGCACTCATCACTTCTGGCGTGGCGATCTCTTCGCCAAGCACTTCAGAGATGGCGCGCAACAGGCAGGCACCGACAATCGGGTAGTGCTCCGGCAGAATCTGCAGGGCGACGTGCTTGTTGATGATCTTCGCTACCAGATCGCCCAACTGGTCGAGCTGATCGATGTGGCGGGCGTACATCAACACGCCGTTGGCCAGCGCACGCGGCTGGTCGCCGCTGGACTGGTGCGCCTGGTTGAACAATGGGCGCACTTGCGGGTATTCGGAGAGCATCATGCGGTAGAAGTGCGTGATCAGCGCCTCACCGCCACTTTCCAGCAGAGGCACGGTGGATTTGACGATGGCACGATCCTGGACGCTAAGCA
Source organism: Pseudomonas sp. P116 (assembly GCF_020149425.1). Classification (NCBI taxonomy): domain Bacteria; kingdom Pseudomonadati; phylum Pseudomonadota; class Gammaproteobacteria; order Pseudomonadales; family Pseudomonadaceae; genus Pseudomonas; species Pseudomonas sp. P116. Next base: position 62,105 of record NZ_JACVHB010000009.1, on the reverse strand, counting down.
TAAGGGTGACTCCTGAGCTTTCTTTGAAAAGTTAACGTGGCTTTATCAGGTTTCGTGCCAACTATTTTTATGTTTAAAATCAGACACTTAAAAATAACGTAGTCATATCGACTCAAGACACCTTATAGTCATCCCGACTACATCTTGTCTCTTTGACTACACGATCATGATCGCCAAATCCCTGCTGACCGCCCTGCTTCCGTTAGTCTCCGACCTCTCCCGCGAATTGCCGGAGGGTGAGCGTTATCGTCGACTGCTAGAAGCCATGCGCGCCCTGCTGCCCTGCGATGCCGCCGCGTTGTTGCGCCTCGACGGCGAATCACTGGTGCCACTGGCGGTGGATGGCTTGAGCACGGACACCCTCGGCCGCCGCTTCAAGGTCAGTGAGCATCCGCGCTTTGAAGTGTTGCTGGCAGGCGCCGGGCCGACCCGGTTTGCCGCCGACAGCGACTTGCCCGACCCTTACGACGGTTTGATCGACGGCCTCGACGATCACCTGGAAGTTCACGACTGCCTCGGCTGTCCGCTGTTTGTCGATGAAAAACTCTGGGGCCTGATCACCCTCGACGCGCTCGATCCGGAGCGCTTCGAGCCGATCGAACTGGACGTATTGCAAGCGTTCGCCAGCCTTGCCTCGGCCACGGTCAACGCCGCCGAACGCATCGAGCGCCTGGCGATCCGCGCCGAAGACGAGCACCAGCGCGCCGAGATTTACAGGCAGGCCAGCGGTCAGCAGAACCGCGAAATGATCGGCCAGAGCAAGACGCATAAGCGCCTTGTGGAAGAGATCAACCTGGTCGGCGGTAGCGACCTGACCGTGTTGATCACCGGCGAAACCGGGGTTGGCAAGGAGTTGGTGGCACAAGCTATCCACGCGGCCTCAGCCCGCGCCGACAAACCGATCATCAGCCTCAACTGCGCGGCATTGCCCGACACGTTGGTGGAAAGCGAGCTGTTCGGCCACGTGCGCGGCGCCTTCACCGGGGCAACCAGTGACCGCCGTGGCAAATTCGAACTGGCCAATGGCGGCACGCTGTTTCTCGATGAAGTGGGCGAATTGTCGCTGACCGTGCAGGCCAAACTGTTGCGCGTGCTGCAGAGCGGCCAGTTACAACGTTTAGGCTCGGACAAGGAGCATCAGGTCGACGTGCGCTTGATCGCCGCGACCAACCGCGACCTGGCCGAAGAAGTGCGCAGCGGTCGCTACCGTGCCGACTTTTACCATCGCCTGAGCGTCTACCCGCTGCGGGTGCCGGCCCTGCGTGATCGCGGGCGTGATGTGTTGTTGCTCAGCGGTTTCTTCCTCGAACAGAACCGTTCGCGCATGGGCCTCAATAGCCTGCGACTGAACAGCGATGCTCAGGATGCCCTGCTCGCCTACACTTGGCCGGGCAACGTGCGTGAGCTGGAGCACTTGATCGGGCGCAGTGCCTTGAAGGCCTTGGGCAACTGCAAGGTGCGGCCGAAAATTCTAAGCTTGAGTGCGGCGGATCTTGATTTGCCGCGTGAGGTTGTGGACAACTTGCCTGAGCCAGTGGCTGGGGTTACGGCCTCGGCGCCATTGATCAGCGGGGATTTGCGCAGTGCGACCGAGGCGTATCAGCGTCAGTTGATCAGTGCGGCACTGGAACGTAATCAGGATAATTGGGCGAGTGCGGCGCGGGAGTTGGGGGTGGATCGGGCGAATCTTGGGCGGATGGCCAAGCGCCTCGGCATGAAATAAAAGCACAGATCGCAGCCTGCGGCAGCTCCTACAGGGATAGGTGATCTCTGTAGGAGCTGCCGCAGGCTGCGATCTTTTGATCTTCACCTGCCCAAAGGCACTAAAGCCTGCCCCCGACAAGTCGATAACCCGGCATCAATAGTTTCTGGCGATTTCCACCCTCGCCCATCACCTTTTTCCACAGAAGGTTTTTATGTCTTCCAACAAAGCCCGCGCAGATTCACTTTCGCTTCTGCTGTTTACCTTGCGCAGCGGCAAGCTGATGGCGATCAACCTGCTGAAAGTCAGTGAAATCATCCCCTGCCCGCCGCTGACCAAGCTGCCAGAGTCGCATCCGCACGTCAAAGGCATCGCCACCCTGCGCGGTGCCGCGCTGTCGGTCATCGACCTCAGCCGCGCCATCGGCGAGCGACCGCTGGAAGACCCCAACGGTGGCTGCCTGATCGTCACTGATGTCAGTCGCTCCAAACAGGGCCTGCACGTTCAAGCGGTGAGCAAAATCGTCCACTGCCTGACTACCGATATCAAACCACCGCCGTTCGGTTCCGGCGGGCCACGCGCGTACATCACGGGTGTGACCTCGGTGGACGGCACGCTGGTGCAGGTGCTGGATATCGAAAAAGTCATCCACAGCATCGCCCCGGCGCAGATCGAAATGGCCCCGACCGACCTGACCATGGAAGACGCCGACGTCCTCGGCAACGCGCGCATTCTGGTGGTCGACGACAGTCAGGTGGCGCTGCAACAATCGGTGCACACCCTGCGCAATCTCGGCCTGCAATGCCATACCGCACGCAGCGCCAAGGAAGCCATCGACTGCCTGCTCGATTTGCAGGGCACCGCACAGCAGATCAACCTGATCGTCTCCGACATCGAAATGTCCGAGATGGACGGCTACGCCTTCACCCGCACACTGCGCGAGACCCCGGATTTCGCCCATCTCTACGTGCTGCTGCACACCTCGCTCGACAGCGCGATGAACAGCGAAAAGGCACGACTGGCCGGGGCCAACGCCGTGCTGACGAAGTTTTCCTCGCCGGAGCTGACCCAACGTCTGATCGAAGCGGCCAAACACGTCGCAGCCAACGGTTACTGAGTCTTGGACGAGATTTACTGCTTTTTGCTGCGGCGCGATCTGGGTGCAGACGTGCCGGATGTCGTCTGGCCGCTGGGTGTTGAAATCAGCACCTATCGCCCGAAACTGGCTGGCGCCGTGCATGACTTGATGCAACTCGGTCACCTCGAAGGCGGCGGCCGGGTGCCGGCGCTGGAGGTTTGGCAGCAACGGTTTGAATGCGACCCGGAATATGACCCGGCTCTGTGTTTCATTGCCATTGATGCCGAGGGTGTCGTTGGTGTGGCGCAGTGCTGGACCAGTTCATATATCAAGAGCCTGGTGGTGCATCCGCGCGCTCAGGGTCGAGGATTGGGCCGGGCATTGCTGCTCAATGCATTCAAGGTGTTTCAGCAACGGCGCGAAGGGTTTGTCGATTTGAAAGTGCTGGAAGACAACCTGCGGGCACAGCGATTGTATGAAAGTGCCGGGATGTACGTAGTCCGCCGGGAAATCGTACCGACCTGAAGAAAATCAAAAGATCGCAGCCTTCGGCAGCTCCTACAGGGAACCGCATATCCATGTAGGAGCTGCCGAAGGCTGCGATCTTTTAGCGGTGTCCCAGGCAACAAAACTCTTTAGGCAGACTCCAACCTTGGCCACCCAAGACCAAGGACACCCACCATGAAAGCCATCACCTTAAGCCTGCTCTGCCTCACCGCCCTCGCCTCCAACGCCCACGCGTCCAGCCCTGATGCCTGGGCTGCCTACGACAAAACCGTGCTCGCCAGTTGCACCAAAGCCAGCGGTTTGAAGAACGCCAAACCGGTCGGCAATGCCGCGCAATTCGACGATCGCGTCGGCTACACCGCTGTGTTGTTGCAAGGCCAATACCCGCAAAAACACATGAAAGGCCAACAAGGCACCGAGCTGTGCCTGTACAACAAAAAATCGAAAACCGCGTTCGTCACCGAGTGGGACTCGATCCGCCAGACCGCCAAAACCCAATGAATGGCGCATAACTTGCTTCGATCGGTAATCCCATGGCGGCTTTATGTCGCCGATTCACACCCTGATTGAAGATTGATCGTTCAATGAATACGACGTTTTCCTGCGTAGGCTGCGGCAAGTGCTGCACCGACCACCATGTCCCCCTGACCCTCGCCGAAGCCCGCATGTGGGCGGCGGACGGTGGTCAGGTGATCGTGCTGGTAGAGGCTTTTCTCGGCAACGGCCTGGGCTTGCCGGCGCAGCAGCGTGAACATGCCGAACGGCGTTCGGTAGCGGTGCGCAGCGGTGAATCGGCTGCGCACGTGGCCATCACTTTTGCCGCTTACAACGTCGGACCTTGTCGGAATCTTGACGATGACAAGCTGTGCCGCATCTACGAGCGTCGACCGTTGGTGTGCAGGATTTATCCGGCGGAGATCAATCCCCACATCCCACTCAACCCTGCCGCCAAGGATTGCCCGCCAGAGTCCTGGGAACAGGGGCCGCTGTTGATCGTTGGGGGCGAGTTGGTTGATCAGGAACTGGTCGAGCTGATTCAGCGTTCGCGTCAGGCTGATCGTGATGACATTAGGTCAAAGGATGCGATCTGCGCTGCGCTGGGTATCCGCACCACGGCGCTCAAGGGCGACGGGTTTACCGCGTATCTGCCGAATATGGACGCTTTTGCGAAGGTAATTGATCAGGTCAATGCGCAGCCACTGGATGAAGTGGCCAGTGAATGGCTGTTTCATTTGTCCGGGGATGATGTGGCCGGGCAAGTGCGGGCGGCGGGCGCGCAGGTGGTGACGGAGCCGGCGCTGACGTATGCGTTTATATCGCTGCGGGCGGCTTGATCAAATACTCGAGTGGCTGTTCGGGCCTCATCGCTGGCAAGCCAGCTCCCACAAGGTCTTGTGTCGTACATCAAAATAAGTGAACAACCGGAAAACCTGTGGGAGCTGGCTTGCCAGCGATGGGGCCAGTGAAGGCGATCTCAATCCCAAATCTGTCGCCGCCCTCAAAAACCCGCGCAACCCAACGCAATTCCCCGAAGGAAAACTCAGCGCTTGCCCATCGAACGACGGGTGCCCGGCGGTGCCATGCCTGGGCTCTTGGTATGGCCGTTCTTGGCGCCGTTCTTGTACCAAGGCTGGTTAGAGCCTTTGGCACCCGCCAGTTCGCCCGGTTTGAACGGGAACTTGAATGCCGGGATCTCGGCTTTGGAATCGCTGGCGTCGGCCATATCGGCCGGGACATCGCTCACGGCGTCGTCAACCGGCGGTTGGATCGGGGAAGTCATGAAAGCTCCGCAAAACAAAAAGTCGCGCCCGGTAAGTGGGCCGCGAAGGCGCGCAGTATACCTGCGCGCCGTGGCTCGGCACCTGAAGATTTGCACCGCACGCCGAACGGTTTACAGGTAAGTGATGGTCACGATGCCTGCGTCCGTCGAGGTTTTCAGCGGCTCATAGGTCATGGAAAACGGCAACGCCCCACGGCTGCAAGCGTTGCGGTAAGTGTCGACATCAACCTTAACGCCTGGCGCGGGTTCGATCTGCCGGGATTCGCTGGTCGCCAACGCCCCCACTCGCCCGACTTCACACCCGGAATCGACGATTTGCCCGGTGAAGCGGATCTCGCCGGAAAGGATCTGAGGCGCGGCGCAGACCGTTAGCGGAAGTAAAACAAGCACACTGGAAATGACAGTTTTGAGCTTCATTGCAGGACACTCCCGAAGAGACCCGCAGCGATAATGGCTGGGGTATACAACGTGTATCCGCTGGCGGGAGCGGATCTTTAGAAGCGTAGATGGCGCGAGTAGGCTCGCTCCTGCAATGGGTTCGCATGCAGTCTGCGAGACATTGGTCGGCTGGCAGGCCGCCATCGCTGGCAAGCCAGCTCCCACAGTTTCAACCGAGTACACCTGCCAGAAATTGGGCGACTGTCAGGCCGCCATCGCGAGCAGGCTCACTCCTACAATGGGTTCGCATGCAGTCTGCGAGACATTGGTCGGCTGTCAGGCCGCCATCGCTGGCAAGCCAGCTCCCACAGTTTCAACCGAGTACACCTGCCAGAAATTGGGCAGTTGTCAGGCCGCCATCGCGAGCAGGCTCGCTCCTGCAATGGGTTCGCATGCAGTCTGCGAGACATTGGTCGGCTGGCAGGCCGCCATCGCTGGTAAGCCAGCTCCCACAGTTTCAACCGAGTACACCTGCCAGAAATTGGGCAGTTGTCAGGCCGCCATCGCGAGCAGCCTCGCTCCTACAATGGGTTCGCATGCAGTCTGCAAAACATTGGTCGGCTGTCAGGCCGCCATCGCTGGCAAGCTAGCTCTCACAAAAAGCAAAAGCCAGATCAAAAGATCGCAGCCTGCGGCAGCTCCTACAGAGGAGACAAGTACACCCCGCATGCGGCGAATGCCGCCCCACTCAACAATGAGCGTTAGCTCGAGTAAAGCTCTTGATTTTGATCTCAGAGCCCGTCGGCAGGCTTCGTTCCGGGATTGATCCGGGGGTGGGAGCGCAGCGACCGTTTGGCGAAGCCAAACACATCGAGAGGAGGTGCAGCGAAGCAAACCGGAGACGATGCGCCCGGATCAATCCCGGAACGAAGGGACCCCGAGCCTCAGCGAGGGGCCGAACGCCAGGGCACAGACCTTTTGGTTACTTTTGGGGCGTTTGCCAAAAGTGACCCGCCGTAAGGGCGGAACCCCAAGTGGCCGTTACCACAGCAACGGATATACACCCGAATCCGAAACTGACAGCCAGGACAGCTAGCCGTCACCCTCCTGACCCCCAAACACGTTTATAAATATCCAATCTGCCCAAACTCCACACCCTCGGCGCCCAAAAAGCATGCAAATCCAAAAGCACAAAGCCCTGCTAGCCACCCTGCTCATCGCCCTGGCAGCCATGGGCCTATGGTTTGCAATCAAACCCGCCCCGACCAAACTCGCCACCCCTACCGCCATCCCGGTGCGAGTGATCGCCGTCAGCGAAAAAGACGTCCCCCGCTATACCAGCGGCATCGGCTCGGTGCTGTCCCTGCACAGCGTGGTCATACGCCCCCAGATCGACGGCACCCTGACCAAAATCCTCGTCAAGGAAGGTCAGTTAGTAAAAGCAGGCGACCTGCTCGCCACCATCGACGACCGCTCGATCCGCGCCAGCCTCGACCAGGCCCGTGCCCAACTCGGCGAAAGCCAGGCCCAACTGCAAGTCGCCCAGGTCAATCTCAAACGCTACAAACTGCTCAGCGTTGACGACGGGGTTTCCAAGCAGACCTACGACCAGCAACAAGCCTTGGTCAACCAACTGAAGGCCAGCGCCCAAGGCAATCAAGCGTCGATTGATGCAGCGCAGGTACAACTTTCCTACACACAGATTCGCTCCCCGGTCACTGGCCGCGTCGGTATTCGCACAGTCGATGAGGGCAACTTCCTGCGCATGACCGACACCCAGGGCCTGTTCACTGTTACCCAGATCGACCCGATTGCCGTCGAATTCTCTCTGCCACAACAAATGCTGCCGACCCTGCAAGGCCTGATCAGCGATCCGCAACATGCGCAGGTCAAGGCTTACATCGGTGCCGAAACCGACGGCGAAACCGGCAACCTGCTTGGCGAAGGTCACCTGACCCTCATCGACAACCAGATCAACGCCAACACCGGCACCATCCGCGCCAAAGCCGAATTCGCCAACGCCAGCCAGAAGCTCTGGCCGGGCCTGCTGGTGACGGTAAAAATTCAGACGGCCCTCGACAAAGATGCGCTGGTCGTCCCGCCAACCGTCGTACAACGCGGCCTCGACCAGCACTTTGTTTACCGAGTGAACGGCGACAAGGTTGAAGCCGTGCAAGTGCAGATGGTTTATCAGGGCAGCGGTCAGGACATCATCAAAGGCGTGAAGGCCGGTGACGTGCTGGTGACCGATGGCCAGTCGCGGCTCAAACCGGGTTCGACCGTGCAAGTCCTGAGCGAGCCGCCGCAGGTGGTGCAGGCGGAGCCGAAACCATGAAGGCGCACAAAGGGGTTTCGACGTGGTGCATCGATCACCCGGTGGCGACCATTCTGCTGACCATCGCGCTGGTGCTGGTCGGCATCATTGCCTTCCCGCGTTTGCCGATTGCCCCACTGCCGGAAGCGGAATTTCCTACGATTCAGGTGTCCGCGAAATTGCCCGGCGCCAATCCCGACACCATGGCCTCGTCCGTGGCCACGCCGCTGGAGGTGCAATTCAGCGCCATCCCCGGCATGACCCAGATGACCTCCAGCAGTGCCTTGGGCTCGACCCTGCTGACCCTGCAATTCACCCTCGACAAAAGCATCGACACCGCCGCCCAGGAAGTACAAGCGGCGATCAACACCGCCGCCGGCAAACTGCCCAAAGACATGCCGACGCTGCCGACCTGGAGGAAGGTCAACCCGGCCGACAGTCCTGTGCTGATCCTGAGTGTCAGCTCGACGCAGATGCCCGGTACCGAACTCAGCGATCTGGTGGAAACCCTGCTGGCCCGTCAGATAAGCCAGATCGACGGTGTAGGCCAAATCAACATTACCGGTCAGCAACGTCCGGCGATTCGCGTTCAGGCTTCGGCGGATAAACTCGCGGCCATCGGTCTGACCCTCGCCGACATTCGTCTGGCGATTCAGCAAACCAGCCTCAACCTGGCCAAAGGTGCGCTGTACGGCGAATCAAGTATTTCCACGCTGTCGACCAACGACCAGTTATTCCATCCCGAGGACTACAGCCAACTCATCGTTTCCTACAAGGATGGCGCCCCGGTTCACCTAAGAGATGTCGCCAAAGTCGTCAACGGTTCGGAAGATGATTATGTGCAAGCGTGGGCGGGTGATCGACCGGGGGTAAACCTGGTGATCTCGCGCCAGCCGGGTGCCAACATCGTCGAGACCGTGGACCGAATTCAAGCCGCCCTGCCGGGCCTCGAAGCCATGCTTCCGGCCTCTGTGCAGGTCGACGTACTGATCGACCGCACCCAGACCATCCGCGCCTCGCTGCATGAAGTCGAGATCACCTTGTTGATCGCGATCCTGCTGGTGGTGGCGGTGATGGCGTTGTTCCTGCGTCAGTTGTCGGCGACGCTGATTGTCTCGGCGGTACTGGGTGTGTCGCTGATCGCCAGTTTCGCGCTGATGTACATCCTCGGGTTCAGCCTGAACAACCTGACGCTGGTGGCGATCGTGGTGGCCGTGGGATTTGTGGTCGACGATGCGATTGTGGTGGTGGAGAACATTCACCGGCACCTGGAGGCCGGCGAAAATATGCGCGAGGCCGCGATCAAAGGCGCAGGCGAGATCGGCTTCACCGTGGTTTCGATCAGTTTCTCGCTGGTGGCGGCGTTTATTCCGCTGTTGTTCATGGGCGGCGTGGTCGGGCGACTGTTCAAAGAGTTTGCCTTGACCGCGACCTCGACCATCATGATTTCCGTGGTGGTTTCGCTGACGTTGGCGCCGACCCTCGCGGCGCTGTTCATGCGCAAACCGGTGCATCACGCCCACGCCAAACCGGGCTTCAGCGAACGCTTGCTCGGCGGGTACGAGAAAGGCCTGCGCCGCGCCCTCGCCCACCAGAAATTGATGATCGGCGTGTTCGGTTTGTCCCTCGCGTTGGCCATCGCCGGCTATATCTTTATCCCCAAGGGTTTCTTCCCGGTGCAGGACACTGGCTTCGTGCTCGGTACGACTGAAGCCGCTGCGGACATTTCCTACGGCGATATGGTGAAAAAACACTTGGCCATGGCCGAAATCGTCGGCGCCGATCCGGCCGTTCAAGCGTTTTCCCACTCGGTGGGTGTTTCCGGCAGTAACCAGACCATCGCCAACGGACGCTTCTGGATCGCCCTGAAAAAACGCGGCGACCGCGACGTCAGCGCCAGCCAGTTCATCGACCGGATTCGTCCGCAACTGATGAAAGTCCCCGGCATCGTGCTCTACCTGCGTGCCGGCCAGGACATCAACCTCAGCTCCGGCCCAAGTCGCGCGCAGTACCAATACGTACTCAAGAGCAACGACGGCGCGACCCTCGCCACCTGGACCCAGCGCCTGACCGAAAAACTACGCAGCAACCCGGCGTTTCGCGACATTTCCAACGACCTGCAACTGGGCGGCAGCATCACCCACATCAGCATCGACCGCAGTGCGGCGGCGCGTTTTGGCCTGACTGCCAGCGACGTCGACGAGGCACTCTACGATGCGTTCGGCCAGCGGCAGATCAATGAATTCCAGACTCAGGTCAACCAGTACAACGTGATTCTGGAGCTGGACACCAAACAGCGCGGCAAGGCCGAAAGTCTCAACTATTTCTACCTGCGCTCGCCGCTGAGCGGGGAAATGGTGCCGTTGTCGGCGCTGGCCAGATTCGACGCGCCAACCATTGGCCCCCTGTCGATTGCCCATGACGGTATGTTCCCGGCCGCCAACATGTCGTTCAACCTGGCGCCCGGCGTGGCGTTGGGCGATGCGGTGATTCTGCTCAATCAGGCCAAGGCCGAGATCGGCATGCCGACCGCGATCAGCGGCAACTTCCAGGGTGCGGCGCAGGCGTTCCAGAGTTCGCTGGCCAGTCAGCCATGGCTGATTCTTGCGGCGCTGGTGGCGGTGTACATCATTCTCGGCGTGCTTTATGAAAGCTTCGTGCATCCACTGACGATCATTTCGACCTTGCCGGCGGCGGGTTTGGGCGCGGTGATCATGTTGTGGATCTGCGGCCAGGATTTTTCGATCATGGCGCTGATCGGGCTGGTCTTGCTGATCGGCATTGTGAAGAAGAACGGCATCCTGATGATCGACTTCGCCCTCGAAGCCCAACGCCAGCGCGGCATGTCAGCAGAGGATGCGATTTTCGAAGCGTGCATCACGCGGTTCCGGCCGATCATCATGACCACCCTCGCCGCGCTGCTCGGTGCCTTGCCGCTGATGCTCGGCTACGGCACCGGCGCCGAACTGCGCCAGCCGCTGGGTATCGCGGTAGTGGGCGGCTTGCTGGTCAGCCAGATGCTGACGCTGTTTACCACGCCAGTCATATACTTGTGGCTTGAGCGACTTTTCCATAGACCCAAACCTGCGCCCGTACCGGCGTTGGCGACCACAGACTGAGGCGGGTCATGCGCGTTCTGATTATCGAAGACGAGGAAAAAACCGCGGACTATCTGCACCGCGGTCTGACGGAACAGGGTTACACCGTGGACCTGGCCCGCGACGGCATCGAAGGCTTGCACCTGGCGCTGGAAAGCGACTACGCGGTGATCGTCCTCGATGTCATGTTGCCGGGCCTCGACGGCTTCGGCGTGCTGCGCGCATTGCGTGCGCGCAAGCAAACCCCGGTGATCATGCTCACCGCCCGTGAACGCGTCGAAGACCGAATCAAAGGCTTGCGCGACGGTGCTGATGATTACCTCGGCAAACCATTTTCCTTCCTCGAACTGGTCGCGCGTCTGCAAGCACTGACCCGGCGCAGTGGCGGGCATGAGCCGGTACAGGTGAGCATCGCCGACCTGTGGATAGATCTGATCAGCCGCAAGGCGACTCGCGCCGGCACGCGGCTGGACCTGACCGCCAAGGAGTTCTCGTTGCTCAGCGTCCTCGCCCGCCGCCAGGGTGAAATCCTCTCGAAAACCGCCATCGCCGAAATGGTCTGGGACATCAATTTCGACAGCGATGCCAACGTCGTCGAGGTGGCGATCAAACGCCTGCGCGCCAAGCTCGACGGGCCGTTCGACGAGAAACTGCTGCACACCATTCGTGGCATGGGTTATGTGCTGGAGAGTCGTGGTGTCCAGTAATTCCATTGCCCTGCGCCTGAGCGGAATGTTCACCTTGGTGGCGCTGCTGGTGTTTCTGTTGATCGGCGGTGCGCTGTATCAGCAGGTCGATAAAGGTTTGGGCTTGTTACCGGAAGCCGAACTGGAAGCGCGCTACAGCGTGCTCGAATCGGCACTCAATCGCTTCGGCACCCCGGAGCATTGGGTGAAGATCAACGCCAAGTTGAAACTGCTCGGCGAAGAGGACAAGCGCATTCTTTTCTGGGTGGTGAGTGGTGATCCGGGTTACGAATACGGTGCGCCGGATTCACGGATACGCGCCTTCGCCCAAGGGCCGCTGGGGATGCATGACTTGCAGCTGCCGGAGCGTGCTTATCCACTGAAAGTGCTGTTGACTGAACTGCCGGCCAAGGATCAGCGCCCGCCGCTGCGCTTCATGATCGGTATCGACACCGAGACGTTTCACGAGACCCAGCACAACCTGCTGATCGCCTTGATCAGCCTGGCGATTGTCGGCGTGCTGCTGGCCTCGGCGCTGGGGTATTGGGTGGCACGGATCGGCCTCAAACCGCTGATCAAACTGTCCCACGAAGCGCAGCGTCTGGCCCCGCCGTTACGGGCCGGTCGCTTGCGGCTGTCACCGTTGCCGCCGGAGCTGGAGCAGTTTGTCGACTCGTTCAACTCGACGCTGGAACGGGTCGAAATGGCCTATTCGCGACTGGAGTCGTTCAACGCCGACGTGGCGCACGAACTGCGTTCGCCGCTGACCAATCTCATCGGCCAGACCCAGGTGGCACTGACGCGCGGACGTTCGGCGGAACACTACTTCGAAGTGCTGCAATCCAACCTCGAAGAGCTGGAGCGGCTGCGTTCGATCATCAACGACATGCTGTTTCTGGCCAGTGCCGATCAGGGCAACAAGGCGACCAAACTGACGTCGACGTCGCTGGCCGATGAAGTGGCGACGACGCTGGAGTATCTGGATTTCATCCTGGAAGACGCGCAGGTTCAGGTGCAGGTCAGTGGCGATGCGCAGGTGCAGATCGAGGTCGCGCATTTGCGTCGGGCATTGATCAATTTGCTGAGCAATGCGGTGCAACACACCGGGCCGGGCCAGGTGATCGAGGTGCGGATCGAGGTTGAAGAACAGCTAGTCAGCATCGGCGTGGCCAACCCCGGGTTGCCGATTGCCAGCGAGCATTTGCCGCGGTTGTTCGAGCGCTTTTATCGGGTGGATGCTTCGCGCAGCAACAGTGGCAATAACCATGGGTTGGGGCTGGCGATCGTGAAAGCGATTGCGCTGATGCATGGCGGGGATGTTTTTGTGCGCAGTGATCGGGGGATGAATACCTTTGGGATTCACCTCCCTGTCTGACGCTTAGCCCCCAGTGCAGGCAAATCCCTGCGGCAGTGGTTTGGAGTGAGGAAGCTTTTGTGGTGAGGGGATTTATCCCCGATGGGCTGCGAAGCGGCCCCAAAGCCAGCGATCGCGGTATTCCTGACACAACCTGCACAAAGAATTCAGGGCTGCTTCGCAGCCCATCGGGGATAAATCCCCTCGCCACAAGTTCGCGCCCAGTCTGAAAGATTTTTGCCTCTGCTGTAACAGTCATTTATGAAAATCACGCTGTTTCCAAACCCCCGGCAACCTTATCTTTGCCCGCACCAAACAGCACTTGCCAAGCAAGAAGGTTTTCAAGATGTCCAACAGTATGGGTATTGCCAGCGCTTTCGTTTTGTCCTCATTGATCCTGTCGCCGATGGCGATGGCTGAAGAGTCCCAGGCCTTCGTTGCGCACAACAGCGCTCGGGCCCAGGCGTACGACCAGCATCAGACAGAAATGATGGCCAAGGCCAAAGACGCGACGCAGACACCTCAGGCTGCAGCAGCCCAGACTCAGGCCTCCGAGAAAGACAGCTGAGTCGCACACCGCTCCGTTTCCCTCGACGCGGTTGTTTGGCTCTTCCCGTTCAACCGTCGTCATTCCAGGCCGCTGCCTTTCAGCGGCCTTTTTTCGTTGTGGTCTGAAAGCTGTTTGGTGCGTCTTTTACAACAAGAAACATTTCGCGCCTCGGAATATTGAGGTGCCGTTGACCCAAGGAGCTCTACCGCACGTGCGTTACCCAGTCCGTTTCACTCCACTGTTCATTGCAATTGCCGCAACGATTGCCCCCGCCGTTCACGCTGATGAGCCCGCGCCAGAAGGGTTTATCGAAGGCTCAAGCCTCAACCTCAACGCCCGCAACTACTACATGAATCGCAACCGTCTGCAGAAAGCGGACGACAACATCGAGTGGGGCCAGGGCTTTCTCGGGGTATTTCAGTCGGGTTACACCCAAGGCACAGTCGGTTTCGGCATTGATGCCCACGCCATGCTCGGGCTGAAACTCGACGGCGGTGGCGGTACGGACGGCTCCAGCATCCTGCCGATCAGCGATGGCAACGGCAAGGCACCGGGGTCGTTTTCAACAGCCGGCGGCACTTTGAAAATGCGTGCGTTCGACACCGAATTGAAGGCTGGTGATCTGTTTCTCACCAACCCGGTGATTGCCGGCGGAGACACGCGCATGCTGCCGCAGACGTTCCGTGGCGTCAGCCTGACCAACCATAGCTTCGACGGCTGGTTGATCGAAGGTGGCCAGGCCAGTTTCACCAAACCTTACAATCAGAGCGGCCACACGCGCATCGGCACCTCGTACGGCACCCTGGCAGATGGCGACGATAGTCATCACCTGAACTGGGCCGGCGCGTCCTGGAGCGGTGTCGAAGGCTTGACCAGCAGCCTCTACGCGTCCGAGCTCAAGGACATCTGGAACCAGTATTACTACGACCTGGATTACACCTGGCAGTTGAACGACCTGGTCAGCCTTAACCCGGGCCTGCACTTCTATCACACCCAAGACACCGGCGATGCGCTGCTCGGCGACATCGACAACAACACCTACAGCCTGCATTTCACCGTCGGCATCGGCAGCCATAGCGTCACGGCCGCTTACCAGCGGGTCAACGGCAACACGCCGTTCGACTACATCAGCCAGGGCGACAGCGTTTACCTCGACAACTCCCAGCAGTACTCGGACTTCAACGGCCCGAACGAGCGTTCGTGGAAACTCAAGTACGCCTACGACTTTGCCGGTGTCGGCGTGCCGGGACTGACCTCGGCAGTGTCCTACTCGCGGGGGACGGTTGATTTGACCAAGGCTGACCCGAGCAGCGTGGGGTATTCCAATTGGTACAGCGCCGACGGTAGCAACGCCAAGCACTGGGAACGCGATCTCGACTTGAAGTACGTCGTACAAAGCGGTCAGGCGAAAGACCTGGCGGTGCGCCTGCAATGGGCGACACATCGCGTTGGCAACGGTTATGGCGTGATTGATTCGGACACAGATGAATATCGCGTGATCGTCGACTACCCGTTCAACGTCTTCTAAGATCAGTCAGTTAACACTGGACATGTAGGAGCTGCCGAAGGCTGCGATCTGTTGATCTTTCTCTTGAAAATCAAAAGATCGCAGCCTTCGGCAGCTCCTACAGTGGCAAAACAGCAAGCTCTCCACAGTTAATCCTTTGTTTGTGCAACTACTCTCATAAGATCCCCCAACCGATAACCCCACCATGATCGCGAGCCGTACCCCACCTGTTGCGGGCAAGACCGGACGCCCCGAGCTGCTTTTGATTTTCGGCAGCCTGCTGAGCGTGATCGCTATTGTGTGCATCGTCACTTTCCTGTTGATTCGTGAGCACGCCAGCGCTCAGGAGTCAGCCACCCGCAGCGCTACCACCATCGCCCAACTGATCGACGCCGACGTTCTGCGCACCGTCGAGTTGTACGACCTGACGCTGCAAGGCCTGATTGCTACTTCGCAGCGCGATGACCTGCGTGACCTGACCCCGCAGATCCGCCATCTGGCGCTGTTCGACCGCTCGACCACTGCACGCTTCAAGGGCGATATTCTGTTGCTCGACAAGCTCGGCAATGTGGTTGCCGACTCATCTCAGCTCGTGCCGAAGCCGGGCAACTTTGCTGACCGCGATTACTTCCTCGTCCATGCTTTCAACCGCGATGTCGGCATGTTTATCAGCCGACCTTTCAAGACCCGCTGCGACTGCGACGAGGCCAATCAATGGCGCCTCAGCTTCAGTCGACGTATTTCCTCAGACACCGGCGAGTTCATTGGCGTGGCCGTGGCATCGTTGAAGCTCGATTACTTCGACCAGTTGTTCAACAGCCTCGACATCGGCAATGACAGCACACTGAACATCATCGACAACGATGGCGTGTTGCTTGCGCAGAAGCCGTACCTGCAAAGCGACTCCGTCGGCAAAAGCTTTGGCAACCGTCCCAACGTGGTGCGGATTCTGAACGACAGAAGTGGTAACGGCAGTTTTACCAGCACGTCGAGCATCGATTATCAGCAGCGGCTCTACACCTATTCGCGGGTCGGTAACCTGCCACTGACGGTGATCGTCGCGCTGTCCAGCAACGAGGTATTCGCCGCTTGGCGCCGCACCGCAATACTGATCAGTGGCGCCACCGGTGTGCTGTGCCTTGGCCTGCTTTGGCTGACCTGGCTGCTCGTCCGTGAACTGCGCCTGCGTCAACGGGCCGAACACGAACTGGCGCAATTGGCCGCCACCGATGCGCTGACCGGGGTGGCCAACCGGCGGATGCTCGATCAGTCGCTGCGCCATGAATGGTTCCGCGCCCAGCGCTCGGGCCAACCGCTGACGGTGATGATGATCGATGCCGATCACTTCAAGGCCTTCAACGACCGGCATGGGCATCAGGCCGGGGATCAGGCGTTGCGCGAATTGGCCAAAGTGATCACGGCGAATGTGCGACGACCGGCGGA
This sequence comes from Pseudomonas sp. P116, assembly GCF_020149425.1. Classification (NCBI taxonomy): domain Bacteria; kingdom Pseudomonadati; phylum Pseudomonadota; class Gammaproteobacteria; order Pseudomonadales; family Pseudomonadaceae; genus Pseudomonas; species Pseudomonas sp. P116. Next base: position 45,708 of record NZ_JACVHB010000009.1, on the reverse strand, counting down.
TCTGGTGGCGCGTTACGGCGGCGAGGAGTTTTCGGTGATTCTGGCCGAGACCGACAGCGCGGGCGCGCAGCAGATTGCCGAGCATATTCGTCAAGCAGTGGAGCAGTTGCCGTTGGTCGATGGGGCTGAGTTGCCGATGACGGTGAGTATCGGCATCGCCTCTTGGACGACGGCGAGCGAGATGACGCGGGAGCAGTTGCTGTTCGCGGCGGACAAGGCGTTGTATCAGGCCAAGGAAGGTGGGCGCAATCGGGTGGTTGTCTCGTAAGGTCAAAAGATCGCAGCCTGCGGCAGCTCCTACATTTGGAATGCGCTCCCTGTAGGAGCTGCCGCAGGCTCGGGCCGCGATCGGACGATCTTTTGATCTTTTAAAAAGGCATAAAAAAAGGCCATCCGAGGATGGCCTTCAAAAAACTAGAGAGGTTTTTTACTTACACCGCCGCAACAGGGCGCATGTAAGAGATAGGTGCGGTACTGGCGTCTTCGAACGTCACCACTTCCCACGCATCTGTCTGCTCAATCAATTTGCGCAGCAGCTGGTTGTTCAGTGCATGACCGGACTTGAAGCCTTTGAACTCACCAATCAGGCTATTGCCCAGCAGGTACAGATCGCCAATGGCATCGAGGATTTTGTGCTTCACGAATTCGTCTTCATAGCGAAGACCGTCTTCGTTCAGTACGCCATCGGCATCGACCACGATTGCGTTTTCAACGCTGCCGCCGAGTGCGAGGTTGTGCTTGCGCAGATACTCGATATCACTCATGAAACCGAAAGTACGGGCGCGGCTGACTTCTTTTACAAACGAAGTACTGGAAAAATCCACGCTTGCACTTTGGGTGCGGTCCCGGAAAACCGGGTGATCGAAATCGATCTCGAAGCTCACCTTGAACCCTTCGAAAGGGACGAAAGTGGCGCGCTTGTCGCCGTCTTCCACTGTCACTTCACGCAGGATGCGGATGAATTTCTTGGCGGCGTCCTGTTCTTCCAGGCCAGCCGATTGAATCAGGAATACGAAGGGTCCAGCGCTGCCATCCATGATCGGGACTTCGGACGCGGAGAGCTCGACGTAGGCGTTATCGATGCCCAGGCCAGCCATGGCCGAGAGCAAGTGCTCTACCGTGTCCACTTTGACGTCGCCGTTTACCAGCGTCGTCGACATAGTGGTTTCACCGACGTTTTCCGCGCGGGCAGGAATCTGCACCACAGGGTCGAGGTCAGCGCGACAAAACACAATGCCAGTGTCGACAGGCGCAGGCTTGAGGGTCAGATAGACCTTCTCACCGGAGTGCAGGCCTACACCTGTGGCACGGATAATATTTTTCAGTGTGCGTTGTTTAATCATGGCTTGGGCCGCTTCAGCGCAAATTGCGAACTGGTATCAACAAAGGCTGGCGATAATAGCAGACCGAGCCTTTGCTGAACACCAATCACCTTCATAGCCCTGATACATTCCATCAATCGGCCTGACGACGCAGGAAAGCCGGGATGTCCAGGTAGTCCAGGTCATCTTGCGGATTCATCTTCGCGGCAGCCGCAGCACCGGCCTGAGCCTGGTTGCGCATGACGGTCGGACGATCCAGATCTCGGTAGTTCACCGCTGGCGCTTCCTGACGGGACGGAGCCGGTTGCTGAACCTGAGAAGCAGCCATGGACGTGTGAACGGTGTTGTCGATGACCTTCACAGGCTTCTCGATTTTCGCGCCCAGACCGGTGGCAACTACGGTGACGTGCAGCTCGTCACGCATGTCCGGATCGATAACGGTACCGACCTTGACCATGGCGTGTTCGGATGCGAAGGCTTCGATGATGCTACCCACGTCGGAGTACTCACCCAGGGACAGGTCAGGACCGGCGGTGATGTTCACCAGAATGCCGCGTGCGCCTTGCAGGTTCACGTCTTCCAGCAGCGGGTTGCGAATTGCTGCTTCGGTGGCTTCACGTGCACGGTTCGGACCGCTGGCGCAGCCAGTGCCCATCATCGCCATGCCCATTTCGCTCATCACGGTACGTACGTCGGCGAAGTCGACGTTGATCATGCCCGGACGCTTGATGATGTCGGAGATACCGCGAACGGCACCGGCCAGTACATCGTCAGCCTTGGCGAAAGCCGACAGCAGGCTCGCGTCTTTACCGAGGATGGTCAGCAGCTTCTCGTTGGGAATGGTGATCAACGAGTCAACGCTTTCAGACAGCAGACGGATACCTTCGTCGGCGATCTGCATGCGCTTGCGGCCTTCGAACGGGAACGGACGAGTCACGACCGCGACGGTCAGAATGCCCATTTCCTTGGCCACTTCGGCGATGATCGGCGCAGCACCGGTACCGGTACCGCCGCCCATGCCCGTGGTGATGAACACCATGTTGGTGCCCTGCAGGACTTCGGCAATGCGCTCACGGTCTTCGAGAGCGGCCTGACGACCTACTTCAGGGTTGGCGCCAGCGCCGAGACCTTTGGTCACGCCGGTGCCCAGTTGCAGGATGGTCCGCGCGCCGATGGATTTCAGCGCTTGAGCATCAGTGTTGGCGCAGATGAATTCAACGCCTTCGATGTTGCTCTTGACCATGTGATTGACAGCGTTGCCGCCGCCACCGCCAACACCGATAACTTTGATTACCGGGCTTGCGGGGATGTTGTCTACGAGTTCGAACATTTTCCCTCTCCTTACATTCTCTAGTTTTTTCGCCTACTGCTTTTTGTTGCGGTGTTGCGGTAAATCTTTAGAAATTGCCCTGGACCCACTTTTTCAGTCGGTCGAGCAGCGGCGCCTGAGGCTCTTCGCTGCTGTAGCTGTCGCGGCTGCCGATGCCGGAGAACGAAACTCCGTCGGACTGCTTTTGCAGGCCGTACATCAACAAGCCAACGCCAGTGGAATAAATCGGGTTACGCACCACGTCATCCAGACCTTTCACACCGTGCGGGACACCGAGGCGTACCGGCATGTGGAAGATTTCTTCGGCAAGCTCAGTGGCGCCTTCCATCTTCGACGTACCGCCGGTCAGGACGATGCCGGCCGGGATCAGGTCTTCGTAGCCGCTGCGACGCAGTTCGGCCTGAATCAGGGTGAACAGTTCGTCGTAACGCGGCTCGACCACTTCGGCCAGGGCCTGACGCGACAGTTCACGCGGTGGACGGTCGCCAACGCTTGGCACCTTGATGGTTTCGCCGGCGCCAGCCAGTTTGGCCAGGGCGCAGGCGTAACGGATCTTGATTTCTTCGGCGTACTGGGTCGGGGTGCGCAACGCCATGGCGATGTCGTTGGTCACCTGATCACCGGCAATCGGGATCACGGCCGTGTGGCGGATCGCGCCTTCGGTGAATATTGCGATGTCGGTGGTACCGCCGCCGATGTCGACCAGGCACACGCCCAGCTCTTTCTCGTCATCGGTCAGCACCGAATACGCGGACGCCAGTTGCTCAAGAATGATGTCGTCGATTTCCAGACCGCAGCGGCGCACGCATTTTTCAATGTTCTGTGCGGCGTTGACGGCGCAGGTGACCACGTGAACCTTGGCTTCCAGACGTACGCCAGACATGCCCAGAGGTTCGCGAACGCCTTCCTGGTTATCGATCACGTAATCCTGCGGCAGGGTGTGCAGCACGCGCTGATCAGCCGGGATCGCGACAGCCTGAGCGGCGTCGAGCACGCGCTCAAGGTCGGCCGAGCTGACTTCGCGATCACGAATCGCAACGATGCCGTGGGAGTTCAGGCTGCGGATGTGATTACCCGCCACGCCGACGAACGCCGAGTGAATGCGGCAGCCCGCCATCAATTGGGCTTCTTCGATCGCGCGCTGGATCGATTGCACGGTGGACTCGATATTCACCACCACGCCTTTTTTCAGGCCGCGGGACGGATGTGTACCGATACCGACGATTTCCAGCGTGCCGTCGTCCGAGACCTCGCCTACCAGCGCCACCACCTTGGAGGTGCCGATATCCAGACCGACGATCATTTTGCCGCTTTGCACGTTTGCCATGGGTCCTGCCTCTTCTTAATTCTTTGCGACAGCGGGTTGGGCTGCCGTCGGCGCTACTGGTTCCCGCCAGCCAACAGCAAGGCCGTTGGCGTAGCGCAGATCGATGCGCGCAATGTTCGTAATCTGTTCTTTGAGCGTCTTGTCATAGATGGCGATAAAGCGGCGCATCTTTTCCACGAGGTTGCCGCGTCCCAGCAGCAACTCGATGCCGGGGCCGGAACTGCCGGCACCGGTGGTCAGGAACCAGCTACCTCGCTCACGCAATTCCAGGCGTGCAATCGAGAAGCCCATAGGCCGGAGCATCTGGCTCAGCACCTGGTATTGCTGCATCACTTGCTGCTGAGCCCGTTGTGGGCCGAACAGCTGTGGCAGGTGTTCGTAGTTCGCCAGCTCCCTGGGCGTAAACGCCTGGCCTTGGTTGTTGAGCAATGACTCGTCGCCCCAACGCGCTACCGGCAGTTGCTCTTCGAGGCGGATCACCACTTGATCCGGCCACACCCGACGCACTTCGGCGTGGGCAATCCAGGGCATTTGCTCAAGCTCTTTGCGCATGCTGGCCAGGTCGATGGTGAAGAAGCTCGACGCGACGAACGGGGCGATTCGCTGCTGCACCGCTTGCTGGCTGATGTAGCTCAGGTCGCCCTGCACGGCGATCTTGGTGATCGGCCGGTCGGCGTACGGCAGCAACCGCTGCGCACCTTCATAAGTACCGAACCCGAGCACCACCAGCAGCACTGGCCAGAACAGGCTTTTCACAAAACCGAAGTTGGCTTTTGGCAGGCGCGCGGACATCGGCTCTTTGGCCACCATTCGGCTGGCACCCCGCGGCACCGGCTTGCGGCCGGGTGCGGGTGGCTGATGTCTGAGCTGAGCGCCTTGCATGCTCTTAACCTCTCGACTCTTGAACGCTGGCAGCCAGAATGGCCAGTACCAGTTGCTGGAAATCCAGACCGGCAGCACGGGCCGCCATCGGCACCAGACTGTGATCGGTCATGCCCGGTGCGGTGTTCACTTCCAGGAACCAGAACTGCCCGTCGGCGTCCTGCATCACGTCTGCCCTGCCCCAACCGGCGATACCCAACGCCTCACTGGCCTTGGCCGTGAGTTCCATGAGTTCCTGCTCTTTGGCGGCATCCAGCCCGCACGGAATGCGGTACTGGGTATCGTTGGCGATGTACTTGGCGTCGTAGTCGTAGAACGTGTGCGGTGTACCCAGGGCGATTGGAGGCAACACCTGGTCACGCAGGGTGGCGATGGTGAACTCCGGACCTTGAATCCATTGCTCGACCAACACTTGCGAATCGTAGGTACTGGCCGCTTTCCATGCGTCGATCAACTCGGACGCAGAACTCACTTTGGCCATCCCGATACTTGAACCTTCATGCGCCGGTTTGACGATCAAAGGGAAGCCCAGTTCCGTCGCTGCCGAAATACAATCGGCTTCGCTGCACAGCACGGCGTGACGCGGCGTCGGAATCCCGAGGCTGTGCCAGACCTGCTTGGTGCGCAGTTTGTCCATCGCCAGTGCCGAAGCCAGAATGCCGCTGCCGGTATACGGAATGCCCGCCACTTCGAGCAGGCCCTGCATGGAGCCGTCTTCACCGCCACGACCGTGGAGAATGATGAACGCGCGGTCGATTTTTTCGCTGAGCAGACGCTGCAGAATATCGTCGCCGACATCGATGCCGAACGCGTCCACACCAGCGCTTTGCAGCGCCGCGAGCACGGCGTTACCGGATTTCAACGAAACCTCACGCTCGGCACTCAGGCCACCGAACAGCACGGCGACACGGCCGAAGTCTTTCGGCGCAATGGTGGAGAACAGATTGGCGTAGGCAGCAGTCATTTCAACTTCCCCTCGACCGGCGCAGCCACGGCGCCAGCGAACAATTCACTTTTCAACAGCTTCGGCGCGAGACCGCCGATATCACCAGCGCCCTGGCACAGCAGAATGTCGCCGGCGCGCAGCAGCGGCTTGACCAGCGGCGCCAGATCGACGCCACGCTCGATGTAGATCGGGTCGAGTGCACCGCGCTGCCGAATGCTGTTGCACAGCTTGCGGCTGTCGGCGCCCGGGATCGGTTCTTCACCGGCCGGATAGACTTCCATCAGCAGCAGCACGTTGGCGTCAGCCAGTACATTGACGAAGTCGTCGTACAGATCGCGGGTGCGGCTGTAACGGTGCGGCTGGTAAACCATCACCAGACGGCGCTCCGGCCAGCCACCACGTACGGCTTTGATCACGGCTGCGACTTCGGTCGGATGGTGGCCGTAGTCATCGACCAGCATCACGCTGCCACCGTCCACCGGCAGTTCGCCGTAGACCTGGAAGCGACGACCCACGCCCTGGAAGCCCGACAGGCCCTGAACGATGGCTTCATCGCTGACGCCCTCGTCGGTGGCGATGCAGATGGTTGCCAACGAATTGAGCACGTTGTGGTTGCCCGGCATGTTCACCGACACATCAAGCGGCTCGCGGTCAGGGCGAAGCACGGTGAAGAACGTCTGCATGCCTTGCTGGCGCACGTTGATCGCACGGATGTCAGCGTCTTCACTGAAGCCGTAAGTCACGGTCGGACGTTTGACCAGTGGCAGGATTTCGCGCACCACCGGATCGTCCAGGCACATCACCGCCAAACCGTAGAACGGCAGGTTGTGCAGGAATTCGACGAAGGTTTTCTTCAGTATGTTGAAGTCACCGCCGTAGGTCGCCATATGATCGGCGTCGATGTTGGTGACCACGGCCACCAGCGGCTGCAAGTGCAGGAAGCTCGCATCGCTTTCATCGGCTTCGGCAATCAGGTAACGGCTGGTGCCGAGTTGCGCGTTGGTGCCGGCAGCGTTCAGACGCCCACCGATAACGAACGTCGGATCGAGGCCACCGGCAGCGAACACAGACGCGATCAGGCTGGTCGTGGTGGTTTTGCCGTGGGTACCGGCAACGGCGATGCCGTGGCGATAGCGCATCAGCTCAGCGAGCATTTCGGCGCGCGGTACCACCGGGATGCGGCGTTCCAGTGCGGTCGCGACTTCCGGGTTGGAGGTGTTGACGGCGCTCGACACCACCAGCACATCGGCGGCAGCGGCGTTCTCGGCACGGTGGCCGATGAAGATCTTCGCGCCGAACGATTCCAGACGCTCGGTGACCGGCGAGGCTTTCAGGTCGGAACCGGACACTTCATAGCCCAGGTTCAACAACACTTCAGCGATGCCGCACATGCCCACGCCGCCGATACCGACGAAGTGGATGCGACGGATGCGGCGCATTTCCGGTTGCGGCATGGCTTTCTGATTCTCAACCATGGACCACCTCCAGACAGGTATCGACCACGCTACGGGTGGCATCGGGTTTCGCCAGACGGCGGGCCGCTTGGGCCATTTCTTCGAGTCGTTGCGGTTGCATCAAGACCTCTGTCAGGCGCGCGGCAAGGTCCGCGGCACCAGTCGTTCTTTGCGGCATCAGGAAGGCAGCGCCTTCACGGGCCAAATAATCGGCGTTGCGGGTCTGGTGATCGTCGATTGCGTGGGGCAAAGGCACCAGCATCGAGGGCAGACCGGCGGCAGCCAGCTCACTGATGGTCAACGCGCCTGCACGGCACACCACCAGGTCAGCCCAGCCATAGGCCTGGGCCATGTCTTTGATGAACGGCTGCACCTGCGCTTCCACGCCGGCGGCGCGGTAGCGCTCTGCAGTCACTTCATCGTGGTTTTTGCCGGCCTGATGGAACACTTCCGGACGCAAATCGGCAGCGACTTGCGCCAGCGCTTCAGGCAGCAACTTGTTCAACGGTTCTGCGCCAAGGCTTCCGCCCAGGATCAGCAAACGCGCTTTGCGACCGGCCAGGGCAGGTCGCGGTGTTTCGAGGAACAGCTCGCTGCGCACCGGGTTGCCGGTGGTACGGCGGCTGTCCGACAGAGTAAAGGTGTCGGGGAACGCTTCACACACTCGGGCGGCGAACGGCACCAGCAACCGATTGGCGGTGCCGGCGACGGCGTTCTGCTCGTGAACGATCACCGGCACACCGGCCAGTTTCGCCGCGAGACCGCTGGGGCCGGTCACGTAGCCACCGAAGCCGACCACACACACCGGACGCAGCCGACGAATGATCGCCCGCGCCTGCCAGACCGATTTGAGCAGCATGAACGGTGCCTTGAGCAGCGACAGCTTGCCCTTGCCGCGCAGACCACTGGCGTTGATGCGGTGCAGTTCCAGCCCAGCGGCCGGCACCAGTTCGTTCTCGATCCCGCGTGGCGTGCCGAGCCAGTGCACGGTGTAGCCGCGCGCCTGAAACTCGCGGGCACAGGCCAGCGCCGGGAATACGTGGCCGCCGGTTCCGCCGGCCATGATCAATACGTTAGCGCCCATGATTCGGCTCCTCGGCGAAGTCGCTCTCATGGAATTCCATCTCTTCACTGCCCAAATGAGTTCGACTCTCCCACTCGATCCTCAGCAACAAGCCGAGACAGGCACAGCAGATCACCAACGAGCTGCCGCCGTAACTGAGGAACGGCAGGGTCAGACCCTTGGTTGGCAGCAGGCCGACGTTCACACCGATGTTGATCAGGAACTGACCAATCCACAGGAACGACAAGCCGTATGCCACATAAGCGGCGAAGAACTGCTTGGCTTTCTCGGCCCACAGACCGATGTACATGCCGCGGATACACACGAACACGAACAGCGCCACGGTGCACAGCGAACCCACCGCGCCGAGCTCTTCGGCGAGTACCGAGAACACGAAGTCGGTGTGGGCTTCCGGCAGGTAGAACTGCTTTTGCACGCTGTTGCCCAGGCCCACGCCCAGCCATTCACCACGACCGAACGCGATCAGCGCTTGCGACAACTGATAACCGGCGCCGAACTGGTCGGCCCACGGGTCGGCGAAGTTGGTCAGACGCGCCATCCGGTACGGCTGCATCTGAATCAACAGGACCACGGCCCCGACCGCCAACACCACCATCAGCGAGAAGCGGAACAGGCCGACCCCGCCAAGGAACAGCATCGCCGCCGCAGCGCCCATCATCACTACGGTGGCGCCGAAGTCCGGCTCCATCAGCAACAGGCCGGCCATTGGCAGCAGCACGATGAACGGCTTGAAGAAACCCATCCAGCTCTCGCGCACTTCTTTCTGGCGACGCACCAGATAGCCGGCGAGGTAAATCACCACGAATACCTTGGCGATCTCCGACGGCTGCACGTTGAAGAAGCTGAAACCGATCCAGCGCATCGAACCGTTAACCTCACGGCCGATCCCCGGGATGATCACCATGATCAGCAGGCCAAATGCGCCGAGCAGCATCAACCAGCCGAGACGTTGCCAGGTGGCGATCGGAATCATCATGGTGATGATGCACGCGCCCAATCCCAGCACCACATAGATAAGGTGGCGGATCATGTAATACAGCGGACTGCCCGACTGCGCGGCCGCCACTTCGGTGGAGGCCGAAGCGATCATGATCAGACCCAGGCCGAGCAGCGCCAGGCAACCGGCGAGCATCGGGAAATCGAGATCGATGCCGCGTCCGGTAATCAGCGGCGACGGGTACGGCTTGATGATATTTCTCAGGTTCATGCCAATTCCTCCACGGCGCGGACGAACTGGTGACCACGGTCTTCGTAATTCTTGAACATGTCGAAACTGGCACAGGCCGGCGACAGCAGCACCACATCACCCGGTTGGGCGGCAGCGCGGCATTGCGCGACAGCATCGACCAGGGAAGTTGCGCGAATCAGCGGCACGCCATCGCCGATGGCCGCGCCGATCTTGTCGGAGTCACGGCCCATCAGGATCACGGCGCGGCAGTTGGCTGCCACCGGATCACGCAGGTCGTTGAACTCGGCACCTTTGCCATCACCACCGGCGATCAGAATGACCTTGCCGTCGATGTCCGCACCCAGGCCTTCGATGGCCGCCAGTGCGGCGCCAACGTTGGTGGCTTTGGAATCGTTGTAGTAAGCGACGCCGTCCAGATCACGCACCCACTGGCAGCGATGTTCGAGGCCGGCGAAGGTGCGCAGGGCCGCCAGCATCGCGTCGAATGGCAGGCCGACCGCATGGCCGAGCGCCAGCGCCGCCAGTGCGTTGGACTGGTTGTGCGCACCACGAATTTTCAGCTCGCGTACCGGCATCAGGTTCTGGAATTCGAAGGCCAGATACTTCTCGCCATCTTCTTCGCGGATACCGAATGCCTTGAAATCAGGTTTGGTCAGGCCGAACGTCCAGCATGGCTGGCCCTCGCCTATCAGCGGACGGGTCAGTGCATCCTGACGATTGACCACGAACTGCTTGGCACCACGGAAAATCCGGTGCTTTGCCAGGTGGTACGCCGGCAGACCGCTGTAGCGATCCATGTGGTCTTCGCTGATGTTCAGCACGGTCGCCACTTCAGCGTTGAGCTGATCGGTGGTTTCCAGCTGAAAGCTCGACAACTCCATCACGTACAACTCGACGTCGTCGCTGAGCAGATCCAGCGCCGGGGTACCGAGATTGCCGCCCACCGCCACACGCTTGCCGGCCGCAGCCGCCATCTCGCCGACCAGGGTGGTGACCGTGCTTTTCGCGTTGGAACCACTGATGGCCACAATCGGCGCCTTCGCGTTACGCGCGAACAGCTCGATGTCACCGGACAGTTTCACGCCACGGGCCGCAGCGGCTTGCAGGGCCGGGGTCGCCAGCGCCAGGCCGGGGCTCACGTAGAGCTCGTCGGCACGGCAGAGGAATTCGACGTCCAGCTCGCCACAACGCACTTCCACGTGCGGATAGTCACGCTTGAGCGTGGCCAGTTCCGGTGGATTCTCCCGCGTATCGGCCACGGCAAACGACGTGCCCCGGTTCGCCAGGAAGCGAACCAGGGACATGCCGCTCTTGCCGAGGCCGACAACGATGCGGAAGTGGTCAGAAGCGATCAGAGACACTCGTTCTACCTCAGCTTCAGGGTGGCAAGGCCAACCAGCACGAGAATCACGGTGATGATCCAGAAACGGACGATCACGCGCGGCTCGGGCCAGCCCTTGAGTTCAAAGTGGTGGTGGATCGGTGCCATGCGGAATACGCGGCGACCGGTCAGCTTGAAGGACGCCACCTGGATGACCACCGACAGGGTTTCCATCACGAACACGCCGCCCATGATGAACAGGACGATTTCCTGACGGACGATCACCGCGATAGTGCCCAGTGCAGCACCCAGCGCCAGTGCGCCGACGTCGCCCATGAAGACCTGGGCCGGATAGGTGTTGAACCAGAGGAAACCCAGACCGGCACCGATCAGCGCACCGCAGAACACGATCAGTTCGCCTGCGCCCGGCACATACGGGATCAACAGGTATTCAGCGAATTTAACGTTACCCGACAGGTAGCAGAAGATGCCGAGACCGCCGCCAACCATCACGGTCGGCATGATCGCGAGACCGTCGAGGCCGTCGGTGAGGTTGACCGCGTTGCTCGAACCGACAATCACGAAGTAGGTCAGCACGATGAAACCGAAGCCCAGCGGAATGCTGTAGTCCTTGAGCATCGGCAGGATCAGCGTGGTTTCCACCGGCGTCGAAGCGGTCATATAAAGGAAGATCGCCGCGCCCAGACCAAACACCGACTGCCAGAAATACTTCCAGCGGCTCGGCAAGCCTCGCGAGTTCTTCTCGATGACTTTGCGGTAATCGTCGACCCAGCCGATGGCACCGAACAGCAGGGTAACCAGCAACACAGTCCAGACATAGCGGTTGCTCAGGTCAGCCCAGAGCAAAGTACTGACGCCGATGGACGACAGGATCAGCGCGCCACCCATGGTCGGTGTACCCGACTTCGACAGGTGCGATTGCGGACCGTCGTTACGAACGGACTGGCCGATCTGACGGTTCTGCAGAGTGCGGATCATCCACGGGCCATAGCACAGCGACAAAACCAGCGCGGTCAGCACACCGAGGATCCCGCGCAGGGTCAGGTACTGAAAGACCGCGAAGCCTTTGTGGAACTGTTGCAGATACTCCGCTAGCAGCAGCAGCATTAATGTTTCTCCAGACTGGACCCGCACAGAGCCGCAACGATGTTTTCCATCGCTGCACTGCGCGAACCCTTGATCAAAATAGTGGTGTTTGTGTCCTGCTCGGCGTCCAGGGCCTGGATCAGTTCGGCTTGTGTGCCGAAGTGATGCGCCTGCTCACCGAATGCGTTGACGGCGTGAACCATGTTCGGTCCAACTGCGTAAAGCGCGGATACCTTGCCCCGGGCGTACTCGCCCACGTCGCGGTGCCCCTGCTCCGCCCAATCGCCCAACTCGCCGATATCTCCGAGCACCAGGACGGTGCGGCCGGAAAAGCCGGCGAGTATATCAACGGCCACGCACATCGAGGTGGGGTTTGCGTTGTAAGTGTCATCAATCACGCGCATGCCGTTTTTCGCCAATTGCGCGACGGTGCGGCCCTTGACCGGTTGCACCGCGCCAAGGCCAGTGGCGATGCCGAACAGCGACACACCCAAGGCGTGGGCAGCAGCGGCGGCAGCCATGGAGTTGGCAACGTTATGGGTGCCGAGCAGGTTCAGTTGAACCCGCTCCATACCTTCTGGCGTGTGCAGATTGAAGGCCGGGCAACCGCGTGCATCAGTGCTCAGGTCGCTGGCGTAGAAGTCCGCTTGAGCGTTGCTCAGGGCGAAGGTCAGCACCTTGCGACCGGCAGCGCGGGTCTTCCAGATACCAAAGGCCTTATCGTCGAGGTTGAGCACGGCGATGCCATCGGCCGCCAGCCCTTCGATGATTTCGCCTTTGGCTTCGACGATTTTTTCCGGGCCACCGAACTCACCAACGTGAGCGGTACCGGCGTTGTTGAGGATCGCTACGTGCGGCTTGGTCAGCCCGACGGTGTAGGCGATTTCGCCCAGACGCGAGGCACCCAGTTCGATCACGGCGGAGGTGTGTTCCGGCGCGAGCTCGATCAGGGTCAGCGGAACGCCGAGGTCGTTGTTCAGGTTGCCGCGTGTTGCCAGCACCGGACCGCGCGTGCGCAGGATGCTGGCGAGCATTTCCTTGACCGTGGTCTTGCCGCTGGAACCGGTCACGGCAGCCACTGGCTGAGTGAACGCCGCACGGTTCAAGGCACCCAACTGGCCCAGGGCCTGACGGGTGTCCTTGACCAACAATTGCGGCAGGGTGCTGTCGGCGACTTCGCGCTCGACCAGTGCAGCCACGGCGCCTTTGCCGGCGACGTCGTTCAGATAGTCGTGACCGTCGAAACGCGGGCCAGTCAGGGCAATAAACAATTGGCCGGGTTTGATCCCACGGCTGTCGATGCTCACGCCGTCGAAACTGGCATCGGCGCTGATCAGGCGTGCGTCGAGCGCGTTGCTCAGCTCGCTGAGTGTCAGGGCCTTAAGCATGGGCCACCTCCCAAGCGGTCAGCGCGTGATCTGCTTCGACCAGGTCAGAGAAGGCATGACGCTCGCCGTTGATTTCCTGATAGTCCTCGTGACCTTTACCGGCCAGAACGATCACGTCATCGGCCGAAGCGTCGGCAATCAATTGCGCAATCGCCTGACCACGGCCGGCGACGAAGGTGACTTTATCCACAGCCGTGAAACCGGCGCGGATGTCTTCGAAAATCACTGCCGGGTCTTCGGTGCGCGGATTGTCATCGGTGACAACCACTTGATCGGCCAGACGCTCGACCACTTCGGCCATCAACGGACGCTTGCCGCGATCGCGGTCACCGCCACAGCCGAACAGGCACAGCAACTGGCCTTTGACGTGTGGGCGCAAAGCCGTCAGGACTTTTTCCAGCGCATCCGGGGTGTGGGCGTAATCGACCACCACCAACGGCTGAGTGCCGCCGCCCAGACGCTGCATGCGTCCGGCCGGGCCTTCGAGTTTCGGCAGTACCTTGAGAATTTCGTCGAGCGCGTAATCCAGGCCGAGCAAGGCACCGACGGCTGCCAGTACGTTGCTCAGGTTGAAACGGCCGAGCAGCGTGCTGCGCAGATGATGCTCGCCCTGCGGCGTGACCAATGTGGCGCGCACGCCGTGATCGTCAAACTGCGCTTCGCGGCAGTACAGATAAGCACTGCTGTCGAGCAGGCTATAGGTGATCAAACGCGACTCACGTTTTTCGGCGGCCAGTTGCCGGCCGAAATCGTCGTCGAGGTTGACCACTCGGCATTTCAGATCATTCCAGGCGAACAGCTTGGCCTTGGCCTGCGCGTAAGCCTCCATCGTGCCGTGATAATCCAGATGATCGCGGGACAGGTTGGTCATCACGGCGACGTCGAACGCCAGCGCGGTGACGCGGCCCTGATCCAGACCGTGGGACGACACTTCCATGGCCACAGCTTTGGCGCCGGCCTTTTTCAAGTCGCCCAAAGTCGCTTGCACGGCGATCGGATTCGGCGTGGTGTGCAGACCGCTTTGCAATGCGCCATAGAAGCCGGAACCAAGGGTGCCCACAATGCCGCAATGCTGGCCGAGCAGATCCAGCGCCTGGGCGACCAGTTGGGTCACGCTGGTTTTACCGTTGGTGCCCGTTACGCCCACCAGATTCAGGTGATGGCTTGGCTCACCGTAAAAACGCCCGGCAATGTCCGACAACTGCACTGCCAGACCCTTGACCGGAATCAGCGGCACGTCCGTGATCGGCAGCACGGTGGCGCCTTCGACTTCATAAGCAACAGCCGCGGCGCCACGGGCAAGCGCGTCAGCAATGTGCGCACGGCCATCGAATTTGCCGCCCGGCACCGCGAGAAACAGGTCGCCCGCGCGTACGTTACGGCTATCCAGTGCCAATTCACGGATCAACAGATCGTGGCCGGCGTGGGGGAATATCTTGTTCAGACTTAATGACATCAGCCGCGCCCTCCATTGGCTTTCAGCGGAACGACCGGGGTGGCGTTGGCCTGTTGAGTGGTCGGCAGGTTATCCGGGGTCACGTTCATCAAGCGCAGGGTGCCGGACATCACGCGGCTGAACACCGGCGCGGAAACCAGACCACCGAAGTAACCGGCCTTGCTTGGCTCATCGATCACCACAACGATGGCGTAACGCGGATCGCTCATCGGGCCGAAGCCGGCGAACAGCGAACGGTAGGAGTTTTCGGCGTAGCCCTTGGTGCCCACCGAAGTCTTGCGCGCAGTACCCGACTTGCCCGCCACGTGATACGCCGGCACCTGCGCACGGAACACACCGCGCGGGGCTTCGATCACCTGGGTCAACATGCCCTGCATGGTTTTCGCGACAGCTTCCGGCAGCACTTGCGTGGTCTGCGGCATCTTGTCGGTTTTGATCAGCGTCAACGGTGCGAGGCGACCGTTGTTGGCCAGCGCCGAGAAGGCGTGAACCAGTTGAATCGCGGTTACGGAAATACCGTAGCCGTAGGACAGTGTCGCGGTTTCGGCCTTGCGCCAATCGCGGTAGTTCGGCAGGTTGCCGACACGTTCGCCCGGGAAGCCGAGGCCGGTGTCCTGGCCGAGACCGACTTTTTGCGCAAGGCGGAAAATCGTTTCGCCGCCGATATCGAACGCGACCTTACTCATGCCGACGTTACTGGAATTGATCAGGATGCCGGTCAGGTCGAGCACCGGACCTTCGGACCTGGAAACGTCCTTGATGGTGTATTTGCCGATCTGCAGCGTGCCTGGATAAACCTCGACGGTATCGCTCGGTTTCCAGCGACCGGTTTCGATCGCGGCGGCCATCGAGATGGCTTTCATGGTCGAACCCGGTTCGAACACGTCGATCATCGCGCGGTTACGCATCATCGCCGGTTGCAGGTTGCGACGGTTGTTCGGGTTATAGGTCGGCTGGTTGACCATGGCGAGGATCTCGCCAGTCTTCACGTCCATGATCACCAGGCTGCCAGCCTTGGCGCCGTTCTCGATGATCGCGTTACGCAGCTCGCGGTTGGCCAGATATTGCAGGCGCAGGTCAATGGACAACGCCAAGGGCTTGCCGGCCTTGGCGTTTTTGGTGACCTGGACATCCTTGATCAGCCGACCGCGCCGATCCTTGATGACTTGTCGTTTGCCCGGCACTCCGGCCAGCCATTCGTCGTAGGCCAGTTCGACGCCTTCGCGACCGTGATCATCGATGTCGGTAAAGCCGACCATGTGCGCGGTGACTTCACCGGCCGGGTAAAACCGGCGGAATTCTTCGATGCCGTAGACGCCCGGCACTTTCAGGTCGAGCACAGACTGGCCTTGCTCGGGGGTCAGCCCACGCACCAGATAAATGAATTCTTTGTTGGCCTGCGCCTCAAGGCGTTCGGTCAGGGCTTTCGGGTCCTGACCCAACGCGGCGGCCAGTGCTGGCCACTTTTCCTTGGCTGTCTGCATTTCCTTGGCGTTGGCCCACAGGGTGGTCACCGGGGTACTGACGGCCAAAGGCTCGCCGTTACGGTCGGTGATCAGACCACGGTGAGCAGGAATCGGGATGTGACGAAGACTGCGCGCATCGCCCTGACCTTTGAGGAAGTCACGGTCAACCACTTGCAGGTCAATGATGCGCCAGCAGATCGCAGCCACCATCAAACCGAGCAGGGCCACCATCAGGCGGAAGCGCCACGGGAACAGTGCGCCTTCAAGTTTCATCATGGCGCCACCATCTTCACGTCAGCCGCGCCAGGGATATGCATTTTCAGTTGTTCGGTGGCCAGCACTTCGATGCGGCTGTGCGCGGTCCAGGTGCTTTGCTCGAGAATCAAGCGGCCCCACTCGGCCTGCGCCTTGTCGCGCACGCTGAGTTCGTTATAAAGATTGTTCAGCAACTGGCGGTTCCAGTGCGCGCTGTACGACACAGCGATGGCCGAGACGAGCACGCCTACAAACAGCAGCAGCATGAAAAAGCTGCCGCCGGGCAGTGGCTTGGCGAAAAGCTTGCTCAACGCAATTTCTCCGCGACGCGCATGACGGCGCTACGGGAACGTGGGTTGGCTTTGAGTTCGGCGTCGGAGGCCGTCTGCGCTTTGCCATGGACTTTGATTTTCGGCTCGAACGCCACATGGCGAACCGGCAGGTTGCGCGGCAGGTTATCGGCTTCGCCCTTCACCAGCTTGCGCATGAACAGCTTGACGATGCGGTCTTCCAGCGAATGGAAGCTGATCACGACCAGACGACCGCCCACTTCCAGAGCTTCCAGCGCGGCTTCGAGGCCGGCTTCCAGATCGCCCAATTCGTTATTGACGTGAATGCGCAGCCCCTGGAACGCACGGGTGGCCGGGTTCTTGCCCTTTTCCCATGCCGGGTTGGCGACCTTGAGCACTTCGGCCAGATCGGCGGTGCGCTCGAAAGGTTTGATATCGCGACGTTCGGCGACGGCACGCGCCATGCGACCGGAGAAACGTTCTTCACCGTATTCCTTGAACACCCGGGCGATTTCTTCAGCCGGCGCGGTGTTGACGAATTCAGCGGCGCTGATGCCACGGGACGGATCCATGCGCATGTCCAGCGGGCCGTCGTTGAGGAAACTGAAACCGCGCTCAGCGTCATCGAGCTGCGGCGAGGACACGCCCAGATCGAGCAGAATGCCGCTGACCTTGCCGGCCAGACCGCGTTCGGCGATTTCCGAACCGAGCTCGGCAAAGCTGCGCTGCACAACGACAAAGCGGCCGTCTTCGGCCGCTAGCGTTTGCCCGGTGGCAATCGCTTGTGGATCTTTGTCGAACCCGATGAGTCGACCATCCGGCCCGAGCTGGCTGAGGATCAATCGACTGTGTCCGCCGCGCCCGAACGTACCGTCCAGATAGCAGCCATCAGGACGTACGGCGAGAGCCTCGACGGCTTCGTCAAGCAGTACGGTGATGTGGTTAAAGCCGCTATCAATAGTCACAGGATCAAATCACGCAGTTCATCAGGCATCGCGCCCGGTTGTTGAATGGCAGCAAGGTCAGCGGCAGATACCGCATTCCATGCATCCTCGTCCCACAATTGGAACTTGTTCAGTTGGCCCACCAGCATCGCTTTCTTATCAAGCTTTGCGTATTCGCGCAGACGCGGTGGAACCAGAAAACGACCACTGCCATCGAGCTCGAGGTCGACGGCATTACCAATCAATAAACGCTGCAAGCGGCGGTTCTCTTCACGAAGCGAAGGGAGCGCGCGCAACTTGGTTTCAATAATTTCCCACTCGTCGAGCGGGTAGACACAAAGACACGGATCAACGGCATCAATGGTGACGATCAATTGGCCGGAACTACGCGAATCGAGCTCGTCACGGTACCGGCTCGGCATAGCGAGACGGCCCTTTGCATCGAGACTGATAGCGTTAGCTCCGCGAAACACGTCTGCGTTTCTCCAATTTTTATCGTTTTGAGCTCAAAAAACCCACTTCATGCCACTTTCCGCCACTTGTGCACACTATAGGAATGCGGCCACCACACCGTCAAGGCGCGGATTAAAGGAAAAGCCTTACAGAACGGAGATTTAGGAGCATAAAAGGAGGAGTAACGAGAATCTGGCGGAGACTTTTGACCCATAACTTGATGCAGCACTGAAAGCTGCGCTCGAAAGTTAAAGTAATTTGTTAAGAGTAAGATTTTTTCGGTATTACAAAAGCGCTTCTGCTGTTGATTGAAGCAAGGTGGGAAAAGGCTATTACTGCAATTGCCGCTGCCGAACTTTCAGAGCAGGCCTGCTGATATTACACAGCCCCGATGCCATTGATTCAAGCAGGGAAAGAAAAAGGTGGAGAGTCGATCTGTAAGCCGGGTTCTGTCTTGAACAGTCATTCGTCTACGATGACCATCACTGGACATCTTTAGCAACCTACCCGGTCCCAGCGCGGGCCACGCCTTGGGACCCTATTTGGTCTTGCTCCAAGTGGGGTTTACCTAGCCACGAACTGTTGCCAGACGTGCGGTGCGCTCTTACCGCACCTTTTCACCCTTACCGGCGCCGAAGCGCTTAGGCGGTTATTTTCTGTGGCACTTTCCGTAGGCTCACGCCTCCCAGGCATTACCTGGCACTTCGCCCTATGGAGCCCGGACTTTCCTCCCCCCCCTAATTTTCATAGAGGGCAGCGACTGTCCGATCGACTCTCCGCCGCGAAGGTTAACGGCAGAGCGGCCGAAGAACAAGCGCTAAAAGCCTCAAGACCGCTATGGGCGACGGCTTACACGTCTTTCTGCTTATCCAGCGCGACCTGATACAGGACGTTCTTGCGCTCACCGGTAATCTGCGCTGCCAGCGCGGCGGCACGCTTGAGCGGCATCTCTTCGAGCAACAGATTGAGGATGCGCATGGCTTCGCTGCTGACCGCGTCCTCGCTCTCAGGGGCAGTCCAGCCGGCGACCAACACCACGCATTCGCCGCGCTGCTGGTTGCTGTCGGACTCGACGAATGCGCGCAACTCAGCCAGCGGCAGCCCCTTGAGCGTTTCAAAGGTCTTGGTGATTTCTCGGGCCAGCAGTGCCTGCCGTTCGCCACCGAACACTGCTTCCATATCCTGTAGACATTCCAGAATGCGGTGCGGGGCTTCGTAGAAAATCAGCGTACGTGGTTCTTCCTTGACCGCTTCGAGTCGCGCCTTGCGCCCTACCGACTTGGCCGGCAGAAAACCTTCGAAGATGAATCGATCAGACGGCAAGCCCGCTGCCGACAATGCTGCGATCAAAGCGCAGGCACCCGGCACCGGCACCACATTGATCCCGGCAGCACGGGCCTGACGCACCAGGTGATAACCCGGATCGGAAATCAGCGGCGTGCCCGCGTCGGAAATCAGCGCGACACTATCACCAGCCAGCAGACGGGTGATAAAGCGGCTACCTTCATCTCGTTCGTTATGTTCGTGGCAGGCAGCCAACGGCGTCGAAATGCCGAAGTGCTGCATCAGTCGCTGCGAGTGACGCGTATCTTCGGCAGCAATCAATGCCACTTCACGGAGGATTTTCAGTGCCCGGGCGCTGATGTCGTCCAGGTTGCCGATGGGCGTCGCCACCACATAAAGCGAGCCGGCAGCGGAATTCAGGGAACCTGGAGCAGTCAAAGCGCACACCTCATGATCGGTAAAAACCGGCATTGTAGCGCGTCACGAGGCTTGCGACGTCCTCTGCTAACGTGCGGTTTTTGCGCGCAGTTGTGCGACGCCGCAACATTTACTTCAGCTAAATTGACCGATTAACGCCAGCAACATCGCGCCCCGGCCAGTGCTTGGGTACAATTCCACGCTAATTTGATCGAGTATCAGGAACACTTACATGATCGCTTGCCTGCGGCTGTTCACTGCCCTCTGCCTCGCTGCCCTTTTGGCGGCTTGCGCCAGCTCCCCTTCCTCCAGCCTTGGCGAACTTCCACGGACTCCGGATGCCAGCATCGAGCAACTGCTCGAACAGGCTTCCCAGGCTAAAACCCCGGAAAAAGCTGCCCTGTTGCGCCTGAGCGCAGCAGACCTGGCTTATCGCCAAGGCAATGCCGGGCAGTCTGCGCAAATCCTGCAACAAGTGCCGGTGGAGCAACTCAAGCCGGGCCAGCAGATTTTTGCCAACACGCTCTCCGCTGAACTGGCGATGACGCGCAATCAGCCGAAAGCGGCACTGACCGCCCTGAGCCATCCAAGCCTGCAAAAGCTGGGCGAAATGCCGGAAGAGCAACAGGTCCGCACTGGCACCGTTCACGCCCGCGCCCTTGAAGCCGATGGCCAGACGCTGCCTGCCGCCCGCGAGCGCATCTTCATTGCGCCGATGCTCAAAGACGAAGCGGCGAGCAAGAACCATGAAGCGATCTGGACACTGATCGCCTCGCTGCCCACCGATCAACTGCAACCCAACACCACCGACGACCTTGGCGGCTGGATGAGTCTGGCGCTGGCCGTGAAAACCGCCGGCACGCTCGAACAGCAACAAGCCGCAATCGACACCTGGCGCACCCAGAATCCAAAGCACCCGGCTGCAATCAACCTGCCGCTGCCGTTGACCAAGCTCAAGGAACTGGCCAGCCAGCCGCTGAGCAAAATCGCCCTGCTGCTGCCACAGGATGGCCAACTGGCGTCGGTCGGCAAAGCACTGCGCGAAGGTTTCATGGCGGCGCACTATCAGGCTCAACAGGCCGGGCAGAATCCGCCAGCGATCGAGTTCTATGACAGCTCGAAACTGACCTCCATGGACGAGTTCTACCGCAAGGCTCAGGCTGACGGCGTGCAACTGGTCGTCGGCCCTCTGGAAAAGCCCCTGGTCAAACAACTGAGCACCCGCCCGCAACTGCCGATCGCCACCCTCGCGCTGAACTACAGCGAAGGCGATCAAGGTCCGGCGCAGCTGTTCCAGTTTGGTCTGGCCGCTGAAGACGAAGCCCGTGAAGTATCCCGCCGCGCCCGCGCCGACGGTCTGCACCGCGCCGCGATCATGGTGCCGAAAGGCGAATGGGGTGACCGCGTCCTGCGTGCGTTCAGCCAGGATTGGCAAGCCAATGGCGGCAGCATCGTTGCCACCGAGCGTGTCGACCAGCCAGTGCAACTGGCCCAGCAAATTGCCGACATGTTCCAGCTGCGCCAGAGCGAAGCCCGCGCCAAGAGCCTGCAAAACGCTGCAGGCACCAACGTCGCCGCTCAGCCATCGCGCCGTCAGGACATCGAATTCATCTTCCTCGCCGCGACCCCGCAACAGGCGCAGCAGATCAAGCCGACCCTGAACTTCCAGTACGCCGGCGACGTTCCTGTCTACGCGACCTCGCACGTCTATAGCGCCAGTGGCGATGTGAACCAGTACAACGACATGAACGGCATTCGCTTCTGCGAAACGCCATGGTTGCTGGAAACCAGCGATCCGCTGCGCCAGCAAGTCACCGCGCAGTGGCCACAAGCCGCCGGCAGCCTTGGCCGCCTGTACGCCATGGGCGTCGATGCTTATCGTCTGGCACCGCGCCTGGGCCAACTCAAAGCCCTGCCGGACAGCCGCATCGAAGGTCAGTCGGGCAGCCTCAGCATGACCCAGACCCAGCGTATTGTGCGCCAGTTGCCTTGGGCTCAGTTCGTCAGCGGCCAGGTTCAGCGCCTGCCGGACACCCAGCGCTAATGCCTGACAGGTCACGCTCGCAAAGCGGTAAGGATGCCGAGCGCCAAGCGCTCGAGCATCTACAAAATCAGGGCCTGCGCCTCTTGGCGCAGAACTGGTTGTGTAAACGCGGCGAGCTTGATCTGGTCATGCTTGATGGCGATACAGTAGTATTCGTTGAAGTTCGCTACAGAAAAAACACTCAATGGGGTGGCGCGCTCGCTAGCATCGATGGGCGCAAGCAGCAGAAACTGATTTTCGCTGCGCAGTATTTTCTTCAGCGCGAGTCGCGTTGGGCCAATTCCCCCTGCCGCTTCGACGTGGTGGCCATCGACAGCCATCCGAGTCAGCTGAACTGGTTGCAGAATGCTTTCGACAGTTGACCTGCACCCAACCCGGACTTTTTCATCCGACAACTTTTGCTCTTTGCTTTGCGGGCTGCACATTCATGTGCCGAACAGCCGCGCTACTTAAGGTCACACAGATGGACATGCAATCGCGAATTCGCCAGCTTTTTCAGGCCAGTATCGACACCAAGCAACAGGCGATGGACGTACTTGCACCGCACATCGAGCAAGCCAGCCAGATCATGGTCAACGCCCTGCTCAACGAGGGCAAGATGCTTTCGTGCGGCAATGGCGGCTCTGCCGGCGACGCCCAGCACTTCTCCTCGGAGCTGCTCAACCGCTTCGAGCGCGAGCGCCCGAGCCTGCCGGCCATCGCCCTGACCACCGATACCTCGACGATCACCTCGATCGCCAACGACTACAGCTACAACGAAGTGTTCTCCAAGCAGATCCGTGCACTCGGTCAGCCAGGCGATGTTTTGCTGGCGATTTCGACCAGCGGTAACTCGGCGAACATTATTCAAGCGATCCAGGCCGCACATGATCGCGAAATGATTGTCGTAGCTTTGACCGGACGCGACGGCGGCGGCATGGCGTCATTGCTGTTGCCCGAGGACGTCGAGATTCGCGTACCGGCCAACGTCACTGCACGTATTCAAGAAGTCCACTTGCTGGCGATCCATTGCCTCTGCGATCTGATCGACAGCCAACTGTTCGGGAGTGAAGAATGACCCCTAATCGCCTTGGCCTTCTGGCCTTGACTCTGTGCCTCGGCATCAGCGGCTGCACCTCGGTGGTGAATGCCAGCCGTGAAGCGCCGATTGATGACGACCGCGGCACTCGCACCTTCGGCAGCAAGATCGATGACTCGCTGATCGAAACCAAAGTGGGCGTTAACGTAGCCAAGGCCGACCCGGCGCTGGACAACGATTCGCATGTTGTCGTTACCAGCTTCAACGGCGTCGTGCTGCTGGCTGGCCAGACACCGCGTGAAGACCTCAAGGCCAAGGCCGAACAGGCCGCTGCCAACGTTCAGCGCGTGAAGAAGGTGCACAACGAACTGCAAGTGCTGCCACCCTCCTCCCTGCTGGCGCGTCAGAACGACACGTGGCTGACCACCAAGATCAAGACCCAGATGCTCACCGACGCCAGCATTCCCGGCTCGCGCATCAAGGTCGTGACCGAGAATGGCATCGTCTATCTGCTGGGCCTGCTGACCAAGCAGGAAGCCGCTCAGGCGACCAATCTGGTGCAGGGCGTATCGGGCGTGCAGAAGATTGTGAAGCTGTTCGAGTACATCGACTGACTTACCCTCCCTCTGTAGGAGCTGCCGAAGGCTGCGATCTTTTGATTCTCAAAACAAGATCAAAAGATCGCAGCCTTCGGCAGCTCCTACAGGGGAAAAACAGGTCATAAAAAAGGCGATCCATCTGGATCGCCTTTTTTATTACTTCACAACCTTCAGACTTGGCCGGCCGCTTGGACGCGGTGGCTCGCTGTCCGGGGGCGGCAGGTCATCGTCCTGCTCGATATCGTCTTCGTCACCCATCGGCGACTCGATATCGAACACCATGCCCTGACCGTTCTCCCGGGCATAAATACCCAGGATGGCGCTGATCGGCACGTAGAGACTGTGCGGAACACCACCGAAGCGACCCTCAAAGGTCACCACGTCGTTGTCCATGTGCAGATGACGCACAGCGCTCGGCGAAATGTTCAGGACAATCTGCCCGTCACTGGCAAAACCCTGCGGCACCTGCACGGCTGGGTACTCGGAATTAACCAGCATGTGCGGGGTGCAATCGTTATCCACAATCCACTCGTAGAGCGCGCGGACCAGATAAGGTCGACTGGAGTTCATAGCGGCTCCTTAAGCCTTAGCGCATGTCGCGTTCGACACCAGACAGACTCGCCTGGAAAGCCTCACGCGCAAAAGAGCGCTCCATGTAATCAAGCAACGGCTTGGCAGGCCGCGGCAGTTCAATACCCAGAATCGGCAAACGCCAGAGTATTGGCAATAGGCAGCAATCCACCAGACTTTGTTCCTCACTGAGGAAAAACGGCTTGTCGGCAAACAGCGGCGACACGCCAGTCAGGCTTTCGCGCAATTCCTTGCGCGCCACGACGCGCGCGGCCTCCTTGCTTTTAGGATCCAGAATCAGATCCACCAGACCACACCAGTCGCGCTGAATACGATGAATCAGCAGTCGGCTGTTGGCACGTGCCACCGGGTAAACCGGCAGCAACGGCGGGTGCGGGTAACGCTCATCCAGATACTCCATCACCACGGTCGACTCCCACAACGCCAGGTCACGATCGACCAGCGTCGGCAGACTTCCGTAAGGGTTCACCTCAATCAGTTTAGGCGGCTGGCGACCAGCTTCCACATAAATGATCTCGGCGCTGACACCCTTCTCTGCAAGCACAATGCGCACTCGGTGGGAATAGTGGTCGGCGGGGTCGGAGTAACAGGCCAACCGATTGGTCACGCCCATGGCGATCCTCCTCGCTTGTTGAAATTATCGGAACCGGAAAAACGCGCGCGCCCAGAGGGCGCCTCCCGTAACACCTGGCTTACCAGGCGCTACGCTGTCGGAGGCGCCCTTGGGCGCGCGCGATTAACAGCAATGCTTGAAGCGTATCAGTGCACGTCTTTCCAGTATTCACGCTTGAGCAAATAGGCGAACACAAAGAAGAACGCCAGGTACAGCAAAACGTAAGTACCGATGCGCTGATGTTGCAGCTTAACCGGGTTAGCCGAGTAAGCCAGGAAGGTTACCAGATTCTTGACCTTCTCATCGAACTGCTCTTCATTCAGAGCACCGGACTTCGGCACGATGGTCAGTTGATCGCACGCTTCATGAGTCAGAGGCGTACCGGTCAGCGGATCATATTGCTTCTTGCCGTCCTCGACGATCTGCACCTGTTTGCAGCCTACGACCTGACGACCTTGCAGGCCGACCAGCACGTTAGGCATGCCGACGTTCGGGAAGACCTTGTTGTTCACGCCCCATGGACGCGCAGGGTCTTCGTAGAACGACTTCAGGTAACCGTAGAGCCAGTCAGTGCCACGAACGCGAGCCACCAGCGTCAGATCCGGCGGCGCTGCGCCGAACCAGGTCTTGGCGTCGGCCGGCTGCATGCCGATGTTCATGTGGTCGCCGATCTTGGCGCCAGTGAACACCAGCTTCTCCAGCATCAGTTCGTGGGGTACGCCAAGATCATCGGCAACCCGCTCGTAACGCTGGAACTTGGCACTGTGGCAACCCATGCAATAGTTGGCAAAGGTACGCGCACCATCTTGCAGGGCGGCCTTGTCGCCGACGTCAATGTCGACTTTTTCCAGCTCCGGACCACCGTGTTCAGCGGCGAAAGACAGGACAGGCAACGCAGCAAAAATCAGAGCAAAAAATAACTTTTTCATCAGCCAGTCACCCTATCCGGAACCGGTTTGGTCTTCTCGAGCCTGGTGTAGAACGGCATCAGAATGAAGTAGGCGAAGTACAGGAAGGTGCAGACCTGCGACAGCAGCGTGCGACCCGGGGTTGGCGCCAGAACGCCTAAAACGCCGAGGATCACGAACGAAATGCAGAACACCACCAGCCAGATTTTGCTCAGCCAGCCTTTATAACGCATCGACTTGACCGGACTGCGATCAAGCCACGGCAGGACGAACAGCACTGCAATGGCCGCGCCCATGGCGATAACGCCCATGAGTTTGTCCGGGATTGCCCGCAGGATCGCGTAGAACGGCGTGAAGTACCAAACCGGTGCAATGTGCTCTGGCGTCTTGAATGGGTTGGCCGGTTCAAAGTTCGGCTTTTCGAGGAAATAGCCGCCCATTTCCGGGAAGAAGAACACGATAAAGCAGAAGATGAACAGGAACACCACTACGCCGACAATGTCTTTCACGGTGTAGTACGGATGGAAAGGAATGCCATCCAGCGGGATGCCGTTTTCGTCTTTGTGCTTCTTGATATCAACGCCGTCAGGGTTGTTCGAACCCACTTCATGCAGCGCCAGAATGTGCAGCACCACCAGACCGAGGATCACGATCGGCAAGGCCACAACGTGCAAGGCGAAGAAGCGGTTCAGGGTGATCCCGGAGATCAGGTAGTCACCACGAATCCACTGGGTCAGGTCGTCGCCGATCAGCGGAATCGCACCGAACAGCGAGATGATCACCTGCGCCCCCCAGTAGGACATCTGCCCCCACGGCAGCAGATAACCCATGAAGGCTTCGGCCATCAGCGCCAGGTAGATCAGCATGCCGAACACCCAGACCAGCTCACGCGGTTTCTGATACGAACCGTAGAGCAAGCCACGGAACATGTGCAGATAGACCACGATGAAGAACGCCGAAGCGCCAGTCGAGTGCAGCAGACGCAGGATCGAGCCGTACTCGACGTCGCGCATGATGTATTCGACGGAAG
Source organism: Pseudomonas sp. P116 (assembly GCF_020149425.1). NCBI lineage: Bacteria > Pseudomonadati > Pseudomonadota > Gammaproteobacteria > Pseudomonadales > Pseudomonadaceae > Pseudomonas > Pseudomonas sp. P116. The sequence continues at coordinate 18,990 of NZ_JACVHB010000009.1, read as the reverse complement.
CAAACGCCTCTTCTGCCGACGGGGTATAGCTCATCGTCAGCCAGACACCGGTGACGATCTGGTTGACCAGAACCAGCAGCGCCAGCGAGCCGAAAAAGTAGAAGAAGTTGAAGTTCTTTGGAGCGTAATACTTGCTGAGATGGTCTTCCCACATTTTTGTGGCGGGGAAGCGCGCATCAACCCAATCCATGAACTTGCTCATCACGCTTTCTCCGTATCGACGCCAATGACAATCAGGTCATCGGTCTCATAGGAATGCGGGGGAACTGGCAGGTTCAAAGGCGCAGGTTGCGACTTGTAGACGCGGCCAGCCAGATCGTAGTGGGAACCGTGGCAAGGGCAGAAATAACCGCCTACCCAGTCTTTACCCAGATCCGCAGGTGCCACTTCGGGACGGAAGGTCGGTGAGCAACCCAAGTGTGTGCAGATCCCGATCAGCAGGAGAATTTCCGGCTTGATCGAACGCACTTCAGGATCGACATAGGTGGGTTGCGTGGAGTTTTTGGAGGTCGGATCGGAGAGCTGGCCCTCGATCTTCTTAAGATTCCCCAGGATTTCCTCGGTACGGCGGACAATGAACACCGGCTGGCCGCGCCATTCAGCAATCATCTGCTGTCCTGGCTCGATTTTGCTGACATTCACTTTCACCGGTGCACCAGCGGCTTTCGCCTTGGCACTGGGAAACCATGACCCCACGAACGGGACCGCAGCCCCCACCGCTCCTGCAGCACCCACCACGGATGTGGCTGCTACCAAGAAGCGACGCCGGCCTGCATTCACGCCGTCATTGCTCATTCAGTCCTCTCCCATCAGCTTTTGTGGCCTGTTAAATCAGGCGTCTACTAAATAAATCAATGTTACTTATAAAAATTTTGCCGAGATGGTAATGAAAAGCCCCAGTTCTGACAAGGGAATTACCCGGAGCTCTCCCCCTCAAGCCTTGCAGTATAGGGGTTCTACGAATGAGGCAAGTTGTCACAGCGCAATTCTTTTGATAAATCGCAGGCATAAAAAAACGCCCGCTTCCGTGAGGAGGCGGGCGTTCTTTTGAACGCGGAAGCGGAATTAACGCTTCGAGTACTGCGGACGCTTACGCGCTTTACGCAGACCAACTTTCTTACGTTCAACTTCACGGGCGTCGCGAGTAACGAAGCCGGCTTTGCGCAGAGCGCCACGCAGGGTTTCGTCGTAGTCCATCAGAGCGCGAGTGATGCCGTGGCGGATTGCGCCAGCCTGACCACTTACACCACCACCGATCACGGTGACGTAGATGTCGAACTTCTCGACAGTCTCAGTCAGCTCCAGCGGCTGGCGAACTACCATGCGGGCAGTTTCGCGGCCGAAGAAGTTTTCCAGCGAACGATTGTTGATGGAGATATTACCAGTACCCGGACGCAGGAAAACGCGTGCGGTTGCGGTCTTGCGACGGCCAGTGCCGTAATTTTGAGTCGCCGACATAATGTACTATTCCGTTAAAACTTCAGTTCTTGGGGCTGCTGAGCAGTATGTGGGTGTGCAGCGCCCGCATAGACTTTCAGCTTACGGTACATGTCGCGACCCAGTGGGTTTTTAGGCAGCATGCCTTTAACCGCGGTCTCGATCACGCGCTCAGGGGCTTTAGCGATCAGCTTTTCAAAGTTGATCGACTTGATGCCGCCCGGGAAACCGGAGTGGGAGTAGTACATTTTGTCAGTGGTTTTAGCACCGGTAACACGAATCTGCTCAGCATTGATTACGACGATGTAGTCGCCGGTGTCAACGTGAGGAGTGTACTCAGGCTTGTGCTTGCCACGCAGACGGCTCGCGATTTCGGTGGCCAGACGACCCAGGGTCTGACCAGCAGCGTCGACGACAAACCAGTCGCGCTTTACTGTTTCTGGTTTAGCAGTAAAAGTTTTCATTCTTTATAGCCTCAGGGGCCGCCCTGTAAATTAGACGGCGGATCTTACTGAATAGTGCGTACTTTGACAAGTCAAAGGCAGCCGGATACAGACGCTTTCGGGGGCTCGGGTCGGCGCGTCCGTTCAACGGCAAGATTCTTCGGCGGCGGCGCATCACTTCCACTGCAGAAAGAGGTCGGCAATTATGCAGATTGCGAAAAATATTTCAACCTGCTTTTATGATTGTTTTGCCCAAGGAGCACCCGATGGACTATCGCCAGCTAGGCCGTACCGACCTGAACGTGAGTGCAATCTGCCTCGGCACCATGACCTGGGGCGAGCAAAACACTGAAGCTGAAGCCTTCGCCCAGATCGAACGGGCCAAAGAGGCCGGGATCAATTTCATCGACACCGCCGAGATGTATCCGGTACCGCCGAAAGCCGAAACCTATGCCACCACCGAGCGTTATATCGGCAATTACTTCAAAAGCCGTGGCGATCGTGCCGACTGGATACTGGCCAGCAAGATCGCCGGTCCCGGCAACACCATCGACTATATCCGCGACAAAAACCTGCGCCACAACCGCCAGCACATCACCGCAGCGGTGGATGCCAGCCTCAAGCGCCTGCAGACCGATTACATCGATCTTTACCAACTGCACTGGCCGGAGCGCAGCACCAACTTTTTCGGACAACTGGGCTACAAACACAAGATCGAAGCCAACCTGACGCCACTTGAAGACACCCTCGAAGCACTCGACGAGCAAGTAAAGGCCGGCAAAATCCGCCACATCGGCCTGTCCAACGAAACGCCGTGGGGCACCATGCGCTTCCTCGCCCTGGCCGAAGCAAGGGGCTGGCCGCGTGCCGTGTCGATCCAGAACCCGTACAACCTGCTCAACCGCAGCTTTGAAGTGGGCCTGGCAGAAATCGCCATCCGCGAACAATGCGGCTTGCTCGCCTATTCGCCGCTGGCGTTCGGCTTCCTGTCCGGCAAGTACGAAGGTGGCGCGCGCCCACCAAAAGGTCGTCTGAGCCTCTACAGCCGCTTCAGCCGCTATTTCAATGCGCAATCGGAAGCAGCGTGCAGCCGTTATGTTGCGCTGGCCCGTGAACACGGACTGGATCCGGCGCAAATGGCTTTGGCGTTCGTGACTCAGCAGCCGTTCGTCACCAGCAACATCATTGGCGCGACGACGCTCGAGCAACTGGACAGCAACATTGCCAGTTTTGATCTGAAGCTTTCCGACGAAGTGCTGGAAGGGATCGAGGCGATTCACAAGGATCATCCGAATCCTGCGCCGTAAATAAAAGATCGCAGCCTTCGGCAACTCCTACACAGGGTAGGTGAACACCCGTATGAGCTGCCGCAGGCTGCGATCTTTTCAGCCCTTCAAAGCGACCGCGCAATGATCTCCTTCATGATTTCATTGGTGCCGGCATAAATCCGCTGCACGCGCGCATCCGCCCACGCCCGGGCTACCGGGTATTCCCACATGAACCCGTAACCGCCGTGCAACTGCACGCATTCGTCGAGCACCTTGCATTGCAGGTCGGTGCCCCAGTACTTGGCCATCGCCGCCGTCGGCACGTCGAGCTTGCCTTGCAGATGCAGCTCAAGACAGCGGTCAACGAAGACCCGGCCAATCTGAATCTCCGTGGCCATTTCCGCCAGTTTGAAGCGGGTGTTCTGGAAGTCCGCGATCGCCTTGCCGAATGCCTTGCGATCACGGGTGTAATCGATTGTCCATTGCAACGCTGCTTCTGCCGAAGCCAGGCCACCAATCGCCACGGTCAGACGCTCTTGCGGCAATTCCTGCATCAGGTAAGCGAACCCCGCCCCGGCCTGCCCCAGTAAATTTTCCTTCGGCACGCGTACGTCCTGGAAGAACAATTCCGACGTATCCTGGGCCTTCATTCCGACCTTCTCCAGGCGTTTGCCCTTCTCGAAGCCCGGCGTATTCGCCTCTACCAGAAACAGGCTGGTGCCCTTGGCGCCGGCCTTTGGATCGGTCTTGGCGACGACAATCACCAGATCAGCGAGAAAGCCGTTGGTAATGAAGGTTTTCGAACCATTGATCACGTACTCGTCACCGTCCAGCACGGCGGTGGTCTTGACGCCCTGCAGATCGGAACCCGCGCCGGGCTCAGTCATGGCAATGGCCGTGACCATCTCGCCGGACACCAGTTTCGGCAAGTATTTGTGCTTCAGCGCTTCGCTGCCGTAATGCAGGATGTACGGTGCAACAATGTCCGAATGTAACGAGAAACCGATGCCGGTCAGGCCCAATCGCCCAACCTCTTCGATCACCACCGCGCTGTAAAGAAAGTCCGCCCCCAAGCCACCGTACTCTTCCGGCAGATGCGAGCAGAGCATCCCCGCCTCCCCTGCCTTGTTCCAGAGTTTGCGGTCAATATGGCCTTGTTTCTCCCATTGCCCGTGAAACGGCACGGCCTCTTTTTCGAGGAAGGTTCGTACGCTGTCGCGGAACAATTCGTGCTCGGAGCTGAACAAGGTTCTGGGGATCATGCGGCACCTTTCTTTCTTGTTGGAGGGCTGTGTCCTTCAGAGACTAAGCCTCCCCTCCGATAGAGGACACTGGACACATCCGACAAAAAATAAGACGATCCAGCCGTCTGGTGACCACTTTCCCTTATAAAAACAAAACAAAAGTTGAATTATGTCCAAGCACGTCTCCACGCCCTTGCGGCGCGTCAGCATCCTGGCGATCGACCAGGTTTTCGCCTACACACTTATGCAAGCCAAGGACTTCTTCCATGTGGCGAGCCTGCGTTACGGCAAGCAACTGGGCCAAGGCCTGACTCCGGCGTTCGAAACCCGTCTGGTCAGCCCCGATGGCAAGCCGGTCAAAAGCTTCAGTAATGTGGTCATGCCAGTGGACGGCGGCCTGGAAAATACCGATATCATCATCCTCCCGGCGTTCTGGGACGATTTCGACACGTTGTGCAGCCGCTACCCGCAAGTCCTGCCGTGGCTGCGTGAGCAACATGCTCGCGGCGCCGTCCTGTGCGGCGAAGCCACCGGGGTGTTCTGGCTGGCCGAGGCCGGCCTGCTCGATGGCAAGGAAGCAACGACCTATTGGCGCTTTTTCAACGCTTTCACCGAGCGTTTCCCGAAGGTCTACCTCAATCAGGACAAACACCTGACCGATGCAGACAATCTCTACTGTGCCGGCGGCACCACCTCGGCCTGCGACCTCTACATCTACTTGATCGAGCGCTTCTGCGGCGCCAACGTCGCGCAGGCTGTAGCCCGCGACATCCTCTACGAAGTGCAGCGCAGCTACTCGCCGGGCCGCATCGGTTTTGGCGGGCAGAAGCTGCATCAGGACGTGATCATCCTGCAGATCCAGCACTGGCTCGAAGAGCACTTCGCTGACAAGTTCCGCTTCGAGGACGTCGCGCGCGAGCACGGCATGAGCATCCGCAACTTCATGCGCCGCTTCCAGACCGCCACCGGCGACAAACCCCTGCACTATTTGCAACGGCTGCGCATCGAAACCGCCAAGGGCTTGTTGTCCGCCAGCCGCAAGAGCATCAAGACCATCAGTTATGAAGTCGGCTATGACGACGCGAGCTTCTTCGCGCGGCTGTTCCGTCAGCACACTGAACTGTCACCGAACCAGTATCGGCAGCAGTTTCAGCAGGCTGCATAGACACATCAGACAGACGTCCATGTGCGAGTAGTCCTCTCACATGGACTGCTCTGACTGGCATGTTTTTTCCCACAAAAATCAGCGAAAACAGATCAGCTTCTCGACCTGTTTTACGACTGTCCATGCATTGATTCGCCGTACAGACTCCTTCACATGCACATCGCATCAAGGAAGATGAACAGTGACCATCGGATCCAGCTACAACTATCCATCACAGGCCACCGGCGCTGAGGCAAGAACAAAACGCTCTACGCCATCGAGATGGAAGGCCCGCTTTCCCAATCCTCCTGACTTGTGCTTTGACTATCGCGCACTGGTCGAGCAAAAAGGCGGCATCGCTTGCGCCACTGACCCACACCACCGAATCTGCATCATTGGCGCTGGCATCACCGGTCTCACAGCCGCCAGAGAGTTACTGCGCTGCGGCTTCAGGCATATCACGCTCATCGAGCAATCCTCCCGAATAGGCGGCAGACACCTGACCGTTCCGGGAAGCCCGCAATCCAGCGCGAGCCATACCCCTTTTGAAATGGGCGCGATGCGCATGCCTCTGTTCAACCTCGAAGGCGAGTTGCCGACTGAAGGCCGGTCGCTCATGGCCTATTACGCAAAGACCTTTGACTTGGCGCTTTCGGACTTCGCCAACCCTGGCAGCCAATGGGTCAAATCAACCGGCATTTACCTGCGCGAGGGTAGCCTGTCGGGCGAGTCCACACCGCAAATGCTGATCTGGAAAAATGTCGACGGTCAGACGCCTCCACCCAGTGGCGAACTGCAAGCGGTGTATACCAAGTGGCGAGCTTTCGCCGACCGCATGACCCGGCATATTGCCGAAATGTACGCGGGTGAGGACTGGGAGGACGCGTGGGCCGCAATCGTCGAAAAATACCACGCCGTTTCCTTCCGCGAACTGGTTGGCATGCCTGCCTTGCAGAGCTGGAATCGCGACAGTCCCGGCGACTTTGGCGGGATGGGCATGTCAGCAAAGGAGTCGGCCATTTTCTATGCCATCGGGATTGGTGACGGTAGTTGGGGCGCCTTCTACGACGTATGCGCTTTATACCCACTGCGCACTGCAATATTTGGCTTCAGCAGCCAGCTGCAATTGGTGCATGGCCGAGTCGATGAAAAAGGTGACCCGTTAGCTGACTCGCCCCTTTTGAACAGCAATGCTGTTTTCGATTCGACTGGTCTGCAGTTTGATAAACCACGCTATCTGGGGCTCGCGGCACTGAGTGAATGCCTGATGTTCATGAAGCCCGAGGAGTCCACTCAATCTTTTTATGAGCACTGCCAGCAAAGCAGCGAAGGCCTGCTGACCGACTGCTCCGTCAACAGATTGAAAAAACTCGGCAGCGGAAGAACCCGCGTCTACTTCAATTGGAAACAGAGCAAGCCCGAGTTAACCCAGGAACACTTCAACGACTTTGATTCAGTGATCATGACGCTGCCCTCATGGTTGATCGAGACAAGAATCAAGCTGGAAAACTTCACGCCACAGATGCTGCCGTTTGAAACGATTAACGCCTACAAAACTGCGCACTGGGAAACCAGCTGTAAAGTCTTCGCGCCGCTGAAGAAATCCTTTTTATCCGGCAATACCACCATCCCCCAGGCGATCGTCACGGACAGCTTTATCCACGACGTTTATACCTACCGCTACAACGAGAACTACAGCTACGACTGCATTCTTTTGAGTTACACCTGGGAGGACGACGCAACCAAACTTTCCTGCTTCAGCGACAAAGAACTGGTCGCAAAGTGCGCAGAGGAACTAGATCGAATCCTCATGAACTCCAGCAATATCCAACAACGGATATCCCCGTACATTGGCCTCGAACAAGCCATCGTGCAGCGCTGGATGACTGATAAGAATTCATTGGGCTGCGCCAAGCTCTATCGTCCCGGTGCTTACCACGATGCCGTCCGCTTGTTGAAATACAACCGAGACTACTCAAGGGGTTCTGGACTGTATTTGTCTGGAGAGTCTTTTTCGGTTGATGCAGGCTGGACAGAACCCTGCTTTCGCGGTGCCGTGGATGCAATCATTCATATTTGCGACAAGACCGGTGCCAGTTTCAACGGCGGCTTCACCATGAATGACTACCCGCATTATCAACACGATGCCTGATTGTCCGGGCGCAGCATCCTCGTCCTAGGAGACGGACTACAACTTAACCGGAAAGCGCCGACTTACGCTTTGCTCTCGACTCGACTCTTATGACCCCGCCATTCAACGGCGTGAAAACAATAATAAGAGGTCATGAAAATGAGTGAGTCCACAAGCCCCGTTCGTGTCGCGGTTGTGCAATGTGATCCACAGGTCGGTACACAGAACCGCGCGGCAAATTTGGGTACCAGCCTGGAGTTGGCGCTGGAAGCGGTTAATAACGGTGCAAATCTGATCGTTTTGCCCGAGCTGACCAGTACCGGTTATTACTTCCAGAACCGGCAGGATGCGTTTGATCATGCCGAAGCGGTTCCCGACGGGCCGTGTGTCAGCAGCTGGGAAGATTTTGCCCGTCATCATCAGGTTTATCTGGTAGCCGGGCTGACCGAGCGCGAGGGATCGCAGCTTTACAACACTGGCGTCCTGGTGGGGCCTGACGGGTTTATCGGCAAGTATCGCAAGGCTCATCTCTGGAACCTGGAAAAGCTCTGGTTTACTGCCGGCGACTCGGGATTCCCGGTCTTCGACACACCTATCGGTCGCATTGGATTGCTGATCTGCTGGGACATCTGGTTTCCCGAAGTCCCGAGGATTCTGAGTCAGCAAGGCGCAGACATCATTTGCAGCCTTAACAACTGGGTCTGGACTCCACCACCGTTGTTCGATGACGCCGGCAAATGCATGGCCTCCTATCTGACCATGACCGCCGCACACGTCAACAATGTGTTTATCGCGGCGGCGAGCCGAATCGGCGAGGAGCGCGGTGCCCGATATCTTGGATGTTCATTGATCGCTGGGACCAACGGCTGGCCGATCGGCCGCGTGGCATCTGCCGACCAACAGGAAATCCTCTATGCCGATATTGACCTGACCAGCGCTCGCAGTGCGCCTATCTGGAATGACTTGAACGACCTGCATCGGGATCGTCGCTGCGATGTCTACGACCGAATGCTCGGTTATACCCAGCATCCGTGCCTTCCGCGCTAACCGGGGGGACATGCAATGGGAACTATCCACGCAAAACCACGGAAACAAATCGCCGCCAGAACAATGCTGGACAGCATGATCATTGGATTGCTGCTGGGTGCTACCGCGCTGATTGTCTGGCTCTCAATGACCAATCACTCACTGTGGTCAGCACGCTGGCCGGATTACGGCCACATGGTCTCGAATCTTCCCGAGCCGACCGCCTGGCTGCGCTGGGTGTTGGGAGATATCAGCGAGGTGGCATTTTATAAACACGAGTTCGCATCCATTGGCCTTCTGGCGGGTGCGTATCTGGGTTACTGGGCGAATCGAACGGGAAAATCCTGGCAAGGCTTTACCATTTGTTACGGCAGCGGACTATGGCCGTGGCTCGTCACCAGTTCGCTACTGGGCCTGGTATTGAGCAATCTCGTGTGGGGCTGGACGGTCACCGCCACTAGCTGGCAGCCAACGTTTGCGGCGTTCGTGTCGTTGCCTGCGGCCATGGTTCTGATGTTTGGGGGTGGCTGGAAGGTCGCGATCAATGGCGCAATCATGGGAGCCCTTTTCGTGACGCCCATGTGCATGTTGATAGTGAATTACGTCTGCAATCCCCTCGGACTGCCCGTCGTGATCGGCAATGTATCGGGCATGGCAATCGCCAGCATCGGCGCCTTCGTACTCTGCCGCTGCGTGCCGAGTCTGGTGACATCCGCGGCGCCCGAACAAGTCGCCGAGGAAGCCCGCATCCCTGTGACCTCCAAGGCTCCGGATTATGGTGTGGTCTGGAGCATTCGCCGGGTATTGGCGGACTTCTCCGAAGCTCCTTTTTTCGGAAACGAATGGGCCAGTCTTGGGCTGATTGTCGGCGCATTGCTGGCGTTCACCTTGAACCCGATGAGCCCTGTCTACGGCACGGGTTTGCTACCGCAACTGCTGGCGGGCCAGGCTTTGACCTCGGCACTGGGCGTGCTGATCTGGCGCAAACAATGGATGGTCCGGGGCTGGTACCCGACCTATGTGCCGCTGGTATCAGTCGTTCCGGCAGCTATTTTGACCTACGGCGGCGAGTGGCAAGTGATTGTCTCAAGCGCATTGCTCGGTGCCCTGATCGCGCCACCGCTGGCTTGCGCCCTAGCGCAACGAGTGCCGGGGCACATGCACGGTTTCATCGGGAATGTGTTGTCGATGGCCATCAGCACGCTGCTGATCCTTCCGCTCGTCGGCTGGCTGGCAACCCACTGACGCCCCTTCCCCGGCGGGCTCTTGAATCCGATTCAGGAGCCGCCGGTTTCCTTTGCGAGGTATCACATGGACTTGCCCAAACTGGCCATTGCCGCACTCGGCGGCACTGTCAGCATGCAATCGCTAAAAAGCGGCGAAGGTGTCGTTCCATCGGTGTCCGGCGAGACGCTACTGAACACGGTGCCGGAACTGAAAACGCTCGCGCAGTTGACCGTCGAGACACTCGGCCTATTGCCTGGCGCCTCACTTGATTTCGAATACCTGCTGAGCGTGTTGTGCTGGGCGAACTTTCAGATCAATCAAGGTGCGGCAGGAGTAATCATTGTTCAAGGCACGGACACGCTGGAGGAATCCGCTACTTTTTTCGATCATCTGTGGGATCACGACGAGCCACTGGTGCTGACTGGTGCGATGCGCTCGGCAGCCCAGGCCGGTGCCGATGGTCCGGCAAACCTGTTGGACGCCGGCCGCGTCGCACTGGCGCAATGCAGTCGGGGGCGCGGCGCCCAAGTGGTGATCAACGGGCAGATTCACCGGGCGAGCGCTGTGCGCAAAGTCGACTCCATGGCGCTGCACGCGTTCGCATCGCCAGTGACCGGGCCTGCCGGCGTTTTAATGGAAGGTGTTGTGCACTATTTGCAGCCGCCTGTTGCACGTCAAATCTTGCCCCTGCCGCAAAACACCCACCAGACGATCGCCTTGCTGGAAGCGTCGCTCTCTGCGGACAGCCTGCTGCTGGAAAATGTCATCGAGCTGGGCTACGAAGGGCTGGTGATTGCCGGATTCGGCGCTGGTCATGTTTCCGCACACTGGGCCAAAGTCATCGAAAACATCGCCCGACACATCCCGGTAATCATCGCGACACGCACCGGCTGCGGCTCCACGGCACGGTCAACCTACGGTTTTGAGGGCAGCGAAATCGATTTGCAGCGTAAGGGGGCCTTGATGGCGGGGTTTGTCTGCCCCCGCAAAGCTAGGATTTTGCTCTGGCTGCTGGTCGGGTGCCACCAGCAAAAGGATCTGGCGTCTTACCTCGATCAAATCAACTGACCAAAACGCGCAAAAAAAAGGGCCTGCAATTGCAGGCCCTTTTTCTGTATTGGCGATTCTGTTTAAGGCTTATGCGCCCGCGACAGGAATTCGTGCGACTGCATCTCCAGCAGGCGACTCAGCGTGCGCTGGAACTCGAAGTTCAGGCGACCGCCGGTGTAAAGATCCTTCAACTCGACTTCAGCAGAAATGATCAGCTTCACGTTTCGGTCGTAGAACTCGTCGACCATGTTGATGAAGCGCCGAGCGATGTCGTCGGTGGTGACGCTCATCTGCTCGACACCGCTGAGCAGCACGGCGTGGAAGATTTTGCCCAGTTCGATGTAGTCGTTCTGGCTGCGCGGGCCGTCGCACAGTTCGCGGAAGTCGAACCAGGCAACGTCATCACAAGTGCGCAGGGCGCGGATCTCGCGATTTTCGATGATCAGCACGTCGTTTTCCACCGCCGCCGTGCATTCCGGTGTCAGTGCCTTGAAGCTCTTGCGCAGGCTTTCGTGAGCGGCTTCGTCGAGCGGATAGTGGAACAGTTCCGCCTGCTCGAGGTGACGCAAACGATAGTCGACGCCGCTGTCGACGTTGACGATTTCGGTATGCTGCTTGATCAGCGCGATGGCCGGCAGGAAGCGCGCGCGTTGCAGGCCGTCCTTGTACAGACCATCGGGAACGATGTTCGAGGTCGCGACCAGGGTCACGCCGTTCTTGAACAACTCTTCCATCAGCGTGCCGAGGATCATTGCGTCGGTGATGTCAGAGACAAAGAACTCATCGAAGCAGATGACCCGCGATTCAGTCGCGAAACGCTTGGCGATGATGGTCAGCGGATTTTTCTCGCCGCCGAGGGTTTTCATCTCTTCGTGCACACGCTTCATGAAGCGGTGGAAGTGCGTGCGGGTCTTTTCCTTGAACGGCAGCGCTTCGAAGAAGGTGTCGACCAGGTAAGTCTTGCCGCGACCCACGCCGCCCCAGAAATACAGACCCTTGACCGGCGTCTGATCCTTTTTGCCAAACAGTTTGCTCAACAGGCCCGGCTTGTTCTGATCGGCGGCGATCAGATCTTCGTACAGGCGCTGCAAATGACGCACAGCAGTTTCCTGCGCGGCGTCATGGAAGAAGTCCGGGCGTTTCAGATCAGCTTGGTATCGTTCTAGGGGCGTCATAATTCGTTAGCAAGGCAACAAAAACGGGCCGTCACTGTAGCGACGGCCCATGGGAATGGCAATCAGCCCTTGGTCGGGCCGAGCCGCTGATTATTCCTGTACCGGGGTCAACGCGATGCGCAGGGCCTCGATGGCCGCGTCCCGCGCCGTGCTGTCAGCGAATGCCGGGCTGTCGCCGATGCACTCGCCTTCCAGCCACACGCTGAAGCTCAGGTCTTCGTTGCGCACGTCCAGAGGCTGACCGGATTGCAGTTGCTTGGTCACCTGGCCGGCGGTTTTGCCATCGGCGAAGTTGCGCGACAACAGCAATTGCTCGCCATCGGCCGCCAGCAGACGGAAGCGGAAACTGCCGTCGTCCTCGCGGAAACTTACGAAGCGCGCGGCTTTCACGGCTTTCTTCTTGGTGGTGGCAGCCACCTGCACCTGATTGACGAACGAACGCAGGCCAACGGCTTCGCGCAGTTCGTTGAGGAACGGCGTTGCCACGGCACGGGCCTTTTTGGCACCGATCTGCAGGATGTCTTCGAGATCCGCCGGACGCTCGATCAACTGGTGATACTTGTCGCGCGCTTCGCCCAGTTCGTTGTCGAGCAACTGGAACAGGCGGTTCTTCGCCTCGCCCCAACCCAGGCCACCGAGCAGTTCACTGCGGAATTCGTCAGCCTGTGCTGGCGTAGCGAAGGCCTGAAACAGAGTGAACAGGTGCGAGTTGTCCGGGTCCTTGGCTTCGCCTGGCGCTTTGGAGTCGGTGACGATCCGCGAGATCGCGTCCTTCATCTCTTTGGCGCTGGAGAACAACGGAATGGTGTTGTCGTAGCTCTTCGACATCTTGCGACCGTCGAGGCCTGGCAACGTTGCCACGCTTTCCTCGATCAGCGCTTCAGGCATGGTGAAGAATTCTTTGCCTTGGCCAAACAGGTGGTTGAAGCGCTGGCCGATGTCGCGGGCCATTTCCACGTGCTGGATCTGGTCACGACCGACCGGCACCTTGTGCGCGTTGAACATCAGGATGTCCGCGGCCATCAGCACCGGGTAGCTGTAGAGGCCCATGGTGATGCCGGCATCCGGGTCTTCACCGGTATCGACGTTCTTGTCCACCGAGGCCTTGTAGGCATGCGCACGGTTGAGCAAGCCCTTGGCGGCGACACAGGTCAGCAACCAGGTCAGCTCGGGGATTTCCGGGATGTCCGACTGACGGTAGAAGGTCACGCGGTCGACATCCAGGCCACCGGCCAGCCAGGTCGCAGCGATTTCCAGACGCGAGCGCTGGATGCGCAGCGGGTCATCGCATTTGATCAGGGCGTGATAGTCGGCCAGGAAGTAGAACGAATCGGCATTGCTGTCACGACTGGCGAGGATCGCCGGACGGATGGCGCCGGCGTAGTTGCCAAGGTGTGGCGTGCCGGTGGTGGTGATGCCGGTGAGGATGCGGGTACGGTTCGTCATGGGTAATCGCTTGTCAGACTGCAATCAATTCGAGAGACGCGGCAGGATCAGATCCTTGAGATCGGTCAACTTGCCATGAAAAAAGTGTCCGCATTCTGCCACTTTCAGCAGCTCATGGGGGCGCTGGAGTTTTTCAGACCATTGGTAAACCAGTTGCGGATCGATGACTTCGTCGGTTTCCGGCTGGATCACGGTCAGCTCGCCGTGCTGCGGCAGTTGATCCTGCTCGCCCAGACGCATCACCGCCGGCGCAACCATGAACAGGTGCTTGAGCTGCACGCCCTGGGCTTCGAGACGACCGCCGAGACTTGCTGCAACAAATCCGCCGAAGGAGAAACCGAACAGGGTCAGCGGCAGATTCGGGTGTTTTTCCCGTAGCCATGCGGCGGCGGCTTGAGCGTCGTCGACTTCACCGGTGCCCATGTCGTGGCTACCATCGCTGGCGCCGACGCCGCGATAGTTGAAGCGCAGGGTGATCAGACCGGCGTCGCGGGCCGTGCGCTGCAGGGTCGAGACGACCTTGTTGAGCATGGTGCCGCCCTGCACCGGGTTCGGATGGCAGATCAGCGCGATGCCGCGCGGCTGCTCGTTATCCAGGTGAAGAGCTTCAATTTGGCCGACGGGGCCATCAATCACTACAGGGGTTTCACGCATCAGCAAGGAAGGAACTCCGTGACCTCGAATCGGGTCGACTCGTCTAGCAAATTGTCTGTGCCAATCTATTGCGAGTGAATCGCGGTATACAGCGCAGGTTCGAGCCGTTAACGTAAAGCAAAGCCGTTTATAGAGGAAGGACTCGTGGAACACTCGCTCTTAGTTTGGTTGTTACCGACTCTTGCCCTGGTTGTGGGTGTCGCCATTGGATTCCTGATCGCGCGCGTTGCGCCGAACGCTGCGCCGAGCCGTACGCAGCGTCAACTGGATGATATCCAGGAGCGTTTCGACAGTTATCAAAACGAAGTGGTCACCCACTTCAACAGCACCGCGATGCTGGTCAAGAAACTGACCCAAAGCTATCAGGAAGTGCAGGATCATCTCGCCGAGGGCGCCAATCGTCTGGCCCTGGACGAGCAGACTCGCCAGCGCTTGCTCGCCTCGTTGCACTCTGAAGCGGTGCAGGCTCCACGCGAGCGTCTGACGCCACCACGCGATCAGGAGCCGCCACGCGATTACGCGCCGAAGACTCCAAACGCACCAGGCATGCTCGATGAGCATTATGGTTTGAAGAAGTAATCAGTCGTCGCGACAAGCAAAAAGCCCCCGGACAGTGAAGTGTCCGGGGGCTTTTTTGTATCTGATGATTTTACGGTGAATGCACCGGCCCCATCGCGGGCAAGCCCGCTCCCACAGGTTTATTTGGTGTACACAAAATCAGTGTTCCACACATAACCCTGTGGGAGCGGGCTTGCCCGCGATGGAGTCAGCACCGGCCACACAAAAAAAATGCCCGATCACAGGATCGGGCATTTTTTCATTCAGGCAATCAGTTACGGATACTGCTGAACCGTGCCCGGCTGTTGCTGACCACCATACTGCTGACCCGGAATCGCCTTCAGGTTGACCTCAACCCGACGGTTCTGAGCGCGGCCATTGACGTCACCGTTGCTGGCAATCGGATTATCCGGACCGGCGCCACGGGCCGACAGGTTGGCGCCGCTGACACCTTGCGACGTCAGGTAGGTCGCCACGCTCTGCGCACGACGCTGGGACAGGTCCATGTTGTGCTGGCGGCTGCCGGTGCTGTCGGTGTAGCCGACGATTTCGATCTGGTTCTGGCTGAACTCTTTCAGCGAACCAGCGAGGTTGTTCAGCGGCTGGTAGAAGCTCGAAGCGATGTTCGCCGAATCGGTAGCGAAAGTGATGTTGCCCGGCATGATCAGCTTGATCTGATCGCCCTGACGCTGCACTTCAACCCCGGTATTGGCCATGCTCGCGCGCAGTTTCTTCTCTTGCTGGTCGGCGTAGTAACCGTAACCGGCAGCGGAAGCACCGACCACAGCAGCGCCGATCAGCGCGCCCTTGCCACGGTTATCGTGACCGATGGCAGCACCAGCCAGTGCACCGGCCAGAGCGCCGAGGCCGCCGTACTTGGCGGTTTTGCTCATGCCTTGGGAGCCACCGTCGGCCTGGCCCTGATTGTCATAAGGGTTAGGCGAGGCGCAGCCGGACAACAAAGCCACGGCAGTAGCGACAATAATCAAACGACGCTTGGTGAACATGAAGAGCTCCTACTTTTCTGCATTCTGAGGTGCAGCGGCCGGTTGGCAATAAACCTCTGCGGGCGTTGGATCATGACAATGGAGAAAAATTCCGCCGCACACCCATGACAAAATATTTACGCCCGCACAAAAGGGTTTTCGCGCATTTCGTCACCCAGACGCGTGTCCGGACCATGCCCGGTAACCACCGTTGCGTCTTCGTCGAGGGTGTACAGCCGCTGCTTGATCGATCGCACGATGGTAGCCTGATCGCCACCCCATAAATCCGTGCGCCCTACCCCGCGACGAAAAAGCGTGTCGCCGGCAATCAACAGCTTAGCCTCGGAAAACCAAAAGCTCATGGAACCGGGCGTATGACCCGGCGTATGCAGTGCCACCCCGCAACCGCAGGCAAGTTCCTCATCGTCGGACAGCCAGCGATCCGGTGATGGCACCGGCACGTAGGGCACACCGAACATCTGGCATTGCATCTCGAGGTTGTCCCACAGGAACTGATCTTCCTTGTGCAAATGCAGCGTCGCGCCGGTCTTTTCTTTCATCTGCCCGGAGGCAAGGAAGTGATCGAGGTGCGCATGGGTGTGGATGATGCTGACCACTTTCAGGCCCAGCGCATCGAGGCGGGACATGATCAGATCAGGATTGCCGCCCGGGTCGACAACGATGGCTTTTTTGGAGATCGGGTCGCCAATGATCGTGCAGTTGCACTGCAATGGGCCGACGGGGAAGGTTTCGCGGATAAGCGCTGGGCTTGGAACGGTCATGAGTAATCCTGGACAGACGGCGATTGTTTTGCTTCAGGATTCTACTGCACTCGCCGATACAGAACGCCAGGTCAGTAATTTGACGCCACCAATAAAAAATAGTGGCCAAATGATGTCAAATATTTATGTTCTGTTGCAAAATCTCACTTTTGTAGCGGTCGCACCAGGAAGGGCCGCAGCGTACTCAGGATACTTCGCATGCCGATGCCCCAGACTTACTCGTTTAGCCTCCCAGCCACACTGACCGGCAACGCCGTGGTCGACAGTCTTATTTCCGGAACCTACTGGCTGGGAGCAAACTGGGACTCGTCTGGGCCGACCAGCCTGAGTTACAGCTTCATGGCGCCGGTGACGTCTTACTTCATCACTAATTACAGTCCCGACAACGAGTACAACGCACTTTACGAGCTGACTGCCGGACAGAAGCTTGCCATCACCAGCTCTCTAGCCTCATGGAGCGCCATCGCCAATCTGACTTTCACGCTGACCACAGATAACCTCGCCAACGTGGGTGATCTACGTTTCGGCGGCTACCGGTTGATGGACGACAAAACCGCTGCCTGGGCGTATTTCCCTGCCAACACGCCGACCGCCGGAGATGTGTGGGTCGGCCCGCAAACCAATGATCCGAACCCAGCCAAAGGCACTTACGACTACATGACGTTCGTGCATGAAATCGGGCATGCGCTAGGTCTCAAGCACCCGTTCGATACTAGTGCGACCAACAAAACCCTGCTCACACCGGCTTTGGACGATGTTCATTTCACGGTGATGAGTTACAACAGCAACTACTCCTATCAGCCGACCACGCCGATGGTACTGGACATCATCGCAATCCAGAGTCTGTATGGCGCCAATATGGCGTGGCAGGCAGGCGACACCGTCTACAACTGGGGAGCTAATCAGTCAGTTTTCGAGACCATCTGGGACGCCGGTGGCAACGACACGATTGATGGCAGCAATCAACTGGCGCCCGTCAGTATCAACCTCAACGAAGGCGCGTACAGCCAGATCGGCAAAGCCTTTATTGATTACAACAACCAGACAGCTATCAATGACGGGCTGGCGATTGCCTATGGCGCCAAGATCGAGAATGCGGTCGGCTCTGCCTTCAACGACATCCTGACCGGTAACGCACTGGACAATACGCTGAATGGGAGCCTCGGCGCTGACACCATGATCGGCGGCGGCGGTATCGACACCTACTACGTCGACAACATCGGCGATGTCGTCATCGAGACCGATACGTCGCTGACCGCAATCGATCAGGTGTTCTCCTCCATCGACTACACCCTCGGGGCCAACGTCGAGCAACTGATCCTGATCGGCAACGCCATCAACGGCACCGGCAACTGGACAAACAACACCCTCATCGGTAACGGCGGCGATAACGTGCTAGACGGCCGTCTTGGTGGCGACACCATGATTGGCGGTCTCGGCAACGACACCTATATCGTCGATAACGTCTACGACAGCACGATTGAAACCAGCACACTGGCGGGCGAAATCGACACCGTACGCGCCTCGATTGACTGGACCCTGGGCGCCAACCTGGAAAACCTCATACTGACCGGCAATGCCAACCTCAACGGCACAGGCAACTCGGTGAACAACGGCATCATCGGCAACGATGGCGATAACGTCCTCGACGGTGGCCTGGGTGCCGATAGTTTGGTCGGCGGTCTGGGCAACGACACCTACATCGTCGACAACATCTACGACAACGTGAGTGAAAACAGCACCCTGATCAGTGAAATCGACACCGTGCGTTCTTCGGTGGACTGGACCCTGGGCGCCAATCTGGAAAACCTGGTGCTGACCGGCACGGCCATCAACGGTAACGGCAACACACTGAACAACACGCTGACTGGCAACGCCGCAGCCAACACGCTCAACGGCGGCCTCGGCGCTGACACCATGATCGGCGGCGACGGCGTCGACACCTACTACGTCGACAACATCGGCGATGTCGTCATCGAGACCGACACATCGCTGACCGCACTCGATCAGGTGTTCTCCTCCATCGACTACACCCTCGGGGCCAACGTCGAGCAACTGATCCTGATCGGCAACGCCATCAACGCGACCGGCAACTGGACAAACAACACCCTCATCGGTAACGGCGCCGATAACGTGCTGGACGGCCGCCTTGGTGGCGACACCATGATTGGCGGTCTGGGCAACGACACCTACATCGTCGATAACGTCTACGACAGCACGATTGAAACCAGCACACTGGCGGGCGAAATCGACACCGTGCGCTCTTCGGTCAACTGGACCCTGGGCGCCAATCTGGAAAACCTCGTACTGACCGGCAATGCCAATCTCAATGGCTCGGGCAACTCGATGAACAACAGCATCATCGGCAACGATGGCGATAACGTCCTCGACGGTGGCCTGGGTGCCGACGTCCTGACCG
>NZ_JACVHB010000008.1:0-324913 GCF_020149425.1 Pseudomonas sp. P116 | reverse complement strand
CTACAGCAGCCTCATTTGCTGTCAAGTGATTATTTTCAGAAGTTTTCGAAGAATTCTTCAACAACTTCAACCACTTGCGCTTCCGATCTCTCGTTAGCGGGAGGCGAATTCTACAGCGTTACTCGCTATTGTCAACACCTCTTTTTCTCCGCTTTCGACCGAGAAGATCGAACCGTTAAAAGAGCCAAACATCACCGCTCTTTCAGCTCCTTCCAGGCTTCGATGAACTGAAGCGCCCCGCTCTCGAAACCTACTTAACTCATTGAATCTCAAGGAGTTTTCCGTTTCGACTGCGCCGGAAGTGGGGCGAATTATAGACGTCTGGAATCTGCCGTCAACCGTTAATTTCACTTTTGTTGCAGAACCTGCTTTTTGGGCACTAAACGCGGGATTCGACGAGCCACCGGAGGGACACGCAGCAATAGAAGCAGCCCACCTATAAAGGCATAGATCGCCCATTCCTTAAGATCAGCACGCGCGATCCACAGCATATGCAGAAGACCCAACCCAAGAATCACATAGACCAGCCGATGCAGCTTCTTCCAGCGAACACCTAAACGGCGCTGACTGTAGCGATTGGAGGTCACCGCTAACGCCAACAATCCGAGGAACCCCAGCGCACCGACAATAATGTAAGGCCGCTTGCGCAACTCGACACCCAGTTGAGACCAGTCGAACCCCAGGATGAAAGCCATATAGCTGCAAAGGTGCAAAACCACATAGACAAAACACCAAAGGCCCAACTGTCGCCGAACAGCAATCCACCCCGCCCAACCGGTCAGTTTCTGCAAAGGCGTCATGCTCAAGGTGATCAACAGCAACACCAACGTGCCAAGGCCCAGCCTATCAACCAGCACCTTGCCAGGATCCGGCCCAAGCAGATCTGCGAAAGCCTGATAAAACCACAGCAATGGCCAGATCGCTGCGGCAATGAAAACACCCACCCGCCAGACCGGATATCGCATCAGTAGTTCTTCCGTAGATCGAGCCCTGTATATAAAGAAGCGACTTCATCCGAGTAGCCGTTGAACATCTGTGTATCGCGCACATTCGGCTTGAACAGACTGTTCGGCAGCCTCCGCTCGCGCGCTTGCGTCCAGCGCGGATGATCGACTGTCGGGTTCACATTTGCATAGAAGCCGTATTCGTCCGCCGCAATGCTTTGCCACGTCGTTTTCGGCTGCTCACTGACCAGACTGATACGCACGATGGATTTGACGCTTTTGAAGCCATACTTCCATGGCACCACCAGCCGCAGAGGTGCTCCGTTCTGATTCGGTAGCTCGCGCCCATACATGCCCACCGCGAGGATCGCCAACGGATTCATCGCCTCATCCAGACGCAAGCCTTCTATATAAGGCCAGTCGATCAGTGCGAAGCCGGAGCGCTGCCCGGGCATGCTTTTCGGATCCTGCAGGGTTTCAAACCGAATGTACTTGGCATTGGAGGTCGGCTCGACCTGCTTGAGCAGCGCCGCGATGGGAAACCCGATCCACGGAATGACCATCGACCAGGCCTCGACACAGCGCAGACGATAGATACGCTCCTCCAACTGGTACGGTTTCATGAAGTCTTCCAGCGCATAACGCCCCGGCTTACCCACCTCCCCGTCCACCACCACACTCCACGGCTCGGTTTTCAGCGAACCGGCATTAGCGGCCGGATCACCCTTGTCGGTGCCGAACTCATAGAAGTTGTTGTAGTGAGTCGCGTCCTTAAAAGGCGTGATCGCCTCATCCTTGACGTTTACCGCCCCCCATTTAGTAGAGGGGAGTTTTTCGGTAAACCAGGCGGGCGCCTTGCCAGGTTCGACATCGGCATATCGCGCCGCATCGTCAGCACTGGCCCAGCGCGGAAGACTGCTCACGGCGATGCCGGCCGCGGTGGCTCCGAGCAGCTGGCGGCGAGACAGATAGATGGATTCAGACGTGACGTCCGACTCATGGCAGTCAGACGCTTTGGGGATTTTGATGAGCATGGCAACTCCGCAGCTTTGGAGGACAGATGCACCCATAGACTGCGGAGTATGCTGGAAATTACATCACTCGGCGTTTTTGTGACGACGAAGATGCAACAGATACTGGATTGGGCCGGAAGCCGCATAAGCGAGGAACACCAGCAGCAGAATGCGCGGTGGATCGCTGAATACGACAGCGAACACCAGCACTACCGCGAGGATCGCCACGAAAGGCACGCGACCTTTCAAATCCAGCTCCTTGAAGCTGTTGTACTTGATGTTGCTGACCATCAGCATGCCGGCAGCCGCTACCATCAGTGCGACCAGGAACGACATCTTCGAACCCTGGATGCCGTAATCGCTGAACGCCCAGACAATGCCTGCCACCACACCGGCAGCTGCCGGACTGGCCAGACCGATGAAGTAGCGTTTGTCCGCTGTCCCCACCTGAGTATTGAAACGCGCCAAACGCAACGCTGCGCCCGCTACATAGATGAAGGCGACCATCCAGCCGACCTTGCCCATGTCACCTAGCGCCCAGCCGAAGGCCAGCAATGCAGGGGCAACACCGAAGGCGACCATGTCGGACAGCGAGTCATACTCGGCGCCGAAGGCACTTTGCGTGTTGGTCATGCGCGCGACACGACCATCGAGGCCGTCCAGCACCATCGCGACAAAAATCGCGATTGCGGCGAACGCGAAATACTTGCTCGCGTTGACGGAATCACCAGCGCTTAAGGCCGCCTGAGCGCTCATCGAGTTGATGATGGAGTAAAACCCGGCAAACAGGTTTGCGGTGGTGAACAGATTCGGCAGCAGATAGATACCACGATGCCGGACTTTACGACCTTCTGCGTCATGCCCTTCTTCGATGTGCTCATCGATGGGCAGCAGGCTTTCGGCGTCTGAAGCCTTGTTCGGCTCTTCGGGACGTTCGCTCATGGACATTACCTTGCAACGGTTTGGAAAAATTCGACAGCTGCCTGTGGACGACGGTTCGGCCACAAACGATGCAGCTTTATACCAGAACCACCGACCCAAACGAAAAAACGCGGCCGAGGCCGCGTTTTTCGTACAAGGGACGACGACTTAGTTTTTGGCTTTGTCGACGATCTTGTTGGCACCGATCCACGGCATCATGGAGCGCAATTGCTCGCCGATGATTTCGATACCGTGAGCGGCGTTGTTACGACGCTTGGCGGTCATCGAAGGGTAGCCGGTTGCGCCTTCGCTGATGAACATTTTGGCGTATTCGCCGTCCTGAATACGTTTCAGGGCGTTGCGCATGGCCTGACGGGATTCGGCGTTGATCACTTCCGGGCCGGTCACGTACTCGCCGTATTCGGCGTTGTTGGAGATCGAGTAGTTCATGTTGGCGATACCGCCTTCGTACATGAGGTCAACGATCAGTTTCAGTTCGTGCAGGCACTCGAAGTAGGCCATTTCCGGCGCGTAGCCAGCTTCAACCAGAGTTTCGAAACCGGCTTTTACCAGTTCAACGGTACCGCCACACAGAACGGCTTGCTCGCCGAACAGGTCGGTTTCAGTCTCGTCCTTGAAGGTAGTTTCGATGATGCCGGTACGACCGCCACCAACGCCTGCAGCGTAGGACAGTGCAACGTTTTTGGCGTTGCCGGAAGCGTCCTGGTAGATCGCGATCAGGTCAGGAATACCGCCGCCTTTCACGAACTCGGAACGTACGGTGTGGCCCGGGGCCTTCGGCGCGATCATGATCACGTCGAGGTCGGCGCGCGGAACAACCTGGTTGTAGTGGATCGCGAAGCCGTGGGAGAAGGCCAGGGTGGCGCCTTTCTTGATGTTCGGCTCGATTTCGTTCTTGTACAGAGCAGACTGGAACTCGTCCGGGGTCAGAATCATGACCAGGTCGGCAGCAGCAACAGCGGAAGCAACGTCGGTCACTTTCAGGCCGTGAGCTTCGGCTTTGGCAACGGTGGCCGAACCTTTACGCAGACCGACGGTAACGTCGACACCGGAGTCTTTCAGGTTGCACGCCTGGGCGTGGCCCTGGGAACCGTAACCGATGATGGCAACTTTCTTGCCCTGGATGATCGACAGGTCGCAGTCTTTTTCGTAATAAACTTT
Source organism: Pseudomonas sp. P116 (assembly GCF_020149425.1). NCBI lineage: Bacteria > Pseudomonadati > Pseudomonadota > Gammaproteobacteria > Pseudomonadales > Pseudomonadaceae > Pseudomonas > Pseudomonas sp. P116. The sequence goes on along the minus strand of NZ_JACVHB010000008.1, from coordinate 320,853 downwards.
CATGAAATTCCCCTATATATCCAGGCCGTTCAGGCCATTCACTAATTTGGTTTAGATGCTGAGTACTTTGTCGCCGCGGGCAATACCGGTTACGCCACTACGGACGGTCTCCAGAATCGATGCGGTGCCGATGGACTGAATGAAGCTGTCGAGCTTGTCGCTGGTACCGGTCAATTGAACGGTATACACGCTCGCGCTGACATCGACGATCTGTCCACGGTAAATATCGGTGGTGCGTTTGATCTCGGCGCGCTGGGCGCCAGTGGCCTTGACCTTGACCAGCATCAGTTCGCGCTCGATGTGAGCACTTTCCGACAGGTCCACCAGCTTGACCACTTCGATCAGCTTGTTCAGGTTTTTGGTGATCTGCTCGATGACTTCATCATGACCCACAGTGGTCAGCGTCAGACGCGACAGGGTCGGGTCTTCGGTCGGGGCCACGGTCAGGCTTTCGATGTTGTAGTTGCGCTGCGAGAACAGGCCGACTACGCGAGACAAAGCGCCGGGTTCGTTTTCCAGAAGCAAGGAAATAATGTGCCGCATGATTAAGTACGCTCCGTCTTGCTCAGCCACATATCGCGCATGGAGCCGTCTTTGATCTGCATCGGGTAGACGTGCTCGCTGGTATCAACCGAAACATCGATGATCACCAGACGATCTTTCATGGCGAACGCTTCTGCCATCTTCGACTTCAGATCTTTCGATTCGGTGATGCGTACGCCGACGTGGCCATAAGCTTCAGCCAGCTTGACGAAGTCAGGCAGCGATTCCATGTAGGAATGCGAGTGACGGCTGCCATAGCTCATGTCCTGCCACTGACGAACCATCCCCAGAACACCGTTGTTCAGGATGACGATTTTCACTGGCAAGCCATATTGCAGGCAGGTCGACAGTTCCTGGATGTTCATCTGGATACTGCCTTCGCCGGTGACGCAGGCAACGTCGTCGTCCGGGAAGCTCAACTTGATGCCCATGGCTGCGGGGAAGCCGAAGCCCATGGTGCCCAGACCACCGGAGTTGATCCAGCGATTCGGCTTGTTGAACGTGTAGTACTGCGCAGCGAACATCTGGTGCTGACCCACATCGGAGGTGATATAGGCATCGCCCTTGGTCACTTCACACAGGGTTTCGATAACGGTCTGCGGCTTGATTTGGCTGCCGTCGCCCTTGTCGTAAGGGAACAGACCGCGATCACCGCGCCATTCATCAACCTGCTTCCACCAGCTGGCCACGGACTCCTTGTTCGGGGTCTCGCCGATTTCCTTGAGGATCGCGACCATTTCGGTCAGGACGCTCTCGACCGGACCAACGATAGGCACGTCGGCCTTGATGGTCTTGGAAATCGAAGCCGGGTCGATGTCGATGTGAATGATCTTGGCATTCGGGCAGAACTTCGCCGGGCCATTGATCACTCGGTCATCGAAACGTGCGCCAACCGCCAGGATCACGTCGGCATGGTGCATCGCCAGGTTGGCGGTGTAACTGCCGTGCATGCCGAGCATGCCGATGAACTGACGATCGGTGCCTGGGAAACCGCCCAGGCCCATCAACGTGTTGGTCACCGGCAGGTTGAGCATTTTCGCCAGTTCGGTCAGCGGAGCAGAACCGTTGCCCAAAATGACGCCGCCGCCGGAGTACAACACCGGGCGCTTGGCCGCCAGAAGCATTTCTGCTGCCTTGCGGATTTGCCCGGAGTGGCCACGAACGGCCGGGCTGTAGGAACGCAGCTTGGCTTTTTTCGGGAAGATGTATTCGAACTTCTCGGCCGGGTTGGTCATGTCTTTCGGGATATCGACCACGACCGGGCCCGGACGACCGGATTGCGCCAGGTAGAAGGCCTTCTTCATGACTTCCGGGATTTCCGAAGCGTGCTTGATCATGAAGCTGTGCTTCACGATCGGCCGGGAGATACCGATCATGTCGGTTTCCTGGAACGCGTCGGTGCCGACCATGGTGCTTGGCACCTGACCGGAAATGATCACCATTGGAACCGAGTCCATATAGGCAGTGGCAATACCGGTGATGGCGTTTGTGGCGCCTGGACCGGAAGTCACCAATACCACGCCGGCTTTACCGGTGGCACGGGCGTAGCCGTCAGCCATATGGGTTGCCGCTTGTTCGTGACGAACCAGGATGTGAGTCACTTCCGGTTCTTTGAACAGGGCATCGTAAACATGCAGGAGAGCACCACCCGGGTACCCGTAGATATATTTGACGCCTTCGTCACGCAAGAAGCGGACGAGCATCTCACCGCCAGATAAAAGCTCCACGTTGTTCACCTCTAAAACGCCAGAATACCGCCCACGAAAAATGGGACGGGTCTTAATAGGTTTACTTCTCGGCAGAGCATGAGCGACGGTGGTCGCCGACTACGTCAGCACTGACTGAGCAAGTATTGGGATCGTCCCAAGTGTTGCGGGCCTTTCCCACCCAGCGCGAGGTAACGCGTTGCGGGTGTAACAGGTCGGCGCGGGTGTGCGCCTCATGATCTACCGAGTGGGTCTGCTTCTGGCAGTCCCTCTACAGCGGACTTTGGATTCTTCTGTTTCGCCCTCTCCAAGTCAAGTCGTCTGTGTGGTTAATTGTGGGTAAGCACATGAGAACGCAAGAAAAAACCTGAAAACGGCTACTCTGTTAGCGTCAATTGCGCAATTTTGCCAAGGAATCAGCATGCGAATGCTTCTGTTAACCCTGCTGATCGGCCTCAGCCCATGGTGCACAGCCGCTCAGATCTACAAATGGGTCGATGCCCAAGGTGTTACGCACTTCGATGCGCAACCTCCGCCGGGCCAACCATCCACCACCGTACAGACGCACTCGTCACCACCGGCAAAACCTGCAGCAATGCCGGGCAGCGGTGTGCTGGGCGATCAGAAAGCCATCGACGACAAGGTTAAAAAGCAGGTCGACGACCAACAGGCGCAGCTCAAGGCATTTTGTGAGCAGGCGAGGACGAACCTTGCGCAATTACAGAACAATCCGCGTTTGCGAGAGGAAGTCGGGGGGAAATTGCGGCGGCTGGATGATGCACAACGGCAGGAGCGCATTGTCGAAGCGCAGAAACAAATTGCGGAGAACTGCCAGTAGAAAACTGTAGGAGCATTCGAGTGAAACGAGGCTGCGATCTTTTGATCTTGAGTTTAAAGATCAAAGGATCGCAGCCTGCGGCAGCTCCTGCAGGGAGCCGGTGTCAGCGTTCAAGAGCACCGTTCCAGCAAAGGACAGCGTAAGCGTTCTTCAGCGGGAAGCGGTGATCAGCAGGTCAAACTCTTTGAGCAGCACCTGCAGTTGACGATCCCGTCCCTGAACGTTGCGCTGGGCGAAGACCATTTCCGCCATTTCCTGAATACCCGAGGCGTTCGGCAGCGGCAGATCCTGTTCAAGGATCATCTTCATGCGGGGCAGGAAGATCCATTGCAGCCACTGCTCGAAATCGAGCGTGTCGACCGAAAACGGCTCGACACTGCTCAATGCTTCGGCCGACGGCGAAACCTCATCCCACCAGCCCTGCGTACGCAGCTCACGCTCGATCAGCAATAACTGATCGGCGATTTTCGGGAAACGTGCATCCATCACAGCGTTACCTTGGCCTTTTGACGGGCCAGGGCAGCGCCAGCGGAATCACCTTGTTTCTCACGGGACTGAGCGATGATTTCCCACAGATTGGCCTGCAAATCCGGACGACCATTGGCCATGGTCAACGCACGACGGGCGAACTGCTCGGCCTGCGGCGCATCGCCTTGAGCCATGCGCACCTGAGCCAGACGATAGAGCACTTGCGGCTCACGCGGCGCAACACGCTGCGCGCGCTCAAGGCTCGACGACGCACCGTTGAGGTCGCCACCGGCCTGTTGCTGTTGAGCCGTCGTCAGCAAGGCGAGTACCGGACCATCCAGTTGCTCGTCCGCCGACAAACCACCGCCACTGCTGGCCGAAGGAATGCCGCTCGGTGTCGAAGGCATGCTGTAGCTGCCGGAGTTGATCGGCGCCGACTCTACTGGCGACGGGTTGTATGGCCCCGACGTAATGCCGCCGGATGCCGGGCCCGGCACAATTGGCGCAGCGCTGATCGGTGCCGACGTTGTCGCGCCACCGCCCGGCACCATTACTACGACGCCGGTATCGCCTTGCGGGATGGCTTGAGGCTGGCCCTGCACAGGACGCTTGACCGTCGTCTGACGGAAACCGCCATTGGCGGAAATGCGTTCGCTGTTGGACACGGCTGAGCCCGAATCCACCACTGGGATCGAACCACGCTGAACGGTAGAGCAGCCGCTGAGCAAAGCCACGGCGGTCACCGCTGGAATCAACCACTTGTTCACTTGAAACCCTCTTTGCTTAATTCATCCAGCCCTTGACCCAATCCATCACCGACTCGCCAGATGCAGGCGTCTCGCTTGCACACGCAGCGCCGGGTGGTGGTTCGCTGCCGCGAATATACGGCATCTGCACCGCACCCGGGCAGTTGGCGTCAGAACCTTGCCCGGTACGCGAATCAACCCATGCCTGCACGACGTTGTCCGGCTGCGGCATGTCCAACGGCAGCGGATCGGCCTTGCGCATGAAACTGCTCCAGACCTGCAACGCACCGGTCGCACCGGTGAACGGCGTCTTGCCGTTGTCATCACGGCCCAGCCAGACCACTGCCAGCAAGTCCTGACTGAAACCTGCGAACCAGCTGTCGCGCGAATCGTTACTGGTACCGGTCTTGCCGGCCAGCGTCAGAGTCTTCGGCAACACGTTATAAACCGAGCTGCCTGTACCTTCGCGCATCACCCGCTGCATGGCGTTCTGGATCAGATAGATCGACGCCGGATCAAACCGCTGCTCGATCTGGAACGGATAGCGCTTGAGCGGCTCGCCTTCGGCAGTCAGTACGCTGCGAATACCGCGCATCGGCGTATTGAAGCCACCGTTGGCCAGCGTCTGGTACATGGTCGCCACTTCCATCGGCGTCATCGCGCCCGCCCCCAGCAACATCGACGGGAACGCCGGGAACTCGCGGGTCACACCCAGACGGGCCAGCGTCTTGAGGACATTCGGCACGCCCACTTCCAGACCCAGGCGCGAGGTCGAGAGGTTGTAGGAATGCGCCAGCCCCTGATACAGGAACACGGTGCCGTGGGAACGACGATCATAGTTCTGCGGCTTCCAGACTTGACCGTTCGCGCCTTTGACCGACAACGGATCATCCGACAGCCAACTGGTCAGTGTGTACTGGCTCGGTTTCTCCAGCGCGGTCAGATAAACCGCCGGTTTGATCAACGAGCCGATCGGCCGCACGGCATCCAGTGCCCGGTTGAAACCGGCATAACTGGCCTGGCGACTGCCGATCATGGCCTGGACTTCGCCGGTCTCCGGATTGGTCACGACCATCGCCGCTTCGACGTCATCGGAGCCCTTGCGACCGGCCAGACGCTTGAAGGTGTCGTTGACCGACGCCTCGGCCTTCATCTGCAGGATGGGGTCAAAACTTGTGAAGATCCGCAGGCCTTCTTCAGTCAAGTCTTCGTCGCGATAGTCTTCGCGCAGTTGACGTTTGACCAGGTCGATAAAGCCCGGGAAGGAGCTATCGGCCAGTTTGCCGCGAGTGGTTACACCCAGAGGCATGTTCTTCGCCGCGGCAACTTGCTCGGCAGTCGCTACGCCTTGCTGCTCAAGCACGTCGAGCACCAGATTGCGACGTTCCAGCGCACGCTCAGGATTGCGACGCGGGTTGTAATAGGACGGGCCTTTGACCATGCCGACCAGCATCGCGACCTGATGCAGTTTCAGCTCGGACAATGGCTGACCGAAGAAGAACTGACTGGCCAGACCAAAACCGTGCACGGCGCGCTGACCATCCTGACCGACAAAGACTTCGTTGAGGTACGCCTCAAGGATTTCCTTCTTGTCGTAATGCAGTTCCAGCAACATCGCCATCATTGCTTCAGTGAGCTTGCGGCTCAGGCTGCGTTCGTTGGTCAGGTAGAAGTTTTTCACCAACTGCTGGGTCAGCGTACTGCCGCCCTGAGTCATCTTGCCGCCAGAGGTGTTGACCCAGATCGCCCGGGCAATCGACTTCGGCGACACGCCCCAGTGGCTGTAGAAGTCCCGGTCTTCGACGGCGACCAAGGTTTCCAGCAGATACGGCGGCACCTGATCCAGTTTGATCAGGATGCGGTCTTCGAGGTTCTTCGGATAAATCCCGCCGATCAGAACCGGCTCCAGACGTACCACGGACAGTTTCGAACCGTTGGTCGCCGACAACTCGGCCACGTAATCGCCCGAGAAGCGCACACGCACAGGTTGTGCCTTCTCAAGCCCTTCATAGAACTGGAAGCCACGGGTATTCAGGTCGACGGTGTTTCCGGAAACTGCGGCAGCGCCGGGGCCATTGCTCACGGCTTCGCGGCGATAGCCGAGTGCGTCGAGTTCGGTGAGGAAATCTTCCTTGCTGAGCTTCTGTCCGACGAACAGCTCAAGCGGGCGCGCGTATACCTTGGCCGGGATGGTCCAGCGCTTGCCGGAGAACTTCTCCTGCACCACGGCATCGAGGTAAACGGCAAAGCCGGCCAGCACTACAAGGCCGACCAGACTGAGTTTAATGGCCCAACCCATCCATGGGCGCAGGCCCTTGGAAGGTGGTTTTTTCTTGGTACGGGGAGATCGAGTTCGAGTCATGGCGGCGGATTATACGCACTTTATTCAGACTCAACAGGCGCGCTCCGAGGTTTGCGTCAGGCGGGCGAGCGGCCATAATGGCGACCTCGAATTTCCCCCAGTCTCTGAAGGATCGCCCGTGAGCCAGTCTCTGATCGCTGCCCTGCAAAACCCGGCCCTGTATCCGCACCCCGTCGAAGGGTTCCAGGTCATCGAAACCCATATTTCGTGGGTGATCCTCACCGGTCCCTTTGCTTATAAAGTGAAGAAGCCGGTGAATTTCGGCTTCCTCGACTTCACCGGCCTCGATCAACGCGAACACTTTTGCGCTGAAGAACTGCGTCTGAACCAGCGTTTGACCGACGATTTGTATCTGGAAGTGTTGCCGGTGACGGGCAGCGTCGACACCCCGCAACTGGGCGGCGACGGCCCGGCAATCGAGTATGTGCTGAAAATGCGTCAGTTCCCGCAGACCGGTTTGCTCAGCACCCTGCAAGCCAACGGCGAGCTGACCACCCAACACATCGATGAAATGGCCGAGCAGATCGCGCACTTCCATCTCACCGCGCCGAAAGTCCCGGCCGAACACGACGCCGGCACCCCGGACAGCGTGATGGCTCCGGTCCGCCAGAACTTCGAACAGATTCTGCCGTTCCTCAGTGACAAGAACGACCTGCTGCAACTCGACGCTCTGCAAGCGTGGGCCGAAAGCAGCTTCGAACGCCTCAAGCCTCTGCTGGCTCAGCGCAAGGCCGACGGTTTCACCCGCGAATGCCACGGTGACATCCACTTGGGCAACGCCACCGTCATCGACGGCAAAGTGGTGATCTTCGACTGCATCGAATTCAACGAGCCGTTCCGCTTCACCGACGTTTACGCCGACACCGGTTTCCTTGCGATGGACCTGGAAGACCGCGGCCTGAAGTCGCTGGCTCGCCGCTTCATCAGCCAATACCTGGAACTGACCGGCGACTATCAAGGCCTGGAAGTGCTGAACTTCTATAAAGCCTACCGCGCACTGGTTCGCGCCAAAGTGGCCCTGTTCAGCATGCCGGCAGACGCGACTCCGGTGCAGCGCGCCACCACCCTGCGCCAGTACCGCAACTACGCCAACCTGGCGGAAAGCTACAGCACCATTCCTTCGCGCTTCATGGCCATTACCCACGGCGTTTCCGCTGTCGGCAAGAGCCACGTGGCCATGCGCCTGGTCGAAGCACTGGGTGCCATTCGCCTGCGCTCGGACGTTGAACGCAAGCGTTTGTTCGGCGAACAAACCGTCGCCAATGATGTACAGGCCGGCATTTATAGTGCCGACGCCAGCACCAAGACCTACGCGCGTCTGCATGAAATTGCTGAAGTGATCCTGCACGCCGGTTTCCCGGTGGTGATCGACGCGACTTACCTCAAGCGTGAGCAGCGCGACAACGCCGCGAAAATCGCTGAAGCCACTGGCACACCGTTCCTGATCCTCGACTGCAACGCGCCGCAAGCAGTGATCGAGAGCTGGCTGTCGATTCGTCAGGCCGATAAACAGGATCCGTCCGACGCCACGTTGGCTGTGATCGAAGCGCAACAGGCCAATCGCGAAGCGCTGACGCCGGAAGAGATTCTGCGCAGCAAACGCGTGCAGACCAATGAGTCCGGGACGCTGGACACCGTCGTCGCGCAGATCCGTCAACGCCTGCCAGGCCTGTAAGAAACTATTTCGGCCGTGAAGCCCTCGCTCGCTTCACGGCCGCCAAATAGTGGCACTATACTGGCGTCATAAAACCAACAGGTGATGTGACATGAGCCAGCCGAAACTTCTCGACACCCCGCTGTACGCCTTGCTGCACAAAGATGACATCACAGGTTTCAACAAGGAGCGCCCACAAGACGGCCCGATCGACATGGTCGGTGGCGACTTCCGTGGTCTCGATTTGCGCGAATTGAACGCCGATGGCGTGGATTTCCGGGACGCGTACTTCCGTTCTGCCGATCTGCGTGGCATTGATTTCCGCAAAGCGTCGCTTGAAGGCGCCAGCCTGGCCCACGCGCAAATTTCCGGGGCGTACTTCCCGCCGGAACTGAGCGCTGACGAGATACTGATGTCGATGAATTTCGGCACACGCCTGCGTTATCGCACTCGCTGATATTCGCCCCCCTTCTGACGCGATACCTTTCTTGTAGGAGTGAGCCTGCTCGCGATAGCGGTTTAACTTTCAACACATGTGTGCCTGCCAGTCCGCTATCGCGAGCAGGCTCACTCCTACATTGATATGTGTGTTCCCCCCTCTTTTCTGCGCTCGCAGGCCGTTCCAGTCCCCTTTCTTAGAAGCGTTTGCGTTGAATCCAACCAAACAACCACGCTTTTCCTACTGATGGCTACACTCCTGAGAAGCTCGCCCACGCACCATTCGGCCGTCGCAAGGAGGCTTGATGAATGATGAACTGCAACACCTGAAGAATCTTGGCAAGACGTCGGCGCAATGGCTGCATGCCGTGGGCATCCACAGCGCCTCGGACTTGCGTCGCCTGGGCGCAGTGGACGCCTACCGGGCCGTGCGAACCCGCGGGTTTCGCGCATCGAAGGTGTTGCTGTATGCGATCGAAGGAGCGTTGATGGATGTGCACTGGAACGACATCCCCGCCGAACGCAAGGACGCCCTGAACAAGCAGCTCGAAGCCATTTCCACACGCCACAAAAACTGAACGGGCGCTGACTGCCATGTACCTGCTTGGGGAACAATCGGCATTGGCCGACGCATTGATCAACCGTTTGCAGAGTCTGCCTGCACAGTGGCTGGAAGGCCTTTTATCGTGCGGGCCGGCAATTGAGCTGGAAGCGACTGATGACCTGTCGGCGCAGTTGCCCGGCGATCAAGTGTTTCTACTGGCAGAAGGGGTGGTCAACGGTTTCATCGGTTCGCGCGCGCTGTTCTATTGGCAGGAAGGCGACTTGATCGGCCTCCAGCAGAGTGACGCCTGGGCCGATTGCCGCTTGCGCAGTGACGGGCCGTTACGTTTGCTGCCTTATCGGCGCAGTGACGTTTTCCAGCATTTATTGGCGGACGCCAGCCGTGCGGAGCAATTTCTCGAGTATCTGCTGGGACAAATGGCCCTCCTCGCCCACGCCGTGGCCGAACTGAAACCGCGGGAGTTTCGCAGTACCAACGGTTTCAAACGGGTCGAGGCCGGGGAAACCCTGATTCACCAGGGCGACCCCGCCGATCACGTGTTCGTGATCATCGACGGGCATGCCGAAGCCTTTGTCGATGGACACAAGGTCGGTGAGGTTCCCAAGGACGAGATCTTCGGCGCCATGGCGCTGTTCACCGGGGAGCCGCGCAACGCTACGGTGGTAACCCGAGAACCTTGCACAGTCATGCTGATTCCCGGTGATCAATTTTTGAGCATGACTCGCAGCAATCCGAAGATCGCCCACAGCCTGATCGAGAGCATGGCGCGGCGCATCGGCCAACTGAACAAACAGATCGCCCAACTGACGACTGACAAAGGGTAGCTCCAACCCTTTATTTACGGGGCATTCCGGCCATTGCAGAGACTAAATCAAATAAATGCAGAATCAGCGATTGACTTGGTAATGAGAATCGCTATGATTATCACAACTGGTCGCGAGATCAGTCGATATTCTGAAAAGCCCTTGGTTCGGACTCTCAGATTATCTCCTCATCAGGCTAATCACGGTTATTTGACCCGGTTTTTACCGGGTCTTTTTTTGCCTGTGGAAAAGTCATTTGCCGAACTGTTTACGCATCTCTTCACAATAATCGCGCTTCGGCGTGGCGGGGGTGTACCAGACGTAATCGGCCATCGCCTGAGTTACCTCATCGCCCTGCTCTGCCAGCATCAGCACCGTCGGTGCTCGGGGCTCGCCCACATCCACGACGTGCAGCGGCACCCCGACATCCTTGCGCACATGCCAGCCGCCGGCCAACAGCAAGGACGGAGTCGGCGCCGAGAGCAAACGCTCTGCCATGCGTCGATCCCGTTGCTGCTGAACCGCCAGCATCGCCGGCATCTGTGAATCTGGCAGCAGACCACAGTGAGAATCGCCGATCTGCCCCAGCAAAGTTGTTTTCACTGCTTCAGCATTGCTGCGTTCGCCGCTCAAAACGGGCGCATTGCGATAGAAGGCACGGATTTCGCCGTTATCCAGGTTGGCGGCCAGCAGCGGGTACGGTTGCGTGAGGGCGAAGCGGACAATTGGTCCGTAGAGATTCCAGTCCCAACCCTCCTGCCAGGCCAATGCGCCGGGAAGGTCAGAGGGAGGCGACGCGGACTGGCGAACCGCAGTAACTTTGGCCTGTTGATCCGGCGTGAGCATTTCCAGCAGCAGGCTGCCCTGCGGCCGTAGTTCGCCAAGCGACTGTAAAAGCCATAACTGCGCAGCGTGATGGTCGGCGTTGTCATGCTGCTCACCGACGATCACCCGATCAGGTTCAGCGAGGCGTGCCAGCAATTGCTGCGCGGTCAGCGCCTGACCGCTGTGCAGATCACGAATCTGACCACCGATAGGCGGCGGCGCAGCAACATGCTGACACCCGGCGAGCAACAACACAGCCAACAGCCACATCCCACGCATGCGATCACCTTGATAAGAAAGTCAGCGGGCGATGATCAGCGGATGCCCACGCTCCGGGTGCGGCTGCACCAATACCTCAAGGCCGAACACGGCTTTGAGCGTATCCGGTTGCAATACCTGTTGCGGCGTATCCAGTGCTACCGGACGCCCGCCTTCAAGCAGCAACACGCGATCACAATAACGTGCTGCCAGATTCAGATCATGCAGGATCACCAGCACGGCGGCGCCACGATCGGCAAACTCGCGCACCGCTTGCAGTGTGGTGTGTTGATGCAGCGGGTCGAGCATCGAGGTCGGCTCATCCAGCAATAGCGTTTGCCCCGCCTGCCCCGGCCAGAGTTGCGCGAGCACCCGCGCCAGATGCACGCGCTGCCGTTCGCCACCGGACAACGCCAGATAACTGCGACCGCTCAGATGCCCGGCGTCTGCGGCCGCCAGTGCCGCGGCGACAATCTCGTCATCGCGCACCCGGCCACTTTGATAAGGCAAACGCCCCATGCCGACCACTTCTTCGACGCGAAAGGCAAAATCCAGCGTCGACACCTGCGGTAACACGGCCAGGCGTTGCGCGCGCTGGGTGCCGGTCCAATGGCTCAACACGTGCGCGTCAAGCGAGACTTCTCCCTCTCTGGCCGTCAATTCACCGCACAAAGCGCCGAGCAAGGTGCTTTTACCGGCGCCATTCGGGCCGAGCACACCGAGTACTTCACCCGGTTCAAGCTCAAGGGTGATACCGCTGAGCACGGTTTTACGACCACGGAGGATGTGCAGATTGTGCGCACGCAACATCAGGCACGCCCTCGCAGCAGCAGATATAGAAAGAACGGTGCACCGATAAACGCCGTGACGATACCGATCGGCAATTCCGCCGGCGCCAGGGCCAGTCGAGCCACCAGATCAGCCAGCAACAACAGGCTCGCCCCGGCCAACACCGAGGCCGGCAGCAAGACCCGGTGATCCGGCCCTGCCAGCAATCGCACCAGATGTGGCACCACCAGCCCGACAAACCCGATCATCCCCGCCGCCGCCACCGCAGCGCCGACACCCAGCGCCGTACAGAACACCAATTCCCGCTTGAGCCGTTCGACATCGATGCCCAAATGCCCGGCTTCGGATTCACCCAGTAACAAGGCGTTCAGTGCTTTCGCCCGACGCGGTAACCACAACGCCACACCGGCACTGATGATCAGCAATGGCCACAGCCGCGCATAACTGGCGCCATTGAGGCTACCGAGATTCCAGAACGTCAGTGTGCGCAGGGTCGCGTCGTCCGCCAGATAAGTGAACAGGCCAACCGCCGAACCGGCGAGTGCCGTCAGAGCGATCCCCGCCAGCAACATGGTCGCGACATTGGTTTGCCCATTGCGCCTACCGAGCCGATAAACCAGTGCCGTAACACCGAGCCCACCAAGAAACGCGCACGCCGACAACAGATAAGGCCCGAACCATTCCGGCAAGCCGCCAAAAAACGAGCCACCGACAATCGCAACCGCCGCCCCCAGCGCCGCGCCACTGGAAACGCCAACCAGCCCCGGATCCGCCAACGGGTTGCGAAACAACCCTTGCATTGCCACACCCGACAACGCCAGCACGCCGCCGACCGCCAGCCCGAGCAAGGTTCGCGGCAGCCGAATCTGCCCGAGAATCAGCTCAGCCTGCTCCAGACCTTCCGGTGCCAGCGGTACGCCGATCATGCGCAACGCCGCACGCAGGGTATCGAAGAGCGGCAAGCTGACCGGCCCCAACGCCAACGACAACCAGATCGCCAGCAAACACAGAAGTGTCAGGCCAATGAACAGGCTGCGAGGTTTTACCAGTGTGGTCATTGGCCGCTCTTGGCCGGGTAAAAACCGTCAGACAGGGTTTTCAGCGCTGCTGGCAACCGTGGTCCGAGCCCACCGACCAACAAGGTCGGATCGAGCTCCAGCACCCGTCCGGCCTTGGCCGCGCGGCTGGCGTTGAGAATCGGATTTTCCTTGAACAACGCAACCTTGGCCGCTTCACCGGTTAACGCTCGGTCGGAAAACACCAACACTTCTGGATCGAGGCTGGCGAGGGATTCCACAGAAAACGGCTTGTACCCGGTGTGGGTGGCGAGATTATGCCCGCCTGCCTGTTCCAGCAGCCAGTCAGCGGCGGTGTCCTTGCCAGCAATCAGCGGCTTGCCACCGGCATGCCCGAGCAACAGCAGCACGCCCGGCGCCTTTTGTCTGGATTGCGCGTCAGTCACCCGCGTTTTTTGCGCGTCGAGTTGCTGTTGATAACTCTGCAGCAGTTGCGCGGCCTGTTTTTCCGCTCCGAGTAGCCGGCCCAGATGGGTGACGTTTTTCTCCAGTGTCGGCAGATCCGGTTGAGCCGAGAACAATTCCACCCGAACGTTGGCCGCTTTCACCTGCGCCAGCACTGGTGGCGGGCCCATTTCCTCGGTACCGATCAGAATGTCCGGACGCAAGCTGAGGATGCCTTCCGCAGACAGACTGCGCTGATAGCCGATGCTCGGCAGGGCCTTCAAGGCTTGCGGATGCTGACTGGTGGTATCGACGCCGACCAGTTTCGACTCGCCGCCCAGCGCACTGACCCACTCCGACAGCGCACCGCCGGCACTGACCCAACGTTGCGGCAAATCAGCCGCTGCAGCCTGGTGACTGACCAGAAGTCCGACACACAGCACAGCAACGCGGGTACTCAGGCGCATACACAGCTTCCTTGAACAAGGTTTTCCCGGGCGTCAGGATGTCAGGCCAAGTATCCTCGGCATCTGGCCGGCGCCTTCGGGTGAAGGCCGCCATTTGATAATTGTTTGCATTTAAACGTCAAGCTCGGACATATCCCGACACGACACTAGAGGATAGCCATGAAGTTTCTCTGCGCCGGCACCGATCTGGCCGAGGCCGGCAGTCGCGGTTTTGATGTCGATGGGCAAAAACTGTTTGCCGTGCGCCGCAACGGTCAGGCGTATGTCTACCTCAACCGCTGCCCGCACCGCGGTGTCGGGCTGGAATGGCACCCCGATCAGTTTCTCGATCAGAGCAACAGCCTGATCCAGTGCGCCACCCACGGTGCACTGTTTCTGATCGAGGACGGTGAATGCGTTTCCGGACCGTGTGCCGGGCAATCGCTGACGGCCATACCCTGCCGCGAAGATGCGCAAGGCCTGTGGATAGATGTTTAACCGTTGAGCAGCACGTCGAGGCGGCGGTCGATCACCATTTCTTCATGGCTCAAGCGAACGCCGTAAGCCAAAACCTCAACACCGCAGGCGACCGCTTCACGCAACGCCTCGGCGTAGGCCGAATCGATTTCTTCGGCCGGACGCACCGCTTCAATCCCGCTGAGATTCACGCAATACAGCTGCACTGCACGAATCCCGTCCCGCGCCAGGTGCGCCAACTCACGCAAATGCTTGGCGCCACGCTGAGTCACGGCATCTGGAAACGCCGCCACGTTCGTGCCATCGAAACCCAGCGTGACGCTTTTCACTTCGACATAAGCCGGGCCGCTCGGGTATTCGAGGCGGAAATCAATGCGGCTTTTTTCCTGTCCGTAAGCCACTTCGCGCTTCAACACGGTAAAGCCGTTCAACTCGGTAATGACGCCGGCCTGCAACGCCTCTTCAACCAAACCGTTAGCGCGCCCGGTATTCACGCAGAACAACCGTCCCTGCGGGGTCTCACCGATTTCCCAAGTGCCGGGCAGTTTGCGTTTCGGGTCGTTGGAGCGGCTAAACCAGACCTGCCCACCCTCGACCTGACAATTGAGCATCGAACCTGTGTTCGGGCAGTGAATAGTCAGCAACTCGCCGCTAACGGTCTCGATATCGGTGAGAAAACGCTTATATCGACGGATCAGTCGCGCCTCTTCCAGAGGAGGATAAAAACGCATCAGGCTTGCCAGCTCTTCAAGCCACGGGCAATCCGCTCCACCGCTTCCTGTAAGCGAGGGAGGTTTTGCGTGTAGGCAAATCGCACATGGTGACTGGCCTGATAACGGCCAAAGTCGAGACCCGGCGTGAACGCAACGTGCTCGGTTTCGAGGAAATGACGGCAGAACGCGAAGGCATCGCCGCCGAACTTGCTGATATCCGCATAAAGATAAAACGCGCCTTCAGGTTCTACCGCGATATTGAAACCCAGTTCGCGTAATGCTGGCAGCAGGAAATCTCGACGTCGGCCGAATTCGGCTCGGCGCTCCTCAAGAATCGCGATGGTATCCGGCTCGAAACACGCCAGCGCCGCATACTGGGCCATGCTCGGTGCGCTGATGTAGAGGTTCTGCGCGAGTTTTTCCAATTCACTGACCGCTGCATCCGGTGCGACCAGCCAGCCGAGACGCCATCCGGTCATGCCGAAATATTTGGAGAAACTGTTGAGCACAAAAGCGCTGTCATCAACTTCCAGAACACTGGCCGCGTCGGTGCCGTAAGTCAGCCCGTGATAGATCTCATCCACCACCAGATGCCCGTGCCGCGCCTTGATGGCTGTGGATAACCCGGCGAGTTCATCGCGGGTCAGGATCGTCCCGGTCGGGTTGGCGGGCGACGCGACCAGTGCGCCGACACTGTCGTGATCCCAGTGCCGCTCGACCAGATCCGGAGTCAGTTGGTAACGCACCTCCGGCGCTACCGGAACAAGCTGCGCCGCGCCTTCGACCAAGCGCAGGAAGTGCCGATTGCACGGGTAACCCGGGTCCGCCAGCAACCAGTGTTTACCGGGATCGACCAGCAGGGCACTGGCCAGCAGGAGGGCCCCGGAGCCTCCCGGCGTGATCAGGATGCGGCGCGGGTCAATGTTCAAGCCGTAACGCGATTGATAAAAACCGGAAATCGCTTCGCGCAGCTCGGGAATACCGCGCGCGGCGGTGTAGCGCGTCTTGCCCGCCGTCAGTGCCGCGTGCCCCGCCTGGATGATCGGCTCGGCCGTGGTGAAGTCCGGCTCGCCGATTTCCAGGTGGATCACGTCGTGGCCCGCGGCCTGCAATTCATTGGCCCGCGCCAGCAGCGCCATCACATGGAACGGTTCGATCGCACGACTGCGCGCACTGTAGGGCTGAGCCATTGGCCTTCCTTCGACGGGGGAAAAGAAACGATTCTACCCATCTGCCGGAACGAGCGAGAACCCGTAGCGGTCACAGCCACAAGAACGCTGGACTGTAACGATACGAACGTACGCTCCAGGATTGACTAAAATCAGTGATTGAACAGGTCTTCAACACCGCCAGACATGGCTTGGCAAACATTTCCAGGCACCGTCGGCCGCAGCCTCGACATCCGGGAGTAGCGCGGGCCGAATTGATCTGGTAAGTTCGCCCGCTTGCAGCCGCAGGGCCGGCAGGTGTCGGTGATGGAGCAATCCTGCGCAATGGATTACAAGAGTAGAGGCGGTCCATTTCATGCCCACCCAAGCAAAGCAACAGGCTAATCCGACCGTCAGCGGTTTCGAACCTTATGTTCAGGCCAAAGACGAAGAGTATATGGGCGCTCCAATGCGTGCCCACTTCACCAAGATCCTGAACAAGTGGAAACAGGACTTGATGCAGGAAGTCGACCGTACCGTCGACCATATGAAAGACGAAGCGGCCAACTTCCCTGACCCGGCCGACCGTGCCAGCCAGGAAGAAGAATTCGCCCTGGAGCTGCGCGCCCGCGATCGCGAGCGCAAGCTGATCAAGAAGATCGACAAGACGCTTGATCTGATCCAGAACGAAGATTACGGCTGGTGCGAATCCTGCGGCATCGAGATCGGCGTCAAGCGCCTCGAGGCCCGTCCTACCGCCGACATGTGCGTCGACTGTAAGAACCTGGCTGAAATCAAGGAAAAGCAGGTCGGCAAGTAATATCGACCTGAACGAAAAACGGAGCGTGCGAACGCTCCGTTTTTGTTTCTGCCGTTTGCCCCTTGTAAGAGTGAGCCTGCTCGCGATAGCGGTGGGTCAGTCAATTACGATGTTGAATGCCAGACCGCGATCGCGAGCAGGCTCACTCCTACAAGGTGTTGTGTACACCCCCGGAAAGTAACATCGCCGCCATGACTGCCAAGACATCCCCCGCCTACATCGGCCGCTTCGCCCCGACACCCAGTGGCCACTTGCACTTCGGCTCGCTGGTCGCTGCCCTCGCCTCGTATCTCGACGCGCGTTCGGTCGGCGGCCGCTGGCTGGTACGCATGGAGGATCTCGACCCGCCGCGCGAAGAGCCCGGCGCGCAGGTAGCGATTCTCAATGCCCTGGAAAGCTATGGCTTTGAATGGGATGGCGACATGGTGCGCCAGAGCGATCGACATGACGCTTACGCCCAAGTGCTCAACAGCCTGTTCAATCATGGCCTGGCCTACGCCTGCACTTGCTCGCGCAAACAACTGGAGCCTTATCACGGGATTTATCCGGGGTTGTGCCGCAACGCGGGCCACGACCAGCAAGACGCGGCGATCCGCCTGCGCGTGCCGGAGCTGGAATATCACTTCATTGATCGGGTGCAGGGCGAATATCGCCAGCATCTGGGCCGCGATGTCGGCGACTTTGTGATTCGCCGTCGCGACGGCCTCTATGCCTACCAACTGGCCGTGGTGCTCGACGATGCCTGGCAAGGCATCACCGATATCGTCCGTGGCGCCGATCTGCTCGACTCCACGCCGCGCCAGCTCTACCTGCAAGAACTGCTGGGCTTGCGTCAACCGCGTTACCTGCACCTGCCGTTGATCACTCAACCGGACGGCAACAAACTCGGCAAGTCCTACCGCTCGCCGCCGCTTGAGGCGGATCAAGCTACGCCGTTGTTGCTGCGGGCCCTGCGTGCATTGGGGCAAAATCCCGGCGCAGAACTCGAACACGCCACGCCGCAGGAACTGCTGAAGTGGGGCAGCGCGCACTGGGATGCCACCAGGATCCCGCGCACACTGACCCTGCCCGAAGCGCAACTGCTATGACGACACTTGCAGTCGCGCAGCCATCCGTTACCATCGCCGCACGTTTTCGGGCACGCGCATAAAAAAGAGAGGCCGGGATGTACATCTATCGCTTGGTCCTGCTTTTGGTCGTGGGGATATATCTGTTTTCGCCCGCCATCATGGATTGGTGGATCGACGCTACGGGCGCCTGGTATCGCCCCTATCTGCTTTGGCTGATCCTGATTGTCGTGACCTTCATCCTGCAGAGCCAAAAAGATGCCGATGAGCTTTAGCCTGACCCAGATGCTGCTGATCAGCGCCGCCTACCTGGCCGCACTGTTTGGCGTGGCCTGGATCAGTGAGCGTGGAATGATTCCACGGGCGATCATTCGCCATCCGCTGACTTACACCTTGTCGCTGGGGGTTTACGCCAGTGCCTGGGCGTTCTACGGCACGGTGGGCCTGGCCTATCAGTACGGCTACGGCTTTCTGTCCAGTTATCTCGGGGTGTCCGGCGCATTTCTGCTGGCGCCGGTGCTGCTCTATCCGATTCTGAAAATCACCCGCACTTATCAACTGTCGTCGCTGGCGGATCTGTTTGCCTTCCGCTTTCGCAGCACCTGGGCCGGGGCGCTGACCACGATTTTCATGCTGATCGGCGTGCTGCCGCTGTTGGCGTTGCAGATTCAAGCGGTGGCCGATTCCATTGGTATCCTCACCGGCGAGCCGATTCAGAGCCGCGTGGCGCTGGCGTTCTGTGCGCTGATCATTCTGTTCACGATTTTCTTCGGCTCCCGACATATCGCGACGCGCGAGAAGCACGAAGGGCTGGTGTTCGCGATTGCCTTTGAATCGGTGATCAAACTGATCGCCCTCGGCGGCGTTGGCCTGTATGCGCTGTACGGCGTATTCGACGGCCCGCAACAACTTGAGCTGTGGCTGCTGCAAAACCAGACCGCCCTCGCCGCATTGCACACGCCGTTGCAGGAAGGCCCGTGGCGCACGCTGCTGCTGGTGTTTTTCGCTTCGGCGATCGTGATGCCGCACATGTATCACATGACCTTCACCGAAAACCTCAATCCGCGCTCATTGGTCAGCGCAAGCTGGGGTTTACCGCTGTTCCTGCTGCTGATGAGCCTGGCAGTGCCGCTGATTTTGTGGGCCGGCCTCAAGCTCGGCGCCACTACCGACCCGGAATATTTCACCCTCGGCATCGGCATCGCCGCCAACAGCAAGCCGCTGGCATTGCTCGCCTACGTGGGTGGTTTGTCGGCGGCCAGTGGCCTGATCATCGTCACCACCCTGGCACTGTCGGGCATGGCGCTGAACCACCTGGTGCTGCCGCTTTATCAGCCGCCCGCCGAAGGCAACATCTATCGCTGGCTGAAGTGGACTCGCCGGGCGCTGATCGTCGCGATCATCATGGCCGGTTTCGGCTTTTATCTGATGCTCGGCGCCGGGCAGGATCTGGCTAATCTGGGCATCGTCGCTTTTGTAGCCACGTTGCAATTCCTGCCGGGCGTGTTGTCGGTGCTGTACTGGCCGACCGCCAACCGTCGCGGCTTTATCGCCGGGCTGTTGGCGGGGATTCTGGTGTGGGTGGTGACCATGCTCCTGCCGCTGGTCGGCAATCTGCAAGGTTTCTACATCCCGCTGCTGAACATGATTTACGTGCTGGACGACACCAGTTGGCACATGGCGGCGATCGCCTCGCTGGCCGCCAACGTGCTGATGTTCACTCTGATTTCGCTGTTCACCAACGCCAGCCCGGAAGAGGCGTCCGCTGCCGAAGCTTGCGCGGTGGACAATGTGCGTCGCCCGCAACGCCGCGAACTGCACGCCGCCTCGCCACAGGAATTCGCCACACAACTGGCTAAACCGCTGGGCGCCAAGGCTGCGCAGAAAGAAGTCGAACAGGCGCTGCGTGATCTTTATCTGCCGTTCGATGAACGCCGCCCGTATGCCTTGCGCCGTTTGCGCGACCGTATCGAAGCCAACCTTTCCGGTCTGATGGGCCCAAGCGTCGCTCAGGATATGGTCGAAACCTTCCTGCCGTACAAGGCCGGCGGCGAAAACTACGTCACCGAAGACATTCACTTCATCGAAAGCCGTCTCGAGGATTACCACTCGCGCCTCACAGGTCTTGCCGCTGAACTCGATGCCCTGCGCCGCTACCACCGCCAGACCTTGCAGGAACTGCCGATGGGCGTCTGCTCGCTGGCCAAGGATCAGGAGATCCTGATGTGGAACAAGGCCATGGAAGAACTCACCGGGATTGCTGCGCAACGCGTGGTCGGCTCGCGCCTGAGCACCATCGGCGATCCGTGGAAAGAATTGTTGCAAGGCTTTATCAACCTGCCCGATGAGCACTTGCACAAACAACACCTGGCCCTCGACGGCCAGACGCGCTGGCTCAATCTGCACAAGGCAGCGATTGACGAGCCGCTGGCCCCCGGTAACAGCGGTCTGGTGCTGCTGGTCGAAGACCTCACCGAAACCCAGATGCTCGAAGACAAACTGGTGCACTCCGAGCGCCTGGCCAGCATCGGTCGCCTTGCTGCGGGGGTGGCCCATGAAATCGGCAATCCGATCACCGGCATCGCCTGTCTGGCGCAGAACCTGCGCGAAGAACGCGAAGACGATAGCGAACTGACCGAAATCAGCGGGCAGATTCTCGAACAGACCAAACGCGTGTCACGCATCGTCCAGTCGCTGATGAGCTTCGCCCACGCTGGCAGCCATCAGCACAGTGACGAGCCCGTCTGTCTGGCCGAAGTCGCGCAGGATGCCATCGGGCTGCTGGCGTTGAACCGACGCAATTTTGAAGTGCAGTTCTACAACCTGTGCGATCCCGATCATTGGGTCGAAGGCGATCCGCAGCGGCTTGCCCAGGTACTGATCAATCTGCTCTCCAACGCCCGCGACGCATCGCCGCCGCACAGCGCGGTGCGGGTCAAGAGTGAAGCCGGCGAACACACGGTCGATCTGATCGTGGAGGACGAAGGCAGCGGTATTCCGAAGAACATCATGGACCGATTGTTCGAACCCTTCTTCACCACCAAGGACCCTGGCGAAGGCACCGGTCTGGGCCTTGCACTGGTCTATTCCATCGTTGAAGAGCATTATGGACAAATCACCATCGACAGCCCGGCTGATGTACAAAGCCAACGCGGCACCCGTATCCGGGTGACCTTACCGCGTCATGTCGAAGCGACGTCCGCTGTGAACTGAGACCGTCGAGAGTATCGAATCAATGCCGCACATTTTGATCGTCGAAGACGAAACAATTATCCGCTCCGCCTTGCGCCGCCTGCTGGAACGTAACCAGTACCAGGTGAGCGAAGCCGGTTCAGTGCAGGAAGCACAAGAACGCTTCACCATTCCTACGTTCGATCTGATCGTCAGCGATCTGCGCTTGCCGGGCGCCCCTGGCACCGAACTGATCAAGCTTGGCCAAGGCACGCCGGTGCTGATCATGACCAGTTACGCCAGCCTGCGCTCGGCAGTGGATTCGATGAAGATGGGCGCGGTGGACTACATCGCCAAGCCTTTCGACCACGATGAAATGCTTCAGGCTGTCGCGCGAATTTTGCGTGACCGTCAATCGGCGCCTGCCGCCGGGGAGACCGTTACCGCCAAAACCGCCAATGGCAGCGGCAAATCCGCCGTCGACAACAGCAATGGCGAAATCGGCATCATCGGTTCGTGCCCGCCGATGCAGGACCTGTACAGCAAGATCCGCAAAGTCGCCCCGACCGACTCCAATGTGTTGATCCAGGGCGAGTCCGGCACCGGCAAAGAGCTGGTGGCGCGTGCGCTGCACAATCTGTCGAAACGCGCCAAGGCGCCGATGATCTCGGTGAACTGTGCGGCCATCCCGGAAAGCCTGATCGAGTCCGAACTGTTCGGCCACGAAAAAGGTGCGTTCACTGGCGCCAGCGCCGGGCGCGCCGGGCTGGTCGAAGCGGCGGACGGTGGCACGCTGTTCCTCGACGAGATCGGTGAATTGCCACTCGAAGCCCAGGCCCGCTTGCTGCGTGTGTTGCAGGAAGGCGAAATTCGCCGGGTGGGTTCGGTGCAGTCGCAGAAGGTCGATGTGCGCCTGATCGCGGCCACTCACCGGGACCTCAAGAGCCTGGCGAAAATCGGCCAGTTCCGCGAAGACCTTTATTACCGCCTCCACGTGATCGCGTTGAAACTGCCGGCCTTGCGCGAGCGCGGTGCTGACGTCAACGAGATCGCCAGCGCCTTCCTCGCCCGCCAGAGTGCGCGCATCAACCGCACTGACCTGACATTCGCCGCGGATGCCGAACAGGCCATCCGTCACTATTCCTGGCCGGGTAACGTGCGTGAGTTGGAAAATGCTGTCGAGCGCGCGGTGATTCTCAGCGAGAGCCCGGAAATTTCCGCGGAGCTGCTGGGCATCGACATCGAGCTGAGCGATCTGGAAGACGACGAGTTCATCGGCCTGCCACCGCAAACGGGCGGTAACGCCAGCAACAGCAGCCACGAACCGACCGAAGACCTGTCGCTGGAGGACTACTTCCAGCACTTCGTCCTCGAGCATCAAGACCACATGACCGAGACCGAACTGGCGCGCAAACTGGGCGTCAGCCGCAAATGCCTGTGGGAACGCCGTCAGCGTCTGGGCATTCCACGGCGCAAGACCGGGGTCGCCAGCGAGAGCTGAACGTTACCTGTCGAGTGTGCGGGTAACGTTTAAAGATGTGAAAAAACTGTTACCTCAGTCCATTCACGTAACAGAAGCCGGGGTTATCGGTAACGAAACCCCGGCTTTTTTTCGTCCCGACAAAACGGTTATATCGACCTAACCCCTTGTTTTATTAGGCCTCGCAAAAGTTGGCACGCACCCTGCTATATGTTTGGTACAAGAACAATAACAAGCAATGCACAAGACAATAAAAATAAGACGAATCGACTCACGCACAATAAAAACAAGACGGCGAGAGGCGCAGCTAACTGATTCTTTTGGAGAGGCGTTGTATTTGGGGCTTGCCCCACGACCAGGCCGAGAACAACAAAAACTGTCCTAAGACAGAGCCTGTACTGGTTGGATCGAGAGATCACTGCAATTCAGCGACCAAAGCAATCCGTTTGCTCTTGGCTCCCGATTGGGAGGGTCATGAAGGAAAAGCTTCATGGCGAGGGCACTCAACAAAAACAAGAAGCCCGAATCAACAATAAAAAGAGCACGCAACTACTTTCTTGGGGAGCTTCGGCTCCCCTTGTAGTTTCTCCCTCCGGTAAAAATCCCCGTTTTCATAGCATCAGAAGCCTGTAGCCCGCGACTTGCACGGCAAATCGGCTGTCTCCTACACCATCCCCTGACTAAATGCTAGAATCTGCGCCCATCATGCGGTCATTCTTTGGTATGGCCGAACATTCCTTCAAACAGTGCATCCCATGCTGAAGAAGTTGTTCCAGTCATTCCGAACTCCCGTGCGTCGTACGCAACACATCCGTAGCACCCCTGAAGTGCTCAACAGCGGTCAACATTCGCTGCAGAAAACGCAATTCAGCCGCTACGCGGTCAACATTGTCGAACGCTTGCAGGGCGCCGGTTACCAGGCCTATCTGGTCGGCGGTTGCGTGCGTGACATGCTTTTGGGTATCACACCCAAGGATTTCGACGTCGCCACCAGCGCCACGCCCGAGCAAGTCCGTGCCGAATTCCGCAATGCGCGGATCATCGGCCGTCGCTTCAAACTGGTGCATATCCATTTCGGTCGCGAAATCATTGAAGTCGCGACCTTCCGCGCCAATCACCCCGTAAACGAAGACGACGAAGACAGTAACCAGTCTTCGCGTAACGAAAGCGGGCGGATTCTGCGCGACAACGTCTACGGCACCCTGGAAGAAGACGCGCAACGCCGCGACTTCACCATCAATGCCCTGTATTACGATCCGGTCAGCGAGCGCATTCTCGATTACGCCAACGGCGTGCACGACATTCGCAATCACCTGATCCGCCTGATTGGCGATCCAAAGCAGCGTTACCAGGAAGACCCGGTACGCATGCTGCGGGCCGTGCGTTTCGCCGCCAAGCTCAATTTCGGCATCGAAAAACACACCGTTCAGCCGATCCGCGAACTGGCGCCGATGCTGCGCGAGATTCCTTCGGCGCGCCTGTTCGAAGAAGTACTCAAGCTGTTCCTCTCCGGGCACGGTGCGATCACCTTCGAGATGCTGGTCGATCTGCAACTGTTCGCCCCGCTGTTCCCGGCCAGTGCCGACGCGCTGGATCACAACCCGGATTACACCCACACATTGATCAGCGAAGCGCTGACCAATACCGACCTGCGCATCAAGCAGAACAAACCGGTGACCCCGGCGTTCCTGTTTGCCGCGATGCTGTGGCCCGCCCTGCCGGCCCGCGTTTTGCGTCTGCAAGAGCGTGGCATGCCGCCGATTCCGGCGATGCAGGAAGCCGCGCACGAGCTGATCGCCGAACAGTGCCAGCGCATTGCGATTCCAAAGCGCTTCACCATGCCGATCCGCGAAATCTGGGACATGCAGGAACGCCTGCCACGGCGTAGCGGCAAGCGTGCCGATTTGTTGCTCGACAACCCACGCTTCCGCGCCGGTTACGACTTCCTGTTGTTGCGTGAAAGCGCCGGTGAGCAGACCGATGGCCTGGGCGAATGGTGGACTGACTATCAGGACGCCAACGACAGCGAACGTCGCGACATGATCCGCGACCTCAGTGGCAAAGGTGATGACGCCAGCGGTGCGCCGCGCAAACGTCGTCGCAGCGGCGGTTCCAAGCGCAAGCGCGCCGGTGCGCCGAGCGCCACGGGCGAGTAAGGCATGGAACGCATCTACATCGGCATGGGCAGCAACCTCGCTGACCCTGCCGAACAATTGCGCAGCGCGGTCGACGCGCTGGGGCAGTTGCCGCAGACCGCACTCGTCGGCGTTTCCGCGTTCTATCAAAGCGACTCGCTGCTGCGGGGCCAACCGCGTTACACCAACGCGGTCGCCGCGCTCGACAGCACGTTAGCTCCGCTGGATCTGCTCGACGCCCTGCAAGCCATCGAAAACGATCAGGGCCGCGAACGCCTTGAGCGTTGGGGGCCGCGCACGCTGGATCTGGATATTCTGCTGTTCGGTGATCGACTGATCGACGAACCAAGACTGAAAGTACCGCACTACCAGATTCAGGAACGCGCGTTCGTCCTGTATCCGATGGCCGAGCTGGCTCCTGCCGATTTGCGCCTTGCCGATGGCCGCAGCCTCGCCGATCTGCTGGCAGCCTGCCCCTTCGTCGGCCTCGAACGCCTCCCCCAAGCCTGAAGCAAATCCCCCTGTAGGAGCTGCCGCAGGCTGCGATCTTTTGATCTTGCTCTTGTTTTAAAACCCCAAGGATCAAAAGATCGCAGCCTTCGGCAGCTCCTACATGGATAGCGTGCGGCATCGCTATTTTTGTCCGACAAAAATTCTCTGATTCAGCCCCGCCGCGCCGCTGAATCGCATCAGTAACGCCGGTAACACTCCCCACGTAACAACGCGGTAACACACGCAATTGACTTCCGCTTGGCTCCTCACGACTATAGGCGTCCCGCTGCCGCCAACCCGGCACATACGGGCGCAATCCAGGCCTTATAAGCACGACAAAAGACCGTGCGCCTGAGTAGATAAAGAATCACGCGCGTTACTCGCAGTAGTTTCCAGAGCGCCTGAACGAGGATTTTTTACATGCCAGCCATCACCCTGACCACGCTCCAGAGCCTCAAGCAGAAAGGTGAAAAGATCACCATGCTGACCTGCTATGACGCGACTTTCGCCCACGCCTGCAACGAGGCCGGTGTCGAAGTGTTGCTGGTGGGCGACTCACTCGGCATGGTTCTGCAAGGTCACGACAGCACCCTGCCGGTGACCACCGCAGAAATGGCCTATCACACTGCCTGCGTCAAACGCGGCAATCGCGATGCCCTGATCATGGCCGACCTGCCGTTCATGGCCTACGCCACGCTTGAGCAAACCATGACCAACGCCGCCATGCTGATGCAGGCCGGCGCGCACATGATCAAGGTCGAAGGTGCGCTGTGGCTGGCCGAGTCGATCCGTCTGCTTGCCGAACGCGGTATCCCGGTCTGCGCGCACATGGGCCTGACGCCGCAAGCGGTGAACATTCTCGGTGGCTATAAAGTGCAGGGCCGCAATGAAAACCAGGCGCGGCAGATGCGTGCGGACGCAATCTCGCTGGAACAGGCTGGTGCGGCGATGCTGCTGCTCGAATGCGTACCAAGCGAACTGGCTGCCGAAATCAGTCAGGCAGTGAAGATTCCGGTCATCGGAATCGGCGCTGGCAGCGCTACCGATGGTCAGGTCCTGGTGCTGCACGACATGCTCGGTCTGTCGATCTCCGGCCGCGTACCCAAGTTCGTGAAAAACTTCATGCACGGTCAGGACAGTATCGATTCGGCCCTCAAGGCCTACGTCAGCGAAGTCAAAGCCGTCACGTTCCCTGGCATCGAACACGGATTCTCTGCATGAACACCGTCAAAACCGTACGCGAACTGCGCGCTGCTGTAGCCCGCGCCCGTAGCGAAGGCAAGCGCATCGGCTTCGTGCCGACCATGGGCAACCTGCACAGCGGCCACGTTGCGCTGGTGACCAAAGCCACGCAACGCGTGGATTTCGTGGTCGCGAGCATTTTCGTCAACCCGCTGCAATTCGGCGCCGGCGAAGACCTCGACAAATACCCGCGTACCCTCGCGGCGGATCAGGAAAAACTGCTGGAAGCCGGTTGCTCGCTGCTGTTCGCGCCGACCGTCGAAGAGATGTATCCCGATGGTATGGCCGGGCAAACCCGGGTCAGCGTGCCGCAACTTTCCGAAGGTCTGTGCGGCGCCAGCCGTCCGGGGCATTTCGAAGGTGTGGCGACGGTGGTCAGCAAACTGTTCAACATGGTCCAGCCGGATCTGGCGATTTTCGGTCAGAAGGACTTCCAGCAACTGGCGGTGATCCGCGCGCTGGTGCATGACCTGAACATGCCAATCCAGATCATCGGCGAACCGACAGTCCGCGCTGACGATGGCCTGGCACTGTCGTCGCGCAACGGTTTCCTCAGCGAAGAACAACGCGCCGTAGCTCCAGTGGTCTATCGCACCCTGAGCACGATTGCCGAGTCGATTCAGCAAGGTGAACGGGATTTCCCGGCACTGATCAGCGCGCAACTGCAGCAGCTCGAAGCCGCTGGCCTGCGCCCGGACTATCTGGAAATCCGCCACGCCGTGACCTTGCGTCCGGCCGCGGCTGAAGACCGTGATCTGGTGATTCTGGTGGCGGCGTTCCTCGGTACTACGCGATTGATCGATAACCTGCACCTGAATCTCGATAGTCCTGTCTGAAAACACCGCCCCCCCCTGTAGGAGTGAGCCTGCTCGCGATGAGTACCTGACATTCAGCATCATTGTTGAACGTCAGTGCGCTATCGCGAGCAGGCTCACTCCTACAGTGTTATTCGGCGTTGTGAAGATTGCATTTCAAGGTTTGTTGCCGCTCTTGAAGACTTCGGGTATACCCCTCCCTCCCCTTTTGTCGGCCAAATCCCATTACTGATGTTAAAAAAGTACAGGGATCGGGTCAGACAAAGTCAAGACAGATTGCAGCGCGAGGTTTACTGTATTCGCCCTGTGTCCAGAAACCGTGACAACGCAGTTGGCCCACGCCCAAACATGGCGTGCAGGCCTGTTCAGTGTTCAAAAGGCCGTTCAAGTAAAAAGGAAAACCGCAGCGATGGCGTATTACCTCAATCCTCAAGACGTTACCGCTCTGCCCGCCTGGCAAGCGTTGAAAGATCACCGCCAAGCCATGCAGGATTTCAGCATGCGCGAAGCCTTTAACGCCGATCCGCAGCGCTTCAATCAGTTCACCCTCAGCAGCTGCGGGCTGTTTCTCGATTATTCGAAGAATTTGATCAACGCCCAGACCCGCGATCTGCTGGTGAGCCTGGCCAATGAAGTCGATCTGAAGGGCGCGATCAAAGCGCTGTTCGACGGCGAAATCGTCAATACGTCCGAACAGCGCCCTGCGCTGCACACCGCCCTGCGCCGTCCGGTCGGCGACAAGCTGTCGGTCAACGGCGTCAACGTGATGCCGGAAGTGCACAAGGTGCTGAACCAGATCACCGATCTGGTCGGCCGCATCCACGACGGTCTGTGGCGTGGTTACACCGAGAAGCCGATCACTGACGTGGTCAACATCGGCATCGGTGGCTCGTTCCTCGGCCCAGAGCTGGTGTCCGAAGCCTTGCTGTCCTACGCGCAAAAAGGCGTGCGTTGCCACTATCTGGCGAACATCGACGGCAGCGAGTTCCATGAACTGACGCAAAAGCTGCGCGCCGAAACCACGCTGTTCATCGTTTCGTCGAAGTCGTTCAACACCCTCGAAACCCTGAAAAACGCTCAGGCCGCACGCGCCTGGTATCTGGCTCAGGGTGGTTCGGAAGCCGAGCTGTATCGTCACTTCATCGCTGTCTCGAGCAACAACGCCGCTGCCGTGGCGTTCGGCATTCGTGAAGAAAACATCTTCCCGATGTGGGACTGGGTTGGCGGCCGTTACTCGCTGTGGTCGGCCATCGGTTTGCCGATTGCCCTGGCCATCGGCATGTCCAACTTCAAGGAACTGCTGTCCGGTGCCTACACCATGGACCAGCATTTCCAGACCGCGCCGTTCGAACAGAACATGCCAGTGCTGCTGGCGCTGCTCGGCGTGTGGTACGGCAACTTCTGGGGCGCGCAAAGCCACGCGATTCTGCCGTACGACCACTACCTGCGCAACATCACCAAGCACTTGCAGCAACTGGACATGGAGTCCAACGGCAAGAGCGTGCGTCAGGACGGTACTCCGGTCTCGACTGATACCGGCCCGGTGATCTGGGGCGGCGTCGGCTGCAACGGTCAGCACGCCTACCACCAGCTGTTGCACCAAGGCAGCCAACTGATCCCGGCCGACTTCATCGTGCCAATCGTCAGCTTCAACCCGGTGTCCGACCACCATCAGTGGCTGTACGCCAACTGCCTGTCGCAGAGCCAGGCGCTGATGCTCGGCAAGACCCTGCCGGAAGCCGAAGCCGAATTGCGCGACAAGGGCATGAGCGAGGAGCAGGTGCACCAAATTGCTCCGCACAAGGTGATCCCGGGCAACCGTCCGAGCAACACCCTTGTGGTCGAACGCATCAGCCCGCGTCGTCTCGGCGCGCTGGTGGCCATGTATGAGCACAAAGTGTTTGTGCAAAGCGTGGTCTGGGGCATCAACGCCTTTGACCAGTGGGGCGTGGAACTGGGCAAGGAATTGGGTAAGGGCGTTTACAACCGCCTGGTCGGCAGCGACGAAACCAACGCTGACGATCCGTCTACCCAGGGCTTGATCAACTACTTCCGCGGTCGTCACCGCGGGTGATAGGCTGAAGGGGCGGTTTGCCTGCCCCTACAGCTTGCAACATCGACAGTTCCACGGCACCGGGCTAATCGCAGAATCGGTGGCGTACACGATCTGTGTAGGAGCTGCCGAAGGCTGCGGTCTTTTGATCTGATCTTAAAAACAAGATCAAAAGATCGCAGCCTTCGGCAGCTCCTGCACGAGTCGTACAGCTCCCCTCTTGTCGCACAACAAGAATAAGGAACCGTCATGTTCGATATCAGCACGTTCCCCCAAGCCGATGCCGTCCGCCGGGCTGCTCAGTTGAGTCAGGACGACTATCAGCGCCTGTACCGCGAATCCATTGAACACCCCAGCACCTTCTGGGCCGAACAGGCCACGCGCTTCCTCGACTGGAGCACGCCGTGGCAGACCGTTCAGCGCTACGACCTGAAAACCGGTGAAGCCGCCTGGTTTGCCGGCGGTAAGCTGAATGTCAGTTACAACTGCATCGACCGTCACCTTGCACAGCGCGGCGATCAGACCGCGTTGCTCTGGGAAGGCGACGACCCTGCCGAATCGGCGCAAATCACTTACAAAAAACTCCATCATCACGTCTGCCGACTGGCCAACGTGCTGAAAAGCCGTGGCGTGAAGAAAGGCGATCGGGTGTGCATCTACATGCCGATGATTCCCGAGGCCGCTTACGCCATGCTCGCCTGCACCCGAATCGGCGCCGTTCACTCGGTGGTGTTTGGCGGCTTTTCCCCTGACTCCATGCGCGACCGTATCCTTGATGCCGATTGCCGCACCGTGATCACCGCCGACGAAGGCGTGCGCGGGGGCAAATTCGTGCCGCTGAAAAGCAACGTCGACAAAGCCCTGCAAAATTGCCCGGATGTCAGCACTGTCATCGTGGTCGAGCGCACCCAAGGCAAAGTCGATTGGGTCGAGGGCCGAGACCTTTGGTATCACCAGGCCGTGCGCGACGTCAGCGACGATTGCCCACCGGAACCAATGGACGCCGAAGACCCGCTGTTCATCCTCTATACCTCCGGTAGCACCGGCAAACCCAAAGGGGTGCTGCACACCACTGGCGGCTATCTGCTGCAAGCGGCGATGACCTTCAAATATGTGCTCGATTACCGCGACGGCGAAGTGTTCTGGTGCACGGCCGACGTCGGCTGGGTGACCGGCCACAGCTACATTGTCTACGGACCACTGGCCAATGGCGCGACCACGCTGATGTTCGAAGGCGTGCCGAGCTATCCGAGCAGCTCGCGCTTCTGGCAGGTCATCGACAAGCACAAGGTCAATATCTTCTACACCGCACCGACGGCACTGCGCGCGTTGATGCGCGAAGGTGCCGAACCGTTGAAGGAAACTTCCCGACAAAGCCTCAGATTACTCGGCAGCGTCGGTGAGCCGATCAACCCGGAAGCGTGGGAATGGTATTTCAACGTAGTCGGCGAACAACGCTGCCCCATCGTCGATACCTGGTGGCAGACCGAGACTGGCGGCATCATGCTCAGCCCCTTGGTCAGCGCGCAGCGGATCAAGCCAGGCTGCGCCACGCAACCGATGTTCGGCGTGCAGCCGGTGCTGCTCGATGAGCACGGCAAAGAGATCAAAGGCGCCGGCAGCGGCGTGCTCGCCATAAAATCAAGCTGGCCGGGGCAGATCCGCAGTGTCTACGGCGACCCGCAAAGGATGGTCGATACCTACTTCAAGCCCTACCCCGGCTACTACTTCACCGGCGACGGCGCCCGCCGCGACGAGGACGGCGATTACTGGATCACCGGACGTATCGACGATGTGATCAACGTCTCCGGCCATCGTATCGGCACCGCAGAAGTGGAAAGCGCGCTGGTGCTGCACAACAGCATCGCCGAGGCCGCGGTGGTCGGTTATCCACATGACGTCAAAGGCCAGGGCATTTACGCCTTCGTCACACCGATGAACGGCACCGAGCCCAGCGATGAGCTGAAAAAAGAACTGCTGGCCCACGTCAGCAAGGAGATCGGCAGCTTCGCCAAACCGGATCTGATCCAGTGGGCGCCGGCCTTGCCGAAAACCCGCTCAGGCAAGATCATGCGGCGCATATTGCGCAAGATCGCCTGCAACGAACTCGACAGCCTCGGTGACACATCGACCCTGGCCGATCCGAGCGTGGTGCAAGGCCTGATCGACACGCGCCTCAATCAGTAACCCTGGCGGGCGCGGCCAACCGAGCGCGCCCCTCCTCTCCCACTGAGTGCTCATGGAATTCATCCGCAGCCGTATCGAAAACCAACTCATGAGCCTGACCGGTCTGTCCCTCGGTCAGCTTGATCTGGAAAACCCCAAGGGCGACCCGGGGCTGTTTGGTCCCGACTCGGTCAGTTGGCAGGTGCACGGTGACTTCAGCAGCATGTTGATCGGCGGTATCAGTGCGCTATTGCTGCAGGCGCTGCATCCGCTGGCGCTGGCCGGGGTCTGGGACCACTCGAACTTTCGTGAAGACATGATCGGACGTTTGCGCCGCACCAGTCAGTTTGTCTCCGGCACCACTTTCGGTTCACGCCGCGACGCCGACTGGTTGATCGAGAAAGTCCGCACCATTCACCTGCAAGTGGTCGGCACGGCGCCAGATGGCCGGCCTTATGCGGCCAGCGATCCGGATTTGCTGACATGGGTGCATGTGGCGGAAGTCAGTAACTTTCTCGCTGCGCATCTGCGTTATCGCAATCCGCAGTTGTCATTGACCGACCAGGACCGTTATTACGCGGAAATCGCCGTGGTCGCCGAGCGTCTCGGCGCCCGGGATGTGCCGAAATCGCGGCAGGCCGTGGCGGATTATCTGCAACGCATGCGCCCGCAATTGCTCTGCGATGAGCGCAGCCGCGAAGTTCTGCGCCTGCTGCTCGAAGCCCCGGCCCCCAGCCTGATGGCGCGGCCATTTGGCGATCTGATGATGAAGGCCGGCATCGACCTGTTGCCAGACTGGGCCAGCGACATGCTCGACGCCCGGCAGAATCCGCTGCAACGCCAACTGATCCGCGCCAGCGTCAAGCGCAGCGCGCCGATGCTGCGCTGGGCGATGCGCAATGGCTCGGTGCAACGGGCAAAGCGGCGGATGGGGCTGTTGACCTGACCGGAACCAAAGGCTTGCTCGCGAAGGCAGCACCTCGGTCGCCCGCCAAGCTGCTAAACTCCCGCGCCCCAATTCCCTCCAGCAAGGCGCCCGCATGTCTTCCTTGAATCAGGCGCTGCGCGCCGCCCTCGATCAACGTCAGGACTTGCTCTCTGTACTGCACAGCCAGGGCACCGACTGCTATCGCCTGTTCCATGGCAGCCAGGAAGGCGCCGGCGGCCTGACCATCGACCGTTACGGCCCGCAGTTGCTGGTGCAAAGCTTTCACCAGACGCTGGAGCGTGACGAGTTGCTGCAACTGCACGCCATCGTCAACCAGACCCTGGGCCTGGAGACTTTGCTGGTCTACAACGACCGTTCTCGTGGCAACTCGCGTATCGACCGTGAAGACCACGTCTACCGCGCCGACGACGCTGCACTGGCGGATCTGGTCGGTCACGAATGGGGCCTGAATTACCGAGTACGCGGACGCCATGCCGGGCAGGATCCGCTGCTGTTCCTCGACCTGCGCAACACCCGCGGCTGGGTCAAGGATCACGCCAGAGGCAAAAGCGTGCTCAACCTGTTCGCCTACACCTGCGGCGTTGGCTTGAGTGCCGCGGCCGGTGGCGCCCGTGAAGTGTGCAACCTGGATTTTGCCGAGGGCAACCTCGCGGTCGGTCGCGAAAACGGTTTGCTCAATCCGCAGTTGCCGGAAATGGAGTTCGTCCAGTCCGACTACTTTCCGGCCATCCGCCAACTGGCCGGTCTGCCCATCAGTCAGCGACGCGGGCAGAAACTGCCGAGCTATCAGCGCCTGGAACAGCGCCAATACGATCTGGTGCTGCTCGATCCGCCGGCCTGGGCCAAGAGCGCGTTCGGCACCGTCGACCTGCTGCGCGACTATCAAAGTCTGCTCAAACCAGCCCTGCTGACCACCGCCGACAACGGTGTACTGATCTGCTGCAACAACCTGGCGAAAGTCAGCATGGACGACTGGCGCGAACAGGTCCTGCGTTGCGCCGAGAAGGCCGGGCGCCCGGTGCGTGAGTGGAGCGTGATGACCCCGGGCGCGGATTTCCCGTCGCTGGACCAACAGCCGCCACTGAAAACCCTGATCCTTCAACTCTGATCACATTGCTTTGCGGCGAACAACCTGTGGGAGCTGGCTTGCCAGCGATTGCGGTGGATCAGGCGACATCTATGTCGAATGATCGGCCGTCATCGCTGGCAAGCCAGCTCCCACAGTGTTTTATGTTTTCCGAAGAATCTGAACAATCCTGCTCCACACCAGGTACTTCGGAACCAGAATCGCGTGCCATACTCCAAGGCACTCCGATTACGACAGATGAAGCCGCACATGCCCAAAGGATTGATTCGCGCGATTGGCGCACTGTTGACCGTTCTGGCCCTTTACAGCTTGCTGGGGTTTCTGATTTTACCGGGCATCGCCTTGCGTGTTGCCAACCAGCAACTGGCCAACTACGCGGCGGTGCCTGCGCATATCCAGCGCATCGAACTCAATCCGTTCAGCCTTGAAGTCACCTTGTGGGGCCTGGTCATCGGTGAGCCCGGCAAAGAACAGGTCGGTTTTGAACGCCTGTACGCCGACCTAGAGCTCGACAGCCTGTGGACGAAAGCAGTCCATCTGTCCAACATCGAACTGGACAAACCGAAGACCGAAATCCTCTTCGCCAAAGACGGCAAGCTCAACCTGCTCGGTCTGTTCAACATACCCGCCAGCGAACCGACACCCGTCGATCCCGAAGCCAAGCCGTTTCCTCTGCGCATCGACCAGATCAAACTCGCCAACGGTGTCGTGCACTTTCAGGATGTGCGCCCGAGCGAACCCATCGAATTCCTCTACGACGATCTCAACTTCGAGCTGAAAAATCTCAGCACCCTGCCCGAAGACAGCGCCGACATGACTCTGGTCGCGATTGGCCCCAACGGTGGCCGAATCGACTGGAGCGGCAATTTCAGCCTGATCCCGATCGCCTCCGAAGGCACGCTGAAAATTACCGACGGCAATATGAAAGCGTTTTGGCCTTACGTGCGAGACGCAGTGCCCTTGGTTCTTGAAAACGGCGTGATGAACCTCAGCACCGAATACAAACTCAATCTGTCGAAACAAACCGAGCTGCAGTTGAACAACGTTGCGGTGAGCATCGCGCCGTTCGCGATCAAGGCACCCGATGGACGCCCACTGGCAAAACTCGAACGCCTCGACATCAGCGAGACCTCGGTGGACCTGGCGAAACAGCAAGTGGTAGTCGGCAAGATTCGCAGCCAGAAACTCGAAACCTGGGCCGCTCTGGAGGCCGACGGGCAACTGGACTGGCAGAAACTGTTCGCCAGCCAGCCGTCGAAACCTGCCGCCAAAGCCGCCGCCGAACCGGCCAGCACACCCGCAACCGCCGATTCGCCGAAACCTGAACCGAGCGCGCCAGACAAGCCATGGCAAGTACTGCTCAAAGATGTGCAACTGCGCAACTACACCGTCCATCTGGCCGACCGGTCGGCCAATCCACCGGTGACACTGGATGTCACCCCGCTGAACGTCGATCTGCAGGATTTTGACAGCCTCAATGGCTCACCCTTCAAGCTCAAGCTCGATACCGGGCTGGGCAAGCAGGGCAAGATCCTCGCCGATGGCACGGTCAATCTGGCGCCGGTCAACGCCCAGCTCAACGTTAAAACCCAGGACATCGACCTGCGTGTCGCGCAGTCCTACATCAATCCGTTCATTCGTCTCGAATTGCGCAGCGGCATGCTCGGCAGTGACCTCAAGGTCAACCTCAAGAGCACCGAACCGCTGGCGCTCAGCGTGACCGGCCGCGCGCAGATCGATCAACTGCACACCCTCGACACCCTGAAAACCCGCGACTTCCTCAAGTGGCAGCAAGTGGTCGTGGAAGGCCTGAACTACCAGCACGGCGACAGCCTGTCGATCGACAAGGTCAACCTGTTCCAGCCGTACGTGCGCTTCATGATCAACGATGACCGCACCACCAACATCGATGATCTGCTGATTCCGCAGCCTGCCGACAGCGGCGCAAAAACCGCCGCCGCCAAACCGGCCAGCAAAGACAAACCACTGGGCATTCGCATCGGTGGTATCGCCATCAACGACGGCTCGGCCAACTTCGCCGATTTCAGCCTGACGCCGAATTTCGCCACCGCTGTCCAGCAACTCAACGGCCAGATCGGCACCATCGACAGTCGACAGTCGAAACCGGCCACTGTCGATATCAAAGGCAAGGTTGATCGCTATGCGCCAGTGACCATCAAGGGCGCGGTCAATCCATTCGACCCGATGGCCAGCCTCGACATCACCACCAGTTTCAAACGGGTCGAGCTGACCACCCTGACGCCCTACTCCGGCAAATTCGCCGGATACCGCATCCGCAAGGGCCGGCTCAACCTCGACCTGCATTACCTGATCACCAAGGGCCAACTGAAGGCCGAGAACAAAGTGGTGGTCGAGCAATTGCAACTGGGTGAGAGAGTCGACAGCCCGGACGCGACAAGTCTGCCGCTGAAACTGGCGATCGCGTTGCTCAAAGACGTCGACGGCAAAATCTCCATCGAATTACCCGTAACGGGCGACTTGAACAATCCGCAATTCAGCGTGATGCCGATTGTCTGGCAGACCCTGCGCAATCTGATCGTCAAAGCCGCTGCGGCGCCATTCAAGATGATTGGTGGATTGGTCAGTGGTGGCGGTTCCCAGGACCTCGGCACGGTGTCGTTCGCGCCAGGCTCCAGCGAGCTGAACAAGGATGCCGAGGGTGCGCTGATCAAGCTGTCCCAGGCACTCAAGGAGCGTCCGGCCCTGCGCCTGGAAATCGAGGGTGTCGCCGCCAAAAGCAGCGACGGCCCATTGCTCGCCGAACAGCGCCTGGAACGTGAATACCAATACAACTACTACAAGATGCTCCAGCGCCGCGGCGATAAAGTCCCGGCTCAGGCGTCCTTGATTGACGTGCCGGACAGCGAGAAAGGCCCACTGCTCGAAGGCATTTATCGCACCCGTCTGAAGACTCAGCCGCCGGCCGAATGGAAGGATCTGGGCAAGGAAGAACGCACAGCGAAAATGCGCGCAGGCGTGATCCAGTTCTGGAGTACCAGCGATGTGCTGCTGCGTCAGTTGGGTCAGGACCGTGCCAGCAGCATCAAGGATTTTCTGGTGGACAAGGGCCAACTGGCTGACGACCGCGTGTACTTCATCGACACCAATCTGGGCGAGGCTGAAAGCGACGGTCGGGTAGTGACGCAAATGCATCTGGATGCCGAATGAGCAAACGCAAATGGCTGGCGGCAATGGCACTGACATTCGTTGCTGGCCAGGCGTTGGCCTCCGATACGCTGCGTTGCGGCAGCCAACTGATCAGCCTCGGCGACCGCGCAAGCGAGGTGCTACAGAAGTGCGGCGAGCCGGTGAGCCGCGATGTGCTGGGTTACAAACGCAGCGCCAATCGCCGGGAAGAGTTTCAGGTCGAGGAATGGACCTACGGCCCGAGCAACGGCATGTATCAATACCTGCGTTTCGAAGGCAATCGCCTGAAGCAGATCAATAGCAAACGCGGTAACTGAACAGATCAAAAGATCGCAGCCTTCGGCAGCTCCTACAGGGGAACCACATTCCTGTGTAGGAGCTGCCGAAGGCTGCGATCTTTTTGCTTCTACAAAATAAAACAGGCCCCGACACAAAGTGCCGGGGCCTGTAATGGTCACATCCGTGTGACCGGTCGCATGAACTCTAAAGTTGCGGCAGACGTATTGCTCGGCCCGTCTGTCGCCCCTTCTCCCGGTCCAGGCGAGAAGTCATGCCTTACTCGGCTTTCAGGCCGTCAGCGGAGACCGCTTTAACGCCTTTGATTTTCTTGGCGATGGCTACTGCAGTAGTTTTCTGCGAATCGGTTACGGCAGTAGTCGACGACAGCGATACAACGCCTTGGTTGGTTTCAACTTTAATGTCGGTACCTGGAATGCCTTTTTCGGTTACCAGGTCAGCTTTGACCTTGGTGGTGATCCAGGTATCGGAAGTATCTTGTTTCATCTCGGTGACTTCACCGGCAGCCAGAGTCATTGGAGCCTGGGTAGCCTGAGCCGATTGTGCGAATGCACCGGAAGCCATGGTCAGGGTCAGCGCGGTAGCAGCAGCGGCAGTGATAGCGAACTTCTTCATACGAGTAACTCCTGTTTTTCTGGAAAGTCTGCTGGATGTCTTGTCAGCAGGGTTACCGTAGATATTGCGAACGCTGTGCCAACTTTTTGGAAGACATAAAATCGTTATAAATCAATAGCTTACAAATAATGCAAAATTCCGGATTCATGCAAAATGCATGACTTGTTGAATATTCACATGCAAGTTGCGGCTTTTTGAAAAGTTCCTAAGGCGCTGAAATTATTGAAGCTTTTGTGAAGCGCTGCGCAATGAAAAATGCCCCGCATTGCGGGGCATCTATTGAATGTAGCCTGACGAATTACGCACCGCTGGCCGTGCAGCCTTTAGGGGAATATTCGGCATTAACCGTCGTTGCACACGTCCACACGCCCGATGTGGCACCCGTGGTTGCGCCTGAGCGACTGAGTGTGATGGTTTTGCCCAGCACCGGACCTGGCGCATTGACCAGTGTGCAAGTGATTGAACCGGCACCCGACGAGGCTGTGCCCGTAGCCGCCAATGTACAGTTGGATGTCGTCGCCGCAGCACCACCGGCCACCAGTGTCAGCGTCGGATCGGTGCCCTGATTGATGGTGTCTTCAAACGGCACTTTCAGAGCGCTGATCTCTGCCAGCCCCGCCGTTACCTTGGATCGCGCCTGATATTTCGAATACTGCGGCAGGGCGATAGTCGCCAGAATCCCGATGATCGCCACAACGATCAGCAGCTCGATCAGCGTAAAACCTTGTTGTTTTTTCATAGAAACGCTCCATGCATGAGTCGAAATCTCATGATCTGAGATGAACCGAGCATAGCCCATGCCAAGCGCCTGAGCCCTGCACACAAAGCGCCAGCGTCGCCCTACGCAGTTTCCTACAACCCGCAACCGCACTATCTGACACTTTTTGTCACCTGCACCGACCGTGTTAGGCGCTCTCACTTGACTAGGCTATAAGTCATGAACGGCAAGCGTGCGGAATCCCCATGAATGACATCGCTCTGAGCGGTCTGGCCAAACAATTGGTGCAGGCCGAACTGCTGACGGAAAAAAGCGCCCAGCAGGCCTGGCAACAGGCCCAGCGCAATCGGCTGTCGCTGGTCAGTTATCTGGTGCAGAACAAACTGGTAAAGAGCGCGCAGGTGGCCGAGATCGCCTCCGAGCACTTTGGCATGGCGTTCCTCGACCTTAATTGCCTGGACAAGGAAACCCAGCCCAAAGGCCTGGTCAGTGAAAAACTGATACGCCAGCATCACGCCCTGCCCTTGTGGCGACGCGGCAACAAGCTGTTCGTGGGGATTTCCGACCCCAGCAATCATCAAGCGATCAACGACATCCAGTTCAGCACCGGATTGAGCACCGAAGCCATCCTGGTGGAGGACGACAAGCTCAGCGACGCCATCGAAAAGTTCTTCGATACCCACGCCAGCGGTCTCGAAGACATGGCCGACGTCGATCTCGACGGCCTCGATGTCGAATCGATCGACGACAACAAGCAGGACGCCATCGGCGGGCAAGACGCCGACGATGCGCCGGTGGTGCGTTTCGTCCACAAGATGCTGCTCGATGCGATCAAGAGCGGCTCCTCCGACCTGCATTTCGAG
The DNA here is from genome assembly GCF_020149425.1 of Pseudomonas sp. P116. NCBI lineage: Bacteria > Pseudomonadati > Pseudomonadota > Gammaproteobacteria > Pseudomonadales > Pseudomonadaceae > Pseudomonas > Pseudomonas sp. P116. The sequence continues at coordinate 281,476 of NZ_JACVHB010000008.1, read as the reverse complement.
CCTTACGAAAAGAACTACCGGGTACGGGTGCGCACCGACGGCATTTTGCGCGAGGTGGCCAGGCCGCCGATCCAACTGGCCGGGCGCATCGCCGCACGTTTGAAAGTCATGGCCAGCCTCGACATCTCGGAACGGCGCAAACCGCAGGACGGACGGATCAAGATGCGCCTGTCCAAAAGCAAGTCGATCGACTTCCGGGTCAATACCCTGCCGACCCTGTGGGGCGAGAAAGTGGTGATCCGGATCCTCGACCCCTCCAGCGCGCAGATGGGCATCGACGCCCTCGGCTATGAGCCTGAGCAGAAAGAGCTGTATTTGGCAGCACTGAAGCAGCCACAAGGGATGATTCTGGTCACCGGCCCCACTGGCTCGGGCAAAACCGTGTCGCTGTACACCGGGCTGAATATTCTCAACACGGTCGACATCAACATATCCACCGCCGAAGACCCGGTGGAGATCAACATGGAAGGCATCAACCAGGTCAACGTCAACCCCAGGCAGGGGCTCGACTTTGCCCAGGCCTTGCGCTCGTTTCTGCGTCAGGATCCGGACGTGATCATGGTCGGCGAGATCCGCGATCTGGAAACCGCCGAGATTGCGATCAAGGCTGCGCAGACCGGTCACCTCGTGTTGTCCACGCTGCACACCAACAGCGCGGCAGAAACCCTGACGCGACTGCACAACATGGGCATCCCCGGTTTCAACATCGCCACCTCTGTCAGCCTGATCATCGCCCAGCGGCTGGCGCGCAAGTTGTGCAGCCACTGCAAGAGAGCCATCGAGATTCCGCGCGAAACCCTGATCAAGGAAGGCTTCCCCGAGGAACGCATCGGCAGTTTCACGATCTACGAGCCAGTCGGTTGCGATCACTGCAATGGCGGTTACAAGGGACGCGTGGGGATTTATGAAGTGGTGAAGAACACAGCAGACCTGCAACGACTGATCATGGCCGAGGGCAACTCGCTGGAAATCGACATTCAGATGCGCCGCGACGGCTACGACGACTTGCGTACCTCAGGTCTGCGCAAGGCCATGCAAGGCATTACCAGCCTGGAAGAAATCAACCGGGTCACCAAGGACTGAACATGGCAGTCAAGGCAGCGAAAATCAGCGTCTACGCCTGGGAAGGCACGGACAAGAAAGGCAGCAAACTCAGCGGTGAATTAAGCGGGCAGAACCCGGCACTGATCAAGGCTCAACTACGCAAACAAGGGATCAATCCGGGGAAGGTGCGCAAAAAAACCGCCTCGTTTTTCAGCTTCGGCAAACGCATCAGGCCCCGCGACATCGCCCTGTTCACTCGGCAGATGGCGACCATGATGAAGGCTGGCGTGCCGCTGCTGCAGTCGTTCGACATCATCGGTGAGGGCTTCGAAAACCCGGCCATGCGCAAACTGGTCGACGAGGTGAAACAGGAGGTCGCCGCCGGCAACAGTTTCGCCAACGCCCTGCGCAAGAAGCCGCAGTATTTCGATGAGTTGTATTGCAACCTCGTGGATGCCGGCGAACAGTCCGGCGCTCTCGACACGTTGCTGGAACGGGTCGCGACCTATAAGGAAAAAAGCGAAGCCCTCAAGGCCAAGATCAAGAAAGCCATGACCTACCCCACCGCCGTGGTGCTGGTTGCAGCCGTGGTAACCGGGATTCTGCTGGTGAAAGTGGTGCCGCAGTTCGAGTCGGTTTTTTCCGGTTTCGGTGCAGAGTTGCCTGGGTTCACCCTGATGGTCATCAGCCTCTCGGAATTCATGCAGCAATGGTGGTGGGCGATACTCGTTGCTCTGGTGGCCGCTTTTTTCGGCACCCGCCATGCGCTGAAAAAATCCCAGGCGATGCGCGATCGCAAAGACACCTGGCTATTGAAGCTGCCGTTGGTAGGCACGCTGATGTACAAATCCGCCGTTGCACGCTTCGCCCGGACCTTGTCGACCACGTTTGCTGCCGGCGTACCGTTGGTGGAAGCGCTCGACTCGGTGGCCGGCGCCACGGGTAACGTGGTGTTCAAGCGTGCGGTATTGCGCATCCGCCAAGACGTTTCCACGGGCATGCAGTTGAATTTCTCCATGCGCACCACCGGGGTTTTCCCCAACATGGCGGTGCAGATGACTGCCATCGGCGAAGAGTCCGGCGCGCTGGACGAGATGCTCGCCAAGGTCGCCGGGTTTTACGAGGACGAAGTGGATAACATGGTCGACAACCTCACCAGCCTCATGGAGCCGTTCATCATGGTCGTCCTGGGGGTGATTGTCGGCGGTCTGGTGGTGGCGATGTACCTGCCGATCTTCCAACTCGGCTCAGCGATCTGACATGCCTATCGACGAACTGTTTGCCCTGTACCCACTGGCCTTTGTCTTCACCGCGTTGCTGCTCGGTCTTATCGTCGGCAGCTTTCTCAATGTGCTGGTCTGGCGCTTGCCGAAAATGCTCGAACGCGATTGGCGCCAGCAGGCGCAGGACGTACTCGGTCTACCCGGCGAAACGCCGCAGCCCACTTACAACCTGATGCTGCCGCACTCCGAGTGTCCGCACTGCGCACATCGAATTCGTGCGTGGGAAAACATTCCGCTGCTCAGTTATCTGTGGCTGCGCGGGCGCTGCTCCGCGTGCGCAGCGCCCATCAGCAAACGCTATCCGCTGGCCGAACTGAGTTGTGGACTGCTTTCAGCGTTTATCGCCTGGCATGTGGGTTTTGGCTGGGCGGCCTGTCTGTTGATCTTCCTCACCTGGGGCTTGCTGGCGATGAGCCTGATCGACACCGAGCATCAATTGTTGCCCGATGTGCTGGTGCTGCCATTGTTGTGGCTGGGGCTGATCGTCAACAGTTTCGGGCTGTTCGTGCCGCTGCACGATGCCATGTGGGGCGCGGTGGCCGGTTATATGGCGCTGTGGTCGGTGTTCTGGCTGTTCAAACTGCTGACCGGCAAGGACGGCATCGGTCACGGTGATTTCAAGCTGCTGGCGCTGCTCGGCGCCTGGGGTGGCTGGCAGATTCTGCCGCTGACGATCCTGCTGTCGTCGCTGGTGGGAGCGATTATCGGGGTGATTTTGCTGCGTGTGCGCGAGCAGAAAACCTCGACGCCGATCCCCTTCGGACCTTATCTGGCAATTGCCGGCTGGATTGCCTTGCTCTGGGGTGGTCAAATAACCGACTTCTATTGGCAGTTTGTCGGTTTGAAATGAATACCCCTGTGGAAAAACCCTGGATTCTCGGCCTGACCGGCGGCATCGGCAGCGGCAAAAGCGCCGCGGCCCAGCACTTCATCGACCTTGGCATCCATGTGGTCGACGCTGATCACGCAGCACGTTGGGTGGTCGAGCCGGGGCGCCCGGCGCTGGCCAGGATTGCCGAGCACTTCGGCGCTGGCGTGTTGCAGGCTGACGGCACGCTGGATCGCGCCGCCCTGCGCAAGCTGATCTTCGAAGTCCCGGAGCAGCGCCGCTGGCTCGAAGCCCTGCTGCATCCGTTGATCGCCGAGGAAATCGCCCATCATCTGGCGCAGGCAAAATCGCCCTATGCGATTCTGGTTTCGCCGCTGTTGATCGAATCCGGGCAGTACGCGATGACCCAGCGAATCCTGGTGATCGACGCTCCGCAACAACTGCAGATCGAACGCACCTTGCAGCGTGACCAGACCAGCGAACAGCAGGTTCAGGCGATCCTCAAGGCCCAGTCGAGCCGTGAAGACCGCGTGAGCCGTGCCGACGACGTGGTGGTCAACGACCGCGACCTCGCCTGGCTGCACAGCGAGGTCGAGCGCCTGCATGACTTTTACCTGACTTTAAGTGGAGGCCAATCATGAGCCAGATCCCAACCGTAGAATGCCCAACGTGTGGCGCCCCCGTGGAATTCACGCCGGATAACAAATTCCGGCCGTTCTGCTCCGATCGCTGCAAACTGATCGACCTCGGCGCCTGGGCCTCCGAAGAGCACAAGATCCCGGTCGCACCGGATGCCGAGGATGAACTGTTTTCCGGCGATTTCGATCCGCGCCACTGATCCCGTCAGGGTCGCATGAAGCCGTAGTCCTGATCGTCGTCGAGGTTTTCCGCCAGAAAGCGCAACTCGTCGGCCAAGTCTTCGGCGTTGCGCACGGTCTTGCTCTGTTGCACCACCGCACTGAGCAAGGCGCGCAAGCTCAAACCCGGGTCAAAACCTACTTCTTGCGCCATCTCCAGACTCTGCCGGGTTTGCTGCCGCGCCCACTCGTAAACACTCATGCTGCCACTCCTGAAGGGATTTGGCCGAGCATGAAATGCCGCGCGCGTGGCGGGTTTGATATGGATCAAGACTTGGGGTCGTCGTCCTTCCAGGGTGCCGAAAGGTAGCGCGTGCGATTGAACGTCTCCAGCCATTCCGGGCTGAACACCACCAGTGCGCTGACCACCATGCCGTTGATGAAAGCCTCGGGGAATATGATCAGCCACAGGTAGCCGATAAAGTCTTCCAGCCATTCGGGCATGGCAAACAGGCCGTCGTACCAGAGCAATGTCAGGCTCAGCAGCAGACACAGCAACGCCGACAGCGCGGCGGCGAGAAACCCGGAGCAGAAGATGTACACAAAAGGATTGCGTGGCTGGGCGCGCTCGACGAGGATCGCCACGCACTCGGTAATCAGCACCGGCAGCAGAATGAACAACGCACCGTTGCCCCCCAGCGCCGCGAGATCCTGGCGCCCGAGCAGCAACAGACCGACCTGCGCCACCAACCCGCCGACAATCGCCAGCGGCCAGTCCAGTAGCAACGTCACCGCCGTCATGCCAATGAAGTGATAAGACACTCCGGTGTCGAAATCTCGGCGCACCAGCCACAACAGAAACAACGCGAACACCGTGCCGAACAACAGATGCTGGCGACGGCTGTCACTGAACAATTCGACCCAGGGAGCACGAACAATCGCCCAGAGCAGCACCGGCAGATAAATCAGCCAGCCGAGCGTCAGGCTTGTAGATGACAGCAGTTCGGCGCCGATCATAGGTGAGCCTTCGCTGACGCCTGGGGCCACGCCAGCCGAAGATCGAGCAGCAACACTGATATATTTTTCACGCGGATCTCCCGTCGAGACAGATCTCAGTCTATACCGCCGTTTGCGACTCGCCGTGTCACGCTTCTGCGCATGGCGTGCAGTAAATACGGAGGAAAGAAAAAGTTACGAAAACTTTACGGGACGAGACAACAGGCCCGCCGATACTGCGCGGCGCTAACAAAACAGGCGTTATCTATGTCCATTGCGGTAGTACGGCTCATCAGCTTCATTCTGGGAATTATTCTGATCACGCTGGCGGTGAGCATGCTGATACCGATGCTGACGCTGGTGATCCATGATCGCAAAGATGATATGGCGGCCTTCCTGTGGTCGAGCTTGATCACAGCGCTATGCGGGCTGCTGATGATCAACAAGGGTCGCCCCGAGAACGTTCATTTGCGTCCTCGCGATATGTATATGCTGACGACCGCCAGTTGGGTGGTTGTGTGCATATTCGCCGCATTGCCCATGGTGCTTATCCAGCACATCAGCTACACCGATGCGTTTTTTGAAACGATGTCAGGCATCACCACGACTGGATCGACCATCCTCACCGGGCTGGACACGGCATCTCCAGGATTGCTGATCTGGCGATCGATGCTGCATTGGCTGGGCGGGATCGGCTTCATCGGCATGGCGGTGGCTATCCTGCCATTACTGCGGGTCGGGGGCATGCGGCTATTCAAGACCGAATCGTCTGACTGGTCGGAAAAGGTCACGCCGCGCTCCCATGTCGCCGCCAAATATATTCTGGGGCTTTATATCGGGCTTACCGGTCTTGCCACGCTGGCCCTGTGGATAGCAGGGATGACGCCGTTCGAAGCCATCAACCATTCAATGTCATTGATTTCCACAGGAGGATTTTCGACCTCCGATGCCTCGCTCGCACATTGGACGCAACCGTCCATTCATTGGGTGGCGGTCGCTATCATGATTCTGGGCAGCCTCCCTTTCACGCTGTATGTGAGCATGCTTCGCGGCAACAAACGGGCCTTGTTCAAAGATCATCAGGTACGCGGGTTCATTGGCTTTTTGCTCATTACCTGGGTGCTGGTCGGTACCTGGTTGTGCTTGCACAGCGAGTACGGCTGGTGGGAAGCGTTCCGGATCGTGGCGGTCAACGTGACATCGGTGGTCACGACGACCGGCGTAGCGCTGGGGGATTACACGTTATGGGGCAGTTTTGCCGTATTGCTGTTCTTCTATCTGACCTTTGTCGGAGGTTGCTCCGGCTCCACCGCTGGCGGTCTTAAAATATTCCGCTTTCAAGTGGCCGGCACACTGCTGATGGGCAGTCTGAATCAATTGATCCACCCTCGCGCCGTGATCCGAAAAAAATACAACAAACACCCCATCGACGAGGACATCGCCCGTTCGCTGCTGACGTTTTCATTCTTTTTCACCATCACTATCGGGGCGATCGCCATGGGGTTGGCACTCATCGGCCTGGACTGGACAACTGCATTGAGTGGCGCGGCTACCGCCGTCTGCAACGTCGGGCCTGGCGTTGGCTCGATCATTGGCCCGGCGGGAAACTTTTCCACACTGCCCGATGCTGCCAAATGGCTGCTGACTATCGGCATGCTTTTGGGAAGACTGGAGATCCTAACCGTCCTGGTGCTGCTCACACCGGTTTTCTGGAAATACTAGTCTCGACAACCCTTTGAGATTTATTGCCTAGACTCCTCTTGTCCACCGTGCAAACGCTTTTCAGCCCTGAACCGCACGAGAACTAAAACAAGAGGAACATCTCAATGCTTAAATCATTGCGCAACGCGGTCGTCTGCGCCCTCGCGCTGGGCGTATCGGGCCTGGCGCTGGCGGCCGATCCAATCGTTATCAAGTTTTCCCATGTCGTCGCCGAGCAAACGCCCAAAGGCCAGGGCGCGCTGCTGTTCAAGAAACTCGTCGAAGAACGCCTGAAGGACAAGGTCAAGGTTGAGGTCTACCCGAACTCTTCGCTGTTTGGCGACGGCAAGGAAATGGAGGCACTGCTGTTGGGCGATGTGCAGCTCATTGCACCGTCGCTGGCAAAGTTCGAACAATACACACCGAAATTGCAGCTATTCGACTTGCCGTTCCTGTTCAACGACATCTCGGCCGTCGACCGTTTCCAGCGCAGCCCCCAAGGCCAGGAACTGCTCAAGTCGATGGAAAGCAAGAACATCACAGGGCTGGCTTATTGGCACAACGGCATGAAGCAGCTGTCCGCCAACAAGAAGCTGGTTGTACCGGGCGATGCCCGGGGTCTGAAATTCCGTGTACAGGCGTCGGCGGTACTGGATGAGCAATTCAAAGCAGTGAAAGCCAACCCGCGCAAGTTGAGCTTCGCCGAGGTGTATCAGAGCTTGCAGACCGGTGTGGTGAATGGCGCGGAAAACCCTTACTCGAACATCTTCAGTCAGAAAATGCACGAGGTGCAGAAGTTCATCACTGAATCCGACCATGGCTTGCTCGACTACATGCTGATCACCAACACCAAGTTCTGGAATGGCCTGCCGCCAGATGTGAGAACCGAACTGGACAAAATAATCGTCGAGGTTACCGCCCAGGTAAACAAAGACGCCGAGAAGCTCAACCAGGACGCCAAACAGCATATCGTCGACGCCAAAACCACTGAAATCATCCTGCTGACTCCGGAACAACGCGGCGAGTGGCGTGAAAAAATGAAGCCGGTCTGGGCGAAGTTCGAAGGTGCTATTGGCGCCGACCTGATCAAGGCCGCCGACGCCTCGAACCAGGCTCAGTAAATCTGCCCGCGTGTGCCGCCTCAAAGGGGCGGCACCTGTTTCATTGTCGTCACTCGATCGGGAGCAGCCATTCATGAATGCCTTGCGGCGCATCTGGGACCACTTCGAGGAAGGCTTCATTGTTTTCCTGTTGGCGGCAATGACGCTGGTGACGTTCGTTTACGTCATCCTGAACAACCTCTATAGCGTTTTCTACAGCTTCGCCGAGCAATGGCAAGGCGCCAGTGAATCGTTATTCGCAATTGGCGACAGCATCATGGGAATGGCCCAGGCCATGACGTGGAGCATCGCGTTGACCAAAGCCCTGTTTGCCTGGCTGATCTTTTTTGGCTTGTCCTATGGCGTGCGCACTGCCGGGCATATCGGTGTCGATGCCTTGGTGAAACTGGCCAGCAAACCGGCTCAGCGCATCATCGGCATCATTGCCTGCCTGTGCTGTCTCGGCTATGCGGGGCTGCTCAGTGTCAGCAGTTTCGAATGGATTCAAACGTTGTTCATCGCCGGTATCGGCGCCGAGGATCTCGGTCACTACGGCATCATGCAGTGGCACATCGGGCTGATCGTGCCTGCCGGTTTCGCTCTGGTGTTCATTCGCTTTGCCGAAATCCTCGTGCGCATCGTGCAGAACCGTCAAACCGGCCTGGGCCTGGCCGATGAAGCCGCAGATGCGCTGAAACTGACCGACCATGAGGATGACAAGAAATGACCATTCTGTTCCTCTTCGTCGCCCTGTTCGTGCTGATGTTCATCGGTGTACCGATCGCCATTTCCCTGGGTTTGGCCGGCTCGATGACGATCATTCTTTTCAGCCCCGACTCCGTGCGCTCACTGGCCATCAAGTTATTCGAGACGTCCGAGCACTACACCTTACTGGCGATCCCGTTCTTTTTGCTGGCTGGCGCGTTCATGACCACGGGCGGCGTGGCGCGGCGCCTGATCGACTTTGCCAATGCGTGTGTCGGTCATATTCGCGGCGGCCTGGCCATCGCAGCCGTCCTCGCGTGCATGTTGTTCGCCGCGCTGTCCGGCTCAAGCCCTGCAACGGTCGCGGCCGTGGGTTCCATCGCAATTGCGGGCATGGTCCGCTCCGGTTATCCACAGGCGTTCGGTGCCGGCATCGTGTGCAATGCCGGCACGCTGGGCATTCTCATTCCGCCCTCCATCGTCATGGTGGTGTATGCCGCTGCGACGGAGACCTCGGTCGGCAAGCTGTTCATGGCCGGTGTCGTACCGGGTTTGTTGCTGGGTACTTTCTTGATGATTGCCATCTACATCGTCGCCGTCAGGAAAAACCTGCCCGCCATGCCTCGTGCCACCGTTCGTGAATGGTTTACGGCAGCACGCAAAGCCATCTGGGGCCTGTTGCTCATGGTCATCATCCTGGGTGGCATTTACTCAGGGATGTTCACCCCGACCGAGGCGGCGGCAGTCGCGGCGGTCTACTCGGCATTCATTGCACTGTTCGTCTACAAGGACATGACCTTCCGTGAAACGCCGAAAGTGCTGCTGGAATCCGCCAAGCTAAGCATCATGCTGATGTTCATCATCGCCAATGCCATGCTGTTCGCTCATGTGTTGACCACCGAGCAAATTCCGCAACAGATCACCGCCTGGGTCATCGCCGCGGGGCTGACGCCGGTGACTTTCCTGCTGGTGGTGAACATCGTGTTACTGGTGGCGGGAGCGTTCATGGAGCCCTCGGCAATCATCCTGATCCTGGCGCCGATCCTGTTTCCGATTGCCGTGCAGTTGGGGATCGACCCGATCCACCTGGGCATCATCATGGTGGTGAACCTGGAGATCGGGCTGATTACCCCGCCCGTGGGGCTGAACCTGTTCGTTACGTCGGCGGTGACAGGCATGTCGCTGGGTGCCACCATCCGTGCGGCGATGCCTTGGCTGATTATCCTGTTACTGTTCCTGATCTTGATAACCTATGTACCGTGGATTTCGCTGGCCCTGCCAAACTGGCTGGGGATGACGTAACCGGGAAGAGTTGTTCCTGGCCACTACTTCGATCACATTTGAACGCTAAGCTTGGCCTATGGATGACTCAGATTACTTACGCCTGCTGACCATCGCGGCCGAGCAGGCCAACGCGTTCCTGTCCAATGCCCGCAAATGGGAGCGTGAGCGTTGGGTCTGCCAGCGCCTGCTGCAAGGCCTGAACATTCCCTATCGCGCCGACGAGTTCGCGCCTGCCGGCGAGCCGCCGGACGTGCTGTTTCGCGACGCCAACTTCGAAGTATTCTTCGTCCTCGACGAAGGGCGCAGGCTTAACGACGAATGGCGCGATGAACTGCAACGTCGGCGCAGCGCGTTTTCCCTCAGTCAACTGGTGCGCCGCGAAGCCAAGCCGAAGCGGATTCCGGCCAATGAATTCCTCTTGCGCCTCGCCCCGACGCTGCGCAAAAAAGCCCACAACTACAAGGAACGCGGCATGGATCTGGGCGAGCTGGACATCATCGCGTTCGCCAGCCTCAAGCGCGAAGTGCTGGACCTCAACAGCCACTTTCCACCGCCCACCGAATATTTGCGTCAGGGCTGGCGCTCGCTATCCCTCGTTGGCCCGACGTTCGCCCGCGTGCTGTTTGCGCACCCCGATGCACCGGACTTTCTGCGCAGTAACCTGGGGCGCAGCATTGTCTTCGATGTAGGGATCAGTCTGTGACGCCGCTGCAGCAATTGATCGCCGATGTCCCGCAAACCGGCACGGTGCGCTGGATCGGCGTGCGCCCCGAATCCCGCGGACCAATGCTCGAACTCGATGCCGTTGAAGCACGCCTTGAAGCCGGACTGACCGGCGACCACGCCCGCCCCGGGGTGCGCAATGCGCGGCAAGTGACGCTGATTCAGTGGGAACATCTGGCGGTGATCAGCGCATTGATGGGGCGACCACACGATCAACCGGTAAAACCTGAAGATCTGCGGCGCAATCTCGTTATAAGCGGGATCAACCTGTTCAGCCTCAAGGGCCGGCGCTTTCGTATCGGTCAGGCGATTTTTGAAACAACCGGCTGGTGCCAACCCTGCGCACGCCTGCAGAACAACCTCGGCCCCGGCACCTTTCAAGCGGTGCGCGGGCATGGCGGAATCACCGCGCGGGTGTTACAAAGCGGGATCATTCGCCTCGACGATAGCCTGTCTGTCGAACCGGTACCGGACAGCGGCTATGCTGCGTTCAACCCCGGTTGAAAACCGCTGTAGCTTCTGCACATTCAGCAACGTCTACCTGACGAGGCCTTTATGACCAGCCGCCTGAAACCCGAAGACCAAAAGCATGTCGAAGAATACCTGCAACTGTCCCAACACCGTGTCGAGCGCCGGCCTTTCAGGCCGTGGATGCTCCTGGTGCTGGTGCTGGCAGTGACCATTGGTCTGGGCCTGTTGAGCCGATTTATCAGTTACCTGACGCTATGAGCAGCATCGCGCTCGCTCGGGTAACCGCACCGATTTCCTTTAAAAACCTTGCGAGTTATCCCCATGTCCCATCGTATTGTTATTGTCGGCGGCGGCGCCGGCGGTCTGGAGTTGGCTACCCGTCTGGGTAAGACTCTGGGCAAGCGCGGCACGGCCAGCGTGATGCTGGTCGACGCGAACCTGACGCACATCTGGAAACCGCTGTTGCACGAAGTAGCGGCTGGATCGCTGAACTCCTCCGAAGACGAACTCAACTATGTTGCCCAGGCCAAATGGAACCACTTCGAGTTCCAGCTGGGGCGCATGAGCGGGCTTGATCGCGCCGCGAAGAAAATCCAGCTGGCCGCCACCTACGACGAAAACGGCGTCGAACTGGTGCCAGCCCGCGAAGTGGCGTATGACTCGCTGGTGATCGCAGTCGGCAGTACCACCAACGATTTCGGCACTCAGGGCGCGGCGCAGCACTGCCTGTTCCTCGACACCCGCAAACAGGCCGAGCGTTTCCACCAGCAACTGCTCAACCACTACCTGCGCGCGCATGCCGGGCAAACCGATGTGGTCCAGCAGATCAGCGTGGCCATCGTCGGCGCTGGCGCTACCGGCGTCGAACTGGCGGCAGAATTGCACAACGCGGCGCATGAACTGGCGGCTTACGGCCTCGACCGCATCAAACCGGAAAACATGCACATCACCCTGATCGAAGCCGGGCCACGGGTGCTGCCAGCCCTGCCGGAGCGCATCAGCGGGCCTGTGCACAAGACTCTGGAGAAACTCGGGGTCAACGTGATGACCAACGCGTCGGTCAGCGAAGTGACGGCCGACAGCCTGATTACCGCCGATGGCAACGAAATCAAGGCCAGCCTGAAAGTCTGGGCGGCGGGCATTCGTGCACCGGGTTTCCTCAAGGATATCGATGGCCTGGAAACCAACCGCATCAATCAACTGCAAGTGCTGCCAACTTTGCAGACCACCCGCGACGAAAACATCTTCGCGTTCGGCGATTGCGCCGCATGCCCGCAACCTGGCTCCGACCGCAACGTGCCGCCGCGTGCACAAGCCGCGCACCAACAGGCGTCGCTGCTGGCCAAGTCGCTGAAGCTGCGTATCGAAGGCAAGACCCTGCCGGAATACAAATACACCGACTACGGCTCGCTGATTTCGCTGTCGCGTTTTTCGGCGGTGGGTAACTTGATGGGTAACCTGACTGGCAGCGTGATGCTTGAAGGCTGGCTGGCGCGGATGTTTTACGTGTCGCTGTATCGCATGCACCAGGTGGCGCTGTACGGGCCGTTTCGCACGGCAATGCTGATGCTGGGCAGCAAGATTGGTCGCGGGACCGAGCCGCGCCTGAAGCTGCATTGATGCAGTACCTGTAGGAGCTGCGGCACGCTGCGATCTTTTGATCTGGCTTTTAAAGATCAGGATCAAAAGATCGCAGCCTCGTTTTACTCGAATGCTCCTACAGGGTTTAAGGGTGATCTGGAGAGATGTGTCTGACTGTATCCTCCCCCGCCATCCCCACCTTCGCTTACAAACTCCCCGCTCCACGACACAGACGCGATACACCGCCACCGCCTAATGGCCCCACCCGAGCATACCTGCTCCGGCGGATCGTCCTTAACGTGTGGTTGCGCTGTGCAACCGTAGGAGAATGCAATGTCCCATCACTCGACTCTCGGCAAAAAATCCATTGGCCTGTTCGGCGCAGCGCTGGCAGGAGGTCTGATGCTGTCCGGCTCGGTATTCGCCGCGCAGCCGCTGGCTCAGGGCTATATGGTCGCTTCAGCAGAAACCTCGGTAAAAACCCCGGAAGGCAAATGCGGTGAAGGCAAATGCGGCGATGCCTCGATGGCCAAGACTGACAGCGATGGCGACGGCAAAGTCTCACGCGCTGAATTCATCAAAGTCGCGCCGAAGTCAGATTTCGACAAGATCGACACCAACCATGACGGCTTCATCGATGAGCAAGAGGCCTACAACAACGTGAAAGCCAACTTCGAAGCCAACGGCAAGAAAATGCCCAAGGGCCTGTTCGAACACCTGAAAGATCAAGACGGCGCCTGAGTCGGCCTTGGACAAAGCCGCGAATTCCTTTGGAAACGCGGCTTTTTTACGCCTCAAACAACCACTGTTGCTGTTGCGCTTATAAATTTCGGACAAAAAAAATCCCCGTATCTTTCGATACGAGGATTTTTAATATGGTCGGGGTAAGGGGATTCGAACTCCTGACATCCTGCTCCCAAAGCAGGCGCGCTACCGGACTGCGCTATACCCCGGTAAAAAAAAGGCGACCTTTCAGTCGCCTTCTTCGATCAGCGCTTTTGGCCTCTGATCTTAAGATTCGATCCCAGCGCTAACTGGTTTCAAAAATGGTGGGTCGTGTGGGATTCGAACCTACGACCAATTGGTTAAAAGCCAACTGCTCTACCAACTGAGCTAACGACCCAAAAATGGTCGGGGTAAGGGGATTCGAACTCCTGACATCCTGCTCCCAAAGCAGGCGCGCTACCGGACTGCGCTATACCCCGGTTTGAAATTGGCTCCGTGACCAGGACTCGAACCTGGGACCCAATGATTAACAGTCATTTGCTCTACCGACTGAGCTATCACGGAACTACATATTTCAATTTACAACGGTGAAACTTGAAGCTTTCAGACTCCGTTCGCATCGCTGCGTTCGTGTGTCTGAGGCGCGCTATTCTACAACCTAGAACACCTCTGTCAACCCCCTAAATCGCTTTCAAGTTAATGATTTGCAACTTATTTCAGATTTCCGCTCAGTGAGCTGAAACCCTTGTGGGTGACTGACTGCGGGGCGCACTTTACAAGCCTTTTCCTTTCAGTTCAACAGCCTGGCGAAAAAAAGGCCTCGCAATGCGAGGCCTTCCTTATTTCATTGACGCTGCGGATCAGTTGAAAACGATTTCATCGTTCTCCACTGCGCCTGTTGCTGTCGCGCCAGGCAGGAAATGCCCCGACAGGATCAGTTGCGCCAACGGGTTTTCGATCCAGCGCTGGATCGCCCGCTTCAGAGGACGTGCGCCATAGACCGGGTCGTAGCCGACGGCTATCAGCTTGTCCATCGCTTCCGGGCTCAGTTCCAGCTTCAGCTCGCGCTCGGCCAGACGGCTGCGCAGGCGGCCCAACTGGATCTCGGTAATACCCGCGATCTGATCCCGCGCCAAAGGCTCGAAGATCACCACCTCGTCGACCCGGTTGATGAACTCCGGACGGAAGTGCGAAGTCAGCGCATCCATGACTGCCGCACGTTGTGCCTCACGATCACCGACCAGCTCCTGGATCTGCGACGAGCCGAGGTTAGAGGTCATGACAATCACGGTATTGCGGAAATCGACCGTACGGCCATGACTGTCGGTCAGGCGCCCATCCTCAAGCACTTGCAGCAGAATGTTGAACACATCCGGATGCGCCTTCTCGACTTCGTCCAAGAGGATCACCGAGTAAGGCTTGCGCCGCACCGCTTCGGTCAGGTAACCGCCCTCTTCGTAACCCACGTATCCCGGTGGCGCACCGATCAGCCGTGCCACGGAATGTTTCTCCATGAACTCGGACATGTCGATCCGCACCATCGCCTCTTCAGTATCAAAGAGGAACTCGGCGAGTGCCTTGCACAGCTCGGTTTTACCGACACCGGTCGGGCCGAGGAACATGAACGAGCCGCTCGGACGATTCGGGTCGGACAACCCGGCACGCGAACGGCGCACCGCATTGGAAACCGCCACGACCGCTTCTTCCTGACCGATCACGCGCTTGTGCAACAGGCTTTCCATCTTCATCAGCTTGTCGCGCTCGCCTTCGAGCATTTTCGAGACAGGGATGCCGGTCCACTTCGACACGACTTCCGCGATTTCTTCCTCAGTCACCTTGCTGCGCAGCAACTGGTTTTCGCTCTTGCCGTGCTGGTCGACCATTTGCAGGCTGCGTTCCAGATCCGGGATGACCCCGTACTGCAATTCCGCCATGCGGTTCAGATCGCCTTTGCGGCGCGCGGCTTCCAGTTCCTGACGGGACTGTTCGATCTTCTGCTGAATCTGTGCAGAACCCTGCACCTCGGCTTTTTCCGAGTTCCAGATTTCTTCCAGATCCGAGTATTCGCGCTCGAGACGGACGATTTCTTCCTGAAGTTTTTCCAGGCGCTTCATCGCCGCTTCATCGCTTTCTTTCTTCAGTGCCTGAGATTCAACTTTCAGCTGAATCAAACGGCGCTCCAGACGATCCAGCACTTCCGGCTTGGAATCGATCTCCATGCGGATGCGGCTGGCGGCCTCGTCGATCAGGTCGATGGCCTTGTCCGGCAACTGCCGATCAGTGATGTAACGGTGGCTGAGCTTGGCCGCCGCAATGATCGCGCCGTCGGTGATCGCGACTTTGTGGTGAACCTCGTAACGCTCTTTGAGGCCACGCAGGATCGCGATGGTGTCTTCTTCGCTCGGCTCTTCAACCAAGACTTTCTGGAAGCGTCGCTCGAGGGCCGCGTCCTTCTCTATATATTGGCGGTACTCGTTGAGCGTGGTTGCGCCAACACAATGCAACTCGCCGCGAGCCAGCGCTGGCTTGAGCATGTTGCCCGCATCCATGGAACCTTCGCCCTTACCGGCTCCGACCATGGTGTGCAGTTCGTCAATGAACAGAATGATCTGCCCTTCCTGCTTCGACAGCTCATTGAGCAGCGATTTCAGGCGCTCTTCGAACTCACCGCGATACTTGGCACCGGCAATCAGCGCGCCCATATCGAGGGACAGCAGACGCTTGCCCTTGAGGCCATCCGGCACTTCGCCATTGATGATGCGCTGGGCCAGACCTTCGGCAATCGCGGTTTTACCCACGCCAGGCTCACCGATCAGCACCGGGTTGTTCTTGGTGCGACGCTGCAGAACCTGAATGGTGCGACGGATTTCGTCGTCACGGCCGATCACCGGATCGAGCTTGCCGTCTTCGGCGCGCTTGGTGAGGTCGACGGTGTATTTATCCAGCGCCTGACGCGACTCTTCGTGGTTGGCGTCGTTAACGGCTTCGCCACCGCGCAGGTTGTTGATCGCGTTTTCCAGGGCTTTCTTGCTCACGCCCTGGCCGAGCAACAGCTTGCCGAGCTTGCTGTTTTCGTCCATCGCAGCGAGCAACACCAGTTCGCTGGAAATGAACTGATCGCCCTTCTGCTGGGCCAGACGATCAGCCTGATTGAGCAGGCGCGCCAGATCCTGCGACATATTCACGTCGCCAGTCGGGTTCTGGATTTTTGGTAATTGATCGAGTTCTTTGGTCAGCTCTTTTCGCAGGCTGTTGACGTCGAAGCCTACTTGCATCAACAGAGGTTTGATCGAACCACCCTGCTGTTCAAGCATGGCCTGCATCAAGTGCGCCGGCTCGATGGCCGGATGATCGTGGCCGACAGCCAACGACTGGGCGTCGGACAATGCCAACTGTAATTTGCTGGTTAAACGGTCTATACGCATGGGTCACCTTCCTTTTGAGCAGGCCGGACCTAAAAACCATCCTGAATAAAGAAACCTGCCAGATACCACTGTAGATGCGGTCGATTCTGCGAGATTCAAGCGGCGGAGAGTTGATGCAGGTCAGGCAAGTCTAGCGGGTGAGCCAGATAAGGGAGGCGAACCGACCAGTGCGAGATGCACGGCGGTAAGAAAAGAAGCGCGGGTCGGTCACGGTGCAGAAACCGCCACCATAAACAGCAGTGACACCACGGGCTGCCAGACGCAGGCGCGCCAGCATGTAGATGTCAGCCATGAACTTGCCTGCATTGTCGCTCGGTACGAACGCTTCTGCTGCTTCAGGCAGTTGATTGATGAAGACTTCCCGAACTTCCGGGCCGACTTCAAAGGCTTTCGGGCCAATGGCTGGACCGAGCCAGACCAGCACCTCTGCCGCCGGAACATCGAGGCTGTCGAGAGTTGCCTCAAGCACGCCCGCCGCCAGACCACGCCAACCGGCATGAGCGGCCGCGACACGCGTGCCGGCACGATCGCAGAACAATGCCGGTAGGCAATCGGCCGTCATCGCCGCGCAGGCAATGCCCGGCGTTGCCGTCCAGCTCGCATCAGCGGTCGCGACGATACTCGGATCAGCATGCGCCACGGCAATCCCGTGAACTTGCTGCAACCAGGCAGGCTTTATAGAGAAGTGATCGGTCAGACGCCGACGATTCTCGGCAACGGCCTCGGGACGATCATCAACATGATCGCCCAGATTGAGGCTGTCGAACGGCGGCTCGCTGACACCTCCCTCGCGGGTGGTGACACAGGCCTTGACGCTGGCCGGCGCAGGCCAGTCCGGCGTCAGCCAGTTCATCCGATGAAGGCCTCGCGATCCTGTTTGAGCAGGGTCAGCAGCCAGACGAAATCTTCCGGCAACGGCGATTCCCAGCTCATGCGCTGACCGGTCGTCGGATGATCCAGCTCAAGGAAACGCGCGTGCAGTGCCTGACGCGGGAATTGCTTGAGGGTTTCGACCATGTTCACGTTTGCAGCTGGCGGAATGCGGAAGCGACCGCCGTACGCCGGATCGCCGACCAACGGGAAGTTGATGTGCGCCATGTGCACGCGAATCTGGTGAGTACGACCGGTTTCCAGTTTTACCCGCACGTGAGTGTGGGAACGGAAACGCTCCAGCACGCGATAGTGGCTGACGGCAGGCTTGCCGCCCTCCATCACCGCCATGCGCTGGCGCTGCTGGCCGTGACGACCGATCGGGGCGTTGATCTTGCCCCCGGCGGTGACCACGCCAATCACGATGCACTCGTAGATCCGGCTGACGCTGCGACTCTGCAATTGAGTAACAAGCTTTGTCTGCGCCTGAATGGTCTTGGCCACCACCATCAGACCGGTGGTGTCCTTGTCCAGACGATGCACGATACCGGCGCGCGGGACATTGATGATGTCCGGCACGTGGTGCAGCAAGGCGTTGAGCAAGGTGCCATCGGCGTGACCGGCGGCCGGGTGCACCACCAGGCCCGCAGGCTTGTTGATCACCAGGATGTCGTCATCTTCGTAGACGATATCGAGTTCGATGTCCTGGGCGATCCACTCACCCTGAGCTTCCTGCTCGGCAGTCAGTTCAAGGATGGCACCGCCATGAACGATGTCGCGCGGGCGGATGACCGCCCCGTCCACAGTCAGGCGACCTTCTTTGATCCAGGCGGAAAGGCGCGAGCGAGAGTGCTCAGCGAAGAGTTGGGCAGCGACTTGATCGAGGCGTTGGCCGCCCAATTCGGACGGCACCTCTGCGCGAAGTTCAATTTTATCGGACATGCTCTGACTGTGCGTCGGCACAGCTTTTGGTTTCGGCTGCGCGCTTGTGGTTAAATACGGCGTCTTTTGCCCCGAGGCTTTTCAACGGGGCGCTCATCATAACAGGACGGCCCCGCCCAAGACAGCGGCCGTCATAGGGACGCAAGCCGCCATGCAAGTGAAACACCTGCTGCTGATCGCCATCCTCGCATTGACCGCTGCTTGCTCATCGAAGGAAGTCGTAGACGAAAACCTGAGTGAAGCCGAGCTGTATCAGCAGGCTCAGCAGGACCTGGACAACAATAGCTACACCAGCGCCACAGCCAAGCTGAAGGCTCTGGAGTCGCGTTATCCATTCGGTCGCTACGCCGATCAGGCACAACTCGAACTGATCTATGCGAACTACAAGAACGCCGAGCCGGAAGCTGCAAAGTCTGCCGCCGAGCGTTTCATTCGTTTGCACCCGCAGCACCCGAACGTGGATTACGCGTATTACCTCAAGGGTCTGACTTCCTTTGACCAGGACGTCGGCCTGCTGGCGCGCTTCCTGCCGCTGGACATGACCAAGCGTGACCCGGGCGCTGCCCGCGACTCCTACAACGAGTTCGCCCAGCTGACCAGCCGCTACCCGAACAGCCGCTACGCGCCGGACGCCAAGCAGCGCATGATCTACCTGCGCAACCTGCTGGCCGCCTACGAAATCCACGTAGCCGACTATTACCTGACCCGTCAGGCCTACGTCGCCGCCGCCAACCGTGGCCGTTATGTAGTGGAAAACTTCCAGGAAACCCCATCGGTCGGCGACGGCCTGGCGGTGATGACCGAGGCTTACCAGCGTCTGCACCTGGACGAACTGGCCAACACCAGCCTGGAAACCCTGAAGCTCAACTACCCGGATCACCCGACCCTGCAAGACGGCCAGTTCGTGCCAAGGGTTGCAGAAGCCGACAACCGTTCGTTCCTGAGCAAGGCGACCCTCGGTCTGATCGAGTCGCGTCCGCCGCTGCCGCCGGGAGAGACCCGCGCCAACCAGGACGTGCAGAAGCAGTATCAGGACGCGAAAGATTCGATCCCGAACGAGCTCAAGCCTAAAGACGAGAACGGCGACGTGATCGAAGAGCCGGAGCCGGAATCTACCGACACCGACCGCTCGTGGTTCAGCTACATGACTTTCGGCGTGTTCGACTGATCACACCGGATGTACAGAAAAGGGAGATCTTCGGATCTCCCTTTTTCATTACCGCGCTTTAATAGCGCTGTGCGCTTGTCAGGACCTTGGCTAAACTGCCGAATCATCCGTCGAAAAGCCGCTCATCATGCTTCGTTTATTGTTCTGGATTGCCCTGATATTTGCCGCGATATGGCTGTGGCGCAAGTTCAAGGCCCCTGCTTCGTCCGCCCAATCCCCTCGCGAGCAAGATGCTGCGCCGATGGTGCGCTGCGCCCATTGCGGCGTGCATCTGCCCCGCGACCGCGCGCTGAGCCTTCAACAACAGTGGTATTGCAGCCAGGCTCACCTCGAGCAAGGCCCAGGCTCCAGTGATCGCTGAGGCCGCCCACGCCGACAGCAAACAGGCTCAGCGACTGCTGCGCCTTTATCATCTTTACCGCTTAAGTGTCGGCATCACCTTGGTGCTGCTGATCTCCAGCAACATGGACAACCGCCTGCTGACGTCGGCCAACGACGATCTACTGCGCAACGGCAGCTGGCTGTATCTGGTGCTGAACATTTTGCTGGTGGTGTTCCTGGAGAACGTCCGACGCCCGGCGCAATTATTCAGCCTGGCGCTGGTCGACGTACTGCTGCTGTGCGGCTTGTTCTACGCGGCTGGCGGCGTGGCCAGTGCGCTCGGCAACTTGCTGATCGTTTCAGTGGCGATCAGCAACACCTTGCTACGCCGACGCATCGGTCTGCTGATCGCTGCCATCGGCGCCCTCGGCATTGTCGGTTTAAGCTTTCTTCTGAGTTTCAGACATCCCCTGAGCGCCAACGAATACCTGCAGGCCGGCACCCTCGGCGCGCTGTGTTTTGCCGCATCGTTGCTGGTGCAAGGGCTGGTCCGGCGGCTGGAGGTCAGCGAAACCCTGGCCGAGCAAACCGCCAGCAAAGTGGTCGGCCTGGAGGCTCTCAATGCGCTGATCCTGCAACGCATGCGCACCGGGATCCTGGTGCTCGACGAACAACGCCGTGTACAACTGGCCAATCACAGCGCGCAGACCCTGCTAGCGCAATCGCACCTTCAGGGCCATTTGATCGACGATTACTCGACCGCGCTGGTCGAACGCCTGCAACTGTGGCTGAACAACCCGACACTGCGTCCACAGAGCCTGAAAATCCCCGGCAACGGTCTGGAATTGCAGCCAAGCTTCATCGCCCTCGAACAAAGCCCCAATCAACAAACCCTGGTGTTTCTCGAAGACCTCGCGCAGATCGCTCAACAAGCCCAGCAACTGAAACTTGCCGCGCTCGGGCGTTTGACCGCCGGCATTTCCCACGAGATTCGCAATCCGTTGGGTGCCATCAGTCATGCGGCGCAGTTGTTGGGCGAGTCCGAGGAACTCGATAGCGCGGATCGGCGTCTGACGCAGATTATTCAAGACCACTCCCAGCGCATGAACCGAGTTATCGAAAACGTCCTGCAACTGTCCCGCCGTCAACAGAGCGCTCCACAACGGCTGGACCTCAAGCCGTGGCTGGAAAACTTCGTCACTGAGAGCCGCATGCAGGCTACCGAGCGGCAGAAGATTCATCTGCGGATCAACTCGGGCGACTTTGCGACCCTGATGGATCCCGACCAGCTCACACAAATTCTCGACAATCTTTTACGCAACGGCTGGCGTCACAGCGCCTTGCTGCATGATCCGGCCGAGGTCTGGCTGGCCCTGTTCATTGACCCCGACAGCCAACTGGCGGTGCTCGAAGTGCAAGACAACGGTCCCGGCGTGCCGCTTGATCAGCAGCCGCATCTGTTCGAACCGTTCTTCACCACCAGCAGCCAAGGCACTGGCCTGGGGCTTTATCTGTCCCGTGAGCTGTGCGAAAGCAACCAAGCGCGCCTAGACTTCAATCCACGCCAAGGCGGCGGCTGCTTTCGCATCACCTTTGCTCACGGACGGAAACAAAGTTGAACACGAGCCCACGGCAAAAAATCCTCATCGTCGACGACGAACCGGATATCCGCGAACTCCTGGAAATCACCCTGGGACGGATGAAACTCAACAGCTACAGCGCACGCAATCTGGCTGAGGCCCAGGCGCTGTTACAGCGCGAGACCTTCGACCTGTGCCTGACCGACATGCGCCTGCCTGATGGCACGGGGCTGGAACTGGTGCAGCACATTCAGCAACGTTATCCACAACTGCCGGTGGCGATGATTACCGCGTACGGCAGCCTGGAAACGGCAATCAATGCGTTGAAGGCCGGGGCTTTCGACTTTCTGACCAAACCGGTAGATCTCACCCGACTGCGGGAATTGGTCGCCACAGCACTGCGCATGCCCGCCGTTGGCGACGCAAGCACCTCAATTGATCGACGTTTGCTGGGTGATTCGCCGCCGATGCGCAACCTGCGCAAACAAATCGACAAACTTGCTCGCAGCCAGGCACCGGTCTACATCAGCGGTGAATCCGGCAGCGGCAAAGAGCTCGTCGCACGACTCATCCACGAACAAGGGCCCCGCGCCGGCAAGCCGTTCGTGCCGGTGAACTGCGGGGCAATACCCTCGGAACTGATGGAGAGCGAGTTTTTCGGCCATCGCAAAGGCAGTTTTACCGGCGCAGTCGAGGACAAACCGGGCCTGTTCCAGGCTGCACAGGGCGGGACATTGTTTCTCGATGAAGTGGCGGACTTGCCACTGTCGATGCAGGTAAAGCTGCTGCGGGCGATTCAGGAAAAAGCCGTACGCAGTGTCGGCGGTCAGCAGGAAACCGTGGTCGATGTGCGCATTCTCTGCGCGACGCACAAGGACCTCGACGCAGAAGTCGCCGCCGAGCGCTTTCGTCAGGATCTTTATTACCGGCTAAACGTGATCGAATTGCGTGTGCCGCCCCTGCGCGAGCGACGGGATGACATTGAAGTGCTGGCGGCGCACATGCTCGCGCGCTTGGCCAAGGACACTTTGCAACCGGTGGCGGCCCTGCATCCGCAGGCCTTGGAAGCGCTAAAGAACTACCGGTTTCCGGGGAATGTGCGGGAACTGGAGAACGTGCTCGAACGCGCGCATACCTTGTGCGAGAACCGTACGATTGAGGCTGAAGATTTGCGCTTGAGCGAGGGCAACTGTGCGGCGGATAGCGGGATTGCCGATCTGACGCAGATCGACAATCTGGAAGATTATCTGGAGAACGTCGAACGTAAACTGATTTTGCAGGCGCTGGAGGAGACCCGCTGGAACAGGACTGCGGCGGCGCAGCGGTTGAGTCTCTCATTCAGGTCGATGCGTTATCGCCTGAAGAAACTCGGTCTGGACTGATCCTTTACAAGATCGCAGCCTTCGGCAGCTCCTACATTGGAATGCGTTTCCTGTAGGAGCTGCCGAAGGCTGCGATCTTTTGACCCTGGTTTTAAATCCGCCCGGCCGGTGCATACGGCGCTGGATCAATAATCGGCGCTCGCCCCAGCATCACATCGGCAAACAACTGACACGACGCCGGCGCCAACACCAACCCGTTGCGGTAATGCCCGCAATTGAGCCACAAACCTTCAAACCCTGGCACCCGGCCAATGTAGGGAATCCCCTCCGGCGAACCCGGACGCAACCCTGCCCAATGCCCCACCACTTCGGCATCGGCCAGTGCCGGCAACAATTCAACTGCCGAGGCCTTGAGGCTTTGCAGTGCCACATCGGTCGGGGTCTTGTCGAAGCCTTCATGTTCCAGCGTGCTGCCAATCAGTGTGTGCCCGTCGCGACGCGGAATCGCATAGCGCCCCTTCGCGAGCACCATGCTCGGCAGAAAGTCAGCCGCACACTTGTAGAGGATCATCTGGCCTTTGACCGGCTCTACGGGCAGCGTCAGATCCAGCGTCTTGAGCAGATCACCGCTCCACGCGCCAGCCGTTAGCACGACCTGATCGCCAGTGATCACGCCAGTGGAAGTCTGCACGCCAACAACCCGCTCGCCCTCGCGAACAAAACCGCTGACTTCGCACTGCTCATGAATCGTCACGTTCGGCAGCGCCAGCAAGGCTGCTTTCAGGGATTTCACCAGGCGAGGATTTCTTACGTTGGCCACATCGGCCATGTAGATAGCCCGCGAGAATCCAGCACCGAGCACCGGCACTGCATCGTGCGCAGCCGAGATATCCACGGCCCGCAACGGACGGTTTTCCCGTTCCGCCCACGCCAGCGCGTCGGCTTCGTCGTCCAGATCCAGCCAGTACAAACCCGTGGTATGGACTTCAGGATCAACGCCGGTGTCGGCAAACAAACGCTCGCCGAGCTGTGGATAAAAATCCTGCGACCAATGCGCCAGGGCGGTGACTGCCGGGCTATAGCGCCACGGATACAGCGGAGAAACGATACCGCCGCCCGCCCAGGACGATTCCTGGCCGACATTCGAGCGGTCCAGCAGCACCACGCTGCGCACTTCGGAGGCGAGATTGTAGGCCGTCAGCAGGCCAATCACCCCGCCACCGACAATCACCACTTGCTGTTGCCTGGTCATGTTTGATCCAACCGTAAAAAAGACAGTGGGCGCAAAAGGCGCCCGAAGATAAGCGCCTCAGCGGCCCCAGCAATCCTTGGTGGTCAGCCCGGTGGTCGCGTTGTTCATGCTTCTGACGCCGGTGTTGGTCAGGGTGAAATCCCCGCACTTGTCGGTGGCCATGGCCGTGCCCGTTTTACGGGCGGCAGTCAGCAGGAAGGTCTGATCAGTGATCGTCGGCGTGAGGGTGTAGAAATCATTACCCGCGCTCAGGCCGGTGATGCCGGTATAGACATTGTTCTTGGTGTAGAAGCGTTCGAGGCTCTGTGCCTGTTCCGAGAGCAGCGACACCACTTCGGCGCGGCGGCCTTTCTTCACGTATTCGTTGTAACTTGGAATGCTGATGGTGAGCACAATCCCGATGATCGCAATCACGATCATGATTTCGATCAGGGTGAAACCTCGGTTGGATCTGCGCATGCCTCAAACTCTCACTTACTGTATTTGTCGCCACATGATACGACGACTGCCGCCGCCGCCCTTTTCTACAATGATGGTGATGGTGCCGCTGGTGTCGGTCATGCCTTTGCGTTTGCCGTCACTGGAGATGAAGTTCAGCGTCGGAATGCCGCCAGTGAATATCACGCCACTGGAGATCGTGTCATTGCTGTCGACCAGGCTGTCGGAATTGGTGTCGAGCACGGCATAGTTGAGCATCTTACCGCTGAACGCATCGAGTTCGACCAGTTTGCCGGTACCGAAACTCGCACAGGGATCGGTGGTGTCGACGCTGGCCGTGGTGAAGACGATGCGGCCCAGCACGATACTCGCTTGATTGATCACCCGCTCGCCGGTCAGCACGTTGTTATACACCAGCGGCAAGTACCAGCCCTTCTCCCCCGGATACGTCGTCTCGTTCTGCGTTGTGGTCAGGAATTGCCCGGTGCTACCGGAGAATGAGCCAGTAATTGCCTGCGGCTGCAAACTGCTGACGGTCAACTGCCCGGCCCCGCCATCGGCATCCCACACTGAATAGAACGCCTGCAAATCCTTGTTGGTCTTGTCGGCGGTTTCGTTGAATTTACCGGTACCGACGAAGATCTGTTTGCCGCCCGCTGCGTTGTCCGCCAGCAAAGGTTGCGCCGTGATCGGCTGCGTCGCCCCGCCCGCCGTGGTGAACAGCGGCTTGCCGGAAAACGCCACGCCCCAGCTGTCGGGTGCTGTGGCGCTGAGGTCGAATTTCCACAACCGCCCCTTCAAGTCACCGCCATAGGCAGCCTGCACCACGTTTTGCGAGTTGACCTTGAGCTTCACCGAGGACAAACCGTTGCTGGTGTCCGTACTGTCGACAACGATCTTTTTGATCAGCGAACCGTCGCGTATATCCAGCACATACAGCGCTGCCAGCCCCGAATTGCTGCCATAACCGTTAGAGATAAACGCGGCCCAGCGACCATCGGCCAAGCGTGCCACTTCCGGTCGCGCATAGGCATAACCCAGATCATTAAAAACGTTGCCGGTGTTGGCGATGGCCGGCGCGCTGACTTCCCACAACGCACGCATGACGTTGCCTGCGGAGGCATCGAACAGTTGCAGCGCGTAGAAGGTTTTGCCACCCGCACCGGTGCCGCCAATGGCGAGGGTTTTCCAGGCGTTGTTGAGTTGCGCGTCATACACGCCGACCTGGCCGTCGACCAGAAACTTGTGGCTGACGCCATTGATGTAATTCGGGTCGGCGATCAAGCGCAACGACGGCAACACACTGGACGGCATGTAGGCGTAACGCCGGGTACCATTGGCCGAGTTGATGACGTTGACGAAACCATCGTTGGCATTCACCACCAGGCTGGCGCTCATGTTCGCCGCTTTGGTCGTCAGGTAAGTGCTGTAAGTGGTGTCGTTCGACAGGTCGGAGGCGGTTTTGTCCGTGGGCGCGGCCAGCACCAGTGGCGAATTGATGATGTCGCCGAGCAATACACTGCGAGCCCTGAGTCCGCTCTTGTTGGTGCCCTTGCTCCACTCCACCAGATCAATACCGGTAATGCCGGTTGGCAGACCTCCACTTAGCGTCGTCTGTTGCGCCGCGGAAAAATTACCGTAGGCCAGGGTGACGGCAGCGTTGCTTGAGGTGTTCCAGGATTGGTAGGTCGGCGCGGTGGCCCCCGGAACAACTGTGGTGTCGGTGTTCCAGAGTGCCGTCGATGTATTAACGGTTCCGGCCGATGTGAAGCCGAATGCCTTGATCGTGCCGCGCCAGTCCTTGGGGTCATAGGTGGTCTGATAGAAACTGCTGCTACTGCTGAGGGTGGTCCCGCTGACAACACCGGCACCACCGGAACCGGCCTTGGAGGTGATGTCGCTCAGCGCCGATGACAACGCCGCATTGAGGCCAGCGCTGTCGGTCGCCTGATAGTAACGACCCTGCCCGTAACTCGCCGCGTCGGAGAGCATGTCGTTGTCAGCGGCGAAGCCCACGGTGTAGGTGTTCATGTTCTGCTTGGGGAAATCCACTGCGTTCCAGCTCTTGCCTGCTGCGTCGGTGCCGGTGGAGCGCATGTCGATGTCGTAAGCAAATTTGGCGATGTCATCCAGATACAACGTGTCACCCTCACCGTCGCCGTTAAGGTTGTCGCCGTCATTGTTGACGCCGTCCCAGTTCGGCAAACGGTTCGTGCCCAACGGATCATTGGTCGGGAAGGTACGGTCGAACGTCGGCAACCCGTCAGTGATCACCACGCCGTAATTTTTCTGGCAGCGGTACTGGATCGGGCTGGTGTAGGTGCTCGGTGTACTGTTGTAGAACGGCGCCATGCCGCGCATGTAGCGAGTGACTTCGTAATAGGTTTCCGCCAATGGCGTGTTGGCCACGGCGCTCAAGTTGTTGATCGAGGAGATCAGCACGTTGTAATTGGAGTCAGCCTGGGCCTGGGTCACGCTACCGGCGACCGCTGACAGATCAGCAATTGAGCGGGCAATGTAGCCACCATTGCCAGAGTTGGTGCTGGTCGCCGGGTTGAACGTCGACAGGCCCATGCGCAAAGTCCGGTTGCTGCTGACCAGTGCCGTGGAAACGTTGCGTGCGACGTTGATTCGGTAATCGTTGGGGATCGCCCCGGTGGTGAAGTCGCGGGTGCCATTGTTGATCGCAAGACTGACCACGTAAGAAATGTAATCCCCTGAATAGCGTGTATTACCGCCACCCACCGGGTCCGGCAGCTTCAGGCAAAGCGGCGCAAGGCTGTTGTTGTAAAACGCATAGGCACCGCCAGAGCAACCTGAGGTCGGCAGACTCGACAAGAACACGGTATCGCCCGTAATCGCTGGCGCATTCAGGCCTGAGCACAACCCCAGGAACGCATTGCACTCCCGGGCGGGCGTGCGGTTGAGCGTCGGATCGAATCCCGCCGCATAGATGATGCTGTTCATGCTCCCCGAATCGTCGATCAGCAACATAACGTTCGGTGGCACCGCCGCCG
The DNA here is from genome assembly GCF_020149425.1 of Pseudomonas sp. P116. Lineage (NCBI taxonomy): Bacteria > Pseudomonadati > Pseudomonadota > Gammaproteobacteria > Pseudomonadales > Pseudomonadaceae > Pseudomonas > Pseudomonas sp. P116. The sequence continues at coordinate 253,901 of NZ_JACVHB010000008.1, read as the reverse complement.
CACTCAGCAATGGCGAGTCAGACGGCGTGAACGCATAAGCCGGTGCGGCCAGATAGAAAGTCAGCAGCATGCCGGTCAGCAGAGATGCGCAGCGTTCAAAACTTCGCATAGACACTCTCCACAACGCTACGCGAAGTACCGGCGATGCCGACAGCGGTCACCCGATAAAGGGTCGCCGACGTGTTGCTCGGTACATTCACGGCGGTCAGCGTCGTACCGATGTTCTGTACGCCATAGAAGCCGTTGCCTGCGGCGATCCAGAGTACCCCCGAGGTCGAATTGAGCCCCGCCGCACTCACCACCGACGACTCGGCTGGCGGCGCACATTGCGTGGTGCCGCTGCACACTGCCAAAGCAAAACTGTCCAGTTGCACCGCGCTCTCGCCCACACGCAACGCCGCTTCGGCGGTCTGAAATGATTGATTGCGCAGGCCTACGCTGCCGGCCATTTTTTCCTGCAGGTTGGCACTCTGCATCGATGAAAGGCCGATCATCGTCATCAGCAACAGAAACACCAGGCTGACCAGCAGCACCATGCCCTTCTGTGCCTGACGCTGATGGAGAGAAATCCTCATCACCCTGCCCCTCACTGCAAGCGGTTGCGCAAAGCGGCAACCACGTTGAAGGTTTGATTGCGCACCCGGTTGTTGGGGTCGGCGAGGGTCAGGCTCAGGCGCACGCTGCGAATACGTGCCGGATCGCCCGGATTGGTGCTGTAGGTCGAGGCTGCGACATCCGTCGCGGAACTCGCCAGACCGAATGTCACGTTGAAAGCACTGACGTTGTTCACCAGCACCTGTTGCGCCGGGTTGCCGCTGCCAGTACCCATCAGTATCTGGTTGTTGCTGAAGCTGTAGATCAGACGTCGTATCGGGAAGGCGATCTGCCCGGTTGCCGGGCTTCGCAACCCGGTGTAAGCCGTCGCGCTGTTGCGGCAATCAGACAGCACTGTCCAGGTGGGTGTGCCGCCGCTACCACCAATATCCGCCGTGACCAGCGTCAGCTTGAGATTGGCGTTATCCCAATTGATCGGCGTGATCTGCGCCGCATTGAAGTCCCCGGCATTGCTTGAATCGGTGATGACGCCAAGGCAGCCGAACATTCCGACCATGCGGATTTCCTGGATCATTTTGCTCAATACGAAGCGCGCGTCTTCCTGCATGGCAGCAGCGCTGTTCTGGCTGACGTAGGTGTTTTTTGCGGCAATGAAAATCTGCACCACGCCCAACACTACGATCAGCCCCAGCGCCAAAGCGATCAGTAATTCGATAAGACCGAAACCGTGGTTTTGGCGCTTCATGGCGTGACCACCGGATCAACGGCGGCTCGACTGCTCAGGACAAAACTGCGTTGAGCATTGGCCGTGTTGGCCGCGCGCGCGTCACTCCAGGTGATGGTGATGGTGTAAACCCGCTGGTTGAGGGTGATGCTGCCAGTCGCAGTCGGCCCGCCGAAGTTGACGATACTGGTGGTGAAATCGTAGAGATCCTGATCGCGGGCGTTGCCCAGGTTGGCCGAGATCGGTGGCGTAATGGTGTAATTCGCGCCGGAGTTGGCGCGGATGCGGTCCATCATGTCGTAGGCGATGAAACTGGCCTGACTGGTCATGCGTGAACTGTCGGTGTATTTCAGTGCATTCAGTTGCACCGCCGCCGCACCGAGCAGCCCGACCGTCAGAATCAGCAACGCAACCAGCACTTCGATCAGCGTCATACCCTGCTGTACGCCTTTGCTCCCTGCCCTCATCCGCAACTTCCACCCAGTTGAATTCGTCCGTTCAAACACACGTTAAGCGTCCTGCTCTGCGTTCCCAGCGTGTAACTGATGACCACTGCCGTTGAGGGTGCGGCCAGACCGCCGAGGTTGTTGAAATCCAGCGCGGTCACTCCTGAGGTTAGCGTCAGAGTGGCGCCGCTGCTCATCGCCGGAACAACCCGCAACACATTGGCCGCAGTGCCAGTACTGTCGTAGACAGCCAATTCACCGGTCCAGACGCTGCCCCCGGCGGTCGGACGCAGGCGCAGCGTCGTGCCGCGGTCAATCGCTTCGAGCCTGGCGAAATTGATCGCCCGCTGCAGATCGCCCATTTCGGTATCGGCCTTGCTGCTTTGTATCGATCGGGTGAAAGCGGGCACCGCCAGTGTGATCAGGACCAAAAAAATCGCGATGGCGACCAGCAACTCGATCAGCGTGAAACCTTTTGTACGATGATCCATCGATGCCCTCCGTTGCCGTCGGCTATACCTGCTTCTACACGCTAGAACATTCAATCAATACATGTCGGTTGATTTACTCGCAGCGGCGCACGGAACGCGTCGCTGATCACACTCCAAGGAGGGCGTTTTCATGTCGCAACAAGGCTTCAGCCTGATCGAACTGCTTATGGGACTGGCGATTGGCGCAATTGTTCTGCTGCTGGTCAGTCCGGCGTTTGCCACGCTCACCGAATCGAACCAGCGCGACCAGGCTGCACAGTCATTGATCGAGGGCATCCGTAACGCTCGCACAACGGCCATCACGCGTAATCAGACTACGATGATTCACGGCATCAACGGCGATTGGAGTCAGGGTTGGCGGATCATTCTGGATATCAGCGGCAAGGGGCCGGAGGACAGCAGCAACCCGCTGCTGCTGGAGCATGCGAGTGACGCGAAGGTACCGATCGTCGGCAATTGGCTGGTGAATCGTTATGTGCGGTTCAGCAGTCTGGGGCAACCGCTGATGCCCGGGCGCAAGTTTCAGGCGGGGACGTTACATATCTGCTCGACTCGCGAGCCGGTCAGCCAGCGCCAGATAGTGCTGGCGGCGACCGGTCGCGTGCGCCTGAGCAGCGAAAAGACTGAACAGGCGCTGTGTCAAAAAGCAAAAAGCGTTAGATCGAACGGACGCGCAGCTCTTTCGGCATCGAAAACGTGATGTTCTCTTCGCGCCCGGCCAGCTCATCGGCACCCGTAGCGCCCCACGCGTGCAACTGCTGAATAACGCCGCGCACCAGCACTTCCGGCGCCGAAGCACCGGCAGTGATGCCGATACGCTCGACGCCATCGAACCAGCTCTGTTGCAGGTCTTCGGCGCCGTCGATCAGGTAGGCCGGCGTGGCCATGCGTTCGGCCAGTTCACGCAAGCGGTTGGAGTTAGAGCTGTTCGGGCTACCGACCACCAACACCACGTCGCACTCGTCGGCCAGTTGCTTGACGGCGTCCTGGCGGTTTTGTGTGGCGTAGCAGATGTCGTCCTTGCGCGGGCCACCAATGGCCGGGAAACGCGTACGCAGCGCATCGATGACACGGCTGGTGTCGTCCATCGACAGCGTGGTCTGGGTGACGAAGGCCAGTTTCTCCGGGTTGTGCACCTGCAGTTCGGCGACGTCTTTCTCGTCTTCGACGAGGTAGATCGCGCCGCCATTACTGGCGTCGTACTGACCCATGGTGCCTTCGACTTCAGGGTGACCGGAATGGCCGATCAGGATGCATTCACGACCGTCGCGGCTGTATTTCGCGACTTCGATGTGCACCTTGGTGACCAGCGGGCAAGTAGCGTCGAACACCTTCAGGCCACGACCAGCGGCTTCGGTACGCACGGCTTGCGATACGCCGTGAGCACTGAAGATCACGATGACGTCGTCCGGCACCTGATCCAGTTCTTCGACGAAAATCGCCCCGCGACTGCGCAGGTCTTCGACGACGAACTTGTTGTGCACCACTTCATGACGCACGTAGATCGGTGGCCCGAAGACTTCCAGGGCGCGGTTGACGATTTCGATCGCCCGGTCCACACCGGCGCAGAAGCCACGGGGATTGGCGAGTTTGATTTGCATGCTGTGCCTCGTGTCTTGCGCGCGAAAACAGTTAAAAACACTGTGGGAACTTGCTCTGTGGCGAGGGGATTTATCCCCGATGGGGTGCGAAGCGCCCCCTATCCAGCCACCACAATTCTCAATGGAACCGCGGTGTCAGGCCTTGGGGGCGCTTCGCACCCCATCGGGGATAAATCCCCTCGCCACAGAGGCTCCTTGTACTTTTTACAACGCTTTGACGGAGAAAATTTCCACGTCAAAGGTCAGCGTCTTGCCAGCCAGCGGGTGGTTGAAGTCGATGGTCACTTGCGCATCATCGAACTCTTTTACCACGCCCGGCAGCTCAGTATTGGCCGCGTCGTTGAAGATCACCAGCAAACCGGGTGACAGTTCCATGTCGGCAAACTGCGAGCGCGGGATGATCTGCACGTTCTGCGGGTTCGGTTGACCGAAAGCGTTTTCCGGCTCGACGGTCAGCGTGCGCTTGTCGCCGGCCTTGAAGCCGAACAGCGCCGCTTCAAAACCCGGCAGCAGGTTGCCGTCGCCGACCTTGAAGGTCGCCGGGGCCTTGTCGAACGTGCTGTCGACGGTGTCGCCGTTCTCCAGGCGCAATGCAAAGTGCAAAGTGACTTCCGTGTTCTGGCCAATGCGTTGCTCAGCCAATACTTGTTCAGTCATGAGCGGCCTCTTCGGTTTTCTTGGATTTGAACATATCCAGTGCCAGCATTACCGCGCCAACGCTGATAGCGCTGTCGGCGATGTTGAACGCCGGGAAGTACCAGCGATTCTGCCAGTGCACCAGAATGAAATCGATCACATGGCCCAGGGCCACGCGGTCATACAGATTGCCCAACGCACCACCCAGCACCAGCGCCAAGGCGATGGCCAGCCAGGTTTCGTTGCGACCCAGACGCTTGAGCCAGACCACCAGCACCGCGCTGACCACAATCGCGATCAGGGCGAATAGCCAGCGCTGCCAGCCGGAACTGTCAGCCAGAAAGCTGAAAGCAGCGCCGGTGTTGTAAGCCAGGGTCCAGCTGAACAAATCGGGGATCACCACGATCTGCTGGAACATTTCGAGCTTGTTTTCAAAGTAGAACTTGCTGGCCTGGTCGATGACCAGCACCAGCAAGCTCAACCAGAGCCAGCCCAACCGTCCGAAACGGCCAATGGCGTTAGGCATAGTGACGAACCTCGCCAGCGCCGCTGATGTTGTCGACGCAACGACCGCAGATTTCCGGATGCTCCGGGTTCACGCCGACGTCTTCGCGGCAGTGCCAGCAGCGAGCGCATTTCGGGAAAGCCGATTTGACGATCTTCAGCTTCAGGCCGCTGACTTCGGTAGCCACCGCGTCGGCCGGAGCCTGCACGAATGGCGCAACGCTGGCGGTCGAAGTGATCAATACAAAGCGCAGTTCGTTGCTCAGCTTGGCCAGGTCGGCAGTCAGAGCCTCTTCGGCAAACAGCGTCACTTCGGCTTGCAGGTTGCCACCGACAGCCTTGGCTGCGCGCTGGATTTCCATCTCTTTGTTGACCGCGACTTTCACTTCCATGATGCGATCCCAGTACTCACGGCCCAGCTCGAAGCCTTCCGGCAGTTCGGTCAGACCTTCGTACCAGGTGTTGAGCATGACGGATTCGTTACGCTCGCCCGGCAGGTATTGCCACAGTTCGTCGGCAGTGAAGGCGAGGATCGGCGCGATCCAGCGCACCAGCGCTTCAGAGATGTGGAACAGCGCAGTCTGGCACGAGCGACGTGCCTTGCTGTCGGCGCCGGTGGTGTACTGGCGATCCTTGATGATGTCGAGGTAGAAACCACCCAGCTCCTGCACGCAGAAGTTGTGGATCTTGGAGTAGACGTTCCAGAAACGGTATTCACCGTAGTTCTCTTGCAGCTCGCGTTGCAGCAGCAAGGTGCGATCCACCGCCCAACGATCCAGCGCGAGCATTTCTTCAGCCGGCAGGATGTCGGTAGCCGGGTTGAAACCGGTCAGGTTGGAAAGCAGGAAGCGCGCGGTATTACGGATCCGGCGGTAGGCATCGGCACTGCGAGCCAGGATCTGCTCGGACACGGCGATTTCGCCGGAGTAGTCGGTCGAAGCCACCCACAGACGCATGATGTCGGCGCCCAGGGTGTCGTTGACTTTCTGCGGCGCGATCACGTTGCCCAGGGATTTGGACATCTTGCGGCCGGACTCATCGACGGTGAAGCCGTGGGTCAGCAGTTCGCGGTACGGCGCGTGGTTGTCGATGGCGCAACCGGTCAGCAAGGAGGAGTGGAACCAGCCACGGTGTTGGTCGGAACCTTCCAGGTACAGATCGGCACGCGGACCGGTCTCGTGGCCCATCGGGTGCGAACCGCGCAGGACGTGCCAGTGCGTGGTGCCCGAATCGAACCAGACGTCGAGGGTGTCGCTGATCTTGTCGTACTGCGGCGCTTCATCGCCCAGCAGTTCGGCGGCGTCCATCTTGAACCAGGCTTCGATGCCTTCGACTTCAACGCGCTTGGCGACTTCTTCCATCAGCTCAACGGTGCGTGGGTGCAGCTCGCCGCTTTCCTTGTTGAGGAAGAACGGGATCGGCACGCCCCAGTTGCGCTGACGCGAGATGCACCAGTCGGGACGGTTAGCGATCATCGAATGCAGGCGCGCCTGGCCCCAGGCCGGAACGAACTTGGTTTCTTCGATGGCTTTGAGCGAGCGTATACGCAGGGTGTCGCCGCTGACCGGCTCTTTGTCCATGCCAATGAACCACTGCGCGGTGGCGCGGTAGATCAGCGGAGTCTTGTGACGCCAGCAGTGCATGTAGCTGTGTTCGATGACGGTGGTGTGCATCAGCGCACCCACTTCGGTCAGTTTTTCAACGATGGCCGGGTTGGCCTTCCAGATGAACTGGCCGCCGAAGAATTCCAGCGTCGGCACGTAAACACCGTTGCTCTGAACTGGATTGAGGATGTCATCGTTGACCATGCCGTACTTCTTGCAGGTCACGAAGTCGTCTACGCCATAAGCCGGGGCGGAGTGAACCACACCGGTGCCGGCGCCCAGTTCGACGTAGTCGGCCAGGTACACCGGCGACAGACGGTCATAGAACGGGTGACGGAAGTTGATCAGCTCCAGTTCTTTACCAGTGGTGGTCGCAACCACCGAGCCTTCCAGGCTGTAGCGAGCCAGACAGGCTTCGACCAGCTCTTCAGCCAGCACCAGCAACTTGTCGCCGACATCAACCAGCGCGTAGTTGAATTCCGGGTGAACGTTCAGCGCCTGGTTGGCCGGGATGGTCCACGGGGTGGTGGTCCAGATCACGATCGAGGCAGGCTTGGCCAGCGACGGCAAGCCGAACGCGGCAGCCAGTTTGGCTTCGTCAGCGATCGGGAATGCCACGTCGATGGTCGACGACTTCTTGTTTTCGTACTCGACTTCCGCCTCGGCCAAAGCCGAACCGCAATCAAAGCACCAGTTCACAGGCTTGAGGCCCTTGAACACGAAACCGCCCTTGACGATTTCAGCGAGAGCGCGGATTTCACCGGCCTCGTTCTGGAAATTCATGGTCTTGTACGGGTTGGCGAAGTCGCCCAGCACGCCGAGGCGGATGAATTCGGACTTCTGCCCTTCGATCTGCTCGGTGGCGTAGGCGCGGCACAGTTCGCGGGTCTTGTCCGCGCCCAGGTTCTTGCCGTGGGTCACTTCAACCTTGTGCTCAATCGGCAGGCCGTGGCAGTCCCAGCCGGGCACGTACGGCGCGTCGAAACCCGAAAGGGTTTTCGAGCGGATGATCATGTCCTTGAGAATCTTGTTCAGAGCGTGACCGATGTGGATCGTGCCGTTGGCGTACGGAGGGCCGTCGTGCAGGACGAACTTCGGACGATCCTTGCCAATCTCGCGCAACTTTCCGTACAGGCCAATACTGTCCCAGCGCTGCAGAATCTGCGGTTCGCGCTGTGGCAGGCCGGCCTTCATTGGGAAGGCGGTGTCCGGAAGGTTTAGCGTGGCTTTATAGTCGGTCATTTAAGGCTCTTCATTAGCGATGGGCGCTAGGTGCGGCTAGTGCACGGGCGGTGGCGACATCCGCATTGATCGCCGTTTTCAGCGCCTCCAGAGAGGCAAATCGCTGCTCTTCACGCAGCTTCTGGTGGAAAACCACCGTCAAACGCCGGTCATACAGATCGCCGGCAAAATCTAAAAGATGGACTTCAAGGTGGGCCTTGCCATCACCTTGCACCGTGGGCCGTACGCCAATATTGGCGACGCCGGGCCAGGTCTTGCCGTCGATGTCGACATCCACCAGATACACCCCGGTGAACGGCACACGACGACGCTTGAGTTGAATATTGGCAGTGGGCGTACCCAATTGCCGGGCCAGCTTCTGGCCATGCAGCACACGACCGGCGATGCGGTATGGGCGACCGAGCAAACGTTCGGCCAAGGCAAAATCGGCCGCGGCCAAGGCGTTACGCACTTGGGTGCTGCTGACACGAATGCCATCCAGCTCGACGGTTTGCGCGGCTTCGACGGTAAAACCGTGAACCTGCCCGGACTGCAACAGGAAATCAAAATCGCCGAGGCGGTCGCAGCCAAAACGGAAATCGTCACCGACCTCCAGATGCTGCACGCCGAGCCCGTCCACCAGAATGGTGTCGACGAACTCACTGGCGCTGAGTTTGCTCAGACGCTGGTTGAAGGCCAGGCACAAGACCCGGTCGACACCTTCGGCGGCCAGCAGCTGCAGCTTGTCGCGTAACCGGGCCAAACGCGCCGGGGCGGAGTCGGGGGCGAAAAACTCCCGCGGCTGCGGCTCGAAAATCACCACGCAGCTGGGTACGCCCAACTCGAGCGCACGCTCACGCAGTCGGGCCAGGATAGCCTGGTGACCACGGTGAACACCGTCAAAGTTGCCAATAGTGGCGACGCAGCCCCGATGCTGGGGGCGCAAGTTGTGGAGGCCTCGAACCAGCTGCATAACGCGCTTCTTGCTCATAAAGTGGTCGATTATAACCACACCCGACGGTCGACGACAGGCAACACCGTAACGCAAAGTGATCGAGCCGACAAAACTGTCGGCCCGCGCCCATTCATAAAGGGTAAAACCTCAGCTCAAGGCCTTGCGATTGAAGTCGCGCAGACGGAAACCGAGCAGCAGCAACATACCGAAATACGCAACCACGCCCGCCGCCACCAATGCGCCCAGACGCAGGAAGCGCTCAAGCATGTGGCCTTGATCCCACGCCGGCATGAAATGCATGCCGATCAGCAACACAACCGACATCACCGCCACTGCCACGATCAGTTTGAAACCGAACTTGGCCCAACCCGGTTGCGGCTGGTACATCTGCTGTTTGCGCAACTGATAGAACAGCAGCCCGGCGTTGAGGCACGCACCGGCACTGATCGCCAAAGCCAGCCCGGCGTGGGCCAGCGGCCCAATCAATACCAGGTTGAACAACTGAGTGCAGACCAGCGTGAAGATTGCGATTTTTACCGGCGTACGGATGTTCTGTTGCGCATAAAAGCCCGGCGCGAGCACTTTGATCACGATAATCCCGAGCAGACCGACAGAATAGGCAACCAATGCGCGCTGAGTCATTTCAGCATCAAAGCCACTGAATTGACCGTACTGGAACAGCGAGACGGTCAACGGTTCGGCGAGGATCCCTAGCGCCAGCGAGCACGGCAGCACCAGCACAAAACACAGACGCAGGCCCCAGTCGAGAATCCGCGAGTATTCGTGGCGATCCTTGCTGGCGTAGGTTTTGGCCAACGTCGGCAGCAGAATCGTGCCCAATGCCACACCCAGCACACCGGATGGCAACTCCATCAAACGGTCGGCGTAATACATCCAGGACACTGAGCCGGCGACCAGAAACGAGGCGAATATGGTGTTGATGATCAGCGAAATTTGGCTGACCGATACGCCAAGGATCGCCGGCAGCATCTGTTTCATCACCCGCCACACGCCGGTATCACGCAGATTCAGGCGCGGCAGCACCAGCATGCCAATCTTTTTCAGGTGCGGCAGTTGAAACAGCAACTGCGCCAGACCACCGACCAATACCGCCCAGCCGAGCGCCATGACCGGCGGATCGAAGTAGGGCGTGAGGAACAGCGAAAACACGATCATGCTGACGTTGAGCAAGGTCGGCACGAACGCAGGCACCGAGAAGCGGTTCCAGGTATTGAGGATCGCACCGGCCAGCGAGGACAGCGAGATCAGCAATATATAGGGGAACGTCACCCGCAAGAGGTCAGAGGTGAGCTGGAATTTTTCCGGGGTATCGGTGAACCCCGGGGCGGTGGCCCAGATGACCCAAGGCGCGGCGATCATGCCCAGCGCCGTAACCAGCGCCAGCACCAGCGTCAGCAAACCCGACACATAGGCGATAAAGGTGCGGGTCGCTTCTTCGCCCTGCTGGCTTTTATATTCCGCAAGAATGGGCACGAACGCTTGGGAAAAAGCCCCTTCGGCGAAGATCCGCCGCAGCAGATTGGGCAATTTGAAGGCGATAAAGAAGGCATCTGTCGCCATTCCGGCGCCGAATATTCGAGCAATCAGCGTATCGCGAACAAACCCGAGAACCCGGGAAATCATCGTGATAGAGCTGACGGCGGCCAACGATTTGAGCAGATTCATTGAAGGAGTTTGTGCCTGTCGATAAACAGCAGGCGAATAAAGCGCCCACTTGTGCGATACTCCGCGCCGCAGCAGCACAGAGCCAAAGCTCGCGAGTTTACAGGTCAAGCGCCGGAAATAAATATCCCGCCTCTTTATACCTACCACTTAGCGGAACGATTCAAGTGCCCTTGACAAGACTTCTCTTCATCGGCATGATTCGCGGCCTATTTTGTTTGCTATTTCCTAAAAAGTCTTTCGAGGAGCTCGACGGTGGCCAACTCACCTTCCGCCAAAAAACGTGCAAAACAGGCTGAGAAGCGTCGCAGCCACAACGCCAGCCTGCGTTCCATGGTTCGTACCTACATCAAGAATGTAGTTAAGGCCATCGACGCAAAAGACGCTGAAAAAGCTCAAGCTGCATACGTTCTGGCTGTGCCAGTTATCGACCGTATGGCCGATAAAGGCATCATCCACAAGAACAAGGCTGCTCGTCATAAGAGCCGTCTGAATGGCCACGTCAAGGCACTGAAAGAAGCTGCCTAAGCGACGTAGTCATTAAAAAACCGACCCTCGGGTCGGTTTTTTATTGCCTGCGATTTAGCGCTCCTTCCATCACAACCCCAAACAGGCACGCACCCGGTCAAGGGTACGCACCCGACTCACCGGGCTTACTCACCAAAATTGAACATGACCGGCTTCGGTGGAGGACACCCCTCTGGCGGCGGAAAGTTCTGCACGCCCGACTCATCGTACCCGGTGTAACAGCCTACCAGCTCGCCGCCCTTGAAGTTGAAGCGACGCTCAACGACGCCAGTCGAGTAGTAGCAGACCATTTCACCTTCACGCTTCGCATACGAATAGTCTTTGTATTCCCGACCTTCAACGGTGATCAGACGATACCCCTGCATGGGCTCGGAGCACTTCAATTGCCCATTGGGGTAGTAATCGTTGTGCACCACACGATCATCCGCACCCAGTAGCACTTCCTCGACCTTTCGCCCCTCGTAAGACTCGTGACGCACACTTTGCCTGACTCCGAACAGGTAATCGGCCTCGAAGTAGGCAACCCCATCGCCGCGAAAGCTACGCTGCAGGCCACACGGCTTGATTCTTGTGTACTTGCCATCGACCACATGGCAGTAATTTCTTTCTGAAACCAACGCCCCAGCCTCATTAAATGACTGATCGTTGCCGATGGGCTCATCCGCCTCATAAATGGCCACTCGGTCTAACCGACCATTTGAGTGATAGGTACGAAAGGGTCCCTCTCTATTTCCATGAAGCCAGGTGATGTCAGACAGCAGTACCGAACCATCATCGGTATAGGTCAGCGCACGCCCCTTGATCTGCCCCGCCACGTAGGTCGCCGAATAGGTCAGCTTGCCGTTCGCAGCGTAAGTTTCTCTCAAGCCATCAAGCGCACCGGCCCGGTAGTGCTCAAGCAATCGCAACACCCCCGCCCCATCAACCTCGCGCAACTCTCCTTCCTTTTTACCCGCGACAAATGACAAGGTTTGAACACGGTCGCCGTCCAGCCTCAGAGTCCAGGCGCCCTCCCTGACACCTGAGACATAAGCACCCTCTCCTTCGCCACTGACCCAACGACCATTCTGCCGACCATTCAGATACTCGCCACGAGAGATAATCTCACTCCCCCTGACTCGCTCTGCCGGGCCATCCAGAACATCTTGCTTGTACGTGTCGAAACCAGAAATATCTTCATCTTTACCGTACGCAGTGATCGTCCAGCGCCCCTCACGCAAACCGTCGACGAACAAACCTTCTGAAACACTATGGCGCTCATCGATCACCCAGGCGCCCTGCCTCAAACCATTCGCATAAGCTCCCGAGGCCTCGGAGACCGCTGCATCAAACTCGATCCAGTCACCCGTCTTCCTGCCCTGAACCATCACGCCTCGCTCCAGCACACGATCACCCCACAACTTAACGAGAGGTCCGTCCTCCGAGCCCACATAACGTTTCGGGTCAGACTCCCACGCCATTTGCGTTACACGAAAGGCCGGAGCGAGCTCACCCTCCGCCATCGGCGTGCGTTCGTAGGTCAGCGTCAACCAACGCCCTTCACGCTGCAGAAAGGTTTTCTTGTAGGCGTCATAGACACCATCTTCTGATGGCTCGCCGCCCTCCGAGGCCGGAACGCCACCAACACCGAATTCGCCCACCAGCGTGCCAGCCGTGGGATCGAGCGCATCGAATTCAGGGATGCCGGTTGTCGCCACCTCATAACCGTAGTCATAGGGCAGCAACTTGTTCAGCTCGCTCACTACCCGTGCGGCATTGAGCTTCTTCTGATTGCTCGCAATGCGATCAAGAACCGGCTGCAGACTGTTCAGCTTGCGATATTTGCCCGATCGCTCACTGAATCGATAGCCATGGAGCCCATTTCGCCCACCCGCTCGGGACAGGACAATCAAGGTCTGCATATCGCTATCGAGACTGGCGTAGAACACTGACTCAATGCTCGAATCACCGAAATTGTCGAGCATCTGCGGCACGGCTGTCGGCGCATCACACATGCACGCATACCCCACAACACCCGCCGGCTCGCGAATAAACGCCAACGTCGCGCCACTCTCCTGAGACTGAATCACCGGGTGCGCCAATGACTTGCCGGCATAAAACGGTTCGGCCTGCACTTGCATGGACAGCGAGCAACACACCATCAGCGACATAAAAAAAAACGCATACGAATCCCTTCGCGCCTGAAGCACATCAATTCAACAATGAGAAACAAAAAGGCGAGCCGAACGGCTCGCCCTCAATCACACAACCCATGGGCCTGGAAAAACAACTCGACCCTGTAATGGTTTTCAGCCTTATGGCTGAACCGGCACCCACGGCAAAATCGGAATGGCCGTCACCGCATTCTGTGGACTGCCCTCGATCACGCGATCGCTATAGACCAGATACACCAGCGTATTGCGTTTCTTGTCGAGGAAACGCACCACCTGCATGGTCTTGAACACCAACGATGTGCGCTCCTTGAACACCTCATCGCCATCCTTCAGCTCGCCCTTGAACTTGATCGGACCGACCTGACGGCAGGCAATCGAGGCTTCGGCGCGATCTTCCGCCAGACCCAGACTGCCCTTTACGCCGCCCGTTTTGGCGCGCGACAGGTAGCAGGTCACACCTTCGACTTTGGGGTCGTCGAACGCCTCGACCACGATCCGGTCGTTTGGACCGACAAATTTGAACACCGTCGACACCTGACCGATTTCCTCGGCCGAGGCCAGCAATGGCAGCGCCATCAACAGACCCAACAATCCTTTTGCTACGCGCATCTAATTTTCCTTAAACCAGAATCAGGTTGTCACGGTGAACCAGTTCCGGTTCAGCCATGTAACCCAGCAAACCGACAATCGCATCCGACGACTGACCGATGATTTTTTGAGCTTCCAGCGCACTGTAGTTGGCCAGGCCACGAGCGATCTCACGACCATCCGGCGCAACGCAAACCACCATTTCACCGCGACGAAAACTGCCCTGCACCAGCTTGACGCCCACCGGCAGCAGGCTCTTGTTACCTTGAGACAGCGCCGACACGGCACCATCATCCAGCACCAAGGTGCCGCGAGTCTGCAGATGCCCGGCCAGCCATTGCTTGCGCGCCGCCAGCATGCCGCGCTCAGGCGACAGCAAGGTGCCGATGCGCTCGCCCGCTTTCAGGCGATCCAGCACACGCTCAAGCCGACCACCCACAATGATGGTGTGCGCACCGGAACGCGCCGCCAACCGTGCTGCGCGCAGTTTGGTCTGCATGCCGCCGCGCCCCAGCGCCCCACCGGTGCCACCCGCCACCGCATCCAGGCTCGGATCATCGGCGCGCGCTTCATAGATCAGTTGGGCTTCTGGATTGTTGCGCGGATCAGCATCGAACATGCCGTCGCGATCCGTCAGGATCACCAGCAGATCAGCCTCCACCAGGTTGGCCACCAACGCCGCCAGCGTGTCGTTGTCGCCGAAACGGATTTCGTCGGTCACCACCGTGTCGTTTTCGTTGATCACCGGGATGACTTTCAGCTCGACCAGCGCCCGCAGGGTGCTGCGGGCGTTCAGGTAGCGTTTGCGATCGGACAGGTCATCGTGAGTCAGAAGAATCTGCGCGGTGTGCCGGCCATGCTCGGCGAAGCTTGATTCCCAAGCTTGCACCAGACCCATCTGACCAATTGCAGCGGCCGCCTGGAGCTCGTGCATCGCACTGGGTCGTGCGGTCCAGCCCAAGCGGCTCATGCCGGCCGCTACCGCCCCGGAGGACACCAGCACCAACTCGACGCCAGCCTCATGCAAGGCCACCATCTGCTCGACCCAGACACTCATTGCCGCGCGATCCAGCCCTTTGCCATCAGCTGTCAGCAAAGCGCTGCCGATCTTCACGACCCAACGCTGCGCACCTGTCACCTTGCTCCGCATCATCTTCAACCTTAGCTTGAGGGCAGCGCGACCCAGCGCCGCCCATGACGTTATTTGTGACTTGCGATTTCCAGATACTAAAACGCCGCTCGATTGAGCGGCGTTCAAGTTTATCGCAACGGATCAGTCACGCACGTAAATGATTTCCGGACCGTCTTCGTCATCCACATCTTCTTCGTCCCAATCATCGTCGCCGATGTCGTGGACAGACTTCACGCCACTGCGACGCAGGGCACGCTTGTCATCCAGCGCCTGCAGTTGCGCGCGCGCCTCGTCTTCGATGCGCTGATCGAGATCAGCCAGCTCTTCCTTGTAGACAGGGTCGTTGGCCAGGCGATCGGCACGATCTTCCATGTAACGCATGATGTCGTGGCACAGACGCTCGGTACCCAGCTTGGAAATGGCCGAGATCACGTAAACCGGACCAGTCCATTCCAGGCGATCAACGATCTCCTTGACGCGCTCTTCATGATCTTCTTCAAGGATCTGGTCGCACTTGTTCAGCACCAGCCAACGATCACGCTCAGCCAGGGACGGGCTGAACTTGATGAGTTCATTGGTGATCACTTCTGCAGCATCCGGAGCGCTGGCATCATCCAGCGGCGCCATGTCGACGAGGTGCAGCAGCAGACGCGTGCGCGCCAAGTGCTTGAGGAAGCGGATACCCAGGCCGGCGCCATCGGAAGCACCTTCGATCAGGCCTGGAATATCGGCAACGACGAAGCTCTTCCAGCGATCGACGCTGACCACACCCAGGTTTGGCACCAGCGTGGTGAACGGATAATCGGCAACTTTCGGCTTGGCCGCCGAGACCGAACGGATAAAGGTACTTTTACCAGCGTTCGGCAAGCCCAGCAGACCTACGTCGGCGAGCACTTTCATTTCCAGTTTCAGGTCGCGCTGCTCACCCGGTTTACCCGGAGTGGTCTGGCGCGGCGCACGGTTGGTACTGGATTTGAAACGGGTGTTACCCAGACCGTGCCAGCCGCCCTGCACCACCATCAGTTTCTGACCAGCCTTGGTCAGGTCACCGATGACTTCCTGAGTAGCGGAGTCGATCACGGTCGTGCCGACCGGAACGCGCAGAATCAGGTCTTCACCTTTTTTACCGGTGCAGTCGGTGCTGCCGCCGTTGGAACCACGCTCGGCATCGAAGTGCCGGGTGTAACGGTAATCAACCAGGGTGTTGAGGTTTTCGTCGGCCATCATGTAGATGGAACCGCCGTCACCGCCATCACCACCGTTCGGGCCACCGTTCTCGATGAATTTTTCCCGACGGAAACTCATGGCGCCATTGCCGCCATCACCAGCCTTTACTCGAATCGATACTTCATCAACAAACTTCATAACCAACGCCTCTCGCCATACGGACGAGCCGAAAAACAATCAAGACATAAGACTCTTGCAAAAATGAGCGCAGCGACCCCAAAACACGACCTGTATCGCACGCCGACAGCCCATACAAACAGTTTTGCAAGAGACTCACCCCACAAACGAAAAAGCCCCGTCGCAAGACAGGGCTCTTCCAGCGATCTCGCGATTAAGCCGCGACAACGCTCACGTAACGGCGGTTGAACGCGCCTTTTACTTCAAACTTGATCACGCCTTCGATTTTCGCGAAGAGGGTGTGATCTTTACCCATGCCAACGCCGTAACCAGCGTGGAATTGGGTGCCGCGCTGACGCACGATGATGTTGCCCGGAATGATCTTCTGGCCGCCATACATCTTCACGCCAAGGCGTTTGGCTTCTGAGTCGCGACCGTTACGGGTACTACCACCAGCTTTTTTGTGTGCCATGAGTTCAATTCTCCTAGTGAGGAATTAGGCTGAAATTAAGCCTGAATACCGGTGATTTTGATCTCGGTGTACCACTGGCGGTGGCCCATACGCTTCATGTGGTGCTTACGACGACGGAACTTGATGATGCGGATTTTATCGTGACGACCTTGGGAGATCACTTCAGCCACAACAGTAGCGCCAGCAACAACTGGGGCGCCGATGTTTACGTCGTCGCCATTGGCAACCAACAGAACGCGATCAAAGGTAACGGATTCGCCGGTAGCGATTTCCAGTTTTTCGATCTTCAGGTATTCACCTGGGGCGACTTTGTACTGCTTGCCGCCAGTAACGATTACTGCATAAGACATGGTGTTTCTCCGATAATCCTGCTCACCCAGCTCTTTATAAGAAGAGGTATTGGCTGGCATGGCTGCATGGGGCTGGAAGGCCCGCTAGCAATTGCGTAAGGCAGGTGCTGCCCAGGAAGTTCAGGGTGCGCGATTGTACGCAAGCTATCGCAGGCTTGCAAGTAGCCGTCCATCGCGCCTTGACAGGTCTGGACGGGGGTCCTAGCATGCCGCGCAACCCTTCTGGAGCGACTCTCGCTGATGCAACCCCAAGCTTTCTACCGCGCGGTGGCGGACGATTTTAGCGCCGTCGACGGCATCATCAAGAAGCAGCTGACTTCCCGAGTGCCGCTGGTATCGAAAATCGGCGATTACATCACCTCGGCCGGCGGCAAACGCCTGCGTCCTTTATTAGTGTTGCTGTGTGGCAAGGCCCTGGGTCGCGAAGGCGATGACATGCGCCTGCTCGCTGCCACCATCGAATTCCTGCACACCGCGACTTTGCTGCATGACGACGTAGTCGACATGTCCGGCATGCGCCGTGGCCGTTCGACTGCCAACGCCATGTGGGGCAACGCGCCAAGTGTGCTGGTGGGCGATTTCCTGTACTCGCGCTCGTTCGAAATGATGGTCGAACTGGGCTCGATGCCGGTGATGAAGATCCTCTCGCAGGCCACGCGCATCATCGCTGAAGGCGAAGTGCTGCAACTGTCCAAGGTCCGCGACGCCAGCACCACCGAAGAAACCTACATGGAAGTCATCCGCGGCAAGACCGCGATGCTTTTCGAAGCCTCCACCCACAGCGCCGCCGCGCTGGCCGGTGCGACCGCCGAGCAGAGCGAAGCCCTGCGCACCTTTGGCGATCACCTGGGCGTGGCATTCCAGTTGGTCGACGATCTGCTCGACTACAAGGGCGACGCAGAAACCCTGGGCAAGAACGTCGGTGACGATCTGGCCGAAGGCAAGCCGACCCTGCCGCTGATCTACACCATGCGCGAAGGCACGCCTGAACAGGCTGCACTGGTGCGCCAGGCGATCCAGAAAGGCGGGATCGAAGACCTTGAAAGCATCCGCATCGCCGTGGAAGCTTCCGGTTCGCTTGAGTACACCGCGCAACTGGCCCGCGATTACGTGGCCCGCGCGATCAAGTGCCTCGAAGCGCTGCCGGCCAGCGAATACCGTGATGCACTGGTTGAATTGAGTGAGTTTGCGGTCGCCCGTACACACTGAAATCGCTGAAAACAGATCGAAAGATCGCAGCCTTCGGCAGCTCCTACAGAGCTGTTGAGGCTGCGATTTTTTGCTTTTGGCGCCAGCAGCCGAGAAACCCTATACAATGTGCGACTTTTAGCGATCCCCTCTCAAGGAGCCCTAGTGAGCACGTTGCCACCCTGCCCGAAATGCAATTCCGAATACAGCTACGAAGACGGCACTCAACTGGTGTGCCCGGAGTGCGCCCACGAGTGGTCTGCCAATGGCGAAGCCGAAGCAGCCTCCGATGACGCCGTGAAGAAAGATTCGGTCGGCAACGTCCTGCAGGACGGCGACACCATCACCGTGATCAAGGACCTCAAGGTCAAAGGTACGTCGCTGGTGGTCAAGGTCGGCACCAAGGTCAAGAACATCCGTTTGTGCGATGGCGACCACGACATCGACTGCAAGATCGACGGCATCGGCCCGATGAAGCTCAAATCCGAGTTCGTCAGAAAAGTCTGATCCTGCTGTCATCCATCCCGCGCCCGCCGTGGGATGGAGCTCCGCCCTCCCCTGTTTCCCTCAGCACATCCACGCAATAGCCAAGCGCCAGCCGTTTTGACCTTACGCAATCTTTACCCTGAAAAATCTGCAATCCGCCAATAGGCGCTTGCTATTTGATGAATAAGAATTATTCTCATTGAAACCCTTTCAATGGAGATGAGAACCATGACTTATTTGATCGACGCCTGGCTGGATCGCCCACACCCTTACCTCAGAATCCTGCATCGGGAAACCGGGGAAGTCTGTGCGGTGCTTGAAGAAGAAGCCTTGCATGAGCTGCAGGATCAGGGTGATCTGGATGTCAGCAGCCTGAATTCCAGCGAGCCGCTGGTGCTCAAGGAGCTGGTGCGCAATCTGTTCCTGTTCTGCTACGCCCGGGCCTTGCGCCCGACCAATGAACTGCATCACAAGATTGAAATATGAGAGTCACGGAAAAAACTGTGGGAGCCAGCCTGCTGGTGACGGCATCAACGCGGTCTTGAACAAAAACCGGTGTCGACCCTATCGCCAGCAGGCTGGCTCCCACATTAGCCTGTCATTCAGACAGGCCAGGTGTTACAGAACGTCCAGCAGCTCGACGTCGAATACCAGAACGCTGTGCGGCGGGATGCTGCCGACGCCTTGAGCGCCGTAAGCCAGTTCGCTCGGCACGTACAGGCGCCATTTGCTGCCGGCATTCATCAGTTGCAGGGCTTCGGTCCAGCCGGCGATGACGCCGCCAACCGGGAATTCTGCTGGCTGGCCACGCTCGTACGAGCTGTCGAACACAGTGCCGTCGATCAGGGTGCCGTGGTAGTGAGTACGCACTTGATCTTCACGGCTTGGCTTGGCGCCTTCGCCCTGAGTCAGCACTTCGAATTGCAGGCCGGAAGCCAGAGTGGTGATGCCGTCACGCTTGGCGTTTTCAGCCAGGAATGCCAGGCCTTCGCCTGCTGCAGCTTCAGCCTTGGCAGCCGCTTCGGCTTGCATGATCTCGCGGATCACTTTGAAGCTGGCGGACATTTCTTCCTGACCTACACGGCTTTCCTTACCGGCGAAAGCGTCGGTCAGACCGGCCAGAATGGCGTCAAGGCTGACACCCGGTGGCGGGTTGTCGCGCAGCTGGTCACCCAGCTGACGGCCGATACCGTAGCTGACGCGAGTTTCGTCGGTGGACAGATTTACTTCGGACATGACACTGCTCCGCTGTGCGGACGGCCAACAGACGTGCCGTGCGTACACAGCGCGTCCCGGCGCGCCCGGAACCAAAAGGGCGAGCAGACTAGCACAGATGCCCTGCCGTTTGGGGCGACGGGGCTACAGCGCGGAACGCCAGGCGAGCGGCACTTTCAGACTTTCCTCGCCACTGGCGCCGAGGCCACACATTTCATCATGTACCGAGGTGTGTACGAGGTTGAACGGCAATACCGGAAAGGTATGCAACACATCACGGGCATGTTCGACCGAGCGTAGCGTCAACATCTGCCCTTGAGCGTTGCTGAGCGGATACGCCGCCCCACGCATACGCGCTTCGAGCAGGTAAATGCCGCCTTCCATGGAGATCAGGTTCAGCTCATCGACCTTGCCGGCGATGGCGTACGCGTTCAACTCTTGCAGGTTCATGAACACACCTCACGCAGTGGCGAGCCAGTAGGTCTACAGGGATATGCCTGCGGGCAAAAAAGCACAAGCCAAAAACGACACCGCCCGTCTGTTTCGCAACAGACGGGCGGTTTTGCAGCGATCAAAGAATGATCAGTGCTTGGTGAGCTTATCCAGGTAACCCATGGCAAATGCCGAAATCACAAACGTCATGTGGATGATCACGTACCACATCAGGTGCTCGGGATCGACGTTCTTGGCGTCCATGAAAATGCGCAGCAAGTGGATCGAAGAAATCGCCACGATCGAAGCCGCCACTTTCATCTTCAGCGACGAGGAGTCCATGGTGCCCAGCCAGCTGAGCTTCTCTTTGCCCTCATCGATGTCCAGTTGCGAGACGAAATTCTCGTAGCCGGAAATCATCACCATCACCAGCAGGCCACCGACCAGCGCCATGTCGATCAGCGACAGCAGGACCAGAATCAGATCCGACTCGGCCATCGAGAAGACGTTGGGGAGGATGTGGAAAACTTCCTGGAAAAATTTCAGTGCCAACGCCAGGAGCCCGAGGGACAGCCCGATGTAGATCGGCGCCAGCAGCCAGCGCGTGGCATACATTGCATTTTCGATAAAGCGTTCCATTGAATCTCACACAAGGGGGGTTGTAATGGGGGGCGAGTATACCAGCCCGCTGTGACAGCCAGAAACCGCCTGAAAATCCGCTACCGGCGCACGTGTGCGGCATTTTTTTCTGCTAGTGTCCAAACCATTGACGGCCCAGCGAAAGCGGACAGGAAAAGTGGAAATGGATGTGCGATTGCCGATAACGATTGCCGGAATTTGCTTCACCCTGCTCCTTGGCGGTTGCTCGCAAGGTGACGAAAAGCACACGGTCAGCCTTGAAGAAAAAACCGTAAAATTCGAACAATCACTGGACGCCATCACCGATCCGAAGCTCAAGGACGCCGTCACCGAACTCGGCGGTTCACTGCTGTTGCTCGAACGCGCACAGCTCAAGCTCGACAGCAATCCGGCAAAAACCGAATACGGCGAAGACGCCCTTGGCGTGCTCAAGCACTACCCTACCCCGCAGGCGCTGGTCGATACCTTCATCAATGGTCTGTTTGTGCTGCACAAGGATGCCAGCTCCGATTACCTCATCGACTTGCAACCGGTTTTCCCGTTTAACCTGAACATTCCCGGCGGCTTCCTGTTCCCGCATGGCGTGGAGTGGCAATCGGTGACGCTAAGCAACAAGCGCGTCATTGCTTATCAGCCGGAGTGGTCGGAAACCGATCCGGGCATTCAGCTCAGCCCATCCAGCTCCAACGTCACCAACCCCGATGACCTGACCGTGACCTACCCGTTCATCGATGGCCTGGACGTCGACAAGAAAAACCTGCCGCAACCGGTGAGCCTGCAAGGCCAGGTCGAAGTCATCGCGCCGCGCCGCTTGTACAGTTTTGACCTGACGCAGAAAGATGTCGGCCAGACCCGTACCAACGACAATCTCAGCGTCAAACTGCTCAAGCTTGAAAAGAACTACGCCGAAGTCGAATTCAGCAACAACCTGCCGCTGGCCCCGGAAGTCGCTGACGCCCAGCTCAATCCGCTGATCGTTCAGGCGCGCGACGGCAGTGGCCAATACCTGGTGCGTGCCGGTTCGATCAACGAAAGTCCGGAGCAGGTTACCTTCTACGAAAAACAACTGACGCACCTGCAACAGCAGAAAACCTGGAGCGACGCGCTGGAAAAGCAGCTCAGTGACGACCAACTGGCGTTCGAGCAACAACACCCGCGCCGCTACAACAAGGTCTACTTCAACGGCCCGATCGAGACGCTGGAAGTCAGCCTGCTGGATTTTTCCTCGGCAACCGTGACACGCAAGGCACTGGATCTGCCGATTCGCACCTTCAACCCGCACACCGTGGAAAAAACTGTCCAGCCATTGGACTTGCCGATTGTGGTGTATGACGATCTGGCCGCGAACTGGCTCAAAGGCGCGAGCCTGACCGAGGATCAGTTGAAGGCTGGCATCCGTATTCAACAATCGGTGGAGGACTCGAGCGCTGCGCGCATCGAGTTTTCTCACCGCCGCACCTTCAACGACGAACTGCTCGGGGACGACTTCAACCCCGGGGTCAGCCCGGTGACGTTCTTCACCGAAAAGCGCAGCGGCAAACTCGATGAACCGATCGAGCTACCGCCCGAGGCTTATCAGGTCGATCCACTGAACGCGACGATCACCTACGATTTGAACCTGTTTCCGGATACGCCGGCGATTGCCGTCGGCTCAATGCCGCTGTTTCTCGCATCGGTCGAGAAAAAAACCTATGACGCCAAGTCTTTGCCCAAAGGTCTGGAGATCAGGAACAACACGCTGGTGGTCGACTTGAAGCTGTTCCCCGCCGATGAATGGCGATTCTTCGTCAAGGACGACAGCGGCAAATACCTCAAGCAGATTCTCTCGGTCAGCCACGATGCGAGCGCAGAAGGCCCGGCGCTGTCTGGCGTGCACTACTTCTATGGCCGTCCAACCCACGTGGAAACCTATCAGCGAACCAACCTCGCCACCGTGCAATACGGCTTTGAGGTCAAGCTCGACAAGGCGCAAGTAGCTGAGACTGCTCCTTGAAAAGCAAAGTCAAAAGATCGCAGCCTTCGGTAGCTCCTACAGGGGCGCGTGTCAGTTGAGGCTGCGGCCACGCCCGCCGTTGATCTGCCGAAGCTGGGCTTGCAGGTGCAGGCTCCAGATCTGTGGGTCGTCGGCCAGCTCATAGCCGTGCAACGTCAGACTTTCAACGATGGTGTCGAGAATCGACTCAGCGGCAATCGGGCCGTGGAACGGACCCTGGGCTTTGATGGCGGAAGGTTGTTCGCCGGCCATGCCGGCAGCGAAGAGCAGTGTCCACATGCCGTTATCGCCGGCCAACGGTTTGATGGCGCATTCGATACGGGTCACGAGACCCAGACATTGACGGGTGAGGCAGAGGTTGCGCGACATGGCGGCGACCCTCGGTAAAGCCGGTATTCAGCCCTCTCGGGAGGACTGGCTCGATCCAGTGATACTGTCGATATCCTTGAGCTGAGAATAGAAGAAAAGTCCGCCGGGCAAGCTTTATGAAACCAGAATGCGCCGAATGGTCATTGTGTGAATATTGGCGTCAGAGTTGTGGCGATTTCCCTGAAGATCGACACAAAACAAATGTAGGAGTGAGCCTGCTCGCGATGGCGGTGTGTCAGGCAACATTTTTGTCGACTGACACACCGCTATCGCGAGCAGGCTCACTCCTACAGTTTGACCGCGTTGGGCGTTAAGCCGGTTTGGCTTCTACCAACGCCTCCTGCGCCAGCTCCTTCTCGGCTTCTTTGAGATCTTCTTCGCTGATCATTTCGGCAATATCGCGCAGGCGTTCTACCACTCGCGCATTGATGCTGCCCTCCGGGAATTCACCATCGGCATTCGGCTCACCGGCCGGCTCACCGGCCAGCAGGCTCAGCGCTTCGTCGGCCTGACGCACCGCGTACACGTGGAATTGCCCCGCGCGCACTGCCGCCAGCACTTTCTCATCGAGCATCAACGTAGCGACGTTGGCCTGCGGGATGATCGCGCCTTGCTCGCCGGTCAGGCCGCGTGCTTCGCAGAGGCGGAAGAAGCCTTCGATCTTCTCGTTGACCCCGCCCACCGCCTGCACTTCACCGAACTGGTTGATCGAACCGGTGATCGCGAAGCATTGCTTGAGCGGGGTTTTCGACAACGCCGAAATCAGCGTGCACGCCTCGCCCAGCGACGCACTGTCGCCGTCGACGTAACCGTAGGATTGCTCCAGTGCGATGCTCGCGGAAATCGCCAGCGGGAATTCCTGGGCGTAACGGCTGCCCAGATACCCGGTGAGGATCATCACGCCTTTGGAGTGGATCGGCTGGCCAAGATTGACCTCACGCTCGATGTCGACGATACCGCTGCCGCCCGGGTACACCGTGGCGGAAATCCGCGCCGGCACACCGAACGCCGAGTCACCGACTTCAAGCACGGTCAGCCCGTTGCACTTGCCCACCGCCGCGCCATCGGTGTCGATCAGGATGATCCCGGCGAGCATGTCATCGAGAATCCGCGCCGACACGCGCCCGGTGCGGGTGGCCTTGGCTTTCAGGGCACGCTCGATGTGACCGGCATCGGTCATCTCATCGCCGGCCAGATGCCGGATGAAATCCGCCTCGCTGACCAACTGGAAAAGATCACCGATGCGCGCCGACAAACGTCCTTGGTGTTCGGCCAGACGTGCGCTGTAAGTCGCCAGACGCGCGACCGCATCGGCCGTCAGCGGAGCCATGCCTTCTTCCGAAGTCCGGGTTTTCAGGAGCTGGGCAAATTGCTCCAGGCTTTCGTCGACCATCGGGATGTCTTCGTCGAAGTCGACCAGAACGCGGAACATCTCCTGGAAGTCCGGATCGAGGTCCTGCAACGTGTAGTACAGCGACCGCGCGCCGATGATGATGACTTTGACCTGCAACGGAATGTGCTGCGGGTTGAGGGTCACGGTGGCGAAGCGGCCCATCTCGCCCAGCGGCGATTCCATTTTCAGCTTGCGCGATTGCAGGGCGCGCTTGAGCGCATCCCATACGAACGGCTCGCTGAGCATTTTTTCCGCTTCAAGAATCAGGAAACCACCGTTGGCGCGGTGCAAGGCACCCGGACGCAACTGGCGATAGGTGGTGTAAAGCGCGCCCTGATCGGTGGTGTATTCAATGCGACCGAACAGATTTTCGTACGTCGGGTGCGGCTCGAAAACCACGGGCGCGCCACCGCTGGACGGATGACCGACCACCAGACTCGGCGCGTATTGCTCTTCCAGCAGTTTGCGGGCGACGGCGTCGGTCTTGCTGTCGTCGACCAGTTGCTCGACCACGGTTTTCAGCAGGTACACCTGCATCGCTTGCAGGTAACCGCAGACCACTGCGTTCTCCGCATACTTCTCGGACAACGGCGACAGCAATGGCTGCAAGGCCAGGGTGATGGTTTCTTCATTGAGCGAACGCAGTTGATTGTTCGACTCACGCTTCCACTGCGGCAGGCTGGCGAGTTCTTCGTTCAGGCGTTCTTCGAGACCGGAAATGTCTTCGTGAAAACGCTCGCGATCGGCTTCCGGCAACTGGGCGAATTCAGCTTCATCCAGCGCCTTGCCGTCGAGCATCGGCGTGAACGCGATGTTGCTGCTGTCGCGATACAGGGCAACGTCTTTTTCCAGGGCCAGGCGCTCGATGATGTCGAGGGCCTTGTCGTAGCGCTGGTTGAAGGCGCGGTCGATGGCGCTTTTCTTTTGCTGGTAGGACGGGTGTTCGAAGACCGCCGGAAAAGTCGCCAGCAGATTATCGATCAAGCCGTTGATGTCACCGATGAACGCGCCGGCCGTGCCCGATGGCAACTCCAGTGCGCGCGGTTCGCGCGGTTCATCGAAATTATTCACGTAGACCCAGTCTGCCGGGGTCTGCAGGCGTTTGCCTTCGGCTTTCAGGTAGCGTTTGACGAACGAGAAGCGACCGGTGCCGGGCTCGCCCATGACAAAAACGTTGTAACCGGGGCGTGGCATGGCCACACCGAACTGCAAGGCTTCGACCGCACGTTCCTGGCCGAGCACACCGCGAAAGGGCTCCAGATCATTGGTGGTAGTGAAGCTGAACTGTTCAGCGGAAAACGGACGGGTCAGCGCTTCGGGCGCTAGACGCAAGCTGGCAGCAACAGGATCAGGCATCGGGCTTCCTTAACAATCAGGCGGGGCAGATAGCGGCATTCTGGCGCTGCCCGTACCCCACTGGCAAGGCGCGCCATGTGACAAAGCATAGACAAACGCCCGGCCCGTGACCCGCGCCCTTGAAACCGGGGTTTATTCCAAATATTTTGCAAAAACTCACGGAACCCCAGGAACGTGCCTAAACTCCAAACTGCGCGGCTGGAACTAATACCGGCCCACTGGCACCGTAAGGCGCCAGAACCCTGTCCATTGGTATGCACATAAAGAGATAAAAGCTATGAAACGGATTCTTCTCGGTACTCTCTTCACCGCTGTATCCATCAACGCAATGGCGCAAGCTCCAGGCGGCCCGGATTGCGGTTGGGGCAACATGCTGTTCGAAGGTCAGCGTGGCACCCCGGCTCACTTCCTGGCATCCACCACCAACGGCACTTCCGGTAACGCCACGTTTGGTATGACCTCCGGCACCAACGGTTGCTCGACCAACGCGTCGCTGACCTATGGCGGCAAATCCTGGTTTGCCATGAATGGCATGATGAACGAGCTGTCTGAAGACATGGCCAAGGGCAACGGCGAAGCGCTGACGACCTATGCCGTGGTACTGGGCGTGGCGCCGGAAGACCGTGCGCACTTCGCTGCTGTGACTCACGAGCACTTCCAGCAGATCTTCAGCAAGGCTGACGTGACCGCTGAAGACGTGCATACCAACACCCTGTCCGTGCTGAAATCAGACGCACGTCTGGCCAAGTACGCAACGCAGGCTTAAGCTCGACCCCGCCCGCTTCCTTCGGGGAGCGGGTTTTATTTTGAGTGCCGTCAGTCAATTGTGACGCTGAACCTGTGGCGAGGGGATTTATCCCCGTTCGGCTGCGAAGCAGTCGTGGAACCTGTGCATGCGGTGTATCTGATGCATTGGGGATACAGGTTCTGGGGCCGCTTCGCAGCCCAACGGGGATAAATCCCCTCGCCACAGGGTGAGTGATCACACCCCGATCCGGGTTTTATTTTCTTTCGACTTAAGTTGCCACTTATGCTCAAACGCCTTGCCTGGCTGGCGCTCTGTGTCTGCGCCCCGCTGTCCGCCGCGCCAAACATCGATCCTCAACGTTTGCAGCAACTGGCCAACGACCGCTTCTGGATTTCCCTCGGTCATTACGAAACCGCCAAACTCGGTGGCTGGCGCAGCTATGTCAGCGACAGGAAATTCTTTCTCGCGCCCGATGGCAATGAACACCCCGACCGTGAGCTGGCCGCCACCGTGCAGGCGTTGTACGCCCCGGCCAGTCTTGGTGAGCAGCACGCACAATGCGTCTATCCGGCCCGCACCCGCTGGTTGAAAGCACAGCTCAACCTGACCGATCTGCCGACGCCGGCGTGCGCCGAATACAAAAAGTGGTTCAAGGACGTTTCGCCGCACAGCGCGGTGATGATCTTCCCGGCGGCGTATCTCAACAGCCCGTCGTCGATGTTCGGCCACACCTTGCTGCGCATCGATCAGGCGGACGTGCAAAGCGACAAGACCTCGCTGCTCAGTTACGCGATCAACTTCGGCGCCTACATCGAAGGTTCGGACAACAGCATTCTCTACGCCTGGAAAGGTTTGATGGGCGGCTATCCGGGGCTGTTTGCGCTGGTGCCGTATCAGGAAAAACTCTCCGAATACCGCAGCCTGGAAAACCGCGATCTGTGGGAGTACCGGCTCAATCTGACGCAAGAAGAAACCGCGCGCATGGTCGAGCATGTGTGGGAGTTGAAGCAGATCCAGTTCGACTACTTCTTCTTCGACGAAAACTGCTCCTACCGTCTGCTCGAACTGCTGCAAGTGGCCCGTCCGAGTCTGCGCCTGACCGAACAATTCCCGCTGACCGCAATCCCCACCGACACGGTCAAAGCCGTTAAAGAAGCGGGTCTGGTAGAAAGCATCGAATACCGCCCGTCCCGTGAACGCGAATTGCTCAGCCGCGCCGAACCGTTGACTGACGAAGAACAGCAATGGGTGCTGAAAGTCAGCGCCGCTCAACAGGTGTTGCAAGCGCCCACTTTCAAGGCCCTGCCCCGCGCCCGGCAAGCGCTGATCATCGACGCCGCGTATCGGCTGGAGCGCTACCGCGCCAACGGCCAGGAACGTGATCCGCAACGGGCGCAGCGCAGCTTTGAACTGCTGCGGGCGATCAACAAAAACCCGGCGCCGGAGCTGGAGATCCCTCGTCCTGGCTTGCCGGAGGATGGCCACGAATCGCGCACCTGGCAGGCCGGTCTCGGTACTCGCGGCGACCGTGCGTTCGCCGAGTACGGCTTGCGCATGGCGTATCACGACCTCAACGACAACGCCGAGAGCTTCCCGCTCGGTGCGCAAATCGAAATCCTGCAGATGAAGCTGCGCCAGTACGAAGGCAATCACTGGCAGTTCCAGCAACTGGATCTGGCGACCATCCGCTCTCTGACACCGCGTAACGAGTTGCTGCAGCCATTGTCGTGGCAAGTGACGGGCGGACTTGAACGCGTGCCGGGCAAGCACGATGACGAAACCCTGGTCAGCCACGTCAATGGCGGCGGTGGAGGTACGTGGCAATTGGGTGAAGACGTGCTCGGTTTTGCCCTTGGCACGGTGCGTGTCGAACACAACAATGACTTCGCCGAGTTCGTTTCTCCTGCTGGCGGTTTCAATACCGGCGTGCTGTGGAAAAACCCGCTGGGCAATCTCAGCCTCGAAGCCAAGGGTGATTATTTCTTCAATGGCGAAGTGCGCCGTAGCCTGAGCCTGAATCAGCAGTGGGAGCTGTCGCGTAACCTGGGTTTACGCCTGAGTGCGCAGCGCGAGTTCAGTCATGTGGCGACGCCTGAAACTGAAGTGATGCTTGAGGTGAAGTGGTATCACTACTGAAAAGATCGCAGCCTTCGGCAGCTCCTACACTTGGAATGCGTTTCCCCTGTAGGAGCTGCCGCAGGCTGCGATCTTTTGATCTTTCTTTCACACCCCATCAACGAATCCCCTTCTAGACTTTCCCCATAAGCGGTGTGACGGCTCGGGAGAGTGCGATGTGGCGGTGTGCGGTTTCGCTGGGTGTTTTGCTATTGCTGAGCGGTTGCCAGACCACTCACGAAGATCTGATCGCCAAGGGTTATCCACCGGCCTTTGCCGACGGTTTTGATGACGGTTGTGTCAGCGGCCGACAGGCCGCCGGATCGATCAGCGGCGAGTTTCGCAAGAATGTGCCGCGCTATCTCAAGGACAAGCAATACGCCGAGGGCTGGACCGACGGCTTTCGCCAGTGTCAGGCGATGCTGGAAAACAAGGATCGCAACGACTATCGCAACGAGCACTGGGACGAGCGCGAGCGTGCCTGGCAGCAGCAGAAGGATCAGGGCGCCGCGCGGGCCTATCGCTCGCAATAGGTCGTTGGCAGACATCCGATGAAACCAAATGCCTGCGAGCATGGCCCAACCCATTAACGGGGAGGACACCATGAGCCGTGCTTTCGTCAACGAAGACAACGCCGCCGCGCAAGCCGATCAGCCAGTCGAACGGCAGGTCAGCGCGCAGCCCAATTACGTCACACAGCAAGGTCTGCAACAGTTGCAGGCGAAAGTCGCCGAGCTGCAAGCCTTGCACGCCGAGCAAACGGCAAAAGGTGAACAGGCTGACAAGCAACGCCAGGCCGATCTCGAACGAGATTTGCGTTACTTCAATCAGCGCCTCGGCAGCGCACAAGTCGCCGTCGCCGCGACGTCTACCGACAAAGTGCAAATCGGCAGTTGGGTGACCTACGCCGACGAACACGACACCGAACGCCGCGTGCAACTGGTCGGTGAAGATCAGGCCGACGCAGCCAAAGGCCTGATCAATTGGGGCTCACCGCTGGGCCGGGCCCTGCTTGGCGCCCGACTCAACGACGAGGTGCTATGGCAGCGCCCCGCCGGCGATCAAATGATTGAAGTGATTCGCATCGAGCCGAATCAGACGACGCCCTGAGCCAGCATCGCATCCGCGACTTTGACGAAGCCGGCGATGTTCGCGCCTTTGACGTAGTTGATCCGCCCGTTCTCTTCGCCGTAATGCACACAGGCGTGGTGGATCGACTGCATGATCGCGTGCAACTTGCTGTCCACCTCGCCCGCCGTCCACAACAAGCGCATGGCGTTCTGCGACATTTCCAGACCGCTGACGGCCACGCCGCCCGCATTGGATGCCTTGCCCGGCGCGAACAGAACCCCCGCCTCGATGAAGATATCCACAGCCTCCAGTGTGGTCGGCATGTTTGCGCCTTCGGCCACGCACACGCAGCCGTTGCGCAGCAGCAGGCGGGCGGATTCGGCGTCGAGTTCGTTTTGCGTGGCGCACGGTAGCGCTATGTCGCAGGCCAGCGACCAAGGCAACTGACCGGCGCGGAACTCCAGGTTGTAGACCGCTGCCAGTTCACTGATCCGCCCGCGTTTCACGTTTTTCAGTTCCAGCAGCGCCAGCCACTGTTCTTCACTCAACCCGGCTTCGCAATACAACGTGCCTTCGGAGTCGGACAGGGAAATCACCTTGCCGCCCAGATCCATGACCTTGCGCGCGGCGTATTGCGCAACGTTGCCGGAACCGGAGATCGCCACGCGTTTGCCTTCAACGGTCTGCTCGCGACGCTTGAGCATCTCTTCAGCGAAATACACGCAGCCAAAACCGGTGGCTTCCGGGCGAATCAGGCTGCCGCCGTACGTCATGCCCTTACCGGTCAGCACGCTGGTGAACTGGTTGCTCAGGCGCTTGTACTGACCGAACAGGAATCCGATCTCCCGCGCACCGACGCCGATGTCGCCGGCCGGCACGTCAACGTCGGCGCCGATATGGCGATACAACTCGCTCATGAACGCCTGGCAGAACCGCATGACTTCGGCGTCGCTCTTGCCCTTCGGATCGAAGTCCGAGCCGCCCTTGCCGCCGCCCATTGGCAACGAGGTGAGCGAGTTTTTGAAAGCCTGCTCGAAGGCGAGGAATTTCAGCACGCCCATGTTCACCGAAGGATGGAAACGCAAGCCGCCCTTGTAGGGGCCGATCGCGCTGTTCATCTGGATGCGGAAACCACGATTGACCTGGACCTTGCCCTGATCGTCGACCCACGACACGCGAAACACCACCGCCCGCTCCGGCTCACAGATGCGCTCCAGAATCCCCGAGGTCAGGTAATGCGGATTGGCCTCAAGAAACGGCCACAGACTGCGCAGGACTTCTTCGACAGCCTGGTGGAATTCGGGTTGATCCGGGTCGCGTTGTTTCAGGCGTGCGAGGAAGGATTCGACGGATTCGATCATGGGAAAAGTCTCGGCAAATTTATTGTCGTTGGAAGAGATTGGGCCGGACTGTAGCAAACGAATTGCGCACAGGAACAGCGCAAAATGTCGCAGATATGAAATTAAATGGTGCACAGGATATAAATCAGACTGTTTTTTGGCCTGTTACGCACCCGAATGGTGAGATCAGGTTCAAGTTATGCACCAACAGTTATACCCGCCATCGCTGGCAAGCCAGCTCCCACAGTTTCAGCGGTGTTCACCTATTCCGGGCACATCACAAATCCTGTGGGAGCTGGCTTGCCAGCGATGAATCCACCTCGGTACCCCGAAAAAACGCTGGCAAAAAAAACGGAGCCCGAAGGCTCCGCTTTTTCATGCAACCAACCCGAATCAGGCCAGTTTTTTGTGGCGTACCCGGTGTGGCTGGGCCGCCGCTTCGCCGAGGCGCTTTTTGCGGTCGGCTTCGTACTCGGTGTAGTTACCTTCGAAGAAGATCGCTTGCGAGTCGTCTTCGTACGCCAGGATGTGGGTCGCGACGCGGTCAAGGAACCACCGATCGTGAGAGATCACAATGGCGGCGCCCGGGAAGTCCAGCAGGGCTTCTTCCAGAGAACGCAGGGTTTCAACGTCGAGGTCGTTGGACGGTTCGTCGAGCAGCAGGACGTTGCCGCCCTCTTTCAGAGTCAGCGCCAGGTGCAAACGACCGCGCTCACCGCCGGACAGGTCCTTGACGAACTTCTGCTGATCGCCACCCTTGAAGTTGAAGCGACCGACGTAGGTACGCGACGGGATCTCGTAGTTGCCGATGCGGATCTGGTCGGAACCGTCGGAGATCTGCTGGAACACGGTCTTGCTGCCGTCGAGGTCTTCGCGGCTCTGATCGACGCACGCCAGTTGCACGGTTTCGCCGACTTCGATGCTGCCCGAATCCGGTGTTTCCTTGCCCATCAGCATGCGGAACAGGGTCGATTTACCGGCACCGTTACCGCCGATTACGCCGACAATGGCGCCCTTCGGCATCGAGAACGACAGGTTATCGATCAACACGCGATCGCCGTAGCCCTTGGAAACGTTCTTGAATTCGATGACCTTGTCGCCCAGACGCGGACCGGCCGGGATGTAGATTTCGTTGGTTTCCGAACGCTTCTGGAATTCCTGCGATTGCATTTCTTCGAAGCGTTGCAGACGAGCCTTGGATTTCGACTGGCGGGCCTTGGCGCCTTTGCGCACCCACTCCAGTTCTTCTTTCATGGCTTTTTCGTGAGCCGACTGCTGCTTGGATTCGGCAGCCAGACGATCGGACTTGGCTTCAAGCCAACCCGAATAGTTGCCTTCGTATGGAATGCCCGCGCCGCGGTCGAGTTCCAGAATCCAGCCAGCAACGTTGTCCAGGAAGTAACGGTCGTGCGTGATCGCAACCACGGTACCCGGGAAGTCGTGCAGGAAGTGCTCCAGCCACGCCACGGAGTCAGCGTCCAGGTGGTTGGTCGGTTCGTCGAGCAGCAGCATGTCCGGGGCGGACAGCAGCAGACGGCACAGGGCCACACGACGCTTTTCACCACCGGAGAGGAATTCGACCTTGGCGTCCCAGGCCGGCAGACGCAGCGCGTCGGCGGCGACTTCCAGTTGACGGTCCAGGTTGTGGCCGTCGCTGGCTTGCAGGATCGCTTCGAGCTTGGCCTGTTCGGCAGCCAGTTTGTCGAAGTCGGCATCTTCTTCAGCATAAGCCGCGTAGACCTCGTCCAGGCGTGCCTGGGCGTTCTTGATCACGCTGACCGCTTCCTCGACCACTTCACGCACGGTCTTGGTCGGATCAAGTTGCGGCTCTTGCGGCAGATAACCGATGTTCAGGTCCGGCATCGGACGGGCTTCGCCCTCGAACTCGGTGTCGACGCCGGCCATGATTTTCAGCAGCGTGGACTTACCCGAACCGTTGAGGCCGAGCACGCCGATCTTGGCGCCGGGGAAGAAGGACAGCGAAATGTTTTTGAGGATTTCCCGCTTCGGCGGAACAACCTTGCCCAGCCGATGCATGGTGAAGACGTATTGAGCCATGGAGAACCTTGGGTCAGTGACAGATGAATGATTGGAGCGCAGGCGATGCCCGGCCAGACCGATGCGCGTCGTTCACTTGATAGTCATCAATGCGTGCGCGCAGAAAAAGTCTGATTGTAGGAGCTGGAACGCTCCCGCGTAACCGGCAAAGCTACCTTAATGATAGAAGGCAGTCCAGCCGCGCGGGGCTGGCACTTCGCCACGACTCAAGGCATGCTAGCCCCCCTCTGGGCGTCCGGCTTATAGTGCACGTCGCGCCAGTCCAGCCAGACCGCAGGATTTCAGCTTGTCCAATGTCACTCCGCCAGCCTCTGTGAGCAGCACCCAACCGGCGCCAGGCTCGCCCCTGCGTGGAACATTAAAGGGTGCACTGGCGACACTCGTGCTTTTGCTGTTGGCGTTGCTGTTCTGGCAACTGCTCGACCAATTGCGCGAAACCCAGAAAAACCAGCGCCAGTACACCATCGATTACACCGCCGACCTCGCTTCGCAGGTCAGCCTGAACATGGCGCTGAATGCGCAGATCGCGCTCAATCTGCTACCGATCGTCGAACAGCCGCAGTCAGCCGACGAACAGCAGGCGTTGCTGCGCAAGCTCCAG
Source organism: Pseudomonas sp. P116 (assembly GCF_020149425.1). NCBI lineage: Bacteria > Pseudomonadati > Pseudomonadota > Gammaproteobacteria > Pseudomonadales > Pseudomonadaceae > Pseudomonas > Pseudomonas sp. P116. The sequence continues at coordinate 219,910 of NZ_JACVHB010000008.1, read as the reverse complement.
CAATCGTTGCCCGATCTGCGCAGCATGGCTCTGCTCAGCCCTTCCGGCAGAATTATCAATGACAGCGCAGCGGACAGTTCCGACGCTGTCTACCTGACTGAACTGGTGCGCCGAAGCCGCTCCCAGGCGCATTACTTCAGCAACGCGGACGACGGGTCTCTGGTGCATTTGCTGCTGCATCAGGCCAGCGGCAACACGCGCGGCTACTGGGTCTTGCGCCTGACGCCGACCTTCTTCGACTCGCTGACCAAACAAAGTGACACCGGCCTGCGTCCACTGTGGCTGGTGGAAAACCGTCTCAACCATCAGATCATCAGCCGCGATGAGGCACTGTCGTCGGCCAAGCCCGGCGTACTGAGCCCGGATGATCTGGCCAACACCGTGCTCACGGTGCCGCTGAGCAGCAGCGACTGGCAGTTGCGCGGCCTGTTCGACCGTCAACGTGTGCTTGAAGAGTTGCTGCCGGCGTTCATCGGCAAATGCCTGCTGGGCCTGGCCTTCTCGATGCTGCCGGTGATTGCTCTGCTGAACATGCGCCGCCGTCAGCGCCAGCTGCATGAGGGTCGCCGTCGTTATCAGGATATTTTCGAGGGCACCGGCGTGGCCCTCTGCGTACTCGACCTGTCCGGTCTCAAGCAATTTTTCGACAAGGTGCAGATCCAGACCAGCGATCAACTCAAGGCCTGGCTCGATCAGCCGCAACAGCGCCAGCAACTGCTCCAGGAACTGCGCGTCACCGAGGTCAATCAGGTGGCGCTGCAACTGCTCAACGTCAATTCCTGTGACGACGCCTGGCAACTGCTGATCGATGGCCATCCGCACCGTCACTGCGCGATCGGCAATCAGATTCTGGATGCCGTGCTGCAACAGCAAAAACAGCTGGAACTGGAAATCAAACTGCCCGACATCAATGGTCGCGACCAGCATCTGTGGATGGTGCTGCGCCTGCCGACCGAGCAGCATGACTACAAAGCGGTGATCCTCAGCATCAACGACATCACCAGCCGCAAACTGATCGAGCTGTCACTGCTGGAACGTGAAGGTTTCTGGTCGGACGTGGTGCGTACCGTGCCGGATCATCTGTACGTGCAGGACGTAATCAGCCAGCGGATGATTTTCAGCAACCACCACCTCGGCCAGACACTCGGTTACAACCGCAGCGAACTGCATCAGATGGGCGAGTACTTCTGGGAAATCCTGCTGCACCCCGAAGACGCCGACTACTACCATCGCTCGCGCCAGATGCAGCGCCACGCCGGTTACAGCCAGTTGTTGCAATGTCAGTTGCGCTTCCGCCATCGCGACGGCGAATGGCGGCGCTTCGATATCCGTGAACAGGCACTGGCCCGCGACAAGCACGATCAGGTCACGCGGATCATCGGCGTGGCCAAGGACATCACCGAGCAGATCGAGGCCAGCGAATCCCTGCGCGACAGCGAGCAGCGCTACCGCATGCTCGCCGAAAGCATCAGCGACGTGATCTTCTCCACCGACAGCAAGCTGTCGCTGAACTACGTCAGCCCTTCGGTGCAGGCGGTGCTGGGCTACGACGTCGATTGGATTTTTCAGAACGGCTGGCAATCGACCATCGCCAACCCGCAGCAACTGAATGGCATCCACGCCCTGATGGATCGGGTCAGCAAGGCTTTGGACAACCCCGAGCAACTGGCGCTGTTGCGCAACCAGGTGCAGACCCAGTTGTTCCTGTTCGATTGCTTGCGCGCCGACGGCCGCAAGATCCCGATCGAGTTGCGCCTGGTGCTGGTGTGGGACGAGCACGGTGCGTTCGAAGGCGTGCTTGGCGTGGGGCGCGACATCAGCCAGCAGCGCCGCGCCGAAAAAGACCTGCGCATGGCCGCCACGGTTTTCGAACATTCGACCTCGGCAATCCTGATCACCGACCCGGCCGGTTACATCGTCCAGGCCAACGAAGCCTTCAGCCGGGTCAGCGGTTACGCGGTGGCCGAAGTCCTCGACCAGTTGCCGAACATGCTCACCGTCGACGAACAACAGGACGCACACCTGCGTTACGTGCTTAAGCAATTGCATCAGCACAGCACGTGGGAAGGCGAAGTCTGGCTCAAGCGCCGTAACGGCGAGCATTACCCGGCGTGGGTCGGCATCACGGCGGTGCTCGATGACGAGGGCGATCTGGCCAGTTACGTGTGCTTCTTCAGTGACATCAGCGAGCGCAAGGCCAGCGAACAGCGGATTCACCGCCTCGCCTACTACGACGCCCTGACTCATCTGCCGAACCGCACGCTGTTCCAGGATCGTCTGCACACCGCGCTGCAATCGGCCGAGCGGCAGAAGTCGTGGGTGGTGCTGATGTTCCTCGACCTCGACCGTTTCAAACCGATCAACGACTCCCTCGGCCACGCGGCCGGCGACCGCATGTTGAAAGACATGGCCACACGCCTGCTGGCCTGCGTCGACGATGACGACACCGTGGCGCGCATGGGCGGCGATGAATTCACCCTGTTGCTGCAACATCGCTCCAACCGTGAACTGGCGCTGAACCGGGCGATTCATGTCGCCGAGCAGATTCTCGCCAGTCTGGTGCGGCCGTTCGTGCTCGAAGGTCGCGAGTTCTTTGTGACGGCAAGTATCGGCATCGCCCTCTCCCCGCAGGACGGCAACGAGCTCAGCCAGTTGATGAAGAACGCCGACACCGCGATGTACCACGCCAAGGAGCGCGGCAAAAACAACTTCCAGTTCTATCAGGCCGACATGAACGCCAGTGCGCTGGAGCGTCTGGAGCTGGAAAGCGACCTGCGCCATGCCTTGGAACAAGACGAATTCGTCCTGTATTACCAACCGCAATTCAGCGGCGACGGCAAACGCCTGACCGGCGCCGAAGCCCTGCTGCGCTGGCGTCATCCGCGGCGCGGACTGGTGCCGCCGGGAGATTTCATTCCGGTACTGGAAGAGCTCGGGCTGGTGGTCGATGTCGGCGACTGGGTAATCAGCGAGGCATGCCGCCAGCTCAAGACCTGGCACCAGAACCGTGTGCGCGTGCCGAAGGTGTCGGTAAACATCTCGGCGCGGCAGTTCTCCGACGGCCAGCTCGGTACGCGGATCGCCACGATCCTGCGCGAAACCGGTCTGCCGCCGGCATGTCTGGAGCTGGAACTGACCGAAAGCATCCTGATGCGTGAAGTCAGCGAGGCGATGCAGATCCTCGCCGGCCTGAAAAACCTCGGCCTGAGCATCGCGGTCGATGACTTCGGCACCGGTTACTCATCGCTGAACTACCTCAAGCAGTTCCCGATCGACGTGCTGAAAATCGACCGTACGTTCGTTGATGGCCTGCCGTCCGGCGAGCAGGACGCACAGATCGCCCGGGCGATCATCGCCATGGCTCACAGCCTTAATCTGGCAGTGATTGCCGAGGGCGTGGAAACCCACGAACAACTGGACTTCCTGCGTGAGCATGGCTGCGATGAGGTTCAGGGGTATCTGTTCGGGCGGCCGATGCCGGCGGGACGGTTTGAGGCGCAGTTCAGCAATGATGCGCTGTTCATGTTCGACTGAGAATTTTTGGTGTTGCAAAAAAGATCGCAGCCTGCGGCAGCTCCTACAGGGATTGATGTCGATCACAGTATTCGGGATTGGCTCCGATTACTGTAGGAGCTGCCGAAGGCTGCGATCTTTTGAGGCCGGCACAATTACCATCGATCTGCGCATGAACGCCACTTGTCTGCGACATGATGTCGTTTCATATGCCATCCAAAACCCATTGGGTTAGAATGCCCCCCTTTTCTGCCCCCGATCCTTGAGGACCGCCATGTTCAGCCGTGATTTGACTATTGCCAAGTACGACGCCGATCTCTTTGCCGCCATGGAGCAAGAAGCCGTGCGCCAGGAAGAGCACATTGAGCTGATCGCTTCGGAAAACTACACCAGCCCAGCGGTGATGGAAGCTCAAGGCTCGGTATTGACCAACAAATACGCCGAAGGTTATCCGGGCAAGCGCTACTACGGTGGTTGCGAGTACGTCGATATCGTTGAGCAACTGGCCATCGACCGCGCCAAAGAACTGTTCGGTGCCGACTACGCCAACGTTCAGCCGCACGCCGGTTCGCAAGCCAACAGCGCCGTTTACCTGGCATTGCTGTCGGCCGGTGACACCATTCTGGGCATGAGCCTGGCCCACGGTGGTCACCTGACCCACGGCGCCAGCGTTTCCTCCTCGGGCAAGCTGTACAACGCCATCCAGTACGGCATCGACGCCAACGGCCTGATCGACTACGACGAAGTCGAGCGTCTGGCGGTTGAGCACAAGCCGAAAATGATCGTGGCCGGTTTCTCTGCCTACTCGCAGATCCTGGACTTCCCGCGTTTCCGCGAAATCGCTGACAAGGTTGGCGCTTACCTGTTCGTCGACATGGCTCACGTGGCCGGTCTGGTTGCCGCGGGCGTTTACCCGAACCCGGTGCCTTTCGCTGACGTCGTGACCACCACCACGCACAAGACCCTGCGCGGTCCACGTGGCGGCCTGATCCTGGCTCGCGCCAACGCCGACATCGAGAAGAAGCTCAACTCCGCCGTATTCCCGGGCGCCCAGGGTGGCCCGCTGGAGCACGTGATCGCCGCCAAAGCGATCTGCTTCAAGGAAGCGCTGCAGCCTGAGTTCAAGACTTACCAGCAACAAGTGGTGAAGAACGCCCAGGCCATGGCCAGCGTGTTCATCGAGCGCGGTTTCGACGTGGTTTCCGGCGGTACTGAAAACCACCTGTTCCTGCTGTCGCTGATCAAGCAGGAAATCTCCGGTAAAGACGCCGACGCTGCTCTGGGCAAAGCGTTCATCACCGTGAACAAGAACTCCGTGCCTAACGATCCACGCTCGCCGTTCGTGACTTCCGGCCTGCGCTTCGGTACTCCGGCTGTGACCACTCGTGGCTTCAAGGAAGCAGAGTGCAAAGAGCTGGCCGGCTGGATCTGCGACATCCTGGCTGACCTGAATAACGAGGCGGTGATCGATGCCGTTCGTGAGAAAGTCAAAGCCATCTGCAAGAAACTGCCGGTATACGGCGCTTAATTGCGACGCTAAAACCGCAGCATGAAAAACCGGCCAAGTAATTGGCCGGTTTTTTTTTCGCCTGAAGAAAGATCAAAAGATCGCAGCCTTCGGCAGCTCCTACATTGGGATTCACGTTTCCGTGTAGGAGCTGCCGAAGGCTGCGATCTTTTGATCTTTGGCCACTGGTCAGACCGGTCATGCCAATTTCACTATTTTCACTTGTCATTCCAAAAAAACCGAGCGTAGACTGCACCCGCACTGGACATACCGGTAAGACCACAATAATTAAGTCCTGAATCTGATACGCCCCGCGTACGGCAGCCAGGACACCGACCAGGATTCCTCCCATGCTCAGATGGTGCTCGCGTTCAATCTTCCTCCAAGTGGTTCTCGGACTGGTGCTCGGCATCGTCTGCGGGCTGACCCTTCCGGAATACTCCGCCCAGCTCAAACCGCTCGGCGACGGCTTCATCAAACTGATCAAGATGCTTATCGGCCTGATCGTGTTCTGCGTGGTGGTCAGCGGCATCAGTGGCGCGGGCGATCTGAAGAAGGTCGGCCGGATAGGCCTCAAGTCGGTTATCTATTTTGAAGTGCTTACCACCATTGCCCTGGTGATCGGCCTGGTATTCGCCTTCAGCACTGGCATCGGCAGTGGCGCGAATATCCACTTGGAGCAATTGTCCACGGCCGACATGGGCGATCTGGCCGAGCGCGGCCAGCACATGCACACCACCACGCAGTTCCTGATGGACCTGATCCCGACGTCGGTGATCGGCGCCTTTGCCGAGAACAACATTCTGCAAGTGCTGCTGTTCTCGGTACTGTTCGGCAGCGCGTTGAACCTGGTTGGCGAAGCGGCATCCGGGATCTCGCGGCTGATCAACGAACTGAGCCACGTGATCTTCCGGATCATGGGCATGATCGTGCGTCTGGCTCCAATTGGAGTGTTCGGCGCCATCGCCTTCACCACCAGCAAATACGGCATCGATTCGCTGCAACATCTGGGCAGTCTGGTGGGCTTGTTCTACCTGACCTGCATCGCGTTCGTCAGCGTGATTCTGGGCCTGGTGATGCGTGCGTCCGGCCTGCGCATGTGGCCGCTGCTCAAGTACCTGCGCGAAGAACTGCTGATCGTCATGGGCACGGCATCGTCCGATGCGGTGTTGCCGCAGATCATGCGCAAACTGGAACACCTCGGCATCGGCAGCTCGACCGTCGGGCTGGTGATTCCCACCGGCTATTCGTTCAACCTCGACGGTTTCTCGATCTACCTGACGCTGGCCATCGTCTTCATCGCCAACGCCACCGGCACGCCTTTGGCCATGACTGATTTGCTGACGATTCTGCTGGTGTCGTTGATCACCTCGAAAGGCGCCCACGGTATCCCCGGTTCGGCCTTGGTGATTCTCGCGGCGACATTGACGGCAATTCCGGCGATCCCGGTGGTCGGTCTGGTGTTGGTGCTGGCGGTGGACTGGTTCATGGGCATCGGCCGCGCGCTGACTAACCTGATCGGCAACTGCGTCGCCACCGTGGCCATCGCCCGCTGGGAAAAAGACATCGATGTACAACGCGCGAACAAAGTACTTAGCGGTCAGCAGGGCTACACCTTTCAGCCGCGTAAAACAGTAACTCCGGCGCACCAGCAGGAGTTCTGATTTCAACCCTGCCGGGATTGCCGCTGGGCTGCGATCTTTCGATCTGGCCTGCGGCAGCTCCCGCAGGCACATGGAGCAAGACAAGTGATTACCACATCAACCGTCGTCAACTCAGTCGTAGAAAAACTCCGCGCCGCACTGGCCCGGGGTCAGTGGCGCACCGGCGACATGTTGCCGGGCCAGCGCGAACTGGCCGAACAACTGGGCATCAGCCGCCCAAGCCTGCGCGAAGCGGTGATCGTCCTGGAAACCCTCGGCCTCGTCCGCTCGATGCCGGGCAAAGGCGTGGTGGTGCTCGACGCGCAACTCAGCGACAGCCAGAGCCACGACAGCGCGGTGGCCGGCGCCAGTCTCGAAGACGTGCTGCAACTGCGCTACACCCTTGAACCGTTCATTGTCGGCCTGGTGGCGCAGTCGATCAGCAGCAAGGAAGTCGGCCAGTTGCGTCTGACCCTGATGGACATGCGCGAAGCGCTTGAAGCCGGCGACAGTGAAGCCGGGGTCAGCGCCTACATCGCGTTCCATGAAGAGCTGTTCACCCTGACTTCAAACCCGATCTTTCAAAGTGTGGTGCAACAGACCAGCAACGCCCTCAAGCAAAGCGCCGAAGTGCTGCGCAACTCCCCGGAACATCTGGCCGAACGGCTGGAAGAAAACGAAGCCGTGGTCCGTGCGATTCGCAGCAAGAACAGCGCCCAGGCCAGCGCTGAAATGCGCCGGCACATTCTGCGTGAGGCGCAGCGCATGGGCATCGAGATGAACATTCCGGACGACCACTTGAGCAATTGAAATATTTCACACTGGAGACCGGCCATGAACAGCCTTGCCACGCCGTCGCACCCTCGCCAGATGTCAGCCGCCCTGCCCTTCTCCCGCCTGCGCGCGCCGGTGGATGATCTGTACCCGCGCCTGTTCGACGCGATTCTGGAGCAGCGCATCGATCCGAGCAGCCGCTTCACGGAAGACAGCCTCAAGCAGATGTTCGGCGCCAGCCGCGCGGACGTGCGCCGGGCGCTGACGCAGCTTGGCAACGAGCACGTCATCGTGTTGCGCGCCAATCATCGGCCACGGGTGGCCGCGCCGGATGCAGAGCAAACGCGGCAGACTTTGCAGGCACGACGGCTGACAGAAAGCACGCTGGTGCGCCTGGCGTGTCAGCGCCCACAGGCTGACGGTTTGAAACGTCTGCGAGCCTTGATAGAGCGTGAACGGCAGGCCGTGGAACAGGATCGGCGGGGCGCGGCGATTCGCTTGTCCGGGGAGTTTCATCTGCAATTGGCGCGCATGGCGGGGAATGCACCGCTGGCGCATTTTCTGGGCAGTCTGGTGCCGCTGACTTCATTGGCGATTGCGCGGTGTGCTGGATCGACCCGCAGTTGTTGCGCGTGGCGGGAGCATTTGGCGATTGTTGAGGCGGTTGAGTGTGGGGATGGTGGCAGGGCTGAGTTGCTGATGAATCGGCATCTGGATCATCTTGAGCAGACGCTGCTGGGTTCAGACCCTGAGCATTGTGTTGCTGGTTAGATCGCTATCGCGAGCAGGCTCACTCCTACAGGGGAACGCATTTCAAATGTAGGAGTGAGCCTGCTCGCGATGGCTTCATTTCTAACGCCGAAAAACCATCAGCCAGCCACCACCTTGGCAAACCCCGCCCGGATCTTCTCTTCCGGCAAATCATCGGCAATAAACACAATCACACTCTCGCGTTTCTCACCCTCGGCCCATTCGGTGTCCCAGTCGAAACCGTAAAGTTTCAGCACGCCCTGAAACACCAGGCGCCGATCTTCCCCGGCAATGTTCAGCACGCCTTTGTAACGCAACAATTGCTTGCCGTGTTCTTCCAGCAATTCATTCATGAACTCGCTGAGCTGGTCGATATCCAGCGGCTGATCGGTGCGCAGGACCAGGCTTGAGATGCGGTCGATCGAGGGGGTTTTGCTCACCGGGCGCAGACTCAGACCGCCGCCGAGATCGGCATTCAGGTTGAAGCCGCGCACATCCAGCAGTTCGGCCAGATCGATGTTGCCATGCTCGACCACGCGGATCGGCGCACGGCGGTTGATTCGGGTCAGACGTTCGCTCAGCGCGGTGAACGTTGCTTCGTCCACCAGATCGGTCTTGCTCACCAGCAAACGGTCGGCGAAACCAATCTGCGCCTGAGCGATGGTCTGGGTCAGGTGCACGTCGGCGTGAGCTGCGTCGACCAGAGTGATGATGCCGTCGAGCAGGTAACGCTCGCGCAGTTCTTCGTCGATGAAAAAGGTCTGCGCGACCGGTGCCGGATCGGCCAGACCGGTGCACTCGATGACCAGACGATCGAAGGCGATCTCGCCGCTGTCCAGACGCTCAAGGAGCAGGTACAGGGCTTTGGTCAAATCCGTGTGAATGGTGCAGCAGACGCAGCCGTTGGCCAGGGTCATGACCTGCACCGGCTCGTCGCCCAGCAACTGGGTGTCGATACCGGCATCGCTGAATTCGTTCTCGATGACGGCGATTTTCAGGCCGTGCTCGGCTTTCAGGATATGGCGCAGCAACGTGGTCTTGCCGGCACCGAGGAAACCGCTGAGCACTGTTACGGGTATTGGAGAAGACAAATCGATCCCCTTCACAAAATGAATGAACAACACAAAACAAATGTGGGAGCCAGCCTGCTGGCGATTGCGGTGTGTCATTCGACATGGATGTCGACTGACACGCCCTCATCGCTAGCAGGCTAGCTCCCACAGGGGGGATTGCATCAACCTCAGGCTGTCAGATCAACAGCACTTCGGCCCACCCTTGCCACCGTAACGGGCCTCCTGACGTTCGCGAAAGAACATCTCGTAGCTCATCACCGGTTTGTCCGGGTGTTTGTTTTGCATGTGCTCGACGTAGGTGTCGTAGTCGGGCATGCCGACCATCAGGCGCGCGGCCTGACCGAGGTATTTACCGAGGCGACTCAGGTCATTGAACATGCTGCAATCCTCTGGTTACGCATCCGGCAGAGCCTGGAATGGCGATTCTTTATCCGTACGCTCTTTTTTGCCCCAGGCAGCGATGCCGACCTTGAGCGCATAGAACAGGATGCTGAATACCACGAACAGGAACAGCGCAGTCAGCGTGGCGTTGGTGTAAGCGTTGAAGATCACATGCTGCATCTGCTCGACGCTTTTCGCTGGAGCCAGCACCTGACCATTGGCCAGCGCATCGCTGTACTTCTTGGCCAACGACAGGAAGCCGATCGCCGGGTTGGCGTCGAACAGCTTGATGAAGCCTGCGGTCGTGGTGCAGATCAACAGCCAGGTTGCCGGCAGCAGCGTGACCCAGATGTAGCGCTGGCGCTTCATCTTGATCAGGACCACGGTGCCGAGCATCAGCGCGATACCGGCCAGCATCTGGTTGGAGATACCGAACAGCGGCCACAAGGTGTTGATGCCGCCCAGTGGATCGATCACGCCCTGGTACAGCAACCAGCCCCACATCGCCACACAACCGGCGGTGGCGATCAGGTTGGCGGTCCAGGATTCAGTACGCTTGAGCGCCGGAACGAAGGAGCCGAGCAGATCCTGCAGCATGAAACGTCCGGCACGAGTACCGGCGTCGACTGCGGTCAGGATGAACAGCGCTTCAAACAGGATCGCGAAGTGGTACCAGAACGCCATGGTGTTCTCACCCGGCAGGACACTGTGCAGGATCTGCGCAATACCCACCGCCAGGGTCGGTGCACCGCCGGCACGGGCGAGGATGGTGGTTTCGCCGATGTCATTCGCCACGGCTTGCAGCGCCTCAGGCGTAATCGCAAAACCCCAACTGGTGACCACTTGCGCAACCGATACCACGTCACTGCCGACAACTGCAGCCGGGCTGTTCATGGCGAAGTACACGCCAGGCTCGATCACCGATGCAGCGACCATGGCCATGATCGCCACGAACGACTCCATCAACATGCCGCCGTAACCGATGTAACGGGCGTTGGTTTCGTTATCCAGCAGCTTGGGCGTGGTGCCCGAAGAAATCAGCGCGTGGAAACCGGAGACCGCACCGCAAGCAATGGTGATGAACAGGAACGGGAACAGACCGCCCTTCCACACCGGGCCGGTGCCGTCGACGAACTGGGTCAGCGCCGGCATTTTCAGCTCGGGCATGGTCACCAGAATGCCAATCGCCAACGCGACGATGGTACCGATCTTGAGGAACGTGGAGAGGTAGTCACGCGGCGCCAGAATCAGCCAGACCGGTAGCGAAGCAGCGACAAAACCGTAGCCGACCAGCATCCAGGTAATCTGCACACCCGTGAAGGTGAACGCCTTGGCCCACACCGGATCGGCGGCAATCTGCCCACCGAGCCAGATCGAACCCAGCAGCAGCAAAACGCCGACCACGGAGATTTCACCAATGCGGCCCGGGCGGATGTAGCGCATGTAAATGCCCATGAACATCGCGATCGGGATAGTCGCCATCACGGTGAAAATGCCCCACGGGCTTTCGGCCAGTGCTTTCACCACGATCAGCGCCAGCACCGCGAGGATGATGATCATGATCAGGAAGCAGCCGAACAGTGCAATGGTGCCGGGAACACGGCCCATTTCTTCACGCACCATGTCGCCCAGGGAACGGCCGTTGCGACGGGTCGACATGAACAGAACCATGAAGTCCTGCACCGCGCCCGCCAGCACCACACCGGCAATCAGCCACAGCGTGCCGGGCAGATACCCCATCTGCGCCGCCAGAACCGGACCGACCAGAGGCCCCGCGCCAGCAATCGCCGCGAAGTGGTGACCGAAAAGAATGTGTTTGTTGGTTGGAACGTAATCCAGACCGTCGTTGTTGAGCACGGCGGGGGTGGCCCGACGCGGATCGAGTTGCATCACATGGGTTGCGATGAACAGGCTGTAGTAACGGTACGCAACCAGATAAATGGCCACGGCAGCGACCACAATCCACAAGGCGTTAATCGCCTCGCCTCGGCGCAATGCCACTACGCCCAGGGCGCACGCTCCTACGATTGCCAGCACTAGCCAGGGTAAGTGGCGTAGCAGGCTATTATTGTTTTTCATTTTATTATTCCAGCCAGGGTGGACAAGAAAGACAGCCACCCCGAGTTTAGCGCTTACGGCGACAAAGGCCATACCCCGACATAGGTCTAGACGCCCTGATCGTTGGCTGCACCCGGTTGGTCGGGTCTATAGTCAGCAAACCTTCGAGAGGATTGCGCCATGAGCGAGCACCCAGCAGAGCGTCGCCGATTCAAACGTATCGCGTTCGATGCCAGAACTGAATTGAGTCAGGGCGAGTACATCTGGCCGGTCAAGTTGATCGATCTGTCGCTCAAGGGACTGTTGATCGAAAAACCCGAGCCGTGGCTGGGCAATCCGCAGTGGCACTTTCTGGTCGATATTCATCTCAATGATGAGGTCGGCATCAAGATGGATGTGCAACTGACCCACGATGACCACGGCCAGTTGGGCTTTGTCTGCAAGCACATCAGCCTTGAGTCGATCGAACGGCTGCGGCGCTTGATCGAGTTCAACCTCGGTGATCCGCAGGAGCTGGAGCGGGAATTGGGTGCGCTGATCGAAATCTGATCAAAAACGGCCCCCTGTAGGAGCTGCCGAAGGCTGCGATCTTTTGATCTTGCTTTTTAAAAGATCAGGATCAAAAGATCGCAGCCTTCGGCAGCTCCTACAGGGGATTGTGGTTATTCGAAGAGGGCGTCGAGGGCCTGTTCCAGGCGGGTCACGGCGATGATCTGCAAGCCCGGCGGCGACTCTTTTGGCGCATTGCCCTTCGGCACAATGGCGCGTTTGAAGCCATGCTTGGCCGCTTCCTTCAAGCGCTCCTGACCGCTGGGCACCGGACGCACTTCGCCGGACAACCCGACTTCGCCGAACACCAGCAGGTCATGGGGCAACGGTCGATTGCGCAGGCTCGACATCACGGCCGCCATCAGCGCCAGGTCAGATGCGGTTTCCAGCACCTTCACCCCACCCACCACGTTGAGGAACACATCCTGATCGTGAGTCGGTATGCCGCCATGGCGATGCAAAACCGCCAGTAACATCGCCAATCTGTTCTGATCCAGACCCAGCGTAACTCGGCGCGGGTTGGCCAGATGACTGTCATCGACCAGCGCCTGCACTTCCACCAGCATCGGCCGGGTGCCTTCCCACGTCGCCATCACCACGCTGCCTGGGACTTCTTCCTGGGCACGGGTGAGAAAAATCGCCGAAGGGTTGGAGACTTCTTTCAAACCCTTGTCGGTCATGCCGAACACGCCCAACTCGTTGACGGCGCCGAAGCGGTTTTTCACCGCCCGCAGCAAACGCAAACGGCCATCGGATTCGCCTTCGAAATACAGCACGGTGTCGACCATGTGCTCAAGCACGCGCGGGCCGGCAAGCGCGCCTTCCTTGGTCACGTGGCCGACGAGGAAAATCGCCGTGCCGCTCTGCTTGGCATAGCGCACCAGCAACGCCGCACTCTCGCGTACCTGAGATACGCCACCGGGCGCCGATTGCAGTTGTTCGGTGAAGATCGTCTGAATGGAGTCGATCACCATCACCTTGGGCTTTTCCTGACGTGCCGTGGCGATGATGGTCTCGATGCAGGTTTCGGTCATCACCCGTAGCTGATCCTGAGGCAAACCTAGGCGGCGGGCGCGCATGGCCACTTGCTGTTGGGATTCCTCGCCGGTGACGTACAGCGCCGGCATGCTCTTGGCGAGGTTGCACAGGGTCTGCAACAGAATCGTCGACTTGCCGATACCCGGGTCGCCGCCGATCAACACCACCGAGCCATCGACCAAGCCGCCGCCCAGCACACGATCAAGCTCACTGGAGGCAGTGGAAAACCGTGGAATCTCTTCGACGCTGACTTCGGCCAGGGTTTTGATCTGCGCCTGCTGCCCGGTCCAACCGGTGCGTCCGGAGGGGGCTGTCGCGCCGCCGCTCTCGATCATGGTTTCGGTCAGCGTATTCCAGGCACCGCACTCGCCACACTGGCCGGCCCACTTGGGAAAGGTTGCGCCGCACTCGGTGCAGCCGTACATGCGCTTGGCCTTGGCCATCAGAACCCCCGACAAAAACCGCGATGATAACGCACGCGCCGCCGATCAGCGCGGCGCTGCGGTACGGATCTCGCCGCTGGCCAGACGCGCGGCACTGTTACCCAGCGGATCCTCAGCATTCAGGTCGGCGCCTTTGGCTTGCAGCGCGTCGAGCAATTCAAGGCGCTTGAACAAACCCGCGTACATCGCCGCCGTCTGACCGGCACCGTTGCGTTGATCGGGGCTGCAATCGGTGGCCATCAGTCGGCGGGCAATCTGTAACTCACCCTTGAAAATCGCGCCCATCAGCGCCGTATTACCGCGCTGGTCCTGAGCACAGGCATCCGCACCGGCGGCGAGCAAGCGCTCCACTGCGGGTGCCTGACCGTGATAAGCCGCCAGAATCAGCGCGGTGTAGCCCTTGTCGTCGCGCGTATCGAGTGAATAACCGGACTCGATAAAGATATCGAGCATCGGCACATCACCGCGCCGGGCGGCGTCGAAATAGTAATCCTGTAGCTGTGCCTTGATCGCGTCAGGACTTTGCACGGCCGGTGCTGCCAGCGCACCACAGGACATGACCCCGAACAACAGCAAAAGATAAACACGCATCAGCAATCTCCCTCAGCGAAACGGGGCCTGACTCAGGCCCCGCGTTACGTTGCGTGGAATCAGTCGACCAGTTTGGCTGCCAGTGCCTTGACCCGGTTCAGATCACCCTTGGCCACCTCAGTGACACCGGTGCCGTACTCGGGATCAGCCTTATAAAGGAAGGACAGGATGATGTGCTTGCTCTCGTCATCGGTGGTGGCCAGCGAGCCGCCAAAGCTGTCGATCAGATCGCGACGCTCTTTCTTGCTGAACGAGCGGTACAGATCGCCTGCCTGCTTGAAGTTCTGCTCACGCTGGATCTTCGCCTGCTGCGTGCTGCCCGACAGCGCCATCTGGCTGTAGCGCGCGGTTTGCGTTTCTTCACGCGGTTGCAGACGGCTCGGTTGATAGTTCACGCCGGAAGCGCTGGCACCGAAGTTCATCGCACCATCCTGATTGCCATTGTTCACCGCAACTTTCGGTGCGTTGATCGGCAATTGCAGGGCATTGGCACCGAGGCGGTACATTTGTGTATCGGCATAAGAGAACACTCGACCTTGCAATAAACGGTCTTCCGAAGGCTCGATACCAGGAACTACGTTAGCCGGCGCCATGGCAACTTGTTCGGTTTCCTGGAACACATTTGCCGGATTACGGTTTAGAACCATTTGTCCAACTTTTCGCTCCGGGATACCCGGCCAGATCTTTGTTGCATCCAATGGATCGAAATCAAACTTGGACAAATCTTGTGGTTTTAGCACCTGGATGTACAAGTCCCACTTCGGGAAGTTGCCCTTGTTTATATTAGTAACCAAATCGTTAGTCATGTGACTGTAGTCTTGACCCTGGACTTTGCCGACTTGCTTGGGCGTCAGATTGTTGATGCCCTGCAAGCTCTTCCAGTGAAACTTGACGTAATGCACCTCGCCTTTGGCATTTACCAACTTATAAGCATGCACACCATTGCCATCCATCTCTCGATAACTGGCCGGAGTACCCGAGTTGGAATACAACTCGGTCAGCGTGCGCGTAGCCTCGGGCACATGGGAGAAGAAATCGAACCGGCGCGAATCGTCATCAAGGTTGGTACGTGGGTCAGGCTTGAACGCGTGCACCATGTCCGGGAATTTGATTGCATCGCGAATGAAGAAGGTCGGGAAGTTGTTGCCAACCAGGTCCCAGTTACCGTCGGCCGTGTAGAACTTGGTGGCGAAACCGCGCGGATCACGCAGGGTTTCCGGAGAGTGGTTACCGTGAACCACGGCGGAGAAACGCACGAATACCGGAGTGCTCTGGCCGGCGGCGAACACCTTGGCCTTGCTCAAGTCGCTAAGGTCGTTGGTTACCGTGAAATTGCCGTGGGCACCGGTGCCGCGAGCATGTACCACGCGCTCGGGAATGCGCTCGCGGTCAAAGCGCTGCAGCTTCTGGATCAGTTGCACGTCCTGCAACAGCACCGGGCCATTGGCCCCTGCCGTCTGCGAGTTCTGGTTGTCACCCACCGCCGCACCATTGTCGCGGGTCAAGGGAGCGGCATGCACGGAAAAGCTCAACAGGCTGGCGGTGATTACCCCAAGCGTGCGGCGATGGGGAAAAGCCCCCAGTCCAATAGCGGAATTCATATCAGGATCCTCTGTTTTTTTTGGGCGCATCCAGGTGCGCCAACCCAAGGCTAGAGGCCTGCGGCGTTGAACATAAATAGAAAGAACGTAACGCAATGATTGAAAAAAATGCCTTCCAAGTCATGTGCTTATGGCGTAATCCGCGCGCGATTAGTGGCACTTTGCAAACTAATCGCCTGATCATGTGTCGATAAAAACGTGCATTGTAAGAAGGTGTTTCGCGCAGGACGCGTTTTGCTGATTTACACTGCGCACACCAAAACTCATCTGTAACAAGGAAATAACCTATGGGCGTGCTTAACGAGTTCAAGGCCTTCGCGGTCAAAGGCAATGTGGTCGACATGGCCGTCGGTATCATCATCGGTGCCGCCTTCGGCAAAATCGTTTCATCCTTTGTCGGTGACGTGATCATGCCGCCAATCGGCCTGTTGATCGGTGGAGTGGACTTCAGTGATCTGGCCATTACGCTAAAAGCCGCTCAGGGCGATGCACCTGCGGTGATGCTCGCGTACGGCAAGTTCCTCCAGACCGTTTTGGACTTCGTGATCGTCGCTTTCGCGATTTTCATGGGTGTCAAAGCCATCAACCGTCTGAAGCGCGAAGAAGCCGTGGCGCCTACCCTGCCGCCGGTTCCGACCAAAGAAGAGGAATTGCTGGGCGAGATCCGAGATTTGCTCAAGGCTCAGAACAATCAGCCCTGAATCAGCCACACCAAAAAAAAACGGCGCCTGCGAGGCGCCGTTTGTTCACCAGTAGTTTTCAACCGCCACCTGGCCAGGCCTCCGAGTAAGGCTCAGGCTCATGTGCCGCTGTTTGAGCAAGGCGCGCGTGTCGTCGATCATCTGCGGATTGCCACACAGCATGACGCGCGAGTGTTCAGCAGACATTTCCACACCGGCGGCTCGCTCAAGCTCACCGTTCTCAATCAGTGTCGTGATCCGCCCGTTCAGCGCGCCGGGGTGCGTCTGGCGAGTGACGGTCGCAATGTACTGCAGCTTGTGGATGTGCTCCGCCAGATAATCACGCTGTGCCAGTTCAGCGATCAACGACTGATAAGCCAATTCGCGCGCTTCCCTGACGCTGTATACGAGGATGATCCGTTCGAATTTTTCCCAGACTTCGAAATCCTGCAGGATAGAAAGGAAAGGCGCGACTCCCGTACCCGTGGACAACAACCACAAATCCCGCCCGTCGACGAAACGATCAAGGGTCAGATAGCCATAGGCCTGACGTTCAACCATCAAGGTATCGCCGACCTCCAGTCGACTCAGTTCACTGGTGAACTCGCCTCCGGGTACTAAGATAGAAAAAAACTCAAGAAACTCGTCAAACGGTGAGGACACCATGGAGTAGGCGCGCCAAACCGTGCTGCCATCGGCCTTGATCACGCCGAGTCGGGCGAACTGACCGGCTCGGAAGCGAAACCCGGGATCCCGGGTGGTACGCAAGGTGAACAGGCTGGGCGTCAACGGCTGCACGTCGAGCAAGGTCTGATGGGTGAATTTTTCTGTGCTGGCAGTCATTGGGCACTCCATTCAACGGTTGACCAACAGTCTCGCGCAAAGTCGTGCGCTTAAAAACCACTGATTTGTAGTGATATCAGGATGACTGTCCTATGGATAAGGTGAGTGCACTTTTCCATTTCTTGTTCACAAGTAAAATTCTGTAACAATGATAAGTCACATATAAAACACTCTGTACTTAATAACCAGTCATTCAAATAATCACTTGATCCAAGAGCAAAATAATCAGAACGCCAAGTGGGAAACGTCCTACACTCGTTTTCGTGCGGATCGGATTGGATCCAAGAGGCACCCCAGAAATTGCACGGAGCATTTTTTAATGGAAACGTGGAAGGAGTCGCAGTTGAAGCAGCTGACTTTCGCCAAGGGCATCGATACTGCGTATCCGATATTGCTCAGATTTGCCGAAAATCTTGGTTTCAACTTTTGTGCCGTAACTGTTGCGTTGCCGAAACAAGTTACATCGCCAAACACCTTGCAAATCAATAACTACCCCGAAGAATGGAACACGCAGTATGAACAAAAAAAATTCAGTTCAATAGATCCAGTAGTAGCACACTGCAATCACTCAATGATGCCGATTGTCTGGAATGAAACGCTGTATGCGAAGGCTCCGCATGTGTGGCAAGCCTTGCAGCAACAAGGCCTGCAACATGGCTGGTCGCAATCCTTCCATCACAAGGAAAGCGGCTTGTGCAGTATCCTCAGCCTGGCGCGCAAGCACTGCCCGATCAGCCCACTCGAACTGTATGAACATTTCGGCTACATCTTTTACGCAGCCAGTCATTTGAGCGAATTGTTTGCTCGTACGTTGCCAAAGCAGTCGACCAAGCCCGACCAGCCGCACCTTTCGCCACGAGAACTAGAGGTTCTGCAATTGTCCGCCGGCGGAAAGACAGCGTATGAGATTTCAAAAATTCTCAGCCTGAGCGAGCGTACCGTCAACTATCACGTACAAAACGTGATTGAGAAACTCAACGTCTGCAACAAGATTTCTGCGGTTATCGCCGCGGCCAGAGCTGGCATTATCTGAACCTGCCGCTTGGCGCCCTTCAAAACTTACGGGTATTCCACTGGAAAAAAACGTACCATTTGTGCCCTTCCCGAGTGATGACGCCAACTGCCAGCGTCGCAGTCCACTTGGTCGGGTTCCGCCGCAAGAGACCCGGCCGCGGAACACATCTTGATCACCCTGAGTCCCCGCCCCATGCCCTTGCTTGACACGCCCTTCGCCCAACTTGACCTGATCCGCCAGCCCGAACAGCAAAATGAACCGCTGCAAGCTTTCGACGCAGCCGATGAATACCTGCTCAATCATCTGGCGGCGCAGCAACCGGTGGCCAGCACACGGGTACTGGTCCTCAACGACAGTTTCGGCGCGTTGGCCGCCAGTCTGTTGGGCAAGGTTGAAGTCAGCAGCAGCGGCGACTCATTTCTCGGCTTTCAGGGCCTGGAGAAAAATCTGCTGCGCAACGGCCAGGCCTTTGATGCGATCCAGGGGATCCCGGCGAGCGAGCCTTTGGTCGGTCCATTCGACCGAGTACTGATTCGCGTACCGAAAACCCTGGCCTTGCTGGAAGAACAACTGATTCGCCTGCAAGGGCAACTGGCGCCCGGCGCAGAAGTGGTCGCCGCCGCCATGGTTAAACACCTGCCGCGCGCTGCTGGCGATTTGCTGGAACGCTACATCGGCCCGGTGCAGGCTTCACTGGCAGTGAAAAAGGCACGACTGTTGGTTGCCACCCCTGAAGCGAAAGAAGCGGCGGTGTCGCCCTACCCTTCGCGTTATCGTCTCGACACTCCGGCCATCGAACTGCTCAACCACGCCAACGTATTCTGCCGAGAAGGCCTGGACATCGGCACCCGTGCCTTTCTCCCGCATCTGCCGAAGAACCTTGGCACTGCACGTGTCGCCGACCTTGGCTGCGGCAACGGTGTGCTGGCAATTGCCAGCGCCCTGCAAAACCCCGACGCGCATTACACGCTGGTCGACGAATCGTTCATGGCGGTGCAGTCGGCTGCCGAGAACTGGCGCGCAGCGCTCGGTGATCGCGACGTGATCGTGCGTGCCGGCGACGGTCTGGCCGGTCAGGAAGCGCAATCGCTTGACGTGGTGCTGTGCAATCCGCCGTTCCATCAGCAGCAAGTGGTCGGTGATTTCCTGGCCTGGCGCATGTTTCAGCAAGCGCGCGAAGCGTTGGTGGTGGGCGGTGCGTTGTACATCGTCGGCAACCGCCATCTGGGCTATCACAGCAAACTGGCGCGGCTGTTCCGCGGCGTCGAGCAAGTGGCAAACACACCGAAATTCGTGATTCTCAAAGCCCGCAAGTAAAACGGCAGGCAAAAAAAACCCTCCGTTCGGAGGGTTTCAAATCCACGCCTCGAAGGCGACCAGACGTTTCAATGAGTGGTCAGACCTGCAGCGTTCATGAACATGCGCATCAGGCTTGCGACGATAAACAGTGCGCCGACGCTACCGACCCAGATCATGGCCAACCAGCCGAGCCGCTGCCACAGCGGCTTTTTTTCGGCTTCTTTAATGTCGTGCAGGGAATGTTTGCCAGTCATTGCATCGATCCTCAGTTAGAACGATGGCGCCGCAGCCGACGCCATCGCCGGAACACCGCCCGGAACTAGTCCGCTCCCACAGCTTTAGTGATAACCGTCTTCATGGGTAACCTTGCCGCGGAACACGTAGTAGCTCCAGAAGGTGTAACCCAGGATGAACGGGATGATGAACAGCGTGCCGACCAGCATGAAGCCCTGACTTTGCGGCGGTGCGGCGGCGTCCCAGATCGAGATCGACGGCGGCACGATATTCGGCCACAGGCTGATGCCCAGACCACTGTAGCCGAGGAAGATCAGCACCAGCGTCAGCAGGAACGGCATGTAGTTGGCGTTACGCGCCACGGCGCGGATCAAGCCATACATCGTCACCAGCACCAGAATCGGCACCGGCATGAACCAGAACAGGTTAGGCATGCTGAACCAGCGCGTCGCGATGTCCGGATGGGCCAGCGGCGTCCAGATACTGACAATACCGATCACCGCCAACAGCACGAAGGCCAGTGGTCGAGCGAGGTTATGCATCTGCTCCTGGAGCTTGCCTTCGGTCTTCATGATCAGCCACGTACAGCCGAGCAACGCGTAAGCCACCACCAGTGCCGCGCCGCAGAACATCGTGAACGGCGTCAACCAATCCAGCGATCCGCCGGCAAATTGCCGATTGACCACCGGCAACCCATCGATGAACGCCCCAAGCGCCACCCCCTGAAAGAACGTCGCGGCCACCGAGCCACCGATGAATGCCTTGTCCCACAGGTGACGCTTGTCGTCCTTGGCCTTGAAACGAAACTCGAACGCGACGCCGCGGAAAATCAAACCGATCAGCATGAAGATCAGCGGCAGGTACAACGCCGATAACACCACCGAGTACGCCAGCGGGAAAGCGCCAAACAGCGCCGCGCCGCCGAGCACCAGCCAGGTTTCGTTGCCGTCCCAGACCGGGGCGACGGTGTTCATCATTACGTCACGGTCGACCTTGCCCGGAATGAACGGGAAGAGGATCCCGATCCCGAGGTCGAAGCCGTCCATGACCACGTACATCATGATGCCGAAGATGATGATCACGGCCCAGATCAGCGGAAGATCAATACCCATGAGTCAAATCTCCTTGTTCAGGGTGACGTCGTCGCCGTGGTCGGCATCGGACGAATCGTCGGCTGCGGACAACGGACGGGCCGGTGTGCGTTTCTTGCCAGGCCCACCTTCCGGTGTTTCTTCGCCCTCGCTGATTTTCGGCCCCTTGCGCACCAGGCGCATCATGTAGCCGAGACCGGCACCAAACAGCGCGAAATACACCACCACAAACATGATCAGCGTGATGCTCATCTGCGCAAAGCTGTGATTGGAAGATGCATCCGCCGTGCGCATCAACCCGTAAACCACCCACGGCTGGCGGCCGATTTCAGTGGTAAACCAGCCTGCAAGGATCGCAATCAGACCGGACGGCCCCATCCACAGCGCCAGATAAAGAAACGGACGCGAGGTGTAGAGCGTGTCGCGCTTACGCAGCCACAGGCTCCACAGGCCGGTGAAAATCATCAGGAATCCAAGGCCGACCATGATCCGGAACGACCAGAACACGATGGTCGAATTCGGCCGGTCTTCGGGCGGGAAGTCCTTGAGCGCAGGTACTTGCTTATCCAGCGAGTGCGTGAGAATCAGGCTGCCGAGATACGGAATCTCCACGGCAAATTTGGTTCTCTCTTCCTTCATGTCCGGCCAGCCGAACAGGATCAGTGGTGTCGCTTCGTCACCCTTGTTTTCCCAGTGGCCTTCGATCGCGGCGATTTTTGCCGGTTGATGCTTGAGGGTATTGAGACCGTGGAAATCACCGATGACAGCCTGGATCGGCGCAACAATCAGTGCCATCCACATCGCCATCGACAGCATGGTGCGGATCGCCGGGTTGTCCTTGCCGCGCAGCAAGTGCCAGGCCGCTGACGAGCCGACGAAAAATGCCGTCGCAACAAACGCCGCAGTCGCCATGTGCATCAGGCGGTAAGGGAAAGACGGGTTGAAGATGATTGCAAACCAGTCGGTTGGAATCACCTGACCGTTGATGATTTCGAAGCCTTGCGGCGTCTGCATCCAGCTGTTGGAGGCCAGAATCCAGAAGGTCGAAATCAACGTACCGATCGCCACCATCACCGTGGAGAAGAAGTGCAAGCCGCGGCCGACCTTGTTCCAGCCGAACAGCATCACGCCAAGGAAACCGGCTTCAAGGAAGAATGCCGTGAGCACTTCATACGTCAGCAAAGGCCCGGTGACGGCGCCGGCGAAGTCCGAAAAACGGCTCCAGTTGGTACCGAACTGATAGGCCATGACCAGCCCGGAAACCACGCCCATGCCGAAGTTGACGGCAAAGATCTTCGACCAGAAATGGTAGAGGTCACGGTAGGTATCGTTATGGGTTTTCAGCCACAGGCCTTCGAGCACCGCGAGGTAACTCGCCAGACCGATGGTGATGGCCGGGAACAGGATGTGGAACGAGATGGTGAACGCGAATTGAATTCGGGCGAGATCGAGTGCCTCTAAACCGAACATATGGCTTCCTCTGTCAGGTAATACCGGCTGCGGACCCGGAGGCCTGCACCCACTGCCCCCACGGATATGGAGTGCGGCGAATTCTGATTCGTTCTTTTTAAACACATCGCGACGCAGGGAGTCTGGCCAACTGGCCACCGGATCAATTCCGTTTGAGGTCTTGATCTGGATCAAGCAACGTTGAAAGAGTAGTCCCATTTGCGACGAACAACCGCGTGGCCGTTTGCCGCGTGACAAGTTGCCTCATTGCCTGATCGAACACCTGAACCGGTTTTTTTGATGAGTGCAGTTCCCTGTGGCGAGGGGATTTATCCCCGTTGGGCTGCGAAGCGGCCCCGAATCCATTCAACGCGTCCTTCAATCGAATCGCGTCGCCGAATTTGCGACTGCTGCGCAGCCGAACGGGGCGGTGCGACGTTTCGCTAAATCCCCTCGCCACAGGGTTGATTCGCGCTCATAGGAAAATCGATGTCTGCCTAACTAATTTTTTTGTCATAGCAACTTCCTGTTACAGACTGGTGATAATCTCGCAATTCCCTCCGAGCCAGACCTGCCTTCAGATGCCCAGCCAAGAGCCCCTGCTGTTACGTCATCATCGCCCCTTCCTTGCGTTCTGGTTTGCACGGATTTTCACGGCCAGCGGCTTTCAGATGCTCACCGTGGCCATCGGCTGGAACCTCTATCAACTGACCGGCAACGTCCTCGATCTGGGACTGGTCGGGCTGGTCGAATTCGCCCCGCGCCTGCTGTTCATGCTGCACACCGGGCACGTCGCCGACCGCTACGACCGGCGCAAGGTCGCTGCCATCTGCCAGTCCTTGCAGGCGTTGATCGCTCTGGCGCTGGCCATTGGCAGCGCCACCGATCACGTAACCCGGGAGATGATCTTCATCCTCGCCTTCCTGCTCGGCGCAGCGCGCTCGTTCGAGATGCCGACCACTCAGGCGCTGTTGCCGAGCATCGTGCCCAGTGCGCTGTTCCCGCGGGCCGTCGCGGCGGCGCAATCGGCGCAACAATCGGCAACCATCGTTGCCCCGGCGCTCGGCGGTCTGCTCTATGCGTTCGGCAGCGTCTGGGTCTATGGCCCGACCGTGCTGCTGTATGTGATTGCCTGCACGTTGATGCTCAACCTGCCGGCCCGTCAGACACCGTTGAACAAAGGCAAAGCCACGCTGGACTCACTGCTGGCAGGGATTCGCTTCATCCGCAGCCGCCCGGACATCCTCGGGGCGATTTCGCTGGATCTGTTCGCGGTGCTGCTCGGTGGCGCCACTGCGCTGCTGCCGGTATTCGCCAAAGACATTTTGCTGACCGGGCCGTGGGGTCTTGGTTTGCTGCGCTCGGCGCCGGCAGTCGGCGCGCTGGGGATGTCGCTGTTCCTCGCGCGCTTTGCCGTAGAGCGTAACGTCGGCCGGGTGATGTTCACCGCTGTCGGTATCTTCGGTGTCGCGACCATTGCCTTCGGCCTGTCGACTTCGTTCTGGTTCTCGCTGGCGGTGCTGGTGGTGCTCGGCGCGGCAGACATGATCAGCATGGTCATCCGCGCCTCCTTCGTGCAACTGGAAACCCCGGACGAAATGCGCGGCCGGGTCAGCGCGGTCAACGGCCTGTTCATTGGCGCCTCGAACCAGTTGGGCGAATTCGAATCCGGCGTCACCGCCCACTGGTTCGGCACCGTGCCGGCGGTGGTCATGGGCGGGATTGGCACGCTGGTGGTGACGGGGACGTGGATCAAACTGTTCCCGACGCTGGCTAACCGCGACCGGATGCATGTGCCGGTGGAAGAGGTGAAGGTTTGAAGCTATTCAAACCACCAACTCCCCCGCCACTTTCACCCGTAGCGCCTTGCCGCCCAGTTGCTCGACCAGCGTCAGTGCAAACTCCAGCGCGGCGCCGGAGCCCTGGGCGGTGATGCAGTTGCCGTCGACGACAACGGGTTGATCAACAAACGTACAACCCGACAATTGATGGCTGGCGCTCGGCAGGCAGGTCATGCGTCGCTGGCGTAAAACACCGAAGGCTTGCAGGGCGACGGCCGGGGCTTCGGCGATGGCGGCGAACAGGCGTCCGGCGCTGGCCTGATCCTTGAGCAGTTGTTGCAGCGGTTGATGCGCCGCCAGGTGTTGCGAACCGACGGCACCGCCGGGCAGGACGATCAGGTCAAAGGTCTGCGCCAGCACATCGACCAACATGCCGTCAGCGGTCAGGCGTGTGCCGCGGGCGCAGGTCAACATGCGCCGGCCTTCGATGCTGGCCGCCAGCACTTCGATGCCGGCGCGGCGCAGTACGTCGATCAGGGTCACGCTGTGCAGATCATCGATGCCCTCGGCGAGGGTAATCAGGGCTCTAAAGGTCATGGGCGCTTTCCGCTGGGTGATCTTCAAAGCGTAGTCAGCTTCGCCCGGATCGCGCAGCAACAGCCGTTACTTGATGTAAAGCTGCGTCGACATCGTATTGCGCGGAGCGTTGATCGAGGTGTTGCTGAAGGTGAAGGTGCCTTCCTGCTTGCCCGCCAGATCGAAGGTATAAAGAGAGCCGACGGTTTTGCTGCCGGGCGTACATTCAGTCAGATTGCCGGTATCAAAGGCACAGACCGGGGCCCGGGTGCCATTCACTTCAAAACCGTCGAGCGTGGCCTGCGGCTGGTTCTGGCCATAACCGACTTCCAGCACGTAGACCTTGATACTCGCGCCGTTGTGATTGCACTGGGTTTGCGCCTGACCATCGGCGATGTCTTCAAGGCCGCAGGCCGAAGATTGCACCTTGATGACTTTGACTTGCGACAAGGGCGGCGCCGAGGCGGCCCACACTGCCGACGTCCCGGCCATCAGGCCTGCGATCAATCCAAACGCTGTAAACCGGCACTTGCTCATGCTTCCCCCATCACCAAAAAACTGCGCGCAGTATGGCGCAGTTGACCACAGCGCAAAACTTCGCCGACGATCGACACCAACATCCGCCATATTCCTCACGCTGCTGGTATGATGCGCGGCTTTTTCCGGCCCACCATAATTTCCCAGGCGCTTGCTACGGTCTGTGCTTTGCTGTTGAGGTCGATACATTCACGGCGCCACGCGCGCCACGGGGAGCGGACATGCTGGAAAGGCTGTTTCAACTCAAGGCACACAACACCAACGTGCGGACCGAGATTCTGGCGGGCATCACGACTTTCCTGGCCATGGCCTACATTCTGTTCGTCAACCCGAGCATTCTCGGCGAGACCGGCATGGACAAGGGCGCGGTGTTCGTCGCCACGTGCCTGGCCGCGGCCATTGGCTCGACGGTCATGGGCCTGATCGCCAACTACCCGATCGCCCTCGCACCGGGCATGGGTCTGAACGCCTTCTTCACCTATACCGTCGTCCTGCACATGGGCCACACCTGGCAAGTCGCGCTGGGTGCGGTGTTCATTTCCGCGGTGCTGTTCTTCCTGTTGTCGATCTTCCGCATCCGCGAATGGATCATCAACAGCATCCCGCTGCCGCTGCGTTCGGCAATTGCTGCCGGTATCGGCCTCTTCCTGGCGCTGATCGCCCTGCACAACGCCGGCATCGTGGTTAGCAATCCGGCGACCATGGTCGGCCTCGGTGACCTGAAGCAACCTGCACCAATCCTCGCCACCCTCGGCTTCGCCCTGATTGTTGCTCTCGAAGCGCTGAAAGTGCGCGGCGCGGTGCTGATCGGCATTCTGGCAGTGACCATTACCTCGATCGCCATGGGCTTCACCCCGTTCGGCGGCGTGACCTCGTTGCCACCTTCGCTGGCGCCGACCTTCCTGCAACTGGACATCAAAGGCGCGTTGGACATCGGTCTGGTCAGCGTGATCTTCGCTTTCCTGTTCGTCGACCTGTTCGACAACTCCGGCACCCTGATCGGCGTTGCCAAGCGTGCCGGCCTGATGGGCAAGGACGGCCACATGCCGAAAATGGGGCGCGCACTGATCGCCGACAGCACCGCGGCCATGGCCGGTTCGCTGCTGGGCACTTCGACCACCACCAGTTACATCGAATCCGCTGCTGGCGTAAGTGCTGGCGGCCGTACCGGCCTGACGGCCATCGTCGTGGCGATTCTGTTTCTGCTGGCGTTGTTCTTCTCGCCACTGGCGGCCAGCGTTCCGGCGTTCGCCACGGCACCGGCGCTGCTGTTCGTCGCCGTGTTGATGACTTCGGGCCTGGCGGAAATAGACTGGGATGACATCACCGTCGCCGCGCCGGTCGTCGTGACTGCGCTGGCCATGCCATTCACTTACTCGATCGCCAACGGCATCGCGTTTGGCTTCATCTCCTGGACCGCGATCAAGCTGCTGTCGGGCCGCGCTCGTGAGCTGAACCCGGCGCTGGTGATTCTGTCGATTCTGTTCGTGATCAAGTTGGGTTGGTTCAACGCATGACTTTCGATTCCAAAGCTTACGCCGAACAACTGGAAGCCAAGGTCACGCGCCTGCGTGATCTGCTGGCGCCGTTCGATGCACCCGAGCCGACCGTGTTCGACTCGCCGCTTGCGAACTTCCGCCTGCGTGCCGAATTCCGTCTGTGGCGCGAGGGCGGTGAGCGGCATTACGCAATGTTCTCCCAAGACGACAAGCGCACGCCGATCCTCATTGAAGAGTTCCCGATTGCCAGCCTGCGCATCAACCAGTTGATGCCGCAATTGAAGGCTGCGTGGCAGGCGAGTTCGGCGTTGAGTCATAAGCTGTTCCAGGTGGAGTTCCTGACCACACTGGCCGGCGACGCAATGATCACCCTGTGCTACCACCGTCCGCTGGACGAGCATTGGCACGCGGCGGCGACCCGGTTGTCGGCGGATCTGGGCGTCAGCATCATTGGTCGCTCCAAGGGCAAACGCGAAGTCATCGGCCAGGATTATGTGGTCGAGCAACTTGAAGTCGGCGGCCGCACCTTCAGCTACCGCCAGCCGGAAGGCGCGTTCACCCAGCCTAACGGCACGGTGAACCAGAAGATGTTGAACTGGGCTTACGAAGCGCTGGGCGATCGCCCTGACGATCTGCTGGAGCTGTATTGCGGCAACGGCAACTTCACCCTGCCGCTGGCGACCCGCGTGCGTAAAGTACTGGCCACCGAAATCAGCAAGACGTCGGTCAACGCCGCGTTGAGCAACCTCAGCGAAAACGCTGTGGATAACGTCACGCTGGTACGTTTGTCCGCCGAAGAGCTGACCGAAGCGCTCAACGAAGTCCGTCCGTTCCGTCGCCTGCACGGTATCGACCTGAAAAGCTACGAGTTCGGTAGCGTATTCGTCGATCCACCGCGCGCCGGCATGGACCCGGACACCTGCGAACTGACCCGGCGTTTCGACAACATCCTGTACATCTCCTGCAACCCGGAAACCCTGGCGGCCAACATCGCCCAGTTGCACGACACGCACCGCATCACCCAGTGCGCGTTGTTCGACCAGTTCCCGTGGACGCATCACATGGAATCGGGTGTGCTGCTGACCCGGCGCTGATTACAGATGCTGGATACAAGAAAGCCGTCGTGATGACGGCTTTTTTGTGGGTGCCTTAAAAGATCGCAGCCTGCGGCAGCTCCTACAGGGGGAGTGCGTTCAAAATGTAGGAGCTGCCGCAGGCTGCGATCTTTTGATCTGTGCGATCACCGAACAAAAAACCCAAAGCAACCAAGCGTTCAATTGACCCATGTAACCATCTAGTACATTTTATCTCCACAGGCTGAAACCCTCGGCCAAAGCCAAAAACAATAAGTGGAGTTTCCTCTCATGCCCCCTATCGTTCTGGTGCTCAACGGCCCGAACCTGAATCTGCTCGGCACCCGTGAGCCAGCAACTTACGGCCACGAAACCCTCGCTGACATCTCTGCCCTGTGCGGTCGTGCCGGTGAGGAGTTCGGCCTGACCGTGGAGTTTCGCCAGACCAATCACGAAGGCGAATTGCTCGACTGGATTCACGCCGCCCGTGGCCGTTGCGCCGGGATCGTGATCAATCCGGCGGCCTGGACGCACACCTCAGTGGCGATTCGTGATGCATTGGTGGCCAGTGAATTGCCGGTGATCGAAGTGCACCTGTCCAATGTCCACGCACGCGAGGCGTTCCGTCACCACTCCTTCGTTTCCGCCATCGCCACGGCAGTGATGTGCGGGTTTGGCAGCCACGGCTATCGTCTGGCCCTGGAACATTTCAGCCAGCGGCTGAAGGGATGCGCGGCATGATTCGCAAAAACGTAATACTGGCCGGACTGATCGGCGCCGGCATTCAAGCCTCGCGCACGCCTGCGCTGCATGAGCACGAAGGCGATGCACAGGGTCTGCGTTATCTGTACCGGTTGATCGACCTCGACCAACTGCACATGGACAGCAGCGCCCTGCCCGACTTGTTACTGGCCGCCGAACGGATGAACTACACCGGGTTGAACATTACCTTTCCGTGCAAGCAAGCGATCATCCCGCTGCTCGACGAACTGTCTGACGAAGCGCGCGGCATCGGCGCGGTGAATACCGTGGTGCTGAAGGATGGCAAACGTGTCGGCCACAACACCGATTGCCTCGGGTTTGCCGAGGGTTTTCGCCGTGGTTTGAAGGACGCTGCCCGCGAGCGCGTCGTTCAGATGGGTGCCGGTGGCGCTGGCGCGGCAGTGGCCCATGCGCTGTTGAGCGAAGGCGTACAGCAACTGAGTATTTTCGACGTAGATCGTGACCGTGCCGAGAGTCTGGCAAATAACCTGAATCAGCATTTTGGTCCGGGTCGCGCGGTAGCTGGTCACGACTTGCCAAGCACACTGAATCAGGCTGACGGCCTGGTGAATACCACGCCAATGGGCATGGCCAAACTGCCGGGCATGCCGGTGCCTGTGGAGCTGTTGCGCAAGGAATTGTGGGTGGCGGAAATCGTCTATTTCCCGCTGGAAACCGAGCTGCTGCGCAACGCCCGCGCATTGGGCTGTCGGACACTGGATGGCGGCAATATGGCGGTGTTTCAAGCGGTGAAGGCGTTTGAGTTGTTCAGCGGCGTGGTGCCGGATGCGCAGCGGATGCTGGCGCATTTTCAAAGCATGAACATTTAAAGATCAAAAGATCGCAGCCTTCGGCAGCTCCTGCAAAAAAACCTGTAGGAGCTGCCGAAGGCTGCGATCTTTTGATTTGTCAGGCCTGCAGATAGCGCAACACCGAATCGCAAATCATCTCGCGATGACGCTGCTTGATGCTTTCGTCCGGCAGATCAATCTGAAAAATCTCACTGAACGTGTGGCGGTTCGACACGCGATAAAAGCAGAACGAACTGATCAACAAATGCACATCCAGCGCATCGAGCCCGGCGCGGAATACACCCTCCTCGGCACCCCGGCGCAGAATCTCGCCGAGTGAATCGAGGATGGTGTTGTTCATCGCCTTGATCGCGTCGGATCGCTTCACGAACTCGGCGTTGTGGATGTTTTCGATGCACACGATACGCACGAAATCGACGTTGCGGTCGTGATGATCGAAGGTGAACTCGACCAGCCGCCGAATCGCCACCACTGGCGACAATTCAGCCAGGTGCAGACGGTTTTCCGTGTTACGGATGTCGCCGTAAAGCTTTTCCAGCACCTCGACGTACAACTGCTCTTTGCTGCCGAAGTAGTAATAGATCATGCGTTTGGAGGTGTGGATGCGCTCGGCAATCGCGTCGACGCGGGCACCGGACAATCCCTGCTGGACGAACTCGACGATCGCCTCCTGCAAGATGTTCTCACGGGTCTTTTCCGGGTTGTTCTTGCGACTTTTGCGCGGCTCTGCGGCGGACTCGACGGGGGCTGCGGAAAGTTCTGAATTTATTGTCATTGCGGGCTCACGGCCATCACTGCACAGGCTGGCGATTATGGGCCGAGCCGCACAGTGAAGGAAGCCGCGCGACCCGTGTTTAATCCCGCGTTTACGAATTACCTACAACTTCGCCTGACGCACCGCGCCACTGCGTGATTTGGCCATTGCGGCCAAACGCACCGCAACGTTCGCCGCACCATACCCGGCATAGCCATTTTTACGCTGGATGATCTCGAAGAAGAAGCGCCCCTCAAACGGCTCGGTGTAGACGTGAAACAGCTCGCCACCCTGCGCATCGCGGTCATACAGCACGTTGTAATACGCCAGCTCACTGAGGAATTCGTCGTCGAAATCAAAACGCGCGGCGAGATCGTCGTAATAGTTGAGCGGGATATCCAGCAACGGGACACCCGCCTCCTTGGCACGACTGACTTCGGCGAAGATGTCATCACAATCGAAGGCGATGTGATGCACACCGGAACCGCGATAGCTCGACAGTGCGTGGGAAATCGCCGTGTTGCGGTTCTCGGAAATATTCAACGGCAATCGGATCGAGCTGTCGCGACTGCGCAACGCGCGGCTTTTCACCAGACCATACGGGTCGGGCAGGACCACCTCGTCGTCGGCCTCGAAATCCAGCAGGCTTTTATAGAACAGTACCCAACTGTCGAGGCTGTCCGCCGGCAGTGCCATGGCCATGTGATCGATGCGCTTGAGGCCGCCACGTCCCGGTGTGTCGGGCAGCAGATTGAAGTCGGTGCCGTAGACATCTGCCTGCTCATCCACCAGATAAATCAGGCTGCCGTCCGGCGCACGTACCGCCGCCAATTCCAGCTCGTTCGGCCCGACCAACCCGCGATAGGGCTGACCTTTATAAGCAACGGCACGGGCCAGCGCACTGGCGCTGTCCTTGACCCGCACGGCGGTGGCGCACAGCGATGGACCGTGGGCCTCGAAAAAACTGTGCGCAAACGAGTACGGCTCAGAATTGAGGATCAGGTTGATATCACCTTGACGCAGCAGGCTCACGCTTTTGGAGCGGTGCTGCCCGGCCTTGACGAAACCCAGGCGTTCCAGCCAGTTCGAGAGCTTGGCACCGAGGCTTTCATCAACGGCGAACTCAAGAAACTCGACGCCGTTGTACTCGCTGGCCTTGGGCGTTTCGAAGAGGATTTCGCGATTGGCCACCGGCGCTGCATCTTGCTCCAGCCGTTGACGGGTCTTCTCTTCCAGATACAGCAACGAACGCAAACCATCGGCCGCGTTAGCCCGTGGCGGCGCGGCACGGAAACCATCGTTGAAGATTTCCAGCGACAGCGGCCCGGTGTAACCGCTCTGGATGATCGGCGCAAGAAACCCTGGCAGATCGAATTCGCCCTGCCCGGGGAAGCAGCGGAAATGTCGGCTCCACTCCAGCACATCCATTGCCAGAATCGGCGCATCAGCCATTTGCACGAAAAAGATCTTGTCGCCGGGTATGTTGGCGATGGCAGACGGATCGCCTTTCAACGACAGGGTATGGAAGCTGTCGAGCAACACGCCAAGGCTTGGGTGGTCGGCCTGACGCACGATATCCCAGACCTGTTGATAAGTGTTTACGTGTCGGCCCCACGCCAGCGCTTCATAACCGATGCGTAAACCGCGTGCCCCGGCGCGCTCCGCCAGAAGCCGCAAGTCATCTATCAGAATCTGCTGATCGCCAACACTGTCGGCCGATGCGTTACTGCACACCAGCACCAGGTCGGTACCCAGTTCCTGCATCAGATCGAACTTGCGTTCCGCCCGCTCCAGATTGCGCGCCAGCCGATCGCGGCGGCAGCCTTCGAAATCCCGGAACGGCTGGAACAGGGTGATGGCGATGCCGAGATCGGCGCACATCTGTTTAATTTCCCGCGGGCTGCCGTCGTAGTACAGGAGGTCGTTTTCGAAAATCTCCACCCCGTCGAACCCGGCGGCGGCGATGGCTTCGAGTTTTTCCGGCAGGGTGCCGCTCAAGGAAACCGTGGCAATGGAACGCTGCATGCTTCTACTCCCGGACTGCGCCGCTTTATCTTTACTGTAGGAGCTGCCGAAGGCTGCGATCGTTTGATCTTGATTCCCAAAATAGCAAAATCAAAAGATCGCAGCCTTCGGCAGCTCCTACACGAGATGGTTTTTTATCGTGGGGAAATTATTGGCTGCATCACCTCGCGCAGCAATTTAAAGTGTACTACCCGGTTAGTTTTGCGGGCGATTATCGAACACAATGGCGGTTTGACGAATTGACGATTTTTCGTCCACTGCCCAACATCGACTGCACATTGAGTCCGGACATGAACCACCGGTCGCAGTGTTCGACAACAAAAGAACACCAAATAACAAATCCAAAAACGGGTGGAACACATGATTCCTTCACAGACTTCCCGCATGGCCCCGGCCATGAGCACTGCCAATGGTGGCATCGGCGACAAGATCCGCGGCGCCATGGCGGTCGGCAAAACCCGTTGGGGCATGCTGGCGCTGGTGTTTTTCGCCACCACCCTGAACTACATCGACCGCGCCGCCCTCGGCGTCATGCAACCGATCCTCGCCAAGGAAATGAGCTGGACGGCGATGGATTACGCCAACATCAACTTCTGGTTTCAGGTCGGCTACGCCATCGGTTTTGTCCTGCAAGGGCGGCTGATCGATCGGGTCGGCGTCAAGCGCGTGTTCTTCTGCGCCGTGCTGCTCTGGAGCCTGGCCACCGGCGCGCACGGCCTGGCCACTTCGGCGGTGGGTTTCATGGTCTGCCGGTTTATTCTCGGTCTGACCGAGGCGGCGAATTACCCGGCCTGCGTGAAAACCACGCGCCTGTGGTTCCCCGCTGGTGAACGCGCCGTCGCCACCGGCATCTTCAACGCCGGCACCAATGTCGGCGCCATGTTCACGCCAATGCTGTTACCACTGGTTCTGCATGTGTGGGGCTGGCAGGCAGCGTTTCTGTGCATGGCGGCGCTGGGCGGCATCTGGCTGGTGTTCTGGTGTTTGAAGTACTTCAACCCGGAAGACCACCCGAGCGTGAAACAGTCCGAACTCGACTACATCCAGCAGGAAGTCGAACCGGAACAGGCACGCGTGCCGTTCTCGAAAATCCTGCGCATGCGTGGCACCTGGGCCTTCGCCCTCGCCTACTCGCTGACCGCGCCGGTGTTCTGGTTCTACCTGTACTGGCTGCCGCCGTTTCTCAATCAGCAATACAACCTGGGCATCAACGTGACCCAGATGGGTATCCCGTTGATCATCATCTACGTCACCGCCGATTTCGGCAGTGTCGGTGGCGGCATTCTGTCTTCGTTCCTGATCGGTCGCGGGATGAACTCGATCAAGGCGCGGTTGCTGTCTATGTTCCTGTTCGCCTGCTGCATCATCGGTGTGGTCATGGCCGCTGGTACCGCCAATCTGTGGGTTGCGGTGGCTGCCATCTCCCTGGCGATCGGCGCGCATCAGGCCTGGACCGCGAACATCTGGAGCCTGGTGATGGACTACACGCCCAAGCACATGATGAGTACGGTGTTCGGTTTCGGCGGGATGTGCGCGGCGATCGGCGGGATGTTCATGACCCAGATCGTCGGCCATATCCTCACCGTGACGAATAACAACTACACCGTGCTGTTCACCCTGATTCCGGCGATGTATTTCCTCGCGCTGATCTGGATGTACTTCATGGCGCCGCGCAAGATTCCAACCATCACCGAGTGATCCAACCCCTGTAGGAGCTGCGGCACACTGCGATCTTTTGATCTTTAACAACAAGATCAAAAGATCGCAGCGTGCCGCAGCTCCTACAGGGGTTTTGTGTCGCTACTTTCAGCGGCGGCTCTGCTGCCACGCTGCCGCCAAACCGCTGCAACAGATCACTGCAATACCGATCACCGTCAACCCACTCGGCGTGTGATTGAACAGCAGCCAGCCCAACAGCCCCGCAAACACAATCTGGCAATACCCGAACGGCGCCAGCAACGCCGGCGCGGCATGGCGGAATGCCTGGGTCAGGAACAGGTGCGCGGTCATCCCGCAACTGCCCAGCGCCAGCATCAGCCCGGCATGGGTCAACGTCGGCACCTGCCAGAAGAACGGCACCAGCGCACTCATCACCAACGTGTTGCACAACCCGGCGAAGAAGTTGCTGGTGGTCGGGCTGTCGACTTCGGCGAGCTTGCGAGTGAGCAACTGGTAGAAGCAAAAAAACAGTGCCGAGCACAGCGGCAGCAAAACAGCCGGTGTAAACAGTTCGCCACCGGGATGGACGATGATCAGTACGCCGATAAAACCGCAAATCACCGCGATCCATTGACCACGGGTCACTCGCTCCTTGAGCAGTGGCACCGACAACGCTGTCACCAGCACCGGCGCCAGAAAGTTCACCGCCGTGGCTTCCGCCAGCGGGATGTACATCAGCGCCGTGGTGAAGAACAGACTGGTGCCGAGCAGGCAAAGTGCGCGGATCAACTGCCACAAAGGCTTCTTGGTGCGCAGGACGCGCAACCCGGATTGCGGCAGAAAAATTCCCGCCATCAGCAGGGTGTGCACCACATAGCGCGCCCACACCACCATCACGATCGGATAAAACCCGGAGAGGTACTTCGACAGCGCGTCATGACTGGAGAACAGGAAGGTCGCCACGACGATCAGCATGATCCCTTTGAAGGGTTGGTTGACGCCGGATAACGGTGTACTGACGGTCATGAGCACTCCTTGTAAATACTGCGAAACAATCTAGAGCCGGGCGTCAGACTCTCACAGACAACATTCGAAATAGTGGGCGAACAGCGCACGGCATCGCCGGGAAACCTTAGAACACGAGCGCAAAACCGGTGCTGCCTGCTAGCCGAGTCTTTTATGACATAGGCAACTTCGACAAGTTAATACGGAAAAAAAGCACTTTGGTCTTTTTGGCTGGAATCGTCTTACGCGCTTTTACAGATTTGCCCTGCAAGCAATTGACCACCGCGGTTATTCATAGGCCTGGCGATTTCCGCCTGATCAACCTATGAGAGATACGCACAATGTTATGGAATAAACCAAAACCCAGCCAAAACGTGGACGACCAAAGGAAGGACAACCGGGTCCATAGCAAAACGGGGGCTCTGCTGACTGCAGGCCTGCTCGCCTCCATTGGAGCCGGCTCTGGCGTTTACTGGATGGGGGAGTCGGCAAAAGACCCAGCACCGGTCGCCTCGACGAAGGGCGAGATTGATGCGGTGTTCTTACCTTATGCCAAAGACGATCCGCATCGCTCTTTCGTGGAGGCGGTGCTGGGAAGTACCGAAGAGATATGGAGTGAGCTTTTGGCAAATCACGGGAAACTATATTCGCCGCCAACTCTGGTTCTGTATGACGTAAATACTTCGACGACCTGCGGTGTATTGCGCACAGGTGTGGACGGCCCGATGTATTGCCCACCCGATCAAAAAATCTTTATCAACCTCGACTCCCTCGCGCGACAGGCGGCCATCTCTTCGACCGTCAGCGATTTCGCCCAGGCGTACGTCATCGCCCATGAGGTCGCGCACCACGTCCAGAGCCTATCAGGACACTTGAAGAAAATTCAGGACGCCGATGACAGAGGCGAATCCATCGCCGGAGAAAACGGTCTCAGTGTCCGCGCGGAGTTGCAGGCAGACTGCCTGGCGGGGGCCTGGGCTCGCGCTGCACAAGAGAAGTTCAACTGGCTGGAACCGGGAGATATCGAGGAAGCCTTGACGGTTGCGCGCGCGTTAGGTGACGACAGATACGGAGTCGCCCCGAAGCACTACACCCATGGCACATCCGAACAACGAGTCAAATGGTTTAAAACCGGCTTTGACAGGAATGGAGAATGCGCAACTATTGATAGCGCGACGTTATAGTGCCAATTCCGTACATGAGTCCGGATTTACACGACGATAGAACCGCCGGGCCAACCCGGGTGTCTGACGACCGGACTGGCGCCATACTCACGCACCAGCAACACTCATCATCACGTTCAATAGAGGATTCCCACATGCTATGGAAAAAAGGCCGACGCAGTGACAACGTCGTCGATGCCCGTGGTGATGATGCCGGCGGTGGCGGTGGCATGCGCTTTGGCGGCGGCAAGGGCCTGAGCATCGGGGCGATTCTGCTGATCGTCGGCATCGGCTGGATCACCGGGCAAGACCCGCTGCAGATCCTCGGCCAGCTCACCGGGCAAATGTCCGAACAACCGGCAGCCACTTCGCAGACCCGCCAGGCACCGCCGGCCAATGATGAACAGGCAGAGTTCGTGCGCTCGATCCTCGGTGATACCGAAGACACCTGGGGCACGATTTTCCAGCAGGCTGGCCGGCAATATAAGGATCCGACCCTGGTGCTGTTCAGCAATCGGGTCAACTCCGCGTGCGGCCTGGCCACCTCGGCCACCGGCCCGTTCTACTGCCCGGCCGACCAGAAAGTCTATCTGGACATGTCGTTCTTCCAGGAAATGTCGCAACGCTTCAAGGCCGCCGGCGACTTCGCCCAGGCCTACGTGATCGCTCACGAAGTCGGACATCACGTGCAGACGCTTCTCGGTGTCTCGGCGAAAATTCAGACAGCCCGTCAGCAAGGTCGGCAGATGGAAGGTGACGGTGGCTTGCTGGTGCGTCAGGAACTGCAGGCCGATTGTCTGGCCGGCGTCTGGGCCTACAGCGCGCAGAAGCGCCTGAACTGGCTGGAACCGGGTGACATTGAAGAAGCCATGAACGCGGCCAACGCCATCGGTGATGATCGCTTGCAACAACAGGGTCAGGGCCGTGTGGTGCCGGACTCGTTCACTCACGGTACGT
This sequence comes from Pseudomonas sp. P116, assembly GCF_020149425.1. Classification (NCBI taxonomy): domain Bacteria; kingdom Pseudomonadati; phylum Pseudomonadota; class Gammaproteobacteria; order Pseudomonadales; family Pseudomonadaceae; genus Pseudomonas; species Pseudomonas sp. P116. The sequence goes on along the minus strand of NZ_JACVHB010000008.1, from coordinate 182,775 downwards.
CGGCGCAAAGGGTGCGCTGGTTCAAAACCGGATTCGCGCAGGGCCAGGTCAGCCAGTGCGACACCTTTGCGGCGAAAAACCTGTAAATGCATAAATGGCTTTTGGCTTTACTGATCGTCGGCAGCACCGCGCAAGCGGCTGGCGTCGACGCTATCAGCCCCGGGCGATTGCAACTCAAGGCCGGGGAAATGGCGGTGGGTATCGGCCCTGCGCCGGAGAAAATCGAGCGTGTGCTGATCGTCATTCACGGTCGCCTGCGCAACGCCGAGACCTATCGCAAGAGCGCCGAAAGCGCAGCTGAACTGGCGGGGCAAACCGCGCACACGCTGGTGATCGCCCCGCAGTTTCTCAATGAAAGTGACGTGCCCTTGTACTCTTTGCCCGCGACAGTGTTGCGCTGGAAAGGCAACGAGTGGATGGGCGGCGGTTTATCCACAGGTCCGAATCCTTTGAGTTCCTATGCGGCGCTGGACGAAATCGTCGCCCGTATCACCGATCGCAAACAGTTTCCGGACGTCAAGCAGATCGTGATTTTTGGCCATTCCGGCGGAGGCCAGGTGGTGCAGCGTTATGCCCTGCTCGCCAAGGATCAGCCTGCGCTCAAGGCCAACGGCATTCGCCTGCGTTACGTGGTGGCGAATCCTTCCTCGTACGCCTATTTCAATGAACAGCGGCCCGTGGCATTCGATCACGCGCAATGTCCGGGCTTCAATCGCTGGAAGTACGGTCTGTCAGACATGCCGGTGTATGCCGGTGGGCAAACGCCGCTGCAGCTTGAAAGCAGTTACATCAAACGCGAGGTAATTTATCTGCTCGGCCAGCAGGACATCGACCCACAGCATCCGGCGCTGGACAAGAGTTGCTCGGCAAAAGCGCAGGGGGCTTTTCGCCTGGAGCGGGGCAAGCTGTTTTTCGGCTACTTGCTGCGCCGCCATCCGGAAGGGGTGAATCAGCGCCTGGTTGAGGTGCCGGGGGTTGGGCATAACGGCGATGAGATGCTGACGTCGCCGGAGGGGCAGAAAGCGTTGTTCGAGTAAGTCCTGTATTGAATGATCTGGCGCCATCGCTGGCAAGCCAGCTCCCACAGTGGGTTGTGTCGGACACACATTTTGCATCCGCTGAAAATCCCTGTGGGAGCTGGCTTGCCAGCGATGAGGCCAGATCAAACAACCGGGATATCAGGTGAGCAACATCCGCCGCAACTCGACACAATCCTGCGCATGCCAATCCGTCAGTTCCGGCCACGGGTTATCCGGCAGATTGACCAGCACCGTGCGTGCGCCCGCCGCACGGCCGCAATCCAGATCAAAGCGGTAGTCGCCGACCATCACCATCTCACTGGCCGGCACATTCCACGCCTCGGCCAGTTTCAGCAAACCACCCGGGTGCGGCTTCGGTGGTGCTTCATCACGGCCCAGCACATCGTCGACGGCAAAGCAGTCAGCCAGGCCGATTGCCTCCAGCGTCACATGCGCCAGTTCGCGCGCGTTACGGGTCAGAATGCCGAGGCGATAACCGCGCGAATGCAGATCACGCACCAGCTCCACCGCGCCCGTCGCCGGGGTCGAACCCAAGGCCAGATCGCGCTCGTGTTCAAGCAGCCACGCATGCTTTGCCGCCGCTTCATCGGCCGGCAATGCGGCGAGATGGGTGAGAATGTCGTCCTCGGGCGGAATCGCCAGCGCCACGCGAATCGCTGCGAAGTCATGCACCGCGACGGTCAGGGTGCCGTCCATGTCGAACACCCAGTGACGGACTTCGGCCAGGCTCATGCCCAATCCTTGCGATGCCGAATCAGGCCTTCCTGGGTCACCGAAGCAACCAGTTGCCCGGCACGGTTGAACACGCTGCCACGGGAGAATCCGCGCGAGTTGCCGGCCCACGGACTGTCCATCGCATAGAGCAACCAGTCATCGGCACGCAGGTCATTGTGGAACCACAGCGCGTGATCAAGGCTGGCGACCTGCATGTCTTTCTGCCAGACCGATTTGCCGTGAGGCAGCATCGAGGTGGTCAGCAGACCGAAGTCCGAGGCGTAGGCCAGCAGGTATTTGTGCAGCGCCGGAATGTCGGCCAACGCACCGTCGGCGCGAAACCACACGTATTTCACCGGATCCGCCGGCTGCGGGTTATACGGGTCTTTTTCGGTGACCGGGCGCACTTCGATCGGCTTCGGACACAGCAGTTTTTCGCGCATGTGCTCGGGGATCAGGTGCGCACGCTGCTGAGTCAGCTCCAGCTCCGACGGCAGGTTTTCCGGGCCGACCACGACTGGCATCTGGGTCTGGTGCTCGAAGCCTTCTTCGTCGTACTGAAAGGAAGCACTGCACGTGAAGATCGGATGGCCCTTCTGGATTGCCGTCACACGACGAGTGCTGAAGCTGCCGCCATCGCGCACGCGATCAACCGAATAGACCACCGGCAACTTGGCATCGCCCGGACGCAGAAAATAGCCGTGCATCGAATGCACATGGCGGGTTTCTTCAACGGTCTGACTGGCCGCCGACAGCGACTGGCCGAGCACCTGACCACCGAACAACTGACGGAAACCCAGGTCCTGGCTGCGGCCACGGAAGAGGTTTTCTTCGATCGGTTCCAGGGTCAGCAAATCGACCAGATCTTCCAACACTTGGCTCATTCAGGCTCTCCTCACACAAAGCTATACCGCGCAGTCTTGGCTACGGCGGTCGATTCAGATTCTGGCGCAGGCCAATGATTTGGCGGCCATTGTAAACGTCCGTGTCGGCTTATCCATGCAAGGTTTGCAGCCATTGTTCCCGGGTGATGCGATACAGCACATGCCTTTTTAACGGGTGATCGACGGGGAGTTTCGGATGATCAAAGTCATCGGCCGGCGCGTGATGCATGCCGATCGCCTGCATGACTTTCTCCGATGGCAGATTGCTTTGTGCGGTGAAAGACACGATCTCTTTCAAGGCCAATCGATCAAAGCCGCAGCGCAGAGCGGTCCACGCCGCTTCACTGGCGTAACCCAGGCCCCAATGTTCCTTGGCCAGACGCCAGCCGATTTCCACTGCCGGCGTGAATGACGCGTCGAAACCGACGACACCCAGCCCGGTGAAACCGATGAACTCGCCGCTGTCCTTGCGCTCCAGCGCCCACAAACCGTAGCCATGCTCGGCAAAATGTCCGCGTACCCGGCCGATCAGCGCGGCACTTTCCAGTCGGCTCAAGGGTGCCGGAAAGTAGCGCATGACCTGAGGATCGGCACACATCGCCGCAAATGCCGGCAAATCCTCGTCCTGCCACTGACGCATCAGCAGGCGTGCGCTTTCCAGTTGCAGTATCGGCTCCATCGTGCCCCTCCGTTTCCATGCCGCAAGTCTACATCGCTGGTAGGATCCTTCACTCTTTCCAACGTTCCCACGCGAAAAAGCCATGCCATTGCCGCTGATCTACCACGAAGACTACAGCCCCGAGTTCCCAGCGGATCACCGCTTTCCCATGGACAAGTTTCGTCTATTGCGCGATCACCTGGTCGACAGCGGCCTGACCCGTGACGCCGATCTGCTGCGCCCCGAGATCTGTCCCAACGACATCCTCGCGCTGGCGCATGACCGTAGCTATATCGAACGCTACATGAGCGGCGAGTTGTCTCGCGAGGACCAGCGGCGCCTCGGCCTGCCGTGGAACGAAGCACTGGCGCGGCGCACGGTGCGGGCGGTCGGCGGTTCGATTCTGGCGGCGGAAAAAGCCCTGGAACATGGCTTGGCTTGTCATCTGGCGGGTGGCACCCATCACGCGCATTACGACTACCCGGCCGGGTTCTGCATCTTCAATGACCTGGCGATCATCAGCCAATACCTGCTGCAAAGCGGCCGGGTCAATCGCGTGCTGATCTTCGATTGCGACGTGCATCAGGGTGACGGCACCGCGCGCATCCTGCATGACACCCCGGAGGCGATTACCGTTTCGCTGCACTGCGAGAAGAATTTTCCTGCACGCAAAGCCGAAAGTGACTGGGACATTCCGCTGCCCAAAGGCATGGGCGATGGCGACTATTTGAAAGTCGTCGACGACACGCTCAACTATCTGCTGCCGCTTTATCAACCGGATCTGGTGCTGTATGACGCCGGCGTCGATGTGCACAAAGACGACGCCCTCGGTTATTTGCAACTGACCGACGAAGGTGTCGCCGCCCGCGATGAACGCGTGATGCGCCATTGTCTGGGCCGCGACATCCCGGTGGTCGGCGTGATCGGCGGCGGCTACAGCAAGGATCGCCACGCCCTCGCCCGCCGCCACGGCATTCTTCATCACAGCGCGCAGCGGGTCTGGACGTCACACGGTTGTCATTGAGCTGTGCTGCGTTACCCACAATCGCTGTGGAACTGCCTGTGGATAACCTGAGTGAAAGGGACTACAGGCCACAGCGAACATAGCGTACAGCGCGCTGATCACTTTTTAACCACAACCCTGTAGGAGCTGCCGAAGGCTGCGATCTTTTGCACTTGGCCCTAAAAATCAACAGCAAAAGATCGCAGCCTTCGGCAGCTCCTACAAAGATCCCGGCTGTTAGAATGCGCGCCTTATCCCGCCATACCGCAGCGCACGCCATGACTCAGAACACCGCCTCCTCCCCCGCTCACGTCGCCATCATCGGCGGTGGACCTGCCGGCCTGATGGCCGCCGAAGTGCTGAGCCAGGCCGGAGTACGCGTCGATTTGTACGACGGCATGCCCTCGGTGGGCCGCAAGTTTCTGCTGGCAGGCGTCGGCGGCATGAACATCACCCATTCCGAAGCCTACCCGGCGTTCCTTTCGCGCTACGCCGAACGTGCACCGCAAATCGCCCCGTTGCTGCGCAGCTTCGATGCCGATGCGTTGTGCCGCTGGATTCACGATCTGGGCATCGAAACCTTCATCGGCAGCTCCGGCCGTGTATTCCCCACCGACATGAAAGCCGCCCCGTTGCTGCGCGCCTGGCTCAAGCGTCTGCGCGACAGCGGCGTAGTTATCCACACCCGCCATCGCTGGCTCGGTTGGGATGAACAAGGCGCGTTGCGCATCGACAGCCCGGAAGGCGAGAAAACCCTCAAACCCGACGCCACCCTGCTCGCCCTCGGCGGCGGCAGTTGGTCGCGACTCGGTTCCGACGGTGCCTGGATGCTGGCGCTGGAACAGCGCGGTGTAGGACTGGCGCCATTGCAGCCAAGTAACTGCGGCTTCGAGGTGCAGGCATGGAGCGAATTGCTTGTAAGCAAATTCGCCGGCGCGCCGCTGAAAAATATCGCCATCGGCTTGAACGACGACATTCCCCGCTTGGGCGAATGCGTGATCACCGCGACCGGCATTGAAGGAAGTTTGATCTACGCGTTGTCGGCACCGATGCGTGAGGCGATCAACGCGCACGGCTCAGCGACCATTCACATTGACCTGCTGCCGGGCCGGCCTGTGGATAAAATCCAGGCTGCGTTGAGCAAACCGCGTGGCTCGCGCTCGATGTCCAAGCACTTGCACAGTCAGGTCGGGATTGATGGGGTGAAAGCGGCGCTGCTGCGTGAATTGACTGACGCTGCAGCATTCGCTGATCCGGCGTTGTTGGCCCGGGCGATCAAGGCATTGCCACTGACCGTGGTGAAAACCCGTCCGCTGGATGAAGCGATCAGCAGTGCGGGTGGCGTGACGTTCGAGGCGATGGATGAGCGACTGATGCTCAAGGCATTGCCGGGAGTTTTCTGCGCGGGCGAGATGCTGGATTGGGAAGCGCCGACGGGCGGTTATTTGCTGACGGGGTGTTTTGCCAGTGGGCGGGCTGCGGGGTTGGGGATGGTGGAGTGGTTACAGCGTCAGGACTGAAGACAGCACAAAACCTGTAGGAGCTGTCGAGTGAAACGAGGCTGCGATCTTTTGATCTTTCTTGAAGCAAGATCAAAAGATCGCAGCGTGCCGCAGCTCCTACAGGGGTATCGCGCTGCGTCGAAGTGATTGGGCCTGCCTGACAGGCTCCGCGACTTTTAAGGCTTACGCTTACGCGGCCCAGTGTTAAACACCGGCACCTTGCGCACAGGCTTGATCGAAGGCTCCGGCGCCTGAGTCTCGCCGCTATCGACCCACTTACCGAGATTGCGCTTGCCGCCACCGCCGGAGGTTTTCGGCTTTTTCGGTTTCTTCGGCTTCTTGATCACCTGACCGCTGGCATCGGTATCCGGCACGCGGTGCTCAGGCTCGAAATCCGGCTCGTTCTGACGTTTCAACGTCTGACGCGTCAGCATTTCAATCGCCGACAACATGTTCACTTCGTCCGCGCACACCAGCGAAATCGCCTCGCCGGTCGCACCCGCACGGCCAGTACGGCCGATCCGGTGAATGTAATCCTCGGCGACAATCGGCAGGTCGAAGTTGATCACCAGCGGCAGATCTTCGATATCCAGACCACGGGCCGCGACATCGGTGGCCACCAGAATCTGCACTTCGCTGAGTTTGAAACGATCCAGCGCACGCTGACGGGTCGCTTGCGGTTTATCACCGTGGATACCGTCCGCGTTGACGCCCAGCCCCTGCAGTTTTTCCACCAGTGCATCGACGCCGTTGCGGGTCTTGGCGAATACCAGCACTTGCTTCCACTTGTTCTTGCGCATCAAGTGCACGAACAGTTCAGCCTTGCGCTTCTTGTCGACCGTTACCACCCACTGCTTGACGGTGTTGGCCGCAACGTTGCGCGGGCTGACTTCAACGCTCAGCGGATCGTTGAGCATCTGCCCGGCCAGCAGGCGGATGTCATCAGAGAAGGTCGCGGAGAACAGCAGGGTCTGGCGCTTTTTCGGCAGCATGCGGTAAATGTTCGCCAGTTCTTCGGAGAAGCCCAGGTCGAGCATACGATCGGCTTCATCCAGCACCAGAGTCTGCAACTGATCGAGTTTCAGCGCGTTCTGGCGGAACAGGTCGATCAGGCGACCGGGCGTGGCGACCAGCACATCAACGCCGCCGCGCAGCTTCATCATCTGCGGATTGATGCTGACACCGCCGTACACCGCGTAAGTGCGCAACGGCAGGTTCTCGGCGTACTGACGCACGGCTTCGTGAACCTGCTCGGCCAGCTCGCGGGTCGGCACCAGAATCAGCGCACGCGCCGAATTGGCAGCGACTTTCGGCCCTTCCATGGCCAGCAACTGCAGCAGCGGCAAGGCGAAACCGGCAGTCTTGCCGGTGCCGGTCTGGGCGGCAGCCATCAGGTCACGACCGGCCAGCACGGCCGGAATGGCTTGCGCCTGAACCGGCGTCGGGGTCTGGTAGCCGAGCGTCTCGAGGGAGCGCAGCAAGGGTTCGATCAGGCCAAGAGAGGCGAAAGTCATGGAAGTACCGTAGGAAAATTCAGCGCGATTGTGCAAAACGAATGTGCAATGCCGCGCAGTTTACCCTAATTCGTACGCTGTTCCGCGGGAACGGCTGTCGGCGCTGCGACTGGCGGCAGTACTGGCCGGCGCCACTGCGGCAAGCCAATCAACACCACAGCGCTGATGATCACCAGCATCGCCAGCGCCTCTTCGATACCAATAGTCTCGCCAACAAACACGATCCCGAGCAACACCGCTACCGCCGGGTTGACGTAGGCATAACTGGTCGCCGCCGCCGGGCGCACGTGCTTGAGCAGGTACATGTAGGAATTGAAGGCGATGATCGAGCCGAAGAAAATCAGATACGCCAGCGCCAGCCATCCTTCAATCGGCGGCAGCGCTTGCAGGCGTTCGCCGCTCAGCGCACTGCCGATCAGCAGCACCACACCGCCAACCAGCATTTCCACGGCACTGGCCATCGCCCCCTGCGGCAGCGGCAGATGCCGGCTCCACACCGAACCGAAAGCCCAGGCCGCCGCAGCAAAAATCAGCAACGCGGCACCCAGCGGACTCGATTGCAGGTTCGAGCCCATGTTGAGCATGGCGATGCCGACAATGCCTAAACCCACCCCGGCCCACTCGAGACGAGTATTACGTGCGCCCCAGAAATAGCCGAAGAGCAAGGTGAACAACGGCACCGTCGCCACCGCCAACGCCGCCACGCCCGAAGCCACCCCCGAGTGCTCGGCCACACTCACCGCACCGTTACCGAAGCTGAGCAGCAAAATCCCGATGATCCCCGCCGCTTTCCACTGCGCCCACGTCGGCGCCGGCGCACCGCGCCAGCGCAGGAACCCGTACATCAACGCGCCGGCAATCACGAAGCGCACGCCGCCGAGCATCAGCGGCGGCCAGTATTCGACGCCAATGCGGATCACCAGATAGGTCGATCCCCAAATCACGTACAACGCAAAAAACGCGGCGATCAGCGGCAAGGAAAAACGGCGCAGGGCAGACATGAGCAACTCGACAGTCAGAGTCAGGAGACTGGATATTCTAGAAAGGCCAGCAGGCAAAAATAAGCTACAAAACCTGTTTATCGCGCCGGTACACTTTGGAAATCACGGAGATCGACCGCGATTCGACAGTGGCGAAGTTCTGGGTTAGCGAGACATCGATTGTGTTGTCGAGCGCCATCGAAAAGCGCGTGCCGCTGGGGCACATCGAAGGCAACGGCAAGTAGAGTTCTCCTGTAGGAGCTGCCGCAGGCTGCGATCTTTTGATCTTGCTTTTAAAAACAAGATCAAAAGATCGCAGCCTCGTTTCACTCGACAGCTCCTACAGGGAAGCTACTGCGATTGAGGGATCAGCGATAGCGTTGCAGGTGCTCACCGACTTTCGCGGCGGGGACTTTCTGCAATTTGCACAGCAGATCATGAGAAAGCTCTCTGACCCCATGCTTGTGGCGCAACTCTCCAGCCAGATGCGCCATCAAGTTCGCCGCCATCTCCGCATCAGCCATCGCCCGGTGAGCCTGACCGGTGTGTGGCAGGCGGGCGAACGTGGTGAGGGTGCCGAGTTTGTGATTCGGCGCGGCCGGCATCAAGCGGCGAGCCAACAGTAGCGAACAGGCGAAGTTTTGCAGGCGCGTGCGCTTGATCCGCCCCAACTCAAAGTCCCAGAACTTCTGGTCGAACGAAGCGTTGTGCGCGACCAGTGGCGTGCAGCCGACAAACTCGTTGACCTCGTTCATCACCTGCTCTGCCGGTGGCGCGGTGCGCAGCATGGCGTTGCTGATGCCGGTCAGTTGTTCGATGAACGCGGGGACGCGCACACCGGCGTTCATCAGGCTCTGGTAACGCTCGACTATGCGGCCGTTTTCCAGCATGACCACGGCGATTTCCGTGGCGCGACAGCTGCTGTTTGGCGAGAGGCCAGTGGTTTCAAAGTCGATGACTGCAATGCGTTCCAAACCGGGTTCAACTCCGTACAAATCAATTCTTCAGTAACCGCTCAATTCTTCAGTAGCAGTGCGCCTTCGATCGGCACGTAACGGCTGGCGGCGCGGATCAGCGAGTTGGCGGTGAGGCCGGGAACACCGTAAGCGACCGCTTGCACCCCGTGTTTGCTGATGATGCGCTCCAGCAGCATGTCGAAATCGCCATCACCGGACGCCAGCACAACTTCGTCGACGTGGTCGGCGGCGTCCATGATGTCGAGGGTGATGCCCACGTCCCAGTCGCCCTTGGCCGAGCCGTCGCTGCGCTGGATGTACGGCTTGAGCTTCACGATGAAGCCGAGGTTGCGCAGGATCTGCTGGAACTGCTGCTGCTTGCTGTCGCCACGGTCGATCGCGTAGGCGTAGGCCTCGACGATCTGCCCGTCCTTGCTGATGTCTGCCCACAGCGCCGCGTAGTTGAAGTGGCAACCATAGGCCTGACGCACGGTGTAGTAGAGGTTCTGCACGTCGGCGAACACTGCGATTTTTTTCACCGGAGTTCCTGTGAGCGCACAAGCGCACGAAGCGGGATCAGGCGCCAGGCCCGAAAATGGCGCTCAGTATGCCAGCCAAGAGGAAGGTTCAGCGAATAATCACCGGCAGGCGCCAAGGTAGCACTGACGAGTGGTGACCTGTGGCGAGGGGATTTATCCCCGTTGGGGCGCGCAGCGGCCCCCTGAAAAACGGGGCTGCTTCGCAGCCCAACGGGGATAAATCCCCTCGCCACAGGGTCGGTGTCACATTCGAAAGGGTGGATTAGACAAAGGAATCGTCGTCATCGAAGAACGATGAATTGTCATCGCTGTAGTCGGCATCGGAAACGCCACTCTGGTCGTTACCGGCCATGCGCTGGTCATCGCCCCAACCGCTGTTGCTCTGATCTGCAACCTGCGCTGGCTCTTCCTTGATCACTTCAACAATTTCTTCCGGCTGCTGATTGTGATGAAACAGGCTGCTGATGCCCTGCGCCAGCATCACGCCACCGGCCACGCCAGCGGCGGTTTTCAATGCGCCACCGAGAAAGCTGTTGCCTGCCGCCGGAGCCGCTTGTTGCGCGTAGTTAGGCGACTGTGCGCCGAAGCCCTGTTGCGGCGCGGGCGCATTGAAGTTCTGCTGCGGTGCCGGTTCACGCCAGCCACCGGTGGATGCCGGGGTGCTCTGGGCCGGTGCCGGACGCGAATTGCCGCCGCCAAAGATGCTCGATAGAAAACCACCGCCACCGCTCGGCGTCGGCGCCGCACCTTGGGCCTTGGCCGATTGCAGTTCGGCCTGCAACTGCTGGACTTGCCGGGTCAGTTGCTTGTTCTGTTCGTCGAGGCTCTTGAGCGCTGCCTCTTGCACCAGAATCGCCTGGGTCATGAAATAACCTGCCGCCGGTTGGCGTGTCAGGTGTTCCTTGATCCGCGTCTCGGCCTGGGCGTCGCGCGGGGCTGCTTCCGTTTCGGCCTGTTGCAGCCGGGAAAACAATCCATCGATCAGGGTTTGCTCTTCGCTGTTCATGGCGACCTCGTAGATTGCCGGGGAAAACATTGCCCTCGTCCACACTGGACGGGGTGCTCACCTGTAATGGCGACGGTGACAGGATGTTTCAACGACCTTTACCGAATGTTTACGTTTGTGCCGCGCCGCACATCATCGGTTAAAGTGAGCCACTGTTTTCGACCTGCGATACCGACTGATGAATGCCTTCGAAGTGCTGCGCGACTCTCTGTATTTTTTCAAACGCCATTTGGTCAGCATCGTGCAGCTGTGCCTGCCGCTGGTGATCGTCGAAGCCATTTTGCAACAGGTGGTCGATCGCGCCACCGGGCCGGAGAGCTTTGCGGCGAGCAGCATCATCGTCGGCCTGGTGATTTATCCGTTGTATACCGCCGCGCTGATTCTGTTTCTCGATGCCCGCAGCCGTGGCGAGTCGCCGCGCAACCGCGACCTGCTGGCGATGGCAGCCACCCTGTGGCCACGCTTCGCCTTGCTCACGGCGCTGAATACCTTGCTGATCCTGTTGGGCATTTCGCTGTACTTCCTGCCGGGTCTGATCCTCATGGTGATGCTGGCGTTCGGCGAATACCTGCTGGTCCTGCGCGGCCTCAATCCATTGCACGCCATGAAAGAAAGCCTGCGCCTGACCCGTGGGCATTTCTGGCGAATCCTGCTGTGCATTCTCTGTGTGATGACACCGCTGTGGCTGCTCAAAGGGGCGAGCCTGGCGGTTTATCCAGAGCCGCAAAACCCGGTGATCGCCGTCCTGATCGACAGTGCCCACAGCTTCCTGCAACTGTTCACCAGCGTGGTGCTGTTTCGCCTGTTCATGCTGATCAGCGAATCGCCTGACAAACGTAGCGGCGCGGTCTGACTGCTTTGGCCTTGGGCGACGGGCGCGCACTCGGGTATGCTCGGGGCCACTTTCTGTAACGCTATAAGCCGAGCCATGACCCGTCTGCTGCGCTACACCCTGTTGCTTGTTGTGCTCGCCATCGCGCTGATCGGCGTGCTGTTGTTCAGCCTGACCTGGCGCCCCGACACCCGGGAAAACCTGCCGATCAGTTGCACCGGCACCCCGCCGACACTGGTGCCCGGGCAAGCGCTGAAAGTCATGACCTGGAACGTGCAGTACCTGGCCGGCAAGCGTTACGTATTCTGGAATGATCTGGCCCAGGGCAACGACGAAGCGCCGACCCTGGAAGACATGGCCTTCAGTCTCGATGAAGTGGCGCGGGTGATCCGCGACGAGCAACCCGATGTGGTGCTGTTGCAGGAACTGGATGACGGCGCCAAGGCCAGCGACTATCAGGATCAGCTCAAGCTGTTGCAGGAGCGGGTCGCCGATCTGTATCCGTGCAGCGTCAGCACTTTCGACTGGAAAGCCGACTTCGTCCCCGAACCCCACATCTTTGGCAGCGTCGGCCGGCAACTGGCGACCCTGAGCCGCTACCGCATCGAACATGCCGAACGCCTGCAATTGCCGGTGGCTTCGAGCAATTTCATCAGCCGCCAGTTTCAGCCCAAAAACGCCCTGCTTGCGACCCGTCTGCCGCTCAGCGATGGCGGGCAACTGACCGTATTCAATACGCATCTGGAACGACCCGGCCAACCGAATGACACCTTGCAGGCGCAGGTGACGGCCGTGGCCAAGGTACTCGACAAGTATGAAAGCCAAGGCTTGCCGTGGCTGATCGGCGGCGACTTCAACCTGCTGCCCCTCGGCCAATATCGCCGTTTGCCCGCCGAGCAGCGCACGCCCTACGCCGCCGACAGCGAGTTACATCTGCTGTGGGACAAATACCCGATGATCCCGAACAACAACGAAGCCAGCGGCATCAATCGCGCCCAGTGGCTGACGCACTACCCCAACGATCCCGGCCTCAACGGCCCGGATCGCACGGTCGACTATCTGTTCTACAGCCCGAAGATCAAACGGGTCGAAGCGATGGTGCGCCAGGACGATACCTTGCGCATTTCCGATCACTTGCCAGTGATCGCCCGCTTCCTGCTCCCGTCCACCCCATAGCAACGGCATTGCTCCAGCGGCCCTCGAATTTACAACATGGAAGACGCATGAAAATCTTGTTGATGTGCAAGGACATCGGCGGTTATGCCCGTAAATTGGCTGACCATCTGAGGAAGGATAACGACGTGTGCTTCATTGATACGTCGGCGATGGCCAACACGTTCGATCGAGCCCCCAAGATCATCCGTCGCCCGCTCAAGCGTTGGGCCCAGTTGCGCCAGGTCAAACGCGCCATAGGTGCAGGCGGTCGATTCGACGTTGCCCTCATCATCAACCCGGCGCAAATCGATCCGAAGCAGTTAGCGGCGGGATTCAGTGCCAGCGACCGCAAAATTGCCTACCTTTACGACAGCTTCAGCCGCTGGCCGATGACTCGCGAAGAGCTGGCCAGTTATGACGAGGTGTTTTCATTCGACCCGGAGAATGCCAAAAGTCACGGTCTGAAAAAACTGCACAATTTCATTTACGACGATTATGTTGCCGACGGTGCGCCCGGGGATTATTCGGCGTTTGTGGTGATGGCCGGCAAGGACCGGGTGCCGGCACTTGAAGGTCTGGCGAAGGCGTTCGATCGCCTCGGTATTACCGATTACAGGTTTCTGGTGCAGTGCAAACCGATCCCGGGGGCTCATCCGGGCATTACGTTTTTCGAGCAGCGAATGTCGCTGGAATCGGTGGGCGAGTTGGTAAAACGCTCGCGGATCATTCTGGACATTTCCAAGCCGGGTCAGACCGGTTTGAGCTTTCGCTTTTTCGAAGCCATGGCCTCGCGAAAAAAGGTCATCACGACCAACAAAAGCGTTGTCGATTACGACTTCTACAATCCGGCGAACATTCTGGTCATCGACGAAAACAGCCCGGTGATTCCGGAGCATTTCATCACAACCCCGTACGTGGACATCCCTGCACCCATCTATGAGAAATACACGCTGCAGGGTTGGGTGAAGACGGTTTTCTCGCAGCAATGAATGTGTGGCCAACTCACATCCTGTAGGAGCTGCCGCAGGCTGCGATCTTTTGATCTTGAAAGACAACATCAAAAGATCGCAGCCTGCGGCAGCTCCTACACGGACGGGGTACAGCGCTGTTCGAGCGATGAATTACGGGCTGCAATCTTTTGTTCTTCAGGTGCCACGAGGTTTGGCCCGGGCAGTGGCCTCGGCCACCAACGGATCATCCGGCCAATAATGCTTGGGATACCGTCCCTTCAAATCCTTCTTCACTTCGGCATAAGTGCTGCGCCAGAAGTTGGCCAGATCCTGCGTCACCTGCACCGGACGCCGCGCGGGTGACAGCAGATGCAGCTTGACCACTTGCCTGCCGCCAGCGATTCGCGGGGTTTCGGCCAGCCCGAACAACTCCTGCAGACGCACCGCCAGAATCGGCGGAAACTCGCTGTAATCCAAACGAATCGACGAACCCGACGGCACGCTCAGATGATGCGGCGCCAGCTCATCCAGCCGTTGCGGCAGCGGCCACGGCAGCAGATTGCGGACGATGCTCGACAGATCCAGATTGGCGAAATGACTGAGCCGCGAGACTTTGCCCAGATACGGCATAAGCCAGTGTTCAAGGGATTTCATCAGCGCGGCATCGCTGACGTCCGGCCATTGGCTTGCGTCTTGAGTCTGCAGATCCAGCTGCCGCAGCAGGGCGACACGCGCCTGCCACTGGCGCAGTTCCGGAGTCCACGGCAGCAACTCAAGCCCCTTGCGCCGCACCAGATTGACCAGAGCCTGACTGCGCGCGCTTTCATCGAGACCGGTCAACGGTTCGCGGCTGAGAATCAGCTCACCGACCTTGCGCTGACGCTCGGCGCGCAATACACCTTCGCACTCGTCCCAGTCCAGTTGATCGACGCACTGTACCTGCTCGGCCAGCACCGATTCGAACAGCGCCGGATCAAAATCCGCCGCCAGATAAATCCGTTCTTCGCGCTGGCCCTGACGGCTGCCGAGGTCGGCGATGACGATCCACGGCTCTTTCATCAGGCTGTCGGCTTCGGCGAACAGCGCGGCGCGACCATTGGCCAAACGATATTCGGCGCCACCAGCGCGGCGCTGTTGGGCGACACGGTCTGGATAGGCCAGCGCCAGCAAAGCGCCAAGCCAGCGCGGATGATCCGGATCGTCGACCGGTTCACTCGCCTTACCGCGCAGGTAACCGCGATATTGCCGCGCCAGTTGCCGCGCACGCTGCACGCCGCCCTGCGCCCCACGGGTTGCGCGCTCTTCGCCCGAAAGCAGAACCAGTCGGCTGTGCAGGTCGGCCCCGGCGCCGCGCAAGATATCGCGCTCGCCCAGCAGCGCGGCGACATCGCAAGCCATCGTCGCCAGCCCCAACGCCTGACCGCGCAGCAATAAGTGGCCGATACGCGGATGCGCCGGCAATTCGGCCATGGCCTGACCGTGCGCAGTCAGCGCCTCGCCGTCCAGCGCACCCAGACGCTGCAACAAATCCTGCGCCTGTGCATAAGCCGCTGCCGGCGGCACGTCGAGCCAGACCAGTTCGCCCGGCGTCACGCCCCAGCGCCCCAGTTGCAACGCAAGGCTGGCCAGATCTGCCGAAAGTATTTCCGCACTGCCGTATGCCGCCAATTGCTCGTGTTGATCCTGCGACCACAAGCGATAACAAACGCCCGGCTCCAGTCGCCCTGCCCGGCCCGCGCGCTGGGTGGCGCTGGCCTTGGAGATGCGTTGGGTGTCGAGTCGGGTCATGCCGCTGCCCGGATCGAAACGCGGTACCCGCGCCAGCCCGGCATCGATCACCACGCGCACGCCGTTGATGGTCAAACTGGTTTCGGCGATGTTGGTCGCCAGTACCACTTTGCGCTGACCGGGCGGAGCCGGATCGATGGCGGCTCTTTGTGCGTTCAGATCAAGCTCACCGTGTAACGGACAGAGCAACACGTCGCTGCGCGCGCCGATGGCGTCGCTCAGTTGCTGATGGACTCGACGGATTTCCGCCTGCCCCGGCAGAAACACCAACACGCTGCCGGTTTCATCATTGATTGCTTCGAGCACCGTCTGCGTCACGCGTTGATCAATGTATTCGCCGGGCTGAAACGGCCGGCCCCAGCGCATTGTCACCGGGTACATGCGGCCTTCGCTGCGCAGGATCGGCGCGTCGTCGAGCAAACCGGCCAGGCGCTCGCCTTCCAGCGTTGCGGACATCAGCAAAATCTTCAGCGGCTGTTCAGCGCGAAACAGCTCTCGACCGTTCAGACTTAATGCCAGCGCCAGATCGGCGTCGAGGCTGCGTTCGTGGAATTCGTCGAAGATCAGCAGACCCACGCCTTCCAGCGCCGGGTCGTCCTGCAAGCGGCGGGTGAGAATGCCTTCGGTGACCACTTCGATGCGGGTATTGGGGCCAACCTTGCTGTCGAGGCGGATGCGATATCCGACGGTTTCGCCGACCTTCTCGCCCAACTCGCTGGCCAGTCGTTCCGCTGCGGCACGCGCCGCCAGACGACGCGGCTCAAGCATGAGGATGGTTTGGCCATTGAGCCAGGCCTCATTAAGCAAGGCCAAGGGCACGCGGGTGGTTTTACCGGCGCCCGGCGGTGCTTCGAGCACGGCTTCGTGGCGTGTCGCCAACGCTTCACGCAGGGCGGGTAAAACTTCATCGATCGGCAAAGAAATCATGCTGGCTCCCCAGGGCGTGCCCACAGTAAATTGCGAGTCGCGTTAAAGCTGTGAGCGTGCCAGTCAAGGCGCGGGACGCAGGTAAGGGTCGTTTCCTTGCCAAGTCCCGCAACGCAGCATGGTGCGCTCACAGCTTTAGCCCGGAGGGCCGAACCCCGACAGGATTCATTAGCCTTCACGCGGTGTCGATCTGGAGAAAACAACTTCAATCCTCAACATATTTCGGTAGGGGTGAGACGAGGCCGCAATTTACTGTGGGCACGCCCTGCCAGCGGCGAGTATAACGGCGAACTGCTTGGCGTTCGTCAGGGTCTTAACTTCACACGACGACGCTTCGTTATTAGATGACTCAGGAGATATTTCCCATGCGTTTACCTTTTCGCCTGATCGGCGGCGTGCTGGTCGCCACCCTGCTCACTCAAATCACCGCGTGCGGCTCGATTTTCTATCCGGATCGTCGCGGCCAGATCGACGGCAAGATTGATCCGGCGATTGCCGTGCTCGATGCCGTCGGGCTGCTGTTCTACGTGATCCCCGGGCTGATCGCATTTGCTGTCGACTTCGCCACTGGCGCGATCTATTTCGAACCGGGCCATACCGCACAGATCGATCCGGCCAAGCTCAAGCAAGCCGTCGGCCCGGACGGTCAGGTCGATAATCAAAAGTTGCAGGCTATTCTCGAAACGGAACTGGGGCGCAACTTCCCGCTGGACGATCCACGCCTGATCCAGCACAAGGGCAGCACTCAGCAACTGGCGATGTTCGGCCTGCAACCTGCCGCATAAGGAATCACCCTGCCCATGACCTCCAGCCCCGAACACGCCCGCCTGCTGCGGCTGGCCACCCGCGCGTCGGTGGCGGTGGCCTGTACGCTGATCGTCGCCAAAGCCATCGCTTGGTGGCTGAGCGGTTCGGTGAGCATGCTCGCCGGTCTCACCGACTCGACGCTGGATGGCATCACTTCGTTGCTCAATCTGCTTGCGGTGCATTACGCGTTGCGACCAGCGGATGACGATCACCGCTATGGCCACGGCAAGGCTGAGTCGCTGGCCGGCATGGCGCAGGCGCTGTTCATTGGTGGCAGTGCGGTGTTGATCGCATTTCAGGCTTATGAGCGGTTGACCAATCCGCAGCCGCTTGGCGCGCCATGGCTGAGCATTGGCGTGATCGTGTTTTCCCTGCTGCTGACGCTGGCGTTGCTGGTGTTGCAACATCGGGTGATCAAGGCGACCGGCTCCAACGCCGTGCGCGCCGACTCGCTGCACTACCGCTCGGACATGCTGCTAAACGGCAGCATTCTGATTGCGCTGGTGCTGGCCGGGTTTGGTTTTGAGCAACTGGATGCGTGGTTCGGCCTGGGGATTGCTGCCTACATCCTGTGGAGCGCGGTGCAGATCGCCCGAGAAAGTTTCTCAGTGTTGATGGACGAGGAACTGCCGACCGACGTCAGCCAGCACATGCTCGAACTGGCGTGCAGTGTGCCGGGAGTGCTGGGCGCGCATGACTTGCGCACGCGAATCTCGGGCAACCACTGGTTTGTGCAGTTGCATCTGGAATTGCCGGGGGAGCTGACGTTGTCCGTCGCGCACGGCATCAGCGATCAGGCCGCCGATGCCATTCACAAAGCCTACCCGCGAGCCGAAGTGCTGGTGCACGCCGACCCGCAGGAAGTAGTGCTGGCCGCCAGGGCTCAGTAGCTGACCTGATAACCGCGACTGCTCAGGCAATTACCCTGAGCCTGACGGTAGGCCTGAACCACCTCGGGCGCCGGTTGATACGTCGCGGTGCGCGGATCGAAACCGCTTTGCTGCACCGCGAACTGATAACACTGGTATCCGTCCTGCTGCACCTGCTGCGGCGACTGTCCATTGGCCGGATAGGCCTCGACGTCGTAGCCTTGGGATTGCGGCTGTTGCTGCTGCACGGGCGGCGCGACCACGATGTAATCCTGCGTGGCCTCCTGATACGCGTAGTACGAACCGGCAGCGAGAAACAGCAGCGACCCACCGACCCACACTTCACGGGCGTAGTCCGGTAAGTACTGCGTGCGAATCCCGCGCGGCGGTTGCACGACGATGTAGCGCGGGCCTTGCGGGCGATACCAGTAGCCGCCGGAATAGAAGTAGTCCTGACCGCGATACGGCACGCGATAGTCACGATCCGGGAAGCGATCGATCACATGCCCCGGCCGATATTGCGGGCCGGGACCCCAACCATTGCCGTGACCGTCCGGACGTCCGGGCCAGCGGTGGTCGTCGGGCCGATTGCCGGTCTGCCAATGCTGGTTGTTGTAGCCGTTTTGCGGACGCTCATCGCGGTAGTAACCCTGACGCGGTTCCTGGGTCTGGCGCACGGCGTCGGGGCGCGGCTGGATCGGCAGGCTGTTGGCCGGTAACTGCGGCGGTGGAGGAGGCTGGCGCACCGGATTGGGGTTGTAGGCCGGGCGGTTCTGGCCGTTGTTTTGCTGACTGTTGTGCTCGAACTGGCGGCTGTTGTCGCCACGAATGATCTCGTTGTTCTGCGGGCGCGGCTGATTCTGCTGCTGCGGATTGTTCTGCCCACGCGGCTGATGGTCGCCGCCATGGCCCTGATTATTGCCCTGATGCTCCGGCCCGCGGCCGCCGCCATCCGGGCCACGATTTTGCGGCTCATCGGCCAGTGCCTGCGCACTGATATTCATACACAGCAAACCAACACCGGCCAGCTGCCAGATGCGCGACTTCATGAAATTCCTCACTGCGGCTCAGAGCCCTGAATTGGAGTGGCCTGTAGCTAAGACCGGGGAAACACACACCGGGTTCTGCAACAGGTTATCAGTCACGCAACTTATTTATTGAGCGGCGCAGCAGTAAATCGCGCACAAGAAAAAAGGGAGACCCGTCGGCCTCCCTTTAGAGAACTTCGTCCTGGCTCGACGCTTTTGACGTCGGCTCACCTCACGCCGTCTTGTGGACAGTGCGTAGCTCGGGGGCCGGCCCAACCCCGGTGGGGGTGGCGGCCGCGGCAGGCCTGATTGGGCGGGCCGCGTGGACTGTGTTACCGAGCAGTGATTCTGGTGATAAGAATAAGCCGGAGGCTGCGACAGAGGATTGCGAAGATTGCTCAAATAAACATCACTTGCGCAATTTTTCACCCTGGATAGATAATCCTCCGCAATAGTTACAACCAAGGACAGATTGATGAGCAAACTCGACCGTTACGACCTGAGCATTTTGGCGGAATTGCAACGCGACGCCCGCATCTCCAACCAGGAGTTGGCCGAGCGCATCGGTCTGTCACCCTCCCCTTGCTCGCGCCGGGTCAAACAGCTGGAAGACGACGGCTACATCTCGCGTCAGGTGGCGCTACTGGACCGCAAGATGCTCGGCCTGAGCCTGACGGCTTACGTGCTGATCGGCATGGACCGGCACACGCCAGAGCGTTTCGAGAATTTCGAAGCGGCGATTCGCACATTGCCGCAGGTGTTGGAGTGCAGCCTGGTGACGGGGGTGGATGCTGATTACCAGTTGAAAGTGGTGGTACCGGATATGGACCACTATCAGAAGCTGTTGCTCGGTCACCTCACCCGCATCGATGGCGTAACAAGCGTTCGCTCAAGCTTTGTGCTGAATCAGGTGTTGAACAGCACCGAACTGCCGCTGACTCATCTGCGTAGCTGAAATCTCTCCCTGTAGGAGCTGCCGAAGGTTCGGGCCGCGTTCGGACGATCTTTTGATCTTGATCTTAAAAACAGAATCAAAAGATCGCAGCCTTCGGCAGCTCCTACAGGGGGGAGCGGTGGTTGAAGAGGGGTGGCACACAGACGCAGGTCAATACTTCACCAATCGCCCATGGCGTATAATCGCCGCCGCCCTTTACCCCCGCCCCGCGCCGGAGATGTCCGATGGATCCTGCACTACTCGAAGAGTGGATGATGACCGGTCTGGTCAGCATCCTGATCATTTTCATGGGTTTCATCGTCTGGGATCTGGCGAAGAAGTCCAAGGCCGGTCGCTTCGGCTCGCTCATTCTGTTCTTCGTGCTGGGCCTGGGTGTGGCCGCGTTCATCATCAAGAGCGTGGTGATCGGCCTGATCGAATCCGGCGCTTTATAAGCGCGCCGGCACCTCCGTCCACTGGCCCTGATCGAGACCGTCGATCGTCCAGTCACCAATCCTGACCCGCACCAACCGCAGCGTCGGCAGCCCAACCGCGGCAGTCATGCGCCGTACCTGACGGTTGCGCCCCTCGCGAATCACCAATTCCAGCCAACTCGTCGGCACGCTTTTGCGAAAGCGCACGGGCGGGTTGCGTGGCCACAGCTCAGGCTCGTCCAATTGCCGCGCCTCGGCGGGCAAGGTCATGCCGTCATTCAACTCGACGCCATCACGCAGACGCTGCAACTGCTCGTCCGTTGGCTCGCCTTCGACCTGCACCCAATAGGTTTTCGCCAGTTTGTGTTTCGGGTCTGCGATCCGCGCCTGTAACTGGCCGTCATTGGTCAGCAGCAGCAAACCTTCGCTGTCACGGTCCAGACGCCCGGCCGGGTAGATGCCCGGCACGTCGATGTAATCCTTGAGCGTCGCCCGCCCTTCACCGTCGCTGAATTGTGTCAGCACATCGAACGGTTTGTTGAACAGGATCAGCTTCGGCTCGGCCGGCGGCGCCTTGGCGACACGGCGAGGAGCAGAAGACGGAGGCTTCACGCCGGGGCGGCGGGAAGGTGGACGCGGGGGACGGGACATAGCGAAAAGAACATCTAACGGTCAGGGCTGCCAATGCTAGTAGCCTGACCGTTAAATGACCATCAACAAATCAGCGGAATGGCGGTTCGTCGAAGCTGCGCAGTTTGCGCGAGTGCAGCGAATTGAGTTCGGTGCGCAGCAGATCGACCGCTTCGATGCCGATCTTCAAGTGCTGGCTGACCGCGCGTTCGTAGAAGGCGTTGGCCGAACCCGGCAGCTTGATTTCACTGTGCAGCGGTTTGTCCGAAACGCACAGCAACGTGCCGTACGGCACTCGCAAGCGATAACCCTGCGCAGCAATCGTGCCGCTTTCCATGTCCACTGCCACCGCGCGGGACAGGTTGATCAACGGTCGCTCCTGAGCCCAACGCAGCTCCCAGTTACGGTCGTCGTAAGTCAATACGGTACCGGTGCGCAGGCGTTTCTTCAGATCATCGCCCTTCTCGCCCGTGACATTGGCTGCCGCTTGTTGCAGCGCCATTTGCACTTCGGCCAGTGCCGGGATCGGGATGTTCGGCGGCACCACGCGATCGAGAATACCGTCGCGACGCATATAAGCGTGGGCCAGCACGTAATCGCCGATGGTCTGCGACTGACGCAGGCCGCCGCAGTGACCGATCATCAGCCAGCAATGCGGACGCAGCACCGCCAAATGGTCAGTGATGTTCTTGGCATTGGACGGGCCGACACCGATATTGACCAGGGTCACGCCGTGGCCATCGCTGGCGATCAGGTGATAGGCCGGCATCTGGTAGCGGTGCCAGACCACACCGGCAGCAATTGCCGAGGCTTCGCCGTGATCCATGCTCTTTTCGATAATCACGTTGCCCGGCAGCACCATGCGCACGAAACGCGGGTCGCTGCGCAATTGCTCCAGACCATGGACGATGAACTGGTCGACGTAACGGTGATAGTTGGTCAGCAGGATCCACGGCTGCACATGACGCCAGTCGCTGCCGGTGTAATGCACCAGACGGCGCAGCGAGAAATCCACACGCGCCGCATCAAACAGCGCCAATGGCAGCGGATCGGTGTTTTCCCAATCGTAGAGGCCGTCGGCGATGCCATCGGTGGCGGCAGACAAATCGGTACTCGGGAACACGCGCGCCAGCACCGCTGCCGTCACGCCGGAGCCGGCCAGTTCGTCGCCCTGCTCGACCACGTACGGATACGGAATGTTTTGCTGGCTGACGCCGACTTCCACGGTCACGGTGAAGTCATGCATCAACGGCACAAGTTGTTCGAGCAGGTATTTGCGAAAGGCCGCCGGGTGGGTGACGGTGACGCTGTAGGTGCCCGGCAGTTGCACCTTGGCGTAGGCGCGGGTGGTCTGCGGGACTTCGCCCTGGCAGTGATAGGTCAGACGCAGTTCGGGATAACGAAACTGGGCACGCTGCTCGGCGTCGGGCTCGACGCGATCCTTGAGGTACCGCTTGAGCGCCGAATTCAGCGCAGAGGTGGCCCGCTCATGCAGCTCGGCCAGACGATCCACGGCTTGTTCGGCGGTTTGAACGACAATAAACGCTTCGGTCACGATCAGCTTCCTGTGTTCTGACTTGCAGAGCTTCATCTTGCCTGCATCGTGGCGCGACGGGAACAGTGGCATGTTGGCAACCGCACAATATGTGCGACTCCCACGCCCCCTGTAGGAGCTGCCGAAGGCTGCGATCTTTTGATCTTGCCTCTAAAGATCAAAAGATCGCAGCCTTCGGCAGCTCCTACAGGAGATTTATGTAATTAGAAAATCCGGGGGGTCGAGCGGGCGACGATGGCTTCGACGTCCAGCCCACGCGGCAGCGCGCCGTAAACTCGCCCACCACCACTCAGACGACTGGCAATAAATGCATCACTGACCGTCGAATTCCCCGCCTCCAGCAACAGTTTGGCCTGAAGCCCCAGCGCAATATCCTCAGTCAACTGCCGCGCCCGGTATTGAATGTCACTCGTGTCCTTGAACTGCGCCTGCAACTGCTGAATATGCGCGGCCAGACGTTTATCGCCATGGCCGTCACCGAGTTCGCTGAACAACACATCCAGCACGCCCGGCTCTTTCGACAAGGCACGCAACACGTCGAGGCACTGCACGTTGCCCGAACCTTCCCACGTCGAGTTGACCGGCGCCTCGCGATACAGCCGTGGCAGGATGCTGTCTTCGACATAACCCGCACCGCCCATGCATTCGGCGGCTTCGTTGATCATGGCCGGCGCACGTTTGCAGATCCAGTATTTGCCCACCGCCGTCACCAACCGGGCGAATTGCGCTTCGTGGCGATCATCCAGATGATCGAGCGCTTTGCCCATGCGCAGGCTCAGGGCCAGCGCGGCTTCGCTTTCCAGCGCCAGATCGGCCAGCACGTTCTGCATCAACGGCTGTTCGCTGAGCAGTTTGCCGCCGACCATGCGGTGCGCGCAGTGATGGCTGGCCTGGGTCAGCGCCTGACGCATCAGCGCGCTGGAGCCGACCATGCAATCGAAACGGGTCATGGCCACCATCTCGATGATGGTCGGCACGCCGCGCCCCTCTTCGCCGACCATCCACGCCAGCGCCCCGCGAAATTCCACTTCGCTGGAGGCATTGGACTGGTTGCCGAGTTTGTTTTTCAGGCGCTGGATGTAGAACTGATTGCGCGTGTCATCGGGACGATGGCGCGGCAGCAGAAAACAGGTCAGGCCTTTGTCGGTCTGCGCCAGCGTGAGAAACGCATCGCACATCGGCGCCGAGCAGAACCACTTGTGCCCGACCAGTTCATAGGCCTCGCCCGGCCCGCTGGCACCGACCGGATAGGCTTTGGTGGTATTGGCGCGCACGTCGGTGCCGCCCTGTTTCTCGGTCATCGCCATGCCGATGGTGACCCCGGCCTTGTGCGCCATGCCGACATTGCGCGGGTCGTATTCGGTGGCGAGGATTTTCGGCAGCCATTGCTCGGCCAGGTTCGGCTGCAAACGCAGGGCCGGAACGCTGGCGAACGTCATGGTCAACGGGCAGCCACTGCCGGCCTCGGCCTGGCTGTGCAGGTAACTCATGGAGGCCCGGGCAACGTGAGCGCCGTCCTGCGGGTGCGCCCATGGCAAGGACGTCAGGCCATGCTCGATGGCCGTGCGCATCAGCTCGTGATAAGCGGGATGGAATTCAACCAGATCGATGCGATGACCGTAGCGGTCATGGCTCGCGAATACCGGTTTGTTTTGATTGGCGAGGAACCCGGCTTCCATCAGCGGCCCGCCCGCGAGAGCACCGTAGGCATCAATTCGCGATTCGGCCCAACCGGCGCCAAACCGGCGCGACCACTCCTGCAACGGCAGATCAATGCGGTACAGGTTGCTGCCGTCCAGCGACGGCGGCTGGTTGGTGACTTCGTGGGTTTCGGCGAACTGATGCAGGTTCATGACGGGTTCCTTCTTCAGCGAGAAGGTCAGTTAAGCACCGCCCCCACGCCGAACAAAGTGTCATATCCGCCGTTTTTGCGGCGCTTTTACCCTATCAACAGCAGAGCACGCGCCGCTCCAGCGCCGCCTGCAAATCTTCGAATTTCACTGGTTTGTTCAGGTAATCGATCACCGCGCCAGGGCTGCACATCTCGCGGTCGGCACTCAGCGCCAGCATGAACACCGGCAAATGCGCGCAACCCGGCAACGCGTGGATCTGGCAGCACAATGCCGCGCCGTCATGAGCAGGCAACTGGCAATCGATCAGCACCGCGTCGAAGCTTTCGCGCCGCAGGTAATCGAGCGCTGCCGAAGCATTGTCGGCGGTGCGCACGCGGAAACCGAGCTTGAGCAGCATGCCGCGCATCACCAGTTGATTGACGCTGTTGTTATCGACCAGCAGCACCGTGCAGTCCTGTGGTGCGCGTATGCAATCGCGGGCAGGCGTCGCTATTGGCGCAGGTTCGACCACCGGCAGTTCGAACTCCACGTCCAGTTGAAAGCGGCTGCCACTTCCCGGCTCGGAACGGTGGGTGAGCTTGCCGCCGAGCAACTCCACCAATTGTCGGCAAATCGCCAGCCCGACGCCCAGCCCGCCGTACTCACGGGTCATTGAGCCGTCGAGCTGGAAGAAGCGCTGATACATCGTCGCCTCGCCCAGATCGGTGAAGCCGATGCCGGTGTCGATCACCGCAAACGACAGTGCCATACGATTGTCCGTCGACGGTTTGCCGGTAACGCGCAGCGCCAGACCGCCCACGCGGGTGAACTTGATCGCGTTATCCAGCAAGCATTCCAGACATTGCGCCAGTTTCGTGCTGTCGCCGTTCAGGCGATCCGGCAGGGTCGGCAGCACGTCGACCTTGAAGTCCAGCGACTTGCTCGCCGCATTACTTTCAAATTGCAGGCGTAATGCCTCGACCACGCCGCGCAGGCTGAAAGTGCCCGGTGTCGCCTTGAGCTTGCCGGCCTGCAACTCGGTGAGGGTGAGGATGCCGTTGACCATGCGCATCATGTCCCGGGCAGAACTGGCGGCAGTTTGCTGGTATTGCTCAAGTTCCGGGTCCAGGTCGACGGTCTGCATCAGTTCCAGCGAGCCGATGACACCGTTCATCGGCGTGCGCAGTTCGTGGGTCAGGGTTGCGAGGAATTCATCCTTGAGCTTGTTGCTGTGGGCGAGTTGCTGGTTGAGGACTTCGAGTTTCTGCCCGGCATCGAACAGAGTCTGCGCCTGTTGCTCGCGCATCGCGTTGATGCGGTCGGCCAGCGCCAGCGACAAAAGCGCCACCTCGATGGCCGAGCCGATCTGGCTGGCGTACATGGTCAGGAATACGTTCGGCAGCAAACCGAGCACCATCAGCGTGTTGACGATGCCGCCGAGCAAGAATGCCGACCAGGCGATGATGAAGTAGCGCGCCACCCGCAGGCCGCGGCACCAGGCCAGAATCCCGGCGGCGAAAATCACCACGGTGAAGGTCAGCGCCAACGTTGTTGCCAGGCGCAAGGCCAAGGCGTAACTGGCCATCAACGACAGACCGACCACCAGCGCACCGAATGCGATCAAGGCGATCAGCAAGCGGTCGAGCCAGCGGCTGTGCATCTTGGTCTGCAAAAAGCTGCGGGCGAACTGGCTGCCGAACAGCCCCGCGCAACCGATGAAGAACGGTGTGGCGGCGTTGGCCCACCACGGATTGTTCGGCCAGAAATACTCGACCGCCGCGCCATTCACCGACAGTTGATAGAGACCGAACGAGGCAATATAGAAGATGTAATAGAGGTAACTGGTGTCTCGCACGCTCAGGTAAATGAACAGGTTGTAGACCACCATCCCCAGCAGCACGCCATAAATGATGCCCAGCACGTACAGACGCACCGGCTGATCTTCGAGGTACGCAGTGCTCGACCACAATGTCACCGGCGCCTGGATCGAACCTTCGCTGGCGAGTCGCAGGTACACGGTCTGCTGTTGATCGGGCGCGAACGTCAGGTCGAACAGATAGTTGTTCTGGCGGATCTCACGACTGGCGAACGGCAAGGCATCGCCGGTTTGCCTGATCAGGCGAAAGTCGCCATGGGCGTCGGGCAGATACAGGTCGAGATGGTCGAGCGGCGGATACGCCAACTCCAGCAGCCAGGTGCGCTGGGCGGCCGGATTGCTCGGGCGGTAATGCAGGTCGATCTTCAGCCAGAACGCCGAGCGGGAGTACCCGGCATTGAGCGTGGCTTTGTCGTGAGCTATGAAATTGCCGGCAGCGGCCTGCGCACGGACATCGGCAATGCTCGCCTGACCGCTCGGGTCTTCGAACACTTGCAGTGACCGGCCCAGAGGGAGGCTCTGGGTGAATTCGTCGAACTCGACAGCGCTCGCCATGAGGGGCAAGCAGAACAGCAACATCAGCAGATAGCGCATTGAAGCCCCAGCGTGGCTCGTCCGGTTGTGTCAGGAAGCCCCCCCATTCCTTTTGAGTAGACGTAAAACCGGTATTACCTGTTATTGGTTTGGATCCAGACTAGCATAGCCGTTGATGGCCATTGAGCACCATCGGAATTTTTCCTACAAAGGCTCTAGAACGGGCGTTCTAGAGCAAAGCACCGCGCTAGAGCTGTTGGGTTGGTCAGGTAGATCAAAAGATCGTCCGAACGCGGCCCGAGCCTTGGGCAGCCCCTACACTGGAATGCGTTCCCTGTAGGAGCTGCCCAAGGCTGCGATCTTTTGATCTTGCTACGCCAGCCACACCCGAAAATCAGCTTTGGTGGTAAGCTCGCGCACCATGAATATCTACAGCTCCCGCCCCGTTGTCCTCTGTCTCTCCGGCCACGACCCCAGTGGTGGCGCCGGCTTGCAGGCAGATATCGAAGCCCTGCTCGCGCAGGGTTGCCATGCGGCTCCGGCCGTCACCGCCCTGACCGTGCAAGACACCGTCAACGTCACTGACTTCCGCGTCCTCGACCGTGAGTGGGTGTTGGCCCAGGCCAATGCCGTGCTCAACGACTCCGAAGTCGCTGCGGTCAAACTGGGCATGCTCGGTTCGCTGGAAATGGTCGACACCGTTGTCGAACTGCTGTCCGCGCACCCGCACTTGCCGGTGGTCTGCGACCCGGTGCTGCGCGCCGGCGGCGGCGGACGTCTGGGCAAGGACGAAGTCGGCTATGCGATGCGCGAGCGTCTGCTGCCACTGTCGATCATTGCCACCCCCAACCTTCCCGAAGCACGCATCCTCGCCGAACTGCCCGAAGGCACCGCGGACGAGTGCGCTGAAAAACTTCTGCCATTCGTCAAGAACCTGCTGATTACCGGTGGCCACGGCGACGAAACTGAAATCCACAATCGCCTGTACAGCCGCGACGGCCTGCGTGAAACCTTTTACTGCCAGCGTTTGCCGGGCAGTTATCACGGTTCTGGCTGCACCCTCGCCAGTGCCTTGGCCGGTCGCCTGGCGCAAGGTGAAAACCTCGCCAGCGCCGTGCGCAGTGCACTGGATTACACCTGGCGCACCCTGCGCGATGCCGAACAACTGGGCAAAGGCCAGTTCGTCCCGCGTCGCCTGCCGCTGGATTTCTGCTCGTAACGTCGTGAGGTCTGCCTGATGAAACTACGTGGCCTGTACGCCATTACCGACAGCCAGTTGCTGGCCGGCAAGTTCCTGTCGTATGTGGAGGCGGCGCTGGAAGGCGGCGTCACCCTGCTGCAATACCGCGACAAGAGCAGCGACGAGGCCCGCCGTCTGCGCGAGGCCGAGGCGCTGCGCAATTTGTGCGAACGCTACAAGACGCAGTTGATCATCAACGACGACGCCGAACTGGCCGCGCGCCTGAACGTCGGTGTGCATCTGGGCCAGACCGACGGCCCGCTGTCACCGACCCGCGCCCTGCTCGGCTCGAAAGCGATCATCGGCTCGACTTGCCACGCGCAAATCGAACTGGCCCAACAGGCTGCCAAGGAAGGTGCGAGTTACGTCGCCTTCGGTCGTTTCTTCAATTCCAACACCAAACCCGGCGCGCCGACTTGCAGCCTCGATCTGCTCGACGAAGCCAAACGTGCGCTGCATCTACCGATCTGCGCGATTGGCGGCATCACCCTCGACAACGCGGCGCCGCTGGTGGCCCACGGCGTCGACTTGCTTGCTGTGGTCCACGGTTTGTTCGGTGCCGACAGCACCGCCGAAGTGACCCGCCGCGCCCGCGCATTCAATGAATTGTTCAAATCCTGATTTTTGAGAGCCCGATCATGTCTCGTTCCGAAACCCTGTTTGCCAATGCCCAGAAACACATTCCCGGTGGCGTGAACTCGCCGGTTCGCGCGTTCAAGAGCGTGGGTGGCACGCCGCTGTTCTTCAAACACGCCGAAGGCGCCTACGTCACTGACGAAGACGACAAGCGTTATGTCGATTACGTTGGCTCGTGGGGCCCGATGATTCTTGGCCACAGCCACCCGGACGTGCTGGACGCGGTGCGCAATCAACTGCAGCACGGCTTGTCGTACGGTGCGCCGACCGCAATGGAAACCGAGATGGCCGACCTGGTCTGCTCGCTGGTGCCGTCGATGGACATGGTGCGAATGGTCAGCTCCGGCACCGAAGCGACCATGAGTGCGATCCGTCTGGCCCGTGGTTTCACCGGCCGCGACAGCATCATCAAATTCGAAGGCTGCTACCACGGTCACTCCGACAGCCTGCTGGTCAAGGCCGGTTCCGGCGCGCTGACCCAAGGCGTTCCGAGCTCGGCGGGTGTACCGGCGGCGTTCGCCAAACACACGCTGACCCTGCCGTTCAACGACATCGACGCGGTAGAAAAAATGCTTGGCGAAGTCGGCCAGGAAGTCGCGTGCATTATCGTTGAGCCAGTGGCCGGCAACATGAATTGCGTGCCGCCAGCGTCGGGCTTCCTCGAAGGTCTGCGCTCGCTGTGTGACAAACACGGCGTGGTGTTGATTTTCGACGAAGTGATGACCGGTTTCCGCGTGGCCCTCGGTGGCGCACAGGCTTACTACGGCGTGAAGCCAGACCTGACCACCTTCGGCAAAATCATCGGTGGCGGTATGCCGGTCGGCTGTTTCGGCGGCAAGCGTGAAATCATGGAGCGCATCGCGCCGCTGGGCCCGGTTTACCAGGCCGGCACACTGTCGGGTAACCCGCTGGCCATGGCTGCCGGTTTGACCACTCTGCGCTTGATCAGCCGTCCGGGTTTCCACGACGAACTGACCGATTACACCACTCGCCTGCTCGACGGCCTGCAACAACGCGCCGATGCAGCAGGGATTCCGTTCGTGACCACTCAGGCCGGCGGCATGTTCGGCCTGTACTTCAGCGGTGCCGACGACATCGTCACCTTTGAAGACGTGATGGCCAGCGACGCTGCCCTGTTCGGTCGCTTCTTCCACCTGATGCTGGAAGGCGGCGTGTACCTGGCGCCGAGTGCATTCGAAGCCGGTTTCACCTCTATCGCCCACGGCGAAGCCGAGTTGAAGTTGACGCTGGATGCAGCCGAGCGCGCCTTCGCCAAACTGAAATAATCGCCGAACCGCTGACGTTGGCCATTGCCAGCGTCAGCTTTCACCTACACCCGAGCTGTTTTTCCGACGCCTCTGCTAAATATCCGCCTAAAGTGGGCGATATATTCCCCGCGCAGCAGAAAAACGAGTAAAGACTTTGTAAGGTTGGCCCTGCTTATTTCATAATGCGCGCTTATTGGATCCCTCGATGGGTCCGCGTGCCCTTCAGAGGTAAGTCGATTCCCATGAACCGCACCGGCCGCACCCTTGCCTTGGGCTGCCTGTTGCTCCTTCAGCCCCTGCTCGCGCATGCACAAGCAGGCGGCAACTCGTTGTTGATCCCGGCGATGGGTCGTTGCACCCTCAATACTCAGCCGCAAGACGTCACGCAGGCACTGGCTGCCTGCCAAAAGGCTGCGGATGAAGGGGATGCGCAAGCGCAATATGAGTTGGGTGAGTTCTACTACGACGGCAAGAATGCGCCGCGCGACCTCAATCAAGCCCTGAGCTATTTTGAAAAGGCCTCGCTGCAAGGCCACGCCCAGGCGCAATTCAAGCTCGGCACCATGTTTTTCCACGGTGAAGGCGTTCAGGCCAATAACATTCAGGCGTACATCGTGCTGAAGATGGCTGCGGTCAACGGCGCCGAAGAGGCGCTGGACACTGCCGACGAAGTCTCTGAAAAAATGTCCCGCGAAGACCTCGAAACTGCCACGCAGGTGCTCGGGCAAATTTTCCGTAAATACCTGATGGAATTGCAGAGCGCCGATGGGCGTACGCCGTTTTCGCCACTGCCCTGAGTTCTGCTGACCTCTAGGGGTGATATGGCTGATGGGATTTTGTGGCGAGGGGATTTATCCCCGATCGGCTGCGCAGCAGTCGCAAACCATTCGATGCGGTGTGTCAGAAAGAGTTTGATTGCAGGTTTTGGGGCCGCTTCGCAGCCCATCGGGGATAAATCCCCTCGCCACAAATAAAACCTGTTCAGCCACTCAACTAAATCCTATTCAGCCACTGAATCCTGTTCAGCCACTAAATCTTCTTCAGCCACAGAAAAGGGTTTTACTTCTCAGGCATCGGCATCGGAAACGGCATCACATTGCCGACCGTGCCACGGGCTTCGCTGATTTTCGGTGTACCCAGACGTTCGACCTCGTCGATGCGCACGATCGAATGCATCGGCACAAAGCTGCGCACCACGCCTTCGAATTGTGCCTTGAGCTTTTCTTCGCTCGGATCGACGACCATCTGCGTGCGCTCGCCAAAGACGAACTCTTCCACTTCCAGGAAGCCCCACAGATCACTTTGATAGATCTGCTTGGCGTACATTTCGAACACCTGGCCCTGGTTGAGGAAAATCACCTTGTAGATTGGAGCTTCGCGTTTGGTCATGGCGGGCGGATAACATCGGGGATAAAAATGAGGGCGCGAACTATAGCATAGCCACCGGACGCACAACGGTAGGAACATGGAGACATGTTCCCTATAATGCGCGGTTCTTTGAATCACGTGACGATCCTAATCCATGGCCAAGAAGCTTTACATCGAAACCCACGGTTGCCAGATGAACGAGTACGACAGCTCGCGCATGGTCGATCTGCTGGGTGAACATCAGGCCCTGGAAGTCACTGCTCGCGCCGAAGATGCCGACGTGATTCTGCTCAATACCTGCTCGATCCGCGAGCGCGCCCAGGACCGGGTTTACTCGCAACTGGGCCGCTGGCGCGAACTGAAACTGGCCAACCCGGACATGGTGATTGCCGTCGGCGGTTGCGTGGCCAGCCAGGAAGGCGCGGCGATCCGTGATCGCGCACCGTACGTCGACGTGGTGTTCGGCCCGCAGACCCTGCACCGCCTGCCGGAAATGATCGACGCCGCACGCATCACCAAATTGCCGCAAGTCGACGTCTCGTTCCCGGAAATCGAAAAGTTCGACCACTTGCCCGAGCCGCGCATCGACGGCCCGAGTGCTTACGTGTCGGTGATGGAAGGTTGCAGCAAGTACTGCACGTTCTGCGTGGTGCCTTACACCCGCGGCGAAGAGGTCAGCCGACCGTTCGACGACGTGCTCGCCGAGATCATTCATCTGGCCGAAAACGGCGTGCGTGAAGTGACTTTGCTGGGGCAAAACGTCAACGGCTATCGCGGCACCACCCATGACGGTCGTCTGGCCGATCTTGCCGAATTGATCCGCGTAGTCGCCGCCGTCGATGGCATCGATCGCATTCGCTACACCACCTCGCATCCGCTGGAGTTCTCCGACAGCCTGATCCAGGCCCACGCCGAAGTACCGGAACTGGTGAAGCACCTGCACTTGCCAGTGCAATCGGGGTCCGACCGGATTCTGGCGGCGATGAAACGCAACCACACGGCGCTGGAGTACAAATCCAAATTGCGCAAACTGCGCGCGGCGGTGCCGGGGATTTGCATCAGCTCGGACTTCATCGTCGGCTTCCCGGGCGAAACCGAAAAAGACTTCGAACAGACCATGAAGCTGATCGAAGACGTCGGTTTCGACTTTTCTTACTCGTTCGTTTACAGCCAGCGCCCGGGCACACCGGCCGCCGATTTGACCGACGACACGCCGGAAGCGCTGAAGAAAGAACGCCTGAACGCGCTTCAGCACCGCCTGAATCAGCAAGGTTTCGAAATCAGCCGACAAATGGTCGGCTCGACCCAGCGCATTCTGGTGACCGATTACTCGAAGAAAGACCCGGGCGAACTGCAAGGGCGCACCGAGAATAATCGGATCGTCAACTTCCGCTGCGACAATCCAACCCTGATCGGCCAGTTCGCAGATGTGCACATCGACGCGGCGCAACCGCACTCATTGCGCGGCTCGCTGATCCAGTAACAACATATCTCCTCTGTGGGAGAAGGTTTTTGTGGCGAGGGGATTTATCCCCGATGGGGTGCGAAGCGCCCCCCAAAACCTGCAACTGCCGTGCATCTGATATGCCGCACTGGATGGTTTTACGACGGCTGCGCCGCTGATCGGGGATAAATCCCCTCGCCACAGATGAATTCTTCAGCCATAGAGAAAGCGCTCGAGAGCCGCAGCGATATTTAAGAGCTTTCGCACCCAGGCCACTGGCGTTATCCTTGATTTCATCTTAATTGCCCCAGGGCGGCTAAATACGACCTTGAACGCTCCCATAGAACCACATCGTTTTATTCTCGAGCCCTTTGAGGCTCATCGCTTCGCCAATCTGTGCGGGCAATTCGACGAGCATTTGCGCTTGATCGAACAGCGCCTGAGCATCGAGATCCGTAACCGCGGAAACCAGTTCGAGCTGATCGGCGACCCCAAGCACACCACGTCTGCGGAAAATCTGATTCGCCGCCTGTACCGCGAAACCAAGGGTACGGAGTTGTCGCCAGATATGGTTCACCTGTTCCTGCAGGAATCAGCCGTCGTCGAGCTGGACAACCACGCCCCCGCGGAAGCCTCCGTCGCCCTGCGCACCAAAAAAGGCATGATTCGCCCTCGCGGTTTGAATCAGTTGCGCTACGTGAAGGAAATTCTCGGTAACGACATCAACTTCGGCATAGGCCCGGCCGGTACCGGCAAGACCTATCTGGCCGTGGCCTGCGCTGTCGATGCACTGGAGCGCGAGCAGATCCGGCGCATCCTGCTGGTGCGTCCGGCGGTTGAGGCAGGTGAAAAGCTCGGTTTTCTGCCCGGCGATCTGTCGCAGAAGATCGACCCGTACCTGCGCCCGCTCTATGACGCACTCTACGAAATGCTTGGCTTCGAATACGTGGCCAAGCTGATCGAACGTCAGGTGATCGAAGTCGCGCCGCTGGCCTACATGCGCGGTCGCACGCTGAACAACAGCTTCATCATTCTCGACGAAAGCCAGAACACCACCGTCGAACAGATGAAGATGTTCCTGACGCGTATCGGTTTCGGCTCTACCGCAGTTATCACCGGTGACATCACCCAGGTCGATCTGCCGAAAGGCACCAAGTCGGGTCTGCACCACGTGATCGAAGTGCTCAAAGACGTGCCAGGCATCAGCTTCACGCACTTCATGCCTAAAGACGTTGTGCGCCATCCGCTGGTGCAGCGGATCGTTGAAGCCTACGAGCGCTTCGAAAACCGTGACGACGCGCCCAAGGACACTTCGCGAAATGCTTGAGCTAGACCTGCAAATCGCTACCGAAGCGAGCGCCCCGAGTGAAGCCGACTTCCGTCAATGGTGCGAACTGGCCCTGCGCCAGCGCACCGCTGACTCGGAAATGACCATTCGTCTGGTCGACGAGGAAGAAGGTCGTGAGCTCAATCACACCTGGCGCCAGAAGGATTACGCGACCAACGTCCTGTCGTTCCCGGCTGACGTGCCCGACGAGTTTCTCGACATCCCGCTGCTCGGCGATCTGGTGATCTGCGTGGCCGTGGTTGAGCGCGAAGCTGCTGAACAAGGCAAGGAACTAAAGGCCCATTGGGCACATCTGGTCATTCACGGCTGCTTGCATCTGCTTGGTTACGACCATATAGATGACGAAGAAGCCGAAGAAATGGAAGCACTGGAACGCGAGTTGCTTGCTGAACTGGGCTATCCCGATCCGTACGCGGACGACGAAACCGAACCATCCCCTATCGTTACAACAAAGGATTCAGAGTAATCGCTATGAGCGAAGATCGATCGAGCAACGGGCAGAAGTCATGGCTGGGTAAACTGACCCAGGCTTTTGCCCACGAGCCGAAGAACCGCCAGGAGCTCCTTGAGCTGCTGCGCGATGCACATCAGAACAAACTGCTGGACAGCGAAGCGCTGGCCATCGTCGAAGGCGCCATTCAGGTGGCTGACCTGCAAGTTCGCGACATCATGGTGCCGCGTTCGCAGATGATCAGTATCAAGGCGACCCAGACACCGCGTGAATTCCTCCCGGCCGTGGTCGATTCCGCCCACTCGCGCTATCCGGTCATCGGCGAAAGCCATGACGACGTGATGGGCGTGCTGCTGGCCAAGGATCTGCTGCCGCTGATCCTCAAGGAAAACGGCGACAGCTTCAACATCAAGGATCTGCTGCGCCCGGCCACCTTCGTGCCGGAGTCCAAGCGTCTGAACGTGTTGTTACGTGAGTTTCGCGCCAACCACAACCACATGGCCATCGTCATCGACGAATACGGCGGCGTGGCCGGTCTGGTGACCATCGAAGACGTGCTGGAACAAATCGTCGGCGACATCGAAGACGAACACGACGTCGAAGAAGACAGCTACATCAAGCCGCTGCCCAGCGGTGACTTCCTGATCAAGGCACTGACGCCGATCGAGAACTTCAACGAGTTCTTCGACAGCGAGTTCTCCGACGACGAGTTCGACACCGTCGGCGGCCTGGTGATGAGCGCGTTCGGGCACTTGCCAAAACGCAACGAAACCACTGAAATCGGCGCCTATCGTTTCCGCATCCTGAACGCCGACAGCCGTCGGATTCACTTGCTGCGACTGTCGCCGATCGCTCGTTAATTCTAAGGACTGAAATGCGCTGGACAACCCGCCCCGGCTGGCCCGGTAACCTGCTGGCCGTGGCGGCCGGTGCAATCACCACGTTCGCTCTGGCACCCTTCGATATCTGGCCGCTGGCTCTGCTGGCGGTCGGTTTGTTCTATGCCGGTCTGCGCGAGCTGAGCCCGCGCCAGGCGCTGGGCCGGGGCTGGTGCTTCGGTTTCGGCCTGTTCGGCGCCGGTACCAGTTGGATCTATTACAGCATTCATCATTTCGGCGGCGCTTCGGTGCTGTTGGCCGGATTTCTGATGCTGCTGTTCACCGCGGCGATTGCGTTTTTCTTCGCCCTGCCCGCTTGGCTCTGGGCACGCTGGCTGCGCCGTAACGAGGCACCGCTGGCCGATGCCTTGGCATTTGCTGCGTTGTGGGTCGGTCAGGAAGCTTTTCGTGGCTGGTTCCTCACTGGCTTCCCGTGGCTTTATTCCGGTTACAGCCAGCTTGACGGTCCATTGGCCGGTCTCGCGCCAGTGGGCGGGATGTGGCTGGTGTCGTTCGTTCTGGCATTGACGGCTGCGCTGATCTACAACGCGCCGCGTCTGCTGCAATCCGGTCGCAAGGCTTTTGTTGCGGTTGGCCTGCTATTGCTGGTCGGGCCTTGGGTGGCGGGGATTGCACTCAAGGGCCACGCCTGGACCAGCCCGTCAGGCGAGCCGCTGACCGTTGCTGCCATTCAGGGTAACGTCGAACAAAGCATGAAGTGGGACCCGGCGCAGCTCAACGCGCAACTGGCGCTGTACCGCGATCTGAGTTTTCGCTCCAAACCCGTGGATCTGCTGATCTGGCCGGAAACAGCGGTACCGGTACTCAAGGAGTCCGCCGAGGGCTACCTGAGCATGATGGGTAACTTCGCCGCCGAGCGTAAATCGGCGCTGATCACCGGCGTGCCGATCCGCGAGACGGTGCATCACGAAAGACGCTTTTACAACGGCATCACTGTGGTGGGCGAAGGCGATGGCACTTACCTGAAGCAGAAACTGGTGCCGTTCGGTGAATACGTGCCGTTGCAGGATGTGCTGCGCGGACTGATCGCATTCTTCGACCTGCCGATGTCGGACTTCGCCCGCGGCCCCGCTGATCAGCCGATGCTGCAAGCCAAGGGCTATCAGATCGCGCCGTTCATCTGCTACGAAGTGGTGTATCCGGAGTTCGCCGCCAGCTTGTCGGCGCGCAGCGACCTGCTGCTGACGATCAGCAACGACACGTGGTTCGGCACCTCGATCGGCCCGCTGCAACATTTGCAGATGGCGCAGATGCGCGCGCTGGAAGCCGGACGCTGGATGATCCGCGCCACCAACAATGGCGTGACCGGCCTGATCAACCCGTTCGGGCAGATCACCGAGCAGATTCCGCAGTTCGAACAGGGCATTTTGTATGGAGAAGTCGTGCCGATGCACAACCTGACGCCGTATCTGCAATGGCGTTCGTGGCCGCTGATCGTCCTGTGTCTGGGGCTGTTCGGTTGGGCGTTGATGGCTAGCCGGATGTCCAAAACCCTCTAAGCAAAAAGATCGCAGCCTGCGGCAGCTCCTACATGGGATTTGTATTCCCCCTGTAGGAGCTGCCGCAGGCTGCGATCTTTTGATCTTCAGCGATAGAAAAGCGAATACCCCACCTGCCCCACCGCTTCATTCAGCAACTGCCCGCTCTGCCAGATCGACTTGAACTCCGGCAGCCAGCCACCAAACGGCCGAGCGTTGTCTGTACCCAGGAAGCCCACTGGCGCTGGCACCACTTCAAATCCTGCCTGTTCAAAACTCCACACCGATCGCGGCATGTGCCAGGCCTGCGTCACCACAACTACGCGTTTGATCCCCTGCGGCAACAGCATATCGGCGCTGAATTTGGCGTTTTCCCAGGTGGTGCGGCTTGCCCCTTCCTGCCAACGCACGCTCACACCGAAATCGTCCAGCAATGAATCGGCCATCAACTTCGCTTCGGTCGGCGGCGTGCCGTAATGCAACCCGCCACTGGTCAGAATCGGCAGTCCCGACGCCTTCGCCAACCGCGCCGCATAGCGTTGACGCTCAAGCCCCACGCCGGTCGGCTGATCGTCGCCCCAGGCCAGATCACCCCGCTCACGCCCGGAACCCAGCACCACAATCGCATCGGCACGTTGCGCCAGTGTCGCCCACTCTTCGCGGGCCAGCGGGGGCTCGCGTTCGAGGGCTTTGGCGCCCCATTGCACCACCACCGGCAGGCTCATCAGCCAGAATCCGCCAAAACCGAGGGCAAAACACAATCCAGCCAGTCGCGGCCGTGAGCGGCGCAGCCACCACGCGGCCAGCAACAGCAGCAAAAGAATGCCGGGCGGCAATAGAAGTTGTTTGATGAAATAACGAAAAGGCATCGGGCATCTCCAAAGAT
The DNA here is from genome assembly GCF_020149425.1 of Pseudomonas sp. P116. NCBI lineage: Bacteria > Pseudomonadati > Pseudomonadota > Gammaproteobacteria > Pseudomonadales > Pseudomonadaceae > Pseudomonas > Pseudomonas sp. P116. Next base: position 144,810 of record NZ_JACVHB010000008.1, on the reverse strand, counting down.
GCCCGAAGCCTAAGTGGGTTAATACAACGCGACAACCGATAGGGTGGGATCCTGTTGAAAAAGATCCGTTTCTTGACCTGCCATGCGCTTACTTGGCCCGTAAAGCACGCACCTTGACGGTGTCTTTGCGGGGCGCCTTGTCCTTGAGCCAGATGACCTTGGCCGAATGTGTTGCATCGAGCTGCTTCACTGCTTGCGACAAGCATCCGTGCGTTTCACGTTCACTGCGATCCAGATAGGCCTTGACCAGTTTGAACTCGGCGGGGCTCAAGCCACGCAATTCCAGTTCCAGGGGGCGCTCGTCGCGCAGCCGGTCTGCGGTTTTTGCAGCGTCCAGGGCCATACCCAGACGGTCCATCAACCGCTCGTACAACTCAGGTTTCGTGATGTTTCTTTGCTGTTGCTCCACCATCCCTCACCTCATTGAAGATAAGACTCACTCCCCAGTTAGAGCTTAGCTTCGCTGCACAAACCGGCTGGATGCCGCGACCAACGGCCCTCGCCACCCACTGCGTGGGTCAAACAGCTGTAATCAGGGTTTCCCTAGGCCAAGCACGGTCATGTATGCTACGGCGCTTCCTGTCATTCCACTTCCAGCTCGTCCGGGCCGTCCCGAATGCCGCGTTGAAGAGGATTAGGCCACCCCTATCCAGTACAAAAGTAGCCATGCACGAACAATATCAGCCCCGTGAAATCGAAGCCGCCGCCCAGTCGTTCTGGGATGAGCAAAAGTCCTTTGAAGTCAGTGAACAGCCAGGCAAGGAGACTTTCTACTGCCTGTCGATGTTCCCTTACCCCAGCGGCAAGCTACACATGGGGCACGTGCGCAACTACACCATCGGCGACGTGATCTCCCGCTACCAGCGCATGCAAGGCAAGAATGTCCTGCAACCAATGGGTTGGGACGCCTTCGGCATGCCGGCGGAAAACGCCGCGATGAAGAACAACGTAGCGCCCGCCAAGTGGACCTACGAAAACATCGCCTACATGAAAACCCAGCTGCGCAGCCTGGGCCTGGCGGTGGACTGGTCGCGTGAAGTCACCACCTGCAAACCTGATTACTACCGCTGGGAACAATGGCTGTTCACTCGCCTGTTCGAAAAAGGCGTGATTTACAAAAAAAGCGGCACCGTCAACTGGGACCCGATCGATCAGACCGTTCTGGCCAACGAGCAGGTGATCGACGGTCGCGGCTGGCGTTCCGGCGCGCTGATCGAAAAGCGCGAAATTCCGATGTACTACTTCAAGATCACCGCTTATGCGGATGAACTGCTGGAGAGCCTCGACGAACTGACTGGCTGGCCTGAACAGGTCAAGACCATGCAGCGCAACTGGATCGGCAAATCCCGCGGCATGGAAGTGCAGTTCCCGTACAACGTCGACTCGATCGGCGCAGCTGGCACCCTGAAAGTCTTCACCACCCGTCCGGACACCCTGATGGGCGCGACCTACGTTGCCGTCGCCGCTGAACACCCGCTGGCCACCCAGGCCGCGCAGAACAACCCTGAGCTGCAAGCGTTCATCGCTGAGTGCAAGGGCGGCAGCGTCGCTGAAGCCGACATCGCCACTCAAGAGAAAAAAGGCCTGCCGACCGGCCTGTTCGTCGAGCACCCGCTGACCGGTGAAAAACTCCCGGTGTGGGTCGCCAACTATGTGCTTATGCATTACGGCGACGGCGCGGTCATGGCTGTGCCAGCGCACGACGAGCGTGATTTCGAATTCGCCCACAAGTACGACCTGCCGATCAAGTCGGTGGTACGCACCAGCTCCGGCGAGACCAACCCGGCACCATGGCAAGACGCCTATGGCGAGCACGGCACGCTGATCAACTCCGGCGAGTTCGATGGTCTGGATTTCGCTGGCGCGTTCGATGCAATCGAAGTGGCGCTGATCAAAAAAGAACTGGGCGCCTCGCGCACCCAGTTCCGCCTGCGCGACTGGGGCATCAGCCGCCAGCGCTACTGGGGCTGCCCGATCCCGATCATCCACTGCGATGCTTGCGGTGACGTGCCGGTACCGGAAGATCAACTGCCCGTCGTACTGCCGGAAGACGTGGTGCCGGATGGCGCCGGTTCGCCGCTGGCACGCATGCCAGAGTTTTACGAGTGCAGCTGCCCGAAATGCGGCCAGCCTGCCAAGCGTGAAACCGACACCATGGACACCTTCGTCGAGTCTTCGTGGTACTACGCCCGTTACGCCTCGCCGCACTTTGAAGGTGGCCTGGTCGAGAAATCCGCGGCTGACCACTGGCTGCCGGTGGATCAGTACATCGGCGGTATCGAACACGCGATTCTGCACCTGCTGTACGCACGTTTCTTCCACAAGCTGATGCGTGACGAAGGTCTGGTGAGCTCCAACGAGCCGTTCAAGAACCTGCTGACCCAAGGCATGGTAATCGCCGAAACCTACTACCGTCGCGAAGCCAACGGTGCCTACACCTGGTTCAACCCGGCGGACGTAGAACTTGAGCGCGACAGCAAAGCCAAGGTCATCAGCGCCAAGCTGATCGCCGACGGTCTGCCGGTGGAAATCGGCGGTACCGAGAAAATGGCCAAGTCGAAGAACAACGGCGTCGACCCACAGTCGATGATTGATCAGTTCGGCGCAGACACCTGCCGCCTGTTCATGATGTTCGCCTCGCCACCTGACATGAGCGCCGAATGGTCCGACTCCGGCGTGGAAGGCTCGCATCGCTTCCTCAAGCGCGTCTGGCGTCTGGCGCAAGCCCACGTTACCCAGGGCCTGCCGGGCAAGCTCGACGTTGCCAGCCTGAACGACGAGCAGAAAGCCGTTCGCCGCTCGATCCACCTGGCCATCAAGCAGGCCAGCCACGACGTCGGCCAGAACCACAAATTCAACACCGCCATCGCTCAGGTCATGACGCTGATGAACGTGCTGGAAAAAGCCGCGCAAGGCACCGAGCAAGATCGTGCGCTGGTGCACGAAGGCCTGGAAGCCGTGACTTTGCTGCTGGCTCCGATCACACCGCACATCAGCCATGAGCTGTGGAATCAACTGGGCCACGCCGATGCCGTGATCGATGCCGGCTGGCCTGCTGTGGACGAAAGCGCACTGGTGCAGGACAGCCTGACCCTGGTCATCCAGGTCAACGGCAAGCTGCGTGGCCAGATCGAAATGCCGGCGAGCGCGACGCGCGAAGAAGTCGAAGCCGCCGCTCGCGTCAACGAAAACGTGCTGCGTTTCGTCGACGGTCTGACCATTCGCAAAGTGATCGTTGTGCCAGGAAAACTGGTCAACATCGTCGCCAGCTAAATTGGATTGGGCGTCAGGTTTGCCTGACGCACTGTAAAACCTTTCGGGCCGCCAGGTCGGCCCACATGGTTTCAAGGGGAGCAACACAATGATCAAACGCAATCTGCTGGTGATGGGCCTCGCTGTTCTGCTGAGCGCCTGCGGTTTCCAGCTGCGTGGCACTGGCAGCAACGAACTGACGATCAAGGAACTCGATCTGAGCGCCCGTAACGCCTACGGCGAGACCGTCACTCAAATGCGTCAGGTGCTGGAGTCCAGCGGCGTCAAGGTTTACAGCGGCGCGCCTTACAAGCTGTACCTGGCTGACGAACAGGAAAGCCAGCGTATCCTCAGCTATGCAGGTGCCGGTCGCACGGGCGAGTATCAGCTCAGCACTGTCCTGAGCTACGACATCCGCGGTGAAAAAAACCTGTCCCTGCTCAGCGACAAGCTTGAAGTGCAGAAAGTCTTCATCCACGACGGCAACAACCTCGTCGGCTCCGATCAGGAAGCCAACGACGCCCGTCGCGATATCCGTCGCGATCTGGTTCAGCGCATGATGCTGCGTCTGCAACAGCTGACCCCGGGTCAACTGGAGCAACTGCAGCAGGCCGCCAACGACCGCGCCAAGGCAGAAGCCGATGCGCTGGAAGCGGCGCAAAAGATTGAGGCGGAAACCCCGCGTCAGTCGCCGCTCGAAATCCCGCAGCAGTAAGAAGTTCGGGGCGCTCAGGCGCCCCGTTCGACCTCTCTTATGAAGCTAGCTCCCGCGCAACTCGGCAAACACCTGCAAGGCGCCCTCGCGCCCGTCTATATCATCAGCGGTGATGACCCGCTGCTGTGTCAGGAAGCCGCCGACGCCATCCGCAGTGCTGCCCGCCAGCAAGGTTTCGACGAACGCCAGGTGTTTGCCGCCGACGCCAATTTCGATTGGGGTACGTTGTTGCAGGCCGGCGCCAGCATGTCGTTGTTTGCTGAAAAGCGTCTGCTGGAACTGCGTTTGCCATCGGGCAAACCCGGTGACAAGGGGGCTGCCGCATTCATCGAGTACTGCTCGCGTCCCGCTGAAGACACGGTGCTGCTGATCAGCCTGCCCAAGCTTGACGGCAGCGCGCAGAAGACCAAGTGGGGCAAGGCGCTGGTTGAAGGTCAGCAGACCCAGTTCATACAGATCTGGCCAGTGGATGCCAATCAGCTGCCGAGCTGGATTCGTCAGCGTCTGTCGCAGGCCGGGTTGTCGGCCAGCCAGGACGCCGTCGAACTGATTGCTGCACGTGTGGAGGGCAACCTGCTCGCCGCCGCGCAGGAAATCGAGAAGCTCAAGCTGATGGCCGAAGGTGGGCAGATCACTGTCGAAACCGTGCAGGCCGCTGTGGCGGACAGTGCACGATTCGACGTGTTTGGCTTGACCGACGCGGTCCTTAACGGTGAACCGGCCCACGCCCTGCGCATGCTCGAAGGGTTGCGTGGTGAGGGTGTCGAACCGCCAGTGATCCTCTGGGCGCTGGCGCGGGAGTTGCGCCAACTGGCCAATATCGCGCTGCAGTACAGCCAGGGCACACCGCTGGACAAGTGCTTCAGTTCAGCGAAACCGCCGGTGTGGGACAAGCGCAAACCTTTGATGAGCAAAGCCCTGCAACGTTACTCGGCGCAACGCTGGGCGCAGTTGCTGCTCGAAGCTCAGCGTATTGATGCACAAATCAAAGGTCAGGCAGCCGGATCACCGTGGATGAGCCTGAGCCGCTTGGCACTGTTAATGGCTGGCCAACGTTTGTCATTGCCTGCCGAATAAAATCAAAAGATCGCAGCCTTCTGCAGCTCCTACACCAATCCCTGTAGGAGCTGCCGAAGGCTGCGATCTTTTGATCTTGCTTTCCTACAAAACGACCTGCATTTGCCCTATAGACAGACGCCCGACATCGGCAGATTATTTCCCCCGCAAAACCCACTGACTCGAGAGAACCCTCATGAGCAAAAAGCCATCGAAACATGGCCCGAACAAGGCCAAATCCATCATCGCCCAACCCCTGTTCCGCAGCCGCCAGGAACAACCAGCCAAGGGTAAAGGCAGCTACCGCCGCGAAGCCTTCCAGTCTAATAGCTGGGAGGCTTCTTACTTTCTGGCAGCTTAAAGCGCAGCACCCCCCGGTCATGTTAAGGTCTGCACCTGATTCGTATCCTCTGGAACTGTGCATGCCCTTTAGTCTTTCCCGTCGTTGGCCTGTTCGCCAATTGATCGCTGCCTCCAGCTTCATTCTGCTTGTCGCCTGTGCGGAAAAACCTACCGCCGCCGATGCGCAACCTCTTCAAGCCGCCCCTGTCGCCACGGCCCCAGCGATTATTCCGCCGGTAGTGCCGTCCGCCGACCCACTTGATCTTCAGCCGACCCAGACCTTTGCCGAATGGCAGGCAGGTTTTCGCAAGGATGCCTTGGCCGCTGGTATTCGCGCCGAGCTGTTCGACCGTGCGTTCGCCAATATCAGTTTCGACGCCAGCGTGATTCGCGCCGACCGCAGCCAACCGGAGTTCTCCCGCCCGGTGTGGGAATACCTCGACGGCGCACTGTCGCCGCTGCGCGCGCGCAAGGGCCAGGCGTTGATCATTCAATACGCCGATATCCTGCAAAGCATCGAGCAGCGTTATGGCGTTGATCGTCAGGCGTTGGTATCGGTGTGGGGCATGGAAAGCAACTTCGGGCAGTTCCAGGGCAGCAAGTCGGTGATCAACTCGCTGGCCACCCTCGCCTACGAAGGTCGTCGCCCAGGCTTTGCCCACGCGCAACTGATCGCCGCCCTGCAGATTCTGCAACAGGGCGACATCACGCCGGAGAAGATGCTCGGTTCCTGGGCTGGCGCCATGGGCCAGACGCAGTTCATCCCGACCACCTACAACACCCATGCCGTAGATTTCGACGGTGACGGGCGCCGCGACATCTGGGGCAGCCCGGCCGACGCGCTGGCCTCGACCGCACACTATCTGCAAAGCTCCGGCTGGCAGCGCGGCCAGCCGTGGGGCTTTGAAGTGCAATTGCCCGGCAACTTCGACTACACGCTGGCGGATGGCACCCTGCGCAAGAGCGTCGCCGAATGGCGTCAACTGGGCGTGATGCTGCCCACTGGGGCCCAGGCGCCCGCCGGAACCGAACAATTGTCCGCCGCCCTGTTACTGCCGGCCGGTTATCGTGGCCCGGCGTTCCTGGTCCTCGACAATTTCCGGGCGATCCTCAAGTACAACAATTCTTCGTCGTACGCGCTGGCGGTGAGCCTGCTGTCCGAGCGCTTTGGCGGCGCTGGCTTGATCAATGGCTCTTGGCCTAAAGATGATCTGCCGCTGAGCCGCACCGAGCGAATCGAGTTGCAGACCTTACTGAGTGCACGCAACTACGATGCCGGCACGGCAGACGGGATCATCGGCGCCAATACACGCAAGGCGATTCGCAGTGCACAGCAGTCGTTTGGCTGGCCGGCGGATGGGTATCCCACGCATAAGCTGCTGGAAACCCTGCGTAACCAATAAAGCAAAATCAAAAGATCGCAGCCTGCGGCGGCTCCTACAGGGTTTACGTTAATCCCGTGTAGGAGCTGCCGCAGGCTGCGATCTTTTGCATCACCCGCAATTATCGGCGGGTGACCACATCCTGCTCCAGCATCAGTTCCTGCTTCCCCGCATCCAGTCGAACCAATGCCCCCATCGGCAATGTCAGGTTCGGATCGCAATGCCCGCTGCGCCATCCTGAAAGCACCGGAATCCGTAACGGCTCAAACGTCTGCTTGAGCAGCCGGTTCAAAGCTTCGACGTCCACCCCCGCGACATCCCCAACCAGAACTCCGCGCAATTTGGCCAGTTTGCCGGCCAGGCGCATCTGGGTCAGCAGTCGGTCGATCCGATACAGGGGCTCGTTGATATCCTCGATGAGCAGAATCACCCCCTCCACATCGATTTCGTAAGGCGTCCCCAGAGTCGCAGCGATCATCGCCAGATTGCCGCCGAGCAAACGCCCGTGGGCGATGCCGGGCTCGACCGTCGTCAACGGATAAGCCGCCGGGTGGCTCAGCACACTGCCGCTCTTCAGTTGGCCACGCAGCATGGCGAAGAACGAAGTGACGGTTGGCGGCTCCTTGTCGCCCAACAGGTCAGCGTTGAGCAGCGGCCCGTGAAAGGTCACGAAGCCTGCGTATCGGCTGATGGCCAGGTGCAGCGCGGTGATGTCGCTGTAGCCAACGAATGGCTTGGCATGGCGGCTCAGCAGGTCGTAATCGATCCGGTCAAGCAGCCGTGGCGTGCCGTAGCCGCCACGCAGGCAAATAATTGCATCGACTTCGGGATCAGCGAACGCCGCATGAAGATCGCGCAAGCGCACGTCGTCGCTGCCGGCCAGATAGCCATCCTTTTCATAAACGCCGGGGAACACCTTAAGCCCATAACCCCGCGCGCGAATCCATTGCACCGCCTTATCGGTGTCCAATACACCCGGGCCGGCTGGTGCAATGACGCCGATCAGCCCTTCTGAGGGCAACGCGGGCACGGCTTTGTGCGGGCAAAGTGTGTGGGTTGGTCGAACGGTCATCCTTGGATCTCCCTGTGAGTCATGCACACACAGTAGTCAGGAACGGCGGTAAACAGAAGAGGCTCGGCCACGCCGCAGGTTGCAGGAAAAATCAGCATTGAATGTAAGACAGGCAAAAAAATGCCCGCCGGGCGTTAAAGCCTCGGCGGGCATTTTTTATATCAGCGCTGAATCAGGAACCCATCAGCTCAGCCTTGACCAGCTTCGCCTGCTCATCGGCATGGTACGAGGAACGCACCAACGGCCCGGACGCAACGTTCTTGAAGCCCATCTTGTAACCTTCCTCGGCGAACCAGGCGAAGGTGTCCGGGTGCACGAAACGCTGCACCGGCAAGTGGCTGCGCGACGGTTGCAGGTACTGGCCAAGAGTCAGCATGTCGATGTCGTGTTCGCGCATGCGCTTCATGACTTCGATGACTTCTTCGTCAGTCTCGCCCAGACCCAGCATCAGGCCGGATTTGGTCGGAATGTGCGGCATCATCTGCTTGAAACGTTGCAGCAGAGTCAGCGACCACTGGTAATCCGAACCCGGACGCGCAGCCTTGTACAGACGCGGCACGGTTTCCAGGTTGTGGTTGAAGACATCTGGCGGCTCGGCGGCGGTGATTTCCAGGGCGACGTCCATGCGGCCACGGTAGTCCGGAACCAGGGTCTCCAGCTGCACGTTCGGCGACAACTTGCGGATTTCGCGGATGCAGTCGGCGAAGTGCTGGGCACCACCGTCACGCAGGTCGTCGCGGTCAACCGAGGTGATCACCACGTACTTGAGCTTGAGGTCGGCGATGGCGATGGCCAGGCTCTCCGGCTCGTTGACGTCCAGCGGCTTCGGACGACCGTGGCCCACGTCGCAGAACGGGCAGCGACGGGTGCAGATGTCGCCCATGATCATGAAGGTCGCGGTGCCGCCGGAGAAGCACTCACCCAGGTTCGGGCAGGACGCTTCTTCGCAAACGCTGTGCAGCTTGTGTTTGCGCAGCAGGCTCTTGATACGGTCGACTTCCGGGGAAACCGGGATACGCACACGAATCCAGTCGGGTTTCTTCGGCAGTTCGGTGGTCGGAATGATCTTTACCGGGATGCGTGCAACCTTCTCGGCACCGCGCAGCTTGACGCCGGCTTCAACCTTGGGACGCGGGGCCGGGCGCTCGGTCACGTCGAGCGTCGGGATCATGGTTTGCACTGCATCAGTAGTCATATCAGTCGATTCCGCCCGTCAGGGTCGTCTGCTCAGCATAGTCGAGGTGTTTGACGAGCTGCGCGCGCAGCCGGGCACTTACCTCGGCAAATTCAATCGATCCTGCGTGATCACTCAGCTGGGTCATCGCCAGCCCGGCGTAGCCGCAGGGATTAATCCGTCGAAACGGTTCCAGGTTCATATCCACATTCAGGGCCAGCCCATGAAAGGAGCAACCGTGGCGAATCCGTAAACCCAGAGAAGCGATTTTCGCGCCATCGACGTACACGCCGGGAGCGTCTGGCTTGGCCGCTGCGGTCACACCGTAGCTGGCCAGAAGTTCGATCAGGCATAGCTCCATGCGACTGACCAGATCACGCACGCCAAAACCCAGCTTGCGTACATCCAGCAACAGATAAGCCACCAGTTGGCCGGGGCCATGGTAAGTCACCTGCCCGCCGCGATCGACCTGCACCACCGGAATTTCACCCGGCAGGAGCAAGTGTTCGGCCTTGCCGGCTTGACCCTGCGTGAACACCGGTGGGTGCTCGACGAGCCAGATTTCGTCGGCGGCATCGCTGCCGCGTTCGTTGGTAAAACGTTGCATGGCATGCCAGACCGGCTCGTAAGCCATCTGGCCGAGTTCGCGAAAGCCCAGCGTGCCTGGCATCACAGCACCATGTGCACGAAACCGGTCGCCCGCAGTTCGCTGTTGATGTCGTACAGCTGGTCTTGACCGGTGGCGACGATGTGCAACTGGATCGTGGTGTATTTACCGTTGCTGCTCGAACGCTCGTCAATACGATCATCGTTGATGGTCGCGTGCTTCTTGACGATTTCGATGATCTTGTCTTTGTTGCCGACGCCCGTGTCGCTGATCACCTTAACCGGGTAATCGTTGGCAGGGAATTCGATCTTTGGCGCCTTTACTTCGGTATCGGTCATGGCGTAACGGCCTCTATAGCGCAAGCCGTGGTAACGCACATGGCCCCGCACCGGATCGGGGCGGGGCCATGCAGGTCAACACAAATCAGTTGAACAAGCCGTAGAAGAATAGACGGATGCTATCCCACATGCGGCGGAAGATACCACCCTCCTCGACGCCGTCCAGAGCGATCAGGTCAGCGCTGTGCACAACCTTGTCTTCCAGTTTGACTTCGACTTTACCGATTACGTCGCCCTTGGCGATTGGCGCGGTCAGTTGCGGGTTCATGGTCATGCTGGCAGCGAGCTTCTTCAACTGGCCTTTTGGCAGGGTCATGGTCAGGTCTTGCGCGAGGCCGGCCTTGACTTGACTGGTGGTGCCTTTCCACACCGGGGCCTGAGCCAGTTCGGTGCCCTTCTGATAGAAGGTCTGGGTTTCGAAGAAGCGGAAGCCGTAGGTCAGGAGCTTCTGGGTTTCAGCGGCGCGAGCCACATCGCTGTTGGTGCCGAACACGACGGCGATCAGACGCTGGCCATCACGGACAGCCGAGGACACCATGCAATAACCGGCTTCGTCAGTGTGGCCGGTTTTCAGACCGTCAACGGTCTTGTCGCGCCACAGCAACAGGTTGCGGTTAGGTTGTTTGATGCCATTCCAGAAAAACTCTTTCTGCGAGTAGATCGCGTAGTGAGCCGGGTCTTCGTGGATGATCGCGCGAGCCAGGATCGCCATGTCATGAGCCGACGAGTAATGGTCAGGGTTTGGCAGACCGGTCGGGTTCATGAAGTGGGAGTTGGTCAGGCCCAGTTCGGTGGCCGTCTTGTTCATCACGTCGGCGAAAGCGTCTTCGCTACCGGCGATGTGCTCGGACAGTGCCACGCTGGCGTCGTTACCGGACTGGATGATGATGCCGTGCAGCAGGTCGCTGACAGTGACTTGCGAACCGACTTTGATGAACATCCGCGAACCGCCGGTACGCCAGGCGTTTTCGCTGACGGTCACCGGATCGTTTTCACCGATCTGGCCACGACGGATTTCCAGGGTCGCGATATACGCGGTCATCAGCTTGGTCAGGCTGGCCGGTGGCAGACGCTGATCGCCATTGTTTTCAACCAGCACGTTGCCGCTGCTGGCATCCATGAGCACATAGGACTTGGCGGCCAGTTGTGGTGGCGAAGGCATCATCTCGACCGCGAACGCGGCTGGCGAGAGGAGCAGCGGGACTAGCAGGAAAAGGCGTTTGGCAAAGGTGGTGATGTTCATCCGTCTCTCGAAATCGCTAATGCAAAATTTAATCAGATGACTTTCTGACGAGTCATCGCGTGTTCAGCTGCTCACTCCAGTCACCCTTGCCGGGCTTTTGTTCTTCGACGAGCCAACAACCTGGTGCACCCCCCAATACCGCAGGTGAACCGTCAATCAAGTTCTACGTTTTACTCGGTGACCACACTTGGCGAACCAAGGTTGGCCAGGCGCACGCTGTTCTGCACCTGGGTGATTTCACCCGGCGAGCCGATCGGCCCCAGGCGTACCCGGTGCAGAGTCTGCTGATTGCGCACGATCGAGCTGATGAACACCGGAGCGCTCACCATCCCGCTGAGCTTCGACCTCAGCAGCTCTGCAGCGTCCGGGTTGGCGAAGGCGCCCACCTGCAGATACTGGCCAGACGCTGTTGCAGAAGCGTTTTTTTTTGCATCGATCTGCACTGGCACAACGGCCGCGGCGTGTTGTTGCGGCGGTGGGGTCCATTGCTCGACGGTGCCGGCCGACGCTGTGATCACCGGGGCGCTGTTCTGCGCAACTTGCGGCTCATTGAGCATCAACGGCGCCGGACGGCCCTTGGCGGCCCACCATTGCTGCGGATCGATGCCCTCGACCTTGACCCGCGCAGTGCCGGTTTCGGCATAACCGAGTTTTTTTGCCGCTGCGTAGGACAAGTCGATGATCCGGTCGGAATAGAACGGCCCGCGGTCGTTGACCCGCAGAATCACTGTGCGGTTGTTGTCCAGGTTGGTCACCCGAACATAACTTGGCAGTGGCAAAGTCTTGTGGGCGGCGCTCATGCCGTACAGGTCATAAACCTCGCCATTGGCGGTGTTCTGCCCGTGAAACTTGGTGCCGTACCAGGACGCCGTGCCGGAAGCGACGTAGGTTTTGGATTCCTGAATCGGGAAATAGGTCTTGCCCAGCACAGTGTACGGGTTGGCCTTGTACGCACCGGTATGCAGGGTTGGGGTGGCATCGGGGATACGCGAAACATCGACATCCCACCACGGTGCTCCATCTTTGTGCGCGCGGTTGATATCAAGAACCGGCTGCTTGCGCACAGCGGTTGTGGGCGCCTTCTGAGTCGGGGTACGGCTGGTCGAACAACTGGCAACCAGTACCGCCAACGCAGCAAATGCCACCAACTTCAGGGGTTTATTGTTAGGCAATGCCCGCATTACTTGACGCCCCGTGCTTGTACAAGCTGTTCAGACAGTTGATGTACGGCCATGGCGTACATCACGCTGCGGTTATAACGCGTGATCGCGTAGAAATTCTTCAGGCCCATCCAGTATTCGGGGCCGTTCTCGCCTTCAAGGCGAAATGCCGTAACCGGCATATCATCGCGCAGCGCATCATGACTTGACCAGCCCAGCGCCCGCAACTGCGCGACAGTCTTTGTCGGCTCGATACCAGTGGTCAGGCCTTCATCGGCCTGCTCGCCACGGACATCGGCGCGGCTGACCACCGGTTCGCCGGCGACCCAGCCGTGACGCTTGAAATAACTGGCGACGCTGCCAATCGCATCATCCGGGTTGTTCCAGATATTGATGTGGCCGTCACCGTCGAAATCCACTGCATAAGCGCGAAAGCTGCTCGGCATGAACTGCGGCAGACCCATCGCCCCGGCGTATGAACCCTTGAGCGTCAATGGATCGACCTGTTCTTCGCGCGCCAACAGGAGAAACTCACGCAGCTCCTTGCGGAAAAATTCGGCACGGGGAGGATAGTCGAAACCGAGCGTCGACAAGGCATCGATCACCCGATAATTGCCGGTATTACGTCCGAAAAAGGTCTCAACGCCGATGATCGACACGATGACTTGTGCCGGCACGCCGTATTCCTGCTCGGCACGGGCCAGCGTGGCCTCGTGCTGACGCCAGAAATCCACACCTCGCGCAATGCGCGCGTCAGTGATGAACATCGGGCGGTATTCTTTCCATTGCTTGACCCGCTCGGCAGGTCGGGAGATGGCGTCGAGAATCGCCTGTTTACGCTGAGCCTCGCGAAACACCCCCATCAGTTGCTCACCGGCGAAACCATAGTCGCGGGTCATTTCACCGACGAATTCGGCCACCTGGGGTGAGCCTTCGTATTCGCCGGCCAGCGCTTCCTGCACGCTGCCAAGGAGGCCAACCAGGCCAACCCATGGCGCGCATCGAGTCGCCCAGCCACGCATTACTTGCATTGAACTCTTCACCTTATTCAAACCTGTGCGATCCACTTGCGATGGGTATGGATCGACATCAAAACCCCAAACGCTGACAGCAGTGTCACCAGCGAAGTTCCTCCGTAGCTAATGAACGGCAATGGAACCCCTACAACCGGCAACAGGCCACTGACCATACCGATGTTGACGAAAACATAAACAAAAAACGTCATGGTCAACGCGCCGGCGAGCAATTTGCCGAACAACGTCTGCGCCTGAGCGGTGATGACCAGACCCCGACCAATCAACAGCAAATAAATCAGCAACAACGCGCAGATGCCCACCAGGCCGAACTCTTCGCCGAGCACGGCAATGATGAAGTCGGTGTGGCTTTCCGGGAGGAAGTCCAGGTGCGACTGGGTACCGAGCAACCAGCCCTTGCCGAATACGCCGCCGGAACCGATCGCTGCTTTCGACTGAATGATGTTCCAGCCAGTGCCGAGCGGGTCGCTTTCCGGGTCGAGGAACGTCAATACGCGCTGCTTCTGGTAGTCGTGCATCACGAAGAACCACATCGCAACCGACACCGGAATGGCCGCGGCCAGCACGCTGACGATCCAGCGCCAGCGCAAACCGCCCATGAACAGCACGAACGCCCCGCCGGCCAGAATCAGCAGCGAAGTGCCGAGATCCGGTTGACGGACGATCAGCGCAAATGGCACGCCGATTAACATCAGGCTGATGCCAACATGCTTGAGCTGTGGGGGCAATGTCCGCTTGGACAGATACCAGGCAATGGTCGCTGGCATCAGGATTTTCATGAATTCCGAGGGCTGGAAACGGATCACACCGGGAATGTTGATCCAGCGTGTGGCGCCCATGGCGTTGTGACCCATGATGTCCACCACCAAAAGCAGCAGCACGCCGATCACGTAGCCGAGCGGCACCCAGCGCGCCATGAAACGCGGTTCGAACTGGGCGATGATGATCATCGACACCAGACCGATACCGAACGAAGTGGCCTGTTTGCCGAGCAGATCCCAGCTCTTGCCACTGGCCGAATACAGCACGAACAGGCTGCCGGCAGCCAGGATCAACAACAGGATCAGCAGCGGCCCATCGATATGCAGTCTTTGCAGCAGCGTCGCGCGGCGGCGCATCACATCCTCACTGGAGAGCATGCGATCAAAGTTATTCATCACGGGCCGTAGCCTCCGCACTGGTTGGGCTGGCGTATTCGGCCTTCAAACGTCCGTCCTGACCCAGAAGCCAGGCGTCCATGATCTGGCGCACCACGGGAGCGGCGACGCCGGAACCGGACTCACCGTTCTCGACCATCACCGAAACAACAATTTTCGGGTCATCGGCCGGAGCGAAACCGACGAACAAGGCGTGGTCACGATGGCGTTCCTGAACCTTGGAGCGGTCGTACTTTTCGCCCTGCTTGATTGCCACGACCTGGGCCGTACCCGACTTGCCAGCAATACGATATTGCGCGCCAATGGCCGCTTTACGCGCGGTACCCCGGGCGCCGTGCATCACTTGCTGCATGCCGTGGTTGACCTTGGCCCAGTCAGACGGATCGCGCAGGATAATGTCCGGTATCGGATTTTCGTCCACCGGCTTCACCCCTTCGAGGGATTTAGCCAGGTGCGGCCGGTTCCACACGCCTTTGTTCGCCACCAGCGCCGTGGCCTGAGCCAACTGCAGCGGGGTCGATTGCATGTAGCCCTGGCCGATCCCGAGAATCAGCGTTTCGCCCGGGTACCACGCCTGTTTGCGAGTCGCGCGCTTCCACTCGCGGGACGGCATCAGGCCGGGAGATTCTTCGAACATGTCCAGCGAGACCTTCTGGCCGATGCCAAACTTGTTCATGTAGGCCGACAACCGGTCAATGCCGAGCTTGTGGGCCAGGTCATAGAAGTAGGTGTCGTTGGACCGCATGATCGCCGTGTCGAGGTCGACAAAGCCGTCGCCCGTACGGTTCCAGTTACGGTATTTGTGATCGTAGTTGGGCAGCATGTAATAACCCGGGTCGAACACCCGGCTCGACGCTGTCACCACACCCGAGTCGAGGCCGGCGATTGCCACGGCTGGCTTGATCGTCGAACCCGGCGGATACAGGCCGCGCAGCACGCGGTTGAACAGTGGCCGGTCGATGGAATCGCGCAACTCGGCGTACGCCTTGAAGCCGATGCCGGTGACGAACAGGTTGGGGTCGAAGCTCGGCTGGCTGACCATCGCCAGCACTTCGCCGGTCTTCGGATCGAGGGCAACCACCGCGCCACGACGACCGCCCAGCGCAAGTTCGGCGGCTTCCTGCAATTTGATGTCCAGGCTCAGGACGATGTCCTTGCCGGGAATCGGATCGGTACGCTTGAGTACACGCAGAACGCGGCCCCGAGCGTTGGTCTCGACTTCTTCGTAACCCACCTGCCCGTGCAGTTCCGGCTCGTAGAAACGCTCGATGCCGGTCTTGCCGATGTGGTGGGTGCCGCTGTAGTTGACTGGGTCGAGGGTTTTCAGCTCTTTCTCGTTGATCCGCCCCATGTAACCCACCGAGTGCGCAAAATGCGCACCCTGCGGATAGTGACGGACCAGTTGCGCAACGACTTCCACGCCCGGCAGACGGAACTGGTTCACCGCAATCCGGGCGATCTGTTCTTCGCTGAGTTCGAACAGGATCGGCACCGGCTCGAACGGCCGGCGCCCCTGGCGCATGCGCTTCTCGAAGATCACCCGGTCTTCTGGCGTCAGCTCCAGCACCTCGACGATCACGTCGAGCACTTGCTGCCAGTCGCCGGAACGCTCGCGGGTCATGCTCAGGCTGAAGCTCGGCCGGTTGTCCGCCACCACCACGCCGTTGCGGTCGAAAATCAACCCACGGGTCGGCGGAATCGGCTGCACGTGAACACGGTTGTTTTCCGAAAGCGTCGAGTGGTACTCGTACTGGATCACCTGCAAGTAATACAGCCGCGCAATCAACACGCAGATCAACAGCACGACTGCAATGGCCCCGAACACGACGCGGCTACGCACCAGGCGTGCGTCCTTTTCGTGGTCCTTGATGCGGATCGGCTGAGACATGAGGGCAGGATTACTTGTGGTAAGGGTGACCGGACAGCACGGTCCAGGCACGGTACAGCTGTTCGCCGATGAGGATCCGCACCAGCGGATGCGGCAAGGTCAGCGGCGACAACGACCAGCGCTGATCAGCGCGGGCACAGACTTCCGGCGCCAGCCCCTCTGGGCCGCCAACCATGAAGTTGACCGTGCGCGAATCCAGCCGCCAACGGTCGAGTTCGACCGCAAGCTGCTCGGTGCTCCAGGGTTTGCCGTGGACTTCCAGCGTGACCACCCGCTCGTTCGGCCCGACCTTGGCCAGCATGGCTTCGCCTTCCTGGCGGATGAAACGGGCCACGTCGGCATTCTTGCCACGGGTATTGAGCGGTATTTCCACCAGTTCCAGCGCCAGCTCGGACGGAAGACGCTTGGCATATTCATGCCAGCCTTCTTCCACCCACTTGGGCATGCGTGAACCGACGGCGATCAGTCGCAGTCGCACAGCAATCCCTTACAGCTGGTCTTTGTTGAGCTTGGTGAAATGCTCGTGGGTGTTTTCCGGGCTGTGGTGCTTGGCGTCTGCCGCACGGCTTTGCTCGGCACCGGCCCACAGGCGCTCCAGGTCGTAGAACTGACGCGCCGAGGCGGTCATCATGTGCACGATCACCAGGTCGAGGTCGAGCAGCACCCAGTCGCTGTCGCCCTTGCCTTCTTCGCCCAGCGGCTTGGCGCCCTGCTTTTTGACTTCTTCGCGAACCTTGTCCAGCATCGCGTTGATCTGGCGATTGGAAGTACCGGTGGCGATGATCATGTAGTCAGTGATGCTCTGCTTGTCGCGAACATCAATGATCTGGATGTCTTGCGCCTTGACGTCTTCAAGAGCGGCAACAGCAAGCTTGACCAGTTCGTCGCCTTTGAGCGGCTCGTTGGTGTTGGCCACTTCCGGCAACGGCGCGCTTTTGAATGTGCCTTTACGTTTTACTTTAGGTAGGTCTTTGTCAGTCATATAAAACTCGTTTTGCTCATATATTCGGCGGCTTGGCGACACGTGGATTCGTATCAGTTAAGCACGCCTTGTTCAGTTCGACGCACGATACAGACCGTGCGCATCGATGTAGGCCAGGACCGCGTCGGGCACCAGGAAACGTACCGACTTACCGCTGGCCAGCAGTTGACGGATCTGGGTGGCAGAGACCGCGAGCGGTGTCTGCCAGACGAATGCAATCTGTCCGCTCGGCCCTTTCAGGGCCAGCGGGTCGCTCACCGAACGCGCTGCCAGCAGGTTGCGCAAGGCATCCGGCGGTTCGCTGTCGGCGTCCGGGCGCTGTAGCACCAGGATGTGGCAATGCTGGAGCAACTCTTCCCAGCGATGCCAAGTGGGCAGGCCGCAAAATGCGTCCCAGCCCAAAAGCAGAAAAACCTGGGTCTCGGCGGCCATTTCGGCACGCATCAACTCCAGGGTATCAATGGTGTAGGACGGTTTGTCCCGCTGCAATTCGCGGGCGTCCACCACCAGCGGCGGCACTCCGGCCACCGCACACTCGACCATCGCCAACCGGTCCTGCGCCGACACCTGCGGCGTACCGCGATGCGGCGGGCGCGCGCTCGGCGTCAAACGCAACTCATCCAGCCCCAGCGCTTCGGCGACTTCCAGCCCACCGCGCAAATGGCCGATGTGCACCGGATCGAACGTGCCGCCCAGTACGCCAATGCGCCGAGGACGGGGTTCGCTGCCGGGCGCCGGCGTTGTCAGGTCGAGGTTGGTCAAGTCAGACCGTCGCCTGGCCGCGCAACTGGCCATCACCGACCACGATGTACTTCTCGCAGGTCAGTCCTTCGAGACCCACCGGGCCGCGGGCGTGCAGCTTATCAGTAGAAATGCCGATCTCGGCACCCAATCCGTATTCAAATCCATCGGCGAAGCAGGTCGGGGTGTTGATCATCACCGACGCCGAGTCGACTTCAGCCACAAACCGCCGGGTGTCAGCGAGGCTTTCGCTGACGATCGAGTCGGTATGGTGCGAGCCGTAATGGTTGATGTGTTCGATCGCCTGGTCCAGACCATCAACGACGCGAATCGATAGAATCGGCGCCAGATACTCGGTGCTCCAGTCTTCTTCGCTGGCAGCCACGGCATCGATGATCGCCCGGGTGCGCTCGCAGCCACGCAGTTCGACGCCTTTATCGCGGAACTGCGCCGCCATCGACGGCAGGAAATCCTGGGCGACCGCTTGATCGACCAGCAGGGTCTCCATCGCACCGCAGATGCCATAACGATAAGTCTTGGCATTGAACGCGATGCTCTGGGCTTTCGGCAGATCGGCGTGGGCACTGACGTAAACGTGGCAGATGCCGTCCAGATGTTTGATCACCGGCACGCGGGCATCGCGACTGATGCGCTCGATCAGGCCACGACCACCGCGCGGCACGATCACATCGACGTACTCGGGCATGGTGATCATGGCGCCAACGGCGGCACGGTCGGTAGTTTCAACCACTTGCACCACGGCGGCAGGCAGTTCGGCTTCGGCCAGACCGCGCTGGATGCACGCAGCAATCGCACGATTGGAATGAATCGCCTCGGAGCCGCCACGCAGGATGGTCGCATTGCCGGACTTCAGGCACAGGCTGGCGGCATCGATGGTCACGTTGGGCCGGGATTCGTAGATGATCCCGATCACACCCAGCGGCACGCGCATCTTGCCGACCTGAATCCCCGACGGTCGGAAGCTCATGTCACGGATCGCGCCGACCGGATCCGGCAGCGCAGCCACCTGACGCAAACCGACGATCATGCCGTCGATGCGCGCCGGGGTCAGTTCCAGACGCTCCAGCAATGCAGGCTCCAGACCACTGGCGCGACCGGCAGCCAGATCCTGTTCATTGGCTGCCGCAAGCTCGGCGCGAGCCGCATCCAGAGCATTGGCAGCAGCCTGCAAGGCGCGGTTTTTCTGCGCGGTGCTGGCACGGCCGATGAGCCGGGAAGCTTCGCGGGCGGCGCGACCCAATCGGGTCATGTAGTCAAGAACGGACTCAGTCATGGTCTGCTGGGGTCTTGGCAAAGAGGAAAGCGGCAGATTATAGCTGTCGCGTCCCGGGACTAACAGCGGTGACGGGCGGATGGTCGAAATGGACTACAAATTGCCAACGTTCAGCGGTGATTAAGACTCAAATTGTTATCATCGCGACCTCTTCAGCCTGGATAAACGTTGCCTGCCATGTCCAACCTGACCACTCCCACCCAAGCCGAACGCCTGCCACAGGGACTTGCGGACAGTTTTTTCGACCGTGACGCGCAAACACTGGCGCGGGATCTGCTCGGCAAAGTCATCCGCCATCGGGTCGGCGATCTGTGGCTGAGTGCGCGAATCATCGAAACCGAAGCCTATTACTTCGAAGAAAAAGGCAGCCACGCCTCCCTCGGCTACACAGAAAAGCGTAAGGCTTTGTTTCTGGATGGCGGCCACATCTATATGTATTACGCACGTGGCGGCGATTCGCTGAACTTCAGCGCGCAGGGGCCGGGCAATGCCGTACTGATCAAATCGGCTTATCCGTGGGTCGATGAAATCAGCGGCCCGGCGAGTCTGGCGCAGATGCTGTTGAACAATCCTGATGCGCAAGGTCGGCCGCGGCCATCGCAGAAGCTCTGCGCCGGGCAGACTTTGTTGTGCAAGGCGCTGGGTTTGAAGGTGCCGATGTGGGACGCCAAGCGTTTTGATCATGAACTGCTGTTGGTGGAAGATACCGGGCCGGCGCCCACGCACATTATTCAAACGACGCGTCTGGGTATTCCCCATGGCCGTGACGAACACCTGATGTACCGCTTCGTCGACGCCGCGTATGCGCAGTGGTGTACGCGGAACCCGCTGCGTCGGGGTCAGGTCGAAGGTCGCGACTATTTCCTGCTGTAACTAAAAACCCCTGTAGGAGCTGCCGAAGGCTGCGATCTTTCGCTTTGAAGATCAAAAGATCGCAGGCTGCGGCAGCGCCTACAGGTGGCAATCATTGAAATGGAGTTTTTGGTATGGGCCCATGGCTCGATAGCGTGACCGGGTGGCTGGCGGCCAATCCAGAGTGGCTGGCCGTTGCGGTATTCATTGTGGCGTTTGTCGAATGCCTGGCGATTGCCGGTTTGATTGTGCCCGGCACGGTGTTGCTGTTTGCCGTCGCTGCACTGGCCGGCAGCGGCGCACTGTCGTTGAGCGAAACCCTGCTGCTGGGTTTTCTTGGCGGCATTCTCGGCGATGTGATTTCGTACTTCGTCGGTCGACATTTCCACCAGAACATCCGCAGACTGCCGGGGCTGCGCCATCATCCTGAATGGATGAGCGGCGCCGAAAGTTATTTCCAGCGCTACGGCATCGCCAGTCTGTTGGTCGGACGCTTCATCGGCCCATTGCGGCCAATGCTGCCCATGGTCGCCGGGATGTGCGACATGCCCTTTCCGCGTTTCGCCGCCGTCAGCCTGTTGGCCGCCGCTGGCTGGAGCCTGGCCTACCTGCTGCCGGGCTGGGCCACTGGTGCGGCATTCCGTCTGCCGCTGCCCGAAGGTTTCTGGCTTGAGGCCGGGATCGTTGCTGGCGCCATCGCGGCCATGGTCGGCCTCAGCGTAAACAGCAGTTTGCGCCGCCACCGCCGGGCAACGGTGTGGATCAGCAGCATGAGCCTGTTGATTCTTATTGGTCTGTTTATTGGTTATCCGTATCTGAGCGCGCTTGATCAAGGCGTGATGACTCTGGTGCAGGAACATCGCCAACCGCTGCTGGATGAAATCGCGGTCACCCTCACGCTGATCGGTGAATTCCGCAACATGTTGCTGTTCAGCATCCTGCTCACCGTTTTGCTGCTGCTGTGCCGGCAGTGGCGTCAGGCGATCTTCGCCGGCAGCACCCTCCTCGTCACGGCACTGGCCAATACCGGAACCAAAATGTTTTTTGCCCGGGTACGCCCGGAAGTGCTGACCGATCCGATCACCAGTTACAGCATGCCCAGCGGCCACGCCTCGGGCGCGTTCGCGCTGTTCCTGACCCTGGCCGTCCTCGCCGGACGCGGGCAGCCGCCACGCATGCGTCTGACATGGCTGTTGATCGGCTGCATTCCGGCCCTGTCGATTGCGCTGTCGCGGGTTTACCTCGGCGCACATTGGCCAACGGACATTATCGCGGGCGCGATGCTGGCCGCCGGCGTATGCGCGGCGAGCCTGTGGCTGAACCAACGCCAGTCACCGCTCCAGGCGATGCCGTTCAAGGTCTGGTGGCTGATACTGCCGGCGATGGTGGCGCTGTTTGGCTTTTTCGTCCTGCGCCATTTGCCGCATACGCTGTTGCGTTACGCCTATTAAGCTCGCTGCTTAATTCGACATACCCTCTCCCCCCACTCACTCTCCGAGGATTCTTCCGACGAGAGTGCAGCCAACTTCTTATTTAAACTTACCTGTTTTCCTGCACAACTTAACCCACACCGCCTCGCATCACCCACAATCAATTTCAAGTTACATATCCAACTGAATATATCCCCTCACACACCTTCCAACCCCGACGATTTCATTTAGATTGGGCGAGCAAATCCGCCTGAAACTTTAACTTCAGTGCATTCAACCAATACAAACTTGTATTACACCCATAGTTAATACAAAAACATCACCCCCGCCTCGGACACTATAAAAACTTTAAACAAGTTTAGTCCCCACGGAATATTCAATGAGCCCGAAAATACCCAGAAAGCCGTCAGCATCCACAACGGACATTGCCAACCCCGCCGCTCGACCGTCCATAGATGCCCAGTTGCTCTCGCCATCCACCTCAAGATGGCCATTTACAGCGAACATCTCCAATGAGCCAGATCACTTCACGGCGGCGCACGTCCACAGCCATGCATTACGCCAACCCGACATAGTCGTCAGAGAAATACCTGGCAGCAGAATTGCCAATGCAAGGACAGACAACTCGATCAGCCGGTACGGCCTGTCCACTGAATTCCTGCGGGGCCTGCAAGCCGCCAATGCGGACGGTTTCCGCTTCATTGTCGGGCGCCGATTCGTCGACATCGAACATGACGGCGCAGTGTTGACTGCACATGTCCAGTTCGATGAAACCCTGGGCACCTGTCAGGCGAAACTGCTGACTGAACGAGTAGCTTCCGGGCCGCATCTGCTGAAAAATGCCGAACGCCCAACCTGGCGCCTCGCCACACCGGCCGCCGAAGCGCTGGCACAGGTTTCGCCACCCAAGCGCCCGGCCGCGACGGATGACGTTCAGCCTGGCCTTGCGCCCAAACGACCACGCGGTTCCGGGAGCGGGACCAGGGTTCGGCAATTTCTTTACGACGCCTCCAGACGATCTCCCGACGCTCAAGGTTATTTCGAACTCTCGCCCAGGAATACATGGGATCAACACCCGACAACATTTGCATTCAAGGCAAGCGGTGGCGACTGGATTCTGGTGGATGCACCGCAGGGCGGATTCGGCGCACAGCCCACTCATCTGCAACGCTGGACCGACATGGAAATCTGGGAGCTGTACGGCATTCACGGCGAGGAAATCAGACACTTTCGCAGCGAAGCGCAGACACTCGGCAAGCCGCCGCAATGGGTCGAAGCCGATGTAGCGCGCAACGCCACGACCGACCTGCTGCGCAATGCCTTTCGCTGGCTGAGTCCAACCCTCGACGCGAAGGCACGCGCGGCACAGTTGCAATCCTACAACTTGTTGCCGAGCCAGTTGCTTCAATTGCAGTTGCACTTGAAAACAGATCTGAGCATTCCGCAATGGGTGCTCGCGCACAAACAGCGAAGCGAAGACCTGAGCGATCCCCAGAGCCTGACGAAATGGAGTGAGGCTTTGATCAATGAATTGAGTCTCAAACGTGGCAACGGGTATCACTGGTACGACCCGGAAACATGCATGACCCGCGCGTTTCGCGAAGCGCTTCTAATGAAAATGGGTTATCGGCGCAACCTCAACAACTGCCTGTACCGCACTGACGTGCCCGCGTTGTTCAGAGGTGATGATCGCACTCCGTTCGAACTCGCGAACGACGATGCGATGCTCCCTCGTTATCACCACCAGCGAGGAGGCACCACCCACAAACCGCTGAGCGCAACCTTCAGCCTCAATGAGGCCCTGATGTATGGCAGCGCTCCGGATCCGGAATACCTGCTGTACAACACTCAAAAGAACAAATATCCCGGCAAAAGCGCCGCTGTAACAGACTCGGACAACCACTCAAGCGACAGTGACAGTAGCGCATCTTCCGACTGGTCGGATGCAGATAATCCGGTCTCCCTCGATAAAGAGCGCAACTATGAAACGGTTCGCGAACGACAGTCTGAAATGTTCATCTACGCGCTGGATACGCGAACCCTTGAAGTCGTGCCAAACCAGGAAAACCGCTTGTTCAACTGGTCGGCACAGGACACCGGTGCCAGGTTTCCCGACGATGACTTTGAAGGTTTGATTTCAGTAACCCGCTCGGGTCTGGACAGCGACCGGATCTGGTTGCTGAACTCGTCACTGACAAAAGGCGCAGCAGTTCAGGACATTGCAGATATGGCCGGCGATAGCGCCGGATACATCGAGCGAAAAACGCATGCGGGGCATGCCACCCAGCTTGAATACGATCGACTGATCGATGAAGCCGAGGCAGCGGGACGGCCGATACTTTCACTGTCCGGCAACAAAACCGAGTGGGGCGATGACATCCATTGGCCTTGAATCAAAACGTCAACTGACACACTAGTTGATACGCGCCACGCAATACGATTGATTACTTTTTTGTTCATCCACCGGTACGGAAACCGGCGTATTTTTCAAGGATTGAAACCGTGTCAAAACTTATCCAGCCCGCTATTGAACTACTCGCTTACCGCCACCTTCAAGTAACGCCTATTACCAGTTCGGCCAACAGCCATGCACCCCGAATCGAGCCCCCCAGCGCTGCAGTGGTAACGCCGGGCAAAGTCGATAAATCCAACCCGCCCACGCTCGAATCCCTCGACAAGCGCCATGGCCCGCTAACCCTTGGCAAATTCACGATTTCCCGGGTTGAGCTGGAAGCCATGGGCGCCAGGATCGGCGGGCAAAATGTCAGCCCGCAGAACGTCAATATCAAGGTGGCTGACCAGGCGTTTCTCGATTCCATGAGCTTCCACCCGGCCAAAGTCCTGGCCCGCATGGCCTCAGCCGAGATAGCCGACGCCAGCCTCGTCGGCACCCTGATGTTCGAGATCGCCACCTTGCGTTCGGTAGAGGCACCGCCGCTGATGGTCAGCGCGGATCCGATCACTCCCGGCAGTTCGATGGAACGCCTGGACAAACTGACCCGTGCGGCGCAGCAGATCGATATCCACCGCGTCGATTCACTCGACCACTTGCCGGGCTGGATCAACAGGAGCAAAAGCTACCTCACCAGCGGCGCCGGCGTTGGCCTGCAAGCTTACGGAATCTACAGCGGGCTCATGGGGATAGTGGACGCCGTCAAGGTTCGCGACTGGGGCGAGGCAGCATTCAACGGTGGTTCCGTTGTGGCTGAAGTCGAATCGTTGATTATCGAGCGCGGCTTGAGCATTACGGGTGAAAAGATGCTCAGAAGCGGTGGCATGGTATTCAACCGCTTTCCCGCCACCTCTGCCGGTAAATTCCTGTCCCGCGGCGCCGGCCTGTTCGCCAGCGCAATCACCTTGCCGTTCGACATCATCAGCGCCGTCAAATCGTTCAACGCAGCGGCCACCACCACCGGCAAGGAACAGCAGGACCATTACGTCGCCGGCGCTACGGCCGTGGCCGGTGCGACCGTCAGCATTACCTTGGGCATCGCCGCTCTGGCAGGTTTTGGCAGCGTCGCCGGCCCGGCCGGGCTCGTGGCTGCTGCCGTGCTGATCCTTGGCTCCGAAATCTATCGGGCGGCAAGGGTCGTCGACGACATCGATGACTACATCGAGCTGACCGCCCTTGAGCGTCTGCGCTCCGGCTGGTTTGCCTTTACCCGGCAGGAGCTCGACGAAGACGTCATGGATCGCTTCAAAATCTCCAAATACACCGCCGACTACAACAGGCTGCTGCAGACCTCGGCCCAGGCATTGCTCGATGGCGCCTACAAGCATTACGTGGCACATGTGGTCAACGGCAGCTTCAACGTCGAGCTAGAACCGGTGAAAGTCTGGCGCTACCAATGGGACGCGGCGAAAGGCGAGAAGCCATACAAAATGGACAAGGAAACCATCGTTGTCGAGGGCAACGACATCATCGACGCTCGCGACGGGCTGCCCGCTGACCTTCAGGGCGTGGTCACCGGCACCGCCGACGCGGACAAGGCCGTGTTGTGGAACCTGGGCGCGGGTGATGATCAGGTCACAGGCGTCAAGGCCAGACCCAACCTCTTCACTTACAAGAAAGGTACCAAGCTTCTGACCGGTGGCGACAAGGACGATACCTTCTACTTTGAATCGGCCGCCAGTGAGCTCGACCGAGGTACGCCACCGGCGACGCTGAGCATGATCGACGGCGGTGAAGGAAGTGACACACTGACCTTCGAAGGCGCCCGCCCTCCCGGCGATACCCGCTACGTGGGTTACGACGTGAATCTGCAGACCGGCAAAGTTGCCCTGCGCAGCCACGATGCCACGGTCGATCCGGTTGACGTCGCACAGGTCAAATCCGTGGAAAACGTTTTGACCCTGCGCAATGGCTCGAACCGAATCACTGGCAGCGACGGCGACAATCAAATCTCGGCCAATGGCAGCGACCAGGTCATGGCGGGCAGCGGAAACGATGTGATCGCCATTCGCGGCGCGGATTGCCGGGTTGACGGTGGATCCGGAATGGATCGCTACATCATCCCGGCTACGTCTACCCGACCGGTGATAATCGACGACGGTGAGGAAGTCAGTGTCATCGAGTTCACCTGGGCGCTGGAGCGGATTCAGCGCTGGCAGATCATCGGCACCTCGATGGTGATCACTTCATTGCATGGACCAGACGGCGAAGATCTCGATCATGAGCTGACGATTGAAGCGGTGTATCAGCAAGTCGACAGCAAGCGCGTGCTGAAAAATAGCCGGTTGCTGTTCAAAACCCAGGATCGTTATGAGCTGGAAGCCCTCTTGCCGCTGGAACTCAATGACCCCGCTGATCACGACTTCGAGTGCAGAGTGATCGTCATCGGTGATGCACCTCCCGCGCCATACATAGCCAACAGTGATTCCGCGGCCATTTTCACGCACCCGGCCGTGCACCATTTCGCTCCCCGCTCCGGCCAGCGGATCAACTTTTTCGCCCCCGCCAACAGCCCTGCCGCCGCGAAAACCCTTTATCTGGATTACGACGCATGGGAGATCCATGACGTCAGGGTCAGCTACGACGTGACGGTCACGCGCAATGACGCCGGCGTGCGCTATCTGCGCTACGAACAGATCAACCTCTGGATTTTTCTGCCATCGAAAACGCTTAACTTCACCGGCGTCATAAAAGCCACAAGCGATCCACGCGGCTCAACCGGTATCAACGGCATCAAGACCACCATCGTGCAAGTCAGGCACCCGGTTGTCCTGATCATGCGCGATGGAACCTCATACAACGTCGCGGCACCTCGCGTGCCTTACCGCGAGGACGCCGACACCCCAGGCGCCAAAACCCTTACCGCTCGCGAGTGCCTGAAACTCAGGCACGGCAAGTACAAGTTCGTAAGACCGGGGCTGCTCAAGCCGTTCTTGTTGAAGGCCACTCCCCATGAAATCAATTTCCCTGCTCTGCCGCACAATGGCACTTACGTCCTTCATGGCCAGGCCTCGACTTACGATGTCTATCCCATCAGCAACAGCACGTTCAGCCTTGTAACGCCGGGCGCTATTGCGCAAACGTCCAATGCCTCGACATGGACGATATTCACGACAAAAATGCACGAAAAGGTCACCCGCAACGACATCCGCCTGGACGCGAAAAATCTGTACATCGGCAGCGTCACGATGCTACTGCCGAATATGGAACACGAAGGCCCGGTGGAATCCATCAGCGTGGCGACGTCTGCCGGTAACATCTACGCCGTCGAACTGTTGTTCGACCTGCTGCAGCTGACCGTCATCGATGCCCGGGGTTACGCGAACCTGGCTGAACTGCTGGCAGATATCCGCGCCCACCGCGATCGTAACGAGTTGTCCACCACCGTCGTGGTCAAACACCTGGACGTCACACCTGCGATCAATGGCACCGTGCATTACCACTCAGCGCAGGATTATTGGGGTGTCGACACGAACCCGACCCTACGCATCGCAACTGAAAACCTGACCATAAAGCCCAGTAAGGCCACCTGACCGCAATTGAGCAGAACGAGCACCAGAACAGTTCGGGATGACGTTTACCTGCATCCCGAACCTGTTTCATTCAGCCAACGGACCGGCTGATTCACACAAAACCGAAAGGACACAACTTATGCGTAACAAGCCTAAAAACCCTCGGCTCTCACCGGAGCCCGCTACCCCCGGCCCTTCGACCTCTCGACCACATTCGCCCGACGATGGACGAAGCGATCTGGACTTCACCCTGC
Organism: Pseudomonas sp. P116; assembly: GCF_020149425.1. Classification (NCBI taxonomy): domain Bacteria; kingdom Pseudomonadati; phylum Pseudomonadota; class Gammaproteobacteria; order Pseudomonadales; family Pseudomonadaceae; genus Pseudomonas; species Pseudomonas sp. P116. Next base: position 116,873 of record NZ_JACVHB010000008.1, on the reverse strand, counting down.
CCGGCCGCGTCCGGGCCGACGCTGCTGAAATTTCATCAGGCGTGACGAGCGACAACCTCACACCAGGCACCTCGCACGGCAAAGCCAGTGTGTCAGTCACGCCCATGGACGCTTCCGCCACGACGCGCCCGGTAGTAGGCCAATCACCGCTGCGGCCCTACGTTCAGACGCCCTCGAGCAAGTTGTCCTTGCACGATGCCGACGGACTGCGTTCGTACAAAGGCAGATTCTTCGCCGACGTTGCCAGCGATGATGCCCAAACCGGCATCGAAACGGTGATGGTAGTGTTCCACGATGCAATGAAAGCCTATCGGGCGAAATTGCCCACAGAGCGGGCCCCTTCCGCCCCCCCGCTATATCGCATTGCCGACACCAACACCTGGAGTTCGCAAAAGCCGATCGCGTACTACGAAAACAGCATGGATCGCGTGTATACCACGTCTAATACTGTCGATGCCCAAGGCTACTATGCCGTCCACGAACAACTCACTCGTAAGCACAGTGCACCCTTCGACCATATCGAATACCAGGTGACAAACAGAGACATCGGTTTCGCCCTCAAGGATGCCCACTCCAAACTGGTCCGGGTCGACCCACTTGAGGCCCGGGGAGATCCGTCAGTGCCATTGAAGCTTGCGCATTGGACCGATGGCGATATCTGGAGTGCGTACCGCTTGCGGGAGTCAGAGGCTTTGGTTTTCCGCAGCGAGGCAGAAGCTCAGGGACGCCCGCCCACTTGGGCAACCCGCTTCGAAGACCCGGACACCTACCAGTACCTGATCCATTCCTTGCGCTGGTCTCATCCGCACAAATCCCCGGACGAACACGCAGATATCCTGCGCTCCTACAATTTGACCATCGCCCAACAGAGCAGACTGCGAAAGGACATGGAACACGGTGTGTTTCCGGAATGGGCCGAGCAACACAAGCAACTGACGCAGAGTAATGACGATCAGCGTCTCAGCCAGATTGCCGCAGAGCTGGACCCGTATATTCTCAGGTTGCGAAATGAAGGCCAGTATCTGGAGAACAAGCTACCCGATGCTGAGCTGCGTTACGAAAGCGAGTTTCTGGAAAGCTATCTGATGCACGCCGGCTATAAGCGAAATATGCGCGGACTGTTATACCGAACCGACATCCCCGGCATGTTCCGCGCCGATCTGCGCACGCCCTTTGAACTGGCGCGCGACAAACGCCTGTTCAGACTGAAGGGCAACGGCCCCGAGTCGACGACCAAACTACCTTTTAGCACGACATTCGGTCTCGACGACGCCTCCAATTACACGGACTTCGAATACTATTCCCAACCTCGGCGGTACAACAGCCAGGCCAATCGGTATCCGGGACATGCCAGCTCCGACAGCGATTCGTCGGATGGAGGGCGCTACGGTACAGGGAACGAATCTGATAATTCGTTTGAAATGGATTATTCGCGTGACTATCCATTGCGCCGGCGCAACCAGGACCTGAGCTTTCTTTATGTCATCGACACCCGTGGCATCGAGGTGGTCCCCCAAGCGGAAAACGCGCATCTGAGCAACTTGACTTTTTGGGCAGACCCAATGGAAGGCCAGATATCAATGCCCTCACGAGGAATCAGCGCCGAGAGAATCTGGCTGGTGCACTCGGACAAACGCCGGGCTGCGCGGGTTGAGGATATCTTTCGAGCAGCCGGAGAGAATGCTGAGGCTATCGAGCAAGCAACGTGGGATGGAACTGTCTCTCGTCACCCTTCTCCCTACGACGATCTGATAGAGAAAGTCGCCAGCTCAGGCGGAGTTATTCTGGACTTGCCGAAGGGTACGGAAACTTTCGCCAACGACATCATTTGGCCTGTTCCCGAGCACTACCGCCCTTGATGCAGTAAACCCTTGAAAACGCGCTATTCATCACCGCGATGAATAGCGCGTCTTATCATGCGACGAGGGGAAGTTGATCAATGATCTTGAGTACAAAGGTCACCGGTTTATTATTAAAAGCATTATGCCCCGTGATATTGGGATCAACGCTTTTAAAGATATTCATTCTATCGGCTGTACTTCGATACAACGGCTTCTTGTTTGATTCGCTTTCAATTCCGATATAAAGCGGCCCAGGCTCAAGATCGCTGGACACTGCACGTAGCAAACCCGCCTTGCTGATCGAAAACAACTCGCCGCGCTCTTCCTGACCCGCCAGCACATTGCGCGTGGAACTTTCAATGACCAGCCGCGCACCGTCGTGAACACCGCGCAATGCAATAGTGATCGCGAAGCTGTCACCGTGGGGCGTAAAGGTCAGCAACAATGGCTTGTCGTCTTCGTGATCGGCGAGAGTGAGAAAGCTGGTCTCGCGGTTGTCCGCCAGTGCCGCCTCCACGTCCAGCTTTTCACGCCGGGTGATGCGCGGATCGCGCAGGCGCAGGCGCAAACGTTGCAGATTGAGCACCACCGGCAGACCATCGACATATAGATTTGCGGTAAAGGACTTGTTTTCTTTTTTATTCGTAGACATGTAACCACCTCTGTGCGGGCGCCCGCCGTCAATAAACTTTGCACGGCAGACCGTGGCGCACATCACAAAATAATTCAGGCCATTGGGGCTGCAACCACAGATTCGGCGGTCGCGGTCACTCGGGGGATATCGCCAGCAGGAATTTTGGCGGCTTTACGTTTGCGCCGTGCGAGCACCATCATGTCGGAGTAAGTCGCAGCGGCATCAACAATATATTTGGCGTTATGATCCATCCCGGCATTCTTGAGAATATATTTACCGGCAATGTCGTCCCAGAAGCCCCATTCATCTTCGTAAACAGTCATGATTTATTCCTTATTATCATTCAAGTCACCCGCGTCCTGCGGGCAACTTGAAGTTAAGTCAAAGAACGCTTCACGACAATGCTGGCAAGTGCCAGTATTTAATTCAAATAACAACTACGCAAATAACTCACCCTGCAACTCATCGAGCAAGGCCTGAATGGCATCGAGGCGCTGCTGGGGATCGTCGAGTTGCAGCAAGTCGATCTTGTCCTCTTCGGCGAACGGCAACAGGTAGGCCAACTGATTGGCCAATGACTGCTGACCAGCGGCTTCGGTGCCCATGTTCAACGCTTCGACCATCGGGTGCTCGGCCAGCGCCTTGAGCAGCGCCACCAGATCGGCGTCTTCGTCCTGCAACGGTTGCTCGGGTTCGTCGTCCAGCCACTCGACGTCGGCGAGGATCAGCTGGTCGCGCTGCACTTCGGTGCGCAATACATGGAAGCGCCGCCCGCCTTGCACGCGAATGCCCAGCAGGCCGTTGTCCTGCTGCTGGAAATCGGTGATCCGCGCTTCACAGCCCACCAGCGCATAACCTGCGGGGGCGACGCCGACTTCATGGCCTTCAAGAATGCACACCACGCCAAAGCCACCGCCCTGCTTCATGCAGCGGCCAATCATGTCCAGGTAGCGCGCCTCGAAGATCTGCAAGTCGAGGTTGCAGCCGGGAAACAGCACTGTGTTCAACGGAAAAAGCGCCAGACTCATAGACATTTCCTTACACCACCATCGACACCGCCAACGGCAGGAACACCGCCGTGGCCACGCCCATCAGACTCATCGCCAACGCCGCGAAGGCACCGGTCTCATCACTTTCCTGCATCGCCACCGCCGTGCCGACGGCATGCGCGGTCATGCCCAGCGCCATACCGCGTGCTTCGGGGCTGTGCACCCCGAGGCGGGTCAACAGTGTCGGGCCGAAGATCGCGCCGATGACCCCGGTGATCAGCACGAACACCGCCGCCAGCGCCGCGACGCCACCGATCTGCTCGGCCACCAGCATGGCAATCGGCGAGGTCACCGATTTCGGCGCCATGGTCATCAGGATCATGTGATCAGCGCCGAACCACCATCCCAGCAAGACGCCCATGCCCGTGGCGACCACCCCGCCTATCACCAGCGTAGTAAAAATCGGCCAGAACAATTGGCGAATGCGCCGCAGATTCAGATACAGCGGCACCGCCAGCGCCACCGTCGCCGGCCCGAGCAGAATGCTGAGGATCTCGGTGCTCTTGCGATACTCGGCGTACGTCAGGCCGCAGCCGACCAACACGCCGATCACCAACAGCATGGAGACCAGCACCGGTTGCAGAAAGATCCACTTGGTTTTCTCGAACGCCGCCAGCACCAGTTGATAGGCACCGAGGGTGATACCGATGCCGAACAGTGGATGGTGAATCACCGACGTCCAGGCGCCGTGCCAATCGAAGAACATCAGGACTCCTCCGACGGCGGCGCGTGACGCTTGACCAAGCGCTGCATCAGCACACCGGCAAAGGCCATCGACAGAATCAGCGACACCACCAACGCGCCCACAATCGCCCAGAAATCTGCAGCAATCGCCGAGGCGTAAACCATTACGCCCACTGCCGGCGGCACCAGCAATAACGGCAGATAACGCAGCAGGCTGCCGGCCGCCAGATTCAGCGGCTCGCCGACTTCACCGCGAATAATCAGGAACACCAGCAACAGCAGCAGACCGATGATCGGCCCCGGCAGCACCGGCAAAAGTAAATGATTAAGTGCCGTGCCGAGCAATTGGAACAGCACCAGCAGGGTCAGGCCACGTAACAACATCTGACATCTCCAACAAAAAGCGCCCGGCATTATAAGCACGCCTGCGCTATGGATCGGCATTCGCCAAAAGCATGGTCGGTTGACCTGAGCAAATTGCCATGATGATCTACAGTGGTTCGCAGGGCGGTCAAATCCCCCACCTGAAAAACTATAAAACAGATGAACCCAAGGAGAGTCTCAATGCCCTATGTTCCAGTTGCAGAGCTCAAAGATTATGTCGGCAAGGAACTCGGACGTTCCGAATGGCTCACCATCGATCAGGAACGCATCAACCTGTTCGCCGAAGCCACCGGTGATTATCAGTTCATTCATGTCGACCCGATCAAAGCCGCGCAAACGCCTTTTGGCAGCACCATTGCCCACGGTTTCCTGTCGTTGTCACTAATGCCCAAATTGATGGAAGACATCCTGATCCTGCCCGAAGGTGTGAAGATGGTCGTCAACTACGGCCTGGACAGTGTGCGTTTCATCCAGCCCGTGAAGGTCAATTCGAAAGTCCGACTCAAGGTCGACATGGTTGAAGTGACCGAGAAGAAACCTGGTCAGTGGCTGCTCAAAGCCACCGCAACACTTGAGATAGAAGGCTCGGACAAACCGGCCTACATCGCTGAACCGCTGTCGCTCTGCTTCGTTTAAGCGCCGGGATGCGAACCGGCGCACGCTGTTTCGCATCCGCTCCCCTTCAGCGGCTGTATAAGGTCACATAGCTGCGGCATACTCGGTCGCCTAATTGCCCGGATCCCGCTATGCGCTCACTCGCTTGTCTTGCACCCCTTGCCTTGACCCTGTTGCTTGCCGCTTGCGGCGATGGCGAATCGCTGTTGCCCCCGGATGCGCGCCTGCCGGACGGCGGACGCTATCGCGGCGAGTTGGTCGATGGCTTGCTGCAAGGTCAGGGACGTGTCGACTATCCCAACGGCAGTTGGTACGCCGGGCAGTTCGACAAAGGGCAGTGGCATGGGCAGGGCGAATGGCATGGCAGCAATGGCGAGATTTATCGCGGCCAGTTCCAGCAGGGTTTGTTCGACGGTCAGGGCAGCCTGACCACCAATGCCAGCAGTTACACCGGCGGCTTCAAACAGGGCCGGCGTGACGGCGAAGGCACATTGAAAGAAAACGCCATGACCTACCGTGGCGAATTCAAGGCTGATCAATATTCCGGGCTCGGCCGTCTCGAAATGGATGACGGCAGCTCCTATCAAGGCCAGTTCGCCCACGGCAAACCCAATGGCGAAGGCCAGCGCGGTGATTCCAGCGGCAACTCGTTCACCGGTCATTTCGTCAACGGTCAGCTTGAAGGCAACGGTACGTTCAACAGTGCTGACGGCGACATCTACGTCGGTGGCTTCAAGAACAACCAACTGCACGGCAAGGGCCGCTACGAAAACGCTGACGGCGACGTCTGGCTGGGCCAGTTCAAGGAAGGCGCGCTGACCGGCAAGGGCGAACTGATCGGTGCTGACGGCAGCCATTACATCGGTTCGTTCAGCGACTGGCGCTTCAGCGGTCAGGGTCGCTTGAACCTGTCCGATGGCAGCTTTTATATTGGCGGATTCGACAACGACAGTTACGCCGGACGCGGCACACTGGTGCTGACTGATGGTAGCGTAATGAGCGGCACCTGGATCAACGGCCAGCGCGTGCGCGACGCCGATGGCAAGTTGCTGCCCGACACCCTCGAACTCGGCTTGCTCGCTCAGGGCCGTTTGCTTGATGAGGCATTGGCGGCGATTCCGCCCTCGACGCCTGCGGTGGAGCTGTACACCCTGACCCTCGGCGGCGACGGCAAGCAGAGCGTGTTCCTGCGCGAATCCGACTATGTCGCCAACATGCTCAATACGCGTTTCGGCGCGCATGGCCAGATCCGTCTGGTCAACCACCGCGACCACCTCGGCGACCGGCCGATGGCCACGCGCGAGAACCTGCGCCGCGCTGCACTGACCCTGGCCGAACGCAGCGGCCCGGAAGATTTGCTGTTCATCTACCTGACCAGCCACGGCACCGCCGAACACGAACTGGTGCTCGACCAGCCGCGCATGGAACTGGCCGACCTGCCCGCCGACGAACTCGCCGCCGTGCTCGCGCCACTGAAAAACCGCGACAAGATCATCGTGATTTCCGCGTGTTATTCCGGCGGCTTCATCCCGGCGCTGAAAGACGAACGCACGCTGATCATGACCGCCTCGCGCGCTGACCGCGTGTCCTTCGGGTGCTCCGAAGAAGCCAACTTCACCTACTTCGGCGATGCGCTGTTCGCCCAGGCACTGAACCAGACCGATGATCTGGAGCAAGCCTTCAAACTGGCCAAGGCCACCGTCGCCGAGCGTGAACTGGCGGACAATTTCGAAGCCTCGGAGCCGCAGATCTGGGCACCGAAAACCGTGCTGTCGCACTGGCAGCAACTGCGTAAACAGCAAGCGCGAAAAGCTTTGCAAAGTGCTGCGTTGAACGACGGAGCGACAAAGAGCAACTAAGCTGAACAGTATCAAGGGAGAGACATTATGTACTTGACGCCTCAGCACGTATTGCTTGCCGGAGCCACCGGTTTGACCGGTGAACATCTACTCGACCGTTTGCTCAACGAGCCAACGATTTCTCGCGTCCTCGCCCCTTCCCGTCGGCCACTGGCCGAGCATCCGCACCTGGAAAACCCGGTCGGCGACCCACAGGCATTTCTGCCGCAGCTCAGCGGTCGCGTCGACATTGCCTATTGCTGCCTTGGCACCACCATCAAGCAGGCCGGCTCGGAAGCTGCGTTTCGCGCAGTCGACCTGGACATGGTGGTGGCGTTTGCCAAGCGCGCGCGGGAGATGGGCGCGCGGCATCTGATCGTGATCAGCGCCATCGGCGCCGATCCGAAATCCTCGGTTTTCTACAATCGGGTCAAAGGGGAAATGGAGCAGGCATTGCGCGCGCAAGACTGGCCGCAACTGACCATTTGCCGGCCGTCGCTGTTGCTTGGTGAACGATCAGAGCCACGCTTGGGCGAACAGCTTGCTGCGCCGTTTTCGAAGTTGATTCCGGGTAAATACCGCGGGATCGAAGCGTGCCAACTGGCCCGGGCGATGTGGCGGTTGGCGCTGGAAGAGCAGGATGGGGTGCGGGTGATTGAGTCGGATGATCTGAGGAAATTGGGCAAGTAGTGCGGACGCTATCGCCAGCAGGCTAGCTCCCACAGGTCTGCGTGTTGCTCATGAGTTTTGTGTCGGCTGGAGACCAATGTGGGAGCCAGCCTGCTGGCGATGGAGTGCGCAGCACTCCCGGGATCAAAAGATCGCAGCCTTCGGCAGCTCCTGCATGGATCTTCATTTCACCCTGTAGGAGCTGCCGAAGGCTGCGATCTTTTGATCTTTACAACCCGCCAGTCGCCTGAAAACTCACGCCTATCACCGTCAGCAATGACAACGGCAACAACAGCGTATCGAGCAAAGCACTCCCCGGCAGATCCACCCCCGGATAACTCGGCGCCTCAGCACCGAACCGATCCATCGCACAACACCCGCCATTCAACGCATACAAATCCAGCCGCGTCCCGGAATACACCACCGGCGCCCCCGGTTTCGCCGCATCCAGCGTCCGCGCGGTGGCGCACCCGGTCAGTTGCAGCGCCAGCACCATCACCAGCAGCTTATTCATCGCTGCTCAGATGATGCTCGCCCCAACGCGGCAGCATGTCCTGGGGAATGCCCAGCAGATTGAGAATCCGCGCGACGACGAAATCGATCAGGTCATCGATGGTCTGCGGCTGGTGATAGAAACCGGGTGAGGCCGGCATAATCGTCACGCCCATGTTCGACAGCTTGAGCATGTGCTCCAGATGAATGCTCGAATACGGCGCCTCGCGCGGCACCAGAATCAACTGGCGACGTTCCTTCAAAGTGACGTCTGCAGCGCGTTCGATCAGGTTGTTGCAGGCCCCCGTGGCGATGGCCGACAGCGTCCCGGTCGAGCACGGCACGACCACCATCGCCGCTGGCGCACCGGAGCCCGAGGCCACCGGTGACATCCAGTCTTCCTTGCCGTACACGCGGATCTGCCCGGCGGCAGCCCCGGTGTATTCGGTGAGGAACGCCTGCATCATCTGCGGCTTGGGCGGCAGCGAGACGTCGGTCTCGGTGGCCATCACCAGTTGCGCGGCTTTGGAGATGAGGAAGTGCACCTCGCGATCTTCCCGCACCAGACAATCGAGCAGGCGCAAACCGTACTGCGCGCCCGAAGCACCGGTCATCGCCAGCGTGATGCGTTCCGGGCCGCCGTTCTGCGAAAAAGTGTTCATTGCAGCGCCTCGGCGAGTTTGCCGTGCAGACCGCCGAAACCGCCGTTGCTCATGATCACCACGTGAGTGCCGGGCTGAGCCTGGCTTTTCACGCGTTCGATGATGCCTTCCAGCGTATCGCTGACAATCGACGGCACTTTGCACAGCGCAGCGGTGGCGGCCAGATCCCAGCCAAGGTTGGCCGGGGCGTACCAGATCACCTGATCGGCATCGTTCACGCTGTCCGGCAAACCGTCACGGTGCGCGCCGAGCTTCATCGAGTTGGAGCGTGGCTCGATGATCGCGATCAACGGTGCATCACCGATGCGCTTGCGCAGACCGTCAAGCGTGGTGGCGATCGCAGTCGGGTGATGGGCGAAGTCGTCGTAGATGGTGATGCCGCGCACTTCAGCGACTTTCTCCATTCGGCGTTTGACGTTCTTGAACGCGCTCAACCCGGCGATGCCCATCGATGGCACCACGCCAACATGACGCGCAGCCGCCAGTGCAGCCAAGGCGTTGGCAACGTTGTGCTGGCCAGTCAATTCCCACTCGACCGTGCCTTGGGACACACCTTCGAACATCACTTCAAAGGCCGAGCCGTCTTCGCTGAGCAGTTTGACCTGCCACTGACCGCCAGCACCGGTGGTTTGCACCGGGGTCCAGCACCCCATCTCGATTACCCGCTGCAAGGCAGGCTCGGTGGTCGGATGGATGACCAGGCCTTCGCTCGGAATGGTGCGCACTAAATGGTGGAATTGCCGCTCGATGGCCGGCAGATCGGGGAAGATGTCCGCGTGATCGAACTCAAGGTTGTTGAGAATCGCGGTGCGCGGGCGGTAGTGCACGAACTTCGAACGCTTGTCGAAGAAGGCGCTGTCATACTCGTCGGCCTCGATCACGAAAAACGGCGTACCGCCCAGACGTGCGGACACCGAGAAGTTCTGCGGCACACCACCGATCAGGAAACCCGGGCTCATGCCGGCATGTTCCAGCACCCAGGCGAGCATGCTGCTGGTGGTGGTTTTGCCGTGAGTACCGGCAACAGCCAGTACCCAGCGACCTTGCAGCACGTGATCAGCCAGCCACTGCGGGCCAGAGACGTACGGCAGGCCTTTGTTCAGCACATATTCCACCGCCGGATTGCCGCGCGACATGGCGTTACCGATCACCACCAGATCCGGTGCCGGATCGAGCTGGGCCGGATCGTAGCCCTGCGTCAGCTGAATGCCTTGGGCCTCGAGCTGCGTGCTCATCGGCGGATAGACGTTGGCGTCGGAGCCGGTCACGTGATGGCCCAGCTCTTTGGCCAGAACCGCCATCGAGCCCATGAAAGTCCCGCAGATACCCAGAATATGAATGTGCATAGTCGACCTCGTAAAACATGGCCGCAGGTTAGCGTAGGGAGGGGGAAATCGCACTCTTTAGGTGATGGGGCGGGATTGGTTGGGCGCAACATTTCGGTATGGCTCAGGATTGCTACCCTCACCCCAGCCCTCTCCCGGAGGGAGAGGGGGCTGACCGAGGTGTCTTTTGCTATACGTCGACCTGAACGACTGAGTGGATTATTGATTCGACCGCGCAGGGGCATATTCAGCCCTGAGTTCGACTGGATCTGTCAGGTCGGCGTAGTTCGTCAGAACAACTCGTTCAGTCCCCTCTCCCTCTGGGAGAGGGTTAGGGTTGTAGGGCCTTCTAACTGACACACCGCTCAATCCCATGTTTGCGCAGCTTTCTATAAAGGGTGTTACGGCTGACGCCGAGCTGCAGCGCGGTTTGGGTCATGTGCCAACGGGTCTGCTCCAAAGTATTGAGCAAGGCCAAGCGCTCGGCATCCTCCAGCGGATGATCGGATTGCATAACCTCCAACTCTACCGCCGGCCGCACCTGCCGGATCATCGCCGGCAAATCCTCCAGCCCGATCCGCCCCTCATCACACAACGCCGCCAGCGTGCGCAGGACATTGCGCAACTGCCGCACATTCCCCGGCCAGTTGAACGCCAGCAACGCCTGACGCGCCGGCTCATCAATCACCACCACATCCCCGCCCGCCTCTTCGGCCAGCAAAAAATCCAGCAACTGCGATTTATCACTGCGCTCCCGCAACGCCGGCAACGCCACTTCCAGGCCGTTGAGCCGGTAATACAGATCCTCGCGAAAACTGCCGTTCTCCACTCGCTCCAGAAGATTGCGGTGAGTCGCACTGATGATCCGCACGTTGACCGCTTCCGGCTCACCGCCGATCGGCACCACTTGCCGGTCCTCAAGCACCCGCAAGAGACGGGTCTGCAAGGCCAGTGGCATGTCGCCGATTTCATCAAGGAACAATGTGCCGCCATCGGCCTGCTGAAGTTTGCCGCGCATACCGTCCTTGCGTGCGCCAGTGAAGCTGCCACCGCGATAACCGAACAGCTCACTTTCGATCAGGCTCTCGGGAATCGCCGCGCAATTGAGCGCTACGAAGGCTTTGCTCGAGCGCTGACTGGCCTGATGCACAGCCTTGGCAAAAGCCTCTTTGCCGGAGCCCGTTTCACCATTGATCAACAGCGGCACATCACGTTCGAACACCCGCAGGGCTTTGCGAAAATCGGCCTGCAACGCCGCGTCGCCAAGGCAAATACCCGACAGACGCGGAGCCTGCGCCACGACCGGCGCGGGCGTGATCGGCATCGTTTTGCGCGACTCGCCGCGTAACACGGCAAACAGATTTCGCCCATCGCGGGTGCGTAACGGCCAACTGGCGCTGGCATTGGCACTCGCACGACCGAGCAATTCATCCAGCGAACAATCGAAAAACGCCTCGACCGGTTTACCGAGCAAGCCGCCGCGAATATGCCCGAGCAGGTTCAGCGCGCTCTGGTTGACTGCGCTGATCCGCCCTTCTCCATCAAACGCCAGCAGCCCTTCGCTGAACAGCCCGACGGACTCGGCCTGCAAATGAAAGCGCAGCAACCATTGATTGTCGAAACAGCGCAGGAAGTAGCAGCTCTCGATCATCTTCGCCGACAGATTGACCAGTGCCATGGTGTGGAACTGGCTTTGGCGCGAGACGTCGTGACGTGCCGAGGACACATCAAGTACCGCCAGCAATTCGCCGTGCGGATCGAACACCGGGCTCGCCGAGCAGGTCAGGCCAGTGTGGCGCCCGCGGAAATGTTCATCCTGATGAATGGTCAGCGCCTGGCGCTCGACCAGGCAGGTGCCGATGCCATTGGTGCCTTCACAGGCTTCGCTCCAGTCGGCGCCCAGCCACAGGCCGGCACGCTCAAAAATCTTCCGTTCGGCCGGCGCGGTGACGCAGTTGAGGATCACCCCACGGGCATCGGTCAGCAGCACCGCGTGTCCGGCGCCGGAGAGTTGCTGATGCAGGCTGCTCATTTCATTGCCGGCAATCTGCAACACCTGTTGCAGACGTTCTCGGCTTTCAAGAACGCGCCCGTGCTCGAGCACGGTAGGCGCCATGCTCAGGGCAGGGTCGAGGTGGTAATCCTCAAGACAGCGCAGCCATGAGCGGGCAATCGACGGATCGGCTCCGGGCCCGTGCAGGTGCGGTTTGCCTTGGGTGGCGGTAAGAACCTGTTGGGCATGGCGATTCAAATGGTTGTCGTGCATTTCTTATTGTTCTCCCCGAAAGGTCGACTCGTTCCCCATGTAGGAGCTGCAGAAGGCTGCGATCTTTTGATCTTGATCTGCAAAAAAGCAGAATCAAAAGATCGCAGCCTTCGGCAGCTCCTACAGGTTTCGGTAGGGACCATCAAACCGATGATGCCCAGAGCATCCTCCTGCCGCTGCACCATTGCAATGCTGGCCAGACTGCCCGGTCACGGGCTGTGCCAAAAGCGGTACAAACTGTCCTCCCATCTGTACCGAAACCATAACAGTGGTAATCCGCCCGTCCGACATAAACCTCGCAACGCCTTGATTTACCTGACCTGCACGGCAGTGGCCCGACCTTTGCTCTACGCTTATAGCAAGCGCACTTGCGCGTTTCTCTAATAAGTACAAAGCCAAGGAGAACATCATCATGCGTTACGCTCACCCCGGTACTGAAGGCGCCAAAGTCTCGTTCAAGAGCAAGTACGGTAACTACATCGGCGGCGAGTTCGTCGCGCCTGTCAAAGGTCAGTACTTCACCAACACCTCGCCAGTCAATGGCCAACCGATTGCCGAATTCCCCCGCTCCACTGCCGAAGACATCGACAAGGCACTGGACGCCGCCCACGCCGCCGCTGACGCCTGGGGTGCAACCTCGGTGCAGGCGCGTTCGCTGGTCCTGCTGAAAATCGCCGACCGTATCGAACAGAACCTCGAACTGCTGGCGATCACCGAAACCTGGGACAACGGCAAAGCCATCCGCGAAACCCTTAACGCCGACATCCCGCTAGCCGCCGACCACTTCCGTTACTACGCCGGTTGCATCCGCGCCCAGGAAGGCAGCGCTGCCGAAATCGACGGCAACACCGTGGCTTATCACATCCATGAACCACTGGGCGTGGTCGGCCAGATCATTCCGTGGAACTTCCCGATCCTGATGGCCGCGTGGAAACTCGCGCCAGCGCTGGCGGCGGGTAACTGCGTGGTGCTCAAGCCTGCCGAGCAGACTCCGCTGGGTATTTCCGTGCTGGTCGAACTGATCGGCGACCTGCTGCCGCCGGGCGTGCTGAACGTCGTGCAAGGCTTCGGCAAAGAAGCCGGCGAAGCGCTGGCGACCAGCAAACGCATCGCCAAGATTGCCTTTACCGGCTCGACACCGGTTGGCTCGCACATCATGAAATGCGCCGCCGAAAACATCATCCCATCCACCGTGGAACTGGGCGGCAAATCGCCGAACATCTTCTTCGAAGACATCATGCAGGCCGAGCCGACCTTTATCGAAAAAGCCGCCGAAGGTCTGGTGCTGGCGTTCTTCAACCAGGGCGAAGTGTGCACCTGCCCTTCTCGCGCACTGGTTCAGGAATCGATCTACGACGAGTTCATGGCCGTGGTGATGAAGAAAGTCCTGCAAATCAAACGTGGCGATCCGCTGGACACCGACACCATGGTTGGCGCCCAGGCGTCCGAGCAGCAATTCGACAAGATCCTGTCCTACCTGGAAATCGCCAAGGGCGAAGGCGCGGAGCTGCTGACCGGCGGCAAAGTGGAAAAACTCGAGGGCAATCTGTCGACCGGCTATTACATCCAGCCGACCCTGCTCAAAGGCACCAACAAGATGCGCGTGTTCCAGGAAGAAATCTTCGGCCCGGTGGTGAGCATCACCACGTTCAAGGACGAAGCCGAAGCCCTGGCCATCGCCAACGACACCGAGTTCGGCCTCGGCGCCGGCCTGTGGACCCGCGACATCAACCGCGCCTACCGCATGGGCCGGGCGATCAAGGCCGGTCGTGTGTGGACCAACTGCTACCACCTGTACCCGGCGCATGCCGCGTTCGGCGGGTACAAGAAGTCCGGCGTTGGTCGTGAAACCCACAAAATGATGCTCGATCACTATCAGCAGACGAAAAACCTGCTGGTGAGCTACGACATCAATCCGCTGGGTTTCTTCTAAAGCCCTTGGGCGACACAGATATTTCTGTGTCGCCCTCTCGTCCCCTTTTCGCGAGCAAGCTCGCTCCCACAGGGATCTGTATTAGATCTCAATGTTGAGCTAACCACGGAAATCTGTGGGAGCGAGCTTGCTCGCGAAAGCTGCGTGCCATTCAACCCGATAGTTCCTGACGGAACAGCCGGGCCAATACAACAATAAAAATGGTGAACCCTATGCCTGGCGAATCCCCTGCTGGCGCTCCGGCGAACGGCTCTTCCGTCGACTTTGAAAAAGTCGGCCCGGACTACTTCCAACAACGCGAATTGAAAAAAGGCGCCGCCGGCTGGGTTCTGCTGGTGGGGCTTGGCGTCGCATATGTGATTTCAGGCGACTATGCCGGCTGGAACTTCGGCTTGGCGCAGGGCGGCTGGGGCGGCATGTTCCTGGCGACCTTGCTGATGGCCACCATGTATCTGTGCATGTGCTTTTCCCTGGCCGAACTGTCCTCGATGATTCCCACCGCCGGTGGCGGCTACGGCTTTGCCCGCAGCGCGTTCGGCCCGTGGGGCGGCTTCCTGACCGGTACCGCGATCCTCATCGAATACGCCATCGCACCCGCCGCAATTGCCGTGTTCATCGGCGCCTATTGCGAGTCACTGTTCGGCATTGGCGGCTGGATGATTTATCTGACGTTCTACGTCATCTTCATCGCCATCCACATCTTCGGGGTCGGCGAAGCGCTGAAGTTGATGTTCGTCATCACTGCCGTCGCAGCGCTGGCGCTTGGCGTATTTCTGGTGGCGATGGTGCCGCACTTCGACGTCGCCAACCTGCTCGACATTCCGGTGACCAGCGCTGCCGGCGCCAGCCCTTTCCTGCCGTTCGGCTATGTCGGCGTCTGGGCGGCGATTCCCTACGCAATCTGGTTTTTCCTCGCCGTTGAGGGCGTGCCACTGGCCGCCGAAGAAACCAAAAACCCTAAACGTGACCTGCCACGCGGACTCATCGGCGCCATGCTGGTGCTGCTGGCCTTTGCCCTGCTGATCCTGATCGTCGGGCCTGGTGGCGCGGGTGCCAACTCGCTGCTGACGTCGGGCAACCCGCTGGTTGAAGCGCTGAGCAAAGCCTATGGTGGCTCGACCTGGATGGGCAGTTTCGTCAATCTCGTGGGTCTGGCCGGGCTGATCGCCAGCTTCTTCTCGATCATCTATGCCTACTCGCGGCAGATTTTCGCCTTGTCGCGCGCAGGCTACCTGCCGCGAAAACTCTCCCAGACCAACAAAAGCAAGGCGCCAGTGCTGGCCCTGATCATTCCAGGGATCATCGGTTTTGGTCTGTCGCTGACCGGCCAGGGCGACCTGCTGATTCTGGTGGCGGTGTTCGGCGCGACCATTTCCTACGTACTGATGATGGCGGCGCACATCACGCTGCGCATCCGCCGCCCCAAAATGGATCGGCCGTACCGCACGCCCGGCGGCATTTTCACCTCCGGTGTGGCGCTGGTGCTGGCTTGCATCGCCGTGATCGCGGGTTTCCTCGTCGATCCACGGGTGGTGATCGGTGCCGCTATCATCTATGGAGTGTTAATTGCTTACTTTGCTTTCTACAGTCGACATCACTTGGTAGCAGGTACGCCGGAAGAAGAATTCGCGGCGATTCAGAACGCTGAAAAAGCCCTGCACTGACTGCCGAAAACCACGGCGCAGGGGCATACCTGCGCCGTCACGGAGAATTCTGTATGGCGAGTTTCGCTCACACGGTCGGCGCCCAGACCTACCGCTTCGACAGCCTCAAGGACGTCATGGCCAAGGCCAGCCCGGCGCGTTCCGGGGACTTTCTCGCGGGTGTTGCCGCACTCAACGACGGCGAGCGCGTGGCCGCGCAAATGGCACTGGCCGACATTCCACTGACGCATTTCCTGCAGGAAGCGCTGATCCCCTACGAAGCCGATGAAGTCACCCGGCTGATCATCGACACTCACGACAAACCGGCCTTCGCCGTGGTCAGCCACCTCACCGTCGGCGGTTTTCGCGACTGGCTGCTCAGCGACGCCGCCGATGAAACCAGCCTGCGCGCCCTCGCCCCCGGCCTGACCCCGGAAATGGTTGCCGCCGTGTCGAAGATCATGCGCGTGCAGGATCTGGTGCTGGTGGCGCAGAAGATCCGCGTGGTCACAAAGTTTCGCGGCACCCTCGGCTTGCGCGGGCGCCTGTCGACTCGCTTGCAACCGAATCACCCCACCGACGAGCCCTCCGGCATCGCCGCGAGCATTCTCGACGGCCTGCTGTACGGCAATGGCGACGCGATGATCGGCATCAACCCGGCCACCGACAGCATCGCCTCCATTTGCGCGATGCTGGAAATGCTCGACGCGATCATCCAGCGCTACGACATCCCGACCCAGGCCTGCGTGCTGACCCACGTCACCACCTCGATCGAGGCGATCAACCGTGGCGTGCCACTGGATCTGGTGTTCCAGTCGATCGCCGGCACCGAGGCAGCCAATGCCAGTTTCGGCATCAACCTCAATGTGTTGCAGGAAGGCTACGACGCCGGGTTGAGCCTGAACCGCGGCACCCTCGGGCAAAACCTGATGTATTTTGAAACAGGGCAAGGCAGCGCCTTGTCGTCCAACGCCCATCACGGTGTCGATCAACAGACCTGCGAGACAAGAGCCTACGCCGTGGCGCGACATTTCAAGCCGTTTTTGGTGAACACCGTCGTAGGATTTATCGGCCCGGAATACCTCTACAACGGCAAACAGATCATCCGCGCCGGCCTCGAAGACCACTTCTGCGGCAAGTTGCTCGGTGTGCCGATGGGTTGCGACATCTGCTACACCAACCACGCCGAAGCCGATCAGGACGACATGGACACCCTGCTGACCCTGCTCGGTGTGGCGGGGATCAACTTCATCATGGGCATCCCCGGCTCCGACGACATCATGCTCAACTACCAGACCACCTCGTTCCACGACGCGCTCTACGCACGCCAGACCCTGGGCCTGAAACCGGCGCCGGAATTTGAACAGTGGCTGGCGAACATGGGCATCTTCACCCAGGCGGACGGCAAGGTCCGCTTCGGCAACAACCTGCCACCGGCCTTCCGCCAGGCCTTGGCGCAACTGGGATGAGCCTGATGGATAAACCGCCTGTCGACCCACAAAACCCATGGCTGGAACTGCGTCGCCTGACCCCGGCGCGAATCGCCCTCGGCCGCACCGGGACCAGCCTGCCGACCAGCGCGCAACTGGATTTCCAGTACGCTCACGCTCAAGCGCGGGATGCGGTGCATCTGCCGTTCGATCATGCCGGGCTCAGTGCGCAACTGAGTGAGCGTGGGCGCGAAAGCCTGCTTTTGCACAGCGCAGCGGTGGACCGCAACAGCTACCTGCAACGCCCGGACCTGGGTCGCAAGCTCAGCGATGAGTCAGCGCAGGCCTTGCGTGATTACGCAGCGGCCCATCCGGGCGGCGTCGATCTGGCGATTGTCGTGGCTGACGGTCTATCGGCGCTGGCGGTGCATCGCCATACCCAGCCGTTTCTGCTCCGGCTGGAAGAGCAAATGGGCGGCGACGGCTGGTCGATTGCGCCCGTCGTTCTGGTGGAACAGGGTCGCGTTGCCGTCGGTGATGAGATCGGTCAACTGCTCGGCGCAAAAATGGTCGTCATGCTGATCGGCGAACGCCCGGGCCTCAGCTCCCCGGACAGCCTCGGTTTATATTTCACCTACAATCCAAAAATCGGATTGACCGATGCTTATCGCAATTGCATTTCCAACGTGCGGCTTGAAGGCCTGAGCTACGGCATGGCGGCCCATCGCTTGCTGTACCTGATGCGCGAAGCCTGCCGGCGACAGCTGTCGGGGGTCAATCTGAAGGACGAAGCACAGGTTCAGACGCTGGAGTCGGACGCAGGTGCGGATATGAAAGGAAACTTCCTACTCCATCCGCCCCAAACCTGAACCGTTTCCGCATTGCGTTTCTGCGCTGGTTTAAGGCAGGATCGACGCACGGCCGCCAGGGTTTCCCATCGCCGTCAGAGCAGTTGAAGACAGCCACTTGAAGACGAGACCTATCATGCGGATTATTCAAGCGACCCTCGAACATCTGGATTTGTTGACTCCGTTGTTCGTCAAATATCGCGAGTTCTACGGCTCCCTGCCTTACCCGGATTCCTCCCGCGCGTTTCTCGAAAAACGCCTGCGCCGCAAAGAGTCGGTGATCTATCTGGCCCTGGCCGATGATGACGACAAAAAGCTGATGGGCTTCTGTCAGCTGTATCCGAGCTTCTCCTCGCTGTCGCTCAAACGCGTGTGGATCCTCAACGACATCTACGTCGCCGAAGACGCCCGCCGACAACTGGTCGCCGATAACCTGATCCGTACCGCGAAGAAAATGGCCAAGGAAACCCAGGCCGTGCGCATGCGCGTCTCCACCAGTGCCAACAACGAAGTGGCGCAGAAAACCTACGAATCGATTGGCTTCAAGGAAGACACCGAGTTCAAGAACTACGTGCTGCCGATCAGCGACGAACTCTGAAGTCAAAAGATCGTCCGAAGGTTCGGGGCGCGCCCGGACGATCTTTTCCCAACTCCCGATATGCGCTGTTTCCCTGACAATTCCTCACACCCCGACATCCGCCGCTACAAAACCAACACGCGCGTCATCATTCAAACCGTATAATCCCGATCTTTCCGGCTTGTAAGAAAAACTACATCCCGCTGTAGGCTTACACGAAGTCATCCGCACAGGCCCACAGAGTAGGGCCGCCATACAGGTGCCCCCATGGATTTCAACCCGCTCGACCTTATCCTGCATCTCGACGTTTACCTCGACTTGCTGGTGAACAACTACGGGCCGTGGATCTACGCCATCCTGTTTCTGGTGATTTTCTGTGAAACCGGCCTGGTGGTGATGCCATTCCTGCCGGGCGATTCGCTGCTGTTCATTGCCGGCGCTGTTGCGGCCGGCGGCGGCATGGACCCAGTGCTGCTGGGCGGTCTGCTGATGCTCGCGGCAATCCTGGGTGACAGCACCAACTACGTCATCGGGCGAACGGCTGGCGAAAAACTGTTCAGCAACCCGAACTCGAAAATCTTCCGCCGCGACTATCTGCAAAAAACCCACGATTTCTACGACAAGCACGGCGGCAAAACCGTGACCCTGGCGCGGTTCCTGCCGATCATCCGGACTTTCGCACCGTTCGTCGCCGGTGTAGCGAGGATGCCGTACCCGCGCTTCTTCGGTTTCAGCGTGTTGGGCACCATCCTCTGGGTGGGCGGGCTGGTGACCTTGGGTTACTTCTTCGGCAACGTACCGTTCATCAAGAAAAACCTGTCGTTGCTGGTGGTCGCCATCATTCTGCTGTCGCTGATTCCGATGATCATCGGCGTGGTGCGCAGCCGTTTTGGCGGCACTAAAGTCCAATCGCACTAAGCCGATGTGGTCGCTGAGCGCCTGGCGCCGCCGGCGGATTCTGGCCAGGCACCCGATTGCCGACGAGATGTGGCAACGGGTGCGCCATCACCTGAGCTTTCTTGATGGCATCACGCCCGCTGAAGATCAGTGGCTGCGCGAAGCCTGTGTGCTGTTTCTCGAAGACAAACACCTGAGCGCCCTGCCCGGCGTCGAATTGCATCAGGAACAACGCCTGCTGCTCGCCGCCCAGGCGCAATTACCGCTTTTGCATCTGGGCGATTTGAACTGGTATCAGGGTTTTCACGAAATCGTTCTCTATCCCGACGACTTCCTCAGCCCACAGCGTCACCGCGATGCCAGTGGCGTCGAGCACGAATGGGATGGCGAACACAGTGGTGAAGCCTGGCAGCAGGGGCCGATCATCCTCGCTTGGCCGGGCGTGATAGCCAGTGGTGGCTGGGAAGGCTACAACCTGGTGATCCACGAACTGGCGCACAAACTCGATATGCTTAACGGCGACGCCAACGGCCTGCCGCCGCTGCACACCGACATGCGCGTCAGCGACTGGGCCGACGTGATGCAGACGGCTTACGACGATCTCAACCGCCAGCTCGACGACAATCCTGACGCAGAAACCGCCATCGATCCCTACGCCGCCGAGAACCCGGCCGAGTTCTTCGCCGTCACCAGCGAATACTTCTTCAGCGCCCCGGATCTGCTGCACGAGACTTATCCACAGGTCTACGCGCAACTGCAGCTTTTCTACCGCCAGGACCCGTTGGGCAGGTTGCGGCAACTTCAGGCCAGCGACCCGGTCTATCAGGCGCACGACTAAGTTCTGCACGACTTTAGGTTCATGGCGTCGACGGCAGAATATGCCTATAATCGCCGCCACTTTTTGGTCAATCCGGCCAAGTGTTTTTGGTCAACTACGGGGGCAACGCCCAATGAGCTACAGCAAGATTCCGGCTGGCAAAGACCTGCCGAACGACATCTACGTCGCGATCGAGATCCCGGCCAACCACGCGCCGATCAAATACGAAATCGACAAAGACAGCGATTGCCTGTTCGTTGACCGTTTCATGGCCACCCCAATGTTCTACCCGGCCAACTACGG
Source organism: Pseudomonas sp. P116 (assembly GCF_020149425.1). Lineage (NCBI taxonomy): Bacteria > Pseudomonadati > Pseudomonadota > Gammaproteobacteria > Pseudomonadales > Pseudomonadaceae > Pseudomonas > Pseudomonas sp. P116. Next base: position 95,966 of record NZ_JACVHB010000008.1, on the reverse strand, counting down.
TTACATCCCGAACACCCTGGCTGACGACGGTGACCCCCTCGACGTGCTGGTTGTAACCCCTTACCCGGTTGCGCCAGGCTCGGTAATCCGCGCTCGCCCGGTCGGTATCCTGAACATGACTGACGACGGCGGCGGCGATGCCAAAGTTATCGCAGTGCCACACGACAAGCTGTCCCAGCTGTACGTCGACGTGAAGGAATACACCGACCTGCCACCACTGCTGATCCAGCAGATCGAGCACTTCTTTGCGAACTACAAAGATCTCGAAAAAGGCAAATGGGTCAAGATCGAAGGCTGGGCCGGTGCAGACGCCGCCCGCGAAGCGATCACCAAGTCGGTTGCTGCCTACAAAGGCTAAGCTTCACGACTTGCGACACGCTTGAAAAAAACCCGGTTGACCCGGGTTTTTTTTCGACCTGACAGCCCGCCTTAAACAGACTGTTTATTGCGGACTACAGAAAAGTTTTAACCTGTGTAATTTCCCACAAGCACGTCTTACATCCAGTCGCAAAATTCAGCCCGTTTTTGAACGTCAGGTTTATTCAAACCCCTGTAGCACGGCCGTAGACTCCGTGTTTATGAGAAAGAACACTAGCGGTCCAAGATTCAAGGCACTCCTGGAAAAAGCGAACATCTCCACCACGGGTTTCGCGAAGTTCTGGGGCACGGAAGCCCAAAATGTCCACAACTGGTACACCCGGGGCGTCCCGGCGTATCGCATGGAAGAAGTCTCACGCCTGCTGTCCGTCAACAGCGAATGGCTGAAAACCGGTGAAGGCACAAAAGAGATACCAAGCCTGACCCCGCCCGCGAGCAATGGCGACACCTTTGACGCTCACGCCATCCGCGGCGTCTACACCGTCATCGACCCCAATGACATCGACCTGGCGTTCTTCAAAGAAACACCGCAGACCAACGGCTCTGGAAAAACCCACGTCATCCAGGACCCGGACCTGTCCATCCGCCTGCTGCGCGCGCACCTCGATCAACTGGAAATCCGCCCAGGCGACGCTATCTGCGCGCACATGATCGGCAACAGCATGGCCGACCGCATCGATGACGGTTCCATCGTCGCCATCGACCGAAGCCTCACCCAAGTCGTCGACGGCGAAATCTACGCCATCGAACACGACGGCATGCTGCGCATCAAATACCTGCACCGCATGCCCGGCAACGGCCTGCGCCTGCGCAGCCACAACAGCGCCGAATACCCGGACGAAGTCTTCCGCCCCGCACAAATCGAAGAGCAGCGGATCCATATATTGGGTTGGGTGTTCTGGTGGTCGACGCTGAGCAAACGAAGGCCGGTGGTACCGTTTCTCTAATCCGAAGGCTTGCTCAATCCCCTGTAGGAGTGAGCCTGCTCGCGATGAGGCCCGGATAGACAGTACAAATCCCGGATTTTGGCCACTGAGATCGCTCTAACCCGCACTTCCCACTGGGAATCCAGGACAAAACTCAGTATCCTGCGCCCCACATTCGCGCATCGCCCCGCTCCCGCGGCTCAGATGACGCCCGACGCGGCAGACCAACGTCTGACCAAGTCCCACAGCCGGACGCAGATCCGGGTGTACGTTTTGAAGGCTGGCAAGGCTTACCAAAAATAGGCCAAGCCAGTCCCCGAGAAGCCGGCCACAAGCCGGCTTTTTAATGCCTGCCTAAAAACCTGAATCGGGACTTGTTGCTCACCGGGCGTAATGGTTACGGTAACGACAAGCGTCATTACAGGTATTTCATCATGGCATTCATCAGAATTCACATTGACGACGATCTGAAGCAGCGCTCCTATACCGAACTCGAAAGGTTAGGTATCACGCCCTCAGAGCTTTTGCGCCAAACACTTCAGTACGTCGCCGACCGGGGCAAGTTGCCATTCAAAACGGCGCTACCCAGTGATCAGGATGAAAAACTGATTGCCGTCGCCACCGAACGTATTGCCACTCCTCAGCGGGTAACGGTAAGGCTGGATGACCTATAACTCTCTCGCCCAGTGATGACTAGGTCTGAAATCGGTCAGCAGCCTGCTGACCGATTCAATTGGGCAGCAACCTGCTGCCCATTCCCCCTCACGGATAACTAAACGCCTTAACCAACGTCAACTCCCCCGCCGTCCGCATCGGGATCAAAAACGTCTCCATCTTCTCGCTCGGCGTACCTTCTTCAGTAATCACCGTCACCTGCGCCGTCGTCAGCGCCTGCACTGCTTCATCACCACCTTCGTCATCCCCGCGATACCCACCGCCGTAGTAATTCACATACACCAGATACTGCCCCTTGATCGGCGCCGGCATGGCGAAGATTTCCGGGCCGTAGCCGGTGGTGACGTCGACGTCGAGGGCGCCGCCGTTGGGGGCGGTGCGGTTGCCGTACCAGATGTGGCCGCCGTCGGGGGTGACGAGGTGCAGGTCGAGGTCGGTGCCGTCGCTGTCCCACGCGAGCAGGACGCGCAGTTTGGCCGGGGTGGCGCCGCCGCTGGTGTTGAGGAATTGGGTGCGGTGGCGTTGTTTGCCGTCGGGGCTGCGGACTTCGACGCTGTTGCTGCCGTTGGGGAAGGAGAATGGGCGGTCGAAGCGGCCGGCGTCGTCGATTTTCAGCGGCATGCTGACGCCGTTGACGATGAGGCGGCCGGGCTCTGGGCTCTTCGGTGTGGTTTTGATTTCGCCGCTGATGCGTGCGGTGTTGGCTTGGCCGATCGGGGTGTTCACCGAGGAGGCTGGGTAGTTGACGGTCTGGCGGAAGCTTTCGCCCTCGCCTTGCGGCGCGCCGCTGCGCCAGCCGCCGACCGGGGTGTCGAGTTTGACGCTGTCGGCGGCGATGGCCGGCGATAGCGCGGTTAGCGTACAGAGCAGCAGCAAGACCTGTGGATAACGGAGCGTCATGGTCTATTCCAGCAAGAGGTGACGGGCGAGCCCTTCGATGTAGGTTTCATCCTGGCCGTTGGGATGTGCTTCAAAGGCCAGGTGCAGATATTCGTGGGTGAGGTCGAGGCGATCCTGCAGGGTCAGCACGCCGCGCACATAGATGCGTTGGCGCTCGCGGTCGACGAAGGGTCTGCCAAAAGCCAGTTTGCACACCGCGAACGTGCTGACTTCGTTGTAGCCGGTTTCGCTTTCAAGCTTCGGGCGCCAGCCGCGTCGTTGCTTTTGCAGCCAGTCTTGGGCGGCGGGCAGTGCTTCGCAGGAGGCCACTGGATTGTCCCAACGGCTGAGGCTCGCGCGCGGATAGGCGTGGAGCAGAATCGCGTCGTAGCGCTGTCCAGCATTGGCCTGTTCGACGGCTTGTTGCCAAGCGAGTTTGTCCGGGCCGGGTTGGTCTGAGTGATAGGTGACAATACTGCCGGCCAACACCAGATCGGCCGTCCATGCGGCGATATTGCGAGACTCCGCCGAGGCCGGACGCGGGGCGACGCGTTGGCGGGTGCTGCTGTCATCGATGCTCAGGCAATCACCGTTACGCGCGGCGTTTTGCAGCAGGTAGGTGCGGATCGCCACGGCCAGCGCCTTGGCGGCTTCGGCGGGTTCGGGTTTGGCTTCGCGATCCAGCACGCGGGCGACGTATTCTTCGCGATCAAGCCTGGCGACGAGTTTGTTGTTGAGCAGAAACAGTTCGCCGTCGCTGTGGATATCCAGCGCATTGCCGTTAACGAATTCGACGCGGTAATCGCCCTGTAATGGGCCAGAAGTTATCACCCGCTCGCCAGCCAAAACACGTAAAACCGGATAGCGCGAGAACAGCCCGACTTCGACACATCGGCCCGTCTCTGCTGGCCAAGCAGTAGGCAACACCGTCGCCAGTGCCTGACCGTAATTTCGTAGAACCATCTGACTGGTGCCACGCCCACCCGCCCACACAGGCGAACCGTCCACCGTCCAACCGGCAAATCCGCCCTGCCTCGATTGTGGATCCTGATCGCCGAGCCAGCTCCAGGTTTTCACCCGCAAGCGCCCACCCAATTCACCCACGACGTTGCCATCCGCCACATTCAGAACGACATCAAGCAACACGCGGCGCATCTGGTCCTGAGCTGGCAGCGAAGATAAAACCTTTAACAAGTCAGCGACAGAAACTCGCGTGGCCGGTTGCACCAACGGCAGATCCAGCAACCACGACGGTGCCTGCCGCGTCTGCCAATACGCCCGCCAATCAGCAGAAGAAATCCCCAACCGCGCAGGCTCAAAATACAACCCACACGACTTCACCAACGCCTGATCACGTTCGATCTTGCCGCCGGCGCTGCAGCAATAAACTTCTTCTTTCGACTGCCCGCGGCATTCATAAGCGGGCTCGCGAGCGCCGGTATCCACCAGCCACGCATAAACAAACAGCTTCCACAGACTGCCCAAAGGCGCATCCAGAGAAGACGGTAACGGCTCGCGAGCGATCAGTTGCGTCTGACTCAACGACAACAATTCACCCTTGTAGGCCACTCGCAAAGGCTCATCCTGCGCTGTCGCCAGCGCGGGAATCACACACAACATCAGCCACAGCAGCGGCCGCTTCATGTCAGTTGACCGTGACCTGACCAAGGGCGGCTTTCGCTTCCTGGGCCTGATGCTGCGGCGCGTAGACCTGAGTGAAGCGCACTGGCGGCAGATTGAACTGGCCCTTCTGCGAGAAACGCACGAGATGGCGCAGACGCAATTCGCCGCTCAGCGCATCCACCGGCACGGCATAAGCCAACTGCCCCGGCTCGAAACGCGCTTTCTCCAGCGCGGTCGGTTCGGTGCCGTCCTTGCCCTGCAACTTGATGCCCCACGTTGTGCGCTCGACATCGGCGCCCGGCGGCAGCGGCACTTCCAGCATGCCGTAGCGCAGCGGTTTCGGCGCTTTGCTGGTGAGGATCACTTCGTCCAGATACAGGCTGTCGCTGGACAGCGGCTTAGTGCCGACCGGTTCCAGTTTGAAGGTGAACGCTTCGTCGCCCGGCACCAGTCGCGACAGGCGACGGGTGATGGTCACGGCCATTGGATCGACGACTGGCTGTTGAGTCTGGAAACTCAGGGCCGCACGCAGCGGACGCTCCTGAGTGCCAGAAACCGTCAACACGCTCGGCACTGGCGTCGCCCCCTGCCACGTCCAGAACATCTCGCCACTGGCACCGTAGCTTTTCTTCCAGCCTTCACCCGGCGTCAGCGCAATGGTCGGCGAAGCCTGGGCGATGCTGCGTTGCAGCCAGGTCAACGCCAGTGCGCGTTCGAGCGTCGATTGCTGCGGCAACAGGCGTTGCAGCAAGGCCAGGGCGCGAGCCTGATCAAATGGTTGCAGCGAGAGGTTCAGCGCTTCGACAAACGGCTGCGAACTGACCGACAGACGCTGTTGCGCAGCGCCCACCTGACGATTGAATGCGTCAGGCAACGCGACTTTCGACTGCGTGGCCAGCGATGCGGTCAACACTCGCGCCGCCGCCAGACCGAGCGCCGAATCCGGATCGCTCATCACCAGGCTGTCTAAGCCATCGTCCATCAGGGTTTCGGCATTGCCTTCACCGGCCTTCGCCAGATCTTCCATCAACCCCGTCAGCAGCGTGTTCACCGGCAACTGCATCTGCTTGGCGAACGACAGAATCAGCGCCCGTTGCAGCAACGGCGTGTTCGGCGCCTGTTTGGCGTACACCTCCAACACCCGCTGCCAATGCTCCGGCGGCAGCGTCAGATCCAGTACCTGGCTGGCATTCCAGTCGGCGAAGTAAGCGTACGCGGTGAGAAACGCATCCGGCTCACCGTCGTAACCCCACCAGGTGAAGCTCGCCGACGGCCCGGCCATTTGCACCAGACGCAGACGGCTGTTCTGCATGATCAGACGCAAGCGATCGCGGATCTGCGGGCTCGATGACAGCGACGGATAAGCGATGCTCAGCGGCAACAAGCGACTGGCGGTCTGCTCGACGCCGCCGTACGGATAGCTGAGCAGATCATCGAGCGCCGAGCGGAACAACGCTTGCGGACTGTCATCCAGCCGCAGACGAATGTCGGTCGCGTCCGCAGGCAAGCTCAGCGCTGTGTCGCCGCTGGCCACGTCGAGGCTTTGCGTCTGGGTCACTTGCCAGCCATCACCGGTTGCGCTCAAGCGTACAGCCAGGGAATCTGCGATTTTGCCGTCTTGCACCAACTGCGCCGTCCACTCGCCGGAAGCCAATGCGAACGCCGGCAGCGGCAGGTAATTGATGCCGTTGTTCAGGGTCACCGGCAGGCGTTGTTCGGTGCCGGCGTAATGGGTGACCAGCTCAGCCTTGACCGGTTTCTCGGCTTGGCTGAACGCGAAAATACCGAGTTGCGGCTGATCGCCCCTACGGAATTTGCTCGGCCCGCTCCACTTCAGGTACAGCGGTTTTTCCGAGCGGACAAACTGCTTCTTCTGGCCGACCTGACCGTCATCGGCGATGGCGCGGGCGGTGATGCGCCAGCGGGTCAGCGAGTCGGGCATCTTGAAGGTGAAGCGGGTTTTGCCGTCGGCACCGGTCAGCAATTCCGGTTGCCACGCGGCGGTATCGACGTCCTCACGACGCGGCCGCTCCAGCACTTTTACCCCGCGTTCACTGCGGTTGGCTTTGCCCGGTGCGCCCGGGCTGCCCGGCAGCGCCACGTCGTAACTGATGAACGACAGGCTGGCGCTGGTGCGCACGTTGTTGCGCCGTGGATGGTAGAAGAACTGGTCGATGGTCGGCGCGACTTCCGGCTGCAACGCGTAAACCATTTCGTCAACAACACTCACCGTCAGATGCGCCGGAATTGCTTTGCCGGCGAACTGCGTAGTCAGGTCGACGGTCACCGTGTCACCCGGCAGATACACCTGTTTGTCGGTGCTGATCGCCACGTCGATTTGCGGCGCGATCACTTTGATCCCGGCATTCTGGAAACTGTACTGACCGCCCTTGGTGTACAGCACGGAGAAGGTCAGGTTCGGCGCGAAATTGTCCTTCACCGGAATGCGTGCGCGGTATTGGGTGTCGCTGAGTTTTTCCAGCTTCAACCAGTCGCCGCCCTTGGCCAGCAGTGCGGTGGCTTCGACCTTGTCGCGCTCCAGCGACAGCAGTGCATCATTGACCGGCTCAGGAAAAGTGATCAGCGCCAGCGCTTCGTCGCCGGCCTTGTACTCAGGTTTGTCGAGGACGATTTCCACCGTGCCTGGCACCGCTTTGACGCCGTCACCCGTGACCGAATGACCGGCGGCGCCGAGGACGCGACCGTGTTGATCTTTCAATGTCAGGTTGTAAGTGCCCGGACGTTCGAAGGCCAGACTGAAACCTTTGTCAGTCGCCGCAAGTTTGCCTTCGCCAGTGCTCTGGTCTTCCAGACGTACCCAGCCGTAAGTGCTCGGAGTGACCGCTTTGCTCTGCTCGGCGCCGCCCTCGTTGGCGTAGCTGAACGCGACCTTGTCGCCGACCGCACTGAAACGCTGCGGCGCACTCATGCGGAAACTCGCGGCGCCACGGTCGATGAGGATTTCCTTGGTGGTCTTGACCCGATACGCCGCGCCATCGCTGGCGAACACGGTGAGCATGTAGCGGCTCGGTTTGTCGGCGGCCGGCAGGTCAAGGGTGGCGTTGCCTTTGCTGTCGGTGGTCAGTTCAGTGCTGGTCAGCTCCACCGGGAATTGCCCGAGATATTGCAGTTCGTTGTCGACCATCGACAGTTGTTGCGCGCGCAGGCTCAGGGTCAGTTTGGCGTTGGCCACCGGTTTGCCGTCCGGGTACAGCAGCACCAGACTGCCTCTGACCGGCTCGCCGGTGCGGTAATCCTGCTTGGCCAGATTCAGCGAAATCTCGAAGTGTGGCTTGATGTACTCAGCCACGCGGAAGGCGCTGCTGTAGGCCTGATCCTTGTAGTTGAAGCGAATTTCATAACCGCCCGCCACCGCGTTATCCGGCAGTTGGAAGCGGCCCTGAGTGCCGGCCTTCGCATCAAGTTTCAGATCAAGGCGTTGCAGCTCGGTGCCAGTGGCGTCGAGCACGCTGACATTGACGTCTGCGGCGCCCGGCAGCACCGAGTCCCGCGCATTCTTGAACTCGCGGCCGACGATTTTCAGCGACACCCAATCACCTGGGCGATACAGCGGTCGGTCGGTGAAGGCATAGAGTTTGGTGTCGTAAATTTCGCTGTCGTAGTAGAAGTTTTCCGAGACGAATACACCGCCCTCCTCGTCCTCGCCGATGACGAACGAACGCTCGGGGCTGGCGTGTTTCAGGCGCAGCAAACCATCGGCATCAGTGGCGCCACTGCTCATCACGCCGAGGCCGTCGGTCCACAGCACATTGACCTTCGGCACCGAACTGCCTTCGTGCTTGCGCGCGGCCCAGACCAGCAATTCGTCACCGGCAATCTTGCTCACCGCCACGGTGTTGGAAACGAAGACCATGGTGGTCGCGCGATATTTACCGATGAGCGCTTCGACCAGATAAAGGCCCGGTTTCAACTGACCCAGCGGAATGTAAACGTTGCCCGGTGCGACGCTGACAAAGTCGCTGGAAGACCCGGCCAGGTTGACCCCGGCCGGCGGCTGAATCGGCTTGGCCTGCCACAGCGGATAACGGAACTGACTGACCACCGGCAAGCCCGGAATCAGCGCGAATTGCGGCTGCGCGTCATACGGTGTCGGCGCCGCGATGGCGTTGCCCATCTTCAGTTCCGGCACTTCCTCGGTGACCTGTTTGCGCGACTCATAGGAGAACGCTCGCTGCATCACCCGACGGGATTTTCGGTACCAGTTGTCCCACAGATACGCGAGGGTGTTGGACAAGCCTTCGCCCTTGAACTGACCGTCGCTGACCACCCGGTGCAGGTTCTTCTGGCGTTTGAGGAAGTCCAGCGGCTTGTCGATGCGGTACACGCGAATGTCGGCGCCGCCGTAAGGCTCCATGCGGAAACGCCGATAATCGCGACCCGGCGCTTCGAGGCGAACCATGGCCTGCTCGTCGGCAGCGAAACTGCTGTCAGCCAGCAGGAAAAAACTTTCGCCGGACACCGGCGTATAGCCGCTCGGTGCAACAGTGTCTTCGGCGTTCACTACCGAAAATGGCAGGGCTAATAGCAACAGCAGAGGCAGTAAACGCAGCATGCGGGCACCGGTCATTGGGAGAGAAAGTTCAGTCGATAGACGCCGATGAAGTTGGGGTTGGCTGCGTCGGGTATCCATCGGGTGTCCTTCCATGTCATGAGTTGCTGCAGGCTTGCCGAACGCATGCCGTTGTCAGTCGGGGTGGTGGTGCCGGTGTGATAGGCGATGTAGCGGCCCATCCAGATCATCAGGTGCTGGTCGTCGCCCTGATCGAAAAACATCAGGTCACCGGGCCGCGCCTGCGACACGTCGCGGCTGACCAGATGACTGTTGAACTGAATCAGTTTGATTGCGTTGACGTACGGCCCGATCTTGCCGCCGCCCTGCTGCCATTGCTGGGCGAGCTTGCGCTGATCTTCGCTCAGCGACAGTTCCGGCGGCAGGTAACGATTGGACAGGCCATTGCTGCGCAGCCATTTGTCGTCGTGGACTTTCAGCGCTTCGTTGGCGGCGAAACGCACTAGCCCGGCGCAATCCTGTTGATACCAGCGCGGGCTCGGGCCCTGGCTCAGTTGCTCCTGGGCGATGCGCACGAACCAGGCGCGAAACACCTGGGATTGTGCAGGATCGAGCGCAGGCGTTTCGACGGCTCGGGCGCCGGCGCTGAGTAACAGCGCTAGTAAGCCGAGGCTGCGGATCAGTGCCGTCACAGCGCTTTCCACTCCAGCGGCAGCCACTGCCAGTGACCATCCGGCTCGCTGCCTTCGGGCAAGGTCAGGGCATATTTGCCGTAGCCGCCGAGAGTGCGAAGTTTCGGGATCAGATAGGTTTGCGCAGCGTTGTAGAACACCGGTTCCATGTCTTGCGGCAGGCTGTCGAGGGTTTCCTGCTGCATCAGTTGCGCCATCGAATCCGGGCCGAAATAGATCGGCATCAGCACGTCTTTGGGCAGCACATCGGCCATCGGCGGGAAGCGTTTGTCGAGGGTGCCGAGGGCCTTGTCGACGAGTTTGTCGTCGAGGGAAAACAGTAGCGTCGAGCCGTGACGGGCGAGGCTGACCTTCATGAACGCCTTGCCGCTGATTGCATCCGGATTCTCTGCGTCCTTGGCCGCGTATGGACCGAAGCTGGAGCTGACCTGACGCTGCCAGACGTGGCTCTGGCCTTCCTGTTTCTCCACCACCGGGAATACTTTTTCTTCGACGTTGGACTCGAAGGCGCCGACCATCGAACCGAACAGTTTGCCGAGATCACCGTCGAGCTTGCTGCTGTCCTCGTCTTTAAGACTGGCGACCAGCAATGGCGTGTACAAACGCGAATCGGCGTACCAGCACAGGCCCGCCGCGCCAGCCACATGTTCGGTGAGCGTCTGCGCCACGGCGTCTTCGGCGCCGAGTTTTACCAGCAACGGCTTTTGCGGTTCGGCAGCTACCGGCAACGTTACGCAGGCACTGGCGCCCAGCGGCATGGCTTGCCAGACCGGTTTGAAATCGAAGTCCGGCTGGTTTTCCAGCTCGTCCATGGCGAGGTAGCTGTGCCAGCCCTTGTCGTCCATGTCGAAACGCAGGCCGGCGAAGTTCGGAATGAAGCGCTGGTAGCCCATGGCGAGGACGCTGGAATTCACCGAGAGTCGCTGTTTGGTTTCCGGGGTTTTAGCAGGCAGGCCGAAGGCTTCGGGGAACAGCTTTTCGCCGTTGAGCAATGCCGCCAGTGCTTGCGGTGAAACGTGGCCGGACTCTTCGGACACGCCGCTTTCAGGGTCGTAGTACTTGGCCGGATTGGACAGCACCACCAGTTTGTCGCCGCGCGAAGCGAACAGCAGCGATTTGCTGGCGTTGTAGCTCAATTGGTACAGCGGCACCTCGTCACTGCCAACCTTGAGGTTGCCGAAAACGCTGAGCTGCGTGTCATCCAGCGCCACTTTCGCCAGCGGCTCCAGCAGCTTGGCCAAACCACCGCGATCCATTACCAGCAGAAAGTCCTTCAAGCGACCATCGGCACCGCGCCACAGCGCGACGTCGGCTGGCTGATCGAAAAGCTGTTCGATCAAGCTGTCCTGCAACTTCAGGTCATGCTCGTAAATGATTCGGCGCAGACTGCCGATCAAGCCGAGGCGATCAGCGTGGGTTTCGTAATAGAAGACGAAATCTTCGGTGAGCGTGGCCTTGAGGAACGGCACCGTCAGCAGGTCTTTGGGCAACTGGCTCAGCGAGCGGGTTTCCAGCAATGCATCCGGGCGGCTCAGGCCAAGTTTGTCACTGGCAAGCTCCACCGGCGGCGCCTTGGGTTTGAGCAGCAGCCAGCCAAAACCGCCTGCCACGCCAGCCACCAGGCACAGCCCGGCCAACAGCAACGGCCAGCGCCGGGAAGGTTTGCCAGCAGGTGTTTCGGCAGCCGGGGTAACAGTGTTATCGCTCATCTTCACGCTCATTCCCAAAGCTCACGATTTCATCCATGGCGGGATACTTAATAGTTGAAAGTCTTGACCAGCAGCAGATCACCAATTGCCCGCAGGGGCACGATGAACGTCTCGCGTTTTTCGTCGACGGTGTTTTCGTTGAGCACCAGCGTGATTTGCGAAGTAATCACCTCGTTCTGGTTGCTGGTCTCCTCGAAGTTATAGCCGCCATTGCCGAAGTTGCCCCAATAGTTGACGTAAACCAGATAGGTGCCGTGCAGTGGCGCGGTCATGGTGAACATCTCTGGGCCAGGGCCATCGACGCCGTCGGGGTCGAGGCCGCCGCCGTTGCTCAATGCCGGCCGCGCCCAGAACGCATGCTGGCCGTCGGGCGTGACAATGTGCAGATCGAGTTCAGCTTTCGGATCGTCCCATCCCAAGACAAGACGAATTCGCGCCGGCGTGCGCAAATTATTTGCTTCATAAAATTGCACGCGCTTGAGCGACTGGCCCTCGGCGCTGATCACCTCGACGCTGTTGGAACCGGCGCCAAAGGCATATGGCCGGGCGAAACGGCCCTGATCGTCGGTGTACAGATTCAGCGGATTGCCATTGACGGCGAGGCTGTGCGGCGGGCGCATATGGCCGATGGCCTTGAGCTGGCCCTGGATCATCGTGCGATTGCGCTGGATGCCGCGGTCGATCGGCGGCGTCGGATAGGCGACTTGCGGGTTTTCCGTGCGATCGAGCAAGCCGTGATAACGCCAGCCACCCACCGGTTCCGACAGCTCGGCACTCGGCGGCGCGGCAAGCAGCGCAGGCGCGCAAGCCAGGCCGATCAACAGCAAAAGAAATGAACGCATGTAATGCCTCCTGCCATGCCTGAACGAAACCTTGCACCCGATCCTCGGTACTTCACAGCGTTTGAAACTGCGTTTCGTCTGAAAGACCCGTGACTGCCGGGTCGTAGAAGGCGCGAAGATTAGCCATTCGGCGGTTTTTTAACAATCGGATACATGTGCTATCGCTGTAGGAAACCTGCCTTTTGAAGGTAGTGAGCCGAATAGCGAAGTTATTCGGCTCACAAAATGAGCCGAATAACCCTGAATCACCACAAATCCTGTGGCGAGGGGATTTATCCCCGTTGGGCTGCGCAGCATCCCCAAAAGTTAAGAACACCTATCTTCAGGTCTACAGAGTCAGCATTGATTACGACTGCTGCGCAGCCGATCGGGGATAAATCCCCTCGCCACAAGGGATCTTTGTTCTTGCTGACATCGCCCCGCTCATTTGCCCATACCCCCCCTATCTGCTAGTGTCGCGCCGGTTTAACGTCAACCGGAAACTGCCGCCATGGCCCGCAAAAAAGCTGCACTGGATTTCGAACAGTCCCTCGCCGACCTGCAAACACTGGTCGAGCGTCTGGAGAACGGTGAATTGTCGCTGGAAGACTCGCTGACCGCTTTCGAGCAGGGCATCGGGCTGACCCGTGACTGCCAGGCAGCGCTGGCTCAGGCCGAGCAGAAGGTGCAAGTGCTGCTGGAGCGCGATGGCGAACTCGCCGAGGAACCCTTCGACGCGGAACAGCCAGAATGATTGCAGCGTATTCGGCGACCAGCCAGGCCCGGGTCAACGCGGCACTGGAAAGCCTGTTCAACGCCCCGTTGCCGGAGCTGGCGCGCCTTTACGAGGCCATGCGCTACAGCGTGATGAACGGCGGCAAACGCGTGCGTCCGCTGTTGGCCTACGCCGCGTGCGAAGCCCTCGGTGGCAAGCCTGAGCAGGCTAACGGCGCGGCCTGCGCGGTGGAGCTGATCCACGCCTATTCGCTGGTGCACGACGATTTGCCAGCGATGGACGACGACGACCTGCGTCGCGGCCAGCCCACCACTCACAAAAAATTCGATGAAGCTTGCGCGATTCTCGCTGGTGACGGCTTGCAGAGTCTGGCGTTCAGCGCCTTGCTCGATCCGCGCCTGAGCGACCTCAGCGCCGATATCCGTTTGCAGATGGTCAGTGCGCTCGCACTGGCCGCAGGCCCAGCCGGTATGGTCGGCGGTCAAGCCATCGACCTCGGCTCGGTCGGTCTCAAGCTCGATCAAAAAGCCCTCGAGCAGATGCACCGGCACAAGACCGGTGCGCTGATCGAAGTCAGCGTCAAACTTGGTGCCCTGGCCAGTGGCCGTGCCGAGCCGGATGAACTGCAATCCTTGCAGACTTACGCACAAGCCATCGGCCTCGCCTTCCAGGTGCAGGACGATATTCTCGACGTCGAAAGCGATACCGAAACCCTCGGCAAACGCCAGGGCGCCGATATCGCCCGGGACAAGCCGACCTACCCGGCGCTGCTCGGCCTGGACGCGGCCAAGGCCTACGCCCTGGAGCTGCGCGATCAGGCCCTGCACGCCCTGCGACCGTTTGACGCGGCAGCCGAGCCGTTGCGCGAGCTGGCCCGGTATATCGTCGAGCGCCGCAGCTGACGGCGAATCGGCCAAAAAAGATCAACGCGTGGGCAGTGGGCGATGCATCAGGTAAACTGCCGCATCTTTTATACCTATAACGATTCGCCTGATGCCCACGACGTTTCATGAGATTCCCCGCAAGCGCCCGACCACGCCCCTGCTCGACCGTGCGAATACGCCGGACGGCCTGCGCCGGTTAGCCGAAGCCGAGCTGGAAACCCTGGCTGATGAGTTGCGCCTGGAATTGCTCTACACGGTCGGCCAGACCGGTGGGCATTTCGGTGCCGGTCTGGGCGTCATCGAGCTGACCATCGCGTTGCATTACGTCTTCGACACCCCGGATGACCGGCTGGTGTGGGACGTTGGTCATCAGGCTTATCCGCACAAGATCCTCACCGGTCGCCGTGAGCGCATGGAATCGCTGCGCCAGAAGGACGGCATCGCCGCTTTCCCGCGTCGCGCCGAGAGCGAGTACGACACCTTTGGCGTCGGCCACTCCAGCACGTCGATCAGCGCAGCGCTGGGCATGGCGATTGCCGCCCGCCTGCAGAACAGTGATCGCAAGGCGATTGCCGTGATCGGCGACGGCGCATTAACCGCCGGTATGGCCTTCGAGGCGTTGAACCATGCGCCGGAAGTCAACGCCAACATGCTGGTGATCCTCAACGACAACGACATGTCGATCTCGCGCAACGTCGGTGGCCTGTCGAATTATCTGGCGAAGATTCTTTCCAGCCGCACTTACGCAAGCATGCGCGAAGGCAGTAAAAAAGTGCTGTCGCGCCTGCCCGGCGCCTGGGAAATCGCCCGTCGCACCGAAGAATACGCAAAAGGCATGCTGGTTCCAGGCACCCTGTTCGAAGAGCTGGGCTGGAACTACATCGGCCCGATCGACGGCCACGACCTGCCGACCCTGATCGCCACGCTGCGCAACATGCGTGACCTGAAGGGCCCGCAATTCCTGCACATCGTCACCAAGAAAGGCAAAGGCTTCGCCCCGGCAGAAGTCGATCCGATCGGTTACCACGCCATCACCAAACTCGAACCTGTCGACGCACCGGCCGCTGCGCCGAAGAAAACCGGCGGGCCGAAGTATTCGGCGGTGTTTGGCGATTGGCTGTGCGACATGGCCGCAGTTGATCCGCGTTTGGTCGGGATTACTCCGGCGATGAAGGAAGGCTCGGATCTGGTGGCGTTCAGCGAGCGCTTCCCGCTGCGTTATTTCGACGTGGCGATTGCCGAGCAACACGCGGTGACGTTCGCCGCCGGCATGGCCTGCGAAGGCGCAAAACCGGTAGTGGCGATCTACTCGACGTTCCTTCAGCGCGGCTACGACCAGCTGGTTCACGATGTGGCGGTGCAGAACCTCGACGTGCTGTTCGCCATCGACCGCGCAGGCCTCGTTGGCGAAGACGGCCCGACCCACGCTGGCAGCTTCGACCTGTCGTACCTGCGCTGCATCCCGGGCATGGTCATCATGACCCCGAGCGATGAAAACGAATTGCGCAAAATGCTCACCACCGGTCATCTGTACAACGGCCCGGCGGCGGTGCGTTATCCGCGCGGCAATGGCCCGAATGCGGCAATCGAGAAAGACCTCGAACCGATCGAGATCGGCAAAGGCATCGTTCGTCGTCAGGGCAGCAAAGTCGCCCTGCTGGTGTTCGGCGTACAACTGACCGAGGCGCTGAAAGTCGCCGAGAAGCTGGATGCGACAGTGGTCGACATGCGCTTCGTCAAACCACTGGACGAAGCTCTGGTACGCGAGATTGCCGGCAGTCACGAGTTGCTGGTGACCATCGAAGAGAACGCGATCATGGGCGGCGCCGGTGGTGCGGTCAGCGAATTTCTTGCCCGCGAGAATATCCTCAAGTCGATGCTGCATCTGGGCTTGCCCGATGTTTACGTCGAACATGCAAAGCCTGTGCAGATGCTGGCCGAGTGTGGCCTGGATGAAGCGGGGATCGAAGCTTCCATTCGCGAACGGCTGGAACTGTTGAACCGCTAACGCGGCCCCCTGTAGGAGCTGCCGAAGGCTGCGATCTTTTGATCCTGACCTTCGGCAGCTCCAGACTTTTTAAAAGCAAAATCAAAAGATCGCAGCCTTCGGCAGCTCCTACACGGTTTTGCATAAACCATGGATTGCCATGAAACTCTCGCGCCTCGCCCTGCCCTTCCTTCTGCTGCCGACTGCCAACGCTGTCGCCGACACCTTCGAGCGCGATCAAGCGCTGAAGCTGCCGGACGTGTTGATCAGCGCCAACCGTCAGGTCGAAGCGCGCAATGACAGCAGCGCCGCCAACACCGTGTTCACCCGCGAAGACATCGATCGTCTGCAACCGAGCGATGTGCCGGATCTGCTGCGGCGTGTGCCGGGCGTGCAAGTGGCGCAAGCAGGCGGACGCGGCAGCTTGCCCGGGGTCTATATCCGCGGCACGCAGTCGGCGCAAAGCCTGGTGCTGGTCGACGGCCAGCGCATCGGCAACTCCACTTCCGGTGACAGCAATCTGCAGCACCTGAACATCGAGCAGATCGAACGCGTGGAAGTGCTGCGCGGTTCGCGCTCGGTGATTTACGGCAGCGATGCGATTGGCGGGGTGATTCAGATTTTTACCCGTCGCGGGGCTGAGCAAGGCGTGCAACCACGCATGCATGTCGGCTTCGGCAGCCATCAAACCTGGGAGCGCAGCCTCGGCCTGTCCGGTGGCGACGACAAAACCCGCTTCAACCTCGGCGCCAGCCTGGATGAAACCGCCGGGATCGACCGTACTCATGAGTCATACCCAAGCGACGGCGATCACGATGCCTACCGCAACAAGTCAGTGAGCCTGAGCCTCAGCCATGCGCTGACTGATGACATCGAAGTCGGCGCCAACCTGCTGGATAACCGTGGCAAGAGCGAGTTCGACAATCCGTTCGGCCGCTTCGACACGACCACGTTCGAATCGGTCCAGCAACAGCCTTACAGCGATTTCAACGTTAGTAGCGTCAGCAGTTACGTCGATGCCCGGGTCAACGATATCTGGAAAACCCGCGTCGAATTCGGCCACACAGAGAACCGCGAAAAGACCCTCGACAAGCTCAGCGACGAGCGCACGGTATTCAACACCTACCGCGATTCGGTGAACTGGCAGAACGACCTGACCCTGGATGCGCGCAACAGCCTGATCCTGGGCGGCGACTGGTACGAAGACCGGGTCAACAGCAGCACCGCGTTCGACGAGGACAGCCGCTGGAACCGCGCCGCGTTCATCCAGCACCGTTATCAGGCCGACAGTTTCTCCACGGAGCTGGGTTTGCGCCACGACGACAACCAACAGTTCGGCAGCCAGAACACCTGGAGCGGCACGTTCACCCTGCCGCTTAATCCGGACAACGATCTGCTGCTCAGCTACAGCGAAGGCTTCCGTGCACCGACCTTCAACGACCTGTACTACCCGGATTTCAGCAACCCGAACCTGAAACCGGAAACCTCAAAAAGCTATGAGCTGCAATGGCGCAGCCAACTGAGCGACAACAGTCGTCTGGAAGCGTCGCTGTACCGCACGGATCTTGAGGACGCGATCATCTTCGGCAGCAACTCACGGCCGGAAAACGTGGCTTCAGCACGGATCAACGGTTTCGAAGCGGCGCTGAAGCAGGAATTGTTTGGTTGGCAGAGCAACCTTGGCGTATCGATCATCGACCCGCGCGACCGTGATACCGGCCATACGTTGGCGCGGCGGGCACGGCGGACGTTGAGTTGGGATCTGGATCGGCAGTTTGATCGACTGAGCCTCGGCGCCAGTTGGCAGGCGGTGAGCAGCAGTTATGACGACCTGAACAACAATCAAGCACTAGGCGGCTATGCGCTGTTCGGCCTGCGCAGCAGTTGGGCGCTGAACCGGGAGATCAACCTGGATCTGAAGGTGGATAACCTGCTGGACAAGGGTCACAGCCGCGCAAACTACAGCTATGACGGCAGCCAATATGGTTATCGCGAAGAAGGTCGAGCGTGGATGTTTGGGGTGACCTGGACCCCCGAACTGCGCTGAAACTTCTGATATTGCTGAATTGCTGAAATTGCTGAAATTGCTGATGATCCCTGTAGGAGCTGCCGAAGGCTGCGATCTTTTGATCTTATAAAACAACATCAAAAGATCGCAGCCTGCGGCAGCTCCTACAGGGGTTATTTGTCAGGTTGGATGAGGTGGCAGAGTTCGGCGGTAGCGTCGATCATCTGAGCGCTCGGGCGTTCCAGGCCTTTGTCGGTGACCATCAGCAATTGCCTCTGCTTTACAGCCGTCACCTGCGGCCACGCCTTCCATGCATCCAGCTGCGCCTGATCACTCGCCAGAATCACCTCGGGATCTCGCTGCAACACCGCCTCAATGCTGATTTGCGGCGCCGGCAGACTCAAGTCGCCGAACACATTGCGCGCCCCGCACACCTCAAGCGCATCGCTGATGATCTGCCCCCCGCCGACGGTATACAGCGGCTTGTCCCACACCTGATAGAACACCTTAAGTGGCCTATCCCGGTGATAACGCTGGCGCAGGTTCTCGAGTTTCTTGCGAACATCCGCCGCCAACGCAGCCCCGCGCTCGGGCCGACCGAGCTGAGACGAAATGGCTTCGATCTGCGCAGAAAGCTGTTCAAGACTGTGCGGTTCGGCGACGTAAGTAGGGATGTTCAGCCGCTGGAGCTGATCGCGCTGCGCCGGCCCGACACTGCCGGGCCAGAGCAACAACAGATCAGGTTTGAGGCTGAGCAAACGCTCCATGTCGAGCTGACCATAGCGACCCACCGAGGGAAGATTCGCAATCGCAGCAGGCCGCTCGCCCGCATCCAGTACGCCGACCAGCAGATCGGCGGAATCCAGTTCAACGACGATTTCAGAAAGCGACGGCGCGAGGCTGACCACGCGCTGAGCGGCGAATACAGGGCCATTGATGGCCAGCAGCAGAACCGCCAGCCAGAGATGGCGCATCAGCCGAGTTGACGCGGGATACGGTAGAGGTAAAACAGCACGACGGTGGACAGCGCCAGCAACATCAGCGGTATGGCTTCAAGGCCGACAAATACCGCCAGTGCACCGATCCACGCGGGCAACGCGGCCGCTAGAAATGCCGCTCGGCGACTTGCTGCGAGGGCGATCCAGGCCGCCGGTTCATCTGCAGTGTCGAGAGATTTCTGCGTGGCGATCAGCGCATGTTTGTAGCGGCCAAAAAACTTCAGGCTGACGAACATCGACGCGACACCGGCGATAAACAGCGGCATCGCCAGCACCGGCAGAATCGGCTCGTTCTGAGCAAACACAGCATTCAGCACGAACAACGGCACCAGCGCTAACGCCAGGTATTTCCACCAGTCGACGCTGAGGCGACGCTTTACCTGACCGCGAGTCACGCCCGGTCTACCTCGCCCTGATGCTCGTTGCCCATCATGTGGTCGAGCTTGCTGGCCTTGGTCGCCAGGTACAGTTTGTTGTGCGGGTTGTGGCCGGTGTGCAGCGGCACGCGCTCGGCGACGACGATGCCCATGTCGGTCAAGGCTTTGACCTTGCGCGGGTTGTTGGTCATCAGACGCAGGGCTTTGACCCCGAGGTGTTCGAGCATCGGCAGGCACATGGCGTAGTCGCGCTGGTCGGCGGCAAAGCCCAGACGCTCGTTGGCTTCAACGGTATCGGCGCCGCCATCCTGCAATTCGTAGGCGCGGATCTTGTTCAACAGACCGATGCCGCGACCTTCCTGACGCAGGTAGAGCAATACGCCACGACCTTCGCGGGCGATGGCCTTTAGCGCGCCCTCAAGCTGCGAACCGCAGTCGCAGCGCTGGCTGAACAAGGCGTCGCCGGTCAGGCATTCGGAGTGCAAACGGCCGAGTACCGGGGCACCGTCGGCGAAATCACCCAGGCTCAGCACGACATGCTCGCGGCCGGTGGCTTCATCTAGAAAGCCGTGCATGGTGAATTGCGCAAAAGGCGTTGGCAGCTTGGAAGCGGCGACAAAAACGACAGGCACCGGTGTGCTCCTGATCTAAAAAAAGTCTGAAGATTCGCTGGGCGGCATTGTAACAGCAGGTTCCTACAGACGCTTAGGCTGAATTATCGGGCATAACGATCAAAAAGTTTGATGACTTACCCGACAACACAGACCCGTGTAGGAGCTGTCGAGTGAAACGAGGCTGCGATCTTTTGATCCGGCTTTCAAAATCAAGATCAAAAGATCGCAGCGTGCCGCAGCTCCTACAGGGGATTCGCCGCGCCCGCGCTAAACGGATACGGCTGCTTCCACTTCTCGAAAATCGGTTTCAGCTCGCCGCTCTTCACCAGTTGATCCATGCGCCGGTCAAACAGCGCCATCAACGTGCGGGCCTTGGGGGTATTGGCGAAGCACAGGTACAGCGGCAACTCGGCAACATGGGTCGTGCGAAATTGCGACGGATCCCTCGCCCGACTGAGCACGTAATTGATTTCAGTCAGCGCGTCGATGTAATAGTCGGCACGGTTGTGGGTCAGCATCGACAGGATCCCGGTGCGCCGGATCACTTCGTTGAAGCTGCGTACATTGGGCAAGTAGCTCTGATAGTCGTAGCCGCGCACCCAGGCCAGCCGATAGTTGCCCAAGGTCTCCAGCGTTGGTGCCGGGTTGCTGGCAAGGCCCAGCGCATAGACGTGATCGGTGTCGAAATTCCAGCGCGGATAGAGCAGATCACTGAACTCTTCGTGATACGAGCCCACGCAAGCATCGACTTCAGCACGCTGCGCCAGTCCTACAGAACGCGTATAGGGTTCGCTGCGAAATTCGAGTTTTACCCCGACCGGTTCGAACACCTTGCGCAACACATCCCAGGCCAGCCCATGACCATCGGCAGCGGTGTAGTCTTCCCAGACTTCGCTGGCCAGACGAATAACCGAGGGCGCCGGCGCGGTTTCCTGCGCACTGGCGACAGTGCCCAGCACAGCCAAAACCACCCCTGCCAACCAGCGCCGCGACATCCTAATTACCCTCTTTAGCCTGACAACCCTCGAATCAGGCAAATACCCACACCAGTCCCTGCATCGCCAGCCAGGCGAACACGCCAGCCAGCACGTCGTCGAGCATGATGCCGACTCCGCCATGAACATGCCGGTCGATCCAGCGGATCGGCCACGGCTTGAGAATGTCGAAGAAGCGGAACACCAGGAAACCCGCGAGCAACCAGTACCAGCCTTCCGGCACCAGCCACAGGGTGATCCACATGCCGACCATTTCGTCCCAGACGATGCCTTCGTGGTCGTGCACGCGCAGATCGTCGGCGACCTTGCCGCACAGCCAGAAGCCGAACAGCATGGTGATGCCGAGCATCAGCCAGTACCCCCAGTCGGGCAACATCTGCCACAACGGGATAAAGGGTAGCGCAACGAGCGAACCCCACGTGCCCGGCGCTTTGGGCAAAGTGCCCGAACCGAAGCCGAAGGCGAGGAAATGCCAAGGATTGCGCCAGACAGAAGGCGGGACGAATTCGGCCGGAACCTGTTTCGGGTGATCTGTCACGGTGACTCCTGAAAATGTTGATAGCCCCGGATTTGCGGGGTGATGTCGTGCCCTTCGCGGTCCAGTAGCGCCACGCCCTGCCCCTGCGCCACACGACCGATCACATGGATCGGCCAACCATCGGCGAGCAGTGCCGGCAACTCGACGGACGGTAACGTGAAGGCCAGCACGTAATCATCGCCACCGCTCAGCGCCGCACGCTCGGCACCGCGCTGACCGAGAAACGCCACTAGTGCATCCGACAACGGCACACGCTCACGTTCAATTTCAAGTCGCACCTTCGACGCCAACGCGATGTGCCCACAATCGGCGAGCAAACCGTCGGAGATATCCAGCGCTGACGTGGCTTTGCCTCGCAGAGCCTGACCGAGCGCGAGTTGCGGTTGCGGTGACCAGTAGTGATCGAGCAGCGGCTGAGCGATATCCGGCGCGGCGTCGCGCTGGCCCAACACCAGCGGCAACGCGCCAGCGGCATTGCCCAGTTCACCGCCGACACACAGCAAATCACCTGGCTGCGCACCGTTGCGGGTCAAGGCCAATCCGGTCGGGACGCGACCGAACACAGTGACGGTCAGGCTCAACGGCCCGCGCGTGGTGTCGCCACCCACCAGAGCCACGCCGCAATTCTGCGCCATGCGGTTCAAACCGTGGGCATAGGCTTGCAGCCAATCGGCGGTCACCGTCGGCACAGTCAGGGCAAGGGTAAAGGCGATGGGCGTGGCGCCCATGGCGGCCAGATCGCTGACCGCGACGGCCAGCGAGCGCTGACCGAGCAAAAACGGATCGCAGGGATCGGCGAAATGCACGCCGGCCACCAGCGTATCGGTGGAAATGGCCAGCTGTTCCCCGGGGGGAACCGCCAGCAAGGCGCAGTCGTCGCCGATCCCGAGAGCAACGCCCTCGCCGCCCTGCGCACAAGGCGCGGCGGCGAAGAAATTGCGGATCAGCTCAAACTCGCCCATTGGGTATCAAGCGCATATCAGCGCTTGAACGCCTTCACTTCAGCTTCACGCAGACGCGGGGCCAGCTTGTCGAGCACACCGTTGACGAACTTGTGGCCATCGGTCGAACCGTAGACTTTCGCCAGTTCGATGCCTTCGTTGATCACCACGCGGTACGGCACGTCGACGCGCTTGAGCAGCTCCCAGGTGGACAGGCGCAGCACGCACAGCTCAACCGGGTCCAGCTCTTCGATGGTCAGGTCCAGGCACGGCGCCAACGCAGTGTCGATCTCGGTCTGGTTGGCCGGAACACCGTGCAGGATGTCGTGGAAGTAGCTGGCATCGGCAAAGGTGAAATCGTTGTCGACGCGAAACTGCGCTTCGATTTCGTTCAGCGAAGTGCCAGCCAGAAGACGCTGGTACAGCGCCTGAGTCGCCAACTGACGGGCAGCCCGGCGCTTTTCGCTTTTCGAAGGCTTGCCGGCGTCCGCTGGACGTGGGTCGCGCGGGTTGAAACGATCGCTTTCGTCGCTAATCACTTGGCCTCCAACTGTGCCAGCAGGCTGACCATTTCCAGCGCGGACAGGGCAGCTTCGGCACCTTTGTTACCGGCCTTGGTGCCGGAACGTTCGATGGCTTGCTCGATGGAATCAACGGTCAGGACGCCGAACGCGACCGGAACGCCGAACTCCATGGACACCTGGGCCAGGCCCTTGGTGCACTCGCCTGCCACGTATTCGAAGTGCGGAGTACCGCCACGAATGACCGCGCCGAGGGCGATGATTGCTGCGAACTCGCCTTTCTGAGCGACTTTCTGCGCAACCAGCGGGATTTCGAAGGCGCCAGGAGCGCGGATGATGGTGATGTCGCTTTCGCTCACGCCGTGGCGAACCAGGGCATCAACTGCACCGCTGACCAGGCTTTCAACAACGAAGCTGTTGAAACGGCCCACTACCAGAGCGTAGCGGCCTTTAGGGGCGATGAAGGTACCTTCGATGGTCTTCAGGGTCATTCGTCAGATCTCTTAAAGAGCCGGGACGCGTCTCGTACGCATCCCTCAGTGATATTAGCCACGAATACATGATCGCAGACACCGCATTGCCGTTCCATTACATCCTGTGGCGAGGGGATTTATCCCCGATGGACTGCGCAGCAGTCCCAAAAACAGGGGCCGCTGCGCAGCCCGTCGGGGATAAATCCCCTCACCACAAGGGTACACACCAGCAATACGAATCTGCGGGTCATTATTCGGAGGGCACGTATTCTACAACTTCCAGATCGAAACCGGATATCGCATTAAATTTCATCGGTGCCGACATCAGGCGCATTTTGCGCACACCGAGGTCACGCAGGATCTGCGAACCGGCACCAACGATGCTGTAAGTGGTCGGTTTTTTCGCCGGTACTTGATCGCCGGTTTCACGAATATGCGCCAGCAACACGTCGCCATCGAGCGGATGACCCAGCAACAGCACCACGCCGCTGCCGGCCTCGGCAACTGCAGCCATGGCGGCACGCAGGCTCCAGCGGCCCGGTTGTTTGACCATCAGCAGGTCGCGCAGCGGGTCCATGTTGTGCACGCGAACCAGGGTTGGTTCTTCAGCGCAAACGGTGCCCAGCGTCAGGGCCATGTGCACGTCGCCTTCCACCGAATCACGATAGGTCACCAGGTTGAATTGGCCCAGTTCGCTGTCCAGTGGCTGCTCGGCAATCCGCTGAACGGTACGTTCGTGGATCATCCGGTAGTGAATCAGGTCGGCAATGGTGCCGATCTTGATGTTGTGTTCAGCGGCGAACGCTTCCAGCTCAGTGCGACGAGACATGGTGCCGTCGTCGTTCATCACTTCGCAGATCACGCCGCTCGGCTCGAAACCGGCCATGCGCGCCAGGTCGCAAGCAGCTTCAGTGTGGCCGGCGCGCGCCAGGGTGCCACCAGCCTGAGCCATCAGCGGGAAGATGTGGCCAGGGCTGACGATGTCTTCAGCTTTAGCGTCTTTCGCGGCGGCAGCCTGCACGGTACGTGCACGGTCAGCGGCGGAGATGCCGGTGGTCACGCCTTCGGCCGCTTCGATCGACACGGTGAACTTGGTACCGAACCCGGAACCGTTGCGTGGCGCCATCAGCGGCAGCTTCAACAATTCGCAGCGCTCGCGGCTCATCGGCATGCAGATCAGGCCACGGGCGTGCTTGGCCATGAAGTTGATGTGTTCGGCCTTGCAGCACTCGGCGGCCATGATCAGGTCGCCTTCGTTCTCGCGATCTTCGTCATCCATGAGGATGACCATCTTGCCTTGGCGGATGTCTTCAACCAGTTCTTCGATGCTATTGAGCGCCACAAGGCACCCCCTTCAGTCAGGAATTGAGGTAGCCGTTGGCGGCCAGAAAGCTTTCGGTAATCGTGCCACCAGCGCTCGGCTCTGCGGCCTTGTCGCCTAACAGCAGGCGCTCCAGATAACGCGCCAGCAAGTCGACCTCCAGATTCACCCGACGACCCGGCTTGTAGGAAGCCATGATGGTTTCGCTCAGGGTGTGCGGAATGATCGTGAGCATGAACTCGGCGCCATCGACTGCGTTCACGGTCAGGCTGGTGCCGTCGACGGTGATCGAGCCTTTATGGGCGATGTACTTGGCCAGGTCTTTCGGTGCGCGGATGCGAAATTCCACGGCGCGGGCATTATCGGCGCGCGAGACGATTTCGCCGACACCGTCGACGTGACCGCTGACCAGGTGACCACCCAGACGAGTGGTTGGGGTCAGGGCTTTTTCCAGATTGACCGGGCTGCCGCTTTTCAGGTCATTCATGGCGGTGCAGTCCAGCGTTTCGCGGCTGACGTCGGCGGCAAAGCCGTTGCCCGGCAGCTCGACAGCCGTCAGGCAGACGCCGTTGACCGCGATGCTGTCGCCGAGTTTGACATCGCTCAGGTCGAGCTTGCCGGTTTCAACATGCACCCGTACATCGCCGCCCTTTGGGGTCATTGCACGGATGCTGCCGATGGATTCGATGATGCCGGTAAACATGGGGTTCTCCTTGAGAACGAAGCCAGCGCTAACGCGATGGCCGGGAATTATACGCTCGCCGTAAGGACAGGGACGGCAGTGACTCGCCAGTCATCGCCCACCGCACGAATTTCAGTGATTTTCAGCTCCGGCGCATCCTTCATATAGGCCAGCGGCCAGTCCAGCAATGGACGCGCCGTGGAGCCAAGGAACTTGCCGGCGATAAAGATCACGAACTCATCGACCAGACCGAGTTGGGCAAACGCCCCCGCCAGACGCGGACCGGCCTCGACCAGCACCTCGTTTACGTCACGGTTGGCCAACTCGACTAGCAGTTGATGCAGGTCGACCTGACCGTCATCACCCGGCACGATCAAACATTCCGGGCCGTTGGCGTATTGCTCTTCGACGGCCATGCAGGTCGCGACCAACGCCGGGCCAGCCTTGAAGAAAGGTGCATCAAGCGGCACCCGCAGACGCCCGTCGATCAAAACCCGCAGCGGCGGACGGCTCATGGCCAATGCGGTTTGCTCGGCATCCAGACCCAGTTCGTCGGCGCGAACCGTCAAGCGCGCGCCATCGGCCAGCACGGTATCGGCGCCGGTCAGCACCACGGCCGCCTGAGCGCGCAAACGCTGCACCGCCGAACGCGCAGCCGGGCCGGTGATCCACTGACTCTCGCCGCTTTCCATCGCCGTGCGACCGTCCAGACTCATGGCCAACTTGACCCGCACAAACGGCAAGCCGTGTTCCATGCGCTTCAGAAATCCGTGATTGAGCTTGCGCGCTTCAGCTTCCAGCACGCCGCTATCAGTCGCAATGCCGGCATCGGCCAGACGCTGCAAACCACGCCCGGCCACTTGCGGATTCGGATCACGCATTGCCGCAACCACTCGGCCGACACCGGCAATGACCAGCGCATCGGCGCACGGCGGCGTGCGCCCATGGTGGCTGCAAGGCTCGAGGGTGACGTATGCCGTAGCGCCGCGGGCCAGTTGACCGGCGGCGCGCAAGGCGTGGACTTCGGCGTGAGGTTCGCCGGCGCGCTCGTGCCAGCCTTCGCCGACAATCTGCCCGTCCTTCACGATCACGCAGCCAACCCGAGGATTGGGGTGCGTGGTGTAGTGACCTTTGCGGGCCAGTTCCAGCGCGCGCGCCATGAAGTGGGCGTCGAGGATGGCCTGCTCGGCGACGGTGGTCATTCTTTCACCGGTTCGCGGGCGAGGCGGTCGATTTCTTCGCGGAACTCGTTGAGGTCCTGGAAGCGCTTGTACACCGAAGCGAAACGGATGTAGGCGACTTCATCAAGCTTTTGCAGCTCGGCCATGACCAGTTCGCCGACCACGAGGGATTTGACCTCGCGCTCGCCGGTGGCGCGCAGCTTGTGCTTGATGTGGACCAGAGAGGATTCGAGGCGCTCGACGCTCACCGGACGTTTCTCCAGAGCGCGTTGCATGCCCGCGCGCAGTTTTTCTTCGTCGAACGGTTGGCGGCTGCCATCGGTTTTGATCAGGCGCGGCAACACCAGTTCGGCCGTCTCGAATGTCGTGAAACGTTCGCCGCAGGCCAGGCATTCACGCCGGCGGCGCACCTGTTCGCCCTCGGCGACCAGACGCGAGTCGATGACCTTGGTGTCGTTGGCACCGCAGAAGGGACAGTGCATGGTGGCTGGCAACAAAAAAAGGGAGGGCCATGGTAGCGCATCCCGGTGGCAAGACAAGACATAGGGTTTGCGGTATACAGACGGGCATGATCGTTTGATCCATGGATTTCATTTTGCCGGAGCTGCCAATGCCTTTACGTCCGCTCGTTTTGCTCAGTCTTTTCAGCCTGCTGGTGGCCTGTGGCAGCGATGCGCCCAAGCCTCAGCCGCCGACACCAGGCCCGGCGCCGCAGCAGGCGCAGAAAAAAGCCAATCAGGCCGCTGCCCTCGGCCCGCTGCCCGCCCATCAACGCGAATTGAGCGGCACCCTGCAAGGTGTGCCGGCCGGTGCCGAAGTCGAACTGGCGCTGCTGGTGATCGACGAGAAGGATCGCCCGCAACAATTGCTCGCCAGTTCAAGCCTGATCGGCAACAACCAGATTCTGCCGTTTCACGTGCGCTTCAACCCCGAGGCCTTTCCGGCGGGCGCGCGGGTTGAGTTGCGCGGCCGTGCGAGTCAGTCCGGCCAACTGATCCTGCATCTGCCATCGCAGACCATCACCCAGCCGACCACACAGGCGTTGGGCCAGCTGCAATTCGTCAAAGCACCATGAATGCACCGCTCGACCTGCAACAGGCATTGGGGGAATTGCTCGGCGACGCCAGACTCAAGGCTTGCGCGTTGCCGGGCACCGATTTACAGCTCTGGCTGATCGACGGCGACAACATGGCGCGCGAATTCAGCCAGGAAGAAACCCAGCGCATACTGCATGAGCCGCCGTACTGGAGCTTTTGCTGGGCCAGCGGTCTGGCGGTAGCGCGCTATCTGGCTGAGTTTCCCGAATGGGTGCGCGGCAAACGCGTGCTGGATTTCGGCGCCGGTTCCGGCATCGCCGGGATTGCGGCGGTGAAGGCCGGCGCGCTGGAAGTGGTGGCCTGTGATCTCGATCCGCTGGCGATTGCTGCCTGTCGGGCGAATGCCGAACTCAATGATGTGCAGATGAGTTATTCGAAGGACTTCTTTGCCGAGGCGGATCGCTTTGATCTGATTCTGGTCGCGGATGTGTTGTACGACCGGGCGAATCTGCCGTTGCTGGATGCGTTTCTCAGCCGTGGCCGCGAGGCATTGGTGGCGGATTCGCGGGTCCGGGATTTTCGCCATCCTTTGTATGAACGCATAGAGATGCTTGAGGCGATGACTTTACCGGATCTGGCGGAGCCGGAAGAATTTCGGCATGTCAGCCTTTACCATGCGCGACGTGATTGATAACGCCAAAAGATCGCAGCCTGCGGCAGCTCCTACAGTGGTCGGGTCCACCGCCAATATTGCGGATGAACGATAAACCTGTAGGAGCTGCCGCAGGCTGCGATCTTTTGCTTCACCCCTTATAGTGCGTTCATTGACGCTTAAAAGAGATCCCCTATGAGTCAGCAAACGCCGTACATCTTCGACGCCACGACTGCCGATTTCGACCAGTCGGTGATCGAGGCTTCTTTCAACAAACCGGTGCTGGTGGATTTCTGGGCCGAGTGGTGTGCGCCATGCAAGGCGTTGATGCCGATGCTGCAAGGCATTGCCGAGAGCTATCAGGGCGAGCTGCTGCTGGCCAAGGTCAATTGCGATATCGAGCAAGACATCGTCGCCCGTTTCGGCATTCGCAGCCTGCCGACCGTGGTGCTGTTCAAGGACGGTCAACCGGTGGACGGTTTTGCCGGCGCGCAACCGGAATCCGCCGTGCGTGCGTTGCTCGAACCGCATGTGCAAATGCCGCCGCCAGCCGCAGCCGATCCGTTCGAACAGGCTCAGGCGCTGTTCGATGACGGTCGCTACGCAGATGCCGAAGCGGCGTTGGTGGTGATGCTTAATGAGGACAACACCAACGCCAAGGCGCTGATTCTCTACGCACGCTGCCTGACTGAACGTGGTGAACTGGACGAAGCGCAAACGGTGCTCGACGCGGTCAAGAGCGATGAACACAAAGCCGCGCTGGCCGGGGCCAAGGCGCAGATCAAATTCCTCGGCCTCGCCCGCGATCTGCCGGACGCCGCCGACCTGAAAGCACGTTTGGCGAAAGATCCGCAGGACGACGAAGCGGTGTATCAACTGGCGATCCAGCAACTGGCGCGTCAGCAATATGAAGCGGCGCTGGATGCCTTGCTCAAGTTGTTTATCCGCAATCGCGGCTATGCCGAGGGCTTGCCGCACAAGACGTTGTTGCAGGTGTTCGAGTTGTTGGGCAACGAGCACCCGTTGGTGACTGTTTACCGTCGCAAGATGTTTGCTGCGCTTTATTAAGATCAAAAGATCGCAGCGTGCCGCAGCTCCTACAGGGGATCGTGGACCACCCGTTTTGCGGATGTACGCAGATCGTGGGCGCCACCCGTTTTGCGGCTGAATACGGGAGGCGATTGCCATCCGTTTTGCGGCTGAATACGGGGCGCGGTGGCCACACCGTTTTGCGTATGAACACGGGGCGCGGGCGCCACACCTTTTTGCGGGTGAATGCTGAACCTGTAGGAGCTGCCGCAGGCTGCGATCTTTTGCTTTTGCGCTCTACTCGATCCAGCTGTAAAGCGGCGTATCCCCGCCGCTCATCACCTTCACATCCGCACTGTGCCGCAGTCGCACCAGCAGGCGCTTGCCTGACACCGCGCTGCCGGTCAGCCCTTCGAGCTGTTCCAGCAGATCCGGCCCGCTGAGTTGCCCGGCCTTGCGCAACAGGTCCTTGGCCACCTGCCACAACGCATCGTCCTGGTTCATCGGTTTCGCCGCTGGCGTTATCGCAACCCCTTCAGGTTGAGCAGTCGGTGCCTGCGCATTCAGGGCCGAACCGAGCCTGGCCCAATCACTGTCATCCAGTTCCACCGTCAAATCCACCGGCAAGTCACCGACGGTTCCGCGTATCCGCAACATTGAGTTCGCTCCCGCACATTTCTGACCTGCATGCTCCCATGGGACTTGTGTAACGCCAAGCGCACGGGCAAACTCTGCGCACTTTCGTTATAAGATCACATAACAAACTTTTCATTTTACTGTTCGGAGACCGCCATGCGTCGTCTGTTGCTCGCTTTGCCGTTTGCCCTGTTGCCGCTGGCCGTTGCCCATGCTGCCGATGAGCATGACCACGACCATGAACACGGCAGCCTCGGCGCGCATGAACATGGCGTTGGCCGTCTCAACGCTGCACTGGATGGCCAGACGCTGGAACTTGAGCTGGAAAGCCCGGCGATGAATCTGGTGGGCTTCGAACACGCCGCCACCACGGATGCCGACAAGGCCAAGGTTGCCGCTGCCCGTGCGCAACTTGAAAAGCCATTGGCCCTGTTCAACCTGCCCGCCGCTGCCGGTTGCAAAGTGGTCAGCCAGGAACTGGAAAGCCCGTTGTTCGGTGACAAGCCCGACGCAGATGATCACGACGAAGATGGAGCCGGCAAGGACGGTCACGAGCATCACCACGACCACAGCGAAATTCACGCGCACTATCAGTTCAGCTGCGCGACTCCGGGCGCATTGAAGACGCTGGATCTGGCGACTATCTTCAGCACCTTCCCGGCGACTCAGAAAATTCAGGTACAACTGATCAGCGCAAGCGGCCAGCAAGGTACGGAAGTGACAGCGAAGGCTGCCTCGCTGAAATTCTGAATCCAGTGAAATACCCCTTTAGGAGCTGCCGAAGGCTGCGATCTTTTGATCCTGGTTTACAAAAATCAAAAGATCGCAGCCTTCGGCAGCTCCTACAGGGTTTGTGTTCAACTCTTGAAATTGGTGTCATGACCCAAGCACTCATCGAACTGTCCGACCTGGGCTTCAGTTGGCCTGGTCACCCACTGCTGCTGGAAATCCCGGCGTTTCGGCTGGAAGCGGGTGAAACCCTGTTCCTCAAAGGCCCCAGCGGCAGCGGCAAGACGACCCTGCTCGGCTTGCTGGGCGGCGTGCAGAAACCCGATCGAGGCAGCATTCGTCTGCTGGGCCAGGAGCTGACCGAACTCTCTGCCGGTGCGCGCGACACTTTCCGCGTGGACCACACCGGTTACATCTTCCAGCAGTTCAACCTGCTGCCGTTTCTCTCGGTGCGCGAGAACGTCGAGTTGCCCTGCCACTTCTCGAAATTGCGCGCTGAACGGGCGAAACAGCGTCACGGCAGTGTCGATCAAGCCGCCGCCACCCTGCTCGCGCACTTGGGCCTGAAGGACGAAAGCATCCTCAGCCGTCGCGCCGACTCGCTGTCCATCGGTCAGCAACAACGTGTCGCCGCTGCCCGTGCGTTGATCGGTCAGCCAGAACTGGTGATCGCCGACGAACCGACCTCGGCGCTGGACTACGACGCCCGAGAAAACTTCATTCGCCTGTTGTTCGCCGAATGCCGCGAGGCCGGTTCCAGCCTGCTGTTCGTCAGCCACGACCAGAGTCTGGCGCCGCTGTTCGACCGTCATCTGTCACTGGCCGAGCTCAATCGCGCCGCCACGTATGCCGAGGTCTGAGATGTATCTGTTTCGTCTGGCCATGGCCAGCCTGGCCAACCGCCGCTTCACCGCGTTGCTCACTGCATTCGCCATTGCCCTGTCGGTCTGCCTGCTGCTCGCCGTCGAGCGTGTGCGCACCGAAGCCAAAGCCAGTTTCGCCAGCACCATCAGCGGCACCGACCTGATTGTTGGCGCTCGTTCCGGTTCGGTGAATCTGCTGCTGTACTCGGTGTTTCGCATCGGCAACGCCACCAATAACATCCGCTGGGACAGCTTTGAACACTTTGCCAACAACCCGAAAGTGAAGTGGGCGATCCCGATGTCCCTAGGCGACTCCCATCGCGGCTACCGCGTGATGGGCACCACCGAAGCCTATTTCGAGCATTACCAATATGGCCGCCAGCAGCATCTGGCGCTGGCCGACGGTCGCGCCTTTGCTACCGATCCATTCGAAGTGGTGCTCGGCGCCGAAGTGGCCGAGGCGCTGCATTACAAACTCGGCGACAAACTGGTGCTGGCTCATGGCGTGGCCGCGATCAGCCTGGTCAAACACGACGACAAACCGTTCACCGTGGTCGGCGTTCTCAAGCGCACCGGCACGCCGGTAGATCGCACGCTGCACATCAGCCTTGGCGGCATGGAGGCGATTCACATCGACTGGCACAACGGCGTGCCGGCCCGTGGTAATGGGCGGATCAGTGCGGATCAGGCGCGAAACATGGACCTGACGCCGCAAGCGATCACCGCGTTCATGCTGGGCCTCAACAGCAAGATTTCCACCTTCGCCCTGCAACGCGAGATCAATGAATTCCGTGGTGAGCCGATGCTGGCGATCCTGCCGGGCGTGGCCTTGCAGGAACTGTGGAGCCTGATGAGCACCGCCGAAAAAGCGCTGTTTGTGGTCTCGCTGTTCGTGGTGCTGACCGGGTTGATTGGCATGCTTACGGCGATTCTGACCAGCCTCAACGAGCGGCGCCGCGAGATGGCGATTCTGCGCTCGGTGGGTGCGCGGCCGTGGCACATCGCGAGTCTGCTGGTGCTGGAAGCGTTCGCTCTGGCGTTGATCGGAGTGATCGCCGGGCTGGCGTTGTTGTACATCGGCATTGCGGCTGCGCAGGGTTACGTGCAGGCCAATTACGGTTTGTTCCTGCCGCTGGCGTGGCCGAGCGAGTATGAATGGACGCTGCTCGGTGGCATTCTGGCGGCCGCGCTGCTGATGGGCAGCGTGCCGGCCTGGCGCGCCTATCGCCAATCTTTGGCCGATGGCCTGTCGATCCGTTTATGAGGATGTTCACCATGCCCCGCGCACTGCTCGCGCTGTTATTGCTGGTCGTCCTGCCCGTGTGGGCAGCCGCGCCAAAAGACCTGACCTGGTCGGAAATGATCCCGCCGGACGCCGCGCCGGAAGTGCCGAACATGACGCCTCTGCACGACCTGTCGAAAATGAGCGATGCGTTGTCGGCTGAATCGGCGCCGGCCGCCAAACAGGACTTGCCGAATGCGCCGGTGGTGCAGAGCCTCGACGGCCAGAACATTCGCCTGCCGGGCTATATCGTGCCGCTGGAAGTCAATGAAGAGGGGCGCACCACGGACTTCTTGCTGGTGCCGTATTTCGGCGCCTGCATCCACGTGCCGCCGCCACCGTCGAACCAGATCGTGCATGTGAAAAGCGAACTCGGGGTGAAGCTCGATGAGCTTTATCAGCCTTACTGGATCGAGGGGCCGATGCAGGTCAAGGCGTCCAGCAGTGAGCTGGCGGATGCCGGGTATCAGATGGAGGCGGACAAGATTTACGTGTATGAGCTGCCGGAGTAAACCCCGGCACTTTCAAGATCAAAAGATCGCAGCCTTCGGCAGCTCCTACAAGGGATAGCATTTCAACTGTAGGAGCTGCCGAAGGCTGCGATCTTTTGGCGCCATCACTGTTTCATTGAGCTGAATCAAAAGACCGTATCAGTTGGCTTCATACAATAGGACATCAGAAAATTTCAACGTCCTTTTGGAGCCCCCATGAACAAGTCCTTGCTCAGCGCTTCGCTGGTTGCCCTCGCGCTCGCAGCCCCGCTCGCCCACGCCCACGAAGCCGGCGACATCCTGATCCGTGCCGGTGCAATCACCGTCAACCCGAAGGCCGACAGCTCCAGCGTCAAGGTCGATCAGGGTCCGTTGAGCGGCGCCAATCTGGGCGGCAAGGCGACCATGAGCAGCGACACTCAACTGGGTCTGAACTTCGCTTACATGCTCACCAGCCACGTCGGTATCGAATTGCTCGCTGCCACGCCGTTTGAACATGACGTGAAGCTCAAGGGCACTGCCCTGCCAGCGGCCAACGGCAAACTCGGCACGCTGAAACACCTGCCACCGACCCTCAGCGTCGTTTACTACCCGCTGGATTCGAAGTCGGCTTTCCAACCTTATGTTGGTGGCGGCATCAACTACACCTGGATCTACGACGAACACGTCGGCAGCGAAGCCAGCGCCAACGGCTTCAGCAACTTCAAGGCGAAAAACTCCTGGGGTCTGGCGTGGCAGGTCGGTGCGGATTACATGATCACCGACAACATCATGCTCAACGCCCAAGTGCGTTACATCGATATCGATACCCGCGCGACCGTTGAAAACAACGCTGTTGCACCGGGCACTCGCGCACGGGTGAATGTGGATGTGGATCCGTTCATCTACATGGTCGGTTTGGGCTATAAGTTCTAAGCCGGATTTACAGAATGTTCACGTGGTGGTGAATGAGGCTTGGTGGTGAGCAGGTTGAAACTGAAGGCGACTGATGTGCAGTCGATCGGGGAATAAGATTCCCTTGCCACAGGGATTGAGACAAATCCCGGCCGTGAAAAAGGCGCCTGTTGAAGGGCGCCTTTTTCATGTCTGACAGATTTGTGCAGTGAGTTGAATCGAACCCCCTCACCCCAGCCCTCTCCCCCAAGGGGGCGAGGGGGAAAGGGAGCCGATCTTGGTACTGTTCAAGACCTGAGTTCGACTCGGACTTTCACTTCGGCGTAACTCGACCATCCACCTCGGTCAGTCCCTTCTCCCTCCGGGAGAGGGTTAGGGTGAGGGGCCTTTCAGGCGAGTCCCAACAACCGCGCCAGACCAACATTCATCGGCGTTTGCGGTGGCATTTCGAATCGCTCGAGCAACCGTCGATTGTTCGCCCGCGAATGGCGGATGTCGCCCGAGCGAGCCGGGCCGTAGCTGATCGGCGGCAACTCTCCGACAACCTTTTGCAACTCTGCGAGCATCTGCTTGAGGCTCATCGCCTGATTCCAGCCGACGTTCACTGCGCCGGTTTCGACAACAGGCTTTTCGATTGCCTGCACCAGAATGTCGACCAGATCCTCGACATAGAGGAAGTCGCGCGTCTGCTCGCCATCGCCGAACACGGTGATCGGCAAGCCGCTCTGCGCGCGTTCGCTGAAGATGCTGATGACCCCCGAGTACGGCGAGGACGGATCCTGGCGGGGGCCGAAGATATTGAAGAAGCGGAAAATCGCCGGCTCAAGACCATGCTGGCGGCGGTAGAAATCGAAGTAGTGCTCGCCGGCCAGTTTGTCCGACGCGTAGGGCGTCAGCGGGGCTTTTGGCGTGTCTTCATCAATCGATTCGCCCTCGCCGTTGTTGCCATACACCGCTGCGCTGGAGGCGTATAAAACACGCTTGACCCCGGCCAGACGCATGGCTTCGCAGACATTCAAGGTGCCGATGAAATTGCTCTGGTGAGTCTTCACCGGGTCATCCACCGACGCTTGCACCGAGGCCACAGCCGCCAGGTGGGCGACCGCGCTGCAGCCCTGCATCGCCTGGGCAACCAGCGCCGCATCGGCGACATCGCCAACAATCAGTTCCACCCGAGGGTTGTCCAGCGGCAGGTTGCTGCGTTTGCCGGTCGACAGGTCGTCCAGTATCCGCACCGAATGCCCCTTGGCGAGCAAGGTGTCAGTCAGGTGCGAGCCAATGAACCCGGCGCCGCCGGTGATTAAAACAGTGCCTTCAGCCATGGCGATAAAACCTATCCAGTAAGCCCGGAAGCGCGGCACGCCAGGCGCGCGGCTTGATCCCGAAAGTGTGCAGAATTTTCTTGCAGGCGAGCACCGCGTGTTGCGGTTCCTCGGCAGCGTCCGGCCGTGCGGCGTGAGCCTGGGCGGTCGGTGCTTCGATGGCCAGCGCGTGGAGACTGCGGGCCTCGGTCAGAATCGCCTGACCCAGCGCCAGCGGTGTGGTCGCCTCATGCCCGGCGTAGTGATAAGTGCCCCACAGCGGTGCCGCGCAATCGAGTTGCTTGAGCACCGAGATGATCACCCGTGCGGCGTCGTCGACCGGCGTCGGATTGCCTCGGCGATCATCGGCCATGAGCAATTCTTCCGGCAGTTCGGCGCGGGCAAGGAAACGCCCAAGGGTGCCTTGCGCGCTGTCATCGAGCAGCCAGCCGAATCGCAGCAACACATGCTGTGGGCAGGTGGCGCGAACGCTTTGCTCGATCCGCCACAACGCCTGACCGCGCAGGCCCAAGGGCACCGGCTCATCTTTTTCGCTGTACGCGGTAGCACGCGAGCCGTCGAACACCCGATAACTGGACGGTTGCACGAGGACGATATTGTGGTGCTGGCACAGTTCGGCCAGACGCTCGATGGCGCGTTCCTGCCCGGCCATGCGGCTTTCGCTGACCGTTTCGGCCTGGAACCAGTCGAAATAGTAGGCGAGGTTGATCAACGCATCCGGACGAGTGTCGTCGAGCAGTTGCGTCAGGCTCGCGGCATCCCAGCCGTCTTCTGGCGGGCGGGGGGCGAGGAAACCGATGTCTTCTTCCGCACCGAGGCGAATCAGCGCCTGCCCAAGGGCATTTCCGCCGCCCAGTAACATAAGGCGCATTCGCATAGAGTCAGCAGGCCCAGTCTGATTGGAACGATGGCTTTGGCGACGATGCTTGCAGCAGCGTCGTCGATAATTGCCGGAATCGTTGCATTTTGCGGGTTTAGTGCGCAACCGTCACCCGTTAAGTGTAGATCCCCGGGATTTGTACCAACGCAACTGGCCCTATCGCTGGCAAGCCAGCTCCCACAGGTTGCGCGGTGTCTGCAAATTCTGTGGGATAGCTCAGAGTTTGTGTTGAAGCAACAACGGGTTGGAGGTGTTCACAAATCATGTGGGAGCTGGCTTGCCAGCGATGAGGCCCCGATTGCCAGCCGAGATACCCGGCGGTACTTGCATCTTCCCGCCCTCGCCCGCATAACTTAAGCCATGAATCTGCCCATCCCCACGGACGCGGCCCTGGCAGGCTTTCACCCCGCCGTCAGCGCCTGGTTCAGGAACACTTTTGCGACGGTCACCGCCGCTCAGGTCCGCGCATGGCCGTTGATCCGGCAGCGCCGCTCAACATTGATTGCCGCACCCACGGGTTCAGGGAAAACCCTCACCGCGTTCCTCGCCGTGCTCGACGACCTTGTCCACCGAGGCCTGGAAAACCCCGCCGGCCTGCCTGACGAAACCCTGGTGGTCTACGTCTCGCCGCTGAAGGCGCTGTCCAACGATATCCGCATCAACCTGCAAAATCCGCTCGCCGGGATTACCGAACAGTTACGACAGATGGGCTTGCCGCAGCTGGAAATCACCACCGCCGTGCGCACCGGCGACACCCCGCAAAAAGAACGCGCGGCCATGCGCAAGACCGCGCCGCACATTCTGGTGACCACCCCGGAATCGCTTTACGTGCTGCTGGGCTCAGAGTCGGGACGCAAAATGCTCGGCACCACGCGCACCGTGATCATCGACGAAATCCACGCCATGGCCGCCGGTAAACGCGGCAGTCACCTGGCCCTGAGCCTGGAACGCCTGCAAGCGCTGTGCGCTGAACCGCTGACCCGCATCGGCCTGTCCGCCACGCAGAAACCGGTGGAAGCCGTGGCGCAGTTTCTCGTCGGCCATGATCGAACCTGCGACATCATCGATATCGGCCATGCGCGCCCACGGGATCTGGGCATCGAGGTGCCGTCGGTGCCGTTGTCCGCCGTCATGGCCAACGACGTTTGGGAATTGGTTTACGACCGCCTCGCCGAACTGGCCCGCGAGCACCGCACCACGCTGATTTTCGTCAACACCCGCCGCCTCGCCGAGCGCCTTAGCCGCCACCTCAGCGAACGCTTGGGCAAACACGCAGTGGCCGCGCATCACGGCAGCCTCGCCAAGGAATTTCGCGTCGATGCCGAACAGCGGCTCAAGCGCGGTGAGCTACAAGTGCTGATTGCCACCGCATCGCTGGAGTTGGGGATTGATATCGGTGAAGTCGATCTGGTCTGCCAGATTGCCTCGCCCCGCTCCATCGCCGGGTTTCTGCAACGAGTGGGACGTTCCGGCCACCAGGTCGGCGGCACGCCTAAAGGGCGATTGTTCGCCACCACCCGTGACGATCTGATCGAGTGCGCCGCGCTGCTCGACTGCGTACGCCGTGGCGAACTCGACACGCTGCACATCCCCGAAGCACCGCTGGACGTGCTGGCCCAGCAGATCATCGCCGAAGTCAGTTGCCGGGAATGGTCAGAAGACGCGTTGCTGGCGATGTTTCGCCAGGCCTCGCCCTATCGAAATCTCGACCAAAACCACTATCAGGCCCTGCTGACAATGCTCGCCGAAGGCTATAACGGCCGTCAGGGCATTCGCAGCGCCTACCTGCACCGCGACGCAGTCAGCCGCACCTTGCGTGGCCGGCGTGGCGCACGACTGGCGGCGGTGACCAGCGGCGGGACCATTCCGGACAACGCCGATTACAGCGTGATGCTCGAACCGCAAGGCCTGAACATCGGCAGCGTCAACGAAGACTTCGCCGTGGAAAGCATTGCCGGTGATGTCTTTCAGCTCGGCAACACCTCCTATCGCATCCTGCGGGTGGAAACCGGCAAAGTCCGCGTCGAGGATGCGCAAGGACAGCCACCGAGCATTCCGTTCTGGCTTGGCGAAGCACCGGGGCGCAGCGACGAATTGTCGGCCGCCGTGGCGCGTCTGCAAGCGACGCTCGACGAGTTGCTCGGCGCCAGCCTCGGCAATCTGCAACCTGCGCTCGACTGGCTCACGCAGACCCTTGGCCTGAACGTCGCCAGCGCCGAACAACTGGTCGAATATCTGGCCCGTGCACGACAGACGCTCGGCGCCCTGCCTTCGCAAGACACGTTGCTGATGGAGCGGTTTTTCGACGAGTCAGGTGGCACGCAACTGATCATCCATTCGCCGTTCGGCAGCCGCATCAATCGCGCCTGGGGCCTGGCCCTGCGCAAGCGTTTCTGCCGCACCTTCAACTTCGAATTGCAAGCTGCGGCCAGTGAGGACGCAATCGTGCTGTCGCTGTCGACCAGCCACAGTTTCGAACTCGATGATGTCTGGCGTTACCTGCACAGCAACAGCGCCGAACACCTGCTGATTCAAGCGGTACTCGACGCACCGCTGTTCGGCGTGCGCTGGCGCTGGAATGCCGGGGTGGCGCTGGCGTTGCCGCGTTTTACTGGCGGTCGCAAAGTCGCGCCGCAGTTGCAGCGCATGAAGAGTGAAGACCTGATCGCCAGCGTGTTTCCCGATCAGATCGCCTGCCTGGAAAACCTCGCTGGCGAACGGGTAATCCCCGCGCATCCGCTGGTGGAACAGACCCTCGACGATTGTCTGCACGAGGCGATGGACTGTGAAGGCTGGCTCACCCTGCTGCGGCGCATGGAGGCTGGCGAGGTGCGCTTGATCAGCCGCGATCTGCCTGCACCGTCACCGCTGGCGGCGGAAATCCTGAGTGCCCGGCCGTATGCCTTTCTCGACGATGCACCGCTGGAGGAACGCCGCACTCAAGCGGTGATCAACCGTCGCTGGAGCGATCCGCAATCGACTGACGACCTCGGTGCGCTGGACGCCGACGCAATCAATGCTGTGCGCGAAGAAGCCTGGCCGACACCGGGCAACCTTGATGAAATGCATGAGGCGCTGATGAGCCTGGCGTGTATCAGCGATCTGGAAGTTGAGGCCAACCCACAGTGGCGCGAATGGCTGGATGCACTGACCAGCAGCGGTCGCGCCTGTTTCCTGAAGATCAACCCACAACGTTCGTTGTGGCTGGCGCGGGAACGACTGACGTGCCTGCTGGCGCTTTATCCACAAGCCACGCTGCAACCGCAGCAGCAAGCCCTGCCCGGTTTCGATGAAGCCTGGACTTTCGATGAAGCGCTGGTCGAGGTCATTCGTGCGCGGCTCGGTGCATTCGGCCCGCTGCCGTTAAGCGCCATCGCCGAACCTTTGGCGCTCGCCGGCGCGCAAGTCGCACAGGCTCTCGCTCATCTTGAGCGCGAAGGTTATGTGCTGCGCGGCCAGTTCACGCCGGGCGTGGCAGTTGAAGAATGGTGCGAGCGGCATCTGCTGGCGCGCATCCACCGTTACACGGTCAAGCGCCTGCGCCGGGAAATCGAACCCGTGGCGTTGCAGGACTTCATGCGTTTCCTGTTCGACTGGCAGCATTTGTCGCCCAGCACTCAGGGCCAGGGCAACGCCGTACTGCCGGCAATTGTCGGCCAGTTCGAAGGTTATGCGGCCGCCGCATCGGCGTGGGACAGCGACATCCTGCCGACGCGCCTGAAGGACTATTCACCGAGCTGGCTGGATGACCTGTGTCGCAACGGCAAACTGGTGTGGACACGTCTCAGCGCCCGGCAGAAAGTCAGCGGTACGGCGTTGCGCAGCACACCGGTCGTGCTGCTGCCGCGCAGTCAGGTCGGTTTGTGGAGCGGGCTCGCCGAGCAGACGCCGGTTAGTGAACTGTCGGCAAAAACGCAGAAAGTGTTCGAAGCCTTGAGTCAGCACGGCGCGTTGTTTTTCGACGAGTTGATTCACGAAGCGCATCTGCTGCGCACCGAGCTGGAAATCGCCTTGCAGGAACTGGTCGGCGCCGGTCTGGTGAACGCCGACAGCTTCGCCGGCCTGCGTGCGTTGATCACCCCGGCGAGCAAGCGCCAGCAACGCAGCAGTCGGCGCGGGCGCGGAGCGTTTATCGGCGGCATGGACGACGCCGGGCGTTGGGCATTGTTGCGGCGCGGGCCGGTTGTGGATAACCCGAGCGTCCCCGCCGAAACACTCGAACACGTCGCCATGACCTTGCTACGGCGCTACGGCGTGGTGTTCTGGCGTTTGCTTGAACGTGAGGCCGACTGGTTGCCGAGCTGGCGCGAATTGCTGCGCACGTTTCATCGACTGGAGGCGCGCGGCGAGATTCGTGGGGGCCGCTTTGTCAGTGGCCTGGCGGGGGAGCAATTTGCTTTGCCAGAGGCGATTCCGCTGTTACGCGAAGTGCGACGGCGGCCGCATGACGGCAGCTTGATTACGGTGTGCGGAGTTGACCCGCTGAATCTGGCCGGGACTTTGTTGCCAGGGGCGAAAGTGCCGGCGCTGGCGAGTAATCGGCTGGTGTATCGGGATGGTTTGCCAGCGGGGGCCGTGATCGCCGGCAAGCAGCAGGTCTGGATTGAGCTTGATCAGGAACACATGATTGAGCTCCAGCGCGAGCTGATCCGGCATTGATGTCGCCGAGTCTGGCCTCATCGCGGGCAAGCCCGCTCCCCCAGGTTTGCGGGTGATGCCTTGATAGCCGTCACACCATAAACCACTGTGGGAGCGGGCTTGCCCGCGATGAGGCGAGCAATCCCAAGGCGAAACTGCTGTCAGGTCCGAGAAGGCTGCGGCAACACCACTGGCGAATTCTCAGGCGGCGCCTCCTGCACGACCTCCCCTTGCCGCTGCGGCAACAAAACCTGCTGTGGATAAGTCTGTGCAAAATGCACCGACGGGGTGTTATCCACAAGCTTCTTCAAACGCTGATTGAACGCCCTGCTCACCGCATATTGCCCACCCGACACGGTGCGGAATTGCGCCGTGAGCACCACGCCGTTGAGATCCATCTTGTCCACGCCAAACACATCCAGCGGCCCTTGCAGGTTGTATTTGAGGAACGGGTCTTCGCGAATCGAATCGCCGGTCTCGCGAATCAACTCGATGGCTTTTTCGACATCCGTGTCATAGGTGAACTGCACCGAGAAGAACGCGAAGGCGAACTGCCGTGATTGATTGGTCACAGCCTTGATTTGCCCGAACGGCACCGAGTGCACAAAACCCTTGCCGTCGCGCAGGCGCAACGTGCGGATGGTCAGCCCTTCAACCGTACCGGCATGCCCAGAGTCGAGCACCACCCAGTCGCCGATCGACAGCGTGTCTTCGATGATGATGAACAACCCGGTAATCACGTCCTGCACCAACTGCTGCGAGCCGAAACCGATAGCCAGACCGACTACCCCGGCACCGGCCAGCAACGGTGCAACGTTAATCCCCAGATTGGCCATGGTGGTGATCGCGCAAATCACCACGAGGATGATTTTGATCGCATTACGCAGCAGCGGCAGGATGGTTTTTACCCGAGTACTGGGCTGGCGCGCCCCGCGCTTGCTGACCGGCGGTTTCAGCGCTTCTTGAATCGCCGTGTCGAGCACCACCCACAGCAGCCACGTCACCAGGAAGATCAGGCCAATGCTGCTCAAGGCATTGCTGATCGCCCGGCCGACCGTGCTGCTCTGCGCGAAATCGAGTAGCGACACGCCCCAGATCCGCCCGAGGATATCGATGAAGGCAATGGCGATGACGATCCGCAGCAAGGCATGCAAAAGGCTGAGGAAACGCTCTTTGTAAGCACTGCTACGCTTGATCGTCTCGGCCTTCCGCGACTTGAACAGGTGCTGCAGGACGGTGCTCAAAAACACCGTGCCGATCAGCAGCACCGTGGTGAACAACGCGCAGCGCAGGGCCTTTTGATTGTCCTCGCCGATGCCGATCAGATTGACCGCCGACACCAACACCATCAGCACAATCGGCCAATACCACAACCCGGAAAAAATCCTCAGCGACTCCTGCAATGACGGCTGTTTCAGACGCTGGCTCAGTGACCGATTGCGGATCAGATGCGCCACCGGGCGGCGCAGGCGAATCACCAATAAACCGAAGATGATCGAAGCCATCAACCCGGTGAACACCGCAACACTGCTGGTGATGTTGCCGCCCAGCTGCCGGGCGATTTGCGGACTGGTCAACGCATCACTCAGCGCGGCAAGAAAGCCGATCAGGAACAGCGGTCGCGGGCAGTAATCGCGGATGATTTTTGCCGCCGGGCGTTTGTGCCCGACATTGAACATCACCACCACGCACAACAGCATTGATGTGGAAAAGATGCCGCTGCTGGTCGCATACGCAAAACACAGCGCCAATGCTCGGCCGACAGATGCTTGCAGGAAATGGCTGACGTACAGCGTCAGCGGCAGGCAGATCAGCGCCGGCAGTGTGTACGGCAACAAATAGCCGAGCAAATCCTGGCAGCGCTGGCGGGTGCGAAACCAGCGCCCTTCGCGCAGACGCTTGGCCAACAGGCTGCCGAGTACGGTCAACAGGGCGAATGTGCCGAGCCACACCCCGGACAACATCAGGAAGTCCCCGGCGACACTCCAGCCAGAGCGGTTCGAGGGGTGATTGACCAGCTTGTCGACCTCATTCGCGGCGCGGTCGGCGCGCAGGCGCCAGGCATCCACCAGATTTTCGTTGAGGTCGAGTTTGTCTTGTACGTCGTCGATGCTCGTACTGATGGCACCGAGCAACCCGCCCTGCACAATCGGTTCGGGCTTGGCCGGCTCTTCAGTGGCGGCCGGCAACCCCGGCAGTGTCGCGGCTTCGAGCTCGCTGGCACCGAGAAACAACAATGCTCCCAGCAGAATGGCGATCCTGAACTTGATCAAAACTCCGATCTCCCGTTGGCTGAACCTGTAAGGAACTGATCGGTGAAAGGAGGACAAGTTCGGTTTTGGCCTGAATAACTCACTGAGCCCAGTGCAATCCCCATCAATGCTTCTTTTGAAATCCACCTTTCCCCCGTGGCGAGGGGATTTATCCCCGATGGGCTGCGAAGCGACCCCAAACCTGGATCGCCAAGCCCCCTGTCAGACCGAGTTGCACGGTTTACGACTGCTGCCCAGCCGATCGGGGATAAATCCCCTCGCCACAAAAGCGCTCTACCGTCCGTAACACCGCCGAAACTTTCCCGAACTGCCCGCAGTCATCAACAGACAGAGGCAACACGAGGACTTTCGACGGGAGGGCGGCATGGCAACGATTCACATTGGTATTTCAGGCTGGCGCTACGCCCCGTGGCGCGGGGATTTCTACCCCGATGGACTGGCGCAGAAACGCGAATTGCAGTTCGCCTCGCGAGCGGTCAACAGCATCGAGATCAATGGATCGTTCTACGCCCTGCAACGGCCCGAACGCTATGCCCAGTGGTACGCCGAAACGCCCGACGACTTCGTCTTCAGTGTCAAGGCGCCGCGGTTCATCACCCACATCCGTCGCTTGCACGAAATAGAAAAGCCTTTGGCGAATTTCTTCGCGTCAGGTGTGCTGGAGCTCAAGGAAAAACTGGGGCCGATTCTTTGGCAGTTCCCACCGAACTTCAAATTCGACGCCGAACGTTTCGAGCATTTTCTCGCACTATTACCCCACGACACCGAAGCCGCTGCCGCCCTCGCCCGTCAGCACGACTCGCACCTGCATGGCCACGC
This sequence comes from Pseudomonas sp. P116, assembly GCF_020149425.1. Taxonomy (NCBI): domain Bacteria; kingdom Pseudomonadati; phylum Pseudomonadota; class Gammaproteobacteria; order Pseudomonadales; family Pseudomonadaceae; genus Pseudomonas; species Pseudomonas sp. P116. The sequence continues at coordinate 51,931 of NZ_JACVHB010000008.1, read as the reverse complement.
CAGCATGAAAGCCTGGCGCAAAAAGCCGTTGCGCCATGCCGTGGAAATTCGTCATGAAAGCTTCGTCGATGTCGACTTCGTGCGCCTGTTGAAGCGCCACAACATCGCACTGGTGATTGCCGACACCGGCGGTAAATGGCCATATCGCGAAGACGTGACCAGTGACTTCGTCTACCTGCGTCTGCACGGTGCCGAAGAACTCTACGCCAGCGGTTACACCGCGCCGGCACGCAAGCGTTGGGCGGATCGGATCGACGCCTGGCATCACGGAAAACAACCGGCAGACGCCCATCTGATCGCCCCGCGCCTGAAACCCCGAGTACGCAAATCACGCGAAGTGTTCTGCTATTTCGACAACGACATCAAAGTCCGCGCGCCCTACGATGCGCGCGACTTGCTGCAGCGTTTCGACCTCGACCACGATTTGGCCACCACGCCCGGCGAACCGGCTGGCGAAGGAGTGCTGGCATGAGCATTTCAGAACCGGTCGGGTTCACCGACGAAGGTGCCGAGGTCGAGTCATCCGTGCGCAGCTTCACCGTGCTGACGGTCAACACCCACAAGGGCTTCACCGCACTCAACCGGCGTTTCATCCTGCCGGAGTTGCGTGAAGCAGTGCGCAGCGTCGCTGCCGACGTGGTGTTCCTGCAAGAAGTGCACGGCACTCACGAGCACCACCCCAAACGCTATTCCAATTGGCCGACGATGCCGCAATACGAATTCCTCGCCGACAGCCTCTGGCCGCAGTTCGCCTACGGACGCAACGCGGTGTACCCGGATGGCGATCACGGTAATGCCGTGCTGTCGAAATTCCAGATCATCCGCCACGACAATCTCGACGTTTCAATAAGCGGTCACGAAAACCGTGGCTTGCTGCATTGCGTGCTGCGCATGCCCGGCGACGGCAAAGAGGTGCATGCAATCTGCGTGCATCTGGGCCTGCGCGAGAGCCATCGCAATGAGCAACTGGGTTTACTGATGCAACGCCTCGCCGAACTGCCGGACGACGCTCCGGTGATCGTTGCCGGCGACTTCAATGACTGGCGCCAGCGTGCTGATGCATTGCTCAAACCCTGCGGCCTGCGTGAAGTGTTCGCCGAGCATCACGGCAAACCGGCGCGCAGTTTTCCGGCGCGTTTGCCGACACTGCGTCTAGACCGCATCTATGTGCGCAACCTCAAGGCCAGCCAGCCAAAAGTGCTGGCGAACCGGCCTTGGTCACACCTTTCAGACCACGCACCGTTATCGGTGGAGATCGAACTATGAGCAGCGCACCGATGGAGAAATCCGCTGTGGAACCGATAAGCATCAACCCGCCTGTGCGCCAACCGGGGCAAGTCGATGTCGAGTACCACTGGCAGGGCGGCAACCGCGTGGAACTGCTGGAAAACGGCGAGGAGTATTTTCCTCGAGTGTTCGCCGCGATGCGGGCGGCGAAGAGTGAAATCCTGCTGGAGACGTTCATCGTCTTTGAAGACAAGGTCGGCGCCGAACTTCAGGAGATTCTGATCGACGCTGCCAAGCGCGGTGTGCGCACCACCGTCAGCCTCGACGGCTTCGGTTGCGGCGAATTAACCACCGCCTATCTCACGGCGCTCAGCGATGCCGGCGTGCATCTGCAGATCTTCGACCCGGCCCCCAAACACTTGGGCGTTCGCACCAATTGGTTCCGCCGTATGCACCGCAAGATCGTGGTGGTCGACGGCTTGGTCGCGTTCATCGGCGGGATCAATTTTTCCGGCGATCACCTGGCCGATTTCGGCCCTGAAGCCAAGCAGGATTACTCGGTGGAAGTTCAGGGCCCGGCGGTGGCCGACATCCATCATTTCGCCCTGCTGCAAAGCGGTCGCCCCGGCCGGGCGAGGTTCTGGTGGCAACGCCGCCGCCAGCGCCGTGCTGAAATGGCCTTCACCGAACACGACGGCCAGGTGCGCCTGGTGTTTCGCGATAACGACCAGCACAGCACCGATATCGAAGATGTGTATATGCAGGTGCTGCGCCGCGCCAAACATCGCGTGGTCATCGCCAACGCCTACTTTTTCCCCGGCTATCGCTTGCTGCGCGAGATGCGTAATGCGGCGCGGCGCGGGGTTGATGTCCGGCTGATTCTTCAAGGCCAGCCAGACATGCTGGTGGCCAAACTTGCGGCGCGAATGACCTATGACTATCTGCTCAAGGCCGGCGTGCAAATTCACGAATATTGCGAGCGCCCGCTGCACGGCAAAGTCGCGCTGGTAGACGAAGAATGGAGCACCGTCGGTTCGAGCAATCTCGACCCGCTGAGCCTGTCGCTGAACCTGGAAGCGAACGTGTTGATACGCGACCGCGCGTTCAATCAAATGCTGTTCGAGCGTCTCGAAGACCTCAGCCAAAACCACTGCAAAGCCATGGATGCTGCCAAGTCGCCGCGCGGACGCATCTGGCACATGACCGTGGGCTTTCTGGTATTCCACTTCCTGCGGCACTTTCCGGCCATGGCCGGCTGGTTACCCGCGCACAAACCCCGGCTCAAGCCATTTCGAGGTGATCGCTCATGAGCCATTCCGACGCGCCATCCGCCAGCCATTCGGCGCCGGCAACCCACTCGCGCTGGAGCAAGTGGAAACGTCCGCTGACTATATTGTTCTTTCTCGCGCTGATCGTGCTTTTGACGATGTTCGCCACACGCATCGAATGGGCCGAGGTGCTGCAAACCCTCGCCGACTTCAAGGTGCGCACGCTGATCATCGCCGCCAGCATCACGCTGGTGAGCTTCCTTACGTACGCCAGTTTCGACCTGATCGGCCGCACTTACATACGCCAGGACCTGACCTGGAAACAGATTCTGCCGGTGGGCATCATCAGCTACGCGTTCAACCTCAACCTGAGCGCCTGGGTTGGCGGGATCGCCATGCGTTATCGCCTGTATTCACGGCTCGGCGTGAGCAAAAGCAATATCGCCAAGATTCTCGGCCTGAGCCTGGCGACCAATTGGTTCGGCTACATGACCATCGCCGGCGTGGTGTTCAGCAGCGGGTTGGTGAGCATGCCGCCGGGCTGGAAAATCAGCAGCACGGCGTTGCAGGGCATTGGAGTGCTGTTGCTGTTGATCAGCGCCGGATACCTCGCGGCGTGCCAGTTTTCCAAGCGCCGCGAGTGGTCGATTCGCGGTGTGGAAATCAACTTGCCTTCGCTGCGCATGGCCGTGCTGCAACTGCTGCTCGGCGCGTTGAACTGGTCGCTGATGGCCGCCGTGATCTTCACACTGCTGCCGAGCAAACTGGATTATCCGTTAGTGCTTGGCGTGCTGTTGATCAGTGCGATTGCCGGGGTCATCACGCACATTCCGGCGGGGCTTGGAGTACTGGAAGCCGTGTTCGTGGCGCTGCTGCAACACGAGGCCTCGCGAGGCAGTCTGGTGGCGGGGTTGCTGGCGTATCGAGCGATTTACTTCCTGTTGCCGCTGCTGATTACCCTGGTGATGTACCTGGTTGTGGAGGCGAAGGCCAAGTCATTGCGAATCGAGAAAGCACCCAGGCATTGAAAGCCAAATCAAAAGATCGCAGCCTTCGGCAGCTCCTACATCAGGAATACGTTTCCACTGTAGGAGCTGCCGGAGGCTGCGATCTTTTGATCTTCAAGACTGGATAATGCTCAACCGCTCGCCCACAACCATCTCGGTAATCCAGTCCACCAGAATCGACGTGTACGCCTGCTGGGACACCGGCTCACTCAGTGCATGATCCGCCCCGTCAATGATGCGGTGCGTCAGCGAATGCGTCTGCTGACAAGCGGCGCGATAACTCATGATCGTTGCGTGCGGCACGAAATCGTCGGTTTCCGATTCAACCAGCAACACATCACCGGTGAATTGCGAACACGCATGCAGCGCACGGTTGTTGTCAGCGCGTACCAGTGCGCCGCGATAATCGCGCAGGTCAGCCTTGTCCAGATCACGTTTTGGCGTGTGCCACTGCTCATCGCGGTACAGCGCCGGCACCCGTAGCGCCAACCAGCGCACCGGGCGCAATGAGGTAAGGATCGACGCAAGGTAGCCGCCGTAACTGGTGCCAACCACGGCGATGGCCGATGTGTCGAGCGCCGGGTGGGAGAGCAAGCGGTCGTAGGCCGCCAGCAGATCGCGCAGATTGTCTTCGCGGGTAACCCGACTCAGCGAAATTCCGCTGCCGCCAGTGTGGCCGCGCAAGTCGAAGGTCAGACAGACGCAGCCGAGGCCGGCGATCCCTTTCGCCCTTTCAAGATCACGCTCCTGGCTGCCGCCCCAACCGTGGACAAACAACACCCCCGGCACCTTCGATTTGGGACTGAGAAACGTCCCGCTCATCTGTTCATCATCAATGTCGATTTGAATGCTTTCGCTTCTAGCCGTCATAAGATTTGACCGTTACGTATTTGAGGAGAAATTCGCTGTTCTCAGCCGGGCCGCGATACACCTCGATGGCGTCCGCCGGCAGCGACTGATCGATATAGGTTTCCACTGAAGATACGCGGATTGCGCGCATTGCGGGGTCGTTGACGAAACTTTGCAGTGCCGCCAGTTCAGCGCTGCTGGCGCCGCCCATGCGCCAGGACTGTTCGAGTACACCGCTGCGGGTTTTGCCGTTGCTGTCCAGCCCTTGGGCGATGTCGTAGTTGCGGCGCGAGGCGTAAAAGCGCGGATAGGCCTCATCGGCGGCGCTGTCGAATACTTGCGCCTGCTCGATGGCCAAACGCACGTCATCGGGCAACTCCAGCGCCAGCAAATCGTCATAACCGCCCTGCACCACCAGTAGATTCGAGCCGCCGTAGACGTCTTCGCCATGAGCATCTTTGGTCAAGTATTGATCACCGCAGTAACTCAGCACTCTGTCACCGATGAAAGACTGGCCGACGCTGTGGGTGATGACCTCGCTCAGGTCCTGCTCCAGCACTACGCCTTCGCTGAACAGCTCGTGCGCTTCAGGTCGGGCGAGAATTTCGTCGAAGGCGTCGAGGCTTTTGATGACTTCCTGGCCGCGACCGGCGCAAGCGTGAATCGGCTTCAGACGGATCGGCCCGCTGTACAACAGATGCTCGGCAGCAGGCCGCGCATCTTCGAAGGCGAACACGCTGAGACCGTCGAGCACCACGCTGCGCACGCGTTCAGAAAACAGTGGCGACCAGCCTTGCGGCGCGTGGGCCAGATGACTGCGCAGGCCATGGCTGATGGCTTTGGTGCAGATGAAGTCGTATTCGACATAGCCGCCCCACAAATCATCGGGGCCTTTTACCCCTAGTTCCTGGGCGTTGGCGGCGCCGACGAGGGTTTGCGTCGGCAACAGATACAGGTCACCGCCGCGATGTTTCGCGGGGTCATAAGTGCCGCCGAATTTGAACCCGAGAATCTGCGCCAGCCAGCGCGCCAGGGCCTTGTTGGTTTCCACCTCGTGCTGCGGCGCATCGGCGCGGACTGAGTGGGCAACCACGGTTTTTTTGCGGGGTTTCGGTGTCATGCATCCCCCTTCAGGCGGTCCGATGAATGTAGACAGGACAGGTGCAGAGATCAGGCCAACGGCAAAAGCATGGAAATCCTCGAAGAATCAACGATCTGCTAAAACCGTGATGGCACTGCGATCGTTTCAATCTGCACGACGGCCCGCAAATTCCCGGCAAATTGCACGATCCCAAAGCTTCGCAGATAACCCTGTGGGAGCTCGCTTGCCAGCGATAGCGGTGGCTCACCCAGCGACTTGTCCAACTGTAAGACCGAATCGCGGGCAAGCCCGCTCCCACAGGGATTGAGACAGTCTCTGATTAACGGGCTAAACCAAACCGCCCCCGATACTCACTCGGCGCCAGCCCGGTGATCTTCTTGAAAATCGCGCGGAATGCCCCCGGGTCCTGATACCCCACCGTCCACGCAATATGGTCGATCGTGCCATTGGTGAACTCGAGCATCTCCCGCGCCTTGCCCACCCGCAGGTGCTGGCAATACTCGGTCGGCTTCAACCCGGTCGCCGCTCGAAACCGACGCAGAAACGTGCGTTCCTCCAGCCCTGCCCGCTCGGCCATCGTGGTCAGCGAAACATCTGTCGCGCCGGTGCCTTGCAACCAGTGCTGCACCTTGAGAATCGCTGCATCGCCATGACTGAGAATCGGCGCGAAATTACTCCCGCACTCGCTGGCGCTGTCGCTGTGCTCCATCACCAGAAACCGCGCCGTGGCAGTGGCGATACTCGGCCCGAGCAGACGATCGACAAGACGCAACCCCAGCTCCGACCACGCCATCAAACCGGCCGTGGTGATCAAGTCGCCGTCATCGACAATCGGTGTGTCAGCCTTGAGCTTGATCTTCGGATAACGCTCGGCGAATGCCTTGGCCGAGGTCCAGTGGGTCGTGGCGCTGCGGCCGTCGAGCAGACCGCTTTCGGCGAGCATCAACGAGCCCACACAAACCCCGCCAAGCGTCGCGCCACGGGCGTGTTGCTCGCGCAGCCATGGTGCCAGACCGGCCGGCATGTGCGCCGCAGAGAATCCAGCGATCGAGGGCGGTATCAACACCGCCAGCAAATGGCTTTCTGTGCCGGGAAGACTGTCGTAAACCCGTGCCGGTGGCCGATCGCTTTCGGCCTGCCAATGACTGACGCGCAACAGCGGCAATTGCGCAGCCTGATGCTCGCCAGCGATCCGGTTGGCCACCGCGAACAGATCAGTCAAACCATGCACCGCCGCCATCTGCGCGCCGGGATAAATCAGCACGCCCAATTCAGCCACGGCGGCCCTTTCTGCGCCCATTGTCAGTTTTCCCCTGTCTATTGTCGGTGCGGCCAATCCTCGAATCATCGGCCAGCGCCAATACTGAAGCCACTTCCAGCCAATACCTCAAGGACACATCCATGGCCAAGCAAGCGCTCATCGTAGTCGATATCCAGAACGACTACTTCCCCCAAGGCAAGTGGCCGCTGGTCGGTGCCGACGCCGCTGCCGACAACGCCGTCCAACTGATCGCAGCGTTCCGCGATGCGGGGGATTCGGTGATCCATATCCGCCACGAATTCACCTCACCCGAGGCACCGTTTTTCACGCCAGGTTCCGACGGCGCGAAGCTGCATCCAAAAGTACTCAACCGCGCCGACGAACCCGTGGTGCTCAAGCATTTCGTCAACTCGTTCCGCGAAACCGAACTGCAATCGATTCTGGATGAACAAGGCATCAAGGAGTTGGTGGTGGTCGGTAGCATGAGCCACATGTGCGTCGACGGCATCACCCGGGCTGCAGCCGATATGGGTTACAGCGTCACGGTAATCCACGACGCCTGCGCCAGCCGTGATCTGGAGTTCAACGGTCTCACCGTGCCGGCAGCGCACGTCCACGCCGCGTTTATGTCGGCGCTGGGTTTTGCGTACGCCAACGTGGTGTCCACTGACGAATTCCTCAACGCCAACCGCTAAAACCCTGCAGCGCGACATTTTGTAAACACAAGGGCCCGCCTCGCAGCGGGCTTTTTTTCGTCTGTCATGAAAATCTCACGCGTGAGTCATTGATGGCACTTTGAATTGGTTGTAGTGTGGCTCACGCGTGAGACATTCATAACCGAGTCAATGCCATGAAAAGCCGCTCCCCCGCCGTTGCATCAGAAAGCCCCAAGGGAGAGCGCTCGAAACCGTCCGCGAAAAAACCGTCGAGTTTCTATATGAAACAGATGCGCGCGGGCCTGGCTGCCGCCGGTTATGTGAAACACGAAACTTGGGTGCTTCCCGAAAACCGAAGCTTGCTCAAGCAGATGGAGCAACAGCTACGCCAACCGATTCTGGCTGGCTCAATCATGTCGGAGAATTACATGAGCGCAGGCAACAACTGGAACATCGATAGCCTCTTCAACGCCCTCAAGGCACTGGACGAGGTGGCTTCGCAAGAGATCACGCTGTCTCTGATCCAGAGCTCCGAACCCAGCATCAAGCTGGAAATGAACGATTTCGGCGGCCTGCCGATTCACATCGCCCTGGCCGGTCAGCAGATCATCGTCGACACCGTGCTGGTGGACATCGATTCGATCACTGACGTCCAAGCCTTCAACGACGCCGTGCTGCGCAGCCGGGAAATGTTCCCGCTGTCGTCGATCGGTATCGAGTCGATGCCTAACGGCCAGACCGTTTACAACATGTTTGGCGCCCTGAGCGCCGACTCGAGCCTGACCAACGTCGTTACCGAGGTGAAAACCCTGGTCGACAACGTGCAGCGCGCGAGCGAAGCCTTCGAACACTTCTTCAAGTAATCAACAGGGAATATCCAATGACTCAGTCCATCTGGAGCAAGTTGTTCACCGCACTGCGCGGCGGCGCCAGTGAAGTCGGCGAAAGCATCGTCGACCAACAGGCCCTGCGTATCCTCGACCAGGAAATCCGCGACGCCGATACCGCGCTGTCGAACGCCCGTCGTGAACTGGTCACCATCATGGCCAAGCACAAACTGGCCGCCGACCGCGTGAGCGAGTACGACGCCAAGATCAAGGATCTGGAAGCCAAAGCTGTTTCGGCCCTGAACGCCGGCCGTGAAGACCTGGCACTGGAAGTGGCCGAAGCGATTTCGACCCTGACCAACGACCTGGATGTCGAGAAGAAACAAAGCGACGAGTTCGGCACCTACGCCGCCAACATGCGCAAAGACATCAACAAGGCCGAATCGCGGATCAAGAGCCTGCGCCAGCAAGTGGACATGGCCAAGGCCCGTGACAGCGTGCAGAAAGCCCAGGTCAGCGCGTCCATCGCCAGTGGCGGCGCCAACGGCAAACTGGAAACCGCAGTCGGCACCTTGAACCGCCTGCAAGCCAAACAGCAGCAACGTGCTGCCGAACTGAGCGCTGCGGACGAACTGGCTGATGCCGCGACCGGCAACGATCTGGATCGCAAACTGCGCGACGCCGGCATCACGCCGAACGAAGGCAGCGCCAATGCGATCCTCGAACGCCTGAAGCAAAAATCCGCTCAGTAACACGCACCGTGTAGGAGCTGCCGAAGGCTGCGATCTTTTGATCTGTTGTCAAAATCAAAAGATCGCAGCCTGCGGCAGCTCCTACACGTTTTTATGCATCCGCAACATTTGCATTTTGCCTGCTCGTTCACCACGCAGCCCGGTACACTAGCGACGTTTTTTTGCCAACGAACACCTCCACCCGCTTCAAGGAACGTACCCATGGGATGGTTTAAAGATTTGCTGGGCACCAGCAACTGGCAGACCGCTGCGCCAACGCCAACCGTTGCCAGTGGCCCACTCGGCATGGCGCAAGGCAAGGGTGTCAGGTTCGATTCGACCCTGTCGTTGTTGCTCGACGGTTCGACCTCGGTGCGCGTGCCCTTCGATCAGGCAGTCTGGAGCGCAGGCTGGGTCGATCTCGGCCAGTCCAACAAACTGCACCGCTATTACATGAATGACGAGGATTTCTGGGTGCAGATCCACGTCACTGGCGATGACCAGATCGAATCGGTCACGCTCTTCAACTATCTCAGTTACGTGACGGTCAACAGCGATGCCGAACTGCAGCGCCTGGCCGGTCCCAACAGCTTGATCGGCCTGCCGGCCTACACCCACGAGGGTGTCGAATACACCCGCGAGTGGGGCACCGAACAAGGCCAGACCGAACTGGTGCCGATGACCGAGCACGTGGTCAATGCGGACGAAAGCTACACCATCAACCACCACTCGATGCTCTACGCGCGCGAGACCGGCCTGACCGATCGCCGCGAACTCTTGCTGTTCTCCGTCGAACAGGATGAAGAAGGCACCGTCAGCCTGAGCACCTCGCTGGGCATTTCGTTGTACACGACTGACCTGAGCACCATTTAAATAAGGAAGTTTTCCATGCTGGAAGTGCTGGCCGTATCCCTTAACAAGACCGCGTTGACCGGTTTCATCGTCTACCTGATTGGCGCCGTGCTGCTGTTCATGCTGTTTCAATTCGTCTACACCCGCGTCACTCCGCACAAAGAGTTCGAGCTGATTCGTTCCGGCAACACGGCCGCTGCCGTCGCGCTGGCCGGTGCAATCATCGGTTTCGCCATTCCTGCCAGTAACGTGATTGCCTTTTCGGTCAACGTTGTCGACTTCGTGGTTTGGGCGGTGATCGCCGCAGTGGTGCAACTGCTGGCGTTCCTTGGCACGACCCTGGTGCTCAAAGGTACTTCCCAGCGCATCGCCAACGGTGAAGTGGCCGCTGGCATCTATGTCGCCGCCGTCGCGATCAGCGTCGGCATGCTCAACGCTGCGTGCATGACACCGTCCAACTGATCGGCAGGAAGCCCTAGATGAAACGAAGTAAATACGTTCAGCTGTCCCTCGCGGCGTCGGTGGCCATCGCCATCTCCGGCGAAGCGGCGGCGGTCGATCAGCCACGCAACTTCCAGAGCGTGGAACAGTGCGTCGATGCAGAAGTCGCTGCTGATGTTTGCTCCAATGCCTACGTTGCGGCTCTGACCGAGCACCGACGCATCGCTCCGGCGTACGACGACAAAGCGAAGTGCGACGCGGATTTTGCCGCCGACTGGTGTCAGAAAAATTCCGACGGCCGCTTCGTGCCGAAACTCGGCGGCTTCAAAGTGCCGCAGCCCGGTGAAGCCGCGCAAAATCTCGATGCCATCGCCGACGCGCAGATGCCGGCCGGTGACACGACATCCAGCAACGCGACCCAGAGCACTTCGCACTACTCCGGTGGCGGGGGCGGCGGCAATGGCATGTTGACCGGATGGCTGATCGGCAATGCGATGAGCAACAACTCCAACCGCACGGTTTACCGCGACCGCGATACACGCCAGACCTACAACACTTCGACGCAGTACCGCAAAATCGAATCGGCACCGCGCAGCCAACCGGACTACGAGAGCACCAGAAGCAAACCGGTGAACGTCGCCTCCTCGACTTCCCGTGGCGGCTTCGGCAGCCAGTCCAGCGCGCGCAGCGGTTGGGGTGGCTGGGGTAGCAGCTCCGGTCGTTCGAGCAGCTGACCATGAAAAAGATCCACTGCGCCGAGCGCCCCGACTGGAAACAGACAGCCGAGAGCCTCGGCTTCATGTTCCACACCATCGACGACGAACCCTACTGGGACGAAAGCGCGTACTACCAGTTCACGCTCGCGCAGATCGAAAATGATCTGGAAGACCCGACCACCGAACTGCACGAGATGTGCATGGATCTGGTCGACCGCGTGGTGCGCAGCGAAGCGTTGCTTGATCGGTTGAGCATCCCGCCTGCGTACTACGACATGATCCGCACGTCCTGGCTGGAAGGTCATCCGCATCTGTACGGACGCATGGACTTTTCCTACAGCGGCAACGGCCCGGCAAAACTGCTGGAGCTCAACTACGACACGCCGACCAGCCTCTACGAAGCGGCGGCGTTCCAGTGGGGCTGGCTGGAGCAATGCATCGAGCGCGGCACGCTGCCGAGCCATGCCGACCAGTTCAACAGCATCGACACCAAACTGCATCAAGCCTTCGCCGAATTGCAGCTCAAGCGGCCGTTCTACTTCGCCTCGATGAAAGACTCGGTTGAAGACAAGGGCACCACGGACTACCTGCGCCTGATCGCGGAAAAAGTCGGCATCGAATCACGGCACATCGACATCGAGGACATTGGCCTCAGTGCCGACGGCCGATTCGTCGACCTGCAGGATCGCTGGATCCCGCACCTATTCAAGTTGCACGCCTGGGAGTTCATCTTCCACGAGCCGTTCGGCGCGGCGATTGCCGCGTGCGATACGCAATTTTTCGAGCCGGCGTGGAAAGCGATCCTCTCGAACAAAGGCGCGTTGCCGTTGCTGTGGGAGTTGCACGAGGGCCATCCGAATCTGCTCGCGGCACATCTCGATCCGAATCCGGCCAGCGCCGTGCCCAAGGGCTGGGTGCGCAAGCCGTACTTTTCCCGGGAAGGCGCCAACATCGAGCTGCAAACCGCGGACGGTCTGATCGTCAAAGAAGACGGGCCTTACACCGATGCGCCGTTCATCCTGCAGGAGTTCGCGCCATTGCCGAAGTTCGACGACAGCTACACGCTGATCGGTTCCTGGGTAATTGGTGATCAAGCGGCCGGGATTGGTGTGCGTGAGGACAACAGTCTGATTACCAAGGATTCGAGCCGGTTCTTGCCGCACCTGATTCTGGACTGAGCCGTTAAAGCGCAAATTGTCAGCAACAAAAAACCCGTAGCGTGGAAGCGCTACGGGTTTTTTGTTAATGGCCTGGCTTATGAAAATTCGGTCGAGCGTACCGGATTCGGTACTGCAGGCGTTTCCTTGGTCACTTCGGTGGTGCTGGCGCGGGCCATTCTGCGCTGCGCAATTTCCGCACCGCGGCGGCGTAGGGGCGTTTCGACAAAGCGGTAGTTCAGCTCGCTGCAGACCACCATGATCGCAAACGAGGTGAGCAACATTTCTACGGTGAACTCAGGCCCCAGTTCAACGCCCCTTTCGCTGGCCACTCGACTCCAGATTTCGGTGCTCAAGTGATAGGCAAACATATGCACGACATACAAGGCGTAGGAGCGCGACCCCAGCCATTGTCCTAGCCCGCTCAAGAACGCCGGGCAATAGATATAGCCCTTCTGGTAACTGGAGAGCCAGACCAGAATCAACGCATTTAATGCGATCAGGCCGACCGCAATTGGCATGGCGATCAGTTGACCGGCAATGGCACCGAGCATGTAAAGCAGGAACAGCGTCAGCGCCAGCCGTTTGGCCAGGCTGCCGCCCAGCGCCACAGGCTCGATATCCTTGTATAGCGAGGTGCGCGTAAACAGGCACAACAGAATGCCCCACATCATCGCGTCCACGCGGAACGAGAAAAGCATGCCGGCCAGCGGCCCGCCAAACGCATAGCGATTGAACGGGAACTGCACGGCAATCAGCGCGAGCAGTGCGATCACCCGCCAACGGGTTGAGGTGATAAGCAGCAGGAACAGCGGGAAGATGAAATAAAACTGCTCCTCCAGCGCCAAGCTCCAGTACACCGAGTTCGGCCCCAATAGCACGCCGTACTGATTCGCCAGATTCCCCGTGAACGTGGCGATTGCAGTGAAGCTGCGCAGATTTTCGAACCACGACTGAAACGCATTGGACTGGTTGAAGAAGATCGAGAACGCCAACGGAATCAGCACCCACAGCCACGCGGTGGGCAGCAGACGATAAGCGCGACGGATCCAGAACGACGTGGCGGCAACGCCGAACCGGTTCTGCTCACGGTTTTTATCGAAATAGTCCAGGTACGCCTTGCTGACCACGTAACCGGAAATACAGAAAAACAAATCCACCCCCGACCAAGGGGAATAAATGTTGAACAGTTTCTGCATGAACTCAGCATGAAACGGCAGCAACATGGAGCTATGGGCAAACACCGTCATCAGGATCGCCACGCCGCGCAGGTACTCGATTTCCTTGTTCTTGCTACTGCTCATGGGTTTCTCTTGTTGTTATGGAACAGCCCCTACACCGGGGGACCTGTTCTTGCAGAAAATCGACTGGATCGCCAGTCGCCGGGACGGATCATGGATCGGCTTGGCCCTGCCTTCAAGACTCAGTACAAAACTTTACCGCAGCGATCGCCGGGACCGCTCGGTCACCTCATGGAGCGTCCGCCACTTTCAGCCCTGCCAAAACGACAAAACCCCCGCAATGCGGGGGTTCTGATACTAAATCCGGAGCGATTCAGGAAACGAATCAGAACGGAATATCGTCATCAAAGCTGTCGAAATCCGGAGCCGGTTGCGGCGCGGCTTGCTGTGGAGCCGGGGCCGAACGCTGTTGCGGAGCCGACTGCTGCGGGCGCGGAGCCTGCTGACGTGGCGCTGGAGCGGACTGCTGATAGTTGTTGCCGCCGCCTTGTTGCTCGCCCTGTTGTGGACGGCCGCCAAGCAGTTGCATGGTGCCTTGCATGTCGACCACGATTTCGGTGGTGTAACGCTTGATACCGTCTTTTTCCCACTCACGGGTCTGCAGCTTGCCTTCGATGTAAACCTGCGAGCCTTTACGCAGATATTCGCCAGCGATTTCTGCAACCTTGCCGAACATCGAAACACGGTGCCATTCGGTCTTCTCGACCTTCTGACCGGTTTGCTTGTCGGTCCACTGTTCGCTGGTTGCCAGACTCAGGTTGGTCACGGCGTTACCGTTAGGCAGGTAGCGAACTTCGGGATCCTGGCCGCAAGTGCCGACCAATATGACTTTGTTAACCCCACGGGCCATAACGTTCTCCTAGGCTTCGCAAGCAGCCCCGGCCGGGTTGTTCACCAGGCGTTCGAGGGTGTCGCGATCCACTAATTCTTTGTCCAGTTTGATGTAAACAGCCGCTTCATCAGCAACTATCACTGCATCGGTTACCCCTACGAGGGCCTTGAGGCGCTCGACCAGACCCGCTTCGCGGATCGCCTCGGGCGACAACGGCAAGCGCAGGCTCGTCACGTAGGGAGGTTCGCGCATGGTAACAGCAAAGGCCAGCCATATGGCAGCCAGCCCGGCACATCCAAGGAACACAACCGACAGACCGCCATGCTGAAACAACCAGCCGCCGAGTATCCCGCCGAGTGCCGAACCGAGGAACTGGCTGGTGGAATACACGCCCATGGCCGTGCCCTTCCCGCCCGCCGGTGAAACCTTGCTGATCAGCGACGGCAATGAAGCCTCCAGCAGATTGAACGCGGTGAAAAACACCACCGTGCCAATCACCAGAGCCCGCAAGCTGTCACCGAACTGCCAGAAGAATAGCTCAGTCAGCATCAGCGTCATGACGGCGCCGAGCAAAACTCGTTTCATTTTGCGTTTCTTCTCGCCATAGATGATGAACGGGATCATGGCGAAGAACGAAATCAGCAGTGCCGTCAGGTAGACCCACCAGTGCTGCTCCTTGGGCAAACCGGCTTTTTCTACCAGCGCCAAGGGCAGCGCGACGAAGCTCGACATCAACATGGCATGTAACACAAAGATGCCCAGATCCAGGCGCAACAGATCCGGATGCTTGAGGGTCGGCAGCAACGCCTGCCGCGCTACGCCCGATTCGCGGTGCTGCAGCGGCCCGGTGGATTTCGGCACCATGAACATGACGATCACGATTCCGACCAGCGCCATCGCGCCAGTGGCGAGAAACAATCCGGACAAGCCAAAGGCACTGGTCAGCAGCGGCCCGACCACCATGGCCACGGCGAACGACAGGCCGATGGTCATGCCGATCATTGCCATCGCTTTGGTGCGGTGTTGTTCACGGGTCAGGTCAGACAGTAACGCCATGACCGCAGCGGAAATCGCCCCGGCGCCTTGCAGGATCCGCCCGGCGATCACGCCCCAGATCGAGTCAGCCTGAGAGGCCAGCACACTGCCGAGAGCGAAGACGATCAGCCCCAGGTAAATCACTGGCCGACGGCCGATGCGGTCGGAAATGAAACCGAACGGAATCTGGAAAATCGCCTGTGTCAGGCCGTAAGCGCCGATAGCCAACCCAATCAGGGCCGGGGTCGCTCCTGCCAGATCCATGCCGTAGGTCGCCAGTACCGGCAACACCATGAACATGCCAAGCATACGGAAGGCGAACACCAGGGCCAGACCGCTCGCTGCGCGGGTCTCGCTGCCACTCATGCGTTCGCTGTGGGGATCGTGCATGGAAAAACCTCGTGTGAACCGGCGGCGATTCTACCAGTCCCATCGAAAGACGGGGTATATCGCGACGCTTTGCCACGCATAGATGAAACTCTCTTCATGCAAGGCAAAAAACGCTTGGCTTGATAGTGTGCATCCATCCAGTATTTGCCCGTATACTCCTACGTTTTCGACGCCCGCCGAGCGAGGCCACTTTGGACAAGATCCTGATACGTGGGGCCCGTACCCACAACCTGAAGAACATCGACCTGACCCTGCCACGGGACAAACTGATCGTCATCACCGGCCTGTCCGGATCCGGCAAGTCGTCCCTGGCCTTCGACACCCTGTACGCCGAAGGTCAGCGCCGCTATGTCGAATCCCTGTCGGCCTACGCCCGGCAGTTCCTGTCGATGATGGAAAAACCTGACGTCGACACCATTGAAGGCCTGTCGCCGGCAATCTCCATCGAACAAAAGTCGACCTCGCACAACCCGCGCTCCACGGTCGGCACCATCACCGAAATCTACGACTACCTGCGCCTGCTCTATGCGCGCGTCGGTACGCCGCGTTGCCCGGATCACGATATTCCGCTTGAAGCGCAGACCGTCAGCCAGATGGTCGATCTGGTGCTGGCGCAGCCGGAGGGCAGCAAACTGATGCTGCTGGCACCGGTGATTCGCGAGCGTAAAGGCGAGCATCTGTCGGTTTTTGAAGAACTGCGTGCGCAAGGTTTCGTCCGCGCCCGGGTCAATGGCCGAATCTGCGAACTCGACGAACTGCCGAAACTGGATAAACAGAAGAAGCACTCGATCGATGTGATCGTCGACCGCTTCAAGGTTCGCGCCGATCTGCAGCAGCGTCTGGCCGAGTCTTTCGAGACCGCGCTAAAGCTCGCGGACGGTATCGCCCTCGTGGCGCCGATGGACGACGAGCCAGGCGAAGAGATGATCTTCTCCGCACGCTTTGCCTGCCCGATCTGCGGCCATGCAATCAGCGAACTCGAACCCAAGCTGTTTTCCTTCAACAACCCGGCCGGCGCCTGCCCGACCTGCGACGGCCTGGGCGTTAAGCAATTCTTTGACATCAAGCGACTGGTCAACGGCGAACTGACGCTGGCCGAAGGCGCGATCCGCGGCTGGGACCGGCGTAACGTCTATTACTTCCAGATGCTCGGCTCGCTGGCCTCGCACTATGGTTTCAGTCTGGAGAAGCCATTCAACGAACTGCCGGCCGATCAGCAGAAGTTCATCCTGCACGGCAGCGGCTCGCAGAACGTCGACTTCAAATACCTCAATGACCGTGGCGATATCGTCAAACGTTCGCACCCGTTCGAAGGCATCGTGCCGAACCTGGAGCGACGTTACCGCGAAACCGAATCGGCGAGCGTGCGTGAAGAGCTGGCCAAGTTCCTCAGTACCCAGTCCTGCCCGGATTGCCGAGGCACCCGTCTGCGTCGCGAGGCGCGGCACGTCTGGGTCGGCGAGAAGACTCTGCCGGCGGTGACCAACCTGCCAATCGGCGATGCCTGCGAGTATTTCGGCACGCTGAAGCTGACCGGTCGTCGTGGCGAAATTGCCGACAAGATCCTCAAGGAAATCCGCGAGCGTCTGCAGTTTCTGGTTAACGTCGGGCTGGACTACCTGTCGCTGGACCGCAGCGCGGACACCCTTTCCGGCGGTGAAGCCCAGCGGATTCGTCTGGCCAGTCAGATCGGTGCTGGTCTGGTGGGCGTGTTGTACATCCTCGACGAACCGTCGATTGGCTTGCACCAGCGGGATAACGACCGACTGCTCGGCACACTCAAACATCTGCGCGATATCGGCAACACGGTAATAGTGGTCGAGCACGACGAGGACGCCATCCGTTTGGCCGACTACGTTGTGGATATCGGCCCGGGCGCTGGCGTGCATGGCGGCCATATCGTCGCCGAAGGTACGCCCGCCGAAGTCATGGCGCACCCGGACTCGCTGACTGGCAAATACTTGTCTGGCAGGGTGAAGATCGCAGTGCCAGCCAAGCGCACGCCACGCAACAAGAAGCTGACCCTGTCACTCAAGGGCGCGCGCGGTAACAACTTGCGCAATGTCGATCTGGAAATCCCGATCGGCCTGCTGACCTGCGTGACCGGCGTATCCGGTTCGGGCAAATCGACGCTGATCAACAACACGCTGTTCCCACTGAGCGCTACGGCACTCAACGGCGCGACCACGCTGGAAGCCGCAGCACACGACAGCATCAAAGGCCTGGAAAATCTCGACAAAGTCGTCGATATCGACCAGAGCCCGATCGGTCGTACGCCGCGCTCCAACCCGGCGACTTACACCGGGCTGTTCACGCCAATCCGCGAACTGTTCGCCGGCGTGCCGGAATCACGTTCGCGTGGTTACGGGCCTGGGCGTTTCTCGTTCAACGTCAAGGGCGGTCGCTGCGAAGCGTGCCAAGGCGATGGTCTGATCAAGGTGGAAATGCACTTCCTGCCGGACATCTATGTGCCGTGCGACGTGTGCAAGAGCAAGCGCTACAACCGCGAAACCCTTGAGATCAAGTACAAGGGCAAGAACATCCACGAAACCCTCGAGATGACGATCGAGGAAGCCCGGGTGTTCTTCGATGCGGTGCCGGCGCTGGCGCGCAAGCTGCAAACGCTGATGGATGTGGGGCTGTCGTACATCAAGCTGGGGCAGTCGGCGACTACGCTGTCCGGCGGTGAAGCGCAGCGGGTCAAGCTCTCTCGCGAGCTATCCAAACGCGACACCGGCAAGACCCTGTACATCCTCGATGAGCCGACCACGGGCCTGCACTTCGCGGATATCCAGCAATTGCTAGACGTGCTGCATCGCCTGCGCGATCACGGCAACACCGTGGTGGTGATCGAACACAACCTGGACGTGATCAAGACGGCTGACTGGCTGGTTGATCTCGGGCCTGAAGGCGGTTCCAAGGGTGGACAGATCATCGCCACCGGCACGCCAGAGGAAGTGGCCGAGATGAAGCAATCTCACACCGGTTACTACCTCAAGCCGTTGCTGATCCGAGATCGTGCCTAAACACCGGGCATGAAAAAGCCCCTGTCACTTCATCAGTGACAGGGGCTTTTTTGTATCTTTGCAATCAGGAAGTATGAGACTGCAGATAGTTCTCGAGACCGATCAGCTTGATCAGGCCCAACTGCTTTTCCAGCCAGTAGGTGTGATCTTCTTCGGTGTCGTTCAGCTGGATCCGCAGGATCTCACGACTGACGTAGTCCTTGTGTTGCTCGCAGAGCTCAATGCCTTTGCACAGCGCAGCACGGACTTTGTACTCAAGACGCAGATCCGCTTCGAGCATCTCCGGTACCGTGGTGCCGACATCCAGATCATCCGGACGCATACGCGGTGTGCCTTCAAGCATCAGAATCCGGCGCATCAACGCATCGGCGTGACCTGCCTCTTCTTCCATCTCGTGGTTGATTCGCTCGTAGAGCTTGGTGAACCCCCAGTCCTCATACATCCGCGAATGCACAAAATATTGGTCACGCGCGGCCAGTTCGCCGGTCAGCAACGTGTTGAGGTAATCGATAACATCTGGGTGGCCTTGCATCGCCCTACATCTCCCTGCTTGAAAGGCTGTAGTTTGAACCAACCTGACTGGAAGGTCACCCTTTCTACGCAATAAAAGCGAAGATATTCTGAGAAAAGCGGCCTAAATAACGCAAAAACCGCCCAAATGAGGGCGGTTCTGCTTCTCGTTTAGACTTCGTTAAGCTGTACGTTGAGCAGCTTTGCGATTGCGTCTCCATACGCCGGATCGGCTTTATAGAAGTGCTGCAACTGACGGTCGACGACGTCAGGCGAAACCCCGCTCATTGCCCCGGCGATGTTGCTGACTAACAACGCTTTTTGCTCGTCACCCATCAAGCGGAACAGTGCACCGGCGTGGCTGTAGTAGTCGGTGTCTTCGCGGTGATCGTAACGATCAGCCGCACCGCTCAAGGCCAGCGCAGGCTCAGCATAATGCGGCGCTTGCTTTGGCGACTCGATGTAGCTGTTCGGCTCGTAATTAGGTGCCGCACCACCGTTGCTGCCAAAAGCCATCGAGCCATCGCGCTGATAAGTATTCACCGGACTGCGCGGAGCATTCACCGGCAATTGCTGGTGGTTGGTGCCGACACGGTAGCGATGGGCATCAGCGTAAGCGAACACACGACCTTGCAGCATACGGTCAGGCGAGAGACCGACGCCTGGAACCATGTTGCTGGGGCCGAATGCGGCTTGCTCGACTTCAGCAAAGTAATTCAGTGGGTTGCGGTTCAATTCCAGCTCACCCACTTCGATCAGCGGGAATTCTTTCTGCGACCAGGTTTTGGTGACATCGAACGGGTTCTCGAAATGCGCCGCAGCCTGAGCTTCGGTCATGATCTGGATGCACACGCGCCATTTCGGGAAGTCACCACGCTCGATCGCTTCGAACAGGTCACGCTGGGCGTAATCCGGATCGGTGCCCGCCAGACGTGCAGCGTCTGCCGGCGCCAGGTTCTTGATCCCTTGCTTGGTCTTGTAGTGCCACTTCACCCAGTGACGCTCGCCCTGCGCGCTGATCAGGCTATAAGTGTGGCTGCCGAAACCATGCATGTGACGGTAGCCGTCAGGAATGCCGCGATCAGAGAACAGGATCGTGACCTGGTGCAGGGCTTCGGGTGAGTGCGACCAGAAGTCCCACATCATTTGCGCACTTTTCAGGTTGCTTTGTGGCAGACGCTTTTGAGTGTGGATGAAGTCTGGAAACTTCAGGGGATCGCGAATGAAGAACACTGGCGTGTTGTTGCCAACGATGTCCCAGTTGCCTTCTTCGGTGTAAAACCTCAAAGCGAAACCACGAGGATCGCGCTCGGTATCAGCCGATCCACGCTCGCCACCGACGGTGGAGAATCGCAGAAAGGTCGGGGTTTGCTTGCCCACAGACTCGAACAGCTTGGCGCTGGTGTACTGGGTGATATCGCGGGTAACAGTGAACGTACCGTAAGCACCCGAGCCCTTGGCATGTACGCGGCGCTCAGGAATGTTTTCACGGTTGAAATGGGCGAGCTTCTCGAGCAAGTGAAAATCGTCGAGCAGCAGCGGGCCGCGAGGGCCGGCAGAGCGAGAATTCTGGTTATCAGCGACAGGAGCGCCACTGGCGGTCGTAAGCGTTTTAATCTGGCTCATACGGTCTTCTTCCTCTTTCAGTCTTCAAACTGCCGGCTAATCGGCTTGGTGGGAAGTATTGATCATCAACGTGACACCTACAAATTCATTACCTTGCGGGCATCGATAGAAAATTACTAATGATCATTTCCCACACATGATGACAAAGGAACAGAGTCAGAAGCTTGTACGAATCACTCATTTTCTTGCAGACACAAAAAACCGGGCACTAGGCCCGGTTCTTCGTTTCAGACTGACGTCTTACTCAGCGGATACAGCTTCACCGCCGGTAGCACGATCAACCAACTCGACGTACGCCATAGGCGCGTTGTCGCCAGTGCGGAAGCCGCACTTGAGGATGCGCAGGTAGCCACCCTCACGGGTAGCGTAACGCTTGCCCAGGTCGTTGAAGAGCTTACCAACGATAGCTTTCGAACGAGTACGGTCGAAAACCAAACGGCGGTTAGCCAGGCTGTCTGTCTTGGCCAAAGTGATCAGCGGCTCAGCAACGCGACGCAGTTCTTTAGCTTTCGGCAGTGTAGTTTTGATCAGCTCGTGCTCGAACAGCGACACCGCCATGTTTTGGAACATGGCCTTGCGGTGCGAGCTGGTGCGGCTCAGGTGACGACCACTTTTACGATGACGCATGGTTCATTCCTTACCAAACACTACGTTCGGTGATTACGACGATCAGGCAGTCGCCTTGTCGTCCTTCTTAAGACTTGCAGGCGGCCAGTTGTCGAGGCGCATGCCGAGGGACAGACCGCGGGAGGCCAGAACGTCCTTGATTTCAGTCAAGGATTTCTTGCCCAGGTTCGGAGTCTTCAACAGCTCTACTTCGGTACGCTGAATCAGGTCACCGATGTAGTAGATGTTTTCCGCCTTAAGGCAGTTAGCCGAACGTACAGTCAGTTCCAGATCGTCAACCGGGCGAAGCAGGATCGGATCGATCTCGTCTTCCTGCTCGACAACCACTGGCTCACTGTCACCTTTGAGGTCGACGAACGCAGCCAACTGCTGTTGCAGAATGGTTGCAGCGCGGCGAATAGCCTCTTCAGGATCCAGAGTACCGTTGGTTTCCAGATCAATAACCAGCTTGTCCAGGTTAGTACGCTGCTCGACACGGGCGTTTTCCACCACGTATGCGATACGGCGAACCGGGCTGAACGAAGAGTCAAGCTGCAAGCGACCGATGCTGCGGCTTTCGTCTTCATCGCTCTGACGCGAGTCGGCTGGTTCATAACCACGACCACGAGCTACAGTGAGCTTCATGTTCAGGGCGCCGTTAGACGCCAGGTTAGCGATTACGTGATCGGGATTAACGATCTCGACATCATGATCCAGCTGAATATCGGCAGCGGTAACCACCCCCGAACCCTTCTTCGACAAGGTCAGCGTAACTTCGTCACGACCGTGCAGCTTGATGGCCAGACCTTTAAGGTTCAACAGGATTTCAATTACGTCTTCCTGTACACCTTCGATGGCGCTGTACTCGTGGAGCACACCGTCAATCTCGGCCTCGACTACTGCGCAGCCGGGCATTGAGGACAACAGGATGCGTCGCAGCGCGTTGCCCAGGGTGTGGCCAAAACCACGCTCGAGAGGCTCGAGAGTGATCTTGGCGCGGGTTGGACTGACAACCTGCACATCAATATGGCGGGGTGTCAGGAACTCATTTACCGAAATCTGCATGGATGCACCTATTTTCTAGCCCTTACTTGGAGTAGAGCTCGACAATCAGGCTTTCGTTGATGTCGGCGGACAGATCACTGCGAGCAGGAACGTTCTTGAAAACGCCCGACTTCTTCTCAGTGTCTACTTCTACCCATTCTACGCGGCCACGTTGGGCACACAGATCGAGAGCTTGGACAATGCGAAGCTGGTTTTTTGCTTTCTCGCGAACTGCAACCACGTCACCAGCACGAACCTGATACGACGGAACGTTTACGGTCTGACCGTTAACGCTGATCGACTTGTGCGATACCAGCTGGCGGGATTCGGCACGAGTCGAACCAAAGCCCATACGGTATACAACGTTGTCCAGACGGCATTCGAGCAGTTGCAGCAGGTTTTCACCGGTTGCACCTTTCTTGCCAGCAGCTTCTTTGTAGTAGCCGCTGAACTGACGCTCGAGAACGCCGTAGATACGACGGACCTTCTGCTTTTCACGCAGTTGGGTGCCGTAGTCGGACTGGCGACCGCGGCGTTGGCCGTGGATACCAGGTGCTGCTTCAATGTTGCACTTCGATTCGATCGCGCGCACGCCGCTCTTCAGGAAGAGATCGGTGCCTTCGCGACGAGCGAGTTTGCATTTTGGACCAATGTAACGAGCCATTCTTTACAATCTCCTGGATTACACGCGGCGCTTCTTCGGCGGACGGCACCCGTTGTGCGGGATTGGCGTCACGTCGGTGATGCTGGCGATCTTATAGCCACAGCCGTTCAATGCACGGACAGCAGACTCACGACCTGGACCTGGACCTTTGACGTTAACGTCGAGGTTTTTCAGGCCATATTCCAGCGCAGCTTGACCAGCACGTTCAGCAGCTACTTGAGCAGCAAACGGGGTGGACTTGCGGGAACCGCGGAAACCCGAACCACCGGAGGTAGCCCAAGAAAGCGCGTTACCTTGACGGTCGGTGATGGTCACGATTGTGTTGTTAAAAGAAGCATGGATGTGGGCGATGCCATCAACCACTGTCTTTTTAACTTTTTTACGAGGACGAGCAGCAGGTTTTGCCATGATTAATTTCCTGTCGATTCGCGTGGGCGATTACTTGCGGATCGGCTTACGCGGACCTTTACGGGTACGCGCGTTAGTCTTGGTACGCTGACCGCGCACTGGAAGACCACGACGATGACGCAGACCGCGGTAGCAACCGAGATCCATCAAACGCTTGATTTTCATGTTGACTTCGCGACGCAGGTCACCTTCAGTGGTGAACTTCGCCACTTCGCCACGCAACTGTTCAATCTGCTCGTCGCTCAGATCTTTGATCTTTGCGGCTGGGTTTACCCCAGTCTCTGCGCAAATTTTCTGCGCAGTAGTGCGACCAACACCATAGATGTAGGTCAGCGAGATAACAGTGTGCTTGTTATCTGGAATGTTAACGCCTGCAATACGGGCCATTCAGTGGGACTCCAATTGACAGCTACCTACGCCCCGGAAGCCAAGAAATAGGGCGCGAGATAATATCGCTGTAATAACAAATAATCAACCCGGCAGCGCACTAGCTGCCGGGCTTCAAGCGGATCACACTCAGCCTTGGCGCTGTTTGTGACGCGGTTCCGCGCTGCAAATTACTCGAACAACACCTTCGCGGCGAATAATTTTGCAGTTACGGCACAGCTTTTTCACCGATGCACGAACTTTCATCACCAACTCCTCGAACCTTATGGGTACTCAGCGCAACATGCCGCTGCCGTAACCCTTCAGGTTGGCTTTCTTCATCAGGGATTCGTACTGGTGCGAAACGAGGTGCGATTGTACTTGGGACATGAAGTCCATCACAACCACGACCACGATCAGCAACGAGGTCCCGCCAAGGTAGAACGGAACGTTTGCCGCAACCACCAGGAACTGGGGCAACAGACATACGGCCGTCATATATAGAGCACCGAACAGGGTCAAACGGGTCAGAACGCCATCAATGTAGCGCGCCGACTGCTCGCCCGGACGGATACCCGGAATAAAGGCACCGGACTTCTTCAGGTTTTCCGCTACGTCTTTCGGATTGAACATCAACGCCGTATAGAAGAAGCAGAAGAAAATAATCCCTGCACTAAACAGCAGAATATTCAACGGCTGACCAGGAGCGATCGACTGCGAGATGTCCTGCAACCAGCCCATACCTTCAGACTGACCGAACCAGGTACCCAACGAAGCCGGGAACAGCAAAATGCTGCTCGCGAAAATAGCCGGAATAACACCGGCCATGTTCACCTTCAGCGGCAAGTGGCTAGTCTGCGCAGCGAAGACCTTACGGCCCTGCTGACGCTTGGCGTAGTGAACAGCAATACGACGCTGACCACGCTCAATGAACACCACAAAACCGATAATCGCTACTGCCAGCAAACCGATCGCAACCAGGGCAAAAATGTTGATGTCACCCTGACGTGCAGACTCGAAAGACTGCCCGATCGCTCTCGGAAGACCGGCGACGATACCTGCGAAAATCAACATCGAGATACCGTTGCCAACACCACGCTCAGTAATCTGCTCACCCAGCCACATCATGAACATCGCACCAGCCACAAAAGTGGATACCGCGACGAAATGGAAGCCAAAGTCACCAGTGAACGATACGCCCTGCCCTGCCAGACCAATGGACATGCCAATAGCCTGAACGAGAGCGAGAACGACAGTGCCGTAGCGGGTGTACTGAGCAATCTTGCGACGCCCAGCTTCACCTTCCTTCTTCAACTGTTCCAGCTGCGGGCTGACGGCTGTCATCAGTTGCATGATGATCGATGCCGAAATGTACGGCATGATCCCCAGTGCAAAGATGCTCATCCGTTCCAGCGCGCCGCCGGAGAACATGTTGAACAAGCTAAGAATGGTCCCCTCATTCTGTCGAAACAGTTCTGCGAGTCGGTCCGGGTTAATACCTGGAACCGGGATGTGTGCGCCTATTCGGTAGACGATAATCGCCAGGAACAGAAAACGCAGACGAGCCCAGAGTTCAGACATACCGCCTTTGCCGAGCGCAGAGAGAGCACCTTGCTTAGCCATTTATTCCTCGAACTTGCCGCCAGCTGCTTCGATAGCCGAACGCGCACCTTTGGTGGCGCCGATTCCCTTGCCGATAGTGACAGCGCGAGTCACTTCACCGGACAGCATGATTTTCACACGCTGTACGTTGACGTTAATCACGTTGGCATCTTTCAGGGACTGCACAGTGACGATGTCGCCTTCCACTTTAGCCAGTTCGGACAGACGCACTTCTGCGCGATCCATAGCTTTCAGGGAAACGAAACCGAACTTCGGCAGACGACGATGCAGCGGCTGTTGACCGCCTTCAAAGCCTGGAGCAATGGTGCCACCGGAGCGGGAGGTCTGACCTTTGTGGCCACGGCCACCAGTCTTACCCAAACCGCTACCGATACCACGGCCCGGACGATGCTTTTCACGACGGGAACCCGGCGCTGGACTCAGATCATTGAGTTTCATCGATTAACCCTCGACACGCAGCATGTAGTAAGCCTTGTTGATCATCCCGCGATTCTCGGGAGTATCCTGGACTTCTACAGTGTGACCGATGCGACGCAGACCCAGACCCTTAACGCACAATTTGTGGTTAGGGATGCGGCCGGTCATGCTTTTGATCAGCGTTACTTTAACGGTAGCCATGATCAGAAGATCTCCTTGACGGTCAAGCCACGCTTGGCGGCAATAGACTCAGGAGATTGCATGGCTTTCAGACCCTTGAAAGTGGCGTGAACCACGTTTACCGGGTTAGTCGAGCCGTAGCACTTGGCCAGAACGTTCTGCACACCAGCAACTTCGAGGACAGCACGCATAGCGCCGCCAGCGATGATACCGGTACCTTCAGAAGCAGGCTGCATGTACACCTTCGAAGCGCCGTGAGCGGACTTCATTGCGTACTGCAGAGTGGTGCCGTTCAGGTCAACTTGGATCATGTTGCGGCGAGCAGCTTCCATTGCCTTCTGGATCGCAGCAGGCACTTCACGTGACTTGCCACGGCCGAAGCCAACACGCCCTTTACCATCACCAACCACGGTCAACGCGGTGAAAGTGAAGATACGGCCGCCTTTAACGGTTTTGGCTACGCGGTTAACTTGAACCAGCTTCTCAATGTAGCCTTCGTCGCGCTTTTGGTCGTTATTTGACATAACTTAGAACTCCAGCCCAGCTTCACGAGCAGCATCAGCCAGCGCTTTAACGCGGCCGTGATACTTGAAGCCAGAGCGGTCGAAAGCCACTTGCGAGACGCCAGCGGCCTTAGCACGCGTAGCGACCAGCTGGCCAACCTTTGTGGCCGCGTCGATGTTGCCAGTGGCACCATCACGCAGTTCTTTATCCAAAGTCGAGGCGCTTGCCAGGACTTTGTTGCCGTCGGCCGAGATGACCTGGGCGTAGATGTGCTGCGACGAGCGGAACACGCAGAGACGCACGACTTCGAGTTCGTGCATTTTCAGGCGTGCTTTGCGAGCGCGACGCAGTCGAGTAACTTTTTTGTCGGTCATTTGCTATGCCCTACTTCTTCTTGGCTTCTTTACGACGGACGACTTCGTCCGCGTAGCGCACACCTTTGCCTTTGTACGGCTCTGGTGGACGGAAGTCGCGGATCTCAGCGGCCACTTGACCTACCAGCTGCTTATCGATGCCCTTGATCAGGATATCGGTCTGGCTAGGAGTCTCAGCGGTGATGCCTTCCGGCAGTTCGTAATCCACTGGGTGCGAGAAGCCAAGGGCAAGGTTCAAAACCGTGCCTTTTGCTTGCGCTTTGTAACCAACACCGACCAGCTGGAGCTTACGCTCGAAGCCTTGGCTTACGCCTTGGACCATGTTGTTTACCAACGCACGCGTGGTACCGGCCATTGCGCGAGTTTGTTGATCGCCATTGCGAGCAGCGAAACGCAGCTCACCAGCTTCTTCAACAATCTCAACGGACGAATGGATGTTCAGTTCAAGAGTGCCCTTGGCACCCTTCACCGAAAGCTGTTGGCCTGCGAATTTTACTTCGACACCGGCTGGCAGCTTAACGGGGTTCTTAGCGACGCGAGACATGCTTATCCCCCCTTAGAACACAGTGCAAAGAACTTCGCCGCCGACACCGGCAGCGCGCGCAGCACGATCCGTCATCACACCTTTGTTGGTGGAGACGATAGACACGCCAAGACCGCCACGAACTTTCGGCAGATCTTCAACGGACTTGTACTGACGCAGGCCTGGACGACTAACGCGCTTCACTTCTTCGATAACCGGACGGCCTTCGAAGTACTTCAGCGAGATGGACAACGACGGCTTAGCGTCGGTGGTGATCTGAAAATCCGCGATGTAACCTTCGTCCTTCAGGACTTTTGCTACAGCCACCTTCAGCGTGGAAGACGGCATGCTTACGACAGACTTTTCAGCCATCTGGGCATTACGGATTCGAGTTAGCATGTCCGCTAACGGGTCCTGCATACTCATGGGCTAGACGCTCCTAATACAGAAAAATTAGCCTTGCGGCTACTACTTGTCGCCGAGAACTTCCGGGCATGAAAAACACGGGCTCAGGCGAGCCGGTCATTCTAGACACACCCCAGAAATGAATCAAGCCCCAAAAGGGGCTTGATTCAAATTCAAGGCCACCGATGGTCAGGTTCTTACAAACCCGACCATCAAGGCTTTGACAGCGATTACCAGCTGGCTTTAACCAGACCTGGAACGTCACCACGCATTGCAGCTTCACGCAACTTGTTACGGCCAAGGCCGAACTTGCGGTAAACGCCGTGCGGACGACCAGTCAGGCGGCAACGGTTGCGCATGCGCGAAGCGCTTGCGTCACGTGGTTGCTTCTGCAGAGCTACGGTAGCTTCCCAACGCGCTTCTGGACTTGCGTTCAGATCAACGATGATAGCTTTCAGCGCTGCACGCTTGGTGGCGTACTTGGCAACAGTGAGCTGACGCTTCAGCTCACGGTTTTTCATGCTCTTCTTGGCCATTTTCCTACTCCAATCAGTTGCGGAACGGGAATTTGAAAGCGCGCAGCAGAGCGCGGCCTTCATCATCGTTCTTGGCAGTGGTGGTCAGGGTAATGTCCAGACCGCGGAGAGCATCGATCTTGTCGTAGTCGATTTCCGGGAAAATGATCTGCTCTTTTACGCCCATGCTGTAGTTACCACGACCATCGAAGGACTTGGCATTCAGACCGCGGAAGTCGCGAACCCGAGGCAGGGAGATCGACAGCAGACGATCCAGGAACTCATACATACGCTCACGGCGCAGAGTCACCTTGACACCGATCGGCCATCCTTCGCGGACTTTAAAGCCAGCGATGGATTTACGAGCGTAGGTCACAACGACTTTTTGGCCGGTGATCTTTTCCAGGTCAGCAACAGCGTGCTCGATGACTTTTTTGTCGCCGATCGCTTCGCCCAGACCCATGTTCAGGGTGATTTTGGTAACGCGCGGAACTTCCATCACGTTCGAAAGCTTAAGTTCTTCCTTAAGTTTCGGAGCGATTTCCTTCCGGTAAATCTCTTTTAGTCGTGCCATGGTCTTCTACCTAGCAGTGTTCAAGCATCAACCGCTTTTTGGGTCGACTTGAAGACACGAATTTTCTTACCTTCTTCTACTTTGAAACCAACGCGGTCAGCCTTGTTGGTTTCGCCATTGAAGATGGCTACGTTAGAAGCGTGCAGTGGCGCTTCTTTCTCGACGATACCGCCTTGTACGCCCGACATCGGGTTAGGCTTGGTATGACGCTTGACCAGGTTCAGACCACCAACAACCAGACGGTTGTCAGCAAGAACCTTCAGCACCTTACCGCGCTTACCTTTGTCTTTGCCGGCGATCACGATGATCTCGTCGTCACGACGAATCTTTTGCATGTCGGATCTCCTTACAGCACTTCTGGGGCGAGCGAGACGATCTTCATGAACTTCTCAGTACGAAGTTCACGGGTCACTGGCCCAAAGATACGGGTGCCGATCGGCTCTTGCTTGTTGTTCAGAAGAACAGCAGCGTTGCCATCAAAGCGGATAATGGAGCCATCAGCACGACGTACGCCGTGACGAGTGCGGACTACAACAGCAGTCATCACTTGGCCTTTTTTCACTTTACCGCGAGGAATTGCTTCCTTCACGGTAACTTTGATGATGTCACCGATACCAGCGTAACGACGATGGGAGCCACCCAGCACCTTGATGCACATAACACGGCGAGCGCCGCTGTTATCGGCCACATCGAGCATGGATTGAGTCTGAATCATATAATTTCTCCGACCCCTAGTCCTTAGACTTCCACAGCGCGTTCGAGAACATCAACCAGTGCCCAAGACTTGGTCTTGGCCATCGGACGAGTTTCACGAATAGTGACTTTGTCGCCGATGTGGCACTGATTGGTTTCGTCGTGCGCGTGCAGCTTAGTCGAACGCTTAACATATTTACCGTAGATCGGGTGCTTTACGCGACGCTCGATCAGAACGGTGATGGTTTTGTCCATCTTGTCGCTGACAACACGGCCAGTCAGCGTACGGACAGTTTTTTCGGCTTCAGCCATGATCACTTACCTGCCTGCTGGTTAAGCACAGTCTTCACGCGAGCGATGTCACGCTTAACTTGCGAGAGCAGATGAGACTGCCCCAACTGGCCAGTTGCTTTCTGCATGCGCAGATTGAACTGGTCGCGCAGCAAGCCGAGCAGTTGCTCGTTCAGCTGCTGTGCGGATTTTTCACGAAGTTCATTCGCTTTCATCACATCACCGTCCGTTTAACAAAGGCGGTGGCGAGCGGCAGCTTTGCAGCAGCCAGGGCAAAAGCCTCACGCGCCAGCTCTTCAGTTACACCCTCGATTTCATACAGGACTTTGCCTGGCTGAATCTGGGCAACCCAGTATTCCACGTTACCCTTACCTTTACCCATACGAACCTCGAGAGGCTTTTTGGAGATCGGCTTGTCCGGGAATACACGGATCCAGATCTTGCCGCCACGTTTAACGTGACGGGTCAGAGCACGACGCGCTGACTCGATCTGACGAGCGGTGAGACGACCACGAGCTACAGACTTCAGCGCGAACTCGCCGAAGCTGACTTTGCTACCGCGCTGAGCCAGGCCACGGTTGTGACCTGTCATCTGCTTGCGGAACTTCGTACGCTTAGGTTGCAACATTTGGCGTACCCCTTACTTAGCAGCTTTTTTACGAGGCGCTGGTGCTTGTGGTTTCAGTTCTTCTTGGCGACCACCAATTACTTCGCCTTTGAAGATCCAAACCTTTACACCGATCACACCATAAGTGGTGTGAGCTTCGTAGTTGGCATAGTCGATGTCGGCACGCAGGGTGTGCAGTGGCACACGACCTTCGCGATACCATTCAGTACGTGCGATTTCAGCACCGCCGAGACGACCGCTCACTTGGATTTTGATGCCTTTGGCACCAATGCGCATGGCGTTTTGTACAGCGCGCTTCATAGCGCGACGGAACATAACGCGACGCTCCAGCTGCTGAGCTACGCTCTGCGCAACCAGCATACCGTCGAGCTCCGGCTTACGGATCTCTTCGATATTGATGTGCACAGGCACACCCATTTGCTTGGTCAGGTCCTGACGCAGTTTCTCAACATCTTCACCTTTCTTCCCGATAACGATACCTGGACGAGCGGTGTGGATGGTGATACGTGCAGTTTGCGCCGGACGATGGATATCGATACGGCTTACGGACGCGCTTTTTAGTTTGTCTTGGAGATACTCACGCACCTTCAGATCAGCGAACAAATAGTCCGCATAAGTCCGACCGTCTGCGTACCAGACGGAGGTGTGCTCCTTGACGATTCCCAGGCGAATGCCAATGGGATGTACTTTCTGACCCATCTCTTCGACTCCGTTACTTGTCAGCAACCTTGACAGTGATATGGCAAGACCGCTTGACGATGCGATCAGCACGGCCTTTGGCACGTGGCATGATGCGCTTCAGCGAACGCCCTTCGTTGACGAAAACGGTGCTGACCTTCAGGTCATCAACGTCTGCGCCTTCGTTATGCTCGGCGTTGGCTACGGCCGACTCCAGCACTTTCTTCATGATCTCGGCGGCTTTCTTACTGCTGAAAGCCAACAAGTTGAGCGCTTCGCCCACCTTCTTCCCGCGAATCTGGTCGGCGACCAAGCGGGCTTTCTGGGCGGAGATTCGAGCGCCCGACAACTTAGCGGCTACTTCCATTTCCTAACCCCTTAACGCTTGGCTTTCTTGTCTGCCACGTGCCCACGATAAGTGCGGGTACCGGCAAACTCGCCCAGTTTGTGGCCGACCATGTCTTCGTTAACGAGAACTGGGACGTGTTGACGACCGTTGTGTACTGCGATGGTCAGACCGACCATTTGTGGCAGGATCATAGAACGACGCGACCAAGTCTTAATTGGTTTGCGATCGTTCTTTTCCGCCGCCACTTCGATCTTCTTCAGTAGGTGAAGATCAATAAAAGGACCTTTTTTCAGAGAACGTGGCACTGTCGTATCCCTCTATTTACTTGCGACGACGGACGATCATTTTGTCGGTACGCTTATTACCACGAGTCTTCGCGCCCTTAGTCGGGAAGCCCCATGGCGATACCGGATGACGACCACCAGAGGTACGACCTTCACCACCACCATGTGGGTGGTCAACCGGGTTCATGGCAACACCACGAACGGTTGGGCGAACGCCACGCCAGCGTTTGGCACCAGCTTTACCCAGCGAACGCAGGCTGTGCTCGGAGTTCGAGACTTCGCCCAGGGTCGCACGGCATTCAGCCAGGACTTTACGCATTTCACCGGAGCGAAGACGCAGGGTAACGTACACGCCTTCACGAGCGATCAGCTGAGCCGAAGCACCAGCGGAACGAGCGATCTGCGCGCCTTTACCTGGCTTCAACTCGATGCCGTGTACGGTGCTACCAACTGGAATGCTGCGCAGTTGCAACTGGTTGCCCGGCTTGATCGGAGCCAAAGCACCCGAAATCAGCTGGTCGCCAGCGCTCACGCCTTTAGGGGCGATGATGTAACGGCGTTCGCCGTCTGCGTACAACATAAGAGCAATGTGAGCAGTACGGTTTGGATCGTATTCGATACGCTCAACAGTGGCTGGAATGCCATCTTTGTCGTTGCGACGGAAGTCGACCATACGGTAATGCTGCTTATGACCACCACCGATATGACGGGTAGTAATACGGCCATTGTTGTTACGACCACCAGTCTTCGATTTTTTCTCGAGCAGCGGTGCGTGAGGAGCGCCTTTATGCAGCTCCTGGTTGACCACCTTGACCACAAAACGGCGGCCAGGGGAAGTCGGTTTGCATTTAACGATTGCCATGATGCACCCCTTCCTTACTCAGCACTGCTGCTGAAATCGAGATCTTGGCCTGGCTGAAGGGAGATAACTGCCTTCTTCCAGTCATTGCGCTTGCCCAGACCGCGAGCCGTGCGCTTGCTCTTACCCAGAACGTTCAGGGTAGTAACACGCTCAACTTTCACGCTGAACAGGCTTTCGACGGCCTTCTTGATTTCCAGCTTGGTTGCGTCAGTTGCAACCTTGAAAACGAACTGGCCTTTCTTGTCAGCCAGAACCGTAGCCTTTTCGGAAACGTGCGGGCCAAGCAGAACTTTAAATACGCGTTCCTGGTTCATCCCAGCAGCTCCTCGAATTTCTTCACGGCCGACACGGTGATCAACACCTTGTCGTATGCGATCAGACTAACTGGATCGGAACCTTGAACGTCACGTACATCTACGTGCGGCAGGTTACGAGCAGCCAGGTACAGGTTCTGATCAACAGCGTCCGACACGATGAGAACATCGGTCAGGCTCATGTTGTTCAGCTTGCCCAGCAGATCTTTGGTTTTTGGAGTTTCAACAGCGAAATCCTGAACCACGATCAGACGATCAGTACGCACCAGCTCAGCAAGGATGGAACGCATTGCTGCGCGATACATCTTCTTGTTCAGCTTCTGGGAGTGATCCTGTGGACGAGCTGCGAAAGTGGTACCGCCGCCACGCCAGATTGGGCTACGGATAGTACCGGCACGAGCACGGCCAGTACCTTTCTGACGCCATGGGCGCTTACCGCCACCACGAACGTCGGAACGGGTCTTTTGCTGCTTGCTACCTTGACGGCCGCCGGCCATGTAGGCCACGACTGCTTGGTGAACCAGCGTCTCGTTGAATTCGCCGCCAAATGTCAGTTCGGAAACTTCGATCGCTTGAGCGTCATTTACATTTAATTGCATGTCAGCTTCCCCTTAACCGCGAGCCTTGGCTGCTGGACGTACAACCAGATTGCCGCCAGTAGCGCCAGGAACAGCGCCCTTGACCAACAACAGATTGCGTTCAGCGTCCACGCGCACTACTTCCAGGGACTGCACGGTCACGCGCTCAGCGCCCATATGACCGGACATTTTTTTGCCCTTGAATACACGACCAGGAGTCTGGCACTGGCCGATAGAGCCTGGGACGCGGTGGGATACGGAGTTACCGTGGGTGTTATCTTGCCCGCGGAAATTCCAACGCTTGATCGTACCCTGGAAGCCTTTACCCTTGGACTGACCGGTTACATCAACCAGTTGACCAGCGGCGAAGATTTCAGCGTTGATCAGATCGCCAGCCTGGTAGTCGCCTTCTTCAAGACGGAACTCCATGACAGTGCGACCAGCGGCAACGTTCGCCTTAGCGAAGTGGCCAGCCTGAGCTGCTGTAACACGCGAAGCACGACGCTCGCCTACAGTGACTTGCACTGCACGATAGCCATCGGTCTCTTCAGTTTTGAACTGGGTGACGCGATTCGGTTCGATCTCAATGACCGTGACCGGAATGGAGACACCTTCTTCGGTGAAAATACGGGTCATACCGCATTTACGACCGACTACACCAATAGTCATGTTGTAAACCTCATGAGTGTACGGGGCTTTCACCCGCTATGGCCGCCCATTTCAGAGCGTTACACGACTAAGACCGAGTCTTAGCCGAGGCTGATCTGTACTTCCACACCGGCCGCAAGATCAAGCTTCATAAGCGCATCAACGGTTTTATCCGTTGGCTGGACGATGTCCAGAACGCGCTTATGAGTACGGATCTCGTACTGGTCACGCGCGTCTTTGTTGACGTGCGGAGAGACCAGAACGGTGAACCGCTCTTTACGGGTAGGCAGTGGAATTGGACCACGCACTTGAGCACCAGTACGTTTCGCGGTTTCCACGATTTCCTGGGTGGATTGGTCGATCAGGCGATGGTCAAAAGCCTTCAACCTGATACGGATTTGCTGATTTTGCATTGGATTTCAGACTCCGGCTGCTATTCCCACCGAGCGCAATACGCCCGTTAAAAGGAGGCGCAATTCTATAGACGCCCCAGATAGGTGTCAACCCAATAAAAAAAGCCCCCGCTAAGCGGAGGCTTTTTTCAACTCATCATTTAACTCAAAAGAGTTAGGCGATGATTTTGGCTACGACGCCAGCGCCGACGGTACGACCGCCTTCACGGATAGCAAAACGCAGACCATCTTCCATTGCGATGGTTTTGATCAGGGTGACAACCATTTTGATGTTGTCGCCTGGCATTACCATTTCAACGCCTTCCGGCAGTTCGCAGTTACCGGTCACGTCAGTGGTCCGGAAGTAGAACTGTGGACGGTAGCCTTTGAAGAACGGAGTGTGACGACCGCCTTCTTCTTTGCTCAACACGTACACTTCAGCTTCGAAGGTAGTGTGCGGCTTAACCGAACCCGGCTTAACCAGAACCTGGCCACGCTCAACGTCGTCACGCTTGGTGCCGCGCAGCAGCACGCCGCAGTTCTCGCCAGCACGACCTTCGTCGAGCAGCTTACGGAACATTTCAACACCGGTGCAGGTGGTGACGGTAGTGTCACGCAGACCAACGATTTCCAGTGGATCCTGAACGCGAACGATACCGCGCTCGATACGACCAGTCACAACAGTACCGCGACCCGAGATCGAGAATACGTCTTCGATTGGCATCAGGAACGGCTTGTCGATTACGCGAACTGGATCCGGAATGTAGGTATCCAGAGTCTCAACCAGCTTACGAACGGCAGTGGTGCCCATTTCGTTGTCGTCTTTGCCTTCCAGAGCCATACGAGCCGAACCGATGATGATCGGAGTGTCGTCGCCTGGGAAGTCATAGGTGGACAGCAGGTCGCGAACTTCCATCTCAACCAGTTCCAGCAGCTCAGCGTCGTCTACCAGGTCAGCCTTGTTCAGGAAAACCACGATGTACGGAACGCCAACCTGACGGGACAGCAGGATGTGCTCACGGGTTTGCGGCATCGGACCATCAGCGGCCGAGCAAACCAGGATTGCGCCGTCCATCTGAGCAGCACCGGTGATCATGTTCTTCACATAGTCAGCGTGACCTGGGCAGTCAACGTGAGCGTAGTGACGGATCAGCGAGTTGTATTCAACGTGCGCGGTGTTGATGGTGATACCACGAGCTTTTTCTTCTGGTGCGCTGTCGATCTTGTCGAAGTCAACGATTGCGGAACCGAAAACTTCGGAGCAAACGCGAGTCAGAGCAGCAGTCAGAGTGGTTTTACCGTGGTCAACGTGACCGATGGTGCCAACGTTGACGTGCGGTAGGGAACGATCAAATTTTTCTTTAGCCACGACAATTAACTCCTAGCCTAAAGGGGCTGAATCAGCCTTGTTTTTTGGTAACAGACTCGACGATGTGCGACGGGGCTGTATCGTATTTTTTGAATTCCATAGAGTAGCTTGCGCGACCCTGGGACATGGAACGAACGTCGGTCGCATAACCGAACATTTCACCCAGCGGAACTTCAGCACGAATTACTTTGCCGGAGACCGTGTCTTCCATACCCTGAATCATGCCGCGACGACGGTTAAGGTCGCCCATGACATCACCCATATA
The DNA here is from genome assembly GCF_020149425.1 of Pseudomonas sp. P116. Classification (NCBI taxonomy): domain Bacteria; kingdom Pseudomonadati; phylum Pseudomonadota; class Gammaproteobacteria; order Pseudomonadales; family Pseudomonadaceae; genus Pseudomonas; species Pseudomonas sp. P116. The sequence goes on along the minus strand of NZ_JACVHB010000008.1, from coordinate 15,623 downwards.
GTCTTCAGGCGTAACAACCTCTACAGCCATGATCGGCTCGAGCAACTCACCACCACCCTTCTGGGCCAGTTGCTTGGTCGCCATGGAAGCAGCCACTTTAAACGCCATCTCGTTGGAGTCGACGTCGTGGTAAGAACCATCGAACACGGTAGCCTTCAGGCCGATCAGCGGATAGCCGGCAACAACGCCGTTCTTCATCTGCTCTTCGATACCCTTCTGGATAGCCGGGATGTATTCCTTAGGAACCACACCACCTACTACTTCGTTCACGAATTGCAGACCTTCCTGACCTTCGTCAGCAGGAGCAAAACGAATCCAGCAGTGACCGAACTGGCCACGACCGCCGGACTGGCGAACGAACTTGCCTTCGATTTCGCAGTTCTTCGTGATGCGCTCACGATAGGAAACCTGAGGCTTGCCGATGTTGGCTTCGACGTTGAACTCACGGCGCATCCGGTCAACCAGGATGTCCAGGTGCAGCTCGCCCATGCCGGAGATGATCGTTTGACCAGTCTCTTCATCAGTCTTAACGCGGAAAGATGGATCTTCCTGAGCAAGCTTGCCCAGAGCGATACCCATTTTTTCCTGGTCATCCTTGGTCTTAGGCTCTACGGCAACCGAAATAACCGGCTCCGGGAAGTCCATACGAACCAGAATGATTGGCTTGTCAGCGTTGCAGAGGGTTTCACCAGTGGTGACGTCCTTCATGCCGATCAGGGCCGCGATGTCACCAGCGCGTACTTCCTTGATCTCTTCACGGGCGTTTGCGTGCATTTGCACCATACGACCCACGCGCTCTTTCTTGCCTTTAACCGAGTTGATCACGCCGTCGCCGGAGTTCAACACGCCCGAGTAAACACGGACGAAGGTCAAAGTACCCACGAATGGGTCAGTAGCGATCTTGAACGCCAGAGCCGAGAACGGCTCCGAATCGTCTGCGTGACGCTCCAGCTCGATTTCCTCGTTATCAGGGTCAGTGCCCTTGATAGCAGGAATATCGGTTGGCGCAGGCAGGAAGTCGATAACGGCGTCGAGAACCAGGGGAACACCCTTGTTCTTGAAGGAAGAACCGCAAACAGCCAGAACGATTTCGCCGGCGATAGTACGCTGACGCAAAGCAGCTTTGATCTCTTCGATCGTCAGCTCTTCGCCTTCCAGGTACTTGTTCATCAGCTCTTCGTTGGCTTCGGCAGCAGCCTGAACCATGTTGTCGCGCCATTCGGCAGCCAATTCCTGCATATCTTCAGGAATAGGCTTACGAACAGGAACCATACCTTTATCAGCATCATTCCAGTACACAGCTTCCATGTTGATCAGGTCGATCTGACCCTGGAAGTTGTCTTCTGAACCGATAGCCAACTGGATTGGCACCGGAGTGTGGCCCAGACGCTTTTTGATCTGTTCGATCACGCGCAGGAAGTTCGCACCAGCACGGTCCATCTTGTTTACGTAAACAAGACGTGGAACACCGTATTTGTTGGCTTGACGCCATACGGTTTCCGACTGAGGCTCAACACCCGAAGTACCGCAGAACACAACGACAGCGCCGTCGAGTACGCGCAGGGAACGTTCAACTTCAATAGTGAAGTCTACGTGGCCCGGGGTATCGATTACGTTGAAGCGGTGCTCGTCTTTGTACTGCTTAGCAGAACCTTTCCAGAAGGCGGTAATGGCAGCAGAAGTAATGGTAATACCACGCTCCTGCTCCTGAACCATCCAGTCTGTGGTCGCGGCGCCGTCATGCACCTCGCCCATTTTGTGACTTTTGCCAGTGTAAAAAAGGACGCGCTCGGTGGTGGTGGTTTTACCAGCATCCACGTGAGCGACGATACCGATGTTACGGTAGCGACTAATCGGAGTAGTACGAGCCATAAAGCCCTCGCAAAATTAGTGAAGCTAAAATTAGAAGCGGTAGTGCGAGAAAGCTTTGTTGGCTTCTGCCATACGGTGCACGTCTTCACGCTTCTTAACAGCAGCACCTTTACCTTCAGCAGCATCCAGCAGCTCGCCAGCCAAACGCAGAGCCATAGACTTCTCGCCACGCTTACGTGCGAAGTCTACCAACCAGCGCATTGCCAGAGCGTTACGACGGGAAGGACGAACCTCGACCGGAACCTGGTAAGTAGCACCACCAACGCGGCGCGACTTCACTTCGACCAGCGGAGCGATGGCGTCGAGTGCTTTTTCGAAGAGTTCCAGGGGATCGGTGCCAGCCTTACGGGTCGCAACGGTTTCCAGGGCACCATAAACGATACGCTCGGCAACGGCTTTCTTGCCGCTTTCCATAACGTGGTTCATGAATTTGGCGAGGATCTGGCTTCCGTATTTCGGATCGTCCAGAATCTCACGCTTTGCTGCTACGCGACGTCTTGGCATGATAAGCCCTCAAGCGGTCTTCAGGTTAGCTCGGGACAGATCCAAAGGATGCGTGCCCGACCTTACTCTTATCGACTCAATAAAATAAAAATCTGCAAAACGGCCGATTACTTCGGACGCTTGGTACCGTACTTCGAACGACCCTGGTTACGACCTTTAACGCCGGAAGTATCCAAAGAACCGCGAACGGTGTGGTAACGAACACCTGGCAAGTCTTTTACACGACCGCCACGGATCAGTACGACGCTGTGCTCTTGCAGGTTGTGGCCTTCACCGCCGATGTACGAGGAAACCTCGAAACCGTTGGTCAGACGCACACGGCATACTTTACGCAGTGCCGAGTTAGGTTTTTTCGGCGTGGTGGTATACACACGAGTGCATACGCCACGACGTTGCGGGCAGTTCTGCAGCGCAGGCACGTCGGATTTCTCGACGATACGCTTACGCGGCTGACGTACCAGCTGGTTGATAGTTGCCATCTACTAGCTCCACTGTTGTCTTGCGACGCTATTGTCTTGCAAGAAAAGCAAAATGGCAGGAACGAATTCCCGCCAAATTTAGGGGTACAAGAGTCTAAAGAGGATCTTGCCCCCAGTCAAGGCAAGGCCCCGACCTCCCCACTCATCGAACCTCGACAAATTGTCTCGATTCGATGAACGGCGCGATCAGGGCCTTACGCTCATATATCGCAGAACTCAGTTACCGCTCGAGTTCAGCGCTTCGGTCAGTGCAGCTTCCACTTCACTGGCGCTTACGCGCAACGGCTTGTCTGCTTCACGACGACGCTTGCGCTCGCTGTGATAGGCCAGACCGGTACCGGCCGGGATCAGACGACCCACGACTACGTTTTCTTTCAGGCCGCGCAGGTAATCGCGCTTGCCGGTGACGGCTGCTTCGGTCAGTACGCGGGTGGTTTCCTGGAAGGAAGCCGCCGAGATGAACGATTCGGTCGACAACGACGCCTTGGTGATACCCAGCAGAACGCGAGTGAACTTGGAGACAAATTTGTCATCCGCGCCCAGACGCTCGTTCTCTACCAGTACGTGAGTCAATTCCATCTGGTCGCCCTTGATGAAAGTGGAATCGCCGGATTCAGCGATTTCAACCTTACGCAGCATCTGACGCAGAATGGTCTCGATGTGCTTGTCGTTGATCTTCACGCCTTGCAGACGGTAAACGTCCTGGATCTCGTTAACAATGTACTTGGCCAGCGCGCTCACACCCAGCAGACGCAGGATGTCGTGCGGATCGCTTGGACCGTCGGAGATAACTTCGCCGCGGTTTACCTGTTCGCCTTCAAACACGTTCAGGTGACGCCACTTCGGAATCAGCTCTTCGTACGGATCAGTACCATCGTTCGGGGTAATAACCAGACGGCGCTTGCCCTTGGTCTCTTTACCGAACGCGATGGTGCCGCTGACTTCAGCCAGAATCGACGCTTCTTTCGGACGACGGGCTTCGAACAAGTCGGCAACACGCGGCAGACCACCGGTGATGTCGCGGGTTTTCGAAGTTTCTTGCGGGATACGAGCGATAACATCACCGATCGCAATCTTCGCACCATCCGCAACACCGACCAGGGCGTTGGCTGGCAGGAAGTACTGAGCGATAACGTCAGTGCCTGGCAGCAACAGATCCTTGCCGTTGTCATCGACCATCTTCACAGCCGGGCGAATTTCTTTGCCGGCAGCTGGACGATCTTTCGCGTCGAGTACTTCAATGTTGGTCATACCGGTCAATTCGTCAGTCTGACGCTTGATCGTGATGCCTTCTTCCATGCCCACGTAGGTCACGGTACCTTTCATTTCGGTAACGATTGGGTGAGTGTGCGGATCCCACTTGGCCACGATTGCGCCAGCGTCGACCTTGTCACCCTCTTTAACCGAAATCACAGCACCGTATGGCAGCTTGTAACGCTCGCGCTCACGACCGAAGTCATCAGCGATTGCCAGCTCACCGGAACGGGACACAGCAACCAGGTGACCATCCACTCGCTCAACGTGCTTCAGGTTGTGCAGACGGACGGTACCGCCATTCTTCACCTGAACGCTGTCAGCTGCGGAAGTACGGCTTGCCGCACCACCGATGTGGAACGTACGCATTGTCAGCTGGGTACCCGGCTCACCGATGGACTGGGCAGCGATTACGCCGACCGCTTCACCGATGTTCACCTGGTGACCACGAGCCAGATCACGGCCGTAGCACTTGGCGCAAATGCCATAGCGGGTTTCGCAGCTGATCGGCGAACGCACGATCACTTCATCGATGCTGTTCAGCTCGATGAACTCGACCCACTTCTCGTCTACCAGAGTGCCGGCAGGAACGATAACGTCCTCGGTACCTGGCTTGAATACGTCACGGGCAATAACACGACCCAATACGCGCTCACCCAACGGCTCTACAACGTCACCGCCTTCAATGTGCGGAGTCATCAACAGACCGTGTTCGGTGCCGCAATCGATCTCGGTTACAACCAGATCCTGCGCCACGTCTACCAGACGACGAGTCAGGTAACCGGAGTTCGCAGTTTTCAACGCGGTATCCGCCAGACCTTTACGAGCACCGTGAGTGGAGATGAAGTACTGAAGTACGCTCAAACCTTCACGGAAGTTCGCAGTAATCGGCGTTTCAATGATGGAACCGTCCGGCTTGGCCATCAGACCACGCATACCGGCCAGCTGACGAATCTGTGCTGCGGAACCCCGCGCACCCGAGTCAGCCATCATGTACATCGAGTTGAAAGATTCCTGGTCGACTTCGACGCCATGACGGTCGATGACTTTCTCTTTCGAGAGGTTGGCCATCATCGCCTTGGAGACTTCGTCGTTCGCTTTCGACCAAAGGTCGATCACTTTGTTGTACTTCTCGCCCTGGGTTACCAGGCCGGAGGCGTACTGGCTCTCGATCTCTTTCACTTCGTCGGTGGCAGCACCGATGATGCGGGCTTTTTCATCCGGGATAACGAAGTCGTTAACACCGATGGAAACGCCGGAGATGGTCGAGTAAGCGAAACCGGTGTACATCAACTGGTCAGCGAAGATCACGGTCTCTTTCAAACCAACCACGCGGTAGCACTGGTTGATCAGCTTGGAGATCGCCTTTTTCTTCATCGGCAAGTTGACGACGTCGTAAGACAGACCTTTTGGCACAACCTGGAACAGCAGCGCACGGCCGACGGTAGTGTCGACGATACGAGTACCGCTCACGCTGTTGCCGTCACGGTCGTTGACGGTTTCGTTGATACGTACTTTGACCTTGGCGTGCAGTGCGGCTTCGCCGGCACGGAACACACGGTCAACTTCCTGCAGATCCGCAAATACACGACCTTCGCCCTTGGCGTTGATCGCTTCACGAGTCATGTAGTACAGACCCAATACAACGTCCTGCGAAGGAACGATGATTGGCTCACCGTTGGCTGGCGACAGAATGTTGTTGGTCGACATCATCAACGCACGCGCTTCCAACTGAGCTTCCAGTGTCAGCGGTACGTGCACGGCCATTTGGTCGCCGTCGAAGTCGGCGTTGTACGCGGCGCAGACCAGAGGGTGCAGCTGAATAGCCTTACCTTCGATCAGTACCGGTTCAAACGCCTGGATACCCAGACGGTGAAGGGTCGGTGCACGGTTGAGGAGAACTGGGTGTTCACGGATCACTTCAGCGAGAACGTCCCAAACCTCTGGCAGTTCGCGCTCGACCATTTTCTTGGCCGCTTTGATGGTGGTCGCGAGACCGCGCATTTCAAGCTTGCCAAAAATGAACGGCTTGAACAGCTCGAGAGCCATCTTCTTCGGCAGACCGCACTGGTGCAGACGCAGGGTCGGGCCAACGGTAATTACCGAACGCCCAGAGTAGTCAACACGCTTACCGAGCAAGTTCTGACGGAAACGACCTTGCTTACCCTTGATCATGTCAGCCAGGGATTTCAGAGGACGCTTGTTCGAACCGGTGATAGCGCGGCCACGACGACCGTTGTCGAGCAGTGCATCGACAGCTTCCTGCAACATACGCTTTTCGTTGCGCACGATGATGTCCGGAGCGGACAGATCGAGCAGACGCTTCAAGCGGTTGTTACGGTTGATCACTCGACGATACAGATCGTTGAGGTCGGAAGTCGCGAAACGACCGCCATCCAGCGGGACCAGTGGACGCAGATCTGGCGGCAGAACCGGCAGAACGGTCAGCACCATCCACTCTGGAAGGTTGCCGGAACCCTGGAAGGCTTCCATCAACTTCAGACGCTTGGACAGCTTCTTGATCTTGGTTTCGGAGTTGGTTTGCGGAATTTCTTCACGCAGACGGCCAATCTCGTGTTCCAGGTCGATAGCGTGCAGCAGTTCGCGGACAGCCTCGGCACCCATGCGGGCGTCGAAATCGTCACCGAACTCTTCTAGCGCTTCGAAGTACTGCTCGTCGTTCAGCAACTGACCTTTTTCAAGGGTAGTCATGCCCGGGTCGATAACGACATAGCTCTCGAAGTAGAGAACGCGTTCGATATCACGCAGGGTCATGTCCATCAGCAAACCGATACGCGACGGCAGCGATTTCAGGAACCAGATGTGGGCAACCGGCGAAGCCAGTTCGATGTGCGCCATGCGCTCACGACGAACCTTGGCCAGCGCAACTTCAACGCCGCACTTCTCGCAGATCACACCACGGTGCTTCAAGCGCTTGTACTTACCGCACAGGCACTCGTAATCCTTTACCGGGCCAAAGATCTTGGCGCAGAACAGACCGTCACGCTCAGGTTTGAACGTACGGTAGTTGATGGTTTCCGGCTTTTTAACTTCACCGAACGACCATGAGCGGATCATCTCAGGCGAGGCCAATCCAATACGGATGGCGTCGAACTCTTCGACTTGACCCTGGTTTTTCAGCAAATTCAGTAGGTCTTTCAAGGCCTTTCCTCCTGGCGGAGCAGAGAGCGGGCAATCCTGCCCCGCTCTCGATTCGCGTCACGTGTTATTCGGTTTCCAGATCGATATCGATGCCGAGGGAACGAATTTCCTTGATCAACACGTTGAAGGACTCGGGCATGCCCGGCTCCATACGGTGATCGCCATCCACGATGTTTTTGTACATCTTGGTACGGCCGTTCACATCGTCCGACTTCACTGTGAGCATTTCTTGCAGAGTGTAAGCAGCACCGTATGCTTCCAGTGCCCAGACCTCCATCTCCCCGAAACGCTGACCACCGAACTGCGCCTTACCACCCAGCGGCTGCTGGGTAACCAGGCTGTACGAACCGGTAGAACGAGCGTGCATCTTGTCGTCTACCAAGTGGTTCAGCTTCAGCATGTACATGTAGCCAACGGTAACTGGACGCTCGAACTTGTTGCCGGTACGGCCGTCAGTCAGCTGCATCTGGCCGCTCTCCGGCAGGTCTGCCAGTTTCAGCATGGCCTTGATTTCGCTTTCCTTGGCACCGTCGAACACTGGGGTGGCCATTGGAACACCGCCACGCAGGTTCTTCGCCAGATCGAGGATTTCCTGATCGGAGAAGCTATCAAGATCTTCGTTGCGACCGCCGATCTGGTTGTAGATCTCGTCCAGGAAAGTACGCAGTTCTGCGACTTTACGCTGCTCTTCGATCATACGGTTGATCTTCTCGCCCAGACCTTTGGCCGCGAGGCCCAGGTGAGTTTCGAGGATCTGACCAACGTTCATACGCGAAGGTACGCCCAGTGGGTTGAGGACGACGTCGACCGGGGTGCCATTGGCATCGTGCGGCATGTCTTCAACCGGCATGATCACGGAGACCACACCTTTGTTACCGTGACGACCGGCCATCTTGTCGCCCGGCTGGATGCGACGACGGATTGCCAGGTAAACCTTGACGATTTTCAGCACGCCTGGAGCCAGGTCATCGCCCTGCTGCAGTTTGCGCTTCTTGTCTTCGAACTTGTCGTCCAGCAGACGGCGACGATCAACGATGTAGGCCTGAGCCTTCTCGAGCTGCTCGTTCAGAGCATCTTCAGCCATGCGCAGTTTGAACCACTGACCATGCTCAAGACCGTCGAGAACTTCGTCGGTGATGTCCTGACCTTTCTTCAGACCTGCGCCGCCTTCAGCCTTGTGGCCTACCAGAGCGGAACGCAGACGTTCGAAAGTCGCGCCTTCAACGATACGGAACTCTTCGTTCAGATCCTTGCGGATCTCGTCCAGCTGAGTCTTCTCGATCGACAGGGCACGAGCATCACGCTCAACGCCGTCACGAGTGAAGACCTGTACGTCGATGACAGTACCTTTGGTACCGGTAGGTACACGCAGGGAGGTGTCTTTAACGTCGCTGGCTTTTTCACCGAAGATTGCACGCAGCAGTTTTTCTTCCGGAGTCAGTTGGGTCTCGCCTTTCGGAGTGACCTTACCTACCAGGATGTCGCCTGCGCCAACTTCAGCACCTACGTAAACGATGCCTGCTTCGTCCAGCTTGTTCAGTGCAGCTTCACCCACGTTAGGGATGTCCGCAGTGATTTCCTCTGGCCCAAGCTTGGTGTCACGCGCCACACAGGTCAGTTCCTGAATGTGGATCGTGGTGAAGCGATCTTCTTGAACAACTCGTTCCGACAAGCAGATGGAGTCTTCGAAGTTGTAACCGTTCCAGGCCATGAACGCGATGCGCATGTTCTGACCCAGTGCCAGCTCACCCATATCGGTGGACGGACCATCAGCCATGATGTCGCTACGCTGAACCCGATCACCTTTACGCACCAGCGGACGCTGGTTGATGCAGGTGTTCTGGTTGGAGCGGGTGTACTTGGTCAGGTTGTAGATGTCGACACCAGCTTCGCCGGTTTCAACTTCGTCATCAGCAACACGAACCACAATACGGCTGGCATCAACGGAGTCGATCACGCCGCCACGACGAGCCACGACGCAAACGCCGGAGTCACGAGCTACGTTACGCTCCATGCCGGTACCTACCAGCGGCTTGTCAGCGCGCAGAGTTGGTACAGCTTGACGCTGCATGTTCGAACCCATCAACGCACGGTTGGCGTCATCGTGCTCGAGGAACGGGATCAGCGACGCTGCAACCGAAACTACCTGCTTCGGCGAAACGTCCATCAAGGTGACTTCTTCAGGCGCCTTGACGGTGAATTCGTTCAAGTGACGAACAGCTACCAGCTCGTCGATCAGCATTTTCTTGTCGTTCATCGCGGCCGAAGCCTGAGCGATCACGTGATCAGCTTCTTCGATGGCGGACAGGAACACGATCTCGTCGGTAACCAATGCGTCTTTCACCACGCGGTACGGGCTTTCCAGAAAGCCGTACTGGTTGGTGCGCGCATAGGCGGCCAAGGAGTTGATCAGACCAATGTTCGGACCTTCCGGCGTTTCGATCGGGCAAACACGACCGTAGTGCGTCGGGTGTACGTCACGAACCTCAAAGCCGGCGCGCTCACGAGTCAGACCGCCAGGGCCGAGTGCAGACACACGACGCTTGTGGGTGATCTCGGACAGCGGGTTGTTCTGGTCCATGAACTGAGACAGCTGGCTGGAACCGAAGAACTCTTTCACCGCCGCAGCCACTGGCTTGGCGTTGATCAGGTCTTGCGGCATCAGGCCTTCGCTTTCAGCCATCGACAGACGCTCTTTGACCGCACGCTCAACACGCACCAGGCCAACGCGGAACTGGTTCTCGGCCATTTCGCCTACGCAGCGAACACGACGGTTACCCAGGTGGTCGATGTCATCGACGATGCCTTTACCGTTACGGATGTCGACCAGAGTCTTCAGTACCGCGACGATGTCTTCCTTGCACAGCACGCCCGAACCTTCGATTTCGGTACGACCGATACGACGGTTGAACTTCATCCGGCCGACCGCAGACAGGTCATAACGCTCAGGGCTGAAGAACAGGTTGTTGAACAGGGTTTCGGCAGCGTCTTTGGTTGGCGGCTCGCCTGGACGCATCATGCGATAGATCTCGACCAGCGCTTCCAATTGGTTGCTGGTGGAGTCGATCTTCAGCGTGTCAGAAACGAACGGACCGCAGTCGATGTCGTTGGTGTACAGGGTCTCGATGCGAACAACCTGAGCCTTGGCGATTTTGCCGAGGATCTCAACGTTCAGCTCGGTATTGCACTCAGCCAGGATTTCGCCGGTGGCTGGATGCACGATGACCTTGGCGGTGGTGCGACCGAGGACGTAGTCCAGAGGCACTTCCAGCGTCTTGATACCGGCTTTTTCGATCTGGTTGATGTGGCGAGCAGTAATACGACGACCCGCTTCAACGATGACCTTGCCTTTTTCATCCTGGATATCCAGAACGGCAATTTCACCACGCAGACGCGATGCAATCAGTTCCAGGCTGAGGGTTTCGCCGCTCAGGTGGAATACGTTGGTGGTGTAGAACGCGTCCAGTACTTCTTCGGTGGTATAACCGAGCGCGCGCAGCAGTACCGATGCCGGCAGCTTGCGACGACGGTCGATACGCACGAATACGCAGTCTTTCGGGTCGAACTCGAAGTCCAGCCACGAACCGCGGTAAGGAATGATACGCGCGGAGTACAACAGTTTGCCGGAGCTATGCGTCTTGCCGCGGTCGTGGTCGAAGAACACGCCCGGGGAACGGTGCAGCTGGGAAACGATTACACGCTCGGTACCGTTGATTACGAAGGTACCGTTCTCAGTCATCAGGGGGATTTCACCCATGTAGACTTCTTGCTCTTTGATGTCCTTGATCGCTTTGTTCGACGATTCTTTGTCGAAAATGATCAGGCGCACTTTTACCCGCAAAGGTACGGCGAAAGTTACACCGCGCAATACGCATTCTTTGACATCAAATGCCGGTTCGCCCAGGCGATAACCGACGTACTCCAGCGCAGCATTGCCGGAGTAGCTGATGATCGGGAAAACGGATTTGAAGGCCGCATGCAGGCCCACGTCGCGGAACTGATCTTTAGTCGCTCCCGCTTGCAAGAATTCACGATACGAATCCAGCTGGATGGCCAGGAGGTAAGGCACATCCATGACGTCCGGCAACTTGCTAAAGTCCTTGCGGATACGTTTTTTCTCAGTATATGAGTAAGCCATCAGCGTTCCCCAGCTTGGTCACCTGCTTGTTTGGCCCCTCCCGACGGGAGCAGCCAGAAAATCGTGCAAACCCCATGGTTTGCTCCACCGCATCGGGTGGTTACAGCTCGTTACCAGCACCGACCCAGTCGGCTGCCAATAACGGAAAAAGGCCGGTGGCAAGAGCCACCAGCCATCAGCCTGTCGCTTGACGCTCGGGCTGGAGGAGCAAAGTCGATGCTTACTTCAGCTCGACTTTAGCGCCTGCTTCTTCCAGCTTCTTCTTGGCGTCTTCAGCAGCTTCTTTCGAAACGCCTTCCAGAACAACCTGAGGAGCGCCGTCTACTTTCTCTTTGGCTTCTTTCAGGCCCAGACCGGTCAGTTCGCGAACTGCTTTAATGGCGTTTACTTTCTTCTCGCCAGCTTCCAGCAGAACAACGTTGAACTCGGTTTGCTCTTCAACAACAGCGGCAGCAGCAGCTGGACCAGCAGAAGCAGCGGCAGCGGATACGCCGAACTTCTCTTCCATTGCCTTGATCAGCTCAACGATTTCCAGAACCGATTTTTCGCCGATTGCGTCGATGATTTGTTCGTTAGTCAGAGACATGACTTATTTCCTGAATTGGGGGACAGCCTGCAGGCCATCGAAATAAACAAAAATACGCGAGAGTTGAAACGCTGAGCCTTAAGCTGCAGCTGCTTCTTTCTGGTCGCGAAGTGCCGCCAGAGTACGAGCCAATTTGCTGGTAGCGCCTTGAATCACGCTCATCAGCTGAGAAATTGCTTCGTCACGGGTCGGCAGGCTTGCCAGCACGTCGATCTGATTAGCTGCGAGGAACTTGCCCTCGAACGCAGCTGCCTTGATCTCGAACTTATCCTGACCTTTGGCAAATTCCTTGAACAAACGGGCAGCAGCGCCAGGATGTTCGTTGGAGAATGCAATCAAGGTCGGGCCAGTGAACACGTCGTTGAGAACACTGTATTCAGTGTCAGCAACAGCGCGCTTGAGCAGGGTGTTACGTACAACACGTACGTAAACGCCAGCTTCACGAGCCTCTTTACGGAGTCCGGTCATTGCGCCTACTGTTACGCCACGTGCATCAACCACGACAGCGGACAGAGCGACTTTGGCAGCCTCGTTGACTTCAGCGACGATGGCCTTCTTGTCTTCGAGATTAATTGCCACGGGTTTAACTCCTGCTTGTTACCGTTTCATTCGATCGAAACCGAATGTCGTTTTGGTGTCTGATTCGGTAAGGAACCGGGAGCACCATCTGCGTAGGCTTATGGTTTAAGACTTGCGTCGCCTACGGTCTTGGATAGCCCCCGCCAGGCAGGGACCCCAATCTTTCAACTGGCGCGAATAACCGCGCCAATTTTTGTCTTACGCGTCCAGCGAGCTCTGATCAATGATCAGACCTGGGCCCATAGTGGTGCTCAGGGTAACGCGCTTGACGTAGATACCTTTCGAAGAAGCTGGCTTGATACGCTTCAGATCAGCGATCAGGGCTTCAACGTTTTCCTTCAGCTTGACGGCATCGAAGCCCATCTTGCCAACGGAAGTGTGAATGATGCCGTTTTTGTCAGTGCGATAACGAACCTGACCAGCTTTTGCGTTCTTAACCGCAGTAGCTACGTCTGGAGTTACAGTACCAACCTTAGGGTTAGGCATCAGACCACGTGGACCAAGGATCTGACCCAACTGACCTACAACGCGCATGGCATCCGGGGATGCGATCACTACGTCATAGTTCAGGTCGCCGCCTTTCATTTCGGCAGCCAGGTCGTCCATACCTACACGGTCAGCGCCGGCAGCCAGAGCGGCCTCAGCAGCAGGACCTTGGGTGAACACAGCAACGCGAACGGTCTTGCCAGTGCCGTGTGGCAGCACAGTAGCGCTACGAACAACCTGGTCAGATTTACGCGGGTCTACACCCAGGTTTACAGCAACGTCGAACGACTCGCTGAACTTGACAGTCGACAGCTCAGCCAGCAGAGCAGCGGCGTCTACAATGTTGTAGGCCTTGCCTGCTTCGATTTTGCCGGCGATAGCCTTTTGACGCTTGGTCAGCTTAGCCATTACACACCCTCCACGTTAAGGCCCATGCTACGAGCAGAACCGGCGATAGTACGCACGGCTGCATCCATATCAGCTGCAGTCAGATCCGCGTTTTTGGTTTTCGCGATTTCTTCCAGCTGAGCACGGGTAACAGTGCCAACCTTAACGGTGTTCGGACGAGCGGAACCGCTGGTCAGACCGGCCGCCTTCTTCAGCAAAACCGAAGCAGGGGTGGATTTTGTTTCGAAAGTGAAGCTACGGTCGCTGTAGACAGTGATGATCACTGGAGTCGGCAGACCTGCTTCAATACCCTGAGTACGGGCGTTGAAAGCCTTGCAGAATTCCATGATGTTCACGCCGTGCTGACCCAGAGCAGGACCAACAGGTGGGCTTGGGTTAGCCTGAGCGGCCTTCACTTGCAGCTTGATGTAAGCGGTAATTTTCTTGGCCATGAGGCACTCCAATTACGGGTTCAAACGCCTCGAAAGGCTCCCCGGTTACTTGCGCGTATATCCCAGTGACGACAAAACCCCACAGCCTAAGGCTGCGGGGTTGGGATGCTTGCTCAGTTAGACCTTTTCGACCTGACTGAACTCCAACTCTACCGGAGTAGAGCGACCGAAAATGAGCACCGCCACTTGGATCCGGCTCTTTTCGTAGTTAACTTCTTCAACGACACCATTGAAATCAGCAAATGGACCATCATTGACTCGTACGGTTTCACCTGGCTCGAAGAGAGTCTTCGGCTTAGGCTTGTCGCTACCATCAGCAACACGACGCAGAATCGCTTCTGCCTCTTTATCAGTAATCGGTGCAGGCTTATCAGCAGTACCGCCGATAAAGCCCATCACCCGAGGAGTATCCTTGACCAAGTGCCAAGTACCCTCGTTCATGTCCATCTGTACCAGCACATAGCCTGGAAAGAACTTACGTTCGCTTTTGCGCTTCTGGCCATTACGCATTTCAACCACTTCTTCAGTGGGAACCAGAATTTCGCCGAAGCCATCTTCCATGCCAGCCAGCTTTACTCGCTCAACGAGCGAGCGCATGACATGCTTCTCGTAACCCGAGTAAGCATGCACAACGTACCAACGCTTAGCCACGGGACACCCTTAGCCGACAATCAAGGAAACAAGCCAGCCGAGCAGGGAATCAAGCCCCCACAACAGCAACGCCATAACCAGAACAACAGCCACCACAATCAGGGTGGTCTGCGTGGTTTCTTGGCGAGTTGGCCACACGACTTTACGAATCTCGGTACGAGCTTCCTTAACCAGTACAAAGAAAGACTTGCCCTTCGCAGTCTGCAGGCCTACAAAGGCAGCTACAGCAGCAATGACAAGCAAAGCCAGTACACGGTACAGGATCGGCGAAGCAGCGTAATACTGATTGCCAACAACGCCTACAACCACCAAAGCGACTACTACAAGCCACTTGAGCAGATCGAAGCGAGAGCCTTGTGCTTCAGCCTTAGGAGTCATCTATGAAGATCCTGTGAAAAGAAAGCCAGATACACCGAGTGAATCTGGCAGGTCAGGAGGGAATCGAACCCCCAACCTACGGTTTTGGAGACCGTCGCTCTGCCAATTGAGCTACTGACCTAAAACAAAATCAGGCCGACCATTATGCCGGCCCGAAAAATACATTACAACCGCTTATTCGATGATTTTAGCTACGACACCAGCGCCGACGGTACGACCGCCTTCACGGATAGCGAAACGCAGACCGTCTTCCATAGCGATGGTTTTGATCAGGGTGACAACCATTTTGATGTTGTCGCCTGGCATTACCATTTCAACCCCTTCCGGCAGCTCGCAGTTACCGGTCACGTCAGTGGTCCGGAAGTAGAACTGTGGACGGTAGCCTTTGAAGAACGGAGTGTGACGACCGCCTTCTTCTTTGCTCAGAACATAAACTTCTGCTTCAAACTTGGTGTGCGGCTTAACCGAACCCGGCTTAACCAGAACCTGGCCACGCTCTACGTCGTCACGCTTGGTGCCGCGCAGCAGCACGCCGCAGTTCTCGCCAGCACGACCTTCGTCGAGCAGTTTACGGAACATTTCAACACCGGTGCAGGTGGTGACGGTAGTGTCACGCAGACCAACGATTTCCAGTGGATCCTGAACGCGAACGATACCGCGCTCGATACGACCAGTCACAACAGTACCGCGACCCG
>NZ_JACVHB010000007.1:0-381115 GCF_020149425.1 Pseudomonas sp. P116 | reverse complement strand
CAGATGGCCAAGCCTAGGGGTCATCGTCCTGAACGTGTGTTGCTAGTAGCAACACCTTAACGCTGATCATCAGGTGAAAAGCAGCCTCCAGAGTCCCCCAGCTCCGCATAGGACGGTTCGCATAATGTATATTATGTTAAACGAGGGGCTATGTTAGAAATGTTCATGAGCGTCGTAAAGCCTTGATTCGACAAATCAGCTTCTAATTTCTACTCTGTCAACGGGCCATGTACTTCGTGTTCATGGCGAGTCCTTGACTGAGGTGGCTGCCGATGAAGCTGATTCAGTGCCGTTTCTCTTCAGGTCAGCGTATGCCGCTGCTCGTGCAGACCGGTGATGCAGCGCCGTTGCCCATTGTCAAAATAACGTCGACGACTCATACCCCCACCAAAGAGTGACAAAATTCGAACAACTACTTGATGACACCGCTAATAACCTTGCGACAGCGCTCAGTACAAAATATTCCGACGGGCTCGCGCACCTTGCGAAAAACGAATCCCGCACACCCGACTCAACGGAGGCTGAGGCCGTACAGTTTTTGATTGAAAAGCCAGATGAAACTACAGTACTTACGCTGCCTTCATTGCCAACACAGGCACACAAATGGACAATTATTCTAAGCGGTCTGATTGCTTTCACCGGCCTGCTCTTGGCACTCTTCGTTCGTAAAAAAACCATTCATACGCAATGGCATGTCTTTCGTACCATTCCAGGCTCGCTAATCACGCTGGAACGCCCGTGCTTGAAATGCGGCGGCTATATTCTCCACCCTAAAAAAGAAGCTTCAACCACGCCTTCATCCGGCGTTTGGGTGGTCGAAATTGCTTTGAACACACCCAGCCGCCATCGCGCAGTAAAAGCCATTCAGCAGTTGGAGTTGCCGGTAGCGCGTAAAGAAAACAACTTTGTCGTCATTGGCCCGTATAAACAAAAGCAGGACGCGGCTCGAGTAGTGAAAGAGTTGAGTGAAAGTCATGGTGTTAGAGGATGGATGATGGCGGGAAATTGACATAATCCTGTGTAGCGCTACTGATCTCGAAAAAATGTCTACCTGTTTTATGACACGAGAGTGTATTCATGATCGCAAAAGAACTTAGAGCCGAACTCGCCCTGAAGAAACTCCTGGAAGCCAACTTATGGATCCAGCTTGAACTCAGCGTGCTGAACTACAGCCTCGCTGAAAACTGCGGGCTCTCGCCAGAAGAATATCGCTTTAAAGTTCTGAAAGAAGCATTTGAAGCAGAGGCGGATGCTCACGACTGCGATTGCTGGGACTTCATGCTGCAGTGGGTAGCCGAAACCAAGGAAGAACTTGAGTTGATGCGCGAAGAACGCATGAAAGAGATTTATGACTTTCTGGACAATTAATAAACTCTACAAATTTCGCAGCCTATAAAAACCGCTCGTTTCAAGATGAAAGACTAACTTCATCGGCGGGAGTATTGCCCTATACCCCCGCCCTCCTCTCGGTTCAAACCGCCGCGTAACTATCCACTACACGCCGATACTGGCTGGGCGAAGCTCCGATGTGCTGACGGAAAAACCGTGTGAAATGACCTTGCTCGGAGAACCCGAGGTTCTCCGACAAAAGGCCCAGCGTTCCACTGCGCTCACGCTCAAGCCAAGCAAAAGCCCGGCGCATGCGCGCGTCGTTAAGCAACAGGTTCGGCGTCATGCCGGTGTCTTTCTTGAACAGCGCAAAGAAGTGTGCCCGAGACAGACCACAGGCCCGCGCGGCGTTGTCGATCGGGTTCGGATCATCGAGGTGCTCAAGCAACCAGGCGGTGCCACGGCGCACGCGTGCATCCCGAAACTCACCTGTGTTGGGCGCACCCAGTAGCGACAAATGCCGCCAGCTGGAAAAGTCCTCGATCAGTTCGATCAGGAAGTCGAACAGCATGAACTCCAAACGCTCTTTCGGCACGATCCCACAACCATGCGCTTCGGCGACCAGGATGTCGGCCAGGGTGCGATTTCGACTCGACAGCTCGATGCATGATTGGGCAAAAAAGTCCGGCCGACCGCTGAGCGCCAGCGATTGCTGGGCAGTGGCCAGCCAGGCGGGCTCTATGTAAAGCGCCAGGATTAGCGTGGCACCGGCACCCGGCTGCGGATCGTAGAAATGCGGCTCCCAGGCGTTGACCAGCACCGCGGTGCGATCACTGAGCGGAACCCGCCGACCGTTAACGTTGAAGTAAGTGTCCTCGCCGGACACTTTGACCAGCACATGGCATTCGGAATGGGTATGGGTGACCAGCGAATGATCCATATTCAGCAAGGCGACCCGGCCAAACCTGCCGTGGAAAACCCGTTGGGCAATCGACATCAGATTCCTCCGCTCGCTTGAAGCGATATCGTTATCGGCCTCAATGCATATCATCGGGGCGCTTATCTATTTCACAAGCCCGTCGATCGGTCCATGGTTCAGCAACACTTGGCTGGCCACTATCGCGCGCGAATGACCGAGCGTCTACCTCGACTTTCGCAGCCCCCACGTTCGTCGGAAAAACCGCCTTACAAGGCATGGCGTTCTTTGCCGTGATAAACGCGCAGGATATCGGCCACCACCGCCAGAGCGATTTCCGCCGGGGCCTTGCTGCCCAGATCGAGGCCGATGGGCATGTGTAAACGGGCGATCTGTTCATCCGTCAGACCACCGATGCGTTTGAGCCGCTCGGCGCGTTTGGCCGAGGTTGCCTGGGAGCCCATGGCGCCGATGTAAAACGCTGGGGTGTGGACCGCTTCCATCAGCGCCAGGTCATCGATTCGCGGATCGTGAGTCAGCGCCACCACCGCGGTCGCCGCGTGGCAGCCTCCGGCGGCAATGAACATCGAAGGCAGCACACGTTGCATCTCCACGCCTTCGAGATGCACATGCAGCATCTCTTCCCGGGGGTCGCAGGCGATAACTTCGCATCCGATGGCTCGGGCGAAACTGGCGCAAACTTCAGCGACCGGCGAGAGCCCTGCCAGAATCAGGCGTAACGCCGGGCCAACGCTGATGCGCACTCTTTCGTCGTCGACTTGTACCCGTTCGCTGCCGTGCCCCGCGTCCGGGTCCAGGCGCAAGGCACCGCTGCTCAGCTCGATATGACGCTGCAGACGTCGCTGACCGAGTAACGCCGCTTGCAGACTCTCCAGGTGTGCGATCCATTCAAGGCTGGCATCGCGGTGTTCGACCAGCACGATCAGCACACCACCACAGGGCAAACGCAGACGGTGGCGTTGCTCGACGCTGTCGCCATAACTGACGATCTGCGCCGGTTCGCGTAATTCACCGCGCGTCAGGCTTTCGAGAAACTCCTCTTCGACGCAGCCACCCGACAGCGAGCCGACGTGTTCGCCCGCGCCATTGGTCACCAGCATCGCACCCGGCGCACGCGGCGCCGAGCCATAGGTGGAGAGCACTGTGCACAGCCATTGGGCCTGCCCGGCGCGAGCCCATTGCAGTGCCTGGTCGATCACCTGAACATCGAGATGACGCATGTTTTCAATACCTCAAGCAAAAGCGTGGTGCTGCATGCGGGGTTACGTTTACGGTAACCTGCGAGCAATCTTGTTCAATTGTTGATTCAACATGTCGCCACAACAGTTTTTGCAACTTGGGCCGCTGCGCCTGGAATATCGCCAAATCCCTGCGGCTGAGCCTTCGCGACCGACGCTTGTGCTGTTGCACGAAGGCCTCGGCAGCGCCGAACAATGGAAAGACTTCCCCCTACGCCTGGCCCAGGCCAGCGGTTACGGTGTGGTCACTTACAGCCGTCAGGGTTATGGGCAATCGAGCCCGGTAACCCTGCCGCGTCCGCTGGACTACCTGAGCACCGACGGCCCTCGTGAACTGCGGCAATTGCTCGATGCCTTGCAACTGCCGCAAGTGGTCTTGCTCGGTCACAGTGACGGCGCATCCATCGTCCTTGCCTATGCCGCCACCAACGATCCACGCGTGTTGGGCAGCATCGCACTGGCACCTCACGTGATTGTCGAGACCGAGAGCCTCGATGGCATTCGCCATACCACCGAGGTGTGGCATCAGGGCGAATTGCGCGAGCGCCTGGCACGTCACCATGGGACCAATGTCGACGGCGCTTTTCACGGTTGGAGCGACAGTTGGTTGCACCCGGACTTTTCCCTGGACGATCTCGAAGCGCAGTTGGCTTATATCGAAAAACCGCTGCTGGTCATTCAAGGGCGCGAAGACCACTACGCCACGCCCGAGCAACTGGTGGTCATCCAGCGACAGGTATCTGGACCGTGCCGCTGTGTACTGCTGGATGACTGTCGACACTTTCCCCAAACCGAAGCGACCGAACGGACCTTGCAGCTGATCGGCGAATTCCTGGAGCACCTCCCCGCCTTTACTTGAAATTGCCTTGGGTTTCTGGAATCACCACGCTGCCGATCAGGTAGATCACCGACAGACCGACGGCGAACATCGCCAACACCATGGGGATCTGCGCCGGGCTGCCGCTGACCAGGGACACAAAGGTCGGCATGGTTCCGCCGAGGGCGAAACCGATGTTCCATGACAATCCGGTGCCGCTGGCTCGCAGCTCGGTGGCAAAGCGTTCGTTGAGGAAGATCAGAATCGGCGCGATGATCGCCCCACCTATGAAGCCTATACCCACGCAATACAGCGCAGTACGGGTCAGCGAACCCGATTCGGCGACACCCAGAAACATCATCGGCAGGCTCACCAGGTTGATCACACCCAGCAGCATGAAGGTCTTCTTGCGACCGATCAGGTCGCTCAGGTAACCGAAGGCCAGTGCTCCGACAATGGTTGCCACCGACCCGTACATGAGCATCTGCGAAGTCTGCGCATGAGGCACTTTGGCGACCACGTTGAGCAACGTCGGCAGATAACCGCAGGCAAGGTAATACGTGGCACCGCCTCCGAACGTAATCAGCAGGTTGACCAGCATCACGCCGCGGTACTCGCGACCGAACAGACGCTTGAGCGGCGACACGACAACTACCGCCGGCCCCTTGGTTTTGCGCGCTTGTTGCAGTTGCTGCCAGACCGGGGTTTCTTCCAGGTAACGGAACATCACCAGACCGAAAAACGTGCTTAGCAGGCCGCAGAAGAACATGAAGCGCCAGCCCCAGACGTCAAATTCTTCCCCGGGAAAGATCTCCGACAACACCAGATAAGTGAATGACGCCAACAGCGCGCCCATACCGGCACCGGCACCACCGATCAACCCGGACATCAAGCCGCGATAGCGCGGCGAGATGGATTCGGTGCCGATGGTGTGAGTGGAGGCAACGATGCCACCCACGAAAATGCCCTGTATCACCCGCAAGACCAAAAACAGTATCGGGGCCAATATGCCGACCTGATGAATGGTCGGCAACGCGCCAAACAGTGCCGTGGAAATACCGACGCCGACCATCGACACCATCAACGCACGCTTGCGGCCGTGTTTATCGGCATACGCGCCGAAGATCGCCGAGCCCAGCGGACGCACCAGCAAGGCCACGGCGAACGAGGCATATACCGCGGCCAGCGACAGGGTCGGGGTGTCCGAGGGGAAGAACAGGCGGCCGATGATGGGCGCCACGTAGAGCAGAATGAACAGGTCGAACAAATCCAGCGCCCAGCCGAATGTCGAGGCAAATGCCGCGAGCAAGGCCTTGCCCGGTGGAATCTGTGGTGTATCGCAAGCGGCGCTGGAGGGTGATGCAGTTATTGTTGTTGTCGTAGTCATGGTTGCCTCACACAAACGGTGATCGAACGTTCTGCATCCCGGTGCACGGGTTGCGAGTAATCAGCAGGTCAGCGGTGAAACCTTGATGTGCCCTTTCAGTTGCATTGAAGGGGCGGCAGGCCCTGCTCAGTAAGGCGTACGCTGTTACCAACATACTCCCGGGCCCGCTCGCCAGTACGATTTACTCGCCGATAAACACGGCCGTACGCTTGCTGTGAAACGCTTCAACGCCTTCCTTGAAGTCCTTGGAGCTACGCAGACGGCTATAGCAGTGACCTTCCATTTCGATCGCGACGGTCAGCGGCGCATCTTCGTTGTCGTTGATCAGTTTTTTCGCCGTGCGCTGAGCCAGCGGCGAGAAGCGACGCAGTTCATCGACCAACGCATCGACGGTGCTTTCCAGTTCGGTATCCGGCACGACCTCGGTCGCGATACCCCAGGCGTAGGCCTGGTCGCCGGTAATGCGTTTGGCGCGCATCACCATGTGCTTGGTGCGGGTGATGCCGATGATTTTCTGCAGGCGTGCGGAGCCACCCGAGCCCGGGATCTGTCCCAGGTTCTGCTCAGGCAAGGCGTAGCGAGTGGTTTGCGAAGCAATGCGAAAATCGCAGGCCAGGGACAGTTCGAAACCGACGCCGAAGGTGTAACCTCGGTTGGCAACGATCACCGGTTTTTCGCAACGGGCCGGTGCCGCGACGTTCCAGGCCAGCTTGGAAACGTGCTCAGGCGACGCTTCGAGAAAGCCCTTGATGTCGCCACCGCTGGAGAAGTGTTCACCCACCGAGCGCAGCACAATGACGCGCACGCCTTTATGTGCATCGAGGGCTTCGAAGACCTGGCGCAGTTCATCACGCTGGCCCATGGAAATGACGTTCAACGGTGCCCGGTTGAGGATGATGTCGGCGCGCTCGCGGGACACATCGACTTCAACCTGGAAGCCATCGAACTGAGTGTCGAGAAATTGCTGGATCGCTTGTTGTTGCATGTGAGTGTCCTCTGGATGATTAGCTGATGGCCTTCAAGGCCTGTTCCTGAAATTGAGCCAGCAGCACGCGCCGCAGCACCTTGCCCACTGGGGATTTGGGAATCTGATCGATGAACTGGTAACGCCGTGGCCGCTTGAATTTGGCCAGGCCCGAAGCGATGCAATGGGCATCGAGGTCGCTTTCCGAGGCCTCGGCGCGCAACTTGATAAACGCGGCAATGATCTTGCCCCACTGCTCGTCGGGCAGACCGACCACCACCACTTCCTCAACTGCCGGGTGCAGAGAGAGCATGTTTTCGATTTCTGCCGGGCTGACGTTTTCGCCGCCGGTGATGATCAAGTCATCGACACGACCCGTGACGAACAGATCGCCTTCCCTATCGAAGTAGCCGATGTCACCGGTGAAATACCATCCGTCACGCAACGCCTTTGCGGTCGCTTCGGGGCGGTTCAGGTAGCCTTCGAACGCCTCGTCACTCGCCAGGTCGGCGATGATCTGGCCCTCCTCCAAGGGTTTGACCTGCACGTGCGGAGTTTCAGCGTCGATCGGCACCACGCGCACGCGCTGGTTCATTGCACTGCGCCCTGACGAACCGGGTTTGCGGCTGGCTTGCTGGTCGATGGTGAAGGTGTAGATCTCCGAGCTGCCGTAATGATTGACGAACAACTGCGGCTGAAACGCCTGCTCGACGCGACGCATCAAGCCGTCGCTCATCGGTGCACCGGCAAAGCCGATTTTTTCCACACTGGCGACTCGCTCGCGAGCAAAGGCCGGGTGTTCGATGAGCATGTGGTAGAGCGTCGGCACCAGGTACAGGTTGCTGACCTTTTCCCGCTCGATGGCCTGCAGCGTGGCTTCCACATCAAACTTGGGTACACAGACGAAATGTCCGTCGATCAGCGCCATGGACAACAACGAACGCACGCCCATGGTGTGGTAAAGCGGCATGACGCCCAGCGTGCATTCATTCTGGCGGTAGAGGTTTTGCGCTACGTGGGCAACCGCCGCGGCGCGTTCGCTACGGTGCCGACGAGGCACGCCCTTGGGCTTGCTGGTGGTTCCGGAGGTGTACAGCAGCAGTGAAAAGTCTTCGGCGTCGGCCTGCAAAATCATGCCGGAGGGGGTCTGCGAACACAGTTCCTCGAAACTCAGGTCGGTGTTGGCGGCACGCAGACCGGTGGCGATCCGTGGCAGCCTTGTAGCGGCGCTGCAACCGGCCACGGCGGTCACGGTCGCGTCGTCGTAAGCCACTGCACGGATTTGCGCATCTTCGATGCAGTAGCCCAGTTCCTCGGCAGTCGAACGCCAGTTCAACGGGGTCATGACGATGCCCGCAAACTGACAGGCCCAATGCAAGGTTGCCATCTGCCAGCGGTTTTGCATCACTACCAGCAGTCGATCACCGCGTTGCAGCCCAAGGCATTGCAAGCCCCAAGCGGCGCTCTGGATATCGACGAACCATTCTTCATAGGTTTTCTTCAACGCACCGTCACTGACCGCCACGGCATGCGGTCGGCGTTCAACGGCAGCGAGGAAACTGCGTCCGAGATCGAACATTTTTGTTATACCCCTTTGTTCGTTTGGCGCTGGGCAGCGACTTCGAGCACGGCCTGAACGATGCCGGTGTAACCCGTGCAGCGACATAGGTGCCCCGAAAGCATGTCGCGTACCTGGGTCTCGTCCGGGTTGGGTACCCGCTCGAGAAAATCCACGCAGGACATGAGAATGCCCGCAGTGCAAAAGCCACACTGCAAGGCGTGATGACGGCGAAAGGCTTGTTGCAGGTCGCTCAGAGTGTCGTCGTCAGCCAGGGACTCGACGGTCTCGATACGCCGCTCGTGCCCCTGTACTGCGAGCATCAGGCAGGAACGCATCGCGACTCCGTCCACCAGCACCGTGCAGGCACCGCAGACACCGTGTTCGCATCCGACATGGACACCGGTGGCACCGAGGTCGTGGCGCAGGAAGTCGCAGAGTTGGGTCCGCGGTTCAGCCAGGGCTTCGCGGGAGCGGCCGTTGAGTTCCAGGCGAATCGGAAAGGTTTGGTCGGCAGTTACACGCATGTTCAGACTCCTTCGATCAGCTGATGACCCAGCTCGCGAATCAGTTGGCGGCGATAGGCAGCGCTGGCCTGCACGTCGTCTTGTGCGTCGAGCGACCAGGCGGTTTGATTGAGCGCGTCCGGCAGCCCCGCACCACGAGGCAGACTGCGACGTTGCGGACGGTCCGCGACCCCGCCGATGCCGAGTTCGACCTGGTCCGCGCCGATGGCCGCGGCCAGGGAGACAATTGCAAAGTCGCCGTGGCGCATGGCGATCTCGCGGAAGCGATAGGTAATGCCTTCGCGCTTGAGCGGAAAACGCACCTCGACAACCAGTTCATCCGCACGCTTGTCGGTGGTGAGAATGCCTTGAAAGAAGTCGGCAGACTTGACGATGCGCTTGCCTTTTTTCGACTCAAGAACGATCTCGCCACCCAGCGTCACCAGGCACAGCGGCAACTCGGCGCTCGGGTCGGCATGAGCCACCGAACCGCAGACTGTGCCGCGATTACGCGTCTGGAAGTGACCGATCCAGGGCATCGCCAGTGCCAATAAAGGCACCTCGTCCATCAGGGTCGAACGCGCCAGCAACTGCGCCTGCCGTACCCCGGCACCTACCGCCAGACAATCCTTGCGCAGTTCGATATAGGCCAGGTCAGCCACATGATTGATATCGATCAGCAACTTGGGTTGAGCCAGGCGCATGTTCAGCACCGCCATCAGCGATTGGCCTCCGGCGATGATGCGAGCTTCCTGGCCATACTCGGCGAGCAACTCAACGACCTGACGACGGTTTTCAGCCCGAACGTAATCGAAAGCAGCCGGTTTCATTGCGCACCTCCCTTGCCAAACAGCGCGCCAAGCGAGGCCCGCAGGCGAGCCCACCAGCCGGTGGAGATGGCTTGGCCGCTGACCCGTTGTGACAGGCGAGTAAATATTTGTCCGATGATCACCTTCGAGGCCCCTTGCAACATTCGGCCGCCGACCGCGGCGACTTTGCCGCTGACCGCCACCTGGTATTGGTATTCCAGGCGTGTGTGGCCATTTTCCAGTTCAACGAATCGCACCTTGGCCTGCCCCTGGGCCGACCCCATTGAGCTGCTGCCGGAACCGGACAGACGCAATGAATGCGGCGGGTCCAGATCACTCAGGGCAACCTTGGCCTCGAAGCGCGCGCGGATCATGCCGACGCCGACGGTGACATCTGCGCGGTAACGGTTTTCGCCTTCAAGCACGAGGTCGTGACAACCGGGAATGATCGCCGCCAGCGTCTGCGGGTCGAGCAAGGTGTCGAAGACCTGTTGCGGCGAAGCAGGAATCACCACCGAGTCGTTGGCCCGCAGTGCCGGTCCACCGGCAGGTGCTGCGTCGAGGTTGTCATCGGCCTCCATACCGGCGGGCCGTGGCGGCTCGTCGATGCCGATGAGCGTGCGTACTTTTGATGGCGTCAGTGGCAAACGGATGTCCGAGCGACCGAGGGCGTCGGCCACCGCGTTGGCGATACACACCGGCGTGCTCATATTGTTGCCCTCGCCCACACCCTTGGCGCCCAATGGGGTGAATGGCGATGGCGTTTCCATGTGCAGGATCATCGGTTCGATCACTTCCGGTGCGGTCGGCACCAGATAATCGGCGAAGGTCCCGCTGAGGAAGCTGCCGTCCTCGCCATAGGCGAATTCTTCCATCAGCGCTGCGCCGAGGCCTTGAGTGAAGCCCCCACGAATCTGGCCATCGACCAGCGCCGGGTTGAGCAGGCGGCCGGCGTCATGGCAGGTGACGTAGCGATCGATGTGGATCTCGCCGGTCATGCGGTCGATTTCCAGACCACAGATATCGAAGACAAAGCCGTAGCACAGCGAGCTGTTGACCTGATCCTTGTCGTCCGGTGCCTCCAATTGCGGCGGGCTCCAGAAGGCGGTTTCACGCAGACCGCCGTTTTCACCTTCCGGCAGCAGGCCCGGCGACCAGTGGGTCGCACCGGCAATCCGATGAAATGGCGCTACCGCCCCGCCATTGACGACAAAAATCTTGCCGCCGGCGAAACGAATATCTTCGGGACTGGCCTGCAATTGTTCGGCGGCAATCGCGGCGAGGCGATCGCGGATCTTCAGCGCGGCCTTGTAGACGGCACCGGCCACGGCGCCGGCGAAGCGGCTGGAATAGTTGCCCGAGGCAATCGACCAGGCGTCCTTCTGGGTATCGAGCTCGACGTTGACCACGATGGACTCCAGCGCAACCCCAAGCACTTCGGCGACGACCTGAGCGACGGTGGTTTGATGGCCCTGCCCTTGCGGTGCCGAGGACACGTGCACACTGACGTCACCCAATGGTCCGACGTTGATGGTGGCGGTGGCGACAGCGCCGTTTTTCGGACCGGCCTTGCGCCGCTCTTCGGGTGTCATCGCAGTGGTGATGTAGCCCATGTTGGAAATCGACGGTTCGATGACAGCGGCATAACCAATGCCATAGATCCGGCCTTCGGCACGCGCCTGATCACGACGTTTGAGCAACTCGTCGAGTCCACCGTCCGCCGCCGCCAAGGCAATGCCAGCCTGGTAGTTGCCGGAATCGAGCAACGCACCGGCAGCCGCGCGATAAGGGAAGGCATCGGCCGGCACCAGGTTCCGGCGGATCACGTCCAACGGATCAAGCTTCAACTGCACGGCGATGTGTTGCAGCAGCCGTTCAAGGGCGAAATACACCTGCGGGCCACCGAAACCACGGTTCAGGCCGGAAGGAGTTTTGTTGGTCAGCACCACTCGATTGCGCACTTGCAAATTGCGGATCGCGTAGGCACCCGTCAGGTTGCCGTGCATGCGGTAGAAAGTCGCCGGTTCAGGCGCTCTAAGGTAGGCACCACAATCGTCGATCTGGTCATAACGCAAAGCGGTGATACGCCCGTCTGCTTCTACCGCCGCTTCAATTTCGGTCACCCGGTTGGTCGCCGAAGAAGCGCCCTGAAGATGTTCCAGACGATCCTCGACCCACTTCACCGGTGCACCAACCTTGCGTGACGCCAGGCCCATCATCACCACGTAAGGGAAAACCCCTTGCTTGATGCCAAAGCTGCCGCCGGAATCTTTCGGTGTGCGCAAACGCAGGCGGTTGCCAGGCACATTCAGTGCCCGGGCCATGACCGTGTGCAGCGCATAGGGGCCCTGGAAATTGGCCAGCACGTCATAAATGCCGGTGGCGCGCTCGTACTGAGCCAGCACCACATAGCATTCAATGGGTGTGCAGGAACTGCGCGGAAACTTTACTTTGAGCGAGACCTTGTGCGGCGCCTGCTCGAAGGCCTGCTCCGGTTCGCCATAACGAAAGTGTCGTTCGTTGACCACGTTGCTGCCGACGGCTTCGTGCAGGATCGGCGCCTGTTCAGCGGTGGCCAGTTCCGGGTCGATGATCGGCGGCAGCGCCTCGTATTCAACGCGTACACCTTCGATCGCGTCCTCGGCCAGATAGCGGCTCTCGGCGATCACCACGGCCACCGGCTCTCCGACATAACGTACCTTGTCGACGGCGACGCACCAGTGCTCCATCGGCTGCCGCACACCCACCGGGAACGGCAGCGCCCAGCGTTTGACGTCTTCGCCGACCAGCACGCCGTGCACGCCTTTCATCAGCAGCGCACGGGAAAAGTCCACCGAGGTGATCCGCGCATGAGCGTGGGGTGAACGGATGATCGCCGCGTGTAGCGTACCCGGAGGGATCGCAGCGTCATCGGCATAACAGCCGAGGCCGCGCAACAATGCGGCGTCCTCGACACGGGTCTGACGGGCGCCGATGTGGCCGGTCTGGCTTTCGGTAGCAGGCTGGAAACTAGTCATTTTTTTCGCGGCTCTTGTTGTTGTGCAGCGCGATAGCGTTAGAGCCGAGTGTGTGAGAAAGGCGCAGGGAGCGCCTTGCCTGTGGAGAGGGAGTTCTGCGCTGGGGTCTGAAGATTTGCCTTAGCGTCTGATTTTCAGGTCTGGGACCAGACAGAACTGGTGGTCAGGGATGGGACGCGGGATGGCTCAGGAAAGCTTCGATTTCTGCATAGGGCATCGGTTTGGCAAAGTAATACCCCTGAAAAACATCGCAGCGACTGCCCTTCAGGAAATCCACCTGAGACGCCGTTTCCACGCCTTCGGCGACCACCGTAAGGCTGAGGTGATGGGCCATGGAAATAATGCCTTGGGTGATCGCTGCATCGTGATTACCAGTGGCGATTTCCTGGATGAACGAGCGGTCGATCTTGATCTTGTCGATGGGCAAACGCTTGAGGTAGCTGAGGCTGGAAAAACCGGTGCCGAAATCATCGAGCGCAATACGCACCCCCAAAGCCTTGAGCCGGTGCAACGTGTCGATCGCCTGTTCAGCGTTATGCAACAGCAGCGACTCGGTAATCTCCAGCTCCAGCTGCTCACCACGCAGACCATATTTCTCCAGGGTGGCTTGGACACACTGGACGAAATGGCCACGCTGAAAATGCATCGGCGAAATATTCACCGCCATCGAAATGCCCGTGATGCCCTGCTCGCCTAGCTGGCGCAGCTGCGCGCAGGCCGTATCGAGTACCCAAAGGCTCAGCGGAATGATCTGACCACTGTCCTCTGCCACCGGCACAAACACCGCGGGTGAGATAAATCCTTTTTCCGGATGCTCCCAACGCAGCAACGCTTCGATCCCGACCACCCGACCCGTGCGCGCGTCTATCTGCGGTTGATAATGCAGCTGTAACGACTGAGTTTCGATAGCCTTTTGCAGGTCATTGCGCAGACTCGCGTGCTCGCAAACGCGCTGATTAAGATCGCTGGTGTACCACTGAAAGTTGTTGCGCCCTTGCTGCTTGGCTTTGTACATGGCCATGTCAGCCTGCTGGATCAGCTGCATCGGCAGCTCGATGTGACCATCGCTCAGGGTGATGCCAATACTTGCACTCACGTGCAGGTCAATGCCCTGGATGCAGTAGGGTCTGGCAATGCTGGCCATCAAGCGCTCGACCACCGGTACAACGTCCTCATCACGAAGCAGGTCCGGCAGCAGCACGATAAATTCGTCACCGCCCATGCGCACGATGGTGTCACCGGGACGAACCTGCCGGGTCATACGCTCCGCCACCTCAATCAGCACCTGATCGCCGAAGTAATGCCCGATCGAATCGTTGATGGATTTGAATCCATCCAGATCAATGCACATCACCGCCAGACGACGCTTGCGCCGACGACTGATGTGACAATCCAGCATAAGCCGGTCTTCAAGCGAAACACGGTTAAGCAAACCGGTCAGGCGGTCATGGCTGGCGTTGAAACTCAATTGGCGCTCGAAATGCTTTTGCTCGCTGATGTCCCGGGCAATGCCAAATACTCCGACGATTTCTCCGTTGACCATGATCGGCAGGTTAGAGATGTCCATGGTCAGCAGATTGTCACTCTCGTCGAGAACTCGGGCCTCGAAGCGCTGAGGCACTCCGGCGCAGGCTGCGGAAAAATGCTGGCTGACCCGTTCCAGGTCTTCTTCGAGTAGCAAATTGGAAAAGTGATGACCAATGAAATCGGTTGCGGTGTGCGGTTTCAGCTTCAAGCCTGCTGGATTCACACTTTGGATGTTGCCGAACAGATCGAGGGCGAACACTGGGTTGGGGTTGTAGGTGAACAATGAACGAAAACGTTGTTCGCTTTCCTCCAGACGCTGGCCATCACGTTCATGGCGGATCGCGATGACTGCCAGTTGGGCCGCGCAGGCCAGTTGTTGAATCTGTGCGCCGTCCGGCGCATGGGCACGGTTCTGATACAGGGCAAATGTGCCCAACACGCTTCCTTGATGGGATAGCAACGGCACTGACCAGCAGGAACGCAGGTTATGCCCCAGCGCCAGGCTGCGGAAACGCTCCCAATTGGGGTCCCGGGCGATGTCTTCGGTGACCACAAGCTCGCGACGGAACGCTGCGGTGCCGCAGGTTCCTGCTTGTGGACCAATGGCCATTCCATGAATCGCCTCGCTGTACTCGGCCGGCAGGCCGGGCGCCGCGCCGGTCAGCAAGTGTTTGCCTTCGGCATCAGTGAGCAGTATCGAACAGAAGGTTTCGGGGACTTGTGCGTCGTGCATCTGGCAGATGGCGCAGAGTATGTCGCCCAGATGATGATCGGTCGCGATCATACCGAGAATGTCACGTTGCGACTCGGGGAAGGTCTTGCTGTGAAAGCTCGGACGAGTATTCATGGTGGTTCCTGAAGACTCTCGAGGTCGTCCGGTCTTCAGAGAGCCTGAAACAGTGGGCGGCCGATCACTGTCCACTAGTGCGTCGGACGCGCACTCTATAGAGCACCGGCTAACTAATAAAAGGCTCAGATCCAACATAAAAAACAGTATCAGATTGCCGCCGTTTGGCTGGAATGGTCGGGGTGCTTGGCCGTTTTGATGTTCTGCTGGGCCGGACAGTTCGGAAGCTGCAGCCCGGTTTCCATGAACTTGGACCGATGAACATTTCCATGCCATTAGCCTTCGGACGTGCCGCAGAACATAGTAACGGCCTGCCTATGAACATATGACATGGCCCACTAGTTAAATCATATATCTGTACGGAACTTCCTATGCTTGAGGTCAAGCTTCACCACTTTTCGATTTTTCAAGCGTCCAGGCTTTTCTCATTGGACGTTCATCCTGACTTCGACACCTGGCGTATGCATGAAAGTTTTGACCGCGTGTGTACAAGAACTCCAGCCGGACACACAAACATCGCTTTTGATGCGTTCAAGCACGCATCGCCGATACAGAGCGTTTACCTGAGGTCATTCGTTTGCGGCGGCAACAACCAATGTCGTTCGGTGGTCCATCCGAGAAAAACACGAGCCCCCTCACTTTTCTGGCGATTCAGAGTCAACGGGAGCCCGGCAGCCGCCACACGTAACCCTATAATTGCCGGTAGAAATCTCTCCCGGAATACAGTGGGTTGAGCCGCGAAATGTTCTTCCATGCTATCGATAGCGCAACGCCTCTCGGCGTCATCCAGCATGGATAAATAAAACACCATCTGGCGCCAGGCATAAGCGGTATTTTTGAGCATCACCAAGCTCGAGTGGTAGAACTTGATTTTCATCTGCAGCCGTATGCATATCCATTGGAAGCACTGCTGAGCAAGTGAACCCAGGTGGCGATGTAGCAGCGCTTTCAAACCGAGCTCACCAAATAGAAGCGAAAGGTTTTGCGTCGTCAGAATCTGTTGTTGCTCGATGATCCTTCCGTTGGTTGCTGAGTGCCATGCACCCAATGGTGCATTAGCCCGCTGTGCGCAAAGGTTCGCCAATGCATCACTGGTATCCAAGTCTCGCTGGAAATAGTTTCTGCTCTTCGATTTCGGCTTATCGGGAAGGATCGCCAGTTGGTTCGTGTCGATGTCGTAATAATGGGCGTAGAGGGTGCCACCTATCAACGAAGCCGCTCGTCTGGCTGCTTCCACGAATTTGTTCGAGAAGGTTCCCATGAAAATGTCCACTGCGACCTCCTCCACAAAAGGAAGATCAAGCTTCGCGGTGGCAGCAAGCGAACCAAACTCCTGAAGTAGTTTGTTCGGAAGGATTGCCTGAGGAAAAGCTGAGAGAGTCGTTGCCGAGGATTCGATCAAAGCTTGTCTGGCTCCCTCAACACTGAGAGCGTGTGCCTCACGTTCACTTTCGACGGCCGCTACCCAAGGCAGCTCACTGATTTTGACTTGGCTCTGAAGGTTGAGCAGCAGTAATGAACGGCGTCGCCGAAAAGCACGATACGTTGCGACAGACAACATACGCAGCGTCGTATCGCGAAATCCAGCACTGCAGATTTCGGCTGTCATCGCCGGCAGTACTCGCGCCACGGTATCCCCAGATGTGATCAATCCCTTGTCAATCAACTCAGTAATGGTTCCCTTTCGACAGCGCTCGAGGCGTCGGCGAACCGCCGGAGGAATGGCGACACCGGTTATCAGCGAATATGCCTTCGCCTCCTCGCCGGTAACGGGCTCCAACAGGGACGAAAAATCAGAGATACCTTCCGAGCTCGAATAGCTGGTCAGACGTTCAGAAACAACCTTGGCGATCAGATGATGCTCGGGCGCGGCCACCTGACGGTGCTGTATTTCTCGGTACTGTAGATGATGTTCAGATTCTGGATGGCCATGTTTGCACACGAAATCATTGACGATCCGCCGAATACGTCCGACTTGACGCCCTGTAAGCGAAGCTGGGTCACGGGAGCAGAGCCTCAGCAACGCGTATAACTCCCCTACCCGATCTCTGAAATGTTCAACATTGAGGATGTCATTGTTACTGGTGGCATCGAACTGACTATTTAGAGCATTGGCCTGCTCAAGCCAGCCTTCAGGATACTGCTGACAAGGCCAATCATCCTCGTACGTCAAGAGGAAGAGCGAGATGGCTGCGTCGTAGAGAGTCAACCGAGTCGTGACCACATGTTTTTGCACTGCCAGGCGCTGCTGCGCTGGGAGTTTTGAAAGCAGCTTTTTGATATCGCCGACATCGAATATGTGCACTTCCGCCGCCGCGAGTGGCAACCCGTCAGAAGCCATTGGAAAGAAACGCAGTTGCTCAAAAAAAGGAGCGATAGACACAATCAGTTTGCGCGCGTCCTCCGTGCGCTGCTGGCCCAACAACCAAGCTACGTACAGTAGCGCAGCCTCTTCTGGTACATCGACCCGATAGTCGCTGTTCACCAGCTGCTTTTGCAGTGCTTCGACCCCCTCATCCGTTAGGTGCCAAATGTTGAGATCAAGTCGTTCAAAACCAGGGCGGATGCCTGGGATTGAGGCGGCCAACCGCCGCTCGTACTCGGTCAGTGCGCCACCGGCCAGATACTGCCCAGTGGCAAAACCACCCGTGACAACCTCCAGGGTGACCCATTCAGGCACATCCACGAGCGGTGTGCGCGAGCCATACAGCGCAGTACCCTGCACCATGTGTTCGACCACCTGCTGCCAGCGTTCAATCCGTTCGTGTGTTTTTGCCTCAGTGTTGAGATCCGATGCGGTCAATGCTCGAGATAACTGAAAGACCGCATAACCGGCGTTTATGCCGGCCATTGCATCCGATTCCCTATCGTGCCTGGACATTTGTCCTTCTGACCCTGCTATGTAGTGGGTCCGGGGGCTGGATTCGAACCAGCGCCCACCCGGTTAAGAGCCGAGTGTTCTACCACTGAACTACCCCGGAGCAGAGCGCGCATTGTCTACCAGCATCGAAGGGATGTGAAGATTGAAAACGTTGCCGCTCGTGACGCGTGTCAAGATTATTCCCGTTCGAAATTCTCAGGTTTTTTTTTGGAACTATGAACATTTGTCATCGCTAAGCAACCAGGAAAGGAAGCGCCGACCGACACAAGTCTGAAAGCCCCGATGACAAATCGAAGTGATCCGCAGTGGATGGGCCACTTCCCTCCCCTCAATCAGGTTCATTTCGAAACCCCTTCATAAGCACAATCCTCTATATGGTTCCGCGGCCTCGGCTTCGAGCATCGGCCCCAACACGCTGACCTTGCTCTGGCCCTTGGCAAATACTTCGCGGTACGGCAAAGCAAATCTCGGGTTCTCTGAATGACTCGTACGCTCAGCTCTTTCGATATGGAGTCAGTCCGGGCACAATGCGCATCCTTTTTTGGCTGGCCTTGCCGGAGGCCTCGAAATGATCAAAACACCGTACTACCTCATCGACAAACAGAAACTGCTGATCAACATGCAGAAGATTGCCTATGTGCGCGAACAGTCCGGGGCAAAGGCCCTGCTGGCGCTCAAGTGCTTCGCGACCTGGTCGGTGTTTGACTTGATGCAGCAATACATGGACGGCACCACCTCGTCGTCGCTGTACGAGCTCAAGCTCGGCCGGCAGAAGTTTGAAGGCGAAACCCACGCCTACAGCGTGGCTTGGGCCGACGATGAGATCGAGGAGATGCTCGACAATTGCGACAAGATCATCTTCAACTCCATCAGCCAGCTGCAACGCTTTGCCAAGCGCGCTGAAGGCAAAGTCCGCGGCCTGCGAGTCAACCCAAAAGTAAGCAGTTCCGATTATCTGCTGGCCGACCCGGCGCGTCCGTTCAGCCGTCTCGGCGAATGGGACCCGGTGAAGATCGAAGGCGTTATCGATCAGATATCCGGCTTCATGTTCCACAATAACTGTGAGAACGGCGACTTCGGTCTGTTCGACCAAATGCTCTGCACCATCGAAGAACGCTTCGGTGAGCTGCTGCACAAGGTCAACTGGGTCAGTCTGGGCGGCGGAATTCACTTCACGGGTGAAGGCTATGCGCTGGATGCTTTCTGTGCGCGGTTGAAGGCGTTTTCGCAAAAGTACGGCGTGCAGGTCTACCTGGAGCCCGGTGAAGCGGCGATCACCAACAGTGCCTCACTGGAAGTGACGGTGCTCGACACCCTCTACAACGGCAAGCACCTGGCCGTGGTCGACAGCTCCATTGAAGCGCATTTGCTTGACCTGCTGATTTATCGCCTCAATGCCAAGCTGGCACCCAGCGAGGGTGATCACACCTACATGGTGTGCGGCAAGTCGTGCCTGGCCGGGGACATCTTCGGCGAGTACCAATTTGACCGTCCGCTGGCCATCGGTGATCGACTGTCATTCATCGATACCGCGGGTTACACCATGGTCAAGAAAAACTGGTTCAACGGCCTGAAAATGCCATCCATCGTGGTGAAGCAACTCGACGGAACGGTCGAAGTGGTGCGCCAATTTGGTTATGAAGACTACCTGTCCAGCCTTTCTTAACGGACAGATAAAGGAGAGTAAAAGCAATTGAAAAAGAACGTTCTTATCATTGGTGCAGGAGGTGTCGCTAAGGTGGTGGCCCACAAGTGCGCACAGCATAACGATGAACTCGGTCGTATCGCTATCGCGTCGCGCAACATCTCCAAATGCCAGGCCATCATCGACAGCGTCAAGGCCAAGGGTAGCCTTAAACAACCCGCCGACATCAAAGCCTTCTCGCTGAATGCGCTGGATGTCGAGGCAACCAAGTCGCTGATCCGCGAAACCGGATCACAGATCGTCATCAATGTCGGTTCCGCGTTCCTCAACATGTCGGTACTGCGTGCCTGTATCGATACCGGTGTAGCCTATCTGGACACTGCCATTCACGAGGAGCCGGGCAAAATCTGCGAGACGCCGCCCTGGTACGGCAACTACGAGTGGAATCACCTCGAAGAGTGTAAAGAGAAGAACATCACTGCCATTCTCGGTGTGGGTTTCGACCCAGGCGTGGTCAACGCCTATGCTGCACTTGCGCAGCAACAGTATTTCGACCGAATTGAATCGATCGATATTCTCGACGTCAATGCCGGTTCCCATGGCAAGTATTTCGCCACCAATTTCGATCCGGAAATCAATTTCCGTGAGTTCACCGGACAGGTGTGGAGCTGGCAGAACAGCCAGTGGACCAGTAACACCATGTTCGAAGTCAAGCGCACCGACGACCTGCCAGTCGTAGGGTCGCAGAACCTGTACCTGACCGGTCACGATGAAGTGCACTCGCTGTCGAAGAATCTGGACGTGCCCAACGTGCGCTTCTGGATGAGCTTCGGCGAGCACTACATCAACGTGTTCACCGTACTCAAGAACCTTGGCCTGCTGTCCGAGAAACCGGTCAAGACCGCCGAAGGCCTGGAGGTTGTGCCGCTGAAAGTGGTCAAGGCCGTGCTGCCTGATCCGAGTTCGCTGGCGCCCGGCTACACCGGCAAGACCTGCATCGGTGATCTGGTCAAAGGCACCAAGGATGGCCAGCCGCGCGAAGTGTTCATCTACAACGTAGCCGACCACGAAGAAGCCTTTGCCGAAACCGACAGCCAGGGCATTTCCTATACCGCCGGCGTACCACCTGTCGCTGCTGCCCTGCTGGTCGCCCGCGGCGAGTGGGATGTGCAGCGTATGGCCAACGTCGAGGAGCTGCCGGCTGAGCCGTTCCTCAAGGCACTGGATGTAATGGGTCTGCCGACCCGCATCAAGGACGAGAATGGAGATCGTCCCTGGAACGGCGACGCCTAAGGCTCGCAACATTCAGGGGTGCTTCACTGCCTGTTCCGAAAACGCCGCTCATTGAGCGGCGTTTTCGTATGTACAAAAAATCAGCACGCAACTTCTGGACATTGTTGCGCTGGCTTCTTGTTCCTGACCGGTGCCCCGACCTGTCGCCTCAACACTGTGTGAACTCAAGCCTTGGCGATTTCCGGCATTAACAGCCATTCGGCGCTGTCGTTCCAGACATCCATGTGGGTGATCTTGCCGTTGCGCACTTCGAAGCGATCCAGATAGCGATTACCGGAAAAACTGCGCCCATCGGACCATTCGCCATACAAGGTACCGTTGGAATACACCACGGTGTGATCGCCGCGATCCATCCAGTCGAAATTGCCCAAGGCTTTTTTTACCCAGGCATAACGGGAACCGTTGAACGCCGTGATGGCCTGTGGATCAGGCATGACCCGGCCGCCGGTGAAAGTGATCTTCACATCGGCACTCATGAAGGTCGCGGCCCTGACGGGATCGGGCGCCATGGAGGCCTCGAGAAAGCTGCTGACAATCTGCACGTCTGTATTTTCCTGCGGCATCGTCGAATCTCCTGACTGACTATTGATAAGCACTGGATCGACGCCTCTGCTTAGTGCAGGGCGCGTTAATTTGGCGCGTTTGGATTCAAGTTATTTGCGCCCTCTCCCCCGCTTTATTGGGGCGGCTGACTGGCATCCTACTTGCTAGCAATAATTATGCAAATGCTAGCAATCAGGAGAATGATCAATGGCCTTCCCGCTTTTAAACCTGCAGCGTCTTGTGTTTCCCGTGGCTGCGGCAGTCACGCTCAATGTGGTTTTGTCTGGTGGTGCCCAAGCGGCCGAACCTCCGATCAAGGTTGGTCTTGTCGCTGCTCTGTCGGGGCAGTCGGCGAAATCCGGCGAGGCGCTGACTCGCGGCCTGACCATCGCCATCGATGAGGTAAACGCCAAGGGTGGCGTGCTCGGCCGGCCACTCGAGCTGGTGCGCCGCGACGACGAAAGTAATCCGTCCAAAGGCATGCTGGCGGCACGCGAGTTGGTTCAGCGCGAGAAAGTCACCGTGCTCTTCGGTGGGCTGGACACCCCGGTTTCCCTGGCCATCGTGCCTCTGGCCAATCAGCTGAAAGTGCCGTTCATGGGCATCTGGGCCGCCGGCACGAAAATCACCGAGAACGGTGCCGCGGATAACTATGTGTTCCGCGTCTCGGCCGTCGATGAACTGGTGGATGAAGCGCTGGTGAAATACGGCGCCGAGAAAGGGATGAAGAAGCCGGGGATGATCCTCATCAATAACCCGTGGGGTGAATCCAATGAAGCGGGTTTCAAGCGCGCCCTGGAGAAGCGCGGGCTGGCCAATGCCGGCGTCGAGCGGATCCAGGACAGCGACCTCGATGTGGTGCCACAGCTCACACGCCTCAAAAACGCCGGGGCCGACACCCTGCTGATGGTCGGCAACGTCGGCCCGTCAGCGCAAGTGGTCAAGTCTCTGGATCGTATGGGTTGGGACGTGCCGGTGGTGTCGCACTGGGGGCCGGCCGGTGGCCGCTTCGGTGAATTGGCCGGCCCGAACGCTTCGCGGGTGCATTTCATCCAGACCTACGTGTTCACAGAACACAACAGCGCCAAGGGCGACGCAGTATTCGCCGCTCTGAAAAAAACCTATCCGCAGATCAAAGGCCTGGCCGACGTCACGCCCGCCGTGGGTATTGCCAATGCTTACGACGCGCTGCACTTGAGTGCTCTGGCCATTGAAAAGGCAGGCAATACCGATGGTCCTGCCGTGCGCAACGGCTTCTATGCGATCGAGGGTTATGAGGGCCTGATCAAGCGCTACCAGCAGCCTTTTACAGCCAAAAAACATGACGCGCTGGGGCCGGACGACTATCTGTTCACTCATTTCGTCGACGACCAGATCGTTCCACTCAAGCCCTGAGGAGTTCGCCATGTTCACCGCTGCCATCGTCACCGGCCTTGGGCTAGGTAGTATGTACGCCCTGCTGGCGCTGGGTTTTCACCTGACCTATGTGGTTTCACGCACCGTCAACTTCGCTCAAGGCAGTGCCATGATGGTCGGCGCCGTGCTGGGCTACACCTTTTGCATTACCTGGGGATGGTCGATGTGGCTGGCACTGCCGGCCACGCTGATCCTCAATGCGCTCTATGGCCTGGTGATCGAGCGCTGGCTGGTGCGGCCGTTTCACAGTCGTGGCTCGCAGGCATGGCTGATGGCAACGGTGGCCGGCGGCATTCTGGTAGATAACCTGGCGTTGTTTACCTTCGGCAAGGAGCCTCGGCAATTCACCAGCAGTCTGCTCAACGTCAATGTTGAACTGGCAGGCGCCAGTGTTGGCGCACTGCAACTGTTGATCCCGGTGGCCGGCGCAACCATCGCGCTCGCGCTATTTCTGGTGCGGCGCTACACCCGGCTGGGCAAGGTGCTGGAAGCCTGCGTGCAAAATCCACGTGCGGCGATGCTGATGGGCATCAACGTCAATCGGGTGGTTGCCATCGCGTTTGCCATCTCAACCGTCTTCGCGGCCCTGGCGGGTCTGCTGATTGCGCCCCTGTTCAGCGTCAATGCCGAGATGGGTCTGCTGTTCGGCCTCAAGGCGTTCGCCGTGGCGATCCTTGGCGGAATTACCAGCGCCGGCGGGGTGTTTGCCGCCGGGTTGTTGTTCGGTCTCTCGGAGGCGCTGATCACCCTGTATTTCGGCTCGGCCTTCACGCAGATATTGACCTTCGCCCTGGTGATTCTGGCGTTGGCGATCCGTCCAAACGGCCTGTTCGGCAGTCAGGCACTGGTGAAAGTATGAATGACTTCAAAACTCTGCTCGGCCCGGTGTTCATCGCGTTGCTGGCGCTGCTCTGCGTTGGCCTGGCGTTCACGCTAGACAGCTATTCCCTGTTGGTCTTCACCCTCTGCGCGCTGGCGGCAGTGGTCGGTGTAGGGCTCAATATATTGATTGGCCTCAGTGGCCAGATTTCCTTTGGCCATATCGCGTTTTATGCCATTGGCGCGTATGTTTCGGCACTGCTGACCATCGCGGGCTGGCCGCTGTGGCTGGCGATGCCGGTGACAGCTGTCGTCACTGGCCTGATCGGTGCGTTGCTGGCGATTCCTGCGTTGCGCGTCAGCGGCCCGTATCTGGCGATGATCACCATCGCGTTTGCCTTCATCGTCCATCACGGCCTGATCGAATGGCGTGACGTTACCGGTGGTTCCAACGGGTTGATGGGCATTCCGTTGCCTGAGTTTGCCGGTCTCGACCCGGCCATCCTGTTGGCACTGATTGCCGCAGCCTTGATGATCGGCGCCCTCGCCTTTTATCAGCGTCTGCGCCACAGCGGCTTTGGCAAAGCCATGCGCGCCGTCAAGGCAGCGGAGATCGCCGCCCGCTCGCTGGGGTTCAATCCGGTTCTGAGCAAGACCTTGGCCTTCGCCTTGTCGGCGGCGCTGACCGGTCTGGCGGGTGCTGTGCTGGCTCCACTGTTGATGTTTATCAACCCCGAATCCTTTCCGTTTTCGCAGTCGATCCTGTTCGTACTGGCCGTCATTGTCGGTGGCAGCGGGACGTTGTTCGGCCCGTTACTGGGTGCGCTGCTGATTGTGCTGGTGCCGGAGTTGCTCTCGGATTTCGCCGAATATCGTCTGTTAATTTTCTCTGCCCTGCTCCTGATAGTGCTGTGGATCGCACCCAACGGCCTATTGGGCGCTCTCGCTCGGCGCTGGATCAAACCCACGCACCTGGTGCCACCCAACACGATCAATCAAGCGAGGCTGGCCGCGCATCTGCAAAGTCGTGGGCGCTCGAGCGGTTTACGCGTCACCGACATCGGCATTCGCTTCGGCGGCGTCCAGGCCGCGCAGCACGTAAGTCTGCACGCCCCCGCCGCCAGCATCACCAGCATTATCGGGCCCAACGGTGCAGGCAAAACCACGGTGCTGAACATGATCAGCGGCTTCTACGCGCCTGACAGTGGCCAGATCGAACTGCAAGCGGCCCTGGCCGGCTTGCCCGCCTGGAAAACGGCTCGCGCCGGGATTGCCCGCACTTACCAGACCACTCAGTTATTCGGCGATATGTCGGTACTCGACAATCTGCTGGTGGCCATGCAGAAAGGCCGCCTCGGATCACCGTTCAGGCTGTGCAGTGCCGAGCAACGCGACCTCGCCCTGGATCTGCTGGCATTGGTCGGCTATCGCGGCGCGGTCAACATCGCAGCCGAGGATTTGCCCCACGTGGACCGTCGTCTGGTGGAGATTGCCCGGGCATTGGCGACCGCCCCCGCGGTGCTGCTGCTCGACGAACCCGCCGCTGGCCTGAGCCGACGCGACACCGATGAACTGGCGGTACTGCTGCGCAAACTGGCGGATTTCGGCTTGACGATCATTCTGGTCGAGCACGACATGGCGTTGGTGATGTCGGTGTCGGAACGCCTGCTGGTGCTGGACGCGGGCAAGCCGATCGCCTTCGGTACACCGGCCGAAATTCGTCAGAACAAACAAGTCATAGCCGCCTATCTGGGTGGGACCGACTATCAGGCGACGCCACGTGAACAGACTTGGAATGGCAGTCGCGACGCGCGGTTATACGTCAAGGATCTGGTGATCGATTACGGCGCTGCGCCGGTGGTCAACAAGGTCAACCTCGTGGTCAATCCCGGTGAGATGGTGGCGATCCTGGGTGCCAACGGCGCGGGTAAATCGAGCATCCTGCAGTGCCTGGCCGGGCTGCATCGGGCCGCCAGCGGCAGCATCCTGCTGGACGACGAAAACATCGAGATGGCCAGCGCCAGTGGCATCGCCGGCAAGGGCTTGGCACTGGTTCCGGAAGGTCGCCAGGTATTCCCCTACCTGACAGTGCGCGACAACCTGTTGCTGGGTGGCTATTCGCGACGCGAAGCGTTCGATGCCGGTGCCGAAATCGAGGCGATCCTGCGGCGCTTCCCGCGCTTGCGCGACCGCATCGACAGCCCGGCGGGCCTGCTGTCCGGTGGCGAACAGCAAATGGTTGCCGTGGGTCGCGGCTTGATGGCCAAACCCAAAATACTGCTGCTCGACGAACCGTCGCTGGGCCTCTCCCCGGCGATGATCGGCGAGCTGTACGACGCCTTGGCAGCCTTGCGTGACGATGGTGTGACCTTGTTGTTGGTGGACCAAATGGCCAACCTTGCCTTGCAAGTCGCCGATCGGGCGTACGTGCTGGAAACCGGCTGCATCGTCAAGTCCGGCAGCGCCGCGCAGTTGCGCGGCGACAATGAACTCGCTGCCGCGTATCTGGGTGAAGGAGTCAGCGCATGAGTGCCCTGAAAATCATTAATGCGCGCATCGGCGAAAAGACCTCTGCGAGCGCGGTGTTGTATATCGAGAATGGCTATTTCGTCCCGGCCTTCAACCCAGCCACAACCGCATGGGAAACCCTCGACCTGCAAGGTCACCTGATACTGCCAGGGCTGATCGAGACCCATATCCATCTGGACAAGGCGTGCATCATGCAGCGCTGCCATTTGCAGCAAGGCACGCTGGCCGAGGCGATTGTCCAGACACGGGCGGCTAAAGCCGAATTCACCGAGCAAGACATCTATCTGCGCGGTGCACAGGTGCTGGACAAGGCAATCCTGCAGGGCACCACCTTCATGCGCACCCACGTCGAACTTGACCCGCAAATAGGGCTCATCGGCTTCAATGCGATCCGACGCCTGCAGACCGATTACGCCTGGGCGATCACGCTGCAAATCTGTGTATTTCCTCAAGAAGGGCTACTCAACAACCCCGGCACCGAAGCCCTGCTCTGCCAGGCGCTGGAGAGCGACGCCACGGTGCTTGGCGGCTGCCCCTACATGGACACTGATCCTCTCGGGCAGATTCAGCGCCTGTTTGAACTGGCCGTGGCTTACGATTGTGATCTGGACTTGCACCTGGATTTCGATCTGAATCCTGAAGGCATGACCGTGATGGAAGTGGCTCGCTGTACACAACTGCATAATTGGGGCGGTCGAGTGACCATCGGCCATGTCACCAAACTGTCGACGTTGCCCCGTGAACATCTGATGGAGTTGGGCCGGCAGTTGGCGGACGTTGGCGTGCAGGTCACTTGCCTGCCCAGCACCGATCTGTTCCTGATGGGGCGCGATGCCTTTCATAACAAACCACGCGGTCTTGCAC
This sequence comes from Pseudomonas sp. P116, assembly GCF_020149425.1. Taxonomy (NCBI): domain Bacteria; kingdom Pseudomonadati; phylum Pseudomonadota; class Gammaproteobacteria; order Pseudomonadales; family Pseudomonadaceae; genus Pseudomonas; species Pseudomonas sp. P116. The sequence continues at coordinate 354,189 of NZ_JACVHB010000007.1, read as the reverse complement.
CCTTGGCTCAGTTGCACGCCTGCGGGGTGACCTGCTCGATCTCGACCAACAACATCGGCAACCCGTTCACGCCCTATGGCGACGCCTCGCTGATTCGCCAGGCCAACCTGTTCGCCAACGTCAGTCAGATGGGTACTGTGCCGGAGTTGCTGCAATGCCTAGGATGGGTGTCCAGCGAATCGGCGCGCCTGCTACGCCTGACGGATTACGGCCTGCTACCTGGTTGCCGTGCAGATTTCATCGTCTTCGACGCGCCTTCACCGTCTGCAGTGATCGCTGAGATCAGCGCGCCGTTAATGGGCTACAAGGCTGGACGTCCAACGTTCAGCAGGCCAGCAGGGGTAATACTCAAGCCCTAGCGTGGCTTGCGGCAATATTTCAGTCGCTTAACGCCTGCTTGAGGTTGAACTCTTCAGGCGCTGATTCTTCCAGAGCCAGTTGCCCTTCCAGCTCGTCCAGGTGTTCGATCATGACCTTGACTGCCTTGGCGTTATCGCCCGCTTCCAGCGCCGTAATGATTTCCTGGTGTTCATCGGACGCACAGGACGGCACGTCGTTACGCTGATACAACGCGACGATTAACGAACTGCGCACCATCAGGTTGGCGAGGATATCGCTGAGCACGGTATTGCCGCTGAGCTCGCCCAGCATCAAGTGAAACTCACTCAGTTCCCTGACGATGGCGCGGCGGTCGGTGTCGTTGGTGGCCTTGCGTTCGTTGTCCATGTGGCTGGCCACGCGCTGACGCTGTTTACGCATGACCGCCGGGGTGATCGCTTCGACAATGGCCCGCTCGATGGCCCGCCGCGCGCTGAAGATATCCCTGGCCTCGCGTGCGGTTGGCTGGGCGACCATGGCGCCGCGGTTGGCTTCGATGGTCACGACTTTTTGCATGGCCAGGCGCTGCAATGCGACTTGCACATGATTGCGGTTGGCTTGCAGCGTTTCGACAATCTGCGCTTCGATCAATCGCGTGCCAGGTGGCAGGCGATGCTGGGCGATGGCCTTGTACAACGCGTCGACGATGCGCTGGACCTCAAGCTGTTTGGCGGTGACTGTGGTCAAGCCCATCCTTTCCTCTTTTTCCAAAAGGCCTCATGCCGTCACGCAAAACTGCTGGCGGCAAGCAATGGGCGGCATTATCCGCCAGCCGCCCCGGCGGCGGCAAACCTTGTGACGGGCAGCTCAGCTCGATTGACCCAGGCTGACGCCCTCCCCCCGGGGATCGTGCATGGCGCTGCGTTGATCATCGACGTCAATCGCGATTATCCCGGCGTGGCCGGTCATGGCGCTAAGTGCCGGAATCACTTCCACTTCGTGGCCCAGTGCGGCAAGGCCGGTGATCGTCGACTCGTGCATATCGAATTCCAGCTTGAGGTTATCGGTGCTGTCGAAAAAGCTGCGGCCGAGCAGAAAGCGTGGGGTCTGCAGGGCAAGGTCAATGGGTTGCTGATAGTCGATCAACTGCGTCGCCAGGACCATTTGCGTCTGTGGCTGGCCATCGCCGCCTTGCGTACCGAAAAACCAGCGACGGCCGTCGTCCGCCAAGTAGCAGGAAGGGTTCAGTGTATGTGCCGGCCGCTTGCCCGGCGCCCAGCCGTTGACATGGCCCGCATTGCCATTGAACCCGGCGGCACGGTTCTGCCACAACACGCCGGTATCGCCCATTACGCAGCCGGAGCCGAAATCATGAAACAGGCTCTGGATCAGGCATGCAGTACGCCCTTGCTCATCGGTTGCGGCCATCCAGACCGTGTCGGCGGGACGACCAGGTTCGTTCCAGGGTGCCGCACGCTGATCATCAATGGCATCCGCATAGGCTTGAATCTTTGCCGCCTGCAGGCTCAAGGTGAAATCCCGGTCAGACGTCAGCGGATCGCACAATTGCGCATTGCGGCGCAGCAGACTTTGTTTGATCGCTTCAACCAGGTAGTGATAGTAGAGCGCACTGCCATTGCCAACGTCGGCCAACGGCTTGTGCTGCAGTGCGGCCATGGCTTGCAAGGTGTAGAGGCCCTGACAAGGCGGCGCGACGTTGTACAGCGTGCCCTGACGATAGCGCACGGAAATCGGCGCAGCTTCAAGGGCTCGGGTCTGAGCCAGGTCGGCGGCCGTCAAGCCGCAACCCAAGCGGTCAAATGCTGCGCCGAAGGCTTGCGCGAGCTCGCCGTGATAGAAGTCTTCAACACCGTGCCGCCCAAGATGGCGCAGGGTATTGGCCAGTTCTGGCTGACGCAGAATGTCGCCTTCGTGCAACCAGCGGCCCTCGGTCTTGCACAGGTGATGGAGATCCGGCAGTTGCTCGATCAGCGGCTGACGCAGGGTCTGCCAGAACAATTGCGATTGTGAGACGGGCGTGCCCTGCCCGGCCATGAATGCCGCGTCCTCCAGCAGATCGGCCCAACCCAGTTTCGAGCCCCATTCATGGCGACTGATAGTGGCCGCTGTCTGCCAACTGGCCAGAGCTCCCGCTGTCGTGGCGACCGACGCGGGGCCGCGCAGGCTGATCTTGCCGGCCTCTGGCAAGCGCTGCCCGGCCTGCCCGATCCCTACAATGGTGCGTACCCGACGATCATGGATCATCCACAGCGCATCGCCGCCCAGCCCGGTCATGTGCGGAAAAACCGCTGCAAGCATGGCGCTGGCCGACAACATCGCGTCGATCGCGGTGCCTCCCGCTTCGAGAACGCGCATGCCGGCAGCACTCGCTTCAGCATGAGGTGTACAGATAACCGCCTGACGCGACGTGGCAATCATGATTAAAGGCCCTCCCTATTTTTGCTAGCTATAACGCAACTTATCGTTAGCAACGCAATAAATATGCCGATTCAGCCAGCCACCTCTAAACGTCAGATCGGAAAGGTTGGTATAGACTTCCGTGAAAGTCACAGGGACTCTGAAAATGATCGATGCACAATTGCTGAAACTGATGATCGAGACATCCAACGATGGCATCGTCGTGGCAGAGCAGGAAGGCGATGAGAACGTTCTTATTTACGCCAACCAGGCCTTCCAGCGCCTGACGGGCTACAGCACTGAGGACACCTTGTATCAGGATTGCCGGTTCCTGCAGGGCGATGACCGGGACCAACCAGGCATTGTGGCTATCCGCGAGGCATTAAAGAATTTTCAGCCTTGCCGGCAAATCATTCGAAACTATCGCCAAGACGGCAGTGCTTTCTGGAATGAGCTGTCGATTACCCCAGTGTTCAACGACGCGGATCAACTCACCTATTACATCGGCATCCAGAAGGACGTTACTGTCCAGGTCGAGACTAGCGAGCGTGTCCGCCAGTTGGAGGCTGAAGTCGAGAATCTGAAAGCCCAGTTGGCTGAGTTACAACGAAAAACTTCATCGATTTAAAGAGCCATAGAAAACGGCAAAAACAAGTCCGTTCATCTACGGCCAAAAGTCACTTTGTAACCGATAACCTCGGTAGCCGCCCACCCGAAGGCAGCCAGGCTTGAGACTTATGAAGGTATGAAGGTCTGAACCGAGCTGGCCATCTAAGCCTGCTCCATATGGAGATCGCAGTCGATCTGCCCATCAAATACGCCTTGCGAGACAGTTGACTAATCAGCAGCCAAGAGCTTTTTAACTTCGGCGATGATCAAGTCGATATCGAATGGTTTTGCCAGTACGGCATCAAACAAATCCGATCTCTGCATACCGATATGTGCTTGAGCACCGCTCATCAAGATGATCGGCAATTGACTAGCTGAAGGGAGAGCTCGAACGGCTGTGGCGAATTCCAGGCCGTCCATGACAGGCATCATGAAGTCGGTAATGATCAAGGCAGGTCGTTCTCTATCCAGTACCTCCAGCCCTTTTCGACCATTGCTGGCCGTCACCACCATGAACCCCTCATCCTCTAGCGCAAAGCTGAGAATGTCAGCGATCAAATACTCGTCGTCGACGACCAGGATGGTGGACATGTTAATTCAACCCACTCAAAAGCTTAAGAAATTGAACCGGGCGATGACTCAGCGGGAACTGATGGTTCACGTCTTGAAGCCTTTTCCAGGAAAACATCTTGATCACGGATCACGACCACAAACCGCGAAGGATCGTAGGAGCTGTCTCGTATTTTAAGAATGGAAAGCGTCCTGCTAAGTTCAGAATGATTCTCAGAGAACCGCATGAGCATCAGATTGTCGACGATACTGGACAGGTCAGAGTTCGGTGCGCTGACCTCGGAGCCAAAAAGATCGCGCATTTCCCAAGAGGCAAATACTGTAACGCCCCTGGATCGCAGCTCGTTCATCAGTGCACTGAAGAAGTCTGTAATCCGCGCCGGATTTGTCGAGACTCGCGTCATACCGCTCAGGCTATCGATAAACAGGCGCTTGATGCCCTTTTCTTCAACGAGATTCAGTAGTCGTGCGCCCAACCCATCCAGAAGGCCCTCTGTGGTGGGTTGCCAAGCAATGGTCAATGCGCCGCTGTCTTCCATGCTTTTTATATCGATGCCCAGTGATTGGCCCTTGAGTCGCAACCGTTGTGGGCTCTCGTAGAAGCCGAAATGCAGGCCCGGCGCTTCCACGGTCGACTCGGCCAGGAATTTGAGGCCCAGCGTCGTTTTACCAATCCCGGAGGGTCCTATGACCAGAGACACACTGGAACTGTGCAGGCCTCCGCCCAATATAGGGTCCAGTGATTCAATGCCACTGGCGATACGCGTCATGTCGGCGCTGTCGGGAGAGGACGGATGGCTGTAGAGACTTTCGAGCCGTGGATAAACAACCAAGCCATTGTCGGTAATTTCACACTCGTGAAGACCGGTCATTGCTCCGCTGCCGCGAGTTTTACGCAGCTGAATTCGACGTACCGAACGAGTGCCATACAACTCTTCGCCCATCTCAATCACACCATCAACCATCGTGTGCTCAGGACTGCCATCGTCAAGGCGAGAACTGGTTAGAAACAGCACCGTGCAACCAGCGAACGCGGCGTGCCCTTGCAACTCAGAGATGAATTTCTTGGTGTCGATATGGGAATCAGCTTTTGAACGCGCATTTAGCAAACCGTCCACCACCATAACGGTGGCTTTCTGACGGCTTATCTCACGCCGAAGCAGCTTCACTACTTCATCCAAACCTTCGTTTTCCAAAGTATCGAATGCGCTGACAAACTGGATTTCAGCCCCGACTTTGGAAGAGTCGAAGAAGCTCAGAGTCGAAAGAAATTGAAAAAGGCGATCGTGTGACTCGGCCAGCAGCGTTGCGACTAGAACCCGCCCACCCTTTTGCGCGTGATGGAACCCAAGCTGGTTGGCCAAGATCGTTTTTCCAGACCCCGGGCGCCCTTGGATTATGTATGAAGAGCCCGCTACCAGCCCGCCCTTGAGCAGAGCGTCGAGCCCTTCGATTCCACTTTCGAGGCGTTTTAGCTTTTCCACAATGCGACCCTGATCTGAAAAACAGGCTGTTTAAGCCGAGTGGTGGAATGCTAACGCCATTTTCGCTCTGGGCCAATGCAGTAATCGGTGGCATGCGTTTACTTACAACAAGCTGGACGCCTGACTCGGGTTGATTGCCTGGAGCAACTTGAATCATCGGTAGGCGCTGCGAATGGATCGTCGATGTGGCTAAAGAGATGAAGTTACGCGGCGCCACGCTCTGCACTGGAGTTGAAGGGGGTTGGACATACCGGACAGCTACATTCAGAGCCCACGCTTAACTCTCCAAGGAGCGACACCTCTTCATTCGGTACATTTCACTATCCGAATGGGTGAGCAGTGTGTCGGCATCATTTCCGTGTTCGGGATAATAGGCAACGCCAATACTGCACAATGGCATCTTGAGTGTGCCGAACTCAGGGCCCAGTGGCTCAGCCATGACGTTGTGAATCTGCTCTAACTTTTTGGAAATCGTGTCCCTCGACTGGACGTCTGTAAGCAGCACCGTAAATTCATCGCCGCCAATGCGAGCCACGGTGTCTGTCTCACGCACACAGCTTTTTAGACGTTGGGCAACAATGCGCAGAACACTATCTCCGGCTGCGTGACCATGGACATCATTGATACTCTTGAAGTCATTTATATCCAAAAAAAGCAGAGCCAGCTCATTACCGTGGTGCTGCGCAGTCTGCAGTGCAGATATCAGTCGATCACTAAAGAGCGACCGATTGGTTAATTTCGTCAGCGGATCGTGATGAGCGAGGAAGCGTAACTCCTCCTCGGCTTTAGCTAAAGCTGTAACGTTTCTAGCGACCCCAATCCTGGCACCAACCTCCTCCGACCAGAATGCAGCCCACAGGATGTACACGACTGCCCCATCCTTGCGGATGTAACGGTTCCGGAAATCGAAATGAGGTTGACCATTCATGACCCGGGAAATCGAAGCTCGCGTCGCATCCAGATCTTCAGGATGCATATAGCTTGTGATAGTGGTGCCAATCAGCTCATCAGGGAGGTAGCCCAACAGGGCCTTACAGGCATCACTCACAAAAACAATGTGGTCGCTTTCATCAACCACAAAAACAGTATCCAGCATCAGGTGGATCAGTTTGGGGTAGAGCGCTTGAAGATCGATGGCCATAAGTCATGTGGGTCTGAGTCGTTGAGCGCGATCATATCCCGATTTATAGGGTGGAATGCGAGGAATCTTGGTGGAAGTGGGATCCGGGATTTAACAGCGGTATTTTCACTACGAATTCGCTTCCCTTACCTTCCCCCGCACTTGTACCGGACACTGTTCCACTATGGGCTTCAACCAACTCTCGCACCACCGTCAGACCAATGCCTAAACCTGCGCCATTGAAACCCACTGCATGATCATCCTGGACAAACGGCTCAAAGATAAAAGGCAGCGCTTTGGCTGAGATACCAATGCCGGAATCACGAATGCGAATTTCCAGCAGATTGTCTTCAACGGAAACGGCAAGTGTGACAGTGCCGCCGGTCGGCGTGTACTTGGCTGCGTTACCCAGCAAATTATCAATAATCTGCGTCAGCCTTACAGGATCGCCGTTCACCGCTAAACGAGATTCCAAGCGTTCTGAGCTGAAACTCAAGCCGTGAGCGAGCATGACCGGGGTATAGATTGCTATTGCGTCACTAATGATGTCAGCCATGTTAGTAACCTGGAAGTTCAGGCGAAATTTACCGGTGGAAGCACGAGCAATGTCGAGCAAATCTTCCACCAGTCGGGACATCCGCTGTACCTGGCCTTCAATCAATAGCTGCATGCGTGGCAACTCTTCGCGAGGAATTCGCACCAGCCGGCCAGCAATCATGCTGATAGGCGTCAGTGGATTTCGCAGCTCGTGGGCCACTATAGAAAGAATATTGCGCTGCTGCTCCAATGCCTGTTCAGCTGCAATTTGTAAGTCTTGGGCGCTAAGCGCTGCGATAACCAATCGCTCGTTGGCTTCGCGCATTTCCAAGTACAGATGCTGTTCTGCCTGAGCGTTTTTCTGATCTTCAACATCCGACTGCGCCGATAAAATCGCCAGCACCAACTGCTGATTGGCCTCAATGAGTTGCTCGACTTGCAAGGTATCAACAAGCTGGCTGTTAGCTTCGCTGAGTTCCTTGTGCAGCGCCGCGAGTGCCGCACGAGCCGCGACCGTTTTCCGGCCCAGTAGGAACAGCTCGCGTGCAGCAGTGGCTAAAGCCTGTTCATTCTTGCCGCTGGCCTCACTCATCATTCTTCGCTCATCTATCGACCTTGCTCAAAACCTGCCTTGTCGGTCGCCCACCGAGCAAACCTTCTTGCTCCGGCAACATGTCACCGATGTGTAGGCCACTATCATCAATGAAGTACTGACGTAACTCATCAGAGTGCGCACTGGCGCGAACCTTGACCACGGCCATGATGCGCAGCAACCGGCTCTCCACCTCAATATAGCGCTGGACGATGATCGCATCCGTCAGAAACGCCGTGCCGTAAGGGCTGAAACGCAAGTCGGTGTAACGGTCTTCCAGCTCCGAGGTCATCAATACACTGACCCCGGAATTGGTCAGCGCCGTGACCATGCGCGACAGCGACTCGCGAAAGTCCTCGCGAAAGGTCGGCGCCACCGCCAGTTCGAAGCCCGACAGCGAGTCGATGACCACGCGAGTGGCTTTCAGCCGGGTGATCTCGCCGAGCAACAGCTGGACAATTTCGTCAATCGAAAGATCGGGAGCGCGACTATCCACCAGACCGACCTGCCCGCTCGCAATCAAACCCGATAGGGTCGCATTCTGCGAGTGATTGGGCCGTTGTTCGAATACTGCGATCACGCCGGTTTCGCCGTTGCGCGCGCCTTCGGCGAGGAAGGTCGCCGCGAGGATGCTTTTGCCTGACCCCGATGGCCCGGCCACCAGCAACGAATAGCCCCGAGGCAGGCCTCCCCCGAGCATCTCGTCGAGCCGCGCTACCCCCATGCCCAAGCGCTTGATCGGTGATTCCAGCGGCGTATCGAACGGGCTAGCTATTACGGGTGCAAAAACCTTGATCCCGGAAGTTGCGATGCGGAAGGTATGCAGGCCCGGCAACGTCGGTTGGCCGCGCATCTTCATGATTTCCAGCTTGCGTACCATGGAGTTGCGCTGAACGCTTTGTCGAAGCCAGATCAGGCCATCGGCCACGGTAAAAATCGGGTTGGTGTCGGTTTCAGTGAAATACTCGCCGATGAGGAACGTCGTCGCTTGCCAGGTCGTCATCAGCATGCCCAGTTGCTGAACGAACTGCGGAAGGTTGTTGTTGGGGTTGTCCTGAGTCTGGCTGGCCAGCACCACTGAGCGGAACGAATCGACAAACACCAGCGCCGGCGAATGCGCTTCGACTTCGCTGACGATGCGCCGCAGCACCTCGTCCAGATCCCCGGCCAGGGTATCGTCGGCCAGGTTGATGTAACGGATCGACTGGTTGATCGCTTCGCTGTCGAAAAAGTCGAATTGCTGCTGATAACGCAGCATCTTCAAGGGCGGTTCACCCAGGACGGTAAAGAACAGCGCCGGGCGTTCGGGCGTTGCCAGGGCAAACATCATCTGGTGGGCCAGCGTGGTCTTGCCGCAACCAGGAGGGCCGGCAATCAGATTGAACGAAAATTCCGGCAATCCTCCACCCAGCACCTCGTCCAGTCCAGGCACGCCGGTGGCCAGACGGTTGATAGTCACTTTGGTGCTCATGGCGAATTTTCCTGCGAGGGGGTGTCGCTCAAAGAAGGTTCCCACACGCCACGAAGCAAACTAGCGGTGAGCGAGGGCCCGATCAGTGTGGTCAGAAGCTCGTAGAAAGTAGTCAGCAACACTTCACCACAAAACAGTGCTTCGGTGTCCTGCTGCTCGACGAGTATGGATTTAAGGGCAATAAGATCCATCGCGGCCGGCAGACTGTCATAGGTGCCGGCGAGATGCGGATGAGCAGAAACACACAGATGTAAACTGCGCCGGTACAGGGCGACAACCCCTTGCTGGCCAATAATCGGCGTAAGGGCTGCGTCCATAGCCTGCAATTTCGCAACAATCGCCTCGGCGATGCTTGCAGTGTCAGCATTAAGACCGACACCCTGCGCCAGAGAAGCTACGATCCGGCGGCTCTCTTCGCTAAGCGTGGACATGGCTGACTGATATCTGATGAGCAGAGTCTGATGGTACACCCTCAAGCGAACTATTGAGTCCCCTGGACGCAACATTACAAATGCGACAGTGAGTGGTGGCGAAACAGGAATGCTGGGTGCACAGCTTGAATGACCGCTTTGAGTTCTGGAGCAGCCTCCCCAAGAGGGAGTCCTCCGGGTAGCTAGCGTGCCGGCGGAGCCTGGATGGGCGATGCGTCGCGAGCTGTTGAGCCAGACTTACACAACAAAGGTCAGTGAGCTTTGGACCAGCACAAAGGCCCGCCAACAAACTCGCACACAGCCCACTCATCAGCTCATCCCTGCCCCTTGCTGATACTCACGAGGCGTACACCCCAGCTCCCGTCGGAACACCGTGTGCAGATACTGCGCCGACTTGAAGCCACAACTGCGTGCGACGTCGGCAATCACCGAGTCGGTATTTTTCAGCCCGCTGGTGGCCGCCGCGAGTTTGAAACGCAGGATCTCGTCATGCACGCTGCAGCCTCGCTCAGCGCGGAAATGCGCTTCGAGTGACGAGCGCGATACGCCGACATAAGCCGCCACCTGCGCCGTTTTGATGCCTTGGCAAGCATATTGGCGGATGAACAGCAGCGCTTGCATGACGTACGGATTGCCCAAGGGTTGGTGCAAGCTCGACACCTGCACATTGACCGCATCGGGAGGAATCAGGATTTGTGTGCCGGTGGACGGCATGCCGTGCAGCATCTGGTGCAGCAGTTGCGCGGCGGTACGGCCCATGGTTTCGGTGCCCTGGATGACCGAGCTCAGCGGGACTCGGGTCAGGCTGCGGGTCAGCGGGTCGTTGTCGATGCCGATCAATGCCACCTGCTCCGGCACGGCGATGCCGGCGGTCAGGCAGGCTTGCAGCAACTGGCGCGCGCGGGCGTCGCTGACGGCGATGATGCCGATGGGCTTGGGCAGGCTTTGCAGCCAGGCGATCAGTTGTTCGACGGCGCTGTCCCACAACGGTGCACTGGTGCCCATGCCGCGATAGATTTCGCCGTGCAATCCATCGCGTTTCATCAGTTTGCGAAAGGCTTTTTCCCGCTCCTGAGCCCAGCGATTGGCCTGCGCTTCCGGCAGGCTGAAGCAGGCGAAACGCTGCAGTCCCGCCTCAATCAAATGGGTGTAGGCCAGCGTCATCAGCGCGTTGTTATCGGTGGCGACGTATGGAATCGCTTTCGGATAGGCGCGTTTGTCTTCGTACGAGCCCCCCACCGCTACCACCGGCAAATGGATATCGGCCAGCGCCTCGCCAATCAGCGGATCGTCGAAGTCGGCAATGATGCCGTCACCCTGCCAGCGCTCGATGCCTTTCAAGCGACAGAGAAAGTCCTCTTCAAGGAACAGATCCCATGAAGCCCGGGTGCTGCTCAGGTAGTTGCCGATGCCGCTGATGATGCCACGGTCGTAAATCTTGCTGCCGTTGAACAACAGGGCGATGCGGTGAACAGGCGGTACGGTTTTCATTGTTTTTATGCTTGTTCTGAGCCCCTTGTTCCGGAGGCGATGCAGACAGACTAGGCGTGTGGGCGACGAAGCTCAATACGCAAAATCGCACCCCGTGTTGGTGTTTTTCATAATCAGCGGGCACGGGGCCGTTGCTAGTATCGAGACACCGCCAAGAACAACAAGGACAAGGCCCATGCAGTATTTCCCCGATGTCGAGCCGATTCGCTACGAAGGTCCGGACAGCGAGTCTCCCCTCTCCTTTCGTCATTACGACGCCGACAAGGTCATCCTCGGCAAACCCATGCGCGAACACCTGCGCATGGCCGCCTGTTACTGGCACACGTTCGTCTGGCCGGGTTCCGATGTGTTCGGTGCAGGGACGTTCAAGCGCCCATGGCAACACGCCGGCGATCCGATGGAACTGGCCATTGGCAAGGCGGCAGCCGCCTTCGAATTCTTCACCAAACTGGGGATCGACTATTACTGCTTCCATGACACCGATGTCGCCCCGGAAGGCCAGTCTTTAAGGGAGTACCGCAACCACTTCGCGCAAATGGTTGATCACCTCGAGCAACACCAGGAAGCCAGCGGAATCAAGCTGCTGTGGGGCACCGCCAATTGCTTCAGCAATCCGCGTTTTGCTGCTGGCGCCGCGAGCAATCCGGATCCCGAAGTGTTCGCCTGCGCTGCCGCCCAGGTGTTCAGCGCCATGAACGCGACCCATCGCCTCAAAGGCGCCAACTACGTGTTGTGGGGCGGTCGCGAAGGCTACGAAACCCTGCTCAACACAGACCTCAAACGTGAACGCGAACAACTGGGCCGCTTGATGCGCATGGTGGTCGAGCACAAGCACAAGATCGGTTTCACTGGCGACCTGCTGATCGAACCCAAGCCGCAGGAGCCGACCAAGCACCAATACGATTACGACAGCGCCACCGTGTTCGGCTTCCTCCAGCAGTTCGGGCTGGAGCACGAAATCAAGGTCAACATCGAGGCCAACCACGCAACCCTGGCCGGCCATAGTTTTCATCACGAGATAGCGACGGCCGTCTCGCTGGGGATTTTCGGCAGCATCGATGCCAACCGCGGTGATCCGCAAAACGGCTGGGACACCGATCAATTCCCCAACAGCGTCGAAGAAATGACCTTGGCCACCTACGAAATCCTCAAGGCCGGCGGGTTCAAGAATGGCGGGTTCAACTTTGACTCCAAGGTTCGCCGGCAAAGCCTCGATCAGATCGACCTGTTTCATGGTCACGTCGGCGCCATGGATGTTCTTGCCCTGTCTCTGCAACGCGCAGCGGCCATGGTGCAGAACGACGAACTGCAACGGCTCAAGGATCAACGCTACGCCGGCTGGAAGCAGCCGTTCGGGCAGGCGGTGATGGCGGGTGACTTCAATCTTGAATCCTTGGCCGAGCACGCGTTCACCAACGAGTTGAACCCGCAAGCCGTCAGCGGCCGCCAGGAAATGCTCGAGAACGTCGTCAACCGGTTTATCTATCGCTGATCACCCACAGAGTCTGCGGGCGCGCCATGCGGTGACATTTCAACGACAAATCTGTGCCTGCGGCGCCTGCGGATTCTCTACAGTTTTACCAGCCCGATAATTCATCGTCAGGCCGTGTCTTTCCAACAACAATAAAAGGACGCCCCACATGAAGAACGTAAAACGCACGCTGTTGGCCACTGCCCTGGCGTTGCTGTCACTGCCGGTGATGGCAGACGCTACCCACCCGAAAATCGGCTTCTCCATTGATGACCTGCGCCTGGAACGCTGGTCGCGTGACCGTGACTATTTCGTCGCGGCGGCGGAAAAAATGGATGCCAAGGTCTTCGTGCAGTCGGCTGATGCCAACGAGCAAAAGCAGATTTCGCAAATCGAAAACCTCATTTCCCGGGGCGTCGATGTCATCGTCATCGTGCCGTTCAACGCCACGGTGCTGACCAATGCGGTGGCCGAAGCGAAGAAGGCCGGGATCAAGGTCGTGTCCTATGATCGCTTGATCCTCAATGCCGATATCGACGCCTACATCTCTTTCGATAACGAAAAGGTCGGCGAGATGCAGGCCAGCGGCGTGCTGCACGCGGCGCCCAAGGGCAATTACTTCCTGCTCGGCGGTGCGCCCACCGACAACAACGCCAAAGTGTTGCGTGAAGGCCAGATGAAAGTCCTGCAACCGGCCATCAACAAGGGTGATATCAAGATTGTCGGCCAACAGTGGGTGAAGGAATGGAACCCGACCGAAGCGCTGAGCATTGTTGAAAACGCCCTGACCCGCAACGACAACAAAATCGACGGCATCGTCGCCTCCAACGACGCCACGGCAGGCGGCGCCATCCAGGCCCTGGCCGCGCAGCAACTGGCGGGCAAAGTGCCGATTTCCGGGCAGGACGCCGACCTGGCAGCGGTCAAGCGAGTGATCGCCGGCACCCAAACCATGACCGTGTACAAGCCGCTGAAACTCATCGCCACCGAAGCGGCCAAGCTCTCGGTGCAACTGGCGCGCAACGAGAAACCCACCTACAGCTCGCAGTACGACAACGGCAGCAAAAAAGTCGACACCATCCTGCTCACGCCAACACCGTTGACCAAGGACAACATCGATTTGCTGGAACAGGACGGCTTCTACACCAAGGCGCAAATTGCCGGGAAGTGATCTCCGGTGCGAAAACCCTTGTGGGAGCGAGCTTGCTCGCGAAGACGGCAGCACATTCAGTATCGATGCCCGCTGAACCACCGCTTTCGCGAGCAGGCTCGCTCCCACAGGTTCAGTGGTGTGTGAGTCTTTGATATACGAGCCCTCTCCATGTCCGACTATTTGCTGCAAATGAACGGCATCGTCAAAACCTTCGGCGGTGTCAAAGCGCTCAACGGTATCGACATCAAGGTCAAACCGGGGGAATGCGTTGGCCTGTGCGGCGAGAATGGCGCCGGCAAGTCCACGCTGATGAAGATCCTTTCGGCGGTCTATCCCCATGGCACCTGGGACGGTGAAATCTTCTGGGACGGGCAACCGCTCACAGCGCAATCGATCAGCGAGACGGAAGCGGCCGGGATCGTCATCATTCACCAGGAACTGACGCTGGTGCCCGACCTGTCGGTGGCCGAAAACATTTTCATGGGCCATGAACTGACGCTGCCAGGCGGGCGGATGAATTACCCGGCGATGATTCACCGCGCCGAAGCTTTGATGCGCGAGCTGAAAGTCCCCGACATGAACGTAGCGCTGCCGGTATCGCAGTACGGCGGTGGCTATCAGCAACTGGTGGAAATCGCCAAAGCCCTGAACAAAAAGGCCCGCCTGCTGATCCTCGACGAACCTTCATCAGCCTTGAGCCGCTCGGAAATCGAGGTGTTGCTGGACATCATCCGCGACCTCAAAGCCAAGGGGGTTGCCTGCGTCTACATCTCGCACAAGCTCGATGAAGTGGCTGCCGTGTGCGACACCATTTCGGTGATCCGCGACGGCAAACACATCGCCACCACCGCCATGGCCGACATGGACATTCCACAGATCATTACTCAGATGGTCGGGCGGGAAATGAGCAACCTCTACCCCTGCGAGCCACACGACATTGGCGAGGTGATTTTCGAGGCCCGCCACATCACCTGCTACGACGTCGACAACCCCAAGCGCAAACGGGTCGACGATATCTCGTTCGTCCTCAAACGCGGCGAGATCCTCGGCATCGCCGGGCTGGTCGGCGCCGGCCGTACCGAACTGGTGACCGCGCTGTTCGGCGCCTACCCGGGTCGTCATGAGGGCGAAGTCTGGCTGGACGGTCACCCCATCGACACGCGTACACCGCTCAAATCGATTCGTGCCGGGCTCTGCCTGGTGCCGGAGGATCGCAAGCGCCAGGGGATCATTCCGGACCTGGGCGTCGGCCAGAACATCACCCTCGCCGTGCTGGACAACTACTCGAAACTCACCCGCATCGATGCCGAGGCCGAGCTGGGCAGCATCGATCATGAAATCGCCCGCCTGCACCTCAAGACCGCGAGCCCGTATCTGCCGATCACCAGCCTGTCGGGTGGCAATCAACAAAAAGCCGTCCTGGCGAAGATGCTACTCACCCAACCCCGAGTGCTGATTCTCGATGAGCCGACCCGAGGCGTGGACGTCGGTGCCAAATACGAAATCTACAAATTGATGGGCGCGCTGTCGGCCGCAGGCGTGTCGATCATCATGGTGTCGTCGGAGCTGGCCGAAGTGCTCGGCGTTTCCGACCGCGTGCTGGTGATCGGCGAAGGTCAGTTGCGTGGCGACTTCGTCAACCATGAACTCACCCAGGAGCAGGTGCTCGCCGCCGCCCTCAGCCAGCCTGGCAGCCATAACAATAATGATCGGAAATCCGCGTAAATGAATCAGGTCAAACAACTGTTCACCCGCTACAAAATGCTCGCGCTGGTGTTTGCCGTGGTGTTGATCTGGCTGTTCTTCAGCTGGCAGACCGAGGGCGGATTCCTCACCCCGCGCAACCTCTCCAATCTGCTGCGGCAAATGTCCATTACCGGAATTCTCGCCTGCGGCATGGTGCTGGTGATCATCAGCGGCGAGATCGATTTGTCGGTCGGCTCATTGCTGGGCCTGCTCGGTGGCCTCGCCGCCATTCTCGATGTGATTTACCACGTCCCGCTGCTGGCGAATCTGAGCCTGGTCGCCCTCTGTGGACTTTTGATCGGTCTGGCCAACGGATACATGGCGGCTTACTTGCGCATACCGTCCTTTATTGTCGGTCTGGGGGGCATGCTGGCGTTCCGCGGGATTCTGCTGGGGATTACCGGCGGCACGACCATCGCGCCGGTGTCGCCGGAACTCGTCTACATCGGTCAGGGTTACTTGCCCCACGCAATCGGCACCGGTCTGGGCGTTCTGCTGTTTGCGCTGACGGTGTTCCTGACCTGGAAACAACGGCGCAATCGCGCCCTTCACGGCCTGGCGGCGCATTCCTTGCTGCGAGACGTCATACGCGTGTTGGTAATCGGCGCCGTGCTGGCCGGTTTCGTCCAGACGCTCAACAGTTACGACGGCATTCCCGTGCCGGTCTTGCTGCTGCTTGTTTTGCTGGGCGCGTTCAGCTACGTCACCAGCCAGACCGTGTTCGGTCGGCGCGTCTATGCCGTCGGCAGCAATATGGAAGCGACGCGCCTTTCCGGTATCAATGTGCAGGCCGTGAAGCTGTGGATTTTCGGGATCATGGGCGTCATGTGCGCCCTCGCCGGCGTGGTCAATACCGCGCGCCTGGCCGCCGGTTCACCTTCGGCCGGCAGCATGGGTGAACTCGACGCCATCGCCGCCTGCTTCATCGGCGGCACCTCCATGCGCGGCGGTTCGGGGACGGTCTACGGCGCCCTCCTCGGCGCGCTGGTCATCACCAGTCTGGACAACGGCATGTCCATGCTCGACGTCGACAGCTATTGGCAGATGATCGTCAAGGGCAGCATTCTGGTGTTGGCCGTGTGGGTGGATGTGAGTACGCGCACCGGACGCCGTTGAGGCTCGGTGAATGGGGTCACGGGCATCGTTTTGCTGACGTATCGCAAGTCAGTCGTCAAGGCTGAGGTCAAAGCCTGGGTGTGAGGCTTTGGTGCATTTGTGCAGTGCAAAACGATGACCTGTCGTTATCCCTCAGCCCTGAGTGGCCTGCGTCCAACTGTCGCAGCAAACAGCCATTGGAAAATTCCGCACAAGCCTTAGAATCCGCGCGCTCTTGCAGTCGCCAGATTTGGCGCCCGAGGCATACCTGACGGGCTGACCCCACCTCGGACTCAACCGCCCTGCCCGATCGGCGGGCACTTACACCACAACACCCCCCGGCTTGGCAATCGCATGCGCAGAGGCGCACGTTGCGCTGTTCGATTTCTAGAGGTTTTTATGTCTCCGCGTTTGCTGGCCATGGCGCTGGCGCCCCTGCTCGGGCTGTTCATTGTTGCGCTGGGCAACGGTTTTCTGTCTTCGCTGACCACCCTTCGCCTCGACGCTGCCGGTGCCTCAACCACGATGATCGGTATCGTCTCCTCGGCCTACTTCATAGGGTTGACGCTGGGCGCGGTGTTCAATGACCGCTTGATTCTGCGCATCGGCCATATCCGCGCCTACGGCAGCTTTGCCTCGCTGATCGCAGTGACCATCCTGCTGCAGGGTTTGTTCTATGACACCTGGGGCTGGTTCGCGCTGCGTCTGATCAATGGCTGGGCCACGGTCGGCGTGTTTCTGGTGATCGAGAGCTGGCTGTTGCTGGCGGGTGACGCGAAGATTCGCGGGCGCTTGCTCGCGTTGTACATGATCGTCTTGTACGGTGCCGGCGTGCTGGGCCAGGCAACGCTGGGGAAAATTACCGGATTGAGCGACAGCGCACCGTTTATGGTCGCTGGCATGCTCGCCTCGTTGTCGGTGTTGCCGATCGTGATCCTGCCGCGCGTGTCGCCATTGCTCGATCAGGTCGAGCCACTCAAGCCTCGGCAATTGTTGGGCGTGACGCCGACCGGGTTGGTCGGTTGTTTTGGCTCGGGTATCACCATCGCAGCGATTTACACCTTGCTGCCGCTGTATCTGCAACGCAGCGGTCTGAATGTCGGTGAAGTCGGCAGCATGATGGCTTGGACGATCCTCGGTGCGATGCTTCTGCAATACCCGGTCGGGCGTTGGTCCGACCGCCAGGATCGTTTGCAGGTGCTGACGATTCTGACCGTGGCGTGCACCGTGTTATCGCTAGTGATCGTCCTGCTGCCGTTGTCCTCAAGCATGCTCGCGGTGATGTTGTTTCTGCTCGGTGGCGGCGTCTTCGCGCTTTACCCGGTTGCCGTCAGCCACGCCGCCGACCGCGCCCCTGCCGAAGCCTTGGTGCCGATGATTCAGGGCTTGCTGCTGATCAACTCACTGGGCTCGGCGATCAGCCCGATGATGATTTCGCCGGTGATGAATTCGTTCGGTGCCAATGGTTTGTTCTGGGTGTTTGCGCTGGTCAATCTGTGCATGGTCACCTTCTTCCTGTGGCGACGTGGCAAACGCCCGGTTCCGGCCAATCCAGCTCCGTTTGCAGCGGCAGCCACGTTCTCGCCGACAGGTGCGGAACTGCGGGTGACCGAAGATCTGCGTCAGGCCGTGCAGGAGCATCCGCCGATGGTTGATGCACTGAGCGGCGAGCCTTCGCCGCAATGTGAAGCACGCTAAACCTCATTTGCGTAATTGAATGAGCCCATTAGTGCCTTTTGCCTACACTCCTCGGCAATGATGTTTACCTCTTTGCCCAAGGAGTCACCTTATGTCGAAGCTCTATCCCAGTGTCGATCCCGAGGGGCTGGTCGAATACTCAGTGGTCTACACCGACCGCTCGCTGAACCACATGTCGCAGTCCTTTCAAGGGGTGATGAATAACATTTCCAGAACCCTGAAACAGGTCTACAACGCCGAGGCTGTTGCGGTGGTTCCGGGCAGCGGCACATTCGGCATGGAGGCGGTGGCCCGGCAGTTCGCTACCGGCCAGCAATGTCTGGTGATCCGCAACGGCTGGTTCAGCTATCGCTGGAGCCAGATCCTTGAGATGGGCAACATCCCGGCCGCCACCACGGTACTCAAAGCCCGGCCAGTCGAAACGGGTCACCAAGCGGCCTATGCCCCGCCACCTCTGGACGAAGTGCTGGCTGCCATTGCGACGCAGAAGCCGCAGATAGTCTTCGCGCCCCATGTTGAAACTTCATCCGGGATCCTCCTGCCCGACGAGTACTTGCGGGCAGTCGGCGACGCCGTGCATGCGGTGGGCGGCCTGTTCGTGCTGGACTGCATCGCTTCCGGCACGATTTGGGTGGATATGCACAAATGTGCCGTCGACCTGCTGATCAGCGCACCGCAGAAAGGCTGGAGCGCCTCCCCTTGCTGCGCCCTGGTGATGCTCAGTGCTCGGGCTCTGGAGCGCATTGAACAGACGCAAAGCAGCAGCTTTGCCTGCGACCTGAAAAAGTGGCTGCAGATCATGCAAGCCTACGAACAGGGCGGACATGCCTACCATGCGACCATGCCCAGCGATGCCCTCGCGCGGTTCAACGACGTGATGAAAGAGACGCAAGTCTACGGTTTCGACAAAGTTCGCGACGAGCAACAGACGCTGGGTGACCGGGTACGCACCCTGTTGACCGGCAAAGGTTTCAAAAGCGTGGCGGCTGTCGGCTTTCAGGCCCCTGGCGTTGT
The DNA here is from genome assembly GCF_020149425.1 of Pseudomonas sp. P116. Taxonomy (NCBI): domain Bacteria; kingdom Pseudomonadati; phylum Pseudomonadota; class Gammaproteobacteria; order Pseudomonadales; family Pseudomonadaceae; genus Pseudomonas; species Pseudomonas sp. P116. The sequence continues at coordinate 334,971 of NZ_JACVHB010000007.1, read as the reverse complement.
GGTGAGCTACACCGATGATGCCGACATCAAAAACGGCAGGAAATTTGCCGAGCACGGCCTGCAGATCGCTGCCGGCGTGCCGTTGCAATGCGACGAACCGGCCGACTTCCAGACATTTCGCATCGGCCTGTTCGGCCTCGAGAAGCTGCACAATATCGAGCGTACGATCAGTACGCTTGAGCAGGCACTGGATGAAGTGATGGTTGGCTAAGACCTGTTCGTGCCCGCAGGGCACGAAGTTATCGCATGCCAATATTCATGGTGGAGGCGATGCTTGATCGCTTCCATCGCTGCGTACGGCCTATGCCCCGTGCGCAATGAACCAGTTGTACGATGTCCTATCACGAGGTGTTACTATGTCTCCCACAAAAAAAATAAAACCACGGAGATTGCTACATGGACTCATCCCTGTCCGCCAAGCCTGAAAGCCTTGATCCAGCGAAGGGCAACACCCGCCGTAGCTTTCTGAAAAAGTCCCTCGCTGTTTCCGTCACACTCGCCACCGTCGGCAGTACCGCGCTAACCCGACTTTCCGAGGCCGCCGAACCCTTGAGTCAGCGCTACCCGGATCCGCTGATTCACATCCTCGACGACAGCTTCCTCGAGCTACGTGTGTTCAACGCCAGTGTTGAAAAACTTGCCACCGGTATGCGCTGGGCCGAAGGACCGGTGTGGGTCGGTGATGGCCGCTATTTGTTGGTCAGCGGCATCCCCAATAATCGCATCATGCGCTGGGATGAAATCACCGACACCTTCACCGTGTACCGCGAACACTCCAACTTTTCCAACGGCATGTGCCGGGATCGCCAAGGGCGTCTGATTGTCTGCGAAGGCTCCACCACAACCAGCGAAGGCCGCCGCATCACGCGCACCGAATCCAATGGCACGATCACCGTGCTGGCCGACAGCTTCGACGGCAAGCCCTTCAATTCGCCCAACGACATCGTCTGCAAAAGTGACGGTTCGATCTGGTTCACCGACCCGCCCTTCCAGACCAGCAACAACTACGAAGGCCACAAAGTCACCCCGAGCCAACCCCACGCCGTGTACCGCATCGACGGCGAGAGCAAAAAAGTCACGCGGGTCATCGACGATCTCAACGGTCCCAACGGCCTGTGCTTTTCTCCCGATGAAAAAACCCTGTACGTCGTCGAAGGTCGCGCCAAGCCCAATCGTCTGGTCTGGGCAATTGCCGTGAAGGACGACGGCACACTCGGCGAACGCCGCAAGCACATTGAAGGGCTGGAATATGCCGCGATCGACGGCATCAAATGCGACGAATCGGGCAACCTGTGGTGCGGCTGGGGCGGCAATGGTGATCCCAAGGCCGACCTGGAAAAACTCGACGGCGTGCGGGTTTTCAATCCTCAGGGCAAGGCCATCGGGCACATTTCACTGCCAGAGCGCTGCCCGAATCTGTGCTTCGGGGGACGCGAAGGGAATCGGCTGTTCATGGCCAGCAGTCACTCGATCTATTCGCTTTTTGTGAATACTCGTGGGACTACGTTTGCGTTGTAAAAGCCAGGTTCGTTTTGCGACAGTTTCGTGAGTAGCGAAACGATAGACTGCCGCGCATCCGAAGATGCGCGGCAGTCAAGCCTGTTTAATGTCCCCGCCTCGCTGGACATTGTGATGCGCACCGTCACAGGTGCCCAACAGCAGTTTACGACCAGAACCCTTTATGCGGTTCAGCCGCCTCGCCCTCCAGCATCGGCCCCAACACACTGACCTTGCGCTGCCCCTTGGCGAACACCTCGCGGCACGGCAGCGAGAACGTCGGGTTCTCTGGATGGTCCCCCGTCAACCCCAGCAGCGCATGCTCCGACAAGGCATAAACCACCCGCCCGATCCCCGTCCAATACACGGCGCCTGCGCACATGCAGCAAGGTTCGGCGCTGGTGTACAGCGTGCACAGTTCCAGCTCTTGCGGCGACAGCAGCTTGGCCGCTGCAGCCGCTGCAACCAGTTCGGCATGCTGGGTCGGATCACCTTCCGGCGGCATCGAGTTGTTGCCTGCCTCGACAATCACCTTGCCATTGCGGTCGGCTACCAATGCCGCGAACGGATGGCGACCGCGCTGTTTCGATGCCTCGGACAAGGCAATGGTCTGGCGCAGCAATGTCAGGTCAAGATCGCTGACACCGGCCGGGATGAGCTGGGTAAATTGATTCATGGGTAACTCCTGGGCAGTGGAAAAACACAGTCAGTCGGCCAGTTCAGCCGACGTAGCGCCGATGGTTTCGGTCGATTTTTTTTCGTTGTTGAGTAATAGGTTGAGGACGATGGCGGTGATCGCACCGAGGAAAATCCCGCTGTCGAGCACCAGTTTCAGCGTTGGGCCGACGTGTTCGAACAGCGCCGGAAAGGACATCGGCAGCACGCCGACACTCACCGACACGGCGACGATGATGCCGTTGCGCGTCCCCTCGAATTGCACCCGCGACAGCTCTTGAATCCCCGCCACCGTGGTCATGCCGAACATCACGATCGCGCAGCCACCGAGCACCGGCGTCGGCACCGCCGCGATCAACGCGCCGAGTTTCGGGAACAAGCCCATCAGCACCATGATTGCCCCGGCAGCAGCGACGACGAAGCGGCTTTTAACGTTCGAAAGCGCAATCAAACCGGTGTTCTGGGTGAACGCGTTGTAAGGAAAGCTGTTGAACAAGCCGCCGAGCATGGTCGACAAACCGTCGGCGCGAAACGCGTTGCCAAGGGTCTGTTGCGTGGTCGGTTTGCCGGTCAACTTGCCGATTGCCAGGCAGTTGCCGGTGGTCTCGGCCATGATCACCAGCATCGCCAGAGTCATGATCAGAATCGGTACCGGCGAGAATTCCGGTGCGCCGAATGCCATCGGCGCGCTCAGCTCAAACCATGCCGCTTCGCTGACCCGGCTGAAGTGAGTCATGCCGCAAGCCGCTGCGATCAGACTGCCGACGAACAAGCCGATCAGCACGCTGAGGTTGCCGATAAAACCCCTGAATTTGGCATAGATAACCAGCGTCACACTGACCGTGGCCAAGCCCAGCAACAAGTTGGCGGGATTGCCAAAATCCGCCGAATCGGGATTACCGCCGCCCAACCAGATCGCAGCAGCAGGCATCAGCGAGATACCGATAATGGTGATCAGACTGCCAATCACCACCGGCGGAAAAAAGCGCAGCAAACGGCTGAACACCGGCGCCAGCGCAATGGTGATAAAGCCTGCCGCGATCACCGCACCGAAAATCTGACTAAGGCCGAACTCCTTGCCGATCATGATCATTGGCGCCAGCGCAATAAACGAGCAGCCCTGAATCAGCGGCAGACGCGCGCCGAATTTCCAGAAACCGAGGGTTTGAATCAACGTCGCCACACCAGAGGTCAACAGGTTGGCGTTGATCAACAACACCACCTGCGCCGAAGTCAGGCCCATCGCACTGCCAAGAATCAGCGGCACCGCCACCGCTCCCGCGTACATCACCAAAACATGCTGCAAGCCAAACGTGAACAACTGTCGTAGTGGCAAAACCTCGTCCACCGGATGAATGCGTTGTGTGGTCATTTCACACGCTCCTGAAGGTGCGGCATCTATTGAGATCGCGGGCATGCTCAGGGGCGTTTGAAAGGTGGATCCGCCCCGGAGATCGTTTGACGCGGGGTCATATTTGAACGTTTATTACGATGAAACAAATTGGCAACCATCGCTTTTTTCGATGGCACTTACACGGCACAATCAGGCATTCGCCAGACGCTGATAACCCTCACCTTCGACCCGGGAGTCCACCGCTTGCGCTTCTCACTCGATCAACTGTTGATGTTCGTCCAAGTGGTCAAAAGCGGATCGTTTTCCGCCGCCGGGCGCAAACTGGGCAAGACCCAATCGACCATCAGCGCGGCGATTGCCAACCTCGAAACCGACCTCGGCGTCGACCTGTTCGACCGCAGCAACCGCAGCCCTGCCCTCACCGCCAGCGGCCACAAATTGCTGCTGCAGGCCGAAGCCGTGCTCGAACGCTGCATGACCTTTGAAGCCCACGCCGACTGCCTCTCGGACGACGTCGAACCCAGCCTGACGCTCGCGATTGAAACGCCGTACGGCCCGATCATGTCCGTACTCAAAGCTTTCGAAGAAGCGTTCCCCTTCGTCGATCTGATCATCCGCCATCCGGTGTACGGCGATGTCAGCGAGCTCGTCAGCAGCGGCGAAGCCATACTCGGCGTGGCGTTTTCACAGCCCGGCTACCCCCCTGAGCTGGCGTTCCAGCAACTGGGCAAACTGATCATGCTGCACGTCTGCCATCCCGATCACCCGTTGGCGCAACTCGACAACGTCAGCTTCGAGGATCTGCACGTCCATCGACGTCTGGCGTTCAGCGCCCACGCGAGCAAACTGCCCAGCAGCGAATACCTGCGCTCGACCCAACTTTGGCAGGCGGAAAGTTATCTGGCTTTACTGGAAATGGTGCGCGCCGGCCTCGGTTGGGCCACCCTGCCCCGTCAACTCATCCAGCGCGAACTGGCCAGAGGTGAGTTGGTAGAACTTCAACTCTCGGCCTACCCGCACACCGACTGGCAAATAGGCGTGGACCTTTTGTGGGCTCGCCAGCGGCCCTTGGGCAAGGCTGAACGCTGGCTGAAAGAGAAATTGCAGGAAAACAAAGTTTTTGAGCTGGATCGAAATGGACAGATCACCACGCTGTGACGACGCTGAAAATGGCGCTCAATTGAGAGATTGATCAGTCATCGGTCACGCCTCCCAAGCACTCCATAGATCTCAGATACCACCTGCATCGTTGCCTCTTCGATTGTTCCTTCATTGCGGCATAGAACCCAACCGTGATCGGCTGCCGCTTGCTCGAACAATTCGGTACACAAAACGTGCTCTGCATATTTCTGAATCACAGTGCCGCCCAGTCCTCGCGATCGTGTCGCTGCCCTCGCCCATGAAATCTCCGGGTCGGTAACGACGCCGACATGCAGGTCTGGCACTCGTACGTCTCGATCCATGTTCAACTGGAGAATGTCGGCAAACGGGACTGTTTGCCGAAACGCGGCGTCAGACGGATACCAGCGATCAATCAGGATTATGCTGTCTGGCGGTTGTTCAGTGAGCACATGTCGGGAAATCCAGCTGCGGCTTTCAGCAAAGGCTCCGCACACAACCCACTCCAGATCCCTGGAGGGATTTCGGGCGAGATTGTTGACCAGGGCCATGGTTTCTGCCCTGTAGGGATCCCGTTTTCTCTCGCAAAGCCGAACTACTTTGTTGTTGTCGGCCCTCAGCACTTTCGCGACGGCCTCCAACAGTGTGGTTTTACCGGTGGCCTTGGGCCCATCCAGAGAGACGAACAGCTGACGATTCATTGTTCACATAATGTTGGATTTAGAGTTTATGGCTCTGCACGTTCGCTGGCAGCGTCTCCTCACCTCACGCGTCACCAGGGTCATAGCTGTTGACGTTCGGCACTTGCAAATGCAGGCGGCCGAGCAAATCAACCAGCGTGTCGATCTCTGCTGCCGAGAGCCCGCTTAACAGGCGAGACTCACGTTCGAGTGCCACTTTCAGCACGCGGTCGTGCAGTTCTTTGCCGCTGGCCGTCAACCGGACAGTGGAACGCCGGGCATCTGCCGGATCAGGCCGACTGGTGATTCGCCCGGCCGCCTCCAGCGTCTGCAATGAGCGACTGACAGCACTCTTGTCGAGCCCGATGGCCTGGCAGATGCGGTTGGCGGAGATATCGGATTCAACAGCCAGCATTGAAAGCATCCGCCATTCCACCACGCCAATTCCGAAATGTTTGCGATAGCACTGGGAGGCCCCAGTGGCGAGTTTGTTCGCCAGGAACGTCACCAGGCCAGGCACATAACGCGACAGGTTGAGTTGTGTTTCGGTAGGCATAAAGAAAACACCGAAGGTCAAAGATCTCTAATATTAGTTGACACCGCAACCAAATCGGATAAGGATTTACTCAGCCAAGCGATGCGTGCAATGCCCGCATACTACGCCGTAGCACCACCTCAAAAAAATAATTATCAGGTCTTGCTCATGAATCCTTGTCCGTTGCGCCCTTCTTTGACGAATGCGACTTCTGCCCTTCCCTGCGCCTTTTCTCCTGGCTGATTTGTAGCCCGCACGCGCGCTTTTTCACCCTTGTTTTTTCAGCAGCCACTTCAGTGTGGAGGGAGAAGTCATGTTTGAAGTCAACGTCACCCGCAAAGAGATCGAAGCTGAAGGTATTTGCAGCTTCGAGCTCTGTGCCAACGACGGCAGCCCGTTGCCCCCTTTCGAGGCAGGTGCGCACATCGACGTTCACATTGCCGGCGGCCTCACGCGCCAATACTCGCTATGCAATGACCCCACGGAGCGTCATCGCTATTTGATCAGCGTGCTCAAGGATCCGGCCTCGCGTGGCGGCTCCCGCGCCATGCACGAGCGAGTCAGCCAAGGCCAGACACTGACCATCAGCGCGCCGCGCAACCTGTTTTCACTCGCACCCGCAGCCAAGCGGCACCTTTTGTTTGGCGGCGGTATTGGCATCACGCCAATGCTGGCAATGGCACATGAGCTTCACCGTCAGGGCGCGGATTTCGAATTGCATTACTGCTTTAGATCCACAGAGCGCGCTGCCTTCATTCAATGGTTCGGGCAAGCGCCATTCGCCAGTCGCGTGTACTTGCACGACGACAGCGGCTCGCCTGAACAGAAACTTGATGCCGCCGCCCTGTTAGCGACGCCGGGCTGTGCGAGCCACCTTTACGTATGCGGCCCGTCAGGGTTCATGAGTTTCATTCTGGACACTGCACAAGCAGCCAACTGGCCCGAAGACCGGGTGCACCGAGAGTTTTTCACCGCCGCACCAGTCGATCAAAGCGCTGATACACCCTTTGAAGTACAGATAGCCAGCAGCGGGCAGATATTTCACATCCCCGCCGACCGGACTGTTTTCGAGGTACTCGATGAGGCCGGTATTGAAATCGAAACCTCCTGCGAGCAAGGCGTCTGCGGCACCTGTGTCACGCGTCTGCTCGATGGCATTGGTGATCATCGTGACCAGTTTTTGACTGCCGCAGAACATGCCGCCAATGACCGTTTTACCCCGTGCTGCTCACGTGCCAAATCGCCCCGCCTGGTATTGGACCTTTGACCTGAACCGAGCATTGCCCGCTCGCCGGAGAACACCATGACGACTGCTGCCCTGCCCCTTGCCCACGAGATCGCCCCGCCTGCCCTATCGAGTTTCCCACTCGATCAATGGTACGTCGCCGCGCTCGGTTGGGAACTGAAGGATCAACCCATTGGCCGCACGCTGCTGAATAAACCCGTGGTGCTGTTTCGCACCGCCGATAACCAGGTCGCCGCACTGGAAGACCGCTGCTGTCACCGGGCCCTCCCACTGTCCAACGGCACGCTGGAAGAACGTGGCTTGCGCTGCGGCTATCACGGCCTGTTGTTCAACGAGGGCGGCAAGTGCATCGAAATTCCCGGCCAGGACAGGATTCCGAGCAAGGCGAAAGTGCCCGCCTACCACGTGCGCGAGCAGGACCAGATCATCTGGATCTGGTTCGGTAGCGCCGAGCATCCTGAGCCGACATTCGCGCCGCCCACCTACGACGTCCATAGCAGTGGCAAATACCTGTTCGACGGTGATGTCTATCACTACGACGCGCCCTATCAGCTCATCCACGACAACCTCATGGACCTCAGCCATCTGGGCTACGTCCATTTACGCACCATCGGCGGCAACGCCAGCATTCATATGAACGCGCAGATGAACGTGGACGGTGACGACTCGATGGTCCGCGTGGTTCGGCACATGCCCGACTCCGTGCCACCGCCGACCTACACCGCAGCCTATCCGTTCAAGGGCAACGTTGATCGCTGGCAGGAAATCGAATTTCACATCAATCACCTGCGCATCTGGACCGGGGCGGTAGACGCAGGCACGGACAATCTGAACGACCCCGACCGCGCCGGCTTCCATATGCGCGGTTTTCACGGCGTGACACCAGAAACCGAAAGCTCAAGCCACTACTTCTGGACCATAGCCACCAACCCTGAAAATGATCCGCAGGCGGTCATGGCCAAAGTGCTCGAGCAGACCATGTTGACGTTCGACGAAGACAAGGTGGTAATCGAAGCCCAGTACCAGAACATGTGCCGCTTCGGCACACGCCCGATGATCGATATTCATGTCGATGTGGGCGCCAACCGTGCTCGCAGAATCATCGAGCGACTGCGCAACGGCCCCGTTCAAGGCTGACGATGCATTACCCAGCCGCAGCGAAAATCGCGTGGCGGCTGGGTGGTTGCGCCGTATCAGCGCGGCGCGAAGACCACGCCGACCTGCTCGGCATACTTCAGCCAGGCGGCCTTGAGCCGTTCGACGGTTTGCGGTTGGGCACCCGCCAGGTCATGGGTTTCACCGCGATCCTGTGCGACATCAAACAACTGCCATTGTGGCGGCTGCGCGTGGTCGCCGAATCCCGCCTGCGGGCGCATGCCCAACAACTTGAGGTTGCCCTCGCGATAGTAGGCGTTGCCGAACAACTCTGCGGCCAGAAAACCATCGCCGTGGGGGCTGCCTTTGCCCGTCAGCATGGGCAGGATAGATTTGCCGGTGATCGGGTGCTTGCCCGCCTCGCTCGGCAAGCTGATGCCCGCCAACTCGAGAAAGGTCGGCGCCAGGTCATCCACCCGTGCCACGCCCCGCTCCACGCCCTGACGACGCAGTGTCCTGGGCAGTTGAACAATCGCCGGAACGCTGATTCCGCCTTCGGCAGTGGTGCCCTTGAACAGGTGAAACGGTGCTGCGCTGACTTCGGCCCAACGCATGCCATAGTCGATCTGCGAACTTGGTTGGCCGAGGTTCGCCAATCGGTTATCGGTTTTTGCGCCGGGGGGATAGAACTGCGCATGGTTTTCAGCGGCCGCGCCGTTGTCAGACATGAACACGATCAGCGTGTTGTCGTACTGGCCGCTCTCGCGCAGATACTCGATCAGGCGGCCAATGTTGTGGTCGAGGTTGTCGACCATCGCCGCGTAGATCTCCATTTTTCGCGCTTCAAACTGTTGCTGCTCAGCCGTTAGCTGGTCCCAGCCCGGCAGTTTTGGATTGGCGGGCAAGGGTTGCGCCGGTTGCGCGTCCTTTGCCAGCAAACCGAGCGTCTTCATCCTCTCGATCCGCGTCTGGCGCACGTTGTCGTAGCCCTGATCGAAGCGGCCGCGGTATTTATCCAGGTACTCCTTGGGCGCCTGCAACGGCCAATGCGGTGAGGTATAGGCTGCGTAGGCGAAAAAAGGCTTGCCTTGTTTTTTAGTGTTTTGCAGATAACCGATCAGCTTATCGGTGTAGAAATCGCTGGAATAAAAACTCTCGGGCACCTGCACCGCCCGGCCGTTTTCCCGGTAATGCACCTGCTCCAGTTTGCTCGGTTCAACGCTAGAAGGCTTAAAGTGCGACGCGCCGCCCTCCAGCAAGGTGAACGACTGCTCGAATCCGCGCTGATCGGGGCCCTGATCAGCCTCTAGACCCAAGTGCCATTTACCGACCATGAGCGTTTGGTAACCGCCATTCTTGAGCAGCTCGGCCACCGAGTAGACACGTTGATTCAGATACCCCTCATACCCCGGTTTGCCGCGGTGAAACGGCTGCAGCGCTTCGGCCATGGTGCCAAGCCCAGCGAGGTGATTATCGGTGCCGGACATCAGCATCGAACGGGTGATCGAACAGGTCGGCGCGGCGTACATGCTGGTGAACTGCAAGCCCTCGCGCGCCAGTGAATCGAGGGTGGGCGTGTTGATTTCACCGCCAAAACTGCCGAGGTCGGAATAACCCAGATCGTCGGCGACGATCAGCAGGATGTTCGGTGGCGTCGACTCCGCCGTGGCAGCCATCGCCAGGCTGCTCCCCAGCGTCAACGCGCCTAGCAGCAGGCTTAAAGGCATTCGCAGAAGAGGCATGGTTTCTCTCTTGTTGTTTGATCAAAATGCCACGGGCAGCAGCGGCCTCTCACTCCTCGAAGATCGCCACCGCGCGCACGAATCCGGCCGACGCGTGTTTGATTTTGTAGGGGAAGCACGACACCACGAAGCCATTGGCCGGCAAGGTTTCCAGATTGGCCAGTTTTTCCATTTGCCCGTAGCCGATATCACGCCCGGCCTTGTGCCCTTCCCAGATGATCGAGGCGTCGCCGCTGGCGGCGAATCGCTCGCGGGTGTACTTGAACGGCGCGTCCCAACTCCAGGCGTCGGTGCCGACTACCCGCACACCGCGCTCCAGCAAATACATCGTGGCTTCACGGCCGATCCCGACGCCGGCATCCAGATAGCCGGGCTGACCGAACAATGCGCCGGCGCGGGTATTGATCAACACGATATCCAGCGGCTGCAACACATGGTCGATACGGGCCAGCTCCGCTTCGACTTCTTGAGCGGTCACCACATGGCCGTCGGGCATGTGCCGAAAATCCAGTTTGACCCCCGGTTGCAGGCACCAGTCCAGCGGCAATTCGTCGATACCGAATGCCGGTTGGCCGCCATCGGTGGTCGACGCGTAATGCCACGGCGCGTCCATGTGCGTGCCGCTGTGGGTGGTGATTTGCAGACGTTCGGCGGCCCATGACTCTTTACCCGGCATCTGGTCCAGTTGCAGACCGGGAAACATCGCGGCCATTTCTGGCCAGCCCTGCTGGTGATCCATGTAATCGATCTTCGGCAGCAACGGCGGCGGATCGGTGTAAGGGTTATTGTCGAGCGTGACCGAGAGGTCGACCAGGCGACGTTTAGGCTTGGCTGGCTGCATGAAGGGAATCTCCGGTAATCGATAAATGCCGAGGGGCGGCGGGGTTCAGTGAGTTGCGAATCAACGTGGCGGCGTTGCCGTCATGGCTGAAACCGGCGGCACGCGCCTGTGGGGTTTTCAACGGTGGCAGACGCCCGAACAGCGCTTCCAACTGACTGTCGGGGAGGTAAGTGATCAGGTTGCGGCGTTCCTGCCCATAACTCGCCGCCAAGGCATCGACCACTTGGGCAATCGACAGATGCAGTACCGGCAATTGCCACACCCGTTGCGATTCGAGTTCGTGGTGATCCAGCTCAGCGGCGTGCATCAGGTTGTTCACGCAGCAGCGCACCGACATCCACCAAGCAGTGGCCTCGGCGGAAACCGGGCAACGATAGGCCTCGCCTTCGGCAAAGGCGCGCAGCAAGTCACTCATGAACGCCGAGCGTAATCCGTTGGGTTCGCGCGGGCGGGCAACGATGCCCGGCAGGCGCAGCGCGCGACCGTCCACTTCCCCGCGCCGGGCCAAGTCGACAATGACACTTTCGACCATGGCCTTGTGCGTACCGTAAGAAAGCTCCGGATGCAGCGGTGCCTGCTCATTCATGCGCACGGGCAATTCGCCGCCGTAGACCGCGACACTGCTGGCGTACACCAGCACCGGCGGCTGGGTTTTGTTGCGTAACTGGTCGAGCAATTCGAGGCTCGCCAAGAGGTTGACCTGGTAGCCCTGCGTGTAATGTTCTTCCGCCGCGCCACCAGCAATACTCGCCAGGTGAAAAACCACATCAATGCCATCGGCGAGCACCCGGCGCATTAACGCGGCGTCGGTAATATTGCCGCGATGACGGCGCAAGCGCGGATCGTCCGGCAGGCCTTGCAAGTCAGTGTCCAGCACCAGCATCGAAACAATGATCCGTCCACGCACGCTGCCCTTCGCCAGCAGACAGCGCACCAGTTCACGGCCGACGAAGCCGTTGGCTCCGGTAATCAACACACGCATGTGCCGCTCCTTAGCCTTGGGCCTTGACGACGCATTGCTCAATCGCGCCGAACACTGACTGACCGTCAGCCCCCAGGACGTTCATGTGCACGCGATCACCGAAGCGCATGAAAGCGGTTTGCGGGGCACCGTGCTCGATCATCTCGATGGCGCGGCGTTCGGCAATGCAGGCCGAACCGACGCTGCGCTCGGCATTGGAAACCGTACCGGAGCCGATCAACGTGCCCGCACCCAACCGGCGAGTCAGCGCGGCATGGGCAATCAATTGGCCAAAGCCGAAGGTCATCTGCCCACCGTGTGGATGACCGAACCACTCGCCATTCCAGCTCACCTGCAACGGCAGATGCACACGCCCGTCGCGCCAGGCATCGCCCAGTTCGTCCGGAGTGATTGCCACCGGGGCGAAACTCGACGACGGTTTGGCCTGCAAAAAACCGAAGCCGGTTTTCATCTCCCGAGGCGCCAACGCGCGCAGGCTGACGTCGTTGATCTGCAGGATCAGCTTGATGTGCCCAATGGCCTGCTCCGCGCTGCAACCCAGCGGCACGTCGTCCACCAGCACGACGAACTCGCCTTCAAAGTCGATGCCCTGGCTTTCGCTGGGCAGCGCAATGTTGTCGCGGGGGCCGAGGAAATCATCGCCTGCGCCCTGATACATCAACGGCGTGTGTTCGACGCCTTCAATGGGGTCAAGGTTGAAAGCCTTTTGCATCAGCGCGCCATGGCTGAGGAATGCCGAGCCGTCGCACCATTGGTAGGCGCGTGGCAACGGTGCCATGGCCTGAGTCGGGTCGAAGGCAAACGCGTCAGGCGCATCGCCCGCGTTCAATCGGGTGGCCAGCGCCTGCAAGCGCGGTTCGGCATCAGGCCAGTCTTCTATAGCCTGTTGCAGGGTGTACGCCACCGAGCCGGCATCCAGTGCCCATTGCAGATCCCGCGAGACGATGACCAGTTGTCCATCACGATGGCCGTTTTTCAGCGTGGCGAGTTTCATGATGATGCTCCTTGCATAGGGTTCAGTTCAGTGGCAAAGCGCCCGTCGAGCAGGATGAACACCATTCGCGCCATCGCTTCAGTACGGTTGCTCCAGGCATGGTTGGTGCCGCGTTGCACCACCACGTCGCCGCGCTTGAGGTGCACGTCTTCCTCGTCCAGCACCAGCCAGACTTCACCTTCGGTGACGATGCCGAAGTCGAGGGTTTCCGTGCGGTGCATCAGTTTGTGTTTGCCTGCGCCCTGCCCCGTGCCGGCATGCGACTCGCCGATTTCGGCAAATACCGCCGCGGCGTTTTCATCGCTGACCCGGTTCTGCACGCTGTCGGGCGGGATGTCGACCACGCGAATCACGCTGCCTTGCGGCGCGGGACTGAGTCGCAGCGGCTGGGCGCTCGGATCACTCGCATTGTCGAGCGGTGCGGGGCTGGCGCCGGTGTTCCACAATTCGTAAAACACCGTGCCGGGCACCGCCAGCAGCGGGAACACGTTAGGCGTCGGCCCGCAGCTGGCGACAATGGCCCGGCCTTGGGCGTTGTGGCCGGTGACCACTCTTTTGAACTCGGGAAGGGTCTGCATTTAAAGTTCTCGTTCAGTTGTCAGCGGCGCTCGGGGCAGCAATCCGCCGAGTCTGGGGATGGCGAGGCAAAACAGCGCCACCAGCAATTGCAGGCCACCCACAATGGCCAAGGCATGCGGCAACACCGAGCTGACGCCATGCGTGATGCCGAGTACGACCAAGGGACTGATGAATTCGCCGGCAAAAATCGCCGCGGTGAAACACCCCGCCGCGCGCCCGCGTTGATGAAAGTCGACCTGCGCCATGATCCAGGTGATCAGCGTCGGCAACATCAGGCCGATGCCCAGACCGTTGATCGTCACCGCGACCACCACCTGCATGTGGCTGCCGGCATTGGCCATCAACAAGCCGCCGACGCCCGCCAGCGCATAGGCGATCAACAACATGTGCTGCGCACGCATGCCACTGAACAGGCGGAAGCTCAGCGCCCCGGCCAGCACGCCCAATTGGTTGGCGCCCATGGTCATGCCGATGTCCTGCGGCGCATCGACGTGCAGCAGATTGAGCAGATACCCGGCCTGTACCGGCACGATAAACAGGCTCAGGCCGGCCAACAGTGCCAAGGCATACATCGGGGTCAGCGCGCGCCATGGGAATTTGTCGACCAGCGCGCTATGCAGTGGATGCTCGGCCCGGGTGTGCGATTGCGGCTCCCAGAGTTTCCACGCCATCAGCGGCAGGAAGACCAGCCCGACGGCGTACAACGCGAACGGCGTGCGCCAGTCGTCCTGCCCGAGAAAACCGCCCAGCGCGATAAACACCGCTGCGGACAGCGACGTGGCGACCATCTGCAAGGCAAACAAACGCTCCCGTCGGGCGCCGCTGTAGTAATCGCCCATCAGCGTGGTGCAGCAGGTCATGATGCCCGCCTCGGCCAGACCGATGCCGGCGCGACTGAGGACGATGGCCGGCAGTGATTCGAGCCACAGCGGCAGTACACCGCAGAGCACGTAAAGCCCCATGCTGGCGAGCAACAACGGCTTGCGCCCGAGGCGGTCGGCGATCATTCCGGCAAATGGCGCCAACAGGGCAATCATTAACGCCGGCAACGTCAGCACGATCGGCACCAGCACGGCGCTGTTCGCAACGTCGGCAAAGTGCGCTTGCATGCGCGGTAGCACCGGCGCCAGCAGCACCGCGCCAAGTACCGGCAGGCAACTGCCCAGCAGCAGTAACAGCGATTGCGCCAGCCCGGCTGTTCTGCCGGCGTTCACGTCTGAGGTTTCAACGCGCATGGCAACGCTCCTGGGTGTGCAGATGTTCGGGATTGGCCGCAACCGCGGTGGCTGGTTTCGTCACGCTCAACACACCGGCTCGCACAACCGCATCGGCAGACGAGCGGCGTACAGGCAGGAGGAAATGCGCCAGCGCCGGCAGCAGTACCAGGGCGCCAACCATGTTCCAGACGAACATGAACGCCAGCAGCACGCCCATGTCGGCCTGGAATTTGATCGGCGAGAACATCCACGTCGCCACGCCAATCGCCAGGGTGATACCGGTCAGCATCACCACTTTGCCGGTGGACACCAGCGCCAGGTAATAGGCTTCGGACAAACTCGCGCCGCGGCGAAGATGGCCGAGCAAAATGCTCATCACGTACAAGGCATAGTCGACGCCGATGCCCACACCGAGGGCGATCACCGGCAGCGTGGCGACCTTCACGCCAATGTTCAGCCAGACCATCAGCACTTCGCAGAGAATCGAGGTGAGCATCAGCGGAATCACCGCGCAGACCGTGGCACGCCATGAGCGGAAGGTGATCAGACACAACACGATCACCGCGCCATACACCCAGAACAGCATCTCGCGGTTAGCCTGCTTGACGACGATATTGGTCGCCGCCTCGATACCGGCATTCCCTGCCGCCAGCAAGAATTGCACCTCATCGGTGTTATTGGCGGCGGCGAACGTTTCCACGTGCTCGACCAGGCGCGTCAGGGTTTCGGCCTTGTGGTCGGTGAGGTAGGCATACAGCGTCAACAGGCTGCAATCTTCGTTGTACAAGCCGCGAGGTGCGCTGGCGGTGATCATGTTGAGCATCGCCTGATTGTTCTGCAGCTCGTACCACTTGGCGCTGCCTTCGCTGAGCCCGACCAGCATGCGGCGGTTAAGCAAGGCCAGCGAGTTGGTCGAATCCACCCCCGGCAGCGCACGCAGTTGCCAGTCCAGCGCATCGACCTTGGCAAGAACGTCGTAACGCGCACAACCGCCGGCCGGGGTTTTCACCATGACTGCAAACAGATCGCTGCTGGCACCGTAATGCCGGGTGAGAAAAGCGTCGTCCTGGTTGTAGCGCGAGTCTGCGCGCAACTCCGGGGCGCCAGCATTGAGGTCGCCGATCTTCAGTTGCAGGCTGACGACAAAACCGGCTGCTGCCAGGGCGATACTGATGGCGATGCACAGACTCGCCCAACGGCGCTGGGTGAACAGGTCCAGGAAGCGCCAAAAGGCATGACGGCGCAGACCGGCCTGCTCGGTTTGTTCGCTCTTGAGGCTCAACTGTGCGGCACGCGGTGATACTCCGACGTACGACAGCAAAACCGGCAGCAGAATCAGGTTGGTGAAGATCAGCACCGCGACGCCGATACTGGCGATCACGGCCAGATCCTGAATAACCTGGATCTTGATCAGCATCAGCACGGCAAACCCCACCGCATCGCAGAGCAGCGCCGTCAGCCCCGCCAGAAACAGGCGGCGGAAGGTGAAGCGCGCGGCCACCACGCGATGCATGCCGCGACCGATGTCCTGCATGATGCCGTTCATTTTCTGCGCGCCGTGACTCATGCCAATGGCAAACACCAGAAACGGCACCAGCACCGAATACGGATCCAGTTGATAGTTGAGCAACGGCAACAAACCGAGCTGCCAGACCACCGCCACCAGCGAACAGAACACCACCAGCAATGTGCTGCGCAGGCAACGGGTGTACCAGAACAGCACGGCGGTGGTGATCAGGATGGCTACGGCGAAAAACAACAGGATCTGTTTCAGTCCATCGATCAGGTCGCCGACTTTCTTCGCGAAACCGGTGATATGAATCTCGATCCCGTCTTTTTGATAGGTGCTGCGCAGATTCTCCAGTTGCTCGGACAGCGTCGAATAGTTGAGTGCCTTTCCGTCGGCGGTGTTGGCCAGCAGCGGCACGTAAATGATGCTCGACGTCTGGTCCAGCGCCACCAACTGGCCGAGCTCATTGGACCTTTGAACATTGCGGCGCAACGCTTCCAGATTGGCCGCAGTGCCGCTGTAGTCATCGGGGATGACCGGGCCGCCGTCGAGGCCCTCTTCGGTCACGGCTACCCAACGGGTGGCGGGCGTCCACAGGGACTTCATGTAGGCGCGATCGACACCGGGCAACAGATAGAGTTGGTCGCTCAATGCCTGCAGAGTCTTCAGATACTCGGCATCGTAGATATCGCCCTTGCGGTTCGCCACGACGATCCGCAAGGCATTGC
Organism: Pseudomonas sp. P116; assembly: GCF_020149425.1. Taxonomy (NCBI): domain Bacteria; kingdom Pseudomonadati; phylum Pseudomonadota; class Gammaproteobacteria; order Pseudomonadales; family Pseudomonadaceae; genus Pseudomonas; species Pseudomonas sp. P116. The sequence goes on along the minus strand of NZ_JACVHB010000007.1, from coordinate 318,177 downwards.
CCAGCCCGGTGAGTTGCTTCTGGTGTTCAAGGTAATTGGCGATGTAGGGATGCTGGGTAGGGATCATTTTTTCGAAACTGGCGTTGAGCTCGATCCGCGTCGCTTGAAAACCCAGCACCAGGGTGGTCAGCACACACACCAGCAGCACCCAGACGCGGTGATTGAACAGCGTGCGTTCCACCACCGAGCCTGAGCGTGGGTCGAAACTCGCCAGGCTGGCCGTGGCGTTGTCGAATGACTTCATAACCTCACTCCGAAGCAGTTACGGTGGGTGGCGATACTCGCGTCACACCGGTAAAACCCGCCATGATGAGGCTGCCGTCGGCGGCCTCGATCAGGCTGGAAACGGGCCTGCCCAACGGTTTGCCGTAGGGCTTGAGCAGCGCGCCGGGTTGGCGATCGGTGCGAAACAGCGCGCCGCCCTGATTGACCAGCAGCAACTGACCGTCACTGCTGCGAATCGCATCGCTGAAGGAGATCGGCAGCGCCACGGGCGCGGGTTGGAAGCTGTCGCCAAAGTCGTGGGAGACAAACGCGTTGCCTTTCAGGCCAGCCACCAGCAGCGTGCCGTCGGCGTCGGTTTGCAGGGTAAAAAAACTGCCTGAATAAGGGCTGTCGAGTGGCTTGAAGGTGTGGCCGTTGTCTTCGGATCGCGCCAGATAGCCCTGCTCTCCGGCGATAAACCAGCGCTCACCCTGATGCGCAATGGAGTAGAGATGGGCGCCGGCCGGATTGTCGATCTGGCCGATCAGCGACTGCCAACTGCGCCCACCGTCGCGGGTTTCGAATGCCAGGCCATAGGCGCCGACGATCAGGCCGTGCCGGGCGTCGACAAAGTCCAGCGCGAGGAAGGGTTTATCCGCGCCCTCGTCCACCATGCGTTCAGCTGTTTGCACCCGTGTGGCGGCGACATCCGTGTCTACGGCTGAAGGCAATTGTTCCTGGGCCGCCTTCAGTTCGAGCTGTGCGGCGCGCTTGCCATCGAGTTGCAGCGCCCAGTGTTCGCCGCCGTCTTTGGACATCAGCACAACACCGGCGTGGCCGACCGCCCAACCCAGGCTGGCATCGACAAATTGCACCGCCGTCAGGCTCACCGATACCGGTACCTCGGCCTGTCGCCAGCTCGTACCGTTGTCGTCGGAAAGCACCACGACGCCGCGCTCGCCGACTGCCACCAGTCGCGTTCCGGCCCGAGCCAGATCCAGCAGAACGGCGTGCTGCGCTTGCGGTACTCGCATGGCCGCAGTGCTCAGGGTATCGCCCACAGCGCCAGCCTGCGCCAGGCTCGCAAGCCCGACCCAGGACAATGCGAACAGGCACACCAGCCTTGAGAAAGTGTTCATATGCGACCTCGAAAATCCTGTGAAACCGGGTCACGTCTTGCGCAGCGTGACCCGGTCCGATTCAGCGAACCCCGGCACCCGCCATCGCCGCCGGCGAGAACTCCGAGGCCTTATAGCGATCCACCACGCCGTACTGCTCAGGCTGGCCGGTGTAAACGTTCTGGATAAACCAGGCGCCGGAGGTCAGGTCGTAAAAGCCCGAAGACAATTGCGCCTGGGCAGGCAAGTCCGGCAGCACCGCTGGCAGCGACCACAGGGTTTTGGCCAACTGGCCGTTGGCGTCCCAGCGGTCGCCGAGCATGGCTTGCCAGGTGTCTTCATCGAGGTAGTAACGGCCCTTCGGTAGCTGATGACGCTTGCCCGGTGCCAGATCGGCTTCCACCACCCACACCCGGTGCAGTTCCCAGCGCACGACATCGGGGTTCATGTGATGGGCGAGAAACAGGTCCTCGGGTTTGGCAGCGGCCTGCACCTTGTTGGTGTTGTAAGGGATGTACATCTCCTGCTTGCCGATCAGCTTCCAGTCAAAACGGTCGATTCGACCCTGAAACACACTCAGTTCATCGAACGACATGACCCCGGCAGTCGCCGGTGTCGGTGTATCGCAGCAGGCGTTCGGTAACTTGCGTACGCGGCGCTGCCCTGTCAGGTAGACGTGGGCCTGAGACTTGTCGCCGTTGATGTTGGTACGGCCCATGATCTGCTCGCCGGCACGCAGCGGCGGACCGACGTTGAGCAGACGGAACAGCCAGTAATCGCCGGCGAAGGATTCAGGCGTACCGTCCTGGTAGTAATAAGGCATTTCCTGGATCGCCTGGCCGTCAGTCGTCATCACCTGTTTGCCATCGGCGGTCATCAGGTAATGGCGAAAGTGCATGGACAACGACGTACCGCGCCAGTTGAGAATGTGGTTCCACATGGCTTCAGCGCCATTTTTCGGAATCGGAAACGGGATGCCGCCGTAGGCACCTTCCGGCACCGGGCCGGCGCTGCTGTCGACCAGTTTGGCGCGAGTGGCGTTTTTCAGCGTGTTGTCATAAACCCACTGCGGCGCTGCGGCCGTGCGGCGGGTCGGGTACACATCAATGCGATAGGTGTCGGGGAAACGTTTGAACATTTCCTTGGTGCCGTCGGTCAGTTTGCCGGCGTACTGCGCCAGGTTTTTCGAGGTGATGCTGAACAACGGTTTGTCCGCTGCGAACGGATCGCTGCGTTTGCCCCCCTCCTTGAAGGCTGGGTCGACCTTGGTGTAGCCACCGTCCCAGGCCGGAATCGAACCGTCGGCATTGCCTGCGCGCTCAGCGCCCATCGGGGTCAGCGACTTGTTCAGCTTTGCCGCTTCGTCAGCCGTGGCCGCGGTTGCGCCCTGGCTCAACACCGCCAGGCTGCCGAGCAGCGCGAAGCACAAGGCTTTGAGTGTGAATGCGGCATTTTTGTTGTTATGGGTCATGCGCAAGTCCTCTTAAAACGTGGTCTTGACGGAGAAGGCCAGGTAATCCCGGTCCTTCAGCGATTGCTGGAAGTTGAATTGGCTGGCTGCGTTGAGGTTGGTGTTCTCGGGGCCGTAGTAATGCGTGTACGTCAGGCCGGCGGTCACGCGATCCAGGTAAGTCGCGGTGATACCGATGTTCATGTCGCCGCCGTTATCCGGGCCGAACGAGCTGACAACCGCCGACTTGCCGAGGGGGAAATAGCTCAGGCCGACAGGAATGCTGATATCGACGCCGGAGAAAAACTGGCGATAGGTCGGGGTGTAGACCACCTTGAAGCCGAGGCCGTCATCGGTGGCGCCGGGGTCGAGGGCGGCACGGTTTTTCGTGACATTGAGCAGACGGTTCCAGGCGATCTCACCGACGAATCCCGATTCCTTGGCAATGAAGTTCGGTCCGAACGAAGCGATCACATTGAGGTTGATGTGCGCTGTGCGCCCGACGGCGTAGAGCGCGTCATCGTCGTTGTCGGCCACGACCCCCGGCAGCACGGTGACGCCGTTGGAGACCAGTGGCATGTTCCAGCGCATCGAGGCTTCACCGGCAAAACTGTAGGCATCAACCGTGGTGGAGAAACTGGCGCCCAACGCGCGGATCTCCTCCGGGTAAACCCAGTAGTAGTCGCCGATCTGGCCGGTGCTGAAATTCGGCGCACCGGCGGAAGGTTTGAGGTACAGCTTGGGCGTCTTGTCGTGGTACTGGATGGCGTACAGGCCGTACTCCACGGTCTCGGCGTTGTATTTCAATTGCAGGCCGCCCTGCCCCGAATCCTTGGCGTCTTTGTCTTTGCCGTGGAAAAACGCCGCCGGACTGCCGGCGTTGCCACCGAGGAACGCCGGGAAAGGCGCGCCGACGATCAGGCGTTCGTTACCCTCACCGATGGTGTCGCTGGTGGAGAAATAACTGCCTGCGCCCGGCAAGCGTGTTTCTTCCCATTCCAGTTGGTAGAACGCCCCGAGCGAGACATCGTCGGTCACTTGAAACGTGCCCGAGAGCTGATTGACCGGGCGCGTGATTTCCTTGAATTGGGTATTGGGCACCGACTGTGCCTTGACCACATCGACCGGCGCCATGCCACCGGCAATGCCGTTGGCACCAAAAAACAGGCTTTCGCCCCAGATCAAACCATGGCGCCCGGCACGCACGGACGTGGAGCGCTCGGCGATCTCGCCGTTCCAGTAGACAAACGCATCCAGCAACTCACCATCGCCGCCGTGCAAGTGGCGGGTGTCATCGGTGAACTCGTCGTAGCCAACCGAACGCGCGTTGGCGCGGCTGGGGTCATTATTGTCGTTGTCGTTCTGGTACTCGGTGTCGTACCACGCCGCGCCACTGAGCCGTGCGCCGACGTTTTTGAACGACATGTCCAGTTCCGAGAGGATGTCCATTCGGTTGGAGATCAGTCCCTTCTGGAAGGCACGATCGCCGTCGTCCTGGTTCAGCGCGACCTGGCCACGGGTCAGTTTGTGGCTGGGATTCTCGGTTCGCCACGCGGTGCTGTATTTCACCGTGTTGTCCCAGCGCAGGTTGAAATCGGGATTACCGGTCTCGACCTGAAACGCCTGAACGGCCTGGCTACACAGCACCAATGCCGCCGCCAGACTCAAACCGCAGGGTGCAGACAAGCGAACCGGGCGGCGCGCGAGCGTCGCAGTCGTTGAGCTAACCATCGCGTTAACCTCTTGTTTTTATAGTGGTAACTGCTGTGGGAATGCTGGGTGTGTAATCAGATTGGCTCAGCCGTGCGCGCAAGCATCTGCTTGACCAGGCCGATACGGTCGAAATCCCGGTCTTGCTGCATTTCCTTGTCGCCGGCCAGCACCGAGCTTTCGCTGATGAACTTGCAGCGGGCAAAGCGCCGCGCCATGAAGCGTTCGAGTTGCTGCTCAACGCTGCCGCCGGCCGTGAGTTCTTCACTGAGCACCACGGCATCTTCGATCGCCATACCGGCGCCCTGACCGAGGTGCGGCGTGGTGGCGTGGGCGGCATCGCCGATCAGCAGGACGCGACCGCGATGCCAGGGCTCGTCGACGAAAATCACTTCCATCGGTTTGTAAACGACCTGGCTGCTGTCAGTGATTTGCTCGCGCAATTCGCCGATCAAACCGCTAAAGCCTTGCAGGCGTTGGCGCATCTGCTCGGCCAGGGTGGCGGGATCCATCCACGGATTGGCGGGCTCATGGGAGGTCAGGAACATGTACATCAAGTTCCCGGCCAACGGCACCAGCCCGGCGTTGCCGGCGGCGCTCTGATAGTTGGCGAGGTGATCGATTTGCGCGGCGCGTGGGAAGTTGTAGCGCCACACCGATTGGCCGGTGAAGCGCGGCTGGTATGTGTCGCCAAACAACAGTTCGCGGACTTTGGAGAACAATCCGTCGGCGCCGACCACCAGATCATAGGTGCCGTCAGTACCGTCGGTGAACACCACCTCGACGCTGTCACCCCGGTCATTCAGCGATTCCACGCTGAGGCCCAGGCGCACATTGGCGCCGAGCTCCATCGCCGTGGTGCTGAGCACATTGTGCAGGGCCAGCCGCGAGATGCCGACGTTCGCCGGGTATTCAGGGCCCGCGAGGCGCTGACCGGGGATGCGAGCCAGTTGCTGGCCGCCCGGGCCGTAAATGGCGACGTCTTCGAAGGCGTATGCCGCATCGAGATAACCGTCGAGCACGCCCAGCTTGGCCATTTCGCGCACCACATTGCTCTGCTGGATAATGCCGACGCCGTACACGGTCCACTGCGACTTGAGTTCTATCAGATCAACTGCAATACCTTTGCGGCGCAACGCGATGGCTGCACACAGGCCGCCGATACCGCCGCCCACGATCAGAACTTTGTTCACTGCACTCATGGCAATCTCGCTTCTTATTCTTGTGATTCGCTGCAGCGCGGGGCGCTGCGTCGTTGGGTCCAGCTTCCGGGCAAACCAGGGATTTGACTAATCGCGAGTAGGGATGCGATGTATCGCCAGGCGCGATACCTCGTTTTGTAGCTGCACCTCTCCCGCGACGGGCATTTTCAGCACCACGCAACCCTCCTCCAGAAACCACTCAAGCGCTTCCAGTGTCTGGCCCAGACACGGGCCGTAGATGCATTCGCCGGTGTCAGGTAGAAACTGCGCACCGTGGGCATAACAGACGATCAACTGGCCATCGGCGGACAGGAACCGGTCTTTGCGGTACTCCAGGCGTACATCCAGATGCGGGCAACTGTTGCGATAAATCCGCACCTGACCTTGGTGCATCAGCGCAAAAACACTGTCTTTACCGCGTTGCAGCGGATCGAATCCACGCGCCTGCCCTTCCACCAGCTCTTCCAGTCGGCACAGGTAAAACCCGTGGTCGACCATGGTTCAGCCGAGCTTCGGTGGCGGGCCGACGGGTGCCCATTTTTCTTTCGAATTGAACAGGAACAGCTGCGAGTTATCCGCCGACAGCGGCGCGCGACGTGCCTCCCAGGCGTCGTCGTGCTTGTCCATGTCGGCGTCATATTCGATATGGCAACCCAGCGGGCTGTTGAAGTACCAGAACCAGTTGGAGCCAAAGAGATGGCGGCCCGGCCCCCAGAAACTGGTCCAGCCTTTTTGCTCGAAACGCGTGCCCGCCAACAACACTTCGGTGCCGCTGCCCATGTGGAACGTGAAGTGCTCGCAGCCTTTCATGTGCGGTGGCGTCTGGATCATGAACAGGCAGTGATGGTCATCGGAACCCGCCGGACGCATGAACGGTCCGGCGCCGATAAAGGTGTCAGTGGTTCTGAAACCCAGGCGTTCGGCGTAAAACGCCTCGGCTTTCGCCGCATCAGGAACGAAATACACGACGTGCGACAAGGTGCGCGGCAGCGCGCTCATGTCCAGGCTGATACCGGGTTGATTGAGCGGACGTTGCGGGGAATTGCCGGCCGCGTTGGTCAAGTCATCCGGGGCGCTGTACGGCCTGCGCACGCTGACCTGGAAAGCAATCGCAAAACCCATGTCGTCGACGCTGTGCAGCACGCCATCCGCATCGCGGCTCACCTGGCGATCACGTGCCAGTTCGTCTTCGATCGCATCAAGGTCTGCCACGCCCGCTACGCCGTAGACGGTTTCGCGAATCGATGGCGCCGGGCCGATGGCGGCCGGCAGGTTCGCATCGTCTGCGCGCCGGATGATCACGGCGGTACCGTCCAGTGCTTCAAAACGCCCGCCATTGCTGTCCACGCCAATCGGCGCGAGGCCGTAGTCACGCAGGCAATCGCTACAGGCTTGGATGTCATCGACGCCAAAGATCAGGGCATCAAGGCCAATGATGTTCATGGCTACCACTCCATTGAAATTATGATTGTGGAGACTGTTGCCAACGGCTGTTCAGGCGATCAGCCATGCTTGGAATCCGGTGGTGGTGTCGGCAAGAGGCCCGACTGCGGCGAAGATTGACGCGGGATCTGGCAGCTGACTAATCGTCTGTCGGGATGCGACCTATCGCCGATCGCGATACCTGCGCAGCGACTGACACAGCGAATAACGGGAGGGTTGACGCGGCGATGTATTCGACCGAATGTATCGCGAAAATAAATATAAAAATGGACGTGGCCTATGCGTTTCAATCACCTGGACCTCAATCTGTTGGTGGCGCTCGATGTGTTGCTCCAGGAGCAGAACATCACCCGTGCCGCCGAACGCCTGCACATGACTCAATCGGCTACAAGCGGTGTACTCGGGCGCTTGCGTACCTATTTCGAAGACGAATTGCTCGTCCAGGTCGGCCGCAAGATGCAGCCCACACCTTATGCGGTGGAGCTCAGCGAACCGGTGCGCGAAGTGCTGCTGACGATTCAGTCATCGATTACCGCCAAACCGGTGTTTTCCCCGGCGGTCAGCAAGCGGCATTTCCGCCTGGTGACCTCGGATTATCTGATCAGCGTGCTGTTTGCTCAGGTGATCCAGAAAATCCATCAGGAAGCCCCGAACATCACCTTCGAGATGCTCGGCCCCAGCGACAACTCTGGCGAATTGCTGGTGCGCGGCGAGGTCGACCTGATGATCGTGCCCGAGCGCTACATCATCGAGGGTCACCCGTCCCAACTGCTGTTTGAAGAAGATCATGTGTGCGTGGTGTGGCAAGGCAACACGCAGGTCGGCGACAGCCTGACCCTTGAGCAGTACATGGAAATGGGCCACGTGTCGGTCGGCTTCGGGCGGACCCGGCACATGAGCATCGAGGAATGGTTCATGAACCAGTACGGTTTCAATCGCCGACTGGAAGTCATCACCAATGACTTCAATACCCTCCCCCAATTGATTGTCGGCACCCAACGTATCGCGACCATGCACCAACGCCTTGCGCGTCTGTACGCCGAATATCTGCCGCTGCGCATCCTGCCGCCGCCGGTCAAGATCCCGGTCATGCGTGAGTTCATGCTCTGGCACCGCAGCGTCGATGGCGATGCCATGCACCGCTGGCTGCGCGAGCGCATCAGCGAATTCATCACGGATCTGGAACCGGCTGCTATCGCCGCTCGCGATACCTCCCATCCCGAGTCACGATTGGCCAAATAGTCGGGCCGTCCTTAACGTGCCTTGCAATCGTCAAGGCAACCACAAGGACAACAATAATGTTCCGCTACTTCCCGACTAACTACGTGTGGAATCTTTCTGTCGATCTGGCCATTGAAATGGGCGCCCGGATGGGCGAAATCGAAGAAATGTGTGCCCCGCTGCAAGAAGCTGCCAAGCAACCTGACGCCGCCGGCACCCAGGCGTTTCGCGAAACCTGGGCAAAAATGGCCGACAAGCTGTGTGGCCTCGCCGAAGAAGATGAAGGCAATGGCCGGCTGCTTTCCGCCGGCGAAAAATACAGTCGCGCCGCCACCTATTACCTGACGTGCGAACGCTTGCAAGCCCACGGCGCTGCGGGCCGTACCGAACTGTATCAGCGCTTTTTGCAGACCTTCAAACGCGGTATCGAGCTGTCGCGGGAAAACTGTGAGCGCGTCGAAATCCCGTATGAAGGCAAACATATTTCCGGCCTGCTGGTCCGTGCTGAAGGGGTGAGCGGCCCCGCGCCGCTGCTGGTTCAGGTCAACGGGCTGGATTCGACCAAAGAGATGAAATACCGCGTCGGCCTGCCGGCCTGGCTGGCAAAACGCGGCGTGTCTTCGCTGATCATCGACCAGCCCGGAACCGGTGAAGCGCTGCGCCTGCACAACCTGATCGCCCGTTATGACAGTGAGCACTGGGCCAGTCGCGTGGTCGACTGGCTGGAAGCCCGCAGCGACGTGGATGCCAAGCGCATCGGCCTGGAAGGTGTCTCCCTCGGCGGTTATTACTGCCCGCGCGCGGTGGCCTTCGAGCCGCGGTTTGCCTGCGGCGTGGTCTGGGGTGCGAACCACGACTGGCGCGATGTGCAAAAGCGTCGACTGGAAAAAGAAGGCAGCTTTCCGGTGCCGCATTACTGGTCGCACGTCAGTTGGGTGTGGGGTGCCAAAGACATTGATGACTTCATGGCCATCGCCGAAAACGTGCATCTGGACGGCATACTGGATCGCATCAAGGTGCCGTTCCTGGTCACCCACGGTGAAAAGGATTCGCAGATCCCGCTGAAGTGGGCGCACCGTACCTACGAACAACTGGTCAATAGCCCGAAACGCGAGCTGAAAATCTTCACTGAGCGTGAGGGCGGTGTGCAGCATTCCAGCTTCGACAACAGCATCAATGCCGGTCAATACATCGCCGACTGGATCGCCGAAACCCTGGGTGGCCGCACCGCCTGATCCGTTGGAACCACGCCCAAAAAAACGCCGGACAATCTTTCGATTCTCCGGCGTTTTTGCGTTTACGGGTTGAACCAAAGGCACCTATTGACGCGATCAATACGCAGGCATCGATGCAATCTGCTGGTTCTGCACCCGCCTGCTCTTTAGCCTCGCTTTGCATAAAAATCACAAAGCGAAGACGCCATGACTGCCCTGCATCTGAAATGCCAGACCCTGTTCGACGGCACCGGACTTGAAACCCGCCAACAACAAACCTTGATCGTCGAAAACGGCCTGCTCACTTACGTCGGCCCAACCGCGATGGCACCCTCTCCCCAGCCTGGCGACACACAAGTGGATGCCGGCGACAACTTCGTCATGCCGGGTCTGGTGGATGTGCACACGCATCTGGCGTTCGGTAATGCGCAAAGCGAAGAAGACATTGATCTGTGGACCAGCGACGAGTTTCGCGCACTGCGCGGGATGTTTTTCGCGCAGCACGTACTGGCTGCCGGCGTCACCAGCATGGTCTGCCCCGGCGACAGCGGCCAGCTGAGCATCGCCGTGCGCAATGCCGTCGCCGCAGGTTTGTTTGAAGGCCCGCGCATCGCGGCCAGCAGCCGCGTCATCACCAATCGCCAGAGCCTTAACGACTGGTTCCCGAGCCGGGTCGGCGCCCCGGAATACTTCACGGCGCAACTGGTCACCAGCCGCAGCGACGCCCTCGCGGAGATTCGCAAGCAAGCCAAGGATGGAGTCGACCTGATCAAGATCGCCATGGACGGCACCCACCGCCGCCCCAATGGTGAAATCATTGCGGCCTTCACCGCCGACGAAACCTTTGAGATGGTCGAAGAAGCTCACCGCCTGGGCTGCAAAGTCGCCACTCATGCCTACGGTCGCGAGGCCGTGATGTACGCGGCACGCGCAGGGGTCGATCTGGTTTTCCATGCCTTTTATATGGATGACGCATGCATCGAAGCATTGCTTGAGGCCGGCAGCATTCTTGCCCCGACCATGACGTTTCCGCAAAACACTGTGGACTTCTGCCAGCCCCATGACCCGGCGATCAGCACGGGTTATGCGGGTTATTGCGCACGCACACTGGAAGTGGGTTCGGCGGTACTCAAGCGCGCCAAGGCTGCCGGCGTACCCTTTGCCTGCGGCAGTGACAGCGGTTTTGCGGTAACACCGTACGGCGAGTGGCATGCCCGAGAACTGGAGTTACTGGTGACCCGACTCGGCTTCACACCGGCCGAAGCGTTATACGCCGCAACCGCTGTCGGTGCGCGCTGCATGCCGCGCGGTGAAACCCTTGGCTCGCTGCAAGTGGGCAAGCAGGCAGACTTTCTCTTGCTCGACGGCTCGCCGCTGGATGACATCCGTCTCCTTCAAGACCGGTCACGCATTAAAGCCGTCTATAAATCCGGCCAACCGGTGCGCATGGATCGCAGCCCCTACAATCCTAAACAAGTGTCTGATTTCAACTCGCTGAAATGGACAGATCTCTACACCCGCGACCGCGTTGCCCAACTGGGTAAGTGGACGGTATGAGGACTGATGCCATGCAACGACTCGATTTGCTGACCGCCATGAACATGGCAAGTGAAGCCATGCGCTTCGCTCGGGACACCGGGATCAAACCTCTGGGCGTCGCCGTACTGGATGCCGCAGGCCATTCACTGGCGGTTCTGCGTGACGAGCACGCGACATTTCTGCGCCCACAAATCGCCACCGGCAAGGCGCGCGGTTGCCTGGGCATGGGTTTTGGAGGACGTGAGCTGGCACGACGTGCGCAGGCCATGCCGGCATTTTTCGATGCCATCAACAGTTTGACCGGCGGCGAGGTGATTCCGGTGGCGGGCGGCGTGCTGATCCGTAATGTCGAGGGCTTAATTCTCGGTGCCATCGGCATCAGCGGCGATACCTCGGACAACGACGAACGCTGTGCATTACACGCAATCGCCCACGCCGGACTGGTGGCCGACAGCGGTGATCAGGTCCCCGGTTGATCGAGCAGCGCGGCCTGCTCCAGTAGCAGGCCGCGAAACCATTGCATGGCCGGGTCATGTTCTTGATAGGGATGCCATTGCAGGACTTGCTCGGCCTGCGGAAACGCCAGCGGTGCCGGGTGAATGCGCAACGGGAAACGCTGTGCAAAGCGCTGCGCCTGCCGTTGGAACACGGTGGCGATGCGCGCAGTGCCGACAATAAATTCCGGCATCAGTACAAAGCTTTCAACAGTCACCGCGTCACGCCTTTCAATGCCCAGTTCATGCAGGTGCACGGCGTCCATTGCCAGGTTGCGCCCGTCGGCAAACTCGCGCACGACGTGCTCCGCGGCGCAATAGTCGGCCAGGCTGAGGCCTTCGGCAAACTGCGGGTGCTGCGCGCAGACGATGCAACAGAGTTGGTCAGTCATCAGCGGCATCTGCGAGTACGCGGGATTCACGCGTTGCCGCGGCACGATCACACAATCACTGCGCCGATAGTCGAGCGCCTCGCTGACGACATCACCGTCGCGCGGCAGCGGCATGTCCCGCAGGCTCAGACGAACGCCCGGAGCGATATGCGCCAATTCACGGCTGACTGCCGAAAACAGCACGTCCGCCACGTAATCGGAGGCCACCAAAGTGATGTGCCGATTGCACTGGGCCGGGTCGAAATTCAGCGGTGCATCGACGATTTCCCGCGTCAGAGCCAAGGCCGCACGCACCTTCGGCAATAACTCCAGGCCCAACGCCGTTGGCTCCAGACGCCGCCCCACTTGCACCAGTAACGGGTCGTTGAAATATTCACGCAAACGCCCGAGTGCCGAACTGGTAGCTGACTGCCCCAGACACAGACGCTCGGCCGCCCTGCTCACACTGCACTCACTCAGCAGGGCATCCAGCGCAACCAACAGGTTCAGGTCGAGGCGTCGATATCGCATGCGGATTCCACTGAAGTTTATGGATCAGTATTCTCCCGTCCTGCGGGCATGATTAACAGCGCTTCATTTCACCGAATCGTCTACAGAGTGTAAGAAACACCCACTTGAACTGTTCTCGGCTCACCAGGGTACGCGTAGACATTACCAAAGGCGCCTTCTTCGTAATCCCGGTCGAAGACATTCTTCACATCAAGGTTAAGCCTGACCTTGTCGTTGATCTTGTAGAAGCTGAGCAAATCGACAACGGTGTAACTGCCCATCGAGAATGCGGTGTTAGCGGTCTGGCCTGCACGTTCGGCAACGTATTTACTGCCCATACCCAAACCCAGGCCCTTCAGATTGCCATCCTGGAATTCGTAAACGTTGAGCAGGCTGAAGCTGTTCTTCGGAATGTTCATCAGTCGTGTGCCCGACTGAATTACATTGTCCTTGGTGACCTCGGCGTCCACATAGGCATAACCGCCAATCACCCGCCACTCTGGGGTTACGTTGCCTGCGACGTTGAGATCAAAGCCACGGCTGCGTACCTCGCCGGCCGCCACGCTGAAAGTGGAGTCCACAGGATCGGTGGTGAGGACGTTGCGTTTTTCAATCTGGTAGATCGCCGCGTCAACACTCAACTGGCGATCCAGCGCCTCCCATTTGATCCCCACCTCATAAGACTTACCCTTTTCCGGCTCAAAACCGCCACCCTGCCGACTCGCGCCCGTATTGGGTTTGAATGAGCGCGCGGTATTGGCGTACACCGCGACGGTATCGGTAAGGTCATAAAGGACTCCGAGACGCGGGGTCACCGCATTGTCGCTTGCCTCCCAGCTTTTGCCGCCCGGTACATAGGTTTCATAGTCATGCTCGAAACGCTCGAACCGGGCGCCCGCCAAAACTTTCAGGCGCTCGGTCAATGCCACTTGATCCTGGATGAAGGCGGCGTAGGTCTTGAGATTTTCCTTGTCGTGGGTGGGTGTGCGGGCCAGGGCTGGACGAGGCTGACCATACACTGGATTGAAGATATCAATCGGGTAGGCACTTACTGCGCCGCTGGAACGCTGGATGATGGACTTGTAGTCGTAATCTTCGTACTCGATTCCGGTCAGCAGCGTGTGATCGAAACCACCAGTTGAAAAGTGTCCGGTGAGGTTCAGCTGGGTGTCCTTGTCCGTCCACTCCAGTTTGCGATAGTTGAAGTTGCGCCCCAGCGTGCGCCCGTCGGCAGCGACGCCATTCGCTTCAATGGCATTGCCCTGCAAGGAGCCGTCGAGCCATTGGAAACCACCGCCCAACGTCCAGTTATCGCTTAGCAGATGTTCGAAACGCAGCTGCGCCATGTTGTTGTCGTTGTGCAGTTTGCCAACGTTCTTTTCGCCAAAGAAGGTATCGCGAGACGCGGTGCCAATCTGCTTCGGATAGCGCGTCACGCCACGATCCAGCGGGTGATTATTGCGCATGAAATCGCCCTCGAAGATCACCTTGGTATCGTCGTTGGCCTGCCAGGAAATTACCGGCGTCACACCATAGCGTTCGGTTTCAACATGATCACGGAAGGTATCGCCGCCCTCTCCCACCACATTCAAGCGATAGGCCAGTCGGCCTTCTTCGTCGAGCGGGCCGGACGCATCCAGCGTGCCACGCTTCATTCCCTGATCATCGAGCTGGCTGCCCAGGGTCACGGTGCGCTCCGTCAAAGGCTGTTTGGAGACCACATTGAACGTGCCACCCGGATCACCCCGGCCATAGAGAGTAGTGGCCGGGCCTCGCAGTACTTCAAGACGCTCGATGGTGTTCGCATCCGGCATGTTCGGATAACCACGGTTGATCGGGAAACCGTTGCGATAGAACTCGCCCGTGGTAAATCCACGCACCGTGAAAGTAGTCAGTCCCTGGCCACCGAAGTTATTGGCCCGTCCTACCCCGCCGGCGTAATCAAGCGCGTCCTGAAGGCGAGTAGCGCCGATGTCTTCGACAGCATCTTTGGTCACCACACTGAGTGACTGCGGTGTCTCATGAATCGACGTATCGGTTCGCGTTGCGCTGGCAGAACGCGTTGCGCGGTAGCCCTTCACCGGGCCTTGGGGGGCTTCGTACTCGGAAGTACCGACGATGTCAGTCGCCTGCAACTCCAGAACGGTTGTATCGGATGTCGCCTGCTCCGCCCAAGAGGAAGCGGAAAACGCCTGAAGCACACAGATGGAAACCAGAGTACGACGCATCGAGGAAGCCTTGAGGAAATAGCCAAATGGGACGGCATACGTGCCAATAATTCGCGGGGGATGATATATGACATTGCGAGTGTTTGATACGTATTCGCATTTGTATTCTTCAACGCCGATTGGGGTGCAACGAACCCTCCGCCAGATGATCGAGCAGCGACTCTTTCACGATGACGAGGCGTTCAGCGTTGCCTTTTGCCGCTGCCGTCTGGCTAACCAGAAGCAAAGGACGCTCCAAAGCCCTGCCACGGGCACAATAAATACTGCCACCAATCCAAACCCGGCGCCCACTGCCGTCAACCCGACGGACAGCCAGCCACTGGCGGCGTCTCCGCCTCGATACACCAGCGTCTCGATGACATTCTTGGCTTTGTACTTTTCCTCACGGCTGACCACCGTCCAGAGCACTTCCCGCGCCGGGCGCACAACGGCAAATTCGATAGCGCGGCGCAAACCTTGCGCCAGCGCCACCGTGGCCGGCACCGGTGCCAATGCCATCGCAGTGAAAGCCACGATGGTCGCCACGGGCAATGCGACCAGTGCCCCGCCGACGCCAACGAGGCGGATCAACGGCCCGGTCAGCAATAGTTGAAAGATCAGGGTCAGCGCCGACACGATCAGATCGACGACAGCAAAAAACTGCGTCTTGCTGGCCACGTCCGAGTAACTGCCAGCGACTATCCGGCCCTGCTCGAAATACAGGAAAGTCGCGGCAGTCGTGTGCAGCAGCATGAATAGCACTAGCCCTAGCAGATAGGGCGAGCGTGTGATCAGCGTGATGCCCGCAAGCATGCTGCCGCCCATCTCTCGTTCAGCCGTTATCGGGCCGGCAGACTGCGTGTCAGTCCGGGACAACAGTCCCCGATAGCATCGCACCGCCAATTCCAGCAGGACCGCCGCTGCAAAGGTCAACGCTATCGGGCCAAGCTTTGTTGCCATGGTCGCTGCCAGCAGAGGGCCGACGAACGTACCCAGGGTTCCTCCCGCCGCAATGAAACCGAACAGACGCAACCCCTGTGCGCTGGAAAACCGGTCGACCAGTACGCTCCAGAAAATCGAAACGATGAACAGGTTGTAGATACTGATCCAGACGAAAAACACCTGCCCCACCTGGACCGGCGCAACCCTGTTGGCAATCAACACGCCAAACACCAGCATCGACAAGGCGACGAAGCGATAGATCAACGGCACAAAACGCGTGGCGGGCAGCCGCGAAACCAGTGCGCCGAACAGCGGAACCATCAGCAGCATCACCAGAAAAGTCGCGGTGAACAGCCACTGCAACTTGTCTGCACCGCCCTCCAGCCCCAGCGCATCACGCAATGGGCGCACGAGGTAATAGCTCGCCAGAACGCAGAAATGGAAGGCGAAACCCAGTAACAGTGTGGCCCTTTCGCCAGGCGAGACGTTTGGCCACATGAGGTTTATCGCTCGCATCATTGCTTAGGACCTTTGGTTGTGTACAAACGACTAGCGATAAACATTGAATACTCTTCTGAGCAAGCCATAGGGTCTTCAGTCAACACGCAATATGTGCACACTTCGGCAATCGCATTAACAGAACACGGTCAGGTTTCCCCAATCAACCCTTCAACGTGCTTTATCGAACCCCTGCTGCAGCGGCGGGTCTGCTCGTATACACCTTCTCTGTTTGGAAATATTTCAATGCTTGCCCAACACACCCTTGTTCTGCTCGCGCGCTGCGGCTATGTCGCTCGGGGCGTTCTGTATCTGATCATCGGGATATTCGCGCTGCTGGCGGCTCAAGACGCTACGAAACCAAAAGACAGTCATAAAAGTCTCGAGGCGTTGTTAAGCCAGCCGTTCGGCTACGTACTAGTAGGGCTGGTGGTGGCCGGCCTACTCGCCTTCGCTGCATGGCGGGTGTTGCAAGCCGTTCGCGACGTTGATCATCACGGTACCGAACTCAAGGGCCTCGTTATTCGTGCAGGTTTGTTCGCGGGAGGTCTGGTCAATGGCGCGCTGGCGGTTTTTGCATTGGGCCTGCTTGTCAGTGGTGCTGGCAGCTCGGGTAATTCCGGTGATGGCAAGACCAAGGATCTGCTGGCACATCTTTTGTCGTTCGAACATTCAAACCTGCTGGTCTACCTAGTGGCGCTAGTGCCGTTAGGTGTCGGCATTGCGCACATCATCAAAGGCTGTAAAGCGTCATTCGAGAAGTACTTTGAAGCTGACGAAGATGTGATGCGCTATATCCGCCCTGTAGCGCAATTCGGATTGATTGCCCGAGGCGTCGTGTTTATCGAGATTGCACTGCTGATGGCGATCAGCGGATCTCTTTATAAAGCCACCAATCCCCCGGGCATGAAGGAAGCCCTTGATGCGCTGCAAAACATGCCTTTTGGCGGTTTGATTCTGATGGTGATGGCGTTGGGATTGATCGCATTCTCGGTTTACAGTTTCTCCGAAGGTGCCTGGCGCAAGATAAACATGGATGTGCCGGGGGTAGATAAGCGCTAGCGGCAAAGTGAATGCTGTCCTGTAGGGCGAGCGCCCAAGTAACGCATAGCGGAATCAGCGTTCAGGGCGCTACGTTTGATAGGACAGCGCAGCAAAACAGCAAATCCGTGTTCTACTTCACGTTGCGGCTTCCCCATCTTTCCTGTCTGGAACTCGCGCTCCTGACCAGGATCACGAACATGCGACTGTCCGACTTCATCACCACCAACCTCGAGCCGATTCTGCAGGACTGGGAAGATTTTGCGCGAACGATAGAAACGCCCGGCGCACCGCTGGACACAGAAGCGCTGCGTGATCATGCCGAACAGATGCTCCACGCCATCGTGCTCGATTTGCGGACTAAACAGACTGCAAAAGAACAACTGGCGAAGGCACATGGCAATGCCCCGTCAAATGACTCCGAAACGCCAGCGGAAACCCACGCAGTCACGCGGCTCATGGCAGGGTTCACGATCGATCAGATGGTCTCTGAATATCGTGCGCTCAGAGCCAGCGTCCTCGGTCAGTGGTCAAAGCAGATCAAGGCCGGCACGCCACTCGATGTGGATGACATGACAAGGTTTCATGAAGCAATTGACCAGGCCCTCGCCGAGTCAATTGCAAGCTATTCACGAGCCGTCGAAGCGTCACGGAACATATTCCTGGGTATCCTTGGCCATGATCTGAGAACCCCGCTTGGCGCTATCTTGCTCGGCGCCGACATGTTGAGGCGCTCAGAAGGCATCGGCGTCAAGGCAACCAAGATTTCCACTCAAATTTACACCAGCGTTAAACGTGCCAATCAGATCGTCAGCGACCTGTTGGATTTAACACGGTGCCAAATGGGTCCGGGTATACCGGTTAAACGAGAGCGCCTGGATTTGTTGCCTGTGTGCGAGCGCATCGTTGATGAAATCCGGGCGTTTCACCCTGATGCGGACATACTCTTGCAGACAAAAACATCCTGTGTGGGGGACTTCGATGGCGCACGGATGGAGCAGGTTCTTTCCAACCTGATCGGCAATGCCGTACAGCATGGCGATAACCAGCAGCCAGTGACCGTCACTCTGGTCGCCGCTGAGGAGAATGTCATTTTCACCGTGCATAACAGCGGTGAGCACATTCCAGATGACGTGATCCCGTTCATCTTCAACCCGATGGGTCGTTTTTCTCAGCACTCGATTATCGACCATGGCCCTACTGAAGGCTTGGGGCTGGGATTGTTTATTGCCTCAGAGATCGTTACATCGCACTGTGGTGTTATCGAGGTCATTTCGAATCCGGAAAGCGGTACCACCTTCGTCGTCACGGTTGCGAAGCTTCATCGCAAAGAACAATGATGCCTGACAGTGGCTTGACCTGGCGTCAACCGTGTTCTGTAGCTGATCCGTTGCTTCTAGAGCATTAAAGAAAGCCTGTTTGCGACAAAAATGGACACCGGAGCAGTCTGCCGTCCCTCTCCCGGCAAAACCTACCCCTCCTGCAAGAGTTCCAGAGCACGATCAAAGTCGAACAGTTCCACCTGCTCGGCAACCAGCGCCAGACGTTCTGCCAAGACCCGAGCGAGTGGCATGTGGCGAAGTTCGGCAACTGCGTCCAGTGCCGCGGTGTCACCTTGTACCAAAAGATCTTTGAGACTGTTCAGTCGCTCACTGATTTCTGACCCGACCAGCACACCATCATCTATTGATGCCGGGGCGTTTGCGGTCAGGTTGGCCAGCGCCGCCAAGATCGGGAGCAAGCAATTTTCGACCTGCGCCGCCAGCTTTCGCAGCACGCTAGCAGACTCGCCGTTGTGGCAGGCCTGTTCCAGCAGCGCGCAAGCCTGAGCCACGGCCATGGCGCCGATGTTGCCGGCACTGCCGCGCAAACTGTGCGCCAGTCGTTCGGTGGCGCCAGGATCGAGGTCGTCGAGTGCGGCCTCGAATTGCTCGGCGAAGCCTGCCTGAGTGTCGCGAAACTTGCACAGCAGACGTAAATAAAGGTCTCGCCGCTGCATGCAGGTGGCTAAACCGGCCGCCACATCAATACCCTCGATACGGTCTGGCAACCGATCCGACAGCGTTGCATTCAGCGATGCAAGCGCAGCCCGTGGACTGATCCATTTTGCCAATGTGGCGAACATCGCCTCGACATTGAGTGGCTTGGATATATGGTCATTCATACCACTGTGCAGCGCTCGTTCGCGGTCACCGTCCATTGCGTTGGCGGTCATGGCGATCACCGGCAAAGCGTTGAAACGCGGCTGCTGGCGGATTTTCAGGGTCGCGGTGTAGCCGTCCATAACCGGCATCTGGCAATCCATCAGCACGCCATCGAAGTCGTCATCCTCGGCCAGGATGTCCAGCGCCTCTTGGCCGTGCCTGGCGAGTCGCAGTCGCATTCCGGCACTCTCCAGCAGCTCGCAGGCGAGTTCCTGATTCAAGTCGTTGTCCTCGACCAGCAGCACCCGCGCACCCTTCAAGCTGTCTACGGTGCTGGCGTTGAGTTGGGCGCGTTCGCCAGCCCGAGTATCGCCGTTCAGGCCTTTTCCCAGCACCATACCAATAGCTTCCAGCAAAGAGGACGGAGTTACGGGTTTGGTCAGCACCACCGGCAACTGGATACCCTGTCGGTCGGCTTCCTCGCAAGCTTCTTCACGGCCAAAGGCGGTAACCATGATCACCGACGGCGTATGCAACAGGCTGGCGGAATGCATTCTGCTCACCGCTTCCATGCCATCCATGCCGGGCATCCGCCAGTCCATCAGGACCAGATCGTACGGCAGCGCCTTGAGTTCGGCGTCGCCGAGCATGCGCAGGGCCAGACTACCGGACTGCGCGACGTCCACTTCCAGACCAAAGCTGCGAGCCATACCCGAGAGGATTTCACGGGCACTGGCGTTATCATCCACGACCAGTACCCGCAGCCCCATCAGTTCGCCGGCCTTGAACATTCGGCGCGGCTGAGCGTCTTGCTGCACACCGAGCTGCACCTGAAAATGAAACGTGGAGCCGACTCCAGGCTCACTTTCGACCCAAATGCGGCCGGCCATCAGTTCCACCAGCTTCCTGGATATAGACAAGCCCAGCCCGGTGCCACCGTACTTGCGGGTAATCGAGCTGTCAGCCTGACTGAACGACTGAAACAGGCGTGAACACTGCTCGACCGTCATGCCTATGCCCGTGTCGCGCACCCAGAAATGCAGCTCCACGCGCTCGTTGTGCATACTGACTTTTTCCACGCCGACCACAAGCTCACCGCGCTCGGTGAATTTGGCGGCGTTGTTACCCAGATTGATCAGCACCTGGCCAAGACGAAGGGGATCTCCGAGCAGTGCAGTGGGCAGGTCGGGCGGGATCTGGAACAGCAGCTCCAGGCCCTTGTATTCGGTTTTCAGGCCAATCATGGCCGCGAAGCTGTCGAGTACGTCCTCGAGGCGAAACGGGAGTTGTTCAAGGCTCATCCTGCCAGCCTCGATCTTGGAGAAATCGAGGATGTCGTTGATGATCCCCAGCAGGTTCTCCGCCGATCGGTGAACCTTTTCAATGTAGTTGCGCTGGCGCTTATCAAGTTCGGTACGCAACGCCAAATGGCTCATGCCGATGATGGCGTTCATCGGCGTTCGGATCTCATGACTCATGTTGGCGAGAAACTCGCTCTTGGCCCGCGTGGCCTCTTCGGCCACTGCCCTCGCCTCTGCCAGCGCAGTCACGTCGATGTTGATACCGGTCGCACGTAACGGCTTACCGTCAGGGGTGCGTGAGAAGCGGTTGAGCGACCGGAATGTGCGCACCTTTCCATCGTTTTTACGCACGATGCGCAAGTCGAACTCGACGCGATCATCGCCCCGTTGGACGGCGTTTTCGAACGTGCTGCTGACGCGCGCTACGTCATCGGGATGGACCAGCGCCTTCCAGTGCTCCAGCGTGCCGCCGAATGCGCCAGTCTCCAGACCGAAAAGGCTTTCGAGCTGGGGCGTCCAGTAATTTGTACCGCTGACCAGATCAACGTCGAACAAGCCGATGTCGCCGGCCTCTTGCGCCAGATTCAGGCGATCGCTGGCAGTGCGCAGTTTCGCCTCCATCGCCCTGCGCTCACTCACGTCACGCACCGAGGCGCAAACGCAGACGCCGCGGCCCTCCAGGCGAGGCAAATGGGACAGGCCGATTTCCACGGAGAACAGACTGCCGTCTTTGCGCACGCCGCTCAGGTCACCGAGGTCGCCGCCCATCTGCCGGGTTCCGCCGCTGGCAATGAAACCGTCGCGCAATCCGACATGCCGCTGGCGTGCAGCCTGCGGCACCAGACGCTCAATGCTGGCGCCGATCAGCTCGCCTTGTTCATAACCAAACAGTGTGTCCATTTGTGGATTGGTCATCAGAATGCGGCCGTCGGCCCCCAGCACCAACATGCCATCCGGTGCCGCCTCGATAATGCCGCGATACCAGGCCTCGGTAGCGCGCAGTGCCGTCTGCTGGGCTTCAAGTTCTCTGGCCTGGTGTTCCAGCAGTAAAGTTTGCGCACCCATTTCGTCCGCCTGGCGACGAGTTTCCTGCAGCAGTGCCCGAGCCGCCTCACTGCGCTCCATGATCGCCATGGCACCGGCCAGCCTGGGCAGCACTTCCTGCAAGAGCAACGCCTGATTTTCTTCCAGCGGTCGAAAGCCGGCCATTTCCAGAACGCCAAGCAAGCGCTCACCACGCAGCACCGGCTGAACCAGCAGATGGCTGGCGGGGGCTGTACCCAATTGCGCGCGCACATGCCAGAACCGTTCAGGCAGATCGTCGAGCTGGCGAGGTTGGTGATCCAATGCACACTGGCCGAGCAATCCTTCACCGAGTTCAACCTCAGTCGACAGAGGCTGCTGACTATCCACCGCATAACCGCCGACCAACCGAAGACGTGACGCGCCCTCATAGAGGACATACAAAGCCCCTTGGCACATGCCCAACTGTGGCGCGATACGGCTGAAAAAAGCCTGCGCCAACTGTTGTGGCGTCTCTGCCTGTTGCAGATCCACTTGCAGCAGCGAGGCGTGGGCTTTGACCCAGCGCTGGCGCTCAAGCTGACGAGCCTCCAGTTGCAGCGTGGCAATGGCACGCGCCAGGTCGCCGGTTTCGTTGCGAAGATCGGTGTGAGGAATCTGACCGTCCAGCTTGCCACAAGCCAACTCGTCAACCGCCACGCGCACCCGATTGAGCGGCACGCGAATGGATTGACTGACCAGCCAGGTCAAGAGCAAGGCCAGCGTCGAACCGCCCAGCAGCAAGACATAAGTGATCGTGCTGCTTCGCTGTGCATACTCAACCTGACTCTTCGCCATATCGTGGATGTCGGCTTCCTTGTTGTTCTGTATCTGAGTGAGCAACTCGTCGCCTCCCTGTTCCAGCGCGAGAAAATCCTTACTGTTGAGTAATGTCAGGGCCTGACCAAGGGAGCCCTTGCCGGCGAACTCCAGTGCTTCATCGCCGTCTTTTTGCAGGCGCCGCAACACCACTTCGAATTCCAACAGGCTGTTGAGACTGCTCTGTCGTCGCAGTGTCGGTCGAAGCTGCTCCAGAGCCTCGAGCAGGCGTTTCTGGGCGACGGCCATCTGGGCTCTGGCGCTGATCCGGATGTCTGCGTTGTTGGTAGCGATTGCGCGCTGCATTGCCAGCAATAGATGCGGCAACTGCACCCGGACTTCCTGCACATGCTGGATACCGACCAGATCCTGTTGGTACAACTGCTGCATTTCGTACCTGAGCGAATACTGGGTGCGCAGGCTTTGCACACCCAGTACGAGGCTCAACATCAGCAGTGCGGCGAAGCCGATGATCAATTTATTGCGCAGGGACAGGCGCTCGAGCAGCTCGAACAGTCTGTTCATATACGGCCTCGTTCAGCTTGATGTGCAGTGATGCCAAGGGCTCAGGAGTGGTCAGCGTTTTGCTCAAGCAAGGCCAACTGCCTCGCCATGTCGTGGTCGCTGTCGATGAAGCGCAGTGCGATTTCACGGAACTGCTCGGCATTGGCCAGAAACGCGTCGCAGATGTCCGGATCGAAATGCGAACCGCGGCCTTCGCGGATAATCTCGACTGCCTGTTCATGGGGCATGCCGGGTTTGTACACGCGACGACTGATCAGCGCATCGTAGACATCCGCCAGGGCCATCAAACGGGCGCTGATCGGTATGTCGTCGGCGGCCAGCCCTTGCGGATAGCCACTGCCATCCCACTTTTCCTGATGGCCGTAGGCGATTTCCTTGGCCAGATGAAGGAAGTCGACTTTGATTCCTAACTGATCCTCGGCGTGCTGGATCGCGTCGCGCCCCAGTGTGGTGTGGGTCTTCATGATCTCGAATTCTTGCGCAGTAAGACGTCCCGGCTTGAGCAGGATGCGATCAGCGATACCAATCTTGCCTATATCGTGCAGCGGTGCTGACTTGAATAGCAGCTTGATGGTTTCCTCATCGAGGAAGTGCCGGAAGCGCGGATGCTCGCGCAGCAGTTCGGCCAGTAGTCTTACGTAGTGTTGAGTACGGCGAATGTGGTTGCCGGTTTCGTTGTCGCGGGTTTCGGCCAGCGATGCCATGGCGTGAATAGTGACGTCCTGGATGGCGATCACCTCCCGGGTCCGGCGCTGCACTTCCTGTTCCAGGAATTCGTTCTGATTGCGCAGGAAGTCTGCAGCCGACTTGAGCTTGATCTGAGTCTCGACCCTGGCCAAGAGCACCGGAGGGATTATCGGTTTGGTGATGTAATCCGCAGCCCCCAGGCTCAAACCGCGAATCTCGTACTCTGTAGCAACCATGGAAGTCAGGAAAATGATCGGAATGTGGCGAGTACGGTGGTCACCCTTGAGCTGCTCGGCAACGTCATACCCGGACAGGCCGGGCATCATGATGTCCAGCAGGATCAGGTCGGGAAGCGGATCGCTTTGCAGAAGACGCAGTGCTTTCTCGCCGCTGTTGGCTGCCTTGATCCGATATTTGTCCTTGAGCAACTCGGCGATCAGCATCAGGTTGTCGGGGGTGTCGTCCACCACCAGGACGGTTGCTGATGGATACAGGTCCTGCACGCTGTCCATGAATGTCGGCTCCCTTTCGTGACCAGTAACGAGTGGGCGCGGTGACGCCGTTCTCTTGCTGGCAAGCGTAGCTAGAAAAACTGCAATCGCTAGAGGAAGTCGCAGGCTCGTGAGAAGGTGCTTTTGCCGGTAGCAAAACACGAATGCTTGAAGAGGCCCTTTGATGCCGTGCCAGACCTAAAGGCGATCGCCTGTCACGACCCACCCCTTACATACTGATTCCGACCCCGGGCCTTGGCGTTGTACGGCACCTGATCGGCTACCTCGATCAAACCTTGCAGGTGATCCAGTTCCAGCCCCGTGGCGGTCGCAATCCCGATGCTGACACTGACGCGTCCGAGCGGGCTGGCGTTGTGCGGGATGTTTGCTTGCTGCAAGCGGTCGATGATCAGTTGCGCCACGACTGCGGCACCGTCGATATCGGTGTCCGGCATGATCACCCCCATCTCTTCACCGCCATATCGGGCCACCAGGTCCGAGGGGCGCCGCACACATTCGTCCAGGATTCTGCCAACGGTTTGCAGACAGGCGTCTCCGGCAACATGTCCGAGTGAGTCGTTGAACAGCTTGAAGTGGTCGATATCGATCATCAGCAATGCCAACGTCGTACCGTCACGTCGTGCTCGGCGGGCTTCCATGGCAAGGCTTTGATCAAAGCAGCGTCGATTGGCCAGACCGGTCAGGGCGTCTTTCATCGCCAGCAATTCCAGTTGCCGATTGGTTGAGAGCAACTGCTGCTGGGTGCCTCGCAACTGATCTTCGGCCTTGGTACGCCGACGGATATCCAGAATCAGGAACCAGCCAATGAGGCCCGTGAGTCCCAGCAGCCCGGTGACCACCACCGCCGACAACAATGCCTCGGTTCGCCACGCGGCGAGGGCTTCGCGCTTGCCGAGGGCCACCGTCGTTATCAGCGGCAGCCGGTCACTCTTGCGGAAGGCGTAGAGCCGCTCCACACCATCCAGGCTGGAGGTAAACGACGCGGTGCCGACTGCTCGATCAACGAGATACTTGGCATAGATGGGCGATTTGGAAAAGTTGCGGCCCATGTCCTGCTCGCGGAATGGATAACGAACCAGCAACGTCCCATCGGTGTAAGACAACCCGATGGCGCCCTCCTGCCCCACGTCGATCTTTCCGAACAACCGAAGAAAGTTTTCGACGCCCAAGGTGACCGCCACCACCCCGGCAAACTCTCCGCGCGCATCATTGAAGCGGCGGCTGACGGTGATCACCCATTCCTGATTCGAACGGCTCTGGATAGGCGGACCGATAAAGGTCTCACGGCTGGGATCGTCGCGATGATGAATGAAATAGGCCCGATCGCTGCTATTCGCCCCGGCCGGAATCGGTCGATTGGAGGACATCAGCCAGCGTCCCTGATTGTCGTAGATCGTGATACCACTGAGCTGTGGCATTAACGGTTACTGGCGGATGATCAATGCACTCAGCCGCTGAATCTGCGCGGGGCCGCTACCTTCAATTTCCAGGCGCTCGACAAGCCCGAGTAAAAGCAGCGAGCTCTGGCGGACAATCCCCTCGGAGTAGGTAGACAGCGCCTGGGTCAGGTTCAAGCCGTGGACATCCACTTCCTCCAGTGCCCGATCTCGAGAAGCCAATACTTTCCAGACCGTCAATGACGCCAGAGAGCAACCGATCACGAACAGCAAAAGCACAACCAGGTGCGAATCACGCTTCACGTTATTACCTTAAGGAAAGTCCGGTTTTCCGTTCCCGCGACTATTGGGTCAGGGCAATAGCTGGGGCCATTCGTCCTCTTGTAACGCAAGGATACAAGTTGCGCTGAATCGTTGCAGTAACTGAATAGGTGGCGCAAAAGTGCTTCGCATAAAAGTACCTGACTGGTCCGTTCTCACCATCGCCCCTCCTGCTGGCGCTGCCCCACGCCTTGAGCGAGCACGCCCGTTCGCCTCAACCGCCACGATCGGATACCATGCCGCCCGCCGGTTTCCAATTGGGATTAATAGGGAATCCGTGATGCGCCCAACGCATCAAACGGAACTGCCCCCGCAACTGTAGATGCCGAGCCTGCTTCTAAACTGCCACTGGGATTGTTCCCGGGAAGGCTGAAGCAGGCGACGACGCATCAGTCAGGAGACCTGCCGGCCAAGCAACAATCACTAACCGGCGGGGTGTCCGGGAAGGACATCCTTGTGCGCGCGTCACTTCGGTGATCGGCCTGGCACTGCTTTCAAGGCAGCGTGAGCGATGTGTTTCCAGAACCTGCACCCTGGCTCCGTGTACGGTTCGAATGGAGATTGCATCATGCTGTTGCCTCGTTTTGTCGCCCTCGTCGTTGGCCTGGGTGTTGGCGCCCTCGCCCATGCTGCACCGACGCAGTACCCCCTGACGATTGAAAACTGCGGCAGCACGCTGACCTTCGCGCAGGTCCCGGCGCGCGCGGTGACAATCGGCCAGGCCGGCACGGAAATGCTCTTCGCCCTCGGACTGGGTGAAAAAATCGTCGGCACTTCGCTGTGGTTCAACGATGTGCTGCCTCAGTACAAAGCGCAAAACGACAACATCGAGCGCCTGGCCGATAACGAACCGAGTTTCGAATCGGTGATCGCCAAGCGCCCGCAACTGGTGGCTGTGGAGCTGGAATGGATGGTCGGGCCGCAAGGCGCGGTCGGCACCCGCGAACAGTTTCACGAACTGAACATACCGACTTATCTGATGCCGTCTGACTGCGAGGCCAAGGACAATCTGGTCGGTGCCGACGGCACGCGTCTGGCGCCGTTTCGCATCGACAGCATCTATAAAAGCATCACCCAGTTCGGTGAGATTTTTGATGTCCAGGCGCGCGCTCAACAGTTGAACGCAGACCTCAAGGCGAGCCTCGCCAACTCGATTGCCATGGCGAATGACAAGAAATCGAAAGACATCAGCGCACTGGTCTGGTTTTCCAGTGCCAGTCTGGATATCGACCCGTACGTCGCCGGACACAAGGGCGTTCCAGACTTCATGCTCAACACGCTGGGCGTGCGCAACGTCGTGGAGTCCGATGAAGAATGGCCAACTGTCGGCTGGGAAACCATCGCCAAAGCCAACCCGACGTTCCTGGTCATCGCGCGCATGGATCGCCGGCGCTTCCCGGCTGACGACTATCTGAAGAAGCTGGAATTCCTGCGCAACGATCCCGTGACCCGCAACATGGACGCGGTGAAAAACAACCGCATCATCATTCTCGACGCCATGGCCATGCAGGCCAGCATGCGCACATTCGACGGCATCGCCTCATTGGCGAGCGCCATTAACGGCTACGACCTGTCCAAATGACCGCGACGTTGATACGCACCCTGTTGGCACTGGCGATCCTGCTTTTAGCGGTGATTGCCGGTGTGGCCATTGGTGAGACGACCATTGATCCCATCGTGGTGTTTCAGGTGCTGGCCAACAAACTGTGGGCGGCCGGTTATGTGCTTGATCCGATCGACGAAGGCATTGTCTGGAACTATCGCCTGACTCGCGCGCTGGTGGCTGCCGCTTGCGGCGCGGGTTTGGCGACTTGCGGGGTGATTCTGCAATCGCTGCTGCGCAACCCGCTGGCCGACCCGTATCTGCTCGGCATTTCCGCTGGCGCCTCAACGGGCGCGGTGATGGTCGCGTTGCTGGGTTTCGGCGCCGGGGCGATTTCCATGTCAGTTGGTGCGTTCGGCGGCGCTGTTGTGGCGTTCGCCGTCGTGGTTTTACTCGGCCGCGCCGCTGGCTCACCGGGTAATACCGGCCAGATCATTTTGGCGGGGATCGCCGGTTCGCAGCTGTTCAATGCCCTCACGGCATTTCTGATCACCAAGTCGGCCAGCTCCGAACAGGCACGCGGCATCATGTTCTGGATGCTCGGCAATCTCAGCGGCGTGCGCTGGCCATCGGTGTGGCTGGCAGTGCCGGTGACAGTCATCGGGCTCGTTGTGTGCCTGTGGCATCGGCGTGCGCTGGACGCGTTTACCTTCGGCGTCGACTCAGCGGCATCGCTCGGGATTCCGGTGCGGCGCGTGCAGTTGCTGTTGATCAGTTGTGCCGCATTGGTGACGGCTGTGATGGTGTCGATTGTCGGCTCTATCGGTTTCGTGGGTCTGGTGATTCCCCACGCTGTAAGGCTTTTGCTCGGCACTCGACACACGCGTCTGCTGCCCGCGAGTGCACTGGGCGGCGCGGTGTTTTTGATTGCCGCTGATGTGCTGTCGCGCACGCTGATCAAAGGCCAGGTGATCCCGGTCGGCGTGATTACCGCGCTGGTCGGTGCGCCAGTGTTCGCGCTGATCCTGATCGGCCGGAGGAATGCCCGATGAATGCGCTGTCCCCGGTGGTCGGCGAATCGGTGCTGCGTTGCTGCGGCCTCGGCTTTGATATCCGCGATGCGCGGTTGCTGCACGAGATTGATCTGGACATCCGTCGCGGCGAAACCCTTGGCCTTGTCGGCCCCAACGGTTCTGGCAAATCCACTTTGCTGAAATTGCTCTGCGGCGTACGCTCGCCCAGTCGTGGCGACATCCATCTCCACGGCCAGCGGTTGAAGACGCTGTCGCGCCGAACCATCGCGCAAACGCTGGCGGTGGTTGAGCAGCAGGCGGACACCCTCGACGCGATCAGCGTGTTTGATGCCGTGGCGCTGGGTCGAACGCCATGGCTGTCGGCGCTCAGTCCGTGGTCTGCCGAGGACGATGGCATTATCGATCAGGCCTTGCGCGATGTTGACGCGACGCATCTGCGCAATCGCTCCTGGCGCAGCCTTTCCGGTGGCGAGCGCCAGCGTGTGCACATCGCGCGCGCCCTCGCCCAGCGCCCGCAAATCCTGCTGCTGGACGAACCCACCAACCACCTGGATATCCAGCATCAACTGTCTATTTTGAATGTGGTTCAAGCGTTGCCGGTGACCACGGTGATTGCCCTGCACGACCTCAATCAAGCACTGACTTGTGATCGATTGGCCGTACTGGAAAAGGGTCGCCTGGTCGCCCTCGGCAAACCACTTGAGGTGTTGACCCCGCAACGCCTGCTCGACACGTTCGGGGTGCATGCCCATTACCTGACTGACCCTTTCGACGGCGCGCAGATCCTGCGATTGCGCTCTTCCTGATTGGTCAGTTTTGAATCCGGCAATCCATGTGGGTCGTCTGCCAGACCGGGTCGGGATCGACGTTGATCACCTGAAAACCGCGCTTGAGCCAGAAATTGATCGCACCCGGCAAGAACGGATGCGTGTGCAGGTAGATCACGTCGACTCCGGCGTCTTCGGCTGATGATTTCAACGTCTGGTAAAGCTCACTGGCCAATCCTGAGCGTCTGTACTCGGGAATGACAAACAGCCGCACCACTTCCACGACCTCGAGTTGCTCATAGTCGAGGTGTTCGAAGCGCTGGTCATAGGGTAAATAACCGATCGCGGCGACGATGCGGCCCTCATGACGGGCGACCAGAAAACGTCCGGCGCCACTGATATAAGTCTCTTCAAAATTCGCCAGATCTGGCGGGATTCCTGTGGCGCTCAGCTTCGGAAAAAGCTCAGCGCGAGCCTGCATGACGAAGTCGATGACCTCGGCAATCTCTGACCGGGTCACGGCCTCGATGTTGAATGTGGACACATAATCTCCATAGTTGATAACCACTTTACCGATAGTCATCCCCAGAAACCGCGCGCAGCCAGGCTTGATCAGCGTCGAGACGCAACACCCGCCACTCTTCGAAGGTGATTTCCCCCAAGCGGTCCAGTTCATCGGCACGGCGGATCAGCTCTTCGTGATAGCCGTCCGGGTTATCCCGACGCAACGTCACATCGTCAAACGCCGCGTGCCAACGATCCAGTGCGGCGAGTTTTTTGACTTCGGTATCGCTCAGCAGATTCTTGTAGGCATTCATGGCACGGATCCCCCGGTGCGAGGCTATAAACGGTAGTGAGGCCCTCTCAGCAACGGACGCAACACTCAGGCCAGGAGTTCAAACCGGACGATGAGCGACTAGCCCAGCGCCGTGTCGAGAAACATCATTACCCCGAAGCCCAACATGAGCCCAAGCGTCGCCGGTGTTTCATGGCCGTTACGGTGCGTTTCGGGAATCACTTCGTGGGACACCACAAAAATCATCGCGCCGGCAGCAAGCCCCAGTGCAATCGGGTAACCCAGCGCGAAGCTGCTGGAAATGCCCAGACCAACGACGGCGCCCAATGGCTCCATCAAGCCGGATGCAATGGCGATCATCGCCGCGCGCAGTGCTGAAATACCGGTCACCCGCAAGGCCAGCGCCACCGCCAGACCTTCGGGAATGTCCTGAATGGCGATAGCGGTTGTCAGCGGCAAACCGACCTGCATATCGCCATTGGCGAAACTGACGCC
The DNA here is from genome assembly GCF_020149425.1 of Pseudomonas sp. P116. Taxonomy (NCBI): domain Bacteria; kingdom Pseudomonadati; phylum Pseudomonadota; class Gammaproteobacteria; order Pseudomonadales; family Pseudomonadaceae; genus Pseudomonas; species Pseudomonas sp. P116. The sequence continues at coordinate 287,610 of NZ_JACVHB010000007.1, read as the reverse complement.
GATGGCCATGCCTTCCGGCAAGTTGTGCAAGGTAATCGCCAGGACGAACAACCAGACCCGGTTGATGCGCTCGACTTCCGGCCCGCGCCGACCGCTCTCGGCATGTTCGTGAGGGACAAATCGGTCGAGTCCGATCATCAACGCCACCCCCAGTCCCAATCCCAGCACGACGATGCCCGCAGCCAGCATCGGGTTGCCGCTAAGCTCCCGAGCGGCCTCGATACCGGGAAGAATCAATGAAAACGAACTGGCGGCCAGCATCATTCCGGCGGCGAAGCCGAGCATGGTGTCCTGCGTGCGCGCCGAAATGTCGCGCAGCGCAATGGCCGCCACGGCGCCCAGCGCGGTCGCACCAAATCCGGAAAGTCCACCCAGTACGGCGAGTTGCAAGTTAGCGCGGTCGGCATTTACCAACGCACCGTAGCCACTGACCAGCAACAGCACTGCCACCCCTGCCAGTACCAGCCAAAACATCATGCCCATCCAGCGCCGGTTTGACGCTTGAGTCGGCCTTGCAGACGCAACAGGTTGCGACATTGCTCCTCCTGATTTTTTTGAAGTGGGTACATCGCACGTCCGCGCCGGGATCGGCAGCGGTGCAGGCAATCCACAATGATCTGAAACGTGGTCGAAAGGAATAATTGCAATTTTCACGGTGCGCTTGCGACGGGCGGCGCTCACCGCCGATTTTAGCGCCTGTCGTCAGCATTTGGCCAAACGCAGCAAACGCCTGACGTGTTCAGGGCCTCGCGATGGAGCGCTTGACAAGGACGAACTACGCTTGAGGGTGAAATTGTGATTTAACTAGATAGTTACCTAACTATATAATGCGCGCTTCATTTCAACGGGGCTCTCAACGTGAAGCAAAGTCAACGCGTCTCTGGCGTATCAAAATTCATTCTGATCGGGTTGGGCGTGATCATCGCCCTGCTCGGTCTGGCCCTCGCGGCCGGGGGCGTGAAGTTGGTCGGCCTCGGCGGATCGTGGTACTTCCTGGTCGGTGGTCTGGTCATGACCATCGCCGGTTTGCTGATCGCGCGCTATAAGCCGGCCGGTGCCTGGTTGTTTGCGGCGTTCCTGCTCGCAACGGCCGTCTGGGCAGTCAGCGACGTGGGCCTGGTGTTCTGGCCGTTGTTCTCGCGTCTGTTCATGTTCGGCGCGGTCGGCCTGGCCGTTACGTTGGTCTATCCCCTGCTGACCCGCGCCAACGGCGGTGTGCCTGGCCGTGGCGCTTATGGCGTTGCCGCGGTATTGGCGGTGGCACTGGCTGTCGCGGCCGGCAATATGTTCGTCGCCCACCCGACAGTTGCCGCGACCGGCACTGGCCCGGGCCTCACCCCTGTCGAGCCAGACAAGGCGCAGAAGGATTGGGCTCACTACGGTAATACCGAAGGTGGCAGCCGCTTCGCCGCGCTGGACCAGATCAACCGTACCAACGTCGACAAATTGCAGGTCGCGTGGACGTATCACACCGGTGACGTCGCCGAGAGCGATGGCAACGGTGCCGAAGACCAGCTCACCCCGCTGCAGGTCGGCAACAAAGTGTTCATCTGCACCCCGCACAACAACCTGATCGCGCTGGATGCCGACACCGGCAAGGAAATCTGGAAAAACTCGATCAACGCGCAATCGAAAGTCTGGCAGCGTTGCCGTGGCATGGCTTACTTCGACGCCACTGCGGCAGTCGCCAAGCCAGAAAACTCGCCAGTCGTTCAAGAAACGGCCGATGCCCTCCCTGCCCACTGCCAACGTCGTTTGCTGACCAACACCATCGACGCACGCCTGATTGCCGTGGATGCCGACACCGGCGAGTTCTGCCGGGGTTTTGGCAACAATGGCCAGGTTGATCTCAAGTCTGGTCTGGGTGATGTCCCGGACAGCTACTATCAGTTGTCCTCCGCCCCGTTGATGGCCGGGACCACCGTAGTCGTTGGCGGTCGTGTGGCCGACAACGTGCAAACCGACATGCCGGGGGGCGTGATCCGTGGGTTCGACGTGATGACTGGCGCCATGCGCTGGGCGTTCGACCCGGGCAACCCGCAGGATCGCAACGCGCCAGCCGACGGCAGCACCTATGTGCGCAGCACGCCGAACAGCTGGGCACCGATGTCTTACGACTCGGCCACCAACACCGTATTCCTGCCGATGGGCAGTTCTTCCACCGACATCTACGGTGTCGAGCGCAGCAAACTGGATCACACCTACGGTGCGTCGATCCTCGCGCTGGACGCCAACAGTGGTGAAGAAAAGTGGGTGTTCCAGACCGTTCACAACGATCTCTGGGACTTCGACCTGCCGATGCAGCCGAGCCTGATCGACTTCACCAAGGACGGCAAAACCGTTCCGGCGCTGGTCATCGGCACCAAGGCTGGCCAGATTTATGTACTGGATCGCGCTACCGGCAAACCGCTGACCGACGTTGAAGAAGTGCCGGTCAAAGCGGCCAACATCCCTAACGAACCGTACTCGCCAACCCAGCCAAAATCGGTGGGCATGCCGCAGATCGGTGCTCAGCACCTGACCGAATCGGACATGTGGGGCGCAACGCCGTACGACCAACTGTTGTGCCGGATCGATTTCAAGTCGATGCGTTATGACGGCTTGTACACCGCGCCGGGCACCGACAAGTCCCTGAGCTTCCCGGGTTCGCTGGGCGGCATGAACTGGGGCAGCATCTCCACTGATCCGGTGCACGGTTTCATCTTCGTCAACGACATGCGCCTGGGTCTGTGGATTCAGATGATCCCGTCGCAGAACAAGGCTCAGGCCGCTTCCGGTGGCGAATCGCTGAACACCGGCATGGGCGCCGTGCCGCTCAAGGGCACGCCTTACGCGGTGAACAAAAACCGCTTCCTGTCGGTCGCCGGCATTCCTTGCCAGGCTCCGCCGTTCGGTACGCTGACCGCCATCGACATGAAGACGCAGAAAGTCGCCTGGCAAGTGCCGGTCGGCACTGTTGAAGACACCGGTCCGCTGGGTATCCGCATGCACCTGCCGATCAAGGTTGGTCTGCCAACCCTCGGCGGCACCCTGTCGACCCAAGGTGGCCTGATCTTTATCGCCGGCACTCAAGACTTCTACCTGCGCGCCTTCAACAGCGGCAACGGTGAAGAAGTCTGGAAGGCGCGTCTGCCTGTGGGCAGCCAGGGCGGCCCTATGACTTACGTTTCGCCGAAGACCGGCAAGCAGTTCATCGTCATTACCGCCGGTGGTGCTCGTCAGTCGACCGATCGTGGCGACTACGTGATGGCTTACGCGCTGCCGTAAACATCTGCGAGCCACTTCATTGCACTTGTGCGCGGCACCTTCGGGTGCCGCGCCGCTTTATGCCTATCGCTGAAGATTTCACCAGGAAGATTTCCATGTTTCGTTTTTCTCATATCGGCTGGATCAACGGCGTGCTGTTGGGCCTGACTTGCAGCACCGCCCTGCCCGCCTTCGCCGATGCCGACTCGAACCTGTTGACCCGCAACACCTTGACTGGCGATTGGGGCGGCCTGCGCCACCAGATGGACGAAGATGGCGTCAAGTTCACCGGCGATTACAGCGGCGAGACGGCCTACAACGCCGACGGCGGGCTGCATCGTTCGGCGCGTTACTCGCAGAACATCAAGCTCGGCGTGCAATTCGACCTGAGCAAACTGTATGGCGTGGACAACGCCGGCAAGGTCCAACTGACCATCAACGACCGCCGCGGCAACAGCGCCTCCGACGATCTGGTCGGCAACCGTCTGCCAATTCAGGAAAACTACGGTGGCCTCTACACCCGCCTGACCGAGTTGAGCTACGAGCGTTCGCTCTTCACCCCGGCGCTGAACGTCAAACTCGGCTACATGGCCATGGGTAACGACCTCGGCGGCCTGGACAGTGGCATTCTGTGTAACTTCATGAACGCCGGTTTCTGCGGCCATCCACTGAACATGTCCGGCGGCAGCGGCTGGACCAACTACCCCAACGCCCGGTTGGGCGTGCGGGTGAAATACGACCTGTCGCCAGCGTGGCAACTGCGTGTGGCCGCATTCAATGTCGACCCCGAAAGCAACGGCGACTCCAGCCGTGCCTGGCATCTTGGGCCGAAACACACGACGGGTACCGTGGTGCCGATCGAGTTGGTGTACAAGCACGCGGGGGACTTGCCGGGTGAATACAAGGTTGGTTACTACTACGACAGCTCCGATGTAAAACGCATCGACAGCGACAAAGAGGTGTCCGGTCGCGGTGGTCATTACCTGCTCGTCGACCAGGCGGTGTGGCGCTCGCAGGCGTCCGAAGGTCGCAGCCTGCACGCCTTCGGTCAGTATTCGGCAGCCAGTTCTGCCGCTTCGCCTTTCAGCAAGTGGTACGGCACGGGTGTGGTGTTGTACAAACCGTTCGAAGGCCGGCCGCGTGACACGCTTGCTTTGGGCTATGGCCGCGCCGTGCCCAACCCACGCAGTCGCGATGTGCAACAAGACGCCGCGCTGAACAACGGCACAGCGTTCCCGAATCTGGACAGCGCCGAACAGTTGATCGAACTCGGTTACGGTTATCAGGCCACGCCCTGGCTGACCCTGCGCCCAAATATGCAGTACATCATCGAGCCGGGCGCTTTTTCCGGGCAGGACATCGACAATGCACTGGTGTTTGGCTTGCAGGTGAAAGCTGCACTCTGATTTGCCGATTGCAGAACATAAAAAAACCGGCGCAATGCCGGTTTTTTATTGCTCGATTATGTTGATCAAGGATGCTCGCTCGATACCGAGTTATTCGCATCCACATCACTCATATCTTCCTCAAGCGGCGCTTCGTCGTCTGCTGGCAACGGGACCTCAGGTTCATCGCGCTGCGGATCGTGTCCGGTCTCGTTGTCCGTGGTGCGTGTCACTTCCTGCTGAGATTTGTTGCCTGGCGCGTTTTCATCAATTTCCATGCTGGCTCTCCAACCGGGGCGCGGGAAGTCCGTGCTTGAAGTTCAGAGGCGATCCGCTCTGAGGAGTGCCGCATTCTGGACGAATGGACGACAGGTATTTCAATCGCCGAACCTTTACCCCGAAAACACCGTCCGAGCTAAGGCGTTAATGCTTACTGCTCACCTCGAGGTTTCCGTTTGAAAGCAGCCATCATCAAAAAATACCGTCTGATCATCAAAACCATGGGCTATGTGGGCTGGGCCCTGTTTTGGTTATTGCTCTGGGATATCGCCGTCACCGTAGACTTCATGTTGTTTCTCAATGCCAAGATCAACCTGCCGCTGATGCCCCTGACATTGCTGGGTTCGGCATTGGTGGTGTTGATCAGTTTTCGCAACAGCAGCGCCTATAACCGTTGGTGGGAGGCGCGCACGCTGTGGGGCATGATGATCAACAGTTCGCGTAGCTACGCCCGGCAGGTGCTGACATTGCTGGATGACCCGGACAATGAGGTCAATCCAGTCAAATCGACCCTGCTGCGCCGCCACGTGGCCTATGTGAATTGCCTCGCGGCGCATCTACAGGGCGAGCCTTGCCCGGAAGAAGTTCGCGCGTTTATCCCTGCCGACGAGTTCGCCCGCAGCGGCACCACCAACAACTTCGCCAACGACATCCTCACCGGTTCCGCCGCCCTGCTGGCGAAGGAATACAAGGCCGGGCGCCTGGACAGCATTCGCCTTGCGCGGCTGGAATCGACCATGGTCGATCTGTCCAACAGCCAGGGCGGAATGGAGCGGATCGCCAATACCCCGCTGCCCTACCCTTACGTGTATTTCCCACGGCTGTTTATTTCGCTGTTCTGCCTGATCGTACCGGTGGGGCTGGTGGAATCGCTGGGCTGGTTCACCCCGCTCGCTTCGACCGTGGTGGGTTTCATGCTGCTGGCCATCGAGCGCATCGGCACCGATCTGCAAAGCCCGTTTCGCCTCAGTGAGCACCAGATTCAGATGGAAGCGCTGTGCGAAACCATCGAGAAAAACCTGCAGTCGATGCAGCGTGATTCCTTGGGTGATGTGCACAGGGTTGAAGAACTGGCCTGAAGGTTTTGAGCCATTGGCTTGAAAAACGCTAGGGCGTAAAGCCCTAGCAGATAGCAGGTGTCACTTTTTCTTCTTTGCAGGCTTATCAGACTTCTCTGATTTCTTGGCCTTTTCTGGCTTGCTATCAGCCTTCTCTGTCTTCTTGGTCTTTTCTGGCTTGCTATCAGCCTTCTTTGCAGACTTCTTCGGTTCGGCGTCTTTCTTTTTGTCCTTCTTGTCGGAGGATTTGGAAAGCGTCGAGGCCGCAGCTGACTTCTTGGCCGGTGATGACTTTTTGTCTTTCAAGTCCTTGCTGGCTTTCGAAGCGTCACCTTTGCTTTTCTTGTCGTCTTTAGCCACGTTGATCACCTCTCGGAGAATGCCGATATTGGCACAGTGCCTGTGTGATTATTCACAAGCTAATCATTAGGTGAGCGCGCCCGAGAGCCGTTCAAATTATTTGTGCCAGGCGTTGATCAGTCTCTGTCTCTACCCACTAAAACCTCATGCATTGGCGCGTCGCCACTCACCCGGTGACACGTTCTCCCATTGCCGAAACGCCCGGTAATAAGAGTTAACGTCCTGGTAGCCGAGCAGGTAAGCCACCTCTTTCAGCTCAATCGTCTTGTCAGCCAGCAGGTGCAATCCTGCCTGGCGCCGGGCCTCGTTGAGCAGCGCGCTGAACGTCGTACCCTCCGCCGTTAATCGTCGTTGCAAGGTGCGCTCGCTTTGCAACAGTTCACGGGCGAGATATTGCAAACTCGGCCGACCATCCGCCAAGGCTCGCTTCAGAACTTCAATCGCCTGCTCACAGAAACCAGCCGGCGCTTCGATCTCTCGCATCGCAGCGCTAAGGCCGGGCGTCATCATGTCCAGCACTTCCGGGTTGTGTTGAAGAAATGGCAGATCGAGGTCGGCGGCGCTCATGCTCAACTCGTCACGAGCCGCGCCGTATTGAATGGGGCAATCAAAATAACCCGAATGAGTTTCCAGGTTTTGCGGCGGGCGCCTCAAGCTCAGTGCAAGAGGCTTCAGGTGCTTACCGGTGCCTCGTCGACCCAGTTCAAGTACCAAAGCAAAACAGGCATCGACCGAGAGATGAGGCGCAAGCCCTGCACCAGAAGGCCACTGAATCGTGAATAGCACCCTGTCCTCACGCTCATCCATGCAAATCTGGTCGGGGCTGCACAGGCGCTTGAAACGGCAAAACCTCGCTAGTGCGTCGCGAAAACTGGCCGCATATAGCGCTGCAAGAAACGCGAGTTTGTGTTTCGCGCTGGGCGTATCGCGGACCATTTTTATCGCGAAGGCCGGGTCTGCTGAAAGCGCCTCGATCGCGTTCCACACGGCAAACAATTGCTGTGTGCTGACAACGGCAGCTTCGTTCAGATGAAGGTCATGGGGCAGTTGAGCGTGCGCCTGGATCAACGAGGGATTCAGCCCCAGTTGTTCGATCGATTGCCAGAACGCTCGGGGTAATCTACAGCGCTCGGCGCTGGTCTGAAGGTGGGACATTTTTCCAGGCTCCGAGCCGCAGGCAAGCGGCTTACTGACGTAGCGCCTCGTTGATGGCGCACTCTGCGAGTGTTTTGGCGCAAACCGCCGAAGGGATGATGTAGCTTCGCTTTTAACATTGTCGGCAACGAATCGAGCTGAAAGGAGCTCACGATGACGATGACCTTTTATACCAATCCCAACTCTCGCGGTCGCATGGTGCGCTGGATGCTTGAAGAGATCGGCTGTTCGTATGAAACGGTCATTCTGGATTACCAGGCGACCAGTCAGGCAGACCGCTGGGGAGGCGCTGCGCTGGCAGTACCGGCGCTGGCCGAGGGTGATGATCCGCGGGTCAGATTCTTTCGCGACGTCAACCCGATGGGCAAGATCCCTGCGCTGGTGCATAACGGGCAAACCATAACAGAAACGGCCGCCATCTGTGCGTACCTCGCAGACACTTTCCCGGAAGCCGGGCTGGCCCCTGCGGTAACGCAAAGGGCGGCCTACTACCGTTGGCTGTTTTTCGCCGCGGGCCCTCTGGAACAGGCCGTGACCAATCATCGCGCCGGCTTCAACCCGACGGCGGATCAGGAGTTCTTCTTTGGCTATGGAAGCTACGAACGCACCGTCGACCAACTTGAACGCGCCGTGCTGGCTCATCCGTTCATTGCCGGGGAGCACTTCAGCGCTGCCGACATTTATGTTGGCTCCCACATCGGCTGGGGATTAGGCTTGGGCACTTTGCCGCACAGACCCGCGTTTCTCGCTTACGCCGGGAAGTTGATAAGTCGCGACGCCTATAAGCGTGCCGTGGCGAAAGATGAAGCGCTGCTGGGGAGTTTCCCCGGAACACTTGATGAGGCTTTGTGATGACGAGCAACAGACCGGATTTCACCACGCGCTTGCTGATCGACGCGGGCATCACCAAAGCAATGCGTGTTCTGGACGTGGGCTGCGGCTCAGGGGATGTTTCCTTTCTCCTGGCCGAACTGGTGGGAAAAGACGGAGAGATCATCGGCGTTGATCATGACGCCCGCGCCGTCGCCATTGCCCGCGAGCGCAGTGCAGCAAAAGACCACCCTGCCCTGACCTTTGTGCAGTACGATCTTCTGGAGCTGCCAGATTCCATGGGTACTTTCGACGCCATTGTCGGGCGACGCGTGCTGATGTATCAGAAGGATGCCGTGGCGACGATTCGGGCGCTGTCGAAATGTTTGCGTCCCGGCGGCATATTGGTCTTTCAAGAACACGATACGACGATGGTACCGGCAAGCCTGGAGCCTTTCCCGCTGCATAGACAAGCGCAAGCTTGGATACAGCAAATGATCGCGCGTGAGGGAGCCGATCTACACATCGGATTCAACCTGCACAGCCTCTTCACCCAGGCGGGCCTGGCCGTCGAACATGTGCGGGCTGAATGTCTGGTGCAAACGCCTGATACACCTTACGGTCTCGGCAGCATTGTTCGAGCGTGCTTGCCGCGCATCATTGCGCTGGGGGTGGCCAGTGCAGAAGACGTCGGGATTGAAACGTTGCAAGAACGTCTGGACCAGGAGCGTTCAGACTCTCGCGCAACGTATATCGGCGACGTGATGTTCGGTAGCTGGGCGCGCAAAGTGTGATTTTCAAATGCTATACAGGCGCGGTCGCGTAGAGCGCTGACCTGGACGTTTTCAAAGCGTGACACTCATCACCCACCCCGCCACTCCCGTGCCGATTACAACCAGCCACGCCGGCAACTTCCAAATCATCAACGCCATCAGGGCGACCAGCGCGAGGCCGAAGTCTTGCGGCTTGAGAATCGCGCTGGTCCACACGGGTTGATAAAGCGCGGCCAGCAACAGGCCGACGACCGCTGCGTTTACGCCAGCCAGCGCGGCTTGCGCACGCACGCTTCGCCGTAACCGCTCCCAGAAAGGCAAGGTGCCGACGACCAACAAAAACGCTGGGGCAAAGATCGCCAACAAGCAGATCACGCCGCCCGCCCAACCTGACGGCGCGCCGTTCATGGAGGCGCCAAGAAACGCCGCGAACGTAAACAACGGACCCGGCACAGCCTGCGCAGCACCGTACCCGGCCAGGAACGTTTCACTGTTGACCCAACCGGTGGGCACGACTTCTGCTTGCAGAAGAGGCAGAACCACGTGGCCGCCGCCGAATACCAGAGAGCCGGAACGGTAGAAAGCATCGACCATTGCCAGGCTTTGATCGGTTACCCGTTCAGCCAACAGCGGCAGCCCCACCAAAAACAGAAGAAACAAGGCCAGCCACATCATTCCTGCCCTGCGACTGATCGGTATCGACAGCGCGTCGTGTTCGACACGTTGCGCAGGCTTGAACAGCATCAGCCCCAGCAGCCCGGCGATGACAATCACACTGACCTGCCCCCAGGCAGACGGCGCAAGCAACGCTACGCACGCTGCGATCACCATGAGGGTCATTCGCGGCACGTCCGTGCACAGGTTTCGTGCCATTCCCCACACGGCTTGAGCAACCACTGCGACAGCGACGACTTTGAGGCCATGCAGAGCGCCGGGCGAAAGAACAGCGCCATAACGCGACAGGCCCAGCGCAAACAAAATCATCAGCATCGCTGACGGCAACGTGAACCCGGCCCAAGCAGCGAGCGCACCGCGATAACCTGCGCGGGACAGGCCCAAAGCGATGCCGACCTGACTGCTCGCCGGGCCCGGCAGAAACTGACAAAGCGCGACCAGATCGGCATAGCTGCGCTCGGTCAGCCATTGCCGCCGGCTGACGAACTCATGGTGGAAGTAGCCCAAGTGGGCAATGGGACCACCGAATGAAGTCAATCCGAGCCGCATAAAGATCAGAAACACCGACCAGGCACTGTTTCGTTCAGTCGTACAAGAGTCGGCCATGTACCCGCGTTCCTTCTTCAATAGTCGCGCAACGATAGCGTATTTCGGGTTCTTGAGAAGTTACAGGGTCATTGTTCCATTGCCGTTAAAACACCGGCGGACGGTGATCGGCTGCTTCCTGCCGCACCACCTGCAACGGCTGGAGCATTGGCATCCGGATGAAAGCTGCCACTTGGAATGCAAATGCCCAACAAGCCGCTCAGAGTTGCATTTCGGCGAGCGCCCTGCGCAGGGGCTCATCGGATATCTGAATAGGGCCGTGAAATGGCACATCCATGTCCAACACGAGGTAAACAGAGGCCGCGATGAGAAATGACGAGACAATAAACATTCCAATCACCATCGAGTTCCGGGGAGCGCGGTAACCAAAGCTGGCGAAGATGAGTGTCAACCAGGCAACCAGCATTCCAATCAAAGGGCCCGGAATTGCCCCCTCTGACTGCTCGACGATCCTCCAGCGTTGCTCGATGAGCGAATGATATTGCTGACGGATATCCTGAAGCATCGTTTCATGGAAACGATCCGGTGGCTTTATGCCGGTCAGCGACTTGCCTACGTCATCCAGGTATTTAGCCGCTTTGCTGTTGCGATGCTGCAATGCCTCATCACCTCGATACGGGGTCTCGATAGCGCGCGCAAGATAAGTGATCAGACGGTTGCGCGTGACTTGTGTCGCATCTCCATAGCCTCGTAGCGTCCGGTCAAAAATAATCAGGCTGGTTGCATACCCATGGAAGTTCGCATCTATGGACTCGTAGGTGTTTTTGGCAGAATTGATCATCAGACCAAAGACCAGCGACGTCATAACCACAAAAATGTTGGCGACCAGGCGAATGACCGTATTGGTGTCGTCATCCCGGTGGTGGGACGCCAGCTTGGGGTACCCATTCATCATCAGAAGCGAGGCAGCAACCAGGCACCCGAAGATGGCCAGGGCGATCCAGAGAGAGTTCATGCATCAGCACCCTGAACAGTGGAGTCAAGTCTTGGAGAATAGACTTTCAGGCGTTCTCGGAGTTTCCCTATTCAGATACGGGTTTGCCTTTGGGGAATGACCGCGATGCTGAGTCGAAGGCCGGCGTTGATGACTGGCAGGTATTGGTCGACCTCTGCCCAAAGTTCTGGTTAACCACGGGCTACTGTCGGCCCATATAGAGGGCGCATGGACGGAACTCAATAAATCCGCGCCAGGCGCCCTTGCATCTCAAGCCTGATCCAGTGCCTCGACCAACCCCTTGTCCTCACCCAGAAACCCGCCGCTTTGATGCTGCCAAAGCCGCGCGTACACGCCATTCCTCTCCAGCAATTCGCTGTGGGTGCCCTGTTCGATGATGCGTCCGTCATCCATCACGATCAATCGGTCCATGGCCGCGATCGTCGACAGTCGATGGGCGATAGCGATCACGGTTTTGCCCTGCATCATGTCATCGAGGCTTTCCTGAATGGCCACTTCGACTTCCGAATCCAGTGCGCTGGTGGCTTCATCCAGCAGCAGGATCGGTGCATTCTTGAGCATCACCCGGGCAATCGCGACGCGTTGCCGTTGACCGCCCGACAGCTTGATGCCCCGCTCACCGACCAGCGTGTCGTAGCCGCTATGGCCTTGCCGGTCGCTGAGTTGGCTGATGAACTCATGGGCCTGGGCGCTGGCGGCGGCGCTGCGGATTTGCGCATCGGTTGCATCCGGACGGCCATAGGCGATGTTGTCGCGAATCGAACGATGCAGCAGCGAGGTGTCTTGAGTGACCATGCCGATGGCGCTGCGCAAACTGTCTTGGGTCACGTGCGCAATGTTCTGACCGTCGATGCGAATCTCACCGCTGTCGACATCATAGAAGCGCAGCAGCAAGTTGATCAGCGTGGATTTGCCGGCGCCGGAGCGGCCGACCAGACCGATCTTTTCACCCGGGCGGATGTTCAGGCTGAGGCCATCGAGCACCTGGCGTTCGCCGTTGTAGTTGAAGTGCACCTTATCGAAAGTAACGGCGCCGCCCTTGGTCACCAGCACACCTGCATCCGGCGCGTCCTGCACCTTGGCGCCTTGAGTCAGTGTGGCCATGCCATCCTGCACAGTGCCGATGCTCTCGAACAGCGAGGTCATTTGCCACATGATCCAGTTGGACATGCCGTTGATGCGCAACGCCATGGCAGTGATTGCCGCCACCGCACCGGCGCCGACATCGCCCTGGTGCCACAACCACAAGGCGTAACCACCCGCGGACACGATCAGCCCTACCACCAAGGCCTGGTTGACGATCTCGAACATGCTGACGAGACGCATCTGGCGAAAACCGGTCAGTTTGAAATCTTCCATCGCTGATCGGGCGAAGTGCGCTTCACGATTGGAGTGGGAGAACAGCTTCACCGTCGTGATGTTGGTGTAGGCGTCGGAGATACGCCCGGTCATCATTGACCGCGCATTGGCCTGCTCCTGCCCGACTTTGCCCAGGCGCGGCACGAAGTACCACATGGCCAGCGCGAACAACACCGCCCAGCCAATGAACGGCAGCATCAGTTTCAGCGCAAAGCCACCGGCCAGCGCGATGATCGCGATGAAATACACGCCGATCCCGGGGATGATCTCGATCAGGGTAAACAGCACGTCACGCACTGCCAGCGCGGTTTGCATCACCTTGGTGGTGACCCGGCCGGAAAACTCATCGGAAAAAAACGAAAGGCTCTGCCGCAGCATCAGACGATGGAAGTCCCAGCGCAGCCGCAACGGCAAGTTAATCGCCAATATCTGGTGCTGCACCATGGTGCGCAACGCCACCAGCCCGACGCTGGTTACCATGACGATGCCCATGCCCCACAACACGCGACTTTCTTGCGCGGCCGCTTCACCGCCGGCCTGCCAGGTCGAGAGCAAGTCCACAACCTGCCCGAGGAATGAAAACAGCCAGGCTTCGTAAATCGACACAGCGGCACTCACCAGCGCAAGCAGCAGAATGTAACCGCGCGCGCCCCGCGTACAGGCCCACAGAAAACGCGCCAGGCCATTGGGCGGCGGCGGTACCTCGTCAGGAGGAAAAGGGTCGAGTCTTCGTTCAAACGCACGAAGCATGATGATCTCCAAAACAGTCAGTTGGAGAGATTCTGCCATTGAATGGTTGGCAGGAGGTCTTTGTGAAAAAGTGTGTGTTCATTGGGACGGTTGTCGACCAAAAGCCACAGATCCCTTTTTATGCAGTTTTCCAGCAGGTCGAGGGATGCGCGCCTGTCCATCTGTCGACCTGCATGACAGTGTGCTATTGCGACATTGTTATTGTGATGTGGGCCGATCGATGACGCGATATGGACGGTGCGAACGTGGGGGCCATTAACAGAAATAAATGGCGAGTGGTGCGGTGGTGGTCATAGGTGCGTCTACTTTCGTGAGAATCAGCGCTTTGGTTCTTTTTCGCTTGGAACAAAAAAGGCTTGAGCGATGGCAGTTATAAATGCGATCCATCGAATTATGTAATCATCCTCAAAAGCTTCCACGGCTGGCATGAAAGACATCAATTGACCAAAGCGAGCCACGCTCATCTGGTTCCCGCCCCAAAATAAAAACAAAGCAAAAAAAACCCAAAATTTTCCATCTGTAAAGTTATCTCCTGAAATCCTTCTTGAGACAGAGCGCAAACACCAGAAGCCCGCTACAGAGACAAGAAAATATAGTGCCGTTATGAATCTCGGATCACTGATCATTATTTTTGACCTCCCGATACGGGGCGTCCACTGTAGCTGCGCCGGAAACACTTTCGATCAACAGCGAAATTTTGCTTGAACCTTCATGGCCACGAATATAATCAGCACGCACATATCTAAAAAGGCGCCATGCATCCGGCTTCAATATCAGTTTGCCGGCGCCATATACGGAAAGCCTCCACCGCCAATCATGGTGATCCCCAAAACGATTAGTTGGAGAGAGTGGTGCGGGGCTTGTCATAGGTGCGTCTACTTTCGTAAAAACCAGCGTTTTGGTTCTTTTCTGCTTGGAAAAAAGAACGTTTGAGCGATAGCAGTAATAAATGCGACCCACCGAATAACGTAATCATTTTCAAAAAAACCTATGGCTGGCATAAATGAAAGCAAGTAACCATAGCGAGCCACGCTGAGTTGATTGGTTGCCCAAGGCATTACTAATGCAAAAAACAACCAATACCTTCCATGCGTAAAGTTAACCCCTGAAAATCTTCTTGAGATGAAGAGAAAAAACAGGAAACCCGCCAGAGAAACAATTAAATATATCGACGTTATGAATACTGGCTCACTTGTCATTTTTTTTGACCTCCTGATACACGGAATTTATTGTTGTCACGTCTGAAAACGCCCCGATGCGATTTTGTTTGAGTCTTCATAAACCCGGACATAATCAGCACGCACATATCTAAACAGGCGCCAAGCATCCGGCTTCAATATCAGTCTGCCGGCGCCATATACGAAAAGTCCCAAGTCAACGGTGCCGCGAGCCGTATTCCCTTCAGATGGTCCACCGCCAATCATGGTGATATCCAAAGCAGTCGGTTGGAGAGAGAGTGTGGTGTGGGGGTTGTCATAGGTGCGTCTACTTTCGTGAAAACCAGCGCTTTGGTTCTTCTTTGCTTGGAAGAAAAAAGGCCTGAGCAATAGCACTTATATATGCGATCCACCGAATTACATAATCATTCTCCAAAACCTCTTTGGATGGCCTATATGAAAATAAATAACCATTTTGAGCTACGCTCATTTGGTTCACCACCCAAAACAGGAGAACTGCAAAAAACACCCAAAATCTTCCAGGCGTAAGCTTGCGCCCCGAAATTTTTCTTGAAATGGAGACAAAAAAGAAAAAGCCAACCAAAGAAATAAGCAAATAAACCAACACTACAAGGGATGCACTGCTAATCATTATCCGTGACCTGCCTGTACATGGTTTCTATTGTTATCGTGTTGGAAGCCGCTTCTAACATCAGCGCTGCCTTGCTTGAGTTTTGATAGCCTCGAACATAATCACCATGCACATACCTAAATAGACGCCATCCATCCGGCTTCAATATCAGTCTGCCGGCGCCATATACGGAAAGTCCCAAGTCAACAGTCCCATAGGCCATATTCCCTTCAAATGCTCCGCCGCCAATAATTTTAGCGACCTCTTGATAAACTTTTCTGACGGGGCCTTGTGTATCTGAACGGCCCTCCCATAAATTCCGCCCGTTTTCATACACATTGTTGGCACCATGAGCCATCATCGGCGCCCCCGCGAAAAGGCATAACGTACCGACTGAGCCGTAACAAATCCCGGCACCGGCTACAAACTGAAGTGCACCTGCAATTGCGCCGACGCCTCTTTGAGCAACCTCCATCGATTGACTTAACAGACTGTTCTGCTCGTCCTTTATGTCTTTCAGTCCCTGTTCAGAGCTTTTTCTTCCCTGCGCAACGTCATTGACAACGCCTCTTGCGTAATAAGAAACCTCACGATTGAATTGAATGCGTAACGTGCCGTCTTTAATGTGGCGAGCACTTAACGTACAGGCTTGGTTCGTCAGATTGGCAGCGGCGTTACTGACCATCCAATAGTCGCAACTTCCTGACTTGCAGCTATCCTTGGACCGGCCCATGGGTTATTCCCCCCATGAACTGTAGCCACTGGTCCCTGCCAGGTGGTGAGTCCAGATGATGTCTTGATAGCGAATAGCAAGATGTTCCTGAGGTTCGACGTCGTTCTGTAAAACCACATGAGGCATGTCGAGTGTCAGATCGGTAACCACGCCGCCCCTGATTTCGACCGTATAAAACTTCTCCTGCAAGCCAAACGGAGAAATGCGGTAGAAGTTAATGATGCAGTTGATTTCTTCTCTGCTTGAGAGCGCTTGAGCCAGTAGCGGCGATGATTTATCAACATTCTTTGTAATGACGATGGGGTTATGCGTCGGTTTATTGATATTCCCGATATTGGCCATGTTGTGGCTGTAAGACAGCACCATGATTTCGTCTGCATGGGCTGTCTGACACTTGTTGCCAATAGAGTCCTGGGTCGAACAACCCGATGAAATCAATCCTTGAGCCTTGCCGGTGATGGTCATGTAACCGTGATTAGCCATGCGCGCCCACTCCTTTTGGTAAGCCGCACATCCTAATGAAAGGAGTTTTAGTCCGGTTGTAGGACCCTTCTGAAACGGTAAACAAAATATGTCGCGATCAAGTTTGGCGATTCAATAAAAGACCCGAGATGGCACGTCTTATTATCTGACGGAAGTTTCGCACTACCACTGAATGTCCGACGCTGATGACGATGCCCCCTGACAACGGCTAAAGGCGCGGTCATTGAATCGGCAATTCAACCCGCGCCACCAACCCGCCGCCGCTGCGATTGCTCAGCGTCAGTTCCCCGCCCTGCTCGCGCACGATGGCCCGCGCCGCGGAAAGCCCGAGTCCGACCCCGCCGGTCTCGCGGTTGCGAGAGGTTTCGAGGCGCAGAAACGGATCGAACACGCGTTCCAGCGACTCTTCGGCAATCCCCGGCCCGTCGTCGCTGACCTCGATGCAGATCGTGTAGCCATCGCCACTCAACGCGATGCGCGGGTGTTGCGCGTACTTCTCGGCATTATCCAGCAGGTTGACGATTACTCGTTTGATGCCAAGCGGCCGCCCCTCATACACCCAATGTGCGGGGCCGCTGTAATCGACGGCGATGTTCTGGTCACGGTAGTCATCGATGATGGTTTGCAGCAGTTCGGCGAGATCGAACGCGGTAGTGGACTCGCGATGGGTGTCCTCGCGAAAAAACGCCAACGCGGCGTTGATCATCGACTGCATCTCTTCGATGTCACGAATCTGTTTGCCTTGGTGATCCAGGTCCTCCATGAACTCGCTACGCAAGCGCATGCGCGTCAGCGGTGCGCGCAAGTCGTGGGAGATGGACGCGAGCATGTGCGTGCGTTCGCCGATGAAATGCTGGATCTGCGCCTGCATGGTGTTGAAGGCGATGATCGCCTGGCGGATTTCGTCCGGGCCTTCGATTTTGATCGGCGGTGCGCGCAGGTCACCACCGAAACGCCGCGCAGCGCTGGCGAAACGTT
The DNA here is from genome assembly GCF_020149425.1 of Pseudomonas sp. P116. Classification (NCBI taxonomy): domain Bacteria; kingdom Pseudomonadati; phylum Pseudomonadota; class Gammaproteobacteria; order Pseudomonadales; family Pseudomonadaceae; genus Pseudomonas; species Pseudomonas sp. P116. The sequence continues at coordinate 270,217 of NZ_JACVHB010000007.1, read as the reverse complement.
GCAAGGGTTTGGCCAGTTGGCGCGTAGCGATCCAGGCGACCAGCAAGGTTGCGATCAGGCCAAGGGCAATAACCACCGCGATCCGCGTGCTGGCCTCCAGCCCCCAAACCCGCTCGGGTGGGGTGAACGACAACCAACTGCCATCGACCAGTTGCACCAGTGCGGCATAGTGCGCCTGCGGGCTGTGGCTCGGCCAGTCGTCGGGGTTGAAGGCTTCCATGGTGCGGCCATTACCCAATAGCAATTGCAGCACCGGCACCCTGCCCGCTTCGACCGGATTGCCGCCCGCCGGCAGCCCGAAGTCGGCGCGCTGCGCTTTCCACGCCACTTTCAGCCGCGGGCTGCTTGCCGCGTCCGCCAACTGCGGGCGCAACGGTACCGGCGCGGCCTCGATCACGCGCACGGTAGCGGCAATCTGTTCCAGCAAACCGGTACGTTCAATCGGCGGCCGCGCCCAGATCCCGGCGACTTGCACGAACAAGGCATTCAGGGCCAGCGACGTCAGCATCGCCGCAACGATGGTCAGGGCAATCCGCCGACTGAGGGTGTCGCGCCGCAGCATCCGGCGGATCACGAGCGGCTGACCTTGGCAGTGAACATATAACCGCCGTTGCGAACGGTGCGGATCAAATCCGGGCGTTTGCAGTCGGGCTCGATCTTGCGCCGCAGCCGGCTGACCTGAACATCGATGCTGCGATCAAACGCGTCGTGGCCTTGGCCGTGGGTCAGGTCGATCAATTGCTCGCGAGTGAGGATGCGTTGCGGATTTTCGAGAAACACCACGAGCAAATCGAACTCGCCACCGGACAGCGGGATCATCACGTTTTGCGGTGAGCGCAGTTCGCGACAGGTGATATCCAGATGCCAACCGGCGAAGGCGATCACTGGCCGGGATGGCTCACTCGGCTGGCTGACCGGTTCGCCCGCGCGGCGTTGCACGGCACGCAGACGAGCCAGCAGCTCACGCGGTGCAAACGGCTTGGTGACGTAGTCGTCCGCCCCCAGCTCAAGGCCGACAATGCGGTCGCTCAGTTCGCCCATGGCGGTGAGCATGATGATCGGAATGGCCATCTGTGCGTGCACTTTCTGGCACAGACTCAAGCCGCCCTCCCCGGGCAGCATCAGGTCGAGAATGATCGTGTCCGGTCGCTGCTGCGCGATCGCCGCCCACATCGCCTCGCCGTCCGCGGCCACATCGACTTCATAGGCGTGCTGGACGAAGAACTTCTTCAGCAGCGACAGAATTTCCACGTCGTCGTCGACGATCAGCAGTCTGCTCACGGGCACAGGATCCTCAATCCAGAAAAGAGCGCATCTAAAACCATTCTGGCGTCCTGGTCATTTATTTCAATCGAGCAACATTCCTTCGCCAGCGACATTAACCGGACATCGTCCGGCAAAAACCCTCGTGCATCCTGCACACCTTTCCAAATCAGGGGGTTGTTCATGAAGGCCTTGCACAGCAGGTATACCGCCGAGGGGCATAACGCCAAATATCCGTTGATCCTCAGCCAGCGCACCACGGCGTCGACGCACGATACGCCGATCCTGTTTCAGGAGTTTTGCCTGGGGTTGTCCAGTGATCAGAGCCGGATTGTCCTGCGCCGTTACTTTGAACAGTTCAGCCCGGCCAATGCCCAGTGGGTGGAGTACGCCCATTCGATCCCGGCCGCCGACCTCATCCACTGGATCATGACCCACGGCCAGTTGCACATCGAGTGCTCGGAAAATGCCCCGCAAACCAACAAGGATTCACATTAATGAGAAGCCATTGCCTGATGACGGTGCTTTGTACTGCGTCCCTGAGCCTGTCGGCCTGCACCAGTACAAGCGTCGAACACACGGGATTTCTGCATGATTACAGCGTTCTGAAGGAACACACATCGCCGTCGGGTCACGATGTATTGGGGTGGGTCAGCCCTGCCCTGGCCAGGGGGCGTTACACCCAGGCCTATCTGGCGCCGAGTCAGTTTTTTCCCAGCGCCGAGCCCACCGCACGCATTCCCCTCAGCACCCTCGCGGGCGTCACCGACTATTACGACGCGGCCCTCAGGCACGAACTGGGCAAAGTCCTGCCACTGGTATCGACTCCCGGTCCCAATACGCTGATCGTCAGGCCTGCGATTACCCGGGTCGCCACTAGCACTCAAGGTTTGCGTTTTTACGAATGGTTGCCGGTCACACTGGTCGCGGCCGGCGTGAGCACCGCCACTGGCATTCGTGACCAAGACAGCGAAATCGCCACCGAAGTGTCGTTCGAGGACGGCTCGACCGGGGAAGTGGTTGCAGAAGTCATGCGCAAAGGTACCGGCGTGCCCCTGGACAACAATAAACAAGTGCTGACGGCTGACGACGTCAAAGTGGTGCTGGATGGCTGGGCCAGTGATCTAGGCAAATCGTACGTGGCGATTCGTAAGTAAAACCGACAGAAGCAAAGTCAAAAGATCGCAGCCTTCGGCAACTCCTACACTGAACACAGGACTCTGTAGGAGCTGTCGAGTGAAACGAGGCTGCGATCTTTTGATCTTGTGTTTAAAAATTAAAAAAAGCCGCGAGCGGTGAATTATTTCGTGTCCTCATGTATCAGACCCATTAAGCACGCGCCATCAAATAGATGGCATCGGCGTAACAAGATGGATCAGTAAAGAGAATACCCGGATGAAATCACGTAAAAGCAGCGTCAAACCGATTGGTCTGAAAGACATCACCATCGTCGACGACGTCAAGATGCGCAAAGCCATTACGGCCGCTGCACTCGGCAATGCCATGGAATGGTTCGACTTTGGCGTCTACGGCTTTGTCGCCTATGCACTCGGCAAAATCTTCTTCCCCGGCGCCGACCCTGGCGTACAGATGATCGCGGCGTTGGCGACGTTCTCCGTGCCTTTCCTGATCCGGCCGCTGGGCGGCCTGTTTTTCGGCGCGTTGGGCGACAAGTACGGACGACAGAAAGTCCTCGCCGCGACCATCGTCATCATGTCCCTGAGCACCTTCGCCATCGGCCTGATCCCCTCCTATGACTCCATAGGTATCTGGGCGCCGATCCTGCTGTTGCTGGCGAAAATGGCTCAAGGCTTCTCCGTCGGTGGCGAGTACACCGGTGCCTCGATCTTCGTCGCCGAATACGCGCCGGACCGCAAACGCGGCTTCCTCGGCAGTTGGCTGGACTTCGGTTCGATTGCCGGTTTCGTCCTTGGCGCCGGTGTGGTGGTGATGATCTCGGCGATTATCGGTGAAGAGAAGTTTCTCGAATGGGGCTGGCGTCTGCCGTTCTTCCTCGCCCTGCCATTGGGCATGATCGGTCTCTATCTGCGTCACGCGCTCGAAGAGACACCAGCGTTCCAGCAGCACGTGGAGAAGCTCGAACAAGGCGACCGCGAAGGTCTGGCCCGTGGCCCGAAGGTGTCGTTCAAGGAAATCGCCACCAAGCACTGGCGCAGCCTGATGACCTGCGTGGGAGTGGTAGCGGTGACCAACGTCACCTACTACATGCTGCTCACTTACATGCCGAGTTACCTTTCGCATAACCTGCACTACAGCGAAAATCGTGGCGTGTTGATCATCATCGCGATCATGGTCGGCATGCTGTTCGTGCAGCCGCTGATTGGTTTTGTCAGCGACAAGATCGGCCGCAAGCCTTTCATCGTCATCGGCAGCATTGGCCTGTTCATTCTCGCCATTCCGGCGTTCATGCTGATCAACAGCGGCAAGATCGGCCTGATCTTCGCCGGGCTGCTGATGCTGGCGGTGTTGCTGAACTTCTTCATCGGCGTGATGGCCTCGACCCTGCCGGCCATGTTCCCCACGCATATTCGCTACAGCGCACTGGCGGCGTCTTTCAATATTTCGGTGTTGATCGCCGGCCTGACGCCGACCGTCGTGGCCTGGCTGGTGGAAAGCACCAACGACCTTTACATGCCGGCTTACTACCTGATGGTAGTTGCCGTGGTCGGTCTGGTCACCGGCCTGACCATGAAGGAGACGGCGAACAAACCGTTGCGTGGCGCCGCCCCGGCAGCCTCTGACCTCGCAGAGGCGAAGGAGCTGCTGCAAGAGCATCACGACAATATCGAGCAGAAGATCGAAGACATCGATGCTGAAATTGCCGAACTGGAAGCCAAGCGCAAGAACCTGGTGCAACAGCATCCACGGATCAACTAAGGCAACATGACGTCTGCGTAGCCCGGTGTAGAAACCTGCCCGGGCTGCCGCAGCCTCTCAGCACCGCGCGAATCAGGGCAGAGTTTGCTCTGGGGGCGGTTCCAGTACCTGGGCAACGTCGGCGGGTTGATACACCCAACCGATAAACAACTCATAACCGACCGCCAGAATCACCGGCCCGGTAAACAACCCGATAATCCCGCTGGTCACCATGCCGCCGAGGGCGCCGATCAACACGACGGGCATCGGCACGGCCACGCCGCGTCCCAGCAGCATCGGTTTGAGCACATTGTCGGAAAGCCCGGCAACCACCATCCACACGCCAAAGATCACCGTCGCGGCGCTGACCCCTTGCTGGGCAAAAACAAAAATCACCACAGGCAGCGTGATCAACAGCACCGGCAATTGGGTGATGCCCAGCAACAGCACCAATAGCGCCAATATGCCGGCCGCCGGTACGCCCATGATCACCAGGGCGACGCCGATCAGCAGCATTTGGATAAAAGCGATGCCCACCACGCCCTGAGCTACAGCGCGAATGGTCGCCGTGCACAATTGGGCAATCTGCGGCCCACGCGCGGGCCCGGAAATCCGCGTGGTGACGGCGACGGCGGTGCGATGGCCGCTTTCACCGTAAGTCATGATCAACCCGGCAACGATCAACGCTACGACGAACACCACAATGCCCGCTCCCACCCCGGCCGCCTGGTGCAGCATCACTCTGCCCCATTCCTTGAGGTGCGGCGCCAGTTCCTGGAAGGCCCAGCTCAGATCCTGCGAGGCGTGCTGCCAGATACCGAAAATCGGTGGCCCGATCAGCGGCCAGGTCTCGACATTGGCCGGCGGCGGCGGGATTTCGAAATGGCCGCTTTCAAGCACCTGCATCCCGCCCTTCACCGACTCGGCCACCGATGCGCCCAGCAGACTCAACGGCACCATCAGGATCAGCAGCCCCAGCACCACCACAATGACCGCGGCCCAGCCGTAACGTTGACCGAGTCTGGCGCCGAGCATTCTGTTCAGCGGGTACAGGGTGACGGCCAGGATCAGCGCCCAGAGCATCACATTGAGGAACGGATGGAAAATGTCGTAACAGAACAGCACCAGCATGACGATCAACCCCGCACGGATCAGCACGTCAAGCAAAGTTCTGGAACTGTTGAATGCGATCAGCGGTTTCTCTTCCACAGTGGTTCCCCTGTCAAGCGCATCGGTCGGACTGCGCTGAGCCTAGATCACCTCCTTGCATTCTTCCTGTTTGATTGATGGGTCCGCCAAGGAGGCATCGATGGACAAAAACCATCCCGCCGATTACTCCGCGCCCGGCATGGTGTTAAATAGGCGCCAGTCTTAACCTTGTCGCTAAAGCCGTGCACGAGAACTGATATGAATAGCTCTGCAAAAAACCATGACGCTCAACTGCAATCGGCGGTGAACGCATGATCGAAGTCACTGAAGTTTCCATCGCCCAACTGCGCGCTGCGCTTGAGTCCGGTCAGACCACATCGCTTGAGCTGGTGCAGGCCTATCTCGCTCGCATCGATGCCTACGACGGCGCCGACACGGCGACAGCGCTCAACGCGGTTGTCGTGCGCAACCCCGAAGCGCTGAACGAAGCCCGGGCCGCCGACGCCCGCCGCGCCAAAGGCAAAACCCTGAGCCCGCTCGACGGCATTCCTTACACCGCCAAGGACAGTTATCTGGTCAAGGGCCTGACCGCCGCGTCCGGCAGCCCGGCCTTCGTTGATCTGGTCGCCCATCGCGACGCGTTCACCATCGAGCGCCTGCGCGGTGCCGGGGCGATTTGCCTGGGCAAGACCAACATGCCACCGATGGCCAATGGCGGCATGCAGCGCGGGGTTTATGGCCGCGCCGAGAGCCCGTACAACGCCGACTTCCTCACCGCACCGTTCGCCTCCGGTTCGTCCAATGGCGCCGGTACCGCCACGGCTGCGAGTTTTGCTGCATTCGGCCTGGCCGAAGAAACCTGGTCGAGCGGACGCGGCCCTGCGTCGAACAATGGTCTGTGTGCCTACACCCCGTCGCGCGGTGTGATTTCGGTGCGCGGCAACTGGCCACTGACCCCGACCATGGATGTCGTGGTGCCGTACGCACGCACCATGGCTGACTTGCTCGAAGTCCTCGACATCGTCGTCGCCGAAGACCCGGATACACGCGGCGATCTGTGGCGCCTGCAACCTTGGGTGCCGATCCCGAGTGTCAGCACCGTACGCCCTGCCGCTTACGCTGAACTGGCTGCCGACCGCACCGCACTGGCTGGCAAGCGTTTCGCCGTGCCGCGCATGTTCATCAACGCCGACCCTGACGCTGGCACCAGCGAAGCGCCGGGCATCGGCGGCCCGACTGGCCAACGCATCAACACGCGCGCGTCGGTGATCGATCTGTGGAAACAGGCGCGTCAGGCACTGGAAGCTGCCGGTGCCGAAGTGATCGAAACCGACTTCCCGCTGGTCTCCAACTGCGAAGGCGACCGTCCCGGCGCACCGACCGTGTTCACTCGTGGGCTGGTGTCCAAAGAGTTCCTCCACCATGAACTGTGGGACCTGACTGCCTGGGCGTTCGACGACTTCCTGCAAGCCAACGGCGACCCGAAGCTCAATCGTCTGGTGGACGTCGACGGCGCGAAAATCTTCCCGCACGAGCCGGGCACTCTGCCCAACCGTGAGGGCGATCTCGTTGCCGGTATGGACGAGTACGTACGCATGGCCGAGCGTGGCATCACGCCTTGGAATGAAATCTCCACTGTTCCCGATGGCTTACGCGGTCTGGAACAAACCCGGCGCATCGACCTTGAGGACTGGATGGATAAGCTGGGCCTCGACGCCGTGCTGTTCCCGACCGTCGCCGATGTCGCCCCGGCGGATGCGGATGTGAACCCTGAGTCCGCCGACATCGCCTGGAGCAACGGCATCTGGGTCGCCAACGGCAACCTCGCGATCCGCCACCTGGGCGTGCCCACCGTCACCGTGCCGATGGGCGTGATGGCCGACATCGGCATGCCGGTCGGCCTGACCTTCGCCGGCCGCGCCTACGACGACTCCAGCCTGCTGCGCCTGGCCGCGGCGTTTGAATCGACGGGCAGCAAACGAATGATCCCGCCACGCACCCCGCCGTTGTCATAACGCTAACGACGATACCCCTGTAGGAGCTGCGGCACGCTGCGATCTTTTGATCTTTCTTTTTTTGCAATCAAAATCAAAAGATCGCAGCGTGCCGCAGCTCCTACAAGGTTTTGTGTTCCGCACAGCACATCGCCTCAATCCCTTCGCTCAAAGTCCCTTGATCATCAGCGTCAACCCTTGAATGTTGGCCACCGACCATGATTGATCGCGCACTTACGCGTATGACGCTACTTATGCTGTTATGCGGCCTGACACAAACAGCGGCAGCGGACGGTTTTTTCGACGATTCCAAATCTGAAGTGCTCAGCCGCAACTTCTACCTGAGCAACGACTACCGCTCGCCCTCACCTACCGGGAAAAACTATAAACAGGAATGGGCTCAAGGGTTTATCGGCACTTTCTCATCTGGTTTCACACCCGGTACCATTGGACTCGGCGTCGATGCACACGCATTTTTCGGACTGAAACTCGATGGCGGCAAGGGCCATTCTGGCACGGGGTTGTTGCCGGTCGACAGCGATGGCCGCAGCGAAAACGACTACTCCAGCGCCGGCGGCGCCCTCAAGTTGAAGGCTTCGCGCACCACCCTGGCGTTCGGCGAAATGACCGTCGAAACCCCTGTATTCGACACCTCCGATAAACGCCTGCAACCGGAATACGCCACAGGGTTTCTGCTCAGCAGCCGGGAGATCGACAACGTCAATCTACAGGCCGGGCATTTCACGGCATTCAAGAATCAGGATGGTTCTAGCGGAAAAGATGATTTTTACGGGTACGGTGCCAGCACAGAATCCGGCGCCATCAGCTTTGTCGGTGCCGATCTGTTTGCTGATAGTCCGCTGGGCGGCGCGCTGTATGCCTCCGAGCTGACCGACACCTGGCATCAGTACTACGGCAACCTGCATTTCAAGCAACCCGGCCTGTTGCTCGACGCCAACCTCTACCACACCCGCGACACCGGGCAGGCGCTGGCCGGGACAATCGACAACACCGCGTTCAGCCTTTCGAGCAAATACACCCTCGGCCCGCATGCAGTAATGCTCGGCTGGCAGCGGATCAATGGCAACACACCGTTCGATTTCGTCGGCGGCGACTCGATCTACCTAGCCAACTCGATCAAATACGCCGACTTCAACGGTGCCGGTGAACGTTCGTGGCAAGCACGCTACGACCTCGACCTCGGCGCCTTTGGCATTCCCGGCCTCAAGTTCATGACCCGCTACGTCTCCGGCAGCCACATCGATGGCACCCATGCGCCCAAGGGTGGTGCCTACAATCCGTTTGATGCCGATAGCGGCGAATACCAGCCGCAGCAAGGCGATGGCGGTAAACACTGGGAGCGCGACATTGATTTGAAATACATCGTGCAGTCGGGTGCGGCGAAGGATTTGTCGGTGCAGGTATCGCATGTTTCACACCGGGCCAATGAAGCTCAAGCGGGGGATGATATTGATCGGATCTATGTGGTGGTTCAGTACCCGATGGGCTTCTGAAACGGGTGACCGACAATGTGGGTGAAGAGGCTCACAAAAACGCCACTTTAAGAATCGTCTTATGCCCCGCGGATGACACAGTCCTTACAGTGGGGTAATGAGACTCAAAAGTTACCTGCATCAGATCAACCCGTTCTTATCCAGTCCCGAAGCAGCCCGCCGGCTGCTTCGTCTGTTTGCGCTGGTCCTGATGGCCGGGATCCTCAGCGCTTCGTACAACTTCTTGCGCTCCACCCTCGCCAACGATATTTCCCAGCGCCGCAGCTATATGAGCAGCGCGGTAGCAGAGGCGCAGACATTTTTTACCAGCCGCGAGTCCTTGCTTGAGAGCTTGGGGCTTTCAGCCGTATGCAAGCCGATGATGGCCACCCCACTCTCCTACTCGCCGTCGATTGAGGACCATTCTGTTCAATTGGGCATTTCCGGCGGAGCTCAGTGGACCCTCTGGCTGACACGCAGAATGCTCGATTACATGCAGCGTAATCAGCTGAATCTGATTTATGTTTCCGCCGAAGCGAATCCTCAGGTGAATCGCCTGTATACCGCCAGTGCGAATCTTCCGCGGCTTCCCCGGTCGATCCTGGATCAACTGTCCGCATTGAATGACCAATTGCCGGAACGGGATCAGGAGTTGTGGTTGACTGACCAAGCGGCAAGCGCTTCGCAGTTGTACATCTTCATCCGTCTGGATGATGGCGTGAAAGACTCAGGCTGGCTCGGTCTGGAAATGGAGGGTGCAGAAATCTCCGCAGCCCTGAACGATCAAAGCGCCGGCACGTTCATGATGCTCAACTCCCAAGGTTCTCTGCTGTTTGCCAACACCCCTGCGCACCGACTCGGCGAGACGTTGAGCCGATCGCATGAGAACAACTACTTCGGTTTTGTGGGCAGCGGCTGGCTTCCCGATCATCTGGTGATCCGCAAGCAGTTGAAATCCACGGACTGGCAATTGGTGTACTCGTTCGACTTGCTGGATCTGCTGAAGGCTTTATTGCCGCAACTGATCGCGACATTGGCGTTCTGCCTGGCAAGCATGGTTTTGATCTGGCTATTGATTCGTCGGGTCGAGCACAGGTTTATTACACCGGCACTCAACCGTTTGCAGGCACTGATCGAGAGTGAAGCATTCAGCCGTGACGTGATTCAAACCGCGCCCGTCGCACTTTGCGTATTGCGGCGCACTGACGGCCAGGTGATGCTCGAAAACACCTTGTCCGAGCGTTGGCTGGGCAGTGGTGTTGAGCGCGAAATGCTCTGCAAAAGCTGGATCGAGCAAGCGTTTGATGCGACGCAACCCATTCGCAGTGACTATTTTTCCACAGCCGACGGACGCCACCTTTATTTGAGCAGCGCACCGACTCGCTACAAAAGTGAAGACGTGTTGTTCTGCGCATTCAGCGATATCAGTGCGCGCAAGCAAGTCGAGGCGGCGCTTGAAGAGGCGCGGCGATTGGCTGACGCGGCGAATGAAGCCAAAACCTTGTTTCTGGCAACCATGAGCCACGAAATCCGTACCCCACTGTATGGCGTGTTGGGAACACTGGAACTCTTGGGCCGGACTCGGCTGGACACCCAACAGAAAGGGTATTTGCGTGCCATCGAAGGTTCATCCGCGACCTTGTTGCAATTGATCTGCGATGTCCTGGACGTATCGAAGATCGAGGCAGGTCAACTGGCCCTCGAACTGCACGAGTTTGCCCCGACGGAATTGGTATACGAGGCCATTCAGGCTTACGCGGCGGCGGCGCAGCGAAAAGGCGTCCGGTTGTATGCGTGCATGGATCCACAAATGCCCGAGCGATTGATTGGCGACGTCACACGTATCCGGCAGATTTTGAATAATCTGCTGAGCAACGCAGTCAAGTTCACTGATTCAGGGCGGGTGGTTTTGCGGGTCAGGCTACTCGACTGTGCTGACGAACAAGCACAGGTGGCGTGGCAAGTGACAGACACCGGCCGAGGTATTTCCCGGGATGACCAGGCCCATATTTTCGAGCCGTTCTATCAGACTGAAGGCAATACCAATGTCGTCGCCGGAACCGGTTTGGGCCTGCCGATCTGCAAACGCCTGACGCAGCTGATGAAAGGCACACTGCGTATGGTAAGTGAAAAGGGACTGGGCAGCAGTTTTACGCTGACGTTGCCACTCGACATCGTCACCCGATCGTTGCCGGCAACGAATAGTTTGCTTCCGAACACAATCTATGTGGCGTCTGCGGTGCGAGAGTTGAACGAGTCCATCGCGGGCTGGTTGCGTCGGTGGGGGGCACGGGCTCAGGTGGCGCCCCTTGGAAACACCACAGCGGCAAGTGGCAGCCTGTTGATCGAGCTGCATGCGGGTGATGTTGAAAAACGCCTGGTGCCGAATTGGTGCGGTCCACTTATAATCGCCACCGCCAACCTGCGCAATACGCCTGCATCGCAGCCCGAATGCCGGTACGTCAATGTCAGCCACCTGTATGCCATTCACCAGGCTGTCAGCCAGGCACAAGGCCTGTGGGTCGACCAGACCACACAAAGCTTGACGACCAGCGCTTTGAAAAAACTCAATCTGCATCTCTTGGTTGCTGAAGACAATGACATCAACCAGCTGATTCTTCGTGATCAACTCGAAGAATTAGGTTGCTCGGTGGAGTTGGCCTGCAACGGTGAAGAAGCTTTGGCACTCTGGAAAGCCGGCACCTTCGATGTTGTGCTCAGTGATGTAAATATGCCGAAACTCAACGGCTACGAGTTGGCAAAAGAATTACGACGTCTAGGCTATGTACAACCCATCATCGGCGCGACGGCCAATGCCATGCGCGGCGAAGAAGCGTTGTGCCTTGAAGCAGGAATGGACCACTGCTTGGTCAAGCCGTTTGCATTGCGAGCGCTGTTCAATTGCTTGCTGCCCTATGGTCGGACAGCCCCGCAAAACGCTACGGTGCAGCCGGTCTCAAGCCAATGAAAAAAGGAGCTTAGAGACAAGATGCCCTTCAACGAGGCACCTGCATGCCCTTTGGAAATGACCGAACATGAAACACAATCCCTCCTTGCTTGAAAACCTTTCCCGAAGCTCCATGCGCCTGAACAAAGTGCTGCTGGTGTTGTTGGGCATTGCCATCCTGTTGGTGGGATTCAGCTATTGGGCTTTCCAGCGTTTGCTCAGGGAGCAAAACGACACCGTGCGATTTCACTTTGCTCGCTTGATGGAGAATGTGCAGCGGCATGAAGCGTTTCTGCGTGAAGTAGCGCAGCAAAGTGTAAGAGGGGAAATGTTCTACAAGGGTTTGAATGCGCGTTATAGCGCCAGACAGCTGCCAACCGAAGGCCCGAATATTTACGAAGGTTATGAGTTCCCCTATTCCGTTCCTTTCGGCCTGAGTTTCAACCATCAAAAACTCAAGGAAAGTGAACTGCCTAAAGTGTTCACCCTCGGCGTCCACCTTTCGAGTCTTTACAGCGCCTTTTGGTCGACGTCGCACTATCAATCGCCGCAAATCTTCTTGTACAACGACAATGACAACTTCGACATCACCGTTCCATCCAACGGCGTTCTGCACGCCGGCACAAAAGAAAGTGAGGAACCGCTTAATACGATCGTCGCGCGCGTGGCCCGACACCTCAAAGTGAAGAACAACGGACTCGCCGATGGTCGGGTGCACTGGGAAGCCTACAACGTGCCCGACGATTACCCGCGCTCAACCGAAATGCTCGCCTATATCAATATTCAGCTTGATCCCAACGAACGGAAAATCAATGGGACCAGTGAGTCGAGCGTGGTGGCGTCGCTATTGAACATGAACCAGGTCAATGATGTTGAACGCATCATGGAATGGTCGATTTACGACAGTTTCACGTTGATAACCCCCGACGGTCGTGCGGTCATCGGTTCCATCAATTCCGATCGAACACTGCATGAAGGTCTGAACATCAATCGCAATGGCATGGTGTTCAAGGTCGTGGCTAAAACGGAGCAACCCTGGACAGCCATTTATACCATCAGCTTCAAGAGTTACTTCGGGCAACTGATGTGGCCGTTGGTTGGCCTGCTGATGTTGTTACTGGGCGGGGCGGGTATCAGTTGGATGATCAGTCGCTGGTACAGGATTCGCGTCGTTCAGCCAGCCGAAAAAGCGCATCAAAGCATCGCCGAAAGCGAAGCGTTCAGCCGTGCGGTGATCGATACCGCCCCCACCGGATTGTGTGTGGTGCGGCGCACCGATTTCAAAGTGCTGCTGGAAAACCAGCGTGCCCAGCAGTGGCAAGGCACCGCAAAACTGGTAGCGGTGCTGGACCGCCATCACGATCTGGCCGATGTCGGTGAAACGCGCCTGGACATCGAAGGCCGGCACTTACATGTCGGCTTTATTTCGACCCGTTATCAAGGGCAGGACGTACTACTTTGCGCGTTCAATGACATCACGCGCCACGTCCAGGATGCCTTGGCCCTGGAAAAGGCTCGGCGAACGGCCGATTTGGCGAACCAGGCCAAGACCCGGTTCCTGGCGACAATGAGCCACGAAATCCGCACCCCGCTCTACGGCGTTCTGGGCACGCTTGAGTTACTTGGCATGACCAGCCTGAGCGCACGTCAAGAGGACTATCTACAGACCATTCAACGCTCATCGACCACATTGTTTCAGTTGATCAGCGATGTGCTGGACGTTTCCAAGATCGAATCCGGACAAATGCTGATCGAGTCCATCGGTTTTTGCCCCCTGCAACTGATCGAGGACACGCTGCATACGTATGCCGCATTCGCCCAGCGCAAGGGGCTGCTGCTCTGTGCGTGCACCGATCCCGCCCTGCCCAATCGGTTGCAGGGTGACCCGGTGCGCATCCGTCAGATCCTCAACAATCTGGTGAGCAACGCGATCAAATTCACCGACTCAGGCCGGGTTGTCCTGCGTACTCGGGTGCTGGCCAGCGACCTGGATCAAGTTTCGGTGCAATGGCAAGTAAGCGACTCCGGAATAGGTATCGCTCAGGCACAACAAACTCAGTTGTTCACGCCGTTCTTTCAAGTACGCGACGCCTCCAGCGAGGCCGGGGCCGGTTTGGGGCTGGCGATCTGTCAAAGGCTTTGCGCAATGATGAATGGCGAGTTGACCGTCATCAGTGAGCCGGGGCTTGGTAGCAGTTTTTCGCTGGACCTGAGGCTCAAGGGACTGCCCGGCGAATTGACCGATTGTATGGACATCACGCCAAGCCCGGCGACTGTCCTCGTTCGCGCCCCAGTGCCGGAACTGGCAGAGAATGTCTGCGCTTGGCTCAATCGTTTCGGACTGATGGCCCGCCCACTCAGCGATAACCTGACTGTTGAGCCTGGCGCGGTCCTGGTTGACATTCTTCCATCCTACAACGTCGCGGCCTGGCAGGGCTCGCGGATTGTCTGCCGGATAAATGGACTCAATCAGCCTGAAACGATTGCAGATACGCCAGATGTCGATTTGTACGACATCCGAGCGATCGCCCGGGCGGTCAGTCTGGTGCAAAAAGGCAAGGTGGTAGACGCGACCGAACTGGCACGCCCTGCCCAAACACCGCTTGAGTTGCGGATTCTGGTCGCCGAGGACAATCCGATCAACCAGGCGATCATCAAAGAACAACTGGAAGCACTGGGCTGTAGCGTCTGCGTTGCGGCCAATGGCGAGCAAGCGTTGGAGCAGTGGCGCGAGCGGGCTTTCGACCTGGTTTTGACTGACGTCAACATGCCCGTAATGAACGGTTATGAACTGGCCAAGGCATTGCGGAAACTGGATTTGCGCACACCTATTATTGGCGTCACGGCTAATGCAATGCGTGAAGAAGGCACCCGCTGCCTTGAGGTCGGGATGAATGCCTGGATTGTAAAACCGTTGAGCCTCAAAACATTGCGCGAACAATTGCTTGGATTTTGCTCGTTACCGGTTGAAGCCGTGTCAGTCAGTGAAGTCTCGACTTCTGTTCACCCCGAATCTTTTGATGACAACGTGGTGCTTTCGCCGCGAATGCGCAACATCTTTTCCGTGACAATGCGCGAGGACCTGGCACGACTCAACTCAGCCCTGGACAGCCTTGACATGCTGGCTGTGGCACAAAGGCTTCACAGCATTGCAGGTGCCATGGGCGCCGTACAGGCAGGCGAGTTGGCTCATGCTTGCACTGAGTTGGAGTGCCGACTGTCATCAGGCGCAGTCACCGCGACATTGCTGGCTGATGTCCGGCAAATGGTGCGGCGCATCCAGAACCTGCTCGACAAGGTTTCCCCTTGAACGACTTACATGCAGTTCACTCATCGATACACGCGTCCACGGGTTGGTTTTCATGAAAAAGTTGAACGTAGTCATTGCTGACGATCACCCGATTGTTCTGCTCGGAGTGCGCGAACTGGTTGAACGCGATAGTCGCTTTTGCGTAGTAGGTGAAGCCATCTGCTCACAAGGTCTGATCGATCTGCTCAACCTGCATTCGGTAGACATTGTCATTACCGACTACAACATGCCCGCCGACTCGCCCTATGGCGATGGCCTGAAGCTGGTTGAATATCTGCAGCGACACTTCCCTGCGGTACAGGTGCTGGTACTGACCATGCTGTCCAATCAACTGATACTCACGCGTTTGCATGAGTTGGGTGTGGCCGGTGTGATTCAAAAGAGTCAATTGCACAATGAGATTCAATTGGCCCTCGAAACCATTGCCCGCAAAGGCCAATACCTCAGCCAGCAACCCGTACCGCAATCTGTCATCAAATCCAACGCCGATATCCAACAGCGATTTTCAACCCTGTCGCCAAAGGAGTTCGAGATTCTGCGGCTGTTTGTGTCTGGAAAAAGCGTCAGTGATATCGCCCGCAGTCAAAACCGCAGTACCAAAACAGTCAGCGCGCAGAAGATATCGGCCATGCGTAAACTGGAAGTTTCTAGCGATCAGGACTTGTTGGCTTATTGTCACGCACTCAATGTTTTTAACTAACAGGGATTAAACGGCCACGACTATTAAGATTCGTCTGATGTCCTCGAAAGTGCTCGCTGACTATCTTGCTCATGCAATTTCATTCAGCACATTTCACTTTCATATAAATGGACACAACGATGAAAAACTTCTCAATCGCCCTTCTCGCTGCCGCCATACTGGGTGCTTCGTGCAACGCGCTCGCAGAAGATCCAGTAAAACCAACACAGGGTGGCAGCGGCCAAATCAGCTTTACTGGCGTAATCAACAACGATGCCTGCTCCGTCGACGGCAGCGATGCCAATCGAGTGATCGCTGTCAATATGGGCGATGTTTCGATCAAAGACATGGGCACTGCTGCTAACCCGGCTGGCGGGCGTGTCGCCGGTAACCACTTCAACCTCAACGTCAACTGCAACAAAGGCACCAAAGTCGCGATGATCTTCGATCCGAGCAGCGGCGGCTCTGGTTTTGTCCCTGACGACAAAAAATTGCTGGCACTGACCCCTGGCAACGGCACGGCAACCAACGTCGGTATCGCGTTGCTGGACAGTAACGGCGTGCAAATCAACCTGAGCAACAGAAACGATGCTCGTATCGAAGCCGGCATGCATGGTGCTGGTGAATTCGGTGGCGACAGCACACTGAGCTTTTCTGCCGCCTACGTCACCACAGGCGTGGAAGGCAGCGCTACTGCCGGTCGTGGCGATGCCACCCTGCCCTTCATTCTCGAATACAACTAAGTCCTTGGCGCCTGCCTGAATTCGTGCGAGGCCTCGGCCTCGCCTTTTATCTTGAAACAGCGGTAACCACTATGTTGCGTCAATTCATTTTCGCCTTCCTGGCACTGCTAGTGAGTGCGCAGGCACTGGGCAGTATTTCCTTGAGTGCCACGCGTGTGGTGTTTGATGGGGCTCATAAAGAAGCCAACATCACCGTGCGCAACGGCAACCAGGACGCACTCATTCAATCCTGGATCGACCGGGAAGACACCAGTGATAAAGCGACTCCGTTCGCAGTCACACCGCCATTGGCCCGTGTATTTGCCAAAGAACAACAACTTCTTCGCATTCTTTACGAAGGCCAAGGGATGCCGACCGATAAAGAATCGGTGGTCTGGCTTAATGTCCAAGAGATTCCACAGGCGTCCAAAACCGCCAATACCTTGCAACTGGCCGTGCGCCAACGGATCAAAGTTTTTTTCCGTCCCCCTGGCCTGCCCGGCGATCCCATACTGGCGCCGATCCAATTGCAGTGGCAAGTCACACAAGAAAACGGCAATGCCGTTCTTATTGTAAAAAACCCCAGCGCGTACCACGTATCAATGGCCGATCTGACACTTCGCGATTCGAAAGGAAGTGAACTTCCATTGGACTCGAAGATGGTCGCGCCGGGAACAGAAGCCAGGTTTTCGCTGAGCCGCTTCCCATCCGGCAGTCCCCCGGTGAGCCTGACGTTTTCCAGCATCAATGACTACGGGGCGATGAGTCATTACCAGGCGTCGCTGATCAACGGCCAAGCCGTCAAAGCCGAACCGACTGAATCCAAGTAACAAGTCCTTGCGCAAGCACCTTCAAACCAGGTGCTCGCTTGCGCTCGGCCAGCGATTGAGTTGTGAGCGCCGATACAGGTTTTATTGCATGCCATTTTCCACTCTAAACAAAATCGGAAGTTGTTCAGGGAAGCCCGCGTGCAATTCATATGCTCTCAAGGCATTTGATTCGACAGCATTCAATGCGCTGGCATTGGCCATTTTCATTGGCCTGCCCACTCTCGTGCTGGGTGCAGATGAAGATTTGCAACTGGACGATTACAACACCACGTTCCTGCAAGGTGCGCAGTCCAACGTCGACCTCAAGCTGCTATTGGCAGCCGACAGCGTGCTGCCTGGCAATTATCGGGTCGATCTTTACAGCAATGAAGTGCTGGTCGGTCGGCGCGATATCGACTTTATGCGCAACGCGATCAATGGTCGGGTTGAACCGTGCCTGACGTTTGATCTGCTCAAACAACTGGGCATCGATCTGAATAAACTTCAGGCGCAGGGCACGTTTACCCCGGACGACCCGCAAGCCTGCTATGACTTGCCCGGCATGATTGATCAGGCCAGCGTGCGTTACGACGCGAGTCACCTGCGCCTGGCCGTCAGCGTGCCGCAGATGTCGATGGAGAAAGGCCTTCGCGGCTATGTCGCTCCCGAGTTGTGGGACGAAGGCGTGTCGGCGGCGTTCATCAACTACCAACTCAACACCAATCGCAATGCTGGCGATTACGGCGTCAAGATTTCCAACAACCTGGGGCTGCGCAACGGCATCAACCTCGCTGGCTGGCGCCTGCGCAATGAATCCAACTTCAGCACCGGCACCGGACGCCCGAATACTTTCACCAGCAATCGCACCTACCTGCAGCATGACGTCACCGCGATCAAGGGCCAGTTCAGCGCAGGCGATATCTTTTCTGATCCGGATCTGTTCGACAGCGTGCGCTATCGCGGCCTGAAACTGGCGTCAGACGAAGGCATGCGTGCTGACAGCGAACGCGGCTATGCCCCCGTGATTCGGGGTGTAGCGCAGACGAGTGCGAAGGTGGAAATCCGCCAGAACGACTACATCCTTTACACAAGTAACGTGCCGCCGGGGCCGTTCGAGATCAGCGACATTTACCCCAGTGGTTCCAACGGTGATCTGGAAATCACCGTCATCGAAGCTGACGGTACACGTCACGTCACCCGCCAGGCGTTCTCCGCGCTACCGATCATGGTGCGTGAAGGTCAATTGAAGTACAGCGTCTCGGCCGGTGAATACAGCAGCCACGCCGAGGGTGAGAAAAACCCGCAACTGGTCAGTGGCACACTGGCGTACGGCCTCACCAGCAATTTGACCGGCATAGCCGGTGTCCAGGTCAGTGATGGCTACAAAGCGCTGGGATTGGGTATGGGCAAAAACACCTCCTTAGGCGCGGTTTCACTGGATATGACCCACTCCACCAGCGAGGTTGGCGGGGTATCCACCCAAGGTGACAGCGTGCGTGCCCTCTATGCGAAAACGTTCACGGGCACCAACACCAGCTTCACCCTGGCGGCCTACCGCTATTCAACCGAGGGTTTTCGTACCCTGCCCGAACACGTACAGGCCATCAGTGATGACGGCGCGCGCAACAGCGGCAGCTCGAAAACCCGCACCGACTTGACCATCAACCAGAGCCTTGGCCGGGATCAACAGCTAGGTAATCTCTATCTGACGGCGAGTGATCAACGCTATTGGAATCGTGGCGGTTCGCGAAGCTTTTCTGCGGGCTACAGCAATAACTGGGGCGACCTGAATTATAACTTCGGCGTCACGCATACCCAGGATCAGGGCTATTACGGTTCGACCAGCAATGACACCCAAATGAGCCTGTCGATCTCCTTTCCGCTGGGTAGAAAAATTCGCGCGCCCCGCGCTTTCATGACCACTACCCGTCAGAAAAACAACAGCAGCACGCAGGCCGGTATCAACGGTTATGTCTCGGAAACCGGTGATACCTTCTACTCCGTACAGGCCGGGAATAGCTCCAGTGGCGGAAATTCAGGTTCGTTCAATCTCAACACCCGCACATCAGTGGGCGACTTGAGCCTGGGCTATAGCGAGGGCCGTGGTTATAAATCACAAAGCCTTAATTCATCAGGATCGGTTGTGGCCCATGCCGGCGGCATAAACCTTGGCCAGACGGTGGGCGAAACCTTCGCCCTGGTTGAAGTGCCGGGGGTCAAGGACGCCAAAATCAGCAGCTACAGCGGTGTGACCACCGGCCGAAATGGCTATGCGGTGATCCCCAGTGCGCAACCCTATCGGGTCAACTGGATCACCCTGGACACCCGCGACCTCGGTGCCGATCTCGAAATCGACAACGCCAGCCAACAACGCGTGCCGCGCCGTGGTGCGGTGGTCAAGGCACGTTATGCCGGCAAGACCGGCCGGCGCGTGCAATTTGAACTGTTTGACGCGCAGAAACAGCCGTTACCGTTTGGCGCAGTACTTGAGGACAGCCAAGGTAAACAACTGTCGCTCAGTGATCCAAGTGGGAAAGCGCTGGCATTGATGGAGAAAGAGCAAGGCGTGATCAATATAAAATGGGGCGAAAAACAATGCCAGGCGCCTTATGTATTACCAGCGCAGGATAAAAACCGAAACTACGAGACCTACCAACTAGTTTGTCTGCCTGAGAATTAGCGTACTCCGTCAGCCAGCACCACTTAAAAAAACCCCTCAGGTATCACAACCCCGGCGAGAGCCTCTCTCAGTGGACATCAACTAACCTAAAGGATTTAGCATGCCCCTTAAAAAAATAATTATTTTATTCATTCCGCTGGCTGCATTATTTTTCTGGAATACCTCTAATGCCAACTGTCGACTCAAGGAAGGTACGGACCCTGCGCTTGTAACATTCGCAGGACGTGGAGGTTGGCAAGCTATCGAACCCGGTCTTCCTATGAATACCGTATTGTTTACCACATCTGCTTCAGTGAGCCGTTACCCGGTCGTCATATGCAGCGGCAATAGCCCTTCAGGAGTCATTCCCCGATACAGCAATCCGGCTGCAGGCGAAAGGCTATTTCGAGTGGGTACCACCGGACTTTCTTTCAGCATCGAAGGTTCGGACGGTAATCTATTGACATCCTACGGCACCACGTCCAATGGCGAAGGCATTTGGGGTTATACCCACACACGTTTTACCCTGAGAATCGTTAAAACCGGAAAAATCGACACAACTTACGTGTTGCCCAGTGGACAGATCGCTACGCAAAGTGACGGGGGCATAGCTTCATATATATTCAGAACCAACAGCGATAGCGGATTTTATGAGCGCGCTTGCCAAGTGCAACCAGTAGTGGTCGAGATGGGGAAGCGTTATATTCATGAAGTTTATGATTCGAGTGGCGAAGGCCTATCGAAAAGCTTCTCTGTCTCGATTACCGAATGCCCAAAAAGCACCAAAGGACTGACCTTTAGCCTGAAACCTCTCACTCAGGTGATAGAAGGGTACAACGGAGTTATTTCATTAAATAACGCTTCTAATGCAAAAAATATCGGCATACAAATCACTGACGATTCGGGTAAGGCTATCACTTTCGACAAGGCCTACCCTTTATCCTCAAGAGATAGCCAGGGCACCTTTATCCAAACGCTTTCCGCTAAATATATAAATCTGGGAACCGGCCCCATCAAGGCAGGAACCGCGAACTCTGAAATGATGTTCCTGATAAACTACCTGTAACTTTTGCCGCAATGATTAATGATACCTCGGCATGAAACCAGACGAGAAAAAATCGGGCTACTGCAATGCAACCCTTCGCCTACCCTCGAAAAAGAATAAACCCAGGCTCCTGCAATTGAGAAGCAAGAGTCTAGTGATTTTTCGCTGTCTTGCGTAAAGTTCAAATACTCATTGATAACTCATGACGAACGTCAGAGAAGTGTCAGCGATTCCGGCTTCTATCGATGCATCGGTTTGAATGTACGATGCACTGAAAGGGATATTGAAATCGCCTCCCGCGCGATCATATCCAGCAAAGTTGTATTCTTTTCCAATCACCACTGGCTGATCATCCCCCCGTGATACCTGCAGCCCTATACCTTTCGCGGTAGAAGATGCATCCAGTGAAATAACGCCCTTATTCGCATCAATGACTTTCGTGTTCGCCTTTATTGAATACTTGACTGATTTCAGAAAGTTGGGGCATTCGACCAATTGAATATTGAATGCAACAGGATTGGTCTTGCTCCCTATTTTCTTGAATGAACTGGTTTTGTTGTCCCGCGTCATATCGACACTGACATTAGGTGTCTTGCAGGCTCCTGCGACAATATAGACAGGGTTCGACAAATTGAACGTTGCAAACGTTTGGTCGTCACTGGATACCAATGAGGCGAGCAGTCCCGCCGGGATCACAGCCCCTTCCTTGATCGGCCCGGTTTGTACCACACGCAATTGAGGAGCCGGCGTGGGGATCTTCGCGTGTAACCATATAGACGCATCGCTAAATTGGAGGGGGACCAATGCGGCAGCGTTGCTATCAAGGAAGAACTGAAGTGCAATCCCGGTGTCTTTCAATCGGAAAAGCGAAGTGCTGAAGTTGGGCTGCGCACCAATGGCAGGATTTAATCTCAGGCCCAGGGTCTCTTTGAATGGGCATGTAATTATCATTTTGCTGCCCACGACCGGCAACGATTCAGTGTAAATCACCGGCAAACCGGTAGCATCTCTAGGTGTATTAATAAACTGCGAGCCTGGTCCGTGAGCACCATAATCTCGAATCTTGTCCAAGTCGTCGTTTAAAGCAAAGACACAATAACCCCATGCATTCGGAACGATAAACCACGCCAAAAGCGCAATCCATAACTTCATAAAAAATCCTCGATCGTAGCCGCTCGTGAGTCTTGAACAGATCACTTGACCGAGCATTTAAACCACTAATCTCAAAGGCGTGAATAAGAGCAATCTTAAATGCCACCCGCGAGCACGTGATGGCCGCCCTGCACATGAATGAGCAGCAGAAATCTCAAGGGGAACGATTCTCGAAATGGCGGAAGGCAGCCGGAGTCGAACCTGCCCGGGAACGGATGCCGTCCCCAACCGGGTTTGAAGCCCGGCCGCGCCACCGGGCGCGATTGCCTTCCTTGAACTCAGTGCGCGTCAGCGGTGGCCAGCGCGTTGTCGTAACGGATTTGGCGTGATTCGCCGCTGCGCCGGGTCAGGCCGAGGCGGTCGAAGTATTCGAGGTATTGAATTGAGCGTTTGCGTCCCAAGCCTAGCGCATCGCGGAAGGTTGTCACCTGGATCTGCGGATTTTCCTTGGCCAGTTCCAGCAACACGGCCACCATTTGCCGCAGCATCGCGTCGCTGAGAAACAGATCGCGCACCACTTGATGCATCAGCCCAAGGCGCGCGAGTTTGCGCAGCAGCAAGCGGACGACGGCGTCGTCCTGCTCAACGGCTTTGGCGATGTCGCGCACCCACGGCGGATCAAATCCGGCCAGTTCGAACAGCGGTTGCAGTAGTTGCCACAGGGTTTCGTCTTCGGCATTCAAGCGCACCTGATGATCCGGCAGGTGCAGCCACGGCCCGCTGGCGTTGATCGAACCGGCGCCGAGCAATTCCTCCAACAGACTGACGAAGATAGAACGCTCCAGCGCCAACCCGCTGAAACGCCGCAGTCGATCCCGATCCGGGCCCATCTGATCTGGCTCCAGTTCATGAAACTTCGTCAGTTGTTCCAGCAGGGTGAATTTCAACTGCCCCCAGCGCTGCACGTTGAACAGCACCGGCCCTTGGCGGGTATTGATCAGCCGGACGTTCTGCGGCAATGACCAGTCTTCGCGGGGACGATTGAACTGGCGCTCCAGCCGCTGCGGATCGAGGCCGCTGGCACTGTGATTGAGCAACACCGGCAGCACCTGCTCAAAACGTTCACTGCGCGCCAAGGCTTCAAGTTGCGCCAGCCGTTCGGGGCTGCGCCGTTGGCGGGCCGGGGCGAACGGGTCGAGCACCCGGCCGCCGCCGAGGGTGCGTTGCGCACTTTGATCACGCAGGATCAACCGATCACCGTGCACCGCGTGCACCGGCGCGTTGATCAGCAACTGCGCGAACATGCGTTCGCCGGGATTCAGGCGCGGGCCTTCGAGCAAGGCGACGCGGGCGATCACGTCTTGAGTGCCAAGGTGCAGATGCACCGGGTGGAAGTGCTCGAAGGGGCGTTCGCCGGGCAACAGTTGAAACTCGATATCGACCCGTTGTGTCGGCGCGTATAGCCACTCACTCAGCAGCCATTGGCCGCGATGGACTTGTTCCAGTGCCAGGCGATCGCCGCTGATATTCAATGCCACCCGCTGCCCGGCAAACGCATGTTCGGCGGGCTGATTCTGCGCATGCAAACCACGAACCCTTACGGCTTTGCCGGCGGGACCCAAAACCAGTTTGTCCGCCACCGCGACCAAGCCCGACAGCGCCGTACCGGTGACCACAATCCCCGCGCCGGCAACGCTGAAAGCGCGGTCGATGGCCAGACGAAAACCTCCTTCTCGACTGCGCTCAAGCACTTCGCGTTGGCTCTGCAACAGGATCTGTCGCAATTCATCAATGCCCCGCCCGCTCACGCTCGATACAGCCAAAATCGGCGCCTCGGCGAACGGCCCGGCCTCCAGCAAGTCCAGTGTCTGGCGCTGCACCTCCTCCACCCTGCCCGCCTCGACCCGATCGCACTTGGTGATCGCCACCACCGCGCGGGGAATGCCGAGCAACTGGACAATCGCCAGATGTTCGCGGGTTTGCGGCATCACGCCGTCATCCGCCGCGATTACCAGCAACACCAGATCAATGCCCTGCGCGCCGGCAAGCATGTTGTGGGTGAATTTTTCATGGCCGGGCACATCGATAAAACCGGTAAGCCCGGCACCCGGCTCCAGTTCGGCATACAGATAACCAAGGTCGATGGTCATGCCCCGTTCGCGTTCCTGCGGGCGGCGGTCGCCGGTTTGCCCGGTCAGCGCTTGCAGCAACGACGTCTTGCCGTGGTCGATGTGCCCCGCCGTGCCGATAATCATTGCGCGACCTGCAATAGCGGCAACTGCGCCAGCCATGCGGGCTCGTCGTCGAGTTGGCGCAAGTCCAGCCACAACGCGTCGTCGTCAATGCGCCCGAGCACCGGGATCGGCAAGGCACGCAGCGCGGCTTCAAGGTTAAGCAGATGACGGCCGCGTAATCGCCTGGACACTTGCGGACGCAAACACAGCGCCGCACTGGGCAAGCGCGCCACCGGTTGGCTGCCGCTGCCGATCATGCCCAGTGAATGCACGGCAGCAACACTCCAGACCTCGCCCAAAGCGTCAGCCATGGCCGGTTGCAATCGTGACGCCTGCGCAAAAATGTCGGATTGCGCACGGGTCAGCAGGCGCAGACTCGGCAATCGCTCGGCCAGTCGATCCGGATCGCGATACAGACCGAGCACTGCTTCCAGCGCCGCCAAGGTCAGCTTGTCGACACGCAATGCGCGCTTCAGCGGGTTCTTCTTGATCTTCGCGATCAGCGCTTTGCTCCCGACGATCAATCCGGCCTGCGGGCCGCCGAGCAACTTGTCACCGCTGAAGGTGACGATATCGGCGCCATCGAGCAGCGCCTGTCGCACCGTCGGTTCCGCCGGCAAACCCCAGCGCGTCAAATCCAGCAGGCTGCCGCTGCCCAGATCCTCCAACAACGGCAGCCCGTGACGATGCGCCAACTCGGCCAACTCGGCGGTCGCCACCCGAGCCGTAAAACCCTCAATGCTGTAATTGCTCGCATGCACACGCATGATCAAACCGCTGCGCGGGTTGATCGCCGCTTCATAGTCGCGGGCATGGGTGCGATTGGTGGTGCCGACCTCGTGCAGACGCACACCGGCGCGGGCCATGATGTCGGGGATGCGAAACGCGCCGCCGATCTCGATCAACTCGCCGCGCGAGATAATGCCTTCCTTGCGCGCACCTAGACTGTTGAGTGTCAGCAGCACCGCAGCGGCATTGTTGTTGACCACGGTGACGGCTTCAGCGCCGGTCAGTTCGCGGATCAGACCTTCGATCAGATCATCACGATCGCCGCGTTTACCGCTGGCCAGATCGAATTCCAGATTGAGCGGATAACGCGCCGCCATTTGCACCGCTTCAATCGCTTCTTCAGGCAATAGCGCGCGGCCAAGATTGGTGTGCAACACCGTGCCGGTCAGGTTGAACACCCGCCGAACCTGGCTGCGCTGTTGCTGTGCAAGACGTTCGCCGACCCGCCCGGCGAGCACTTCAGGACTGATTTCAATAGCGGACAACTGCCCGTTCAACACACTCGAACGCAATTCATCCAGCAGCTGTCGCAAACTCGCCAGCAACGCCTCGCGCCCATAACGCTCAGCCAGCGGCAAGCACGCCGGATGACGCAACAAACCATCAATGGAAGGTAACCGCAGGGCAACACTTGCAGACATCTGCCACTCCCGAAACGAAAGACTGTCCGGCGAGTGTAGACGCTGCGGTCATTCGTCTCCCGGCGCCAGCAGCAGATTGGGTGCCAGGCGCTGATAGCCGTCCTGCGCCAGACGCATGTCCAGCAGCAGACTGCTGAGGTCCGCCGACAAGGCCTCGGCGTCGGCATCGTTCTCCAGATAGAGCAATTTCAGATAACTGTTGCAGCCCGGACAGACTTCGGCACGCAGCGGCGCCTGATTGGCGGCGTGGCGATCGTCCTCAAAACTCAGGTAGTCGAGGCCTTTGCTCGACTCGCAATACACGCACTTGACCCGAACCACGTGCCATTCACAGGCGCACAGCGAACACACCAGATAGCGCAAGCCGTTGTGTTTACCGCGATGGCGAATGACGCCGATCATGGCCGGTGAACCACAGGCCGGGCATTGGCTGAGGCTGTCGCCGGGTTTGAGTTGCAGGTTGGGTGCGCTGAGCAGCCAGTGGCTCCACGCGGTTTGCAGCGCCGCGCCCAAAAACGGCACCAGTTGCGCCGGCACCATGGAATATTGACCGCTGACCAGCGCCACCCCCCAGCTGCGCAACTGCCCAGAATCGGCACTGCGCAAAGTGGCGATTGCATCGATTACTGCGGGTTGCTCGGGTGCTGTGTAGCACTGCAACAGAGCCTCCAGCCAGGCTTGCCAGTCATCTTCGCGGATCAAGGTATCGGCGCCGAACGGCGGCAAACCGTGTTGCTGACACAGCGCAAGCCGTTGTTGATCAACCGGTTCGGTCGACGGCGGATCACCCAGCACTTGCTGCTGAGCCCGGCACAAACCGGCGATCAAGCGCAGGTACTCGGCCAACGGATGCCCATCGGCCAATCGCTCCAGACGTTCGGCGCGCAGGCTGAAAAGGTTGTGCGGTGGCAAGTGCAGAAACGGCGGCGAACTGGCCGCCGCTTCGATTTCTCCGGGTTCAAGAATGCTTGGCAAAGGTCAGCCCTTTTTGGTGATCGGTCGCTCTGGCACGTCCGGTTGCCGCTCATCGCGGGTGATGTCGCGATACCACAGTGCGTGGTGTTTCTTCGCCCAGGCGCGGCTGACCCAACCATGCAGCATCGCGTCGACCGAGCCCTTGATCCACAGCCCGGCGTAGATGTGAATGATGATGCTGAGGATCAGCACAAACCCGGCCAGCGCATGCAGCAGCATCGACCAGCGAATCAGGGTGATGCCAAAAAACGCGCTGAACCAGGCGCGCCAGATCACCAGCCCAGTGAACAGCAACGCGAGCATGCACAGCAGTAAAGTCCAGAACAGCAGCTTTTGCCCGGCGTTGTACTTGCCAACCGGTGGCACGGATTCTTCGTCGTTGACCATGACCCGATCAATACGCCGCAGCCACTGCCGGTCGTTGGCGATAAAGAAGTTGGCACGCCAGAAATTGAACACCAGCCCGAGAAACAACACGAACATCGCCACACCCATGTACGGATGCAGAATCCGCGTCCAAGGCCCACCGCCGAACAGATGCGTCAGCCAGAACATCGATGGATGAAACAGCGCCAGCCCCGACAGCCCGGCCATGAAAAACAGAATCGCCACCAGCCAGTGATTGGTGCGCTGGTTGGCGGTGTAACGCAGGATCGTCTTGTTGCTCATGGCCGGTCCTCCCCGCGTGGGTCGAAGGTGTGCACCGCCGGATCAACGACATGCACCGAGGTGTCGGGAGCTGTCGGATGCTCATCCTCTTCAACCCGGTTCGGGCCGATGCGCACGTAGTGGAAGAACCCGGCCAGCACCGCCGCGCCCATTGCCAGCAACCCCAGCGGTTTGCTGATGCCTTTCCACAAACCCACCAGCGGACTGATGGCCGGCGCGTCGGGCAGACCGGCGTAAATCCTCGGCGTGTCGGCGTGGTGCAGCACGTACATGACGTGAGTGCCGCCGACGCCGGCCGGATCATACAAACCGGCGTTCTCGAAGCCACGGCTTTTCAGGTCGACGATGCGTTCGGCGGCGTGTTCCTTCATGTCTTCCTTGGTGCCGAAGACGATGGCGCCGGTCGGGCAGGTTTTCACGCAGGCCGGCTCCAAACCCACCGCGACTCGATCCGAACACAGGGTGCACTTGTACGCCTTGTGATCTTTTTGCGAGATACGCGGAATGTTGAACGGGCACCCGGTGATGCAATAGCCGCAACCGATGCAGTGATCCTGATCGAAGTCGACGATGCCGTTGGCGTGTTTGATGATCGCGCCGGGGCTCGGACATGCAGCGAGGCACCCCGGCTCGGCGCAGTGCATGCAGCCGTCCTTGCGGATCAGCCATTCGAGATTGCCGGCGTCGGTTTCGTGCTCGGTGAAGCGCATCAGCGTCCAGGATTCTGCGCTCAGGTCCTGCGGATTGTCGTAAGTGCCGTGGTTGTGGCCGACCTCGTCGCGCAGTTCGTTCCATTCCGAACAGGCGACCTGGCAGGCCTTGCAGCCGATGCATTTGGTGGTGTCGATCAGCTTGGCCACGGCCTCCTGATTACGCACCGAGGGCGGCACCGTGGTGGTGGCCGAGCGGGCAATGATGTCTTGGCTGGCCATTTACAGTTTCTCCACGTTGACCAGGAATGACTTGGATTCCGGGGTCTGTGTGTTGCCATCGCCGAGGAACGGCACCAGGGTGTTGGTCAGATAACCGTGACGCGTCAGGCCGGTGAAACCCCAGTGCAACGGGATGCCGATCTGATGCACCACCTGGCCGTTGACCTGCAGCGGCCGGATCCTTTTGGTCACCACCGCGACCGCTTCAATGAACCCGCGTTTGCAACTGACCCGCACCCGATCACCGGCCGCGATGCCCTTCTCTTTCGCCAGCACTTCGCCGATTTCGACGAATTGTTCAGGCTGGGCAATCGCATTCAACTTGCAGTGCTTGCTCCAGAAGTGGAAATGCTCGGTCAGGCGATAGCTGGTGCCGGCGTACGGGAAGTCCTTGGCTTCGCCAAGGGTTTCCCAGACCGAATCGAAGATCCGCGCTGCCGGGTTGCTGGTGGCCTGCTTGTTTTGCGGGTGCAGCGGGTTGATGCCGATGGGGGTTTCGAACGGCTCGTAGTGCTCGGGGAATGGCCCTTCGTTCATCTTGTCGACGGCGAAGAACCGCGCCACGCCTTCCGGGTTCATGATGAACGGATTCATCCCGGCTTCCGGCGGCACGTCGGCCTTGTAGTCCGGCACATCGGTGCCGGTCCAGACTTTGCCGTTCCACCAGACCAGACGCTTTTTCGGGTCCCACGGTTTGCCCGCAACGTCTGCGGAAGCGCGGTTGTAGAGAATCCGTCGATTGGCCGGCCAGGCCCACGCCCATCCCTGGTGTTGATGCATGCCATATGGATCGGCATTGTCGCGCCGCGCCATTTGATTACCGGCCTCGGTCCAGCTGCCGGCGAAGATCCAGCAACCGGACGCGGTGCTACCGTCGTCCTTGAGCAAACCGAACCCGGCCAGTTGCGTGCCAGCCTTGACCGTGGCGCCGGTGGCATCGGTAAAGTCTGTAACGGCGCTGCCGTTGATCTCTTTGGCCAACTCTTCCGGGGACGGTTCGTCGGCAATCTTGTACGGCCACGTCAGTTTCAGCAGTGGGTCGGGAAACTTGCCGCCCTCAGCCTGATAACGTTTGCGCAGGCGCAGGAACAGCTCGCTCATGATGCGGATGTCGGTCTGCGCTTCGCCCGGACCATCGGCGCCCTTCCAGTGCCATTGCAGCCAGCGACTGCTATTGACCAACGAGCCGTCCTCTTCGGCGAAACAGGTGGTTGGCAGGCGAATGACTTCAGTCTGGATCTCGTCGGTTTTCACATCGTTGTAGGGCCCGACGTTATGCCAGAACTCCGAAGTTTCGGTGGCCAGCGGGTCCATCACTACCAGCCATTTGAGTTTGGCCAACGCGCCCATCACGCGGTTCTTGTCGGGCAACGCCGCAATAGGGTTGAAGCCCTGGCAGAAGTAGCCGTTGACCTTGCCCTGGCTCATCAGGTCGAACATCTTCAACACGTCGTAGTTGGGGATGTCGAGTTTCGGCAAATGGTCGTAGAGCCAATTGTTCTCGGCCGTGGCGTGCGCGCCGTACCACGACTTCATGAGGCTGACGTGGAATTTGCTGTAGTTCTGCCAGTACGAGAGTTGCCCCGGCCGCAACGGCACTTGCGTGCGTTTGTGGATGTAGGTGGCGTAATCCTGCTCGGTATCGGTGCCCAGTGACAGATAGCCCGGCAGCGCATTGGAGAGCAATCCGAGGTCGGTCAGGCCCTGAATGTTCGAGTGCCCGCGCAAGGCATTCACCCCGCCGCCCGGCATGCCGACGTTGCCCAGCAACAGTTGCACCATCGCCGCACTGCGGATGATTTGCGCGCCGATCGAATGCTGGGTCCAGCCGAGCGCGTAGAGAATCGTCATGGTTTTGCCCGGTATCGAGCACGTGGCGATTTCGTCCCAGATTTTCTGCATGGCATCGACCGGCATCCCGCAGATCTGGCTCGCGAGGTCGATGGTGTAGCGGCTGTAATGCTGTTTCATCAATTGGTAGACGCAGCGCGGGTCTTGCAGGGTCGGGTCGACTCTGACGAAGCCGTCCTCGCCCATTTCGTAGCCCCAACCGGATTTGTCGGTATAGCTGCGCTTGGCCACGTCGTAGCCACTGAAGATGCCGTCCTCGAAGCCATATCCGGCTTTGACGATGAACGACACATCGGTGTAGTTGCGCACATATTCGTGCTGGATCTTGTCTTCGGTCAGCAGGTAATTGATCAAACCGCCCATGAAGGCGATGTCGGTGCCGGTGCGGATCGGCGCGTAATAGTCGGCCACCGAAGCGGTCCTGGTAAAACGCGGGTCGACCACGATCAGCCGCGCGGCGTTATGCGCCTTGGCTTCGGTCACCCATTTGAAGCCGCACGGATGCGCTTCTGCTGCGTTGCCGCCCATCACCAGGATCAGATTCGCGTTAGCGATATCGGTCCAGGTATTGGTCATGGCTCCACGGCCGTACGTCGGGGCAAGACTTGCCACCGTCGGACCGTGTCAGACACGCGCCTGGTTATCGAACCCCAATAAACCGAGGCTGCGAATCACCTTCTGGGTGATGTAGCCCGCTTCGTTGGACGCCGCCGAGGCCGCGAGGAAACCGGTGGTCAGCCAGCGATTCACCGTTTGCCCGTTGGCATTTTTCTCGATGAAATTGGCGTCGCGGTCGGTTTTCATCAGGTCGACGATGCGATCCAGCGCTTCATCCCAACTGATCCGTGTCCATTCGCTGCTGCCGGGTTTGCGCGTCTGCGGATACAGCAAACGGCCCGGGCTGTGAATGAAGTCCAGCAGGCCCGCGCCTTTTGGACAGAGGGTGCCGCGGTTGACCGGGTGGTCGGCGTCGCCCTCGATGTGGATGATATTTTGCGCGACATTCTTCCCGGCATCGCCCTGGCTGTACATGATCAAACCGCAACCGACCGAGCAATACGGGCAGGTGTTGCGGGTTTCATGGGTGTGGGCAAGCTTGAAGTGACGCACCTGCTCGGCGAAGGCAGGCGTTGGGGCCATGCCCAACGCGCCCAGGCTTGAGCCTGCAAGGCCGATACCGGCGACCTTGAAGAACTGACGACGGCTGAGATCCATCGTGCACTCCTGATCAGGTGGAACCCGGTACTGATGCCGGGCTTTATCTGGACAATCACGGTTGCGGCAACGGGTGCCAGCCTTTTCACTGTAGACAATGACCACACAGACTGTGTGAAAACCGACCGTCGGCCGTTTGTCGGGGCGCAACCGAGTCTGTGTAGGAGCTGCCGAAGGCTGCGATCTTTTGATCCGGTTTTTAAAAACAAAATCAAAAGATCGCAGCCTTCGGCAGCTCCTACAGGGGTTCAAGGTTTATCATGTCCGGCAGAACTCACCCGCCTTCACGAGACCGCGCATGACTTTCGATTTTGATCAGGTATTCGACCGCCACAACACGGGCAGCACCAAGTGGAGCCGCTACTCGGCCGACGTGTTGCCGATGTGGGTCGCTGATATGGATTTCGCCGCGCCGCCGGTGGTCATCGAGGCGCTGCAACAGCGCCTGCTGCACCCGCTGGTGGGTTACAGCGTCGCGCAGGACAACCTGCGTGAAGCCATCGTTGCCGACCTCTGGACCAAGTTCGCCTGGAAAGTCCAACCGCAAGAGCTGATCTTCCTGCCGGGTGTTGAATCCGGTTTCAACATGGCGCTCAAGGCGCTGGTGCAGCCGCAGCAGAATGTCGTGGTGCAAGTGCCGAACTACCCGCCACTGCGCCATGCGCCGGCTCATTGGGGTTTGAACAAGGTTGAGCTGGAATTCGTGCCGCAGGCTGACGGCACCTACGCCACGCCGCTGGACACTTTGCGTGATTCGCTGAACGGCGGCGGCGCGTTGCTGCTGAGCAACCCGCACAACCCGATCGGCAAAGTGTTCGGCCGCGATGAGCTGCAAGCGGTGGCGGACATCTGCGTGGCGCAGGACGCATGGATCATCTCCGACGAAATCCATGCCGAACTGTGCTTCGATGGCCGCGTGCACATTCCGACCGCTTCGCTGAGCGCAGAAATCGCCCAGCGCACGATCACCCTGATGTCGGCGAGCAAGGCCTACAACATCGCCGGTCTCAAGACCTCGTTCATGATCATTCAGGACGCCGCCCTGCGCGAACGCGTCAACCACGCCCGTTGCGGCATGGTCGACAGCGTCAATCCGCTGGGCATGGAAGCCACCCGCGTCGCTTACAGCGAAGGTGGGCCATGGCTGGCCGAGTTGAAAACCTACCTGCAGGCCAACCGTGATTATCTGGTTGAAGCGGTTCGCAGCCGTTTGCCGGGCGTGACCATTAATGTGCCGCAGGGGACTTATCTGGCTTGGCTCGATTGTTCGGCTCTGGATCTGGAAAACCCGCAGCAGTTCTTTCTGGAACAGGGCAAGGTCGGTTTGAGCGCCGGGCTGGACTTTGGCGATCAAAATCAGCAGTTCGTGCGGCTGAACTTCGGCTGCCCGCGGTCGTTGCTGGAAGAAGGGATTGCACGGATGGAACGCGCGTTGGCCAATCGCAACGCTTGACCTAGGCACAACGCAATCCCCTGTAGGAACTGCGGCACGCTGCGATCTTTTGATTTTGATTCTGAATTTCAAGATCAAAAGATCGCTGCCTCGTTGCACTCGAAAGCTCCTACAGGGTTTTGGGAACAACTCTAAGACCTGCTCGCGAAGACGTCAGTCGTCTCGCCGCAACACTTGGATACAGGTAACATGGCAGCCCTTCCCCGCAGCTCCGATCTGCGCCCCTGCCGAATAAGTCGACTCCATGCCTTTTGAACTCAGCGTTGACCTCACCACTTTGGCCATTCTGGCCGTTGTCGCTTTCGTTGCCGGTTTCATCGATGCCATCGCTGGCGGTGGCGGTCTGTTGACCACGCCTGCGCTGCTGACCGCTGGCCTGCCGCCGCATCTGGTGCTGGGCACCAATAAGCTGAGTTCAACCTTCGGTTCGGCGACGGCCAGTTTCACTTTCTACCGGCGCAAGCTGTTTCATCCTCGCCAGTGGATGCACGCGATTGTCGGCACCCTGGTCGGTGCGTTGACCGGCGCCGTCGTCGCCCATTACCTGCCGGCGGAATGGCTGAACAAAATGCTTCCGGTGATCGTGTTTGCTTGTGGCCTGTATCTGTTGTTCGGCGGCACGCCAAAAGCGCCGCTGGACAGCGACGCGCCGATCAAGAAGAAATGGCAATCGACCCAAGGCTTCAGCCTCGGTTTCTACGACGGTGTGGCCGGTCCCGGCACGGGCGCGTTCTGGACCGTCAGCAGCCTGCTGCTGTACCCGATCGACCTGGTCAAGGCCAGCGGCGTGGCGCGCAGCATGAACTTCGTCAGCAACATTGCGGCGCTGTCGGTGTTCATATTTTCCGGGCAAGTTGACTGGATCATCGGCCTGAGCATGGGCCTGTCGGTGATGGTTGGTGCTTTCTTTGGCGCGCGCACCGCAATCAGCGGTGGCGCCAAGTTCATTCGTCCGGTGTTCATCACCGTGGTGCTGGGATTAACCGTGCGCCTAGCCTGGCAACACTGGTTCAGCGTGGCCTAAGCGCCGCGCCACATAGACGTCGATCAGGTAACGGGCAATTGATTTTGATGCCGGCAACGGCGGCAGATCGTGCACGTTGAACCACTGGGCGTCTTCAATCTCGTCTTCCTGACAGACAATCTCGCCGCCCGCGTATTCAGCGTGAAAACCCAGCATCATCGAGTGCGGGAACGGCCAGCACTGGCTGCCCAGATACTGGATGTTCTTCACTTCGATCTGCACTTCTTCGCGCACCTCGCGAATCAGGCATTCCTCCGCCGACTCGCCCGGTTCGGCGAAACCGGCCAGCGTGCTGTAGACCCCACTGACAAACCGCGGTGAGCGTGCCAACAGAATCTCGTCGCCACGGGTGATCAGCACGATCATGCTCGGCGAAATCCGCGGATAACTGCGCAGATCACAGGGCTGGCAATACATCGCCCGCTCGCGCGGCACTTGCGTCATGGCTTGCCCGCAATTGCCACAGAAGCGGTGTTCACGGGCCCAAGTGCCGATCTGCGCGGCATAACCCAGCACTTTGTAGATCGTGTGATCGCCGTCGAGCATGAACGCCCGCAGGCCTTTCCAGCTGCAACCCATGACCTCGCTGGCACTGCGCAACTCCAGCAGGTACACCGGCTCGCCATCGAGGTGGCCGATGCCATGCTCGGCCAGCACCGACAAGTCCTGACGCTTGAGCCATTCACGCGGGAACAGCGCGCCGTTGTCGTCGAACAGAAAGCCTTCGGGGCTACGCGCCACGGCCAAGCCGCCGGGTTGATCGGTGTCCAGTACTGCAGTGGTCCAGCGAGATGTCATGGTTCTCAATCCACAAATTCGGGTTTCTGTTTGCTCATATGGGCGGCCATGGCCACGCGCAAGTCGGTGGATTGCAACATGGCGGCGTTCCAGGTGGCAACGTATTCGAGGCCGTCGTCGATGCGATGGTCGCGCATGTAGCTGATCATTTCCTTGGTGCCGGCAATTGCGATGGGCGACTTGGACGCGATGTCGCGAGCGATGTCCAGCACGCCTTCGAGCAGCGCGTCATTGTCACTGTAAACGCGATTGACCAGACCGATGCTGCGCGCTTCTTCAGCGCCAAAGTGGCGACCGGTGTAAGCCAGTTCACGCAGCATGCCGTCCCCGATGATCCGTGGCAACCGTTGCAAAGTGCCAACATCGGCGGCCATGCCGATATCGATTTCCTTGATCGAGAATTGCGCGTCTTCAGCTGCGTAACGCATATCGCAGGCGGCGATCAGATCGATGGCGCCGCCCAGGCAGTAACCCTGAATCGCCGCAAGCACCGGTTTGCGGCAATTGTCGACGGCGTTGAACGAGGCTTGCAGGGTCAGGATTTTTTTGCGCAACAAGCGCGCATTGCGGCCGACATCCTTGCCCAGTTCATTGGCGACGCCGGCGAGCATCATCAGGTCGATGCCGGAGGAAAAGTGTTTACCGTTACCGCTGAGCACCACCACGCGCACTTCGTCGGTGTCGTCGATCCACTGGAAAATCTCGACGATCTCGCTCCAGAACGCGGCGTTCATCGAGTTGATCTTTTCCGGACGATTGATCTGCACATGGGCGATATTGTCGGCCAGTTCGACGCTGAAGGCGGTGTATTGAGACATGGCAGTGATCCTTTACCGGGCTGAAAATGAGGCCCGAACTATAACAAGGCATCACGGTGGCGGTTCGGCCAAATGCGGGACTGTGAGAAATACATAAACCGTGTAGGAGCTGCCGAAGGCTGCGATCTTTTGATCTTGAAAATCAAAAGATCGCAGCCTTCGGCAGCTCCTACAGGGATTACCAACGATCAACTGGCCAAGCGCCGCAGCCCAAACAACATCCCCCCTGCCCCCAGCAACATCGCCGCCAAAAACAGCGGATACGACACCCACCACGGTGTTCCCGCGGTCATCATGCTGAACTCCGACATCCCGCCAATGCTCGCAATCAGGTTCAACGGCAGAAACACCACGTTGATCAATGTCAGTTTGCGCAACAGGTTGTTCATGCTGTTGTTCATCAAGTTGCCGCGCGCGTCGATCAGCCCGGAAAACACCGTGGAATAAATCTCCGCCTGTTTGTAGCACTGGTTGTTTTCGATGATCAGGTCGTCGATCAGGCCGATCGCTTCACTGTTGAAATGCAGTTTTTCGGCGTGGTTGCGCAGCCGCGTGAGCACCGCGCCGTTGCTGTGCAGGGCGTTGATGTAATAGATCAGGCTTTCGCTGAGGTTGAACATCTGCACCAGATGCTGGTTCTGCATCGAGGCGTTGAATTTTTGCTGCAACTCGCGGGCGACCAGTTTGATCACCTTCAAGTGCCCGAGGTAGTGATGGATGTTGTTGAACAGCAGGTCGAGCAGAACATCCAGCGGCGTGTTTAACGGCTGGCGAGTGCCGAGGCCGTGCAGCGGCGTGTCGTCGGTGGCGATCACCAGCAACTGCCCGGGCGAGAACAGCAAACCGCACGAAGACACCTCAAACGCAAGGCTGCCGCCACCGGAATAGTTTTCCGGGCGCTTCCAGATCAGGAACAAGTGATCGGGGTGAAACTCGATT
Source organism: Pseudomonas sp. P116 (assembly GCF_020149425.1). Classification (NCBI taxonomy): domain Bacteria; kingdom Pseudomonadati; phylum Pseudomonadota; class Gammaproteobacteria; order Pseudomonadales; family Pseudomonadaceae; genus Pseudomonas; species Pseudomonas sp. P116. The sequence goes on along the minus strand of NZ_JACVHB010000007.1, from coordinate 233,840 downwards.
CGCGACACTTCGTCCGGATCGAGTGCCGAGGCCAGTGCGTGTTCATCGACTTTGAAATGACTGTGCAGCAGGTCACGCTCGGCGGCGTCGGGATCGCTGAACAGCATCACCTCGGCGTCCAGTCGTTCGACCCGCTGCAAAGCACCATGGCTCAATGCAAAACTGTTGATCATCGGCGCTTCACCAGGCCTGGCCGCGACGTTTGAGCTCCAGCCGCCGCACAAACTCTTCCAGCACCAGTGAATACAAATCGTCCTGCAAATAAGCGTCTTCGATACCGGCGTCCATGTTCGGGTTGTCGTTGACTTCGATCACCACCACCTTGTCGCCGGCCTGTTTCAGGTCCACGCCATAGAGGCCGTCGCCGATCAGGTTGGCCGTTTTCACCGCCAGTTCCACCACGGCGCGGGGTGCCTCGTGGACCGCCATTGTCCGGCATTCGCCGTTGATGTCCTGGCCCTTGGCCTTGTGGTTGTAGATTTGCCAGTGGCCCTTGGACATGAAGTACTGACACGCGAAAATCGGTTTGCGGTTGAGCACGCCAATGCGCCAGTCGTACTCGGTGTAGAAAAACTCCTGGGCCAGCAACAGCACCGAATGTTCGAACAGCTCGGCCGTGGCTTCGAGCAGCGCCTGCTGGCTTTCGACCTTGATCACACCCCGCGAGAAACAGCCGTCGGGGATCTTCAACACCAACGGAAAACCAAGGCGTTCCCCTACCCGCTCGAAATCTTCGGGTCGCTCCTTGTACAGAATCTCCGTCGCGGGCATGCCCAGTTGATGGCTGTTGAGCAGGTCGGTGAGGTAGACCTTGTTGGTGCAGCGCAGAATCGAGGCCGGATCGTCCATCACCACCAGCCCCTCGCTTTCAGCCTTCTTGGCGAAACGGTAGGTATGGTTGTCGACGCTGGTGGTTTCGCGAATCAGCAAGCCGTCGTACTCGGCGAGTCGCGCGTAATCCTTGCGCTCGATCAGTTCGACGTCGATGCCCATGGTCTTGCCGACCCGAACAAAGTTCGCAAGCGCCTTGCTGTTTGATGGCGGCAACGCTTCTTGCGGATCGTGCAAGATCGCCAGGTCATACCGCGCCACTTGCTTGGAGCGAGGCACCCGCCAGACTTTGCGGCTGAAGCCATCAAGCGCATTGGCGAATTGATCTTCCTGGTCGTCGCGCAACTTATGCAATGTGCCGGACTTTATGCCCTCGATGTGCCAGCCGTTAGTTCGACGAAACTCAACTAACAGAATTGGACAGGGAAACACTTCAAACAATTGGCGAGCCAGATCCTGTAACGGCTCGATATGCGTTTTGCCAAAATACAGCGTCAGGGTGAAACCTTCGGTATCGCTGTAGAGATGATGGCTTAGGGCTTTTTCCAGGGTTTTATCTAGATCATCCAGCGCCAGGCCGTAGAGTGACTTCTTGGTCAGTTCGCTGATCGTGCGAACCGACGGAATCACTTTGTGCCCGCGGGCTTCGGCCAGCAGCGAGCAGTAATAGCCATGGCCGAGGTACTTGTAGCTGCGGCACAGATTGATTACCTGCACACGCTTGCCTGGCTCGCTGTCTCGGGTTTGCTCGAGGTATTCCTGCGCCGTGATGATGTCCTCGCTGGGGAAGTACGAAGCCCAGTCTTCCTTGCGCTCGACAATGATCAACACTCGACTGGAAGTGCCAGTCGCTGAATTTAAATAAGTTGCCGCCGGCAAACTTTGCTCGGATACTTCGCGCCAATGACCCTGTACCGCTGACATAGAGATTGATCCGTTGGAGAACAAGACCTTTTCTATTAAGCACGAAGTTTTTCGAAAGTCTCGTTTCGTTACGCAACTTTTACGGTGGTCATATGAGTGCTGTTTTTCGTTTGGCGGTAGTTGAAGATCTGCCGGCGTTGCTGGCATTGGAAATGCAATGTTTCACCACGGACGGGCTCAGCCGTCGCAGTTTTCACTGGATGATTACCCGCGCCCACGCACAATTGCTGGTGGCCGAGCTCGACGGGCAAATACGGGGTTACGCACTGGCGTTGTTTCACCGTGGTACGTCGCTGGCACGGCTGTATTCCATCGCGATTGCTGCCGAGGCGCGCGGGAGCGGGTTGGGTAAACAACTGCTGCAACGGATCGAGACTTGCGCGCTGGAACACGATTGCGCGTACCTGCGCCTGGAAGTACGCACCGACAACCCCGCCGCCATTGCCCTGTATGAACGCAATGGTTACCGGCGTTTTGCACTGATCCACGACTACTACGAAGACCATGCCGACGCGCTGCGCCTGGAGAAACGCATTCTTCAGCATCGAGACTCACGCAGCATCAAAGTGCCTTGGTACGGACAAACCACCGATTTCACCTGTGGCCCGGCGTGTCTGTTGATGGCCATGGGGGCACTGCAGTCAGAACGCTTGTTGGAGCGACGGGAGGAACTGCAGATCTGGCGTGAGGCGACCACCGTTTTCATGACGTCGGGACATGGTGGTTGCAGTCCGCAGGGATTGGCGCTCGCGGCGTGGCGACGGGGATTTCGCGTGCGTCTGGAGTTGAGTCTGGCGGGGCCGTTGTTCCTTGACGGCGTACGCAATGAGCATAAAAAAGACGTCATGCGCCTGGTCCATGAAGAGTTCACCGCGCAGTTGGCGCAGACCGATGTCGAGCGAGTGATCGGTGCTGCGCTGGATTTGCCGCGCTTACTGGAAGCGGGAGGCCAACCGCTGGTGCTGATCAGCAGCTATCGGCTGACACGATCGAAATCACCGCATTGGGTAGTGGTGACTGATTGCGATGAGGATTTTGTTTATCTGCATGACCCCGATGTCGATCACAGCCAGCATCGCCAGCCCATGGACTGCCAGCATGTGCCGGTCAGTCATGGAGAGTTCGAGAAGATGTGCCGGTTTGGGCGGGGGAAGCTGCGGGCTGCTGTGATTCTTTACTCACGTAGTGATTAGCCTGCCCCTGACCCTGATTCTGACACTGACCCTTATGCTGATGCTGATGCTGATGCCGATGCCGATGCCGATGCCGATGCCGATGCTGAACCTGTAGGAGCTGCCGAAGGCTGCGATCTTTTGATCTGGTTTTTAAAAACAAGATCAAAAGATCGCAGCCTTCGGCAGCTCCTACAAGGGCATGCATTTCAAAGTCAGGGCTTCAGGCCGATCTTATAGAGCGAACCCTTCTCCTCATCCGTCAGCACATACAAATACCCATCCGGCCCCTGTCGCACGTCACGAATGCGCTGTTTCAGTTCACCCAGCAAGCGCTCCTCATGCACGACCTTGTCGCCATCGAACTGCAAGCGAATCAACTCCTGGCTCACCAGCGCGCCGACAAACAGGTTCTGCTGCCACGGTTTAAAACGATCGGCATCGTAAAACGCCATCCCAGTGACACCCGGTGATTTTTCCCAGACATGGCGCGGATCGACACCCCCTTCAACAGTTTTTCCCTTGGCTTCCGGGATCGGCTGCAAGGAATAGTTGATGCCGTGGGTCGCCATCGGCCAGCCGTAGTTTTTCCCGCGCTCGATGATATTCACCTCATCGCCACCGCGCGGTCCGTGTTCGTTTTCCCAGATTGTGCCGTTCCAGGGATTGAGCGCCGCACCTTGCGGGTTGCGAATGCCGTAAGCCCAGATCTCCGGTCGCACGCCTGACTGACCCACGAACGGATTGTCGTCCGGGACTTTGCCGTCCGGGTAGATCCGCACAATCTTGCCTTGCAGCTTGTCGAGATCCTGCGCAGTCGGCCGGTCGTTGTTTTCACCCAGGGTGATGAACAGATAACCATCGCGATCAAACACCAGCCGAGAACCGAAGTGGTTGCCGGTGGAGAGTTTTGGTTCCTGGCGGAAGATCACTTTGAAATCCTTCAGCGTCTTCAAGTCATCCGACAGGTAACCGCGTCCCACCGCCGTGCCGGCCTTGTCTCCCGCGCCGCCACCTTCGGCGTAGGACAGGTAAACCAGTCGGTCCTGTTTAAAGTCGGGTGACAACACGACATCCAGCAAACCGCCCTGCCCCTTGGCCCACACTTGCGGCACGCCGTCTATGGGTCCCGATAGCTTGCCATCGGCACCGACCACGCGCAGATTGCCCGGTCGTTCGGTCACCAGCATGCCTTGGCGATCCGGCAGGAAGGCCAGCGCCCATGGATGCTCAAGTCCTTGGGCAATCGTGGTGACTTCAAGAGTGCCTTGCTCGCTTTGCAGCTCTTGGGGGGCGGCGGCGAACACCGGAGCGCTTATCAGAGCGCCGGCGCACAGGCTGGCTAGAAGGGTTTTACGCAACATGCACGATTCCTTTTGTGGTTTCAAAGGCTGGCCGACCGTTTGATCTGCCGTTTAACGTTGAGTGTCGGTGCTTCGCGAAGGTGGGTTGGGAATGAATGTGGGCGGCTTGCTGGGCACCGAGCGAATCGGCTGGCCATTGCCAATGCCCCTGTTGTCGAGCGTTGGCGGACGTGGCACGGGAACGGTGTTCGGCCCTCGGATGGGCGGCGAGCTGGGCTGGGTGCCCTGCATGCTGTTGGGATTCGCCCGGCGAATCGGACTGTTATAGGGGTTGTTGCTGTTGCCGGTCGGACTCTGCGCCAGCACAACGTCCGCATGAACCAGGCCGCCACTGAGTGTCAGGACGGCGATGCCAATCAGAAATCGGTTCATGGGACAGCCTCTCGATGTGCGTGGAGTAGAGCCTTCGAGTCCACGCTACGCTTCAGGTTCGGATTTGTTAACCCGTCGGTCTTAAACAACATGTAACACGGCTTGACCGAGCCAGACTGAAAACGCGCATTCTCCGGAAACTTTCGCGCCGGGCTTCAGGTCACCTGATCATCACTCGGAGAACTCACCATGGCTCGGGCAATCTGGAAAGGCGCGATCAGCTTCGGACTGGTCCATATCCCTGTCGCGCTGGTTTCAGCGACCTCGTCTCAAGGCGTGGATTTTGACTGGCTCGACAGTCGCAGCATGGACCCGGTTGGCTACAAGCGCGTCAACAAGGTGACCGGCAAGGAAGTTACCAAGGAAAACATCGTCAAAGGTGTGGCCTATGAAAAGGGCCGTTATGTGGTGCTCAGCGAGGAGGAAATCCGCTCGGCGCACCCGGTTTCGACCCAGACCATCGACATCTTTTCCTTCGTCGACGCCGAGCAGATCCCGTTGCAGAACATCGACACCCCCTATTACCTGGCGCCGGATAAGCGCGGTGGCAAGGTTTATGCGCTGTTGCGTGAAACGTTGAGCAAGACCAACAAGGTTGCGCTCGCCCGCGTCGTGTTGCACACGCGTCAGTATCTGGCGGCGCTGATGCCGCTGGAGTCAGCGCTGGTGCTGGTGAAATTGCGTTGGCCACAGGAAGTACGCGGTCTCGACCAGCTGGAACTGGGCAGCGAAGTGACCAAGCCGCAGTTGGCCAAAGGTGAGCTGGACATGGCCAAACGTCTTGTCGAGGACATGAGCGGGGACTGGAGCCCCGAGGATTACAAAGACGAGTTCGAAGACAAGATCATGGCACTGGTGGAGAAAAAGGCCCATGAGGGCGAGATCGAGGATGTCGAGACGGTGGGTGGCGAGGAACAGCGCAAGACTGCCGATGTTATCGACCTGACCGAGCTGCTTAAACGCAGCCTCGGTGGCAAGACACCGGCTAAGCCGAAGGCCAAAACGGCCTCGAAAGCAGCGCCGGCGAAGAAGACCAAAAAAGCGTCCGGGGCATGACAATTGAAGGATTGTCAGCTGACTGACAGGTTGTTTTTGAGAGAGTCATCGCGAGCAGGCCGGCTGCACGCAATTCCTGTAGGAGCTGCGGCACGCTGCGATCTTTTGATCTGGCCTTTAAAAAAAGCAAAGTCAAAAGATCGCAGCCTCGTTTCACTCGACAGCTCCTACAGTCAATCGCGCAGTTTCGAGGTCACTCAGATCAGGATGAAGATCGCCAGCAAACCACCAAAAATCGCCCACTTTTCCATGTAGTACCGCGCACGATTGCGCTTTTTCAGCTCTTTGCCACGCAATCGGATCTTGTAGATCTTGGTAAACAAACGGTTGATACCACCGGTACGGTCACCCGCATCATTGGGCGCACCGGCGGCGGACATCACCGTACGACTGAACCAGCGATTGAACGCTGCAGCCCAGCGATACTTCAGCGGTCGCTCAATGTCGCAGAACAGGATGATCCGGTTCTTGTCAGTGGTGTTTTCCGCGTAATGGATGAAGGTTTCATCGAACATCACCGCTTCACCGTCGCGCCAGTGGTAGTTCTCACCGTCGACGTTGATGTAACAACCCGCGTCGTTAGGCGTGTCCAGGCCCAAGTGGTAACGATAGGATCCGGCGTACGGGTCGCGATGACGTACCAGTTTCGAACCTGGCGGCAGCTCGGCGAACATCGCAGCCTTGATCGAGCCAATGCTCTGCACCAGTTCCGTAGTGCGCGGGCACAGCTTCATGGCCGACGGATGGCTCTCGCCGTACCACTTGAGATAGAAACGCTTCCAGCCGCTTTTGAAGAAGGAGTTGAAACCGACGTCGTCATATTGGTTCGAGCGCTTGATTTCCCCCGCACGCAGCAGGTTCTGGCCCTCTTCGCGGATTTCTTCCCAATGCGCCTGCAACGGGCTCAGGTCGGGGAATTCAGTCGGATCAAGGTAAGGTTTGTTCGGCTTTTTCGAGAACAGGTAGAGAAAGCAGTTGATCGGCGCCAGAAACGTCGAATGGTCGCTCAGTTGTCGCCCCAGTTTGTGGCGCACACGGCCACGCAAGTGAACGTATGCAATGGAAATGACATAAATAGCAGCAATGATGAGTTTCACGGAATTCGTCACACGTCAGAAGTGAACAAACTGCGCGCCTGTCGGCCTGAGGCCCAGCGTCTTATGCAGTGGTCTGAGTACAAAATGGCACGTCCTTGAGCCCGCGCCGCTGTAGGGCGGTGGTTGAATGGATGGCATTTTAGCCACACTTTGTAACGGATAGTGAACCTTCATCTGTGAAAAACTGTCCCGCGATAGTGCCAATCGGCACCCGCGACGTCTTCGCCCTATCGTTTAAAGAGCCAGACCAGTACAATCGCCGCCAAACTTTACGCGCCCCCTTGGTTGATGCCGGGAACTCCCCGCTTCAGCGCACTTTGACTCGGGCCAAGCGCTACGGCCGCACCCTCGCTATTCAGAATGCTTCGCAGGAAAAACTCTTGATCTCTACAGCTAACATCACGATGCAGTTCGGCGCCAAGCCGCTCTTCGAAAACGTTTCCGTCAAATTCGGCGCGGGTAACCGTTATGGCCTGATCGGCGCCAACGGTTGCGGCAAGTCGACCTTCATGAAAATCCTCGGCGGTGACCTTGACCCGTCGGGTGGCCAGGTCATGCTCGAGCCGAACGTGCGCCTGGGTAAGCTGCGCCAGGATCAGTTCGCCTACGAAGAATTCACCGTAATCGACACCGTGATCATGGGTCACGAAGAGCTGTGGAAGGTCAAGGCCGAGCGGGATCGCATCTACTCGCTGCCGGAAATGAGCGAAGAAGACGGCATGGCCGTTGCCGAGCTGGAAACCGAATTCGCCGAAATGGACGGCTACACCGCCGAATCCCGTGCCGGTGAACTGCTGCTGGGCCTGGGTATCGGCATCGAGCAGCACTTCGGCCCGATGAGCGAAGTGTCGCCAGGCTGGAAACTGCGTGTGCTGCTGGCTCAGGCACTGTTCTCCGATCCGGAAGTGCTGTTGCTCGACGAACCGACCAACCACCTGGACATCAACACCATTCGCTGGCTGGAAAACATCCTGACCCAGCGTAACAGCCTGATGATCATCATCTCTCACGACCGTCACTTCCTGAACAGCGTGTGCACCCACATGGCTGACCTGGATTACGGCGAGCTGCGCCTGTTCCCGGGCAACTACGACGAGTACATGACCGTGGCGACCCAGTCCCGCGAGCAACTGCTGTCGGACAACGCCAAGAAGAAAGCCCAGATTTCCGAACTGCAATCGTTCGTCAGCCGCTTTTCGGCCAACGCCTCGAAAGCCAAGCAGGCCACTTCCCGCGCCAAGGCGATCGACAAGATCCAGCTGGCCGAGGTCAAGCCTTCGAGCCGTGTCAGCCCGTTCATCCGTTTTGATCAGAACAAAAAGCTGCACCGTCAGGCCGTCATGGTCGAGAAGATGGCCAAAGGTTTTGACGGCAAGCCACTGTTCAAGGACTTCAGCTTCCAGGTTGAAGCCGGCGAACGCGTAGCGATCATCGGCCCGAACGGTATCGGCAAGACCACTCTGCTGCGTACTCTGGTCAACGAACTGACTCCGGATGCCGGTAGCATCAAGTGGACCGACGCGGCCGAGCTGGGCTACTACGCCCAGGATCACGCGCACGACTTCGAAGACGACATGACCCTGTTCGACTGGATGGGTCAGTGGACTCAGGGCGAGCAAGTGATCCGTGGCACTTTGGGTCGCATGCTGTTCTCCAACGACGAAATCCTCAAGTCGGTGAAGGTGATTTCCGGTGGTGAGCAAGGCCGCATGCTGTTCGGCAAGCTGATCCTGCAAAAGCCGAACGTGCTGATCATGGACGAACCGACCAACCACTTGGACATGGAATCCATCGAGGCGCTGAACCTGGCGCTGGAAAACTACCCGGGCACGCTGATTTTCGTCAGCCACGACCGTGAGTTCGTATCGTCCCTGGCCACTCGCATCATCGAGCTGAGCCCGGACGGCGTGACCGACTTCAGCGGTACGTATGACGATTACCTGCGTAGCCAGGGTGTGGTGTTCTAAAAAGCAGCTTCGAGTTTTCAGCTGCTAGCTGCAAGTCAAGAGCCCTGTCCATGTGACAGGGCTTTTTGCATTCAAGTGTTGAAGATCAAAAGATCGCAGCCTTCGGCAGCCCCAACACCGGACCGCTTTTGATCTTTGTAGGAGCTGCCGAAGGCTGCGATCCTTTGATCGTTAGCCAGCTTCCTTTTGTTCCACACCCACGCCATGATGCGAATTCTCCCACCGCCGCCCGCGAACGAGTCCTCATGTCTGCGCAGCAACTGCCACCACAAAGCTCCATGGCGATCACCGTGCAGATCGTCTCCATCGTTTTCTATACCTTTATTGCCTTCCTCTGCATCGGTCTGCCGATTGCGGTGCTGCCGGGTTATGTACATGAACAACTGGGTTTCAGCGCGATCATTGCCGGGTTGGTAATCGGCTCGCAATACCTGGCCACCCTGCTCAGCCGACCGATGGCCGGGCGCATGTCTGACACCCTCGGCACCAAACGGGCGATCGTTTATGGCTTGCTGGGGATTGTGCTCAGTGGCGCGCTGACGCTGCTGTCCACGTTGCTGCAAAGCTATCCGCTGCCGAGCCTGCTGATTCTGATTCTCGGCCGATTGCTGTTGGGCATTGCGCAGGGGCTGATCGGTGTCGGCACCATCAGTTGGTGCATGGGCCAGGTCGGGGTTGAGCACACCGCCAGATCCATCGGCTGGAACGGCATCGCGTCGTATGGCGCCATTGCGATTGGCGCGCCGCTGGGCGTGGTGATGGTGGCCGAATACGGTTTCACCAGCCTCGGCATTTCGCTGTCGGTGTTGGCGGCGGGGGCATTGCTGTTGATCCGCAACAAACCTTCGGTGCCGGTGATACGCGGTGAGCGCCTGCCGTTTTGGGCCGTGTTCGGGCGGATTGCACCGTTCGGCGCGAGCCTCACGCTGGCCTCGATCGGCTACGGCACTCTCACCACATTTATCACCCTTTATTACCTCAACCGCGGATGGAGCGGCGCGGCGTATTGCCTGACGGTGTTCGGCGTGTGTTTCATTGTGTCGCGACTGCTGTTTATTTCGGCGATCAGTCGATTCGGCGGTTTCACCTCGGCCATCGTTTGCATTGCCGTTGAAACCGTGGGGCTGGTGATGCTGTGGCTCGCGCCCTCCACCGCTTTCGCATTGATCGGCGCCGGACTGGCGGGTTTCGGCCTGTCGTTGGTGTATCCGGCGCTGGGGGTCGAGGCGATCAAGCAGGTACCGGGTTCCAGTCGCGGTGCCGGGTTGAGTGCCTATGCGGTGTTCTTTGACTTGGCACTGGCGGTTGCCGGGCCGTTGATGGGGGCGGTGGCGTTGAATCTGGGGTACTCGTGGATTTTCTTCAGTGCGGCGCTGTTGTCGGTGACCGGGCTGGGGTTGACCTTGATGCTCAAGCGCCGGGCGAGCCCCTGAAAAGCAGGATCAAAAGATCGCAGCGTTCCGCAGCTTCTACGCCAAGCCAATGTAGGAGCTGCCGAAGGCTGCGATCTTTTGATCTTCCGTGTTACTGATCCGCAGTCTGCATCCCCGCCCGTGTAGGCCAGCCCAGCGCATGGGCGAAAAATCGACCCGCCTCGGAAATCAGGTTGCGATGGATGTCTTTGCGATCAACCCCGTCGGCATCCGTACACAGCGCCGGCATGGCAATAATCTGCTCTTCGTTGCACGGCGCCATGAACACAAAGTGCCCTGCCCCGGCCAGCAATTTGAAATCCGGTGCGGTCGGCAGTTTGCGCGCCAGTGCGGCAGCGTTTTTATCGAATGCGACGAGTTTGTCGCCATCGCCGCTGTACAGCAGCACGGGCACATGCACGTCTGCCAACGTATGTCGGCCGAATTTCAAACTGAGCGGCGCCATCAGCAACAAGGCGTGCACGCGTGGGTCGGCCACCGGCTGCAAGTCATCACGGTCAACAATGAGCTCGCCTTGGGTGTTGCAGGCATCACGGTCGTCCGGGCGTTCCTGGCAATAGCGGCGCAGGCGATCCAGGTCCGGTTGTGCCCCCGAAAGAATCAACGCTGTCTCGCCCCCCGCCGAATAGCCGATCACGCCGACCTGCTCAGCATTGACGAACGGCGCCAGCATGGAGTCGCCAAGGGTCGCAGTAATCGCTTCGGAAATCTGGATCGGTCGCCCGTAAAGATTGCTCAGGGTGCCGAGTCGGCTGTGATCTTTGGAGTTGTCGCCGGGGTGAATCACCGCCACCACGACGAACCCCTTGCGCGCCAGCGACGTGGCAAGATCGTGCAGGGCCAACGGCGTGCCGGTGTTGCCATGAGACAGCATCAGCATCGGGAACCGGCCCATGGCGACTTTGGTGTCTTCGCCCGCTTCGACCGAATAACCCTCGAGCAGGCTCAGGTGTTCGCGGTCGTTGGAGGGATAGAACGCGATGGCGCGCATCGGTTGCAAGTCGAGCGGATCGAGGAACGTCATCTCGTGGTAACCGACGCTCCACACAGGATGACGCCCGGGCGCCGCCTGCACTGAATTCAGGCTGCCGAGCAGGCAAATCAGTAACGTTGCACAAAGACGCATCACGCGATGCCCCACCCTGTTGTGACTCAATCCAAAGATCCGTTGCAGTGCGAGCCCCGAACGACGGGCAATCGATGTTCCGGGTCGACACTGCGCTCAGACGCTGATCGTTTGACTGCATAACCCGGGCCAGATTATGTAACAGTCAGAAACAAAAAACTCCGTATTTGGCCCTTGCGGAACCAGAATACAGAGTTTTTGAGAGACTACCTGAACATCAGCTGTTCTTTACGCAAGCCTTACGCGGCGGCGAACAGTTGCTCGCTGATCTTCGCTTGCGCGGCGGTCATGGCGTTGTTGCGCACTTCGTCACCGTACGCCAGGCCTTCGGCACGGACGATTTCGATGTCGGTGATGCCAAGGAAACCCAATACCAGCTTCAGATATTCTTCGTGAGCGATGCCGCTGGCCTGACCGGCGTGAATGCCGCCAGAAGTGGAAACGATCACCACTTTCTTGCCACCGCACAGGCCTTCAGGGCCGGCTTCGGTGTAGCGGAAGGTCTGACCGGCAACGGCAACGCGGTCGATCCACGCCTTGAGTTGCGTCGGTACGGTGAAGTTGTACATCGGTGCAGCGATGACTACAGCGTCGGCGGCGATGAACTCGGCCAGTGTCGAAGCGCTGAGGTCGGCTTCGTGTTGCTGTGCGGCGTTACGCAATTCAGCGGTGGTGCCGGCGGCAACCAGAGTGGTCGACGAGAAGTGGCTGATGGCATCGGCGGCCAGGTCACGGTAAGTCACCACAGCGCTTGGCTCAGCGGCCTGCCAGGCTTTGACGACTTCGCTGCTCAACAGACGGGAAGCCGAGTTGTCGCCCAGAATGCTCGAATCGATATGCAGCAGTTTCATGTGGGATCTCCTGGAATGAATCGCCGGTGGCGACGGAATGGAGACAATCCTACGCAAGAAACCAATAGCTGATTAGCCGCCAGCAATGCGATAGTTCGTCCCACTGATAGAACAGTTGGGTACCAACCATGCAAGATCTCAACGATCTCTACTATTTCGCCAAAGTCGTCGAGGCTGGCGGTTTTGCGGCAGCCGGACGTCTGCTGGGGATTCCAAAGTCACGACTGTCACGCAGAATCGCCGAACTGGAAGAGCGCCTCGGTGCGCGTTTGCTGCAACGCACCACGCGCCAACTCAATCTCACCGCCGTCGGCGAGCGTTATTTGCGTCACTGTCAGGCGATGCTGCTTGAAGCGGAAATGGCCGACGAAGCCGTCGCCAGCATGTCCAGCGAACCGCGGGGTCGTTTGCGTGTGTCATGCCCTACCGGTCTTGCGCATGAAATGCTGCCGTGGGTGATCAGCGACTTTCTCGGCAAATTTCCTCAGGTGCAACTTGAAGTGGTGCTGCTTAATCGTCGGGTCGATCTGGTCGCCGAAGGCTTTGATGTTGCCCTGCGCGTACGCGAGCTGGGTGATGAAGATCCATTGCTGGTCACCCGACGTCTGCGCCAGGCACAAACGGTGGTCGTGGCCAGTCCGACATTCATGCAAGGCCAGTCGATCAGCCATCCGCAAGAGCTGAAGAACCTGCCGGTGCTCGGGGCGCTGGAGGCCGATCGCCTGGTGCACTTGCGTTTACTCGATCAGCAGGGCAACAGCTTCGAACTGAGCATGGAAGCACGGCTGGGCATCGACGATTTTGTCGTGCGCAAGGCCTGCGTACTGGCCGGCCAGGGTTTCACGATGCTGCCTATGATGTTTTGCGAAGCGGAGCTGGAAAGCGGCGCCTTGGTGCAATTGCTGCCCGAGTGGTCGCTGCCCGGCGGTTGGCTGCAAGCAGTTTACCCGCATCGGCGTGGGGTCATGCCGGCGGTGCGTGCGTGGATTGATCACCTGGTCGAGTCGTTCAATGCCTGTGGGGAGCGGTTGTTATGAGCAAGGGAAAAATGAGCGAAGCGGATGTCGCCGCGTTTTGTCTGGCCTTGCCCGGCGCGCGCGAGGACTACAAGTGGGGTGGCGTGCGGGTGTTTTCGATTGCGGGCAACAAGATGTTCGCCTTGCAGGGTTTACGCGGGGATTCGCTGGCGTTCAAGGTCGACAAGGACCTGTTTCTTGGTCATTGCGATCGACCGGGGATTCATCCGGCGCCCTATCTGGCCCGGGCACAGTGGATCATCATGCATCCACCCTACCCGCTGGGGGCTGAGGAATTGCAGGGCTTGCTACAACGCTCGCATCAGTTGGTGGTGAGCAAGTTGCCGAAGAAAACCCGGGTTGGCCTACTTCTGTAACTCACTCCCTGTAGGAGCTGCCGAAGGCTCGGGCCGCGATCGGACGATCTTTTGATCTTGTCTTTTAAGATCAAAAGATCGCAGCCTTCGGCAGCTCCTACAGGGGGTTTGCGGTGGGGTTAGAGCAGGGTTAGCAGATTCGAGCCAAGGAACAACTGGTCGATCCAGAACACCTGATGCAGCGCGACAATCACCCAGAACAGCACCTGAAACGACACCTTGCGCGTCTTGTGCCGGAATACTTGCTGGGCAATCAGCGCGCCCGGCCAGCCACCGGCCAGTTCCACGGCATGGAGGATGTTTTCCGGCGTGCGCCATGCATCGGTGCGCGCCTTGCGTTTGTCTGCCCAATACATGAAAAACGCCAACACGCTGACGATGCCGTACGCCGCCAGCGGCACCAGCGAAATGCCGCTCAGCCACATCGACAGCGAGCCTGCCAACGGCAACGCGCAGACGATCAACAGAACGACCAGCTTCAGTTTCAGGTTCTGAATGCTGCCACCGGACGGCCGACCTTCGGGTCGGCGGGCGCGCGAATCATTCATGCCTTGGCCGCCGTCCAGTCCACCCAGCCGAACTGCCATGTCGCCAGAATCACCAGCCCGAACACGATCCGATACCAGGCGAATGCCGCATAGCTATGGCTGCCGATGAATTTGAGCAAGCCGCGCACCGCGATCATCGCGAAGATAAACGCGGTGACGAAACCGATGGCGAACACCGGAAAATCCGCCGGCACAAACAGATCCCGATACTTGTAGCCCGAGTACACCGCGGCACCGACCATGGTCGGCATGGCGAGGAAGAAAGAAAACTCGGTAGCCGTCTTGCGCGACAGGCCGAACAGCAGGCCGCCAATGATCGTCGAGCCGGAACGCGAGGTGCCGGGAATCATTGCCAGGCATTGCGCGAAGCCGATTTTCAGCGCGTCGCTCCAGCGAATTTCATCGACCGTCTCGGCATGCACTTCATGCTGACGCTTTTCGGCCCACAACATGATCACCCCGCCCACCACCAGCGCGGCCGCCACGGTGATCGGGTTGAACAGGTATTCGTGGATAAGATCAGCAAAAATCACTCCCAACACCACGGCTGGCAAGAATGCGATCAGCAGATTAGCCGTAAAGCGACGCGCACTTGGCTGGGTCGGCAAGCCGATGACCACGTCGAAAATCTTGCGGCGAAATTCCCAGACCACCGCGAGAATCGCGCCGAGCTGAATAATGATGTTGAACGCCATGGCCCGTTCGCCGCCGAAGTTGAGCAAGTCGGCAACAATGATCTGGTGTCCGGTACTGGAAATGGGCAAAAACTCCGTCAGCCCTTCTACAACTCCTAGTATCAATGCCTGCAAGGCGGTCCAAAGATCCATCAATCCCCCAAAGAGCGATGCACGCCGGCATGCCCCGATAGTATTTTTTTACGTTCACTGCGATCAGCGTAGCTGGTTAATGCTGGACCGATTCCGCGCGCACAGGATCCTTACGAAAGGGTCAAAATTCCGTGAAATAGCAACTTCGATTCAGGTTTTCACGCGCGGGGCCGAAATCCTAACAGACAAGCCTTAATAGCGCTGCCGCGTTATACGACTTGGGTCGCGTATGCCCGCCTACGAAATCGTGGTTGGATGCTGGCGGTCGTTAATTACAAGAAAAAGAATCCGGAGTGACAGCGTTATGAACAGCTTGCGCAGTGTGTCGATCAGCCGACGCTTGTGGCTCATCTTGATTGTGGCAGTGGTCATGTTGCTGACCTTGGGCGCATTGATGCTCAAGCAGATCCACGATGACCTGTATCACGCCAAAGCCCAGAAAACCCAGCATGTGGTGCAGACCGCCAGCGGCCTGCTGACCTATTACCACGACCTGGAAACCGCCGGCACGCTGACCAAGGAAGCCGCGCAGAAACAGGCCCTCACCGCCATCCGTGGCCTGCGCTATGACCAGAGCGATTACTTCTGGATCAACGACCTCACGCCCGTAATGGTCATGCACCCGACCAACCCCAAGCTCGAAGGTCAGAACCTGTCGGCGATCCGCGATCCGGACGGCTTTGCGGTGTTCAACGAGATGGTCGCGATTGCCAAGTCCAAGGGCGCCGGCATGGTCGACTACCGCTGGCCGAAGCCTGGCGCGAGTGAGCCGGTGGCGAAAACCTCTTACGTGAAATTGTTCGAACCGTGGGGCTGGGTGCTTGGCTCCGGGGTTTACGTCGACGATGTGCAGGCCGAATTCCAGGGCCAGGTGATCAAGGCCACCGTTATCGGCCTGGTGATCGCCGTGATCATGGCGCTGTTGGTGATCCTGATCGCGCGCAGCATCGTGCGCCCCTTGCAGGAGACCGTGAACGCCATGGCCAACATCGCCAGCGGCGAAAGCGACCTGACCCGCAGCCTCGACACCCACGGCAAGGATGAAGTCACCGAACTGGCTCACCACTTCAATGCATTTACCGCCAAATTGCGCCGGGTGATCGGTGAGTTGCAGGTGTCGGCCAGCGCGCTCGGTCAATCGTCCAGCGAACTGGGCAACGATGCCTCGCAGGCCCAACAACGTAGCCAGCAACAGTCGCAACAAATGGAGTTGGTCGCCACCGCGATCAACGAGGTGACTTACGGCGTGCAGGACGTGGCGAAAAACGCTGAGCATGCCGCCGCCGAAATGCGTGATGCCGAGGCGCAGGCGCAACAGGGCCAGATCAATATCGACGGCAGCCTGCAACAGATCGACAAGCTCTCGGGCACCATTGACCAAGCGGTCGAGGTGATTCGCACTTTGGCCACCGAAAGTACCCAGATCGGCAGTGTGCTGGAGGTGATTCGTTCGATCGCCGAGCAAACCAACCTTCTCGCCCTCAACGCGGCCATCGAAGCAGCACGGGCCGGTGAACAGGGTCGTGGATTTGCCGTGGTGGCGGATGAAGTGCGCTTGCTGGCGCAGCGTACACAGAAGTCGACAGCGGAAATCCAGTCGATGATCGAACGCCTGCAAAATCACTCCGAGGCAGCGGTCAAGGTTATCGGTGACAGCAGCAAGGCGTCGCAACTGACCATTGAACAGGCTGGGCTGGCTGGAGCTAGCTTGAATGCCATCGGCCAGGCATTGCGCAATCTCAATGGCCTGAACGCATCGATTGCCAGCGCCACGCTGCAACAGGCGCATGTGGTCGAAGACATCAACCAGAACGTTACTCAGGCGGCGGGGCTTTCTCACAGCACGGCCGTGGCGGCAGAACAGTCGAGTGCGGCCAGCGTGCGACTTGGCCAGTTGAGCGAACAACTCAACGGCCTGCTGCGCCAGTTCCGCGTCTAACGCCATTCTCCTGTAGGAGTGAGCCTGCTCGCGATAACGGTGGATTTGTCGATAGAGATGTCGCCTGACCCACCGCTATCGCTGGCAAGCCAGCTCCCACAAGTTTTTGTGCAGCGCCATCATTTTTGAGCACCACATAAATCCATGTGGGAGCTGGCAGACTTTGTCGGCGTGCCACAAAGGCTGAGCACCGCGAAAATCCATGTGGGAGCTGGCTTGCCAGCGATGAGAGCACAACATTCAGCATCATTGTTGAGTGTGCCGACGCTTTCGCGAGCAAGCTCGCTCCTTGGGTCCTTCAGTGTTCTGGCGAATACAGTACAATCCGCCCCCTCTTTCAACTCCCCCCAAGGAACCCACATGTCCGGGCTTGAACTGTTTGCCGCCGCTCTCGGTGTCATTGCCGTGTGGCTGACGGTCAAACAGAATCCGTGGTGCTGGCCGATCGGGCTGGTCATGGTGTTGCTCTATAGCTGGATCTTCTTTGAAGTGAAGCTGTATTCGGACATGTTGCTGCAAGTGATCTACGCCGCGCTGCAGGTTTATGGCTGGTGGCAATGGACGCGCGCCGGGACGATGCACGACGGGCGACAAGTCACCCGCCTGGATGCTCGCTCGATTGCGCTTGGCCTGAGTGTCGGCGCAATTGGCAGCGTGTTGCTGGGGGCTGCGATGGCGCATTGGACTGACGCTGCGCAACCGTGGCTGGACGCGGCGCTCACCGGGTTCAGCCTGGTCGCGCAGTTGTGGATGGCGCAGAAACGCCTGCAATGCTGGGCGCTGTGGTTCGTGCTCGATGTGATTTTTGTCGGGCTGTTCCTTTATAAGGGGCTTTACCTCACCGCGGGCCTGTACGCACTGTTCACCGTGATTGCCATTCAAGGCTGGCGCGAATGGCGCGCCGACCCGGCATTGCGCACATGAAGGTCGTGGTTCTGACCGGTCCGGAATCCACTGGCAAGAGCTGGCTGGCGGCGGGTCTTCAGCAACAGTTTGGCGGTCTGCGGGTGGACGAGTACGTGCGCTGGTTTATCGAGCAGAACCCGCGCGACACCTGCCTGGCCGACATCCCCGAGATCGCCCGCGGGCAACTGCAATGGGAAGATCAGGCGCGGGCGCAGCAACCGTCGCTGCTGATTCTCGACACCCACCTGTTGAGCAATATTCTCTGGAGCCAGACCCTGTTTGGCGCCTGCCCGGAATGGCTGGAAGGCGAGTTGCTGGCGCGCCATTACGACCTGCACCTTCTGTTGTCCCCGGAACGAATTGACTGGACCGATGACGGTCAGCGCTGCCAGCCGGACCTTGATCAGCGCCTGGCTTTCTTCCAGGCCACGCGCGATTGGCTGGAACAGCATCGGCAACCTTGCCAGATCATTCAGGGCGACTGGGCCGAACGACAGGTCCAGGCCTTCGCTGCAGTCGAAAGACTACTGGTCGAGTAAACCGCCTGATGGGTCACCTGCCCCACTGCTTCACCCTGTTTTGGGGAAAAAGTGTCCATTCCTGAAACACTGACGCGAGTGCAGAGTGGCCGTTTCAGCGGCATTCATCGCTTTGTCATGGCACTTGTTACGCCACTGATACACATCCCCGCAAACCCTTGTTCCAGAGCTTTGTTCAGCCAATAGACGGGCTGGCGAGACTGCTTGTGTTTCAACGATGAAACACCCTGTGCATCGACTCTGCGCGTGCTTGCGGTAAGCCGCTGGAAAACAACAACAATTCAAAAGCGGCACAGCTTTCGCTATCTCCTTCACAACGCTGACAAGGGCAGCCCACTGAAGAAGGAATTGCAGCCGTGGGGAATATCAAAAAAAGCATGACCTGCCTTCTGCTGATCGGATCAGCAGCCAGCGCATTTATCAGTTTCAACGTTCAGGCCGAAGGCAATGGCGTGATCGTCCTTGATCGCGATGTTCAGCCTATCCCAATCGGCCGCAATGGCGGCAAAGACCCCTACCCGACGACCGTCAACGCCAACCCCTCCGCTCGAATCAACCAGACCCTGAGCAGCACTGAACTCAGTGACGGTGACTTCGCCGGGATCGCCAGTGGTTCTTCGATACGCGGCAACATGAACACGCCTGCTTCGAACCTTCCGGGCATGAACACGCTGACCAACACCAACGGCTTGCCGGGCATGCGCACTGGCACCGGCGGCGGCGCTGGCGGCTCGATCTCCAATACCGTCAACCGCGCCATGAGCACCGGCCTGGCCCCCCTGACCCGCATGGCCGGAGGCCAATGAGATGAATCGCACTGTCCTTCTCCTCGCCTTGCTCGGTTGCACCAGCGCCATGGCTGACCCAAGTTCAGTCAACAGCGCAAACATTCAGGATTCAGGCATGCAATACCGCGGCAATTTCAACGTCAACCAGGCCGCCGGTGACCAGATGCAGCAAGCCAACACCAAGGCAATTGCCATCGGCACCGAATCCCACGCCTCCACTCGCGTCATCCAGAAGATCGGCACACCTGCCGATCGCTCGATGAACGCCAGCGCCAACATCGGCGGCAACTCTTTCAGTAATGGCAACGGAGTACTGGGTGTGAACCAGGGTGCCGGGGCCAATAACCAGATGGCCAACGTGACGCGCGTCAGCATCAGTGCTGCCCCGCAGAGCGTTGACGATAGCGCCCTTTCGCAACAGAACGTGGCGTTGTTACCGAGCTCAGGAGCAACTGGTACCTCACCCGGCAGTCGCCAGGTCACGACAAGTGATCAGGCCTTCACCGGCAGCCGCGGGGTAATCCAGGTGAACCAGAGTGCCGGGGTGGGGAACCGAATGGCCAACACCCTGAGCATCCGGGTCGCAGACTGACCCAAATAAAAAGCAGTGCAATTAGAAAGTACCAACACTTAACCAACTAATAAGCACGACGGAGAAACACCATGAAACCTACAATGGCTCTCAAACCACTGGTTTTCGCACTTGCAGCAGTGATGGCTATCGCAGCACAGGCAGGCGGTCGTGATGACGATCATGGTAATGGACACGGCAACGGCCATGGTAATAACCAGCCTAGGGGCCCAAGCCTTGAACAACTGCTGCAAATCACTGCAGGCGCCGGCGCCGCTGTGCTCGATGAGCAAGACAGCGACGGCAACGTTGTCAAAAACCAGGGCACGCTGAATAACGCTAACGCCAGTGACTCGCTCAACAACTCCAACGGCAACATGGGCGCCAACGTGGCAGCCGGCGACGGCAACCAGCAGGACAACGCTGCTGCATTGGCCACCGCTGACGAAAGCTTCATCTTCGGTAACGCTGTTGCTGCCTCAAGCGCCACTCAAACCAACACCAACAACTATGTGAAAAACTCGTCCACCTTCAACAACGCCACGCTCAACAACGCAGGCAACAATGGTTCCGGCAACATCGGCATCAACGTCACTGCCGGTAACTTCAACCAGCAGAAAAACAACCTGGCGATCGCCGTATCCGGTGGCCGCGTAGCTCAGGCTGCTGCTTCTGCCAACCAGTCTTCCACTGGCCTGGTTGTAGAAAACAAAGGCGTGCAGGCCTACAAAACCGACACCCTCACCGGCACTTATGCCGCTGCCGGGACGTTCAAGGCAAAAGGCACTGCAACCATCGAAGACGATAATGATCACGGCGGTTGGGGCAATCGTGGCGGCGGCCACGGCGGCAACGATGATCAGAAAGCCAAGTTCGAAGCCGTGGGTACCTTTGGCCTCGCTGGCGTAACCACTCAGCAAGTGATGACCAAAGACGGCTGGAAAGCGCCAGTGGTCAACAATGCCAACATGACCAACTCGATGAACAACTTCTCCGGCAACGGTGGGGCCAACGTCTCGTCTGGTGTGGGCAACCAACAAAGCAACTCGCTGTCCATCGCCGCAGGTTGCAGAGCCTGCCTGTAATCGCGATCGAACGAAAGCCCCGGAAACGGGGCTTTTCCTCAGTCCGCAAAGGCGTATCGATCATGCGTAAGTCTGCCCTTCTCGCTTTGCTGTGCCTGTGCGGTCTGACTCAGGCGGCACAGATGCCTGTGGCTGCCTTGCCGGGCGGCACACTCGTCTACAAGGACGTGCAAAGCATCCGTGAGCGCAAGTTTGCCGACATTGTCGAACAGAAAACCGATTTCAGCTGCGGCGCTGCCGCACTGGCCACGGTGTTACGCCAGGCTTATTGGCTCGACGTCGATGAGGAGCACATCATCAAAGGCATGCTGGTCACTGCAGACCAGGACCTTGTTCGTACTCAAGGCTTCTCCATGCTCGACATGAAGCGCTACGTTGAAAGCATCGGCATGCGTGCCAGAGGCTACCGGATACCGCCCGAGAAGCTCGAAGCGGTGACGATTCCGGTGGTGGTACTGATAGATATTCGCGGCTACAAGCATTTCGTCGTGTTGCAGCGTGCAGACAAGGAGTGGGTTTACATCGGAGACCCTGTCCTGGGTCATAAGCGCTACAAACACGATGACTTTGTCAAAGGTTGGAACGGCATTGTCTTCGCCATCGTCGGTCCCGGGTACGACAAGGCCAACGCCTTGCGCAGTCCACCGGTACCGTTGACGGCCAAGAACCAGCTGGATGGCTTCAATCCTGTCAAAGATGCTGAATTGATGGATTTCGGGTTCATACAGAGCGACTTCTTTTAATCGCCGACTATATAAAAAGGGACTGGATGTCCCGGGAGCAGCAGATGAAAACCTCATACTGGCTGGCCGCCGCCTGCCTGGCGGCGAGTGCTTCAGGCTATGCCAATGCAGGATTCACACCTATCGAAATCAAGGACCAAGAGCTCGCCGAGCTGCGTGGTCGTTATGTCATGCCGGGGCGAATCATCAGCTTCGGCATTGTCATGAGCAGTACCTGGCGCAACGCCAGCGGTGACTTGATCGGGGCCGCGACCTCGATGCAGATTCAGGCCGCGACGGTCAAACCGGAGTTCTACGTCTCGACCATCAAGGAACACGGCAATGGCAGCACCCCGACGCCGGGTACTGGCAGTGTCATCGGTGGCGCGGGGCTCAACAGCAGCCAGGGCGTGACGCAAAGCGTACGTGCCGCGGGCGACAGCAATACCGCCAGCAACAATGTTGCAATCAACGTCAGCGAAGCCAGTCAGGCGCCAGCGCTGGCACCTTCTCAAGGCCAGGCGCTGGTCGCCGGACAAACCATCAGTGGCAGCAACGCTGCGGGCAGTGTCGCGGTGTCGGCCACTGGCGGCGGCGTTCAAATGGCTATTCAAGCCAGCGGCAATCAGGGAACTGCACTGCAACAAGTCGCCCAGGGCGGTTTACTGCAGAACACTCGATTGCTGGGCAGCGCCAACGTGGTCAATAACCTGACTCAACTCAACGTCGTATTGAACAATAACGGCAGAAGCGCCGGCGCACTGGACTGCAACCTGACTCAACTCGGGGCCCTACGCAATATCGGATATTGAACTACGCTGAGTCTCGATCATTGGGCATAAAGGGACGGCTTATTCATGTATCGATCAGTATCACTGCGTGCCGCAGTGTGTTTGAGCACTCTTCTCCCTGCCGCAATGTTGCAAGCGGCTCCCAACGCGGATGTAGAGGCCCTGAAACAGGAACTTCTGGAGCTCAAGCAACGCTACGAAGTACAACAAAAAGCCCTGGCGGTACTCGAGCAACGGGTCCGCCAGGTTGAGGAACAACCCTCTGCCCCACCGCCAAAACGGCTGGCGAAATCGCCGTCGGACATGAAAGGCAATCGCGTCGCCACCGGCACCGGTGCTGCCGCAGCATCAGGAGGAGCCGCCGGGGGCAGCGGCGCCTCTTACGGGCAATCTCTGGCTGACGATTCACAACCGGCGCAAAGCGTCTCCAACCTTTATGACGAGGCCAGCGGCTTCTTCGGCGGCGGTAAGTTCAGCGTTGAAACCGGCGTTACTTATTCACGCTATGACACCCGCCAGTTGATTCTCAACGGCTTCCTGGCACTGGACTCGATCTTTCTCGGCAACATCAACCTCGACCGGATCAAGGCCGACACCTGGACCCTTGACCTCACGGGCCGCTACAACTTCGACAATCGCTGGCAGTTCGACCTGAACGTGCCGGTGGTGTATCGCGAGTCGACGTATCAGTCGGGCGGCGGCAACGAGGGTGCGGCAGGCGTTACTACCGAGGAAACCGTCACCAAGGATCCAACCCTCGGCGACGTCAACTTCGGTATTGCGTACAAGTTCCTCGACGAGTCGGTCAACACGCCGGATGCAGTCGTCACCTTGCGGGTCAAGGCGCCAACCGGCAAGGATCCGTTCGGCATCAAACTGCGTCAGACCGACGCCAACTCCAACCTGTTCGTGCCTGACACCCTGCCGACCGGCAACGGCGTCTGGTCGATCACACCGGGCATCTCGCTGGTCAAGACGTTTGACCCGGCCGTGCTGTTCGGTAGCCTGTCCTATACGCACAACCTCGAGGAGTCGTTCGACGATATCAGCTCCACCGTCAACCAGAAAAACCCGGGCAAGGTGAAGATCGGCGACAGCTTCCAGATCGGCGCCGGTATTGCCTTTGCACTGAACGAGAAGATGAGTATGTCGTTCTCGGTATCCGACCTGGTGCAGCGCAAAAGCAAACTGAAGCAGGATGGCGGGGATTGGGAGTCGGTGGTGTCCAGTGACGCCAACGCCGGTTACTTCAACGTCGGCATGACCATTGCGGCCACCGACAACCTGACCATCGTACCCAACCTGTCTATCGGTATAACCGAGGATGCCCCGGACTTTTCCTTCAGTCTGAAATTCCCGTACTACTTCTAAAGCAACAGCAAAGATCGCAGCCTGCGGCAGCTCCTACATAGATCTAATGTAGGAGCTGCCGCAGGCTGCGATCTTTTGCTTTTGAGCTATCTAACTAACGAATCTGATGCTTGTGCAGCAGCCGATAAAACGTAGGCCGCGAAACCCCAAGCACTTTGGCGGCAATACTGAGGTTGTCGCTGTGCCGGTTCAGCACATCGCACAGGGCCTGGCGTTCGGCGCGGGTCTTGTAGTCTTCCAGGGTGCCCATGGGCGTGGCGATCGAATGCTGGCTGATCAGCCCCAGATCCCGCGCTTCGATCTGCCGACCTTCGGCCAACACCAGGCCGCGACGAACGCGGTTGGCGAGTTCACGGACATTGCCGGGCCAGTCATGCTTACCCATGGCAATCAACGCATCTTCGCTGAAGCTGCGCGGCCGGCGGCCCGTTTCGTGGCTGTAGAAATGTGAGAAGTGGTTGGCCAGCATCGACAGATCCCCATGCCGTTCGCGCAACGGCGCGGTGACGACTTGCAGCACGTTGAGCCGGTAATACAGGTCTTCACGAAAGCGCTTCTTCTCAATTGCCGCCTCGAGGTCGACGTGGGTCGCCGCCAAAACGCGCACATCCACCGCAATAGGCTGACTGCCACCGACCCGCTCGATGTGTTTCTCCTGCAGAAAACGCAGCAGATTGGCTTGTAATTCCAGCGGCAGATCACCGATTTCATCCAGAAACAACGTGCCACCGTTGGCCGCCTCAATACGCCCGACCTTGCGTTGATGAGCGCCGGTAAACGCACCTTTTTCGTGGCCAAACAGCTCGGACTGAATCAGATGTTCGGGAATCGCCCCGCAATTGATCGCCACAAATGGCTTGCTGTGGCGTTGGGATTGGCGATGCAGCGTGCGCGCGACAAGCTCCTTGCCGGTACCGCTTTCGCCACGGATCAACACCGGCGATTCGGTGGGCGCCAGTTTGCTGAGCAACTTGCGCAGTTCGCGGATCGGTTTGCTGTCGCCGAGCAGTTCATGCTCGGGCTGATCCACGTGAATCGTGCCCTGCCCGCGCAGCCGCGCCATGCCGAAGGCCCGACCGAGCGTGACTTGCACCCGCGACACGTCGAACGGCAAGGTATGAAAATCGAAAAACCATTCGCAAACGAAGTCGCCAACGTTCTGCAAACGCAGAACTTCCTGATTGAGCACAGCGATCCATTCGGTGCCGCTGCGGCTGATCAGTTCCTTGACGGCTTCAGGTCGCTCCAGATGAAAGGGCTGCAAACGCAAGAGCCCGACATCACAGGTGCGGTCGGCAGCGTTTTCCAGGGTACAACTGTCGACATCCCACCCTACCGCGCGCAAACCGGGTAACAGGCGATGGCAGTCGTCGCACGGATCGACCACCAATAAACGTCGTAACGCAGGCGCTTCGCTCATGACTGTTCCTTGGCGCCAAATTTTAGGAAAAGGTTGAAAAAACAGTCATTTGGCAGACCTGGCTGTAACATTAGCAAGATTTTGACAGCGCCTTGTATCGATTGCTTATAGGTGTACAAGCAAACTCGTTATAAGAACTGCAGTTGTTAGTTAGCTATCGACTTATGTCTGGATGAATCCCAGTTAATAAGCTTTCGCCAAGCTTTCAAAACCGGTTTAAAACCGGGTATATGAAAGAAAGTCGAAATTTCTTTGCCAAGAGTGTGACCTGCTCCGGGGTTGCGTGCATCAGTACAAGTAACCAGCCGAACGGTAAGCCCAACCGACGGCACATCACTTGATTGGGCACTACAGAGAGAAGACCCCATGACCGCCCCGCTCCGTATCAACGAAGCACTTTTGATTGCCAACCACGCCTTCAAGCCTTTCCAGTGCGTGGCCTGGGCGCCACAAGACGGCAATGGCGAACTGAGCCTGACCGTTATCGACCGCACCAACTCCCACATCGGTCGCAAACAGATTCCAAGCAGCGCCTACTCCGATCCGGCACAACTTGAGCAACTGCTGCAGCAGGCTCGTGCTGAATTGAGCGACGAAGGTTACACGCTGCAATCCTGGTCGATGCCGCACTGATAACCGGGTGACGCGGATGACTTCCTGGTCATCCGCCCTACTCTTGTTAGTTGCTGTTTCTGGTTAATCCTCGATACTTTTGTACAACTTTCGGCAATACGCTCAGGCGTAATTGCTTGGCACGCTTGCATTCGGTTCAAAAAGACACTGTTCTGGCACAGTGCGACCCTCCACCTGTTAGTTCTTACAGTTGTACTTCCCTCAGTTCAGGTTTTGAATGTTCCGCTCATGCAGTTACCAGCCGGTTTGCGGTCTTGGTCAACTCGCAAGGAGATGCGTGCATGTCCACCCTGAACGCCTTTGCGCTCCCAGCCTTAATGAATAATGCCGGTCAACTTGACCAGACCTTCGCCTTCCGCGGCGTTGCTCAGGTGTATTTCGCCGGCAGTTTGTCCAGCCTGACCGGGGATGTTGCGCTCGATGCGCAAGGTCGGACTCTGGTGGCGGCGAAAGTCGGCGTTGCCGAGGGCAGCCGTTTCGGTCTGGCGCGGTTGCTCGCGGATGGTTCTGCTGATTTGTCCTTCGGCAACCACGGCAGCGTGATTGACACGTTTACCCATGGTTTCGAAGCGATGGCCGGCAAAGTCCAGGCACTGGCCGATGGACGCATCCTGCTGGCCGGTTTGCACTATGAAAACAGCCATCGCACTTTGCCCGCCTTAGCCTTGTTCGATGCGCAAGGCAATCCGGATCAAACGTTCGGCGACAACGGCCGGCAAGTCGTGCGTCTGCCGGGCGACCTGTCCATGGGCACCCGCGATAGCTGGCTCCCGCCCGGTGTACCGGGTGCCGAAGCCTGCGACTTCGCGGTTCAGGACGACGGGCATATTCTGCTGATCGCCAACCATCATTTCGAACTTGCCGATCACGCCGGGATGCTGATTCGCCTCAAACCCGATGGTTGTCTGGATGAGGCTTTCAACGGTCGCGGCTTCGTGATGATCCGCCATTTGCTGCTCAATACCTGGCTCAGCAGTCTGTTGTTGCAGGCTGACGGGCGGATCGTGGTTGGCGGTTCGATCGACTTTCCGCAGCAAGGTCTGTTGGCGCGATACCTGCCCGATGGTTGTCTTGATGAACGCTTTGCAGTGGATGGTTTCATGGCGTTCACCGCCCAAGGCAAAAGTGCACTGGTCAGTCAGATCCTTGAATCCACCGAATCGCTGCACTGTTTCGGCAGCAGTCGCGACCCGATCCGCTGCCTCACGCTCAGCCTGCACTCTAATGGTCGCCCGGACTCGCACATCGGCAATGGCCAGTCGCAACTGCTCGAAATCGGACCCAGCGGCTGTCAATGGAGCGCCGCACAACGCATGGCAGACGGTCGGATGATCGCGGTGGGAGCAACCATTGGCGGTGTCGAGGCAGACTTCATCGTCGCTCGTTATCACGCCGATGGCAGCCTCGACCCAAGCTTCGGCGATGGCCGCGGCTGGCTGCGCACACGCCTGGGCCGCAGCCTTGACACGGCCAACTCACTGGC
The DNA here is from genome assembly GCF_020149425.1 of Pseudomonas sp. P116. Taxonomy (NCBI): domain Bacteria; kingdom Pseudomonadati; phylum Pseudomonadota; class Gammaproteobacteria; order Pseudomonadales; family Pseudomonadaceae; genus Pseudomonas; species Pseudomonas sp. P116. The sequence continues at coordinate 206,631 of NZ_JACVHB010000007.1, read as the reverse complement.
CGTGCAACCAGACGGTTCAATACTGGTCGGCGGCTATTCGCTGGATGGCAACTACCGGGCGATGGTTGCGCGCTACACAAATCAATAAATTTTACCTGGCACAATTACGCCCCTGTAGGAGCTGCCGAAGGCTGCGATCTTTTGATCTTGTTTCTAAAATCAAAAGATCGCAGCCTGCGGCAGCTCCTACAGGACACCGTATCCAGCAGTTAGAACTTGAACTCGGCTGAAACATCCGGCAACTTGCGCGCTTCAGAATACAAGGAGCAACCGATGTCCGGTTCAATCGCCCAGGCGTTCGCGCACAACTTTCTCGGGCACTCGCCACGTTGGTACAAGGCGACCATCGTCGGTTTCCTGATCCTCAATGCGCTGGTGCTGTTCACCGTCGGCCCCGTCGCGGCGGGCTGGCTGTTGGTGATCGAGTTCATTTTCACCTTGGCCATGGCCCTCAAGTGCTATCCGCTGATGCCCGGTGGTTTGCTGTTGATCGAAGCCCTGCTGCTGAAGATGACCACGCCGCAGGCGCTCTACGATGAGCTGGTGCACAACTTCCCGGTGATCCTGCTGTTGATGTTTATGGTCGCCGGCATCTACTTCATGAAAGACCTGCTGCTGTATCTGTTTTCGCGTCTGCTGTTGGGCGTGCGCTCCAAAGCGATACTGTCGCTGATGTTCTGCTTTCTGTCGGCGTTTCTCTCGGCGTTCCTCGATGCCCTCACGGTGACCGCAGTGATCATCAGCGCAGCGGTAGGTTTTTACTCTGTCTACCACCGGGTGGCCTCGGGCAACGATCCGCGCCAGGACAGCGAATTCAGCGACGACCAAAACCTGCCGACTTTGCACCATGCCGACCTGGAACAATTTCGCTCGTTCCTGCGCAGTCTGTTGATGCACGGCGCGGTCGGTACAGCGCTTGGCGGCGTCTGCACGCTGGTGGGCGAGCCGCAGAACCTGCTGATCGGCCATGAAATGGGTTGGCATTTTGCGGAGTTCTTCCTGAAAGTCGCACCGGTGTCCTTGCCGGTACTGGCGGCGGGCCTGGTGACCTGCGTGTTGCTGGAGAAACTGCGCTGGTTCGGTTACGGCACCCTGCTGCCGGACAACGTGCGCGCCGTACTGGCCAACTACGCCGCCGAAGACAACGCTGAACGTACCGCACGCCAGCGCGCTGCGCTGCTGGTGCAAGGCGCCGCCGCGCTGATCCTGATTGGCTGCCTGGCCTTTCACGTGGCAGAGGTCGGCCTGATCGGTTTGATGGTGATTGTGTTGATTACCGCATTTACCGGAATCACCGATGAGCATCGTCTGGGCAGTGCGTTCAAGGACGCCATGCCGTTTACCGCATTGCTGGTGGTGTTTTTTGCCGTGGTAGCGGTGATTCACGATCAACAGCTGTTTGTGCCGCTGATCACGTGGGTACTGGCGCTGCCGGTGGATCAACAACCGGGCATGCTGTTTATCGCCAACGGCCTGCTATCGGCTATCAGCGACAACGTGTTTGTCGCGACCATCTACATCACCGAAGTGAAGCAGGCATTTCTCGCCGGCCACATGAGCCGTGAGCATTTCGAGACGCTGGCGATTGCGATCAACACCGGCACTAACTTGCCGAGCGTGGCGACGCCGAATGGTCAGGCAGCGTTTCTGTTTTTGCTGACGTCGGCAATTGCGCCGCTGGTGCGGTTGTCTTATGGGCGGATGGTCTGGATGGCAGTGCCTTACACCGTGGTGATGGGGTTGTTGGGCTGGTATGCGGTGAGTTACTGGCTGTAAACACAACTCCCTGTAGGAGCTGCCGAAGGCTGCGATCTTTTGATCTTGATTGTTAAAAAAAAGATCAAAAGATCGCAGCCTTCGGCAGCTCCTACAGGGGTTCCGTGATTCAGGGTTTCGGTGATTCAGGGCTTGCGAGGGAGGATGTATTTCTCGATCGCCTGGGCCACACCGTCTTCAGTGTTTGCGCCGGTAACCACATCGGCCTGACGCCGCACCGCTTCTTCCGCCTGCCCCATGGCAATCGACAGCCCCGCGCAATGGAACATCGCCGGGTCGTTGCCGCCATCACCAATTGCCGCCGTTTGTTCCAGCGCAAAACCGAGATGCGCAGCAATCGTTGCCAGCGCGGTGCCCTTGTTCGCCTCCAGCGCCGTGACGTCGAGGTACACCGGTTGTGAACGCGAGACTTGCGCCATGCCGTTGACCTTGGGCAACAGGCGCGCTTCCAGCTCGATCAGAAATTCGGTGTTGTTACTGGTCGCGACGATCTTGTCGATGCGCTCCAGATACGGTTCAAAACTCTCCACCACCACCGGCGGATAACCGAGGCCATGCTGCTCGCGCGGCACCATCGGCCCGTTCGGGTCTTTGAGCAGCCAGTCACCGCCGCTGAACACCCAGACTTCAACATCAGGCTGGTCCGCGAAGGTCGCCAGTGCAATCAGTGCGGTCGTCGCCGGCAGGTAATGCGCCACCAGCAGACTGCCGTCCGGATTGACGATGGTGCCGCCATTGAATGCCGCCGTCGGCAGGTCGACGCCCAGGGCTTCGATCTGCTGCAGCATGGCTTTTGGCGGGCGGCCAGTGGCGAGGCTGAACAGCACGCCCGCCTCGCGCAACGATCGAACGGCGTCGATGGTGCGCTGGCTCAGACTGTGATCGGGCAGCAACAGCGTGCCGTCCATATCGCTCAACAGAAAACGGATAGGCTCGCTCATCCCAGACCATGCCAGACGCGACCATCGCGAGTCAGCAGATCTTCGGCAGCCTGCGGGCCGTCTTCACCGGCGGCATAGGTCTGTACGCTCGCATCCTGCTGCCAGGCGTCAAGGAACGGCTGCACGGCGCGCCAGCCGTTCTCGATGTTGTCGGCGCGCTGGAACAGTGTCTGATCGCCAGTCAGGCAGTCGTAGATGAGTGTTTCGTAGCCGGTCGACGGCTGCATCTCGAAGAAATCCTTGTAAGCGAAACCCAGTTCGATGTTGGCCATGTTCAACGCCGGACCGGGCCGTTTGGCCAGCAGATCGAACCACATGCCTTCGTTGGGCTGGATCTGGATGCGCAGGTAGGTCGGCTGCAACTCGTCGACTTCGGTGTCGCGAAACTGCGCATAAGGCGCCGGTTTGAAGCAGATGACGATTTCAGTGTCGCGCACGCTCATGCGTTTGCCGGTGCGCAGGTAGAACGGCACGCCAACCCAGCGCCAGTTGTCGATCATCACCTTGAGCGCGACGTAGGTTTCGGTGCTGCTGTCGGGTGCGACGTTGGCCTCTTCGCGGTACCCGGCCAGTGGCTTACCGCCCACTTCGCCGGCGCTGTACTGCCCGCGAACCGAGTTGGCCCGCGCTTCTTCCACGGTCCATGGCCGAATGGCGCCGACCACCTTGGCCTTCTCGCCGCGCACCGCATCGGCGCCGAACGCCGCCGGAGGTTCCATGGCGACCATCGCCAGCAACTGGAACAGGTGATTGGGCACCATGTCGCGCAGCGCGCCGGTGTGTTCGTAAAAACTGCCACGGGTTTCAACGCCAACGGTTTCCGCGGCGGTAATCTGAACGTGGTCGATGTAGTGATTGTTCCAGAATGCCTCGAACAGGCTGTTGGAGAACCGGCTGACCAGAATGTTCTGCACGGTTTCCTTGCCCAGGTAATGGTCGATCCGATAGATCTGCTTCTCGGACATGACCTTGAGCAAACAGGCGTTCAGTGCTTCGGCAGTGTGCAGATCGGAGCCGAACGGCTTCTCGATCACCACTCTTCTGAATGCTTCGGGGGTTTCCTCAAGCAAACCGGCGCTGCCGAGACGGCGCACCACTTCGCTGAAGAAACGCGGCGCGGTGGCCAGATAGAACACCGCATTGCCGGTGCCGCTGTCGGCGATTTTCGCCGCCAGCGCGGAATAAGTGCTGTCGTCCAGAAAGTCGCCCTGGACGTAGCTAATGCCTTTGGCGAGCTTGGCCCACAAGGCCGGATCAAGCATCTGATCGCCCTTGCCGACCTTCGCCGCCACTTCGGTGCGGATGAAGTCTTCGAGTTTTTGCGCGAAGGCTTCATCGGTAATGGCGTTGTGGTCAACGCCGACGATCCGCAGACCCTCATCAAGCAAGCCGTCGCGACTCAGGTTGTACAGCGCGGGCATGAGCAAGCGCTTGACCAGGTCACCGTGGGCACCGAACAGGAACAGCGTGGTCGGTGGTGCGGGTTCTGCCTTGGATTTTCTGCGGATCGTATGGGTCATTTTTTCGCAGTCTCTACGTGGCCGCCGAAGCCGAAGCGCTGGGCCGAAAGAATCTTGTCGCCAAAAGTGCCCTGGCCGCGCGAACGGTAGCGCGAGAACAGCGAGTTCGACAGCACCGGTACCGGCACCGCTTGTTCCATGGCGGCTTCGATGGTCCATTGACCTTCGCCGCTGTCGGCCACCGAGCCGGAGAAACCGTCGAGTTTCGGGTCGCTGGCCAGCGCGTCGGCGGTCAGGTCGAGCAACCAGGACGACACCACGCTGCCCCGACGCCAGACCTCGGCAATGTCAGCCACGTTGAGATCAAAACGCTGATCTTCCGGCAGACGCTCGCTGGATTTGGTCTTGAGAATGTCAAAACCTTCGGCGAAGGCCGCCATCATCCCGTACTCGATGCCGTTGTGAATCATCTTCACAAAATGCCCGGCACCGGCGGGACCGGCGTGGATGTAGCCGTGCTCGGCACGCGGGTCATCGGACTTGCGGTCCTTGGTGCGCGGAATATCACCCATGCCCGGCGCCAATGCGGCAAACAGCGGGTCGAGACGTTTTACGGTTTCGGCATCGCCGCCGATCATCATGCAGTAACCGCGCTCCAGGCCCCAGACGCCACCGGAGGTGCCGACGTCGATGTAGTGCAGGCCCTTCTCGGCCAGGGTTTTGGCGCGGCGGATGTCATCCTTATAGTTGGTGTTGCCACCGTCGATAATGGTGTCGCCAGCTTCCAGCAGGTTGCTCAGCGTTTCGATGGTGTCTTCGGTCGGCGCGCCGGCCGGCAGCATGACCCACACGGCACGTGGTTTGGCCAGGCCTGCAACCAGTGCCGGCAAATCGGCAACGCCCGTGGAGCCCTCGGCGACCAGGTTATCGATGAAAGCGGTATTGCGGTCGAAAACAACGGTGGTGTGACCGTTGAGCATCAGACGCCGCGCAATATTGCCGCCCATACGGCCCAGTCCAATAATCCCGAGTTGCATGTGCTGATGCTCCTTACTACAAATAATGTGTGTCAAAAGGTATAGCCCAACGCGACTAATGGAGGTTAGTCCAGAGCACCGGGATGAAGTTTCCGGGCATTGTGCCCGATCTAGACTGATAACGCCCTCAAACCTGTCGAAGACACACCGACCATGAAAAATAAAAAAGTTCCATTTGGAGGCAAAAGAAAACAAAATTGCTGCCGATAGTAAGTCAGCACCCCAAAAAAGGGGGCTACTTACAGTTGAGACACACCATTTGCGAGGTGAGCAATGGGCACAGTACACACAGCAATGCCGCCACAAACCCTGTACGTCACGATTCGTCGCGATGAATTGCGTCAGTTGAAAGACGAGCGCGACCAATTGAAGCAGGAGTTGGCGCAACTGCGCGCGCTGACCCAGGGTGCTCAGCCCAAACCGCTGCCGGTTGTCCAGCGTCACCCGCACGCCTGATATTCCCCGCTATTTTCGGGAACAGCCGACGCTGTTCCCGACACGATGCACCTCTGGCCGCTTTTGCATAGACAAGCGCGCCGATTAACAAAACTTTCACATTCCCTTCGTGATACTGCGCCGCATTCTGGCCGTACCTGCGCGTACGGCGTCCGTTCGTCGGTTTCATGGATGTTCCGGCGGTAGTTGTAACGAGTGAGCTGGAGCGCCGAATGGCATTGTTCAAACGCAGCAAAACGACTGCGGCAGGTTTCGATTGGGCCGGTTTCCTCTGGCTGTTTGTGTTCTTCTGGTACTTCTCCGGCATTACCCAACTGCTGATTCAGATAACCGGCACCTCCGGTTTCACGGGGTTTCGCCAAGCGTTCGTGATGAGCGCGATCTGGCTGGCACCCATGCTGTTATTCCCCAAACGCACAAAACTGCTTGCCGCCCTGATCGGCGTGGTGCTGTGGGCCTGTTCGATGGCCAGCCTGGGTTACTTCTTCATTTATCAGCAGGAGTTCTCCCAGAGCGTCATCTTCATCATGTTCGAGTCGAACGTGTCTGAAGCCGGCGAGTACATGACCCAGTACTTTGCCTGGTGGATGGTCGCGGCGTTCCTCGCGCATACCGCATTCGCTTACTTTCTGTGGACTCGCCTGCGCCCGGTGTACATGCCCCGTGGCCGTGCAATGGTCGCCGCCGCGGCTATCGTGATCGCTGTTGTCGGTTATCCGCTGGTCAAGCAAACGCTGCGCATGGGTACTTTCGCTCAAGGCTTCGAGAAATTCGAAACCCGTATCGAGCCGGCGGTGCCATGGCAAATGGTTGTGGCTTACCACCGTTACCTCGACACCCTGGAAGACATGCAGGGCATGCTGCACAGCGCCAGCAAGATCCCGCCGCTGCATAACCTCAAGGCTGCCGGCGCCGATCAGCCGTCAACGCTTGTGCTGGTAATCGGCGAGTCGACCAACCGTCAGCGCATGAGCCTGTATGGCTACCCGCGTAACACCACGCCGGAACTGGACAAACTCAAGGATCAACTGGCGGTGTTCGACAACGTCGTCACCCCTCGCCCGTACACCATCGAGGCGCTGCAGCAGGTTCTGACGTTCGCTGACGAAGAAAACCCGGACCTGTATCTGTCCACGCCATCGTTGGTCAGCATGATGAAACAGGCGGGTTACAAGACCTTCTGGATCACCAACCAGCAGACCATGACCAAGCGCAACACCATGCTCACGACGTTCTCCGAACAGGCCGACGAGCAGGTGTACCTGAACAACAACCGCAACCAGAACGCTGCCCAGTACGACGGCGACGTGATCGAGCCGTTCAACAAGGCGCTGGCCGATGCGGCACCGCGCAAGCTGATCGTCGTACATTTGCTCGGCACCCACATGAGCTACCAGTACCGTTATCCGCCGACCTTCGACAAGTTCAAGGACCGCAACGGTGTACCACCGGGTGTGCGTGACGATCAGGTACCGACCTACAACAGCTATGACAACGCCGTGCTGTACAACGACTTTGTCGTGTCGAGCCTGATCAAGGATTACGCCAAATCCGATCCGAATGGCTTCCTGCTGTATCTCTCGGACCACGGCGAAGACGTGTTCGACTCGGTGGGCCACAACACCCTGGGCCGTAACGAAAGCAAACCGACCGCACCGATGTACACCATTCCGTTCATGGCCTGGGCCTCGCCGAAATGGCGCGAAAACCATGACTGGAACCTGGCCGGTGACTTGCAGCGACCGTACAGCAGCTCGCATCTGATCCACACCTGGGCAGACCTGGCCGGTTTGAGCTTCGATGAACTGGACCGCAGCAAAAGCGTGGTCAGCGACAGCTTCAAAGCTCGTCCATTGCTGATCGGCGATCCGTATCAAACGGCACAACGGGCGCTGATCGATTTCAGCTTGATGAAGCCCAAACCCGTCGCGGGCGCAGAGCCGAAAGTCGTACAAAAGTGACATAGAAAAAGGGGCCAAAACCGGCCCCTTTTTCATGCCTGCAACATTTACAAATGAAAGTATTTCGCGTTTGATACTAAATCGCAGTGCCCCGCCTCGTCTTTGAACAAACGGATTTTTTCCCCTCGAAGACAAGGAGTCGGCTGCGATGTTCGCGACCCCCATCACCCGTTCCATGACCCTCACCCTCGGCCTCTGCGGAGCCGCCCTGAGCACCGATCTGCTGGCTGAATCCGAACTCGAAAAACCACCGGAGCCCGCAGCCCCGGCTATGCAATTGGAAACAACCAACATCTCCGCCCAAGGCTTGGGCAGCAGCACCGAAAACACCCACGCTTACACCACCGGCGCCATGAGCACCGCCACGCGGATGAACCTGTCGATCAAGGAAACGCCACAGTCGGTGTCCGTGGTCACCCGCCAACAGATGGATGATTTCAAGCTCGGTACATTGTCCGAAGTCATGAGCCAGACCACTGGCGTGGTGGTCCAGCACCTGGACTCGGATCGGGTCAGCTATTCGTCCCGGGGTTATTCGATCAACAATTTCCAGATCGACGGGATGCTCAACACGTTCGACCGGATGAAGTCCGACGCCGACACCATCATTTATGACCGCATTGAAGTGGTGCGCGGTGCCACAGGCCTGACAACCGGCGCGGGCGATCCGTCGGCGACCATCAACATGGTGCGCAAACGCCCGACCGCCCAACTTCAGGCGCTGGCCGGGGTCAGCGGTGGCAGCTACGACGATTACTACAGTTACGTAGATGTTGGTGGCCCGCTGGCCTTCGATGGCCGTTTGCGCGGGCGTACCGTTCTGGCCTATCGCGACAGCCAGTCGTTTCGCGACAAGTACGCACTGCAACGGGAGGTCGGTTACGGGATTCTTGAGGCCGACCTGACCGACTCCACAGTGCTCGCCGTGGGTTATGACTATCAGGACAAACAGGTGCAAGGTTCGGCGTGGGGCACCGTGCCTTACTGGAACGCCGACGGCGGCAAGGCCGGGCTCGGCCGCTCGACCAATATGGCGACTTCCTGGAGCTCGTGGCCGCTCAAGGATAAAACCGCCTTCGCCACCCTTGATCAGGCACTGGCAGGTGGCTGGCACCTGAAAGCGGCCTACACCCATCGCCAAAGCGATATCGACGGCAAGGTCTACTACGGCGGCGCAGGCTTTCCCGAGGCGGACCGCAGCGGCATGATCGCTTACACATCGCACATGGTCGGCACGCAGAAAATGGACGTCTATGACTTCAATCTCTCGGGCCCCTATTCGTTGTTCGGCCGCGAGCACGAGATGATGTTTGGCTATGGCGAAGCCGAGCACCGCTCCTACTCCCCCAAGACCGTCGACGGTCCCGTACCGGACGACTACGGTACGATCCGCGACTGGAAGTACATGGGTAGCATCGGCAAGTTTCCCGACACCGTCACCGGACTGACCGGCTCAAGGGGCAGCACGCGGCAGAAGGCTGGCTATATCGCTACGCGCCTGAGCCTGACCGACCAGTTGCACGCCGTGATTGGCAGCCGTTACGGCAGTTGGGAAGGTGAAAATTCCGATCACTACTATGACAAAAACCTGCAATTGACCCGCGTTGAAACAACCCGTCAGCAACAAAATGACGTCTGGACACCCTACGCCGGCCTGCTCTACGACCTGACGCCGGAGTACACCGCTTACGTCAGCTACACCGATATTTTCAAACCGCAGAGCAACCGCGACAGCAGCCGCAAATATCTTGACCCGGTGGTTGGCAGCAACTACGAACTCGGTTTGAAGGGCAGTTTGCTGGAAGAGCGACTCAACGTCGCCACGGCGCTGTTCTGGAGCAAGCAGGACAACGTTGCCGAGGTCGACAATTCGGTGCCGCCAGATCCCGTCACGCGCGAACAGTTTTACAAGTCCGGTGGTAAAGGCAACAAGGTCAGCGGTTTCGAAGCCGAGGTTTCGGGCGAAATCAGCAACGGCTGGAACATGACCGCCGGCTACACCTACACCCATTCGGCCAACGGTGAGCAACAACGCACCAATGAAGACCAGCCGCTGAACATGCTGCGGGTTTCCACGGCGTATCGTTTGCCGGGCGAATGGCAGGCGCTGACTGTCGGCGGTGCAGTGAACTGGCAAAGCCGTATTTTCGGCGATTCAAATCGCCCGGTCGGCCGCGATGCCGAGGGTGCATTCATCACCGAAAACACCAAAATCCACCAGGGCGCCTACACCGTGGTCAAGCTGATGTCGCGCTATGCCATCGACAAAAACCTCTCGGCCTCGCTTAACGTCGACAACCTTTTCGACAAGAAGTACTACGAGAACGTTGGCTTCTACAATGGCGTCTACTGGGGCGATCCGCGCACGGTCACGTTGAGCCTAGACTGGAAGCTCTGACACGACGCCTGATTACTCCCTTCTGACACAGGAAGTTGTGTTGAAGGAAAATGTCATGGGTGAAGACTGTATCTGCTGTCGGGATTCAACTGTGGATGGGATTTATCTGTGACTAGGATTTATCTGTGGTGAGGGGATTTATCTGTGGCGAGGGGATAAATCCCCTCGCCACATTTTGCTGTTAACCCCGCGTTAATTCGCTCGGCACAGACTTGCCTGCGAGATCTGCTTCATGGACGAACGGCTCCGACTTGTTCAGTAGGAGGCACCATGAAAATCACTACCGCAATGCTTGCCGGGCTACTCGCCCTCGGTTCCGCCAGCGTATTCGCTGAAGGAGGCGCCGAACGTATGCGCCATTACTACGACAACTTCCCGGTCCATCACGCGCAAAGCGAACAGACGAGCGACGCCAGCGCGAAAGAGATTCGGGTTCCCGCCGATCAGACGGCGCAAGTGACCGAGTCCTACCGCAACTGAGTTTTTACCGAGCAACCGATGGACCTCCCACGGCTGTGCTCCGGCCTGGGAGATGACAGTTAGGCGCCCTTTTCGGGCGCCTTTTTTATGCCTGAAGGTCTTTGATCCAGAACAGCATGCGCCCGTGATCCGGGTTGAACATGCCTGGCGCAAAGCCGAATTTGCTGTAGGCGTTTTGTGCCACGGCGTTGCCTTCCAGTACTTCGAGGGTGATCTTGCAGCAGCCGCGCTGACGGGAGATTTCCTCGACCTTGCGGAGCATTTTCTGGCTCAACCCCAAACCGCGAAACTTGCTCATCACCGCCACGTCGTGGACGTTGACCAAGGGCTTGCAGGCGAAGGTGGAAAACCCCTCAAAGCAGTTCACCAGCCCTGCCGGCTCGCCGCCGACGAATGCCAGCACACTGAAGGCGTGCGGCCGGCGCGCCAGCTCTTCGGGCAGTCGGCGCAGCAACTCAGGGTCGATCGGCTGCTCGCCGCCCATGGGGTCTTCTGCATAGTGATTGAGTACTACGCCGATGGCCTCGGCATGCAGTGGATTGGTGTAACTGGCCTGAAGCACAAGAATTTCTGCGGAATCCATTTCCATCCCCGAACACAAAAGCCCCGGCGCGCAAAGTGCTTGCTGATAGGCTGTGTTGACCTTAGCGCGAGCGCGGGGCGGCAGACAACCTGCAAGAAAAGCAAAAGAACAAAAGATCGCAGCCTTCGGCAGCTCCTACAGGAGATCGGTGTAGGAGCTGCCGAAGGCTGCGATCTTTTGTAGGTCAACGACCCCAGATCAGTTCCTCGGTCCAGCCCAGTTCAGCAAAATCCCCGGCGCGCAATCCAGCCTCACCGACACAGAAAAACTCATCCAGTTGCGGCGGTTTCACGGTCGTATCGCTAAGCATTGAATGCACCTGCCCACGATGATGAATCTGATGCTCAAACAGGTGCGAAAGCATGCGCAAGCGACTGTCGTGCTGCGGCGTCTCGCGGGCGATGGTGACGAGCCGGCCCAGATCGGCATCGCGCAGTTGTTCGCAATAAGCGATCAGCCGGCGATCGACACGGGCCTGTTCCTCACGCAATGGAAGTGGGTCGGTAAAGGGTTCGTCGGCGTTGAAAAACACGTAGCAGTCCGGATGCGGTTCGTCCCCGCGCAGTTCGCGCTCCAGCGCATCCACGTAGAACCAGTCACAGGTGAGGATATGGTTGAGGGTCAGCCGCAGGCTCGGAAAAAAACTCACCCGAGGGGCCGACAGGTCGCTGTCGCCGAGTTGCGCCCAGGCCTTGGCCAGTCGGTGGTTGGCCCAGGCGTTTTGATACGCCATGGTCAATAGATGATGGGACAGCGGCTGGTTCATGTGGGCGCCCTCTTCTTTCAAGCCTCGGCAAAGCGCTGCAACTGCATTTCCTGCAAGCGACTGAGGGTGCGGCGGAACGGGAATTGCAGATAGCCCTCGGTGTAGAGCGCCTCCATCGCCACGTGTGCCTCGATGTACAGCGGCACCTTGCGGTCGTAGCACTCGTCGACCAAGGCGATAAAGCGCCGTACGCCATCGTCGTGCACCGATAACTGTGGCAACTCACGATCCCCCGCCACCACTTGCGCGGAGCCGTCTTCGGTGCCGCGAGCGATGCGTCCTTCGCGCTTCTGTGCGCTGAGGTTAGGCACGTCGCTCAACAGAATAGCCCGGTAGTTGTCGCACAGCGCGATAAAATCCATGGCGGCGAACGGTTGCTCGCACAGGTCGGCATAGCGACACCAGAGTACCGTCTGACTGGCCTGCACCACGTTGAGCACTCGATGGCCGACCGTTACCGGTGCAGCGCTCGCCGATTGCCCGGCCGTCAACGCTTCAAAGACCTCGCGCAGCGCACTGGTGCCTTCGGCAGTGGCGACAAAGTAGCGCTGGTGAATCGCGCCCGGATGCAAGCGATGATCCTCGGCGCCATTCACCGGGACTACCTGCATATGCGCCTTGATCGCGGCGATCGCCGGGACAAAGCGGTCGCGATTGAAGCCATCGGCGTACAAATCATCCGGCGGCAGGTTGGATGTACAGACCACCACCACGCCTTCGTCGAACATCACCTGGAACAGGCGCCCGAGAATGATCGCATCGCCAATGTCGTTGACGAACAGTTCGTCGAAGCACAGCACCCGCACTTCGCCCGCCAATTCCTTGGCCAGCGCACGCAGCGGATCGGCGATGCCGGTCAACTGGAACGAACGCTGGTGCACCCAGCCCATGAAATGATGGAAGTGTTGGCGCCGCGCCGGCACTCGCAAGCTTTGATAGAACTGATCCATCAGCCACGTCTTGCCGCGCCCGACCGGGCCCCACAAGTACACACCGCTGACCGAGCGGGCACCGGCGTGTAAGGCTTCGTGGCATTTTTGCAGCGCCCATACGGCGTGCTCCTGAGCTTCATCCTGGATGAAACCCTTGTGCTCGATGGCATGCTGCCAAGCGCTTAGCGGAGAGTCGAAATTCATGCGCGGCAGTATGCCATGGCTTGCCCACACCTTTAAGTCACCCCAACTCCCTGTAGGAGCTGCCGAAGGCTGCGATCCTTTGATCTGGCTTGTGATCTGAACAACCAAAGTCAAAAGATCGCAGCCTTCGGCAGCTCCTACAGGATCGGGGCTGTGTTCAAACCTTCCACACCCAATAAAACCTGACCTTTCAGGCAGTTTTATTGCGTTGCCCTCGCCGCTCTCTTCCGGCATCCTGCGCCTCCATTTTCTGACCCGGCCCCGCCTCACGGCGCGCAAATCACCATGACCGCCTCTGAAAAAGCCCTGCGCAACAACGATCTGATCTACGGCCTCAACGACCGCCCGCACCTGACCGCCACTGTGTTTGCTGCGTTGCAACACGTGTTGGCGAGTTTCGTCGGCATCATCACCCCGACCCTGATCATGGGCGGCGCCCTCGGTCTGCAAAGCGAAATCCCCTACCTGATCAGCATGGCGCTGTTCGTCTCGGGCCTGGGCACGTTCGTTCAGGCCAAGCGCTTCGGCCCGGTGGGCTCTGGTTTGTTGTGCCTGCAAGGAACAAGTTTTTCATTTATCAGCGTGATTCTCAGTGCCGGGTTTATGGTCAAGGCTCGCGGCGGCGGCACGGATGAAATCCTTTCGACGATCTTCGGCGTGTGCTTTTTCGCTGCGTTCATTGAAGTGGCGCTGAGCCAGTTCATCGGCAAACTGCGCATGCTGATTACCCCAGTGGTCACCGGCACGATCATCACGCTGATGGGCCTGTCGCTGATCAAAGTGGCAATGACCGACATCGCCGGCGGTTTCGGCGCGGCGGATCTGGGCGGCGCCAGCCATTTGTTTCTGGCGGCGCTGGTGCTCGGCACCATCGTGGTGCTGAACCGGGTCGACGTGCCGTTCCTGCGTCTGGGCGCGATTGTTATCGGCCTGACCCTCGGCTACGTGGTCGCCTGGCTGATGGGCACCGTCGACTTTGCCAATTTGCCCGACGTGCCGGTGGTCAGCGTGCCGGTGCCGTTCAAGTACGGCTTCAATTTCGACTGGGTAGCGTTTGTGCCAATCGCGGTGATTTTCCTTGTCTCGCCACTGGAAGCTGCCGGTGACCTGACTGCCAACTCGATGATTTCCCGGCAACCGGTCAAAGGCCCGTTGTACATCCGCCGGATCAAGTCCGGCTTGCTCGCCGATGGTCTCAACTCGGCGATGGCAGCGGTGTTCAACAGCATGCCGATGGTGACCTTCGCGCAGAACAACGGCGTGATTCAGCTGACCGGCGTGGCCAGCCGTTACGTCGCTTTTTTCATTGCCGGCCTGCTGGTGCTGTTGGGGTTGTTCCCGATGATCGGCGCGGTGTTGCAACTGATGCCCAAACCGGTGCTCGGCGGCGCCGAACTGGTGATGTTCGGCACCGTGGCCGTGGCCGGGATCAAGATCCTTGCCGAGGCTGGCCTGCACCGACGCAACATGCTGATCGTGGCCATTTCGCTGGGCATGGGCCTTGGCATCGCCGCCGTGCCGGAAGTGCTGCGCGAACTGCCGCAAGCGCTGCGCAATATCTTCGAATCGCCGATTACCGTGGGCGCGTTGTGCGCTATCGTGCTGAACATCTTCCTGCCGGAAGAATTCATCGAACTTGAGGAAGACGACTTCGATCCGGAAGCTTCTATTCTGCAAGTCATGGAAAACCCGGATGTCCCGGCCAAGGGTGAACCTGCTTCGCCTGCGGCTGTCGCACAGTTGAACCGCTAAAAGCTGCGCCTGTGAAAAAGGGCTGAGCCTGCAATCGGTTCAGCCCTTTTTTGTTGAGAGACTGTTTATGCGCCGCTTGCACGCTTTCATCCTGTCACTCCTTCTGCTGTCGCTCAGTGCCTGCGCGCTATTTCCCAATCGTGACCCGGTCAACATCAATGTGGTCGGCATCGAACCGCTGACCAGCCAGGATCTTGAAGTGCGTTTCGCGATCAAACTGCGCGTACAGAACCCCAACGAAACCGCTATTGATTACAACGGCATCGCCCTCGATCTGGAGGTCAACGGCCATGCGCTGGCCTCGGGCGTCAGCGACCAGAGCGGGACGATCGCGCGGTTTTCCGAAACCGTGGTCAGCGTCCCGGTCAGCGTTTCGGCGTTCTCGGTGTTGCGCCAGACCCTCGGCCTGAGCCAGACACAAACCCTCGACAACCTGCCCTACGTGCTGCGCGGAAAACTCGCCGGCGGGCTGTTCGGCACCATGCGTTTTGTCGACAGCGGCAAGCTCAGCCTGCCCAAGGCCAGCGCCGCGACCTGGTAAAAATACGTGAGCCTCGCGGATCAACTCACTGACCTTGCCAGGCCGGCGCAATCCAGAACCCCCGAGTGTTGCCCTGTTGGAATCCAGATACGACTCAGGGCAGGCTTTGCCACAAGGATTAAGTATTGAACCGCACACCCGGTTTGGCGCGTTCATCCACGCTCAACTCGAACACATCGGGCCGCGCATAATGGCCGACCACGTCGTAGTCATAGCGCGCCCGAATCAGTTCATCGGTATCGATTTCAGCAGCCAGCAACCCCGCCTCGCCGCGCAACGGCCCCGCCAGCACATCACCCATCGGCCCGACGATCACGCTGCCACCGGCAATCAACGGACGATCCGCCGGCCAGTTCGCAATTTCGACTCCCAGCTCATTTGGCGATGCCTGCACCTGACACGCGCTGACCACGAAACAGCGACCCTCATGAGCAATGTGACGCATGCTCACCTGCCACATATCGCGCTCATCCACGGTCGGCGCGCACCAGACCTCGATACCCTTGGCGTACATCGCCGTGCGCAGCAACGGCATCATGTTTTCCCAGCAGACCACTGCGCCAAGTTTGCCGACCTGGCTGTCGAGCACCGGCAGCGTCGAGCCGTCGCCCTTGCCCCAGATCAGCCGTTCCGTACCGGTGGGCATCAGCTTGCGATGTTTGGCGACAAGTCCTGACTGCGGATCGAAGTACAGAGCCGTGCAATACAACGTGCTGCCCGCGCGCTCGATTACGCCGATCACAAGGTTGGCCCCCGTGCGCGCCGACAACGCCGCCAACGCCTCGGTTTCCGCACCCGGCACATCAATGGCATTGGCAAAATAGCGTGCATACGCTTCACGACCTTCGGGCAAGCGATAACCCAGTTGCGTGCCGAAGCCTTCACCTTTCGGATAACCACCAAGCAACGCTTCCGGCATCACTACCAGTGCCGCGCCGGATTCAATGATGGCGGCTTCCCAACTGAGGATCTGCGCCAGGGTTTCGCCTTTACCACCGGATAACGCGCCAATTTGCAGCGCAGCAACAATTGATTTTGGCATCGCGGTCACTCCATCGGATTCAAGTGTTGCTGATTCTCCGGCGCCACGGGATCATGAATAAAGCCCCAATCGCTGCTGAATGATATGAGCCAAATGAATATCGCCACGGTCGACCTCAACCTGTTGAAAGTCTTCGAAGCACTGCATGAAGAATCCAGCGCCAGCCGCGCAGCGTTGCGTCTGGGCGTGACGCAATCGGCAGTCAGCGCGGCGTTGCGGCGCCTGCGTGAGGTTTATGGCGATCAATTGTTCGTGCGCACCGGGCGCGGACTGGCGCCGACGCTCAAGGCCAATCAGTTGAAACCGGTGGTCAGCGAGGCGCTTGACAAGTGTCGGCAAAGCCTGGCGATGGTTGATCCAGCAGCCAATCACTACGAAGGGCGGTCGGTTACGGTGGGCCTGTCGGACGATTTCGAAATCGCTTACGGTCGCCGCCTGATCGAAGAAATCGCCCGTAGCGCGCCGAAGCTGCGGCTGATCTTCCGGCAGACTCACAGCCAGATTGTCGCCCGCGACCTGATGGAACGCAGCATCGATCTGGCGATCACTGCCGGCGGTTTTGCCGAACGCTTGCTCAGCCGTCAGGTGTTGGGTGAAGGGGGTTACGCATGCCTGGTGGACCCGGCGAGCCTTGCGCCCGGCCAGCAACAGATCGATCTGCAGGAGTTTGTCGCCCGCGAGCACCTGCTGGTGTCGTCAGGAGGGTTTATCGGCATTACCGATGAAGGGCTGGCGGCGCTAGGTTTGAGTCGCCGGGTCTGCGCATCGACCACGCATTTTGCCGCGCTGCCCTTTCTGCTCAAGGGCAGTCAGGCGGTGGCGACGATTCCGGCGCATGCCGCCGTGAGCATCGCCGCACTCAGCGGCTTGGCGCTGTTGCCCTGCCCGTTGGCCCTGCCGCGTTATCCGATCGAACTCGGCTGGCGCACCAGCACCCAGATCGACCCTGTGGTGGTGAAGGTGCGCGAAGCAATTGTTGCGGGTTTCAAACGCGACTGACGTGGTCTTACTTCGCCGCCATCAAGCGGTTGACCTCACTGCGCACCATGTTGGCGAACTCCGGCGGTGACATGCCGTCGAGTTCCGCACGGACCCACTCGGCCCATTTGCCCTTGCGCTTGGCGCGCTCGCCGAACAACCGTGCAGCCTCGCCTTTGGCTTTGCCAAGATTACTTTGCCAGAGGTCGAACAGACGGGATTTCTCGTCTTCCAGCGCGGCGCGCTCTGCGAGGGGTTTGTCGGCCAGATTGAAACTCATGGGGAATTATCCTGCGGCGTAAAATGCCGACATCTTACACGCTCGACGGAAATCTCCCGCGCAGGTTTTTGATTCCGGACTAAATTCAGTGCAACTTTTTACTCAGCGTCACACTCCATTGATCACTGTCCATTCAACTGCAAGGAGTCACCCAATGGCCCGCAAATCCGCCGTGCAAGCCGCTCAGGATCAAATCAAGGATCAAGCTTTCAGCGACCTTCAGGCACTGATCGAAGAGTCCGACAAACTGCTCAAGAGCAGCGCCTCACTGGTTGGCGAAGAAGCGGAGACCCTGCGCGGACAAGTCGCGCTGAAGCTGCAACAGGCGCTGGATTCGGTTTCCAGCGTACGCGAGCGCACCAAACCCGCTGTCGATGCCACCGAGAGCTATATCGGCGGCCATCCTTGGCAGACCGTGGCGATTTCAGCTGGTTTTGGTTTGGTAGTGGGATTGCTGCTGGGTCGTCGCTAAGCAAAAAAACCTTTTTAGAATCAAAGCTTTAACTTGATCAGAAACCCATTGTGGGGAGGGGATTTTTGTGGCGAGGGGATTTATCCCCGATGGGTCGCGAAGCGGCCCCCGCTTTTGAATCAAAAGCAGGGGCCCGCTGCGCAGGCCATCGGGGATAAATCCCCTCACCACATTGATCCTCACCCCATTTCAATTACTTGCCAGATCCCCAAACAACATTTCAATTACGTGCCAGATCCCCAAGCAACATTTCAATGACCTGCCAGATCCCTCAGCTGTCCCAAAGTCTGTTCATCCAGCACGATCCCCTCCGCCAGTGACCTGGCCCGTTGCAAATGCCGACGATCCCCCGGTAATCGCTTGAGCCCTGCCCCATGCATCTGCCGCACCAGTTCCTCACTGCGCTCGGCGAAACTCTGCCCCGCCGCTTTACTCGGATCGATGACGATCAATAACTGCCCGGTCCACGGTGTTTTCGCGCCGGGATGATTTGACCAGTCGAACTCGAAAGAGAAATTCCCCCCGGTCAACGCCGCCGCCAGCAATTCCACCATCATCGACAGCGCCGACCCCTTATGGCCGCCAAACGGCAACAATGCCCCACCTTCGAGAATCGCCTTGGGGTCCTGGGTTGGCTGACCGAGACTGTCGACTCCCGTGCCTGCCGGCACCTTCTCGCCCTTGCGCGCAGCAATCTGCACGTCGCCATGGGCGATAGCGCTGGTGGCCAGGTCGAAAACAATCGGCGCGGCGCCGGCGCGTGGCGCGGCGAAAGCAATCGGGTTAGTGCCGAACAACGGTCGATCGGCGCCGTGCGGCACCACGCAGGTCATGCTGTTGACCACACTCAGCGCAACCAGACCTTCCTCGGCGAAAGGTTCGACATCCGGCCACAGGGCAGCAAAGTGATGCGAGTTGCGAATGGCCAACACGGCGATCCCGGCATGACGCGCCTTCTCCACCAGCAACGGTCGAGCCGCTGCCAGTGCCGCCTGGGCGAAACCATTGCCGGCATCAACACGCACGAAACCCGCGGCGACGTCTTCGATCTGTGGCACTGCGTGGCCGTCGACCCAGCCACTTTTCAGGGTCGAGACATAACCGGGAATTCGGAACACGCCATGGCTGTGGGCGCCATCACGCTCGGCATTGGCGCAGTTGGCGGCCAGCACCTGAGCCACTTCAGTGGAGGTGCCATGGCGCAGAAAAATCGTTTCGAGCAATCGGGTCAGCGTTTCGAGTGAAATCGACGACGCAGAAGCAGGCGTTGCACAATCGTGTGGCGCAGACATCTGAAGCTCCAGAATAATTATTGGAGGGAACACCAGCGTACGGATAACTTGCCCACCGATTAACCACGCCAGACCCGCCTGCTGTCAACCCTCCGACCGCCAGTGCAGCGGCACTGCCAAGGCTGGCTGCGCGATAACTATCTACCACCCGTGCCGCGGGCACGCCTTTAGCCTTGAGCCTCACATTTCGCGCCGAACGCGCCATACCGAGACTCGATGATGACCGTGCCTGTACCCCCGCTCCTTTTCCCCGAAATCCTGAATTCATCTGGCCAGTGGATAGCACTGGGCAAGACCCATAACCTCAACGACAACGACTTCCGCTGGCTCGCCAACGTCGAACTGGCCACACAGGCGCTACGCAGCAAGCAGACCCCGCCGATGCTCGCGCAAAGCATTAGCCTCGATATAGGCGAACCTTCGCCCGTCGCGTTGGCAGGCAGTTTTATTCTCAGTGAAACCCCTGACGACAAAGGCGCGATTCTCTATACGCCGTACGATGGCCTGAAAAAATATGACAGCCTGCCCAACCTCATCGATGCACTCGAAATGCGCTTCAAGTCGATCAAGGAAGACGATTCGATACTGGCTTTTCTGGCGTTATCCCAACGCCGCAAAATCGTCGGGCAAAGCAGCCACACTCTGAGCTACGAAGCGATTGAAGGCGATATTTTCGATAGCCAGAAGGCTGCCATCCTCGCCTGCCGGCAAATCGACGCCGAGGCTGTGCTGAAGGAACTGAAACAACTGCCCTCACTCACGTCCCTGCTGGAAAAAATCCTTGATGGCCTGTTGGCCTACCGGTTTCCCCACCTTAAACAGGCGCAGACCCGGGTCACCTTCTATACCGATGCCGAGGTTATCGACGGTGTGCCACCGCCGCTGTCTGGCCGGCACTTGCACGATTCGATGAGCCTGAGTGACGCCGTGCTGTTGATCTACCGCCAGCGAGCCTGGCCAAGCGGCCAACTGCGCGAATTTTCCCACCCCGGTCATGCGACCGTCGAAGGCGATCAGGCTGCCTGGGAAGACGCGGTGAACCAGGCGTCGGGCAAACTTCAAGTACTGCTGTTTAGCGAAATGGAAAACTACTGGAATGCGCCCGCCTCGGCAGAATCCGCGCGCCGGACATTTTTTGCTGAAGTGTTGCGCGAGCAGGCACGCGCCGAGCTGATGATCAAGCGCGAAAGCAACATTCTTGATCCGACGCAGTTCGCCATCCTGCATCACGTGATCCAGCAGGGCACGGCACCGCTGCCGACCATCGAAACCGTGCGCCTGTGGGAAGACGAACCCAACTATGTCGAACTGGCCGGTTCCTTGATGATCAGTCATGCCGACGCCTGCCTCTACACGCCAACCATGGGGCTGCAGGTGCTCAAGGATTACCGCGATCTGAAAGAGACCTTGATCAGCAAGTTTCGCGCAGCCGGCCACCAGGATGAGTTGTTTGGCTTATTGAACCTGGAAGAGCGCAAACGCTATATCGGTTTTGACCGGCCTCACGTGACCGGCGAACGCATCAGTGGTGAGATTTTCAAGGTCCTGTTCGAGGCAATCATCACCAAACAACGTCAGAACATCGCCTATGCCTTACAGGCGTTTCGCCTCAGCGATGGCGCCGTAGGCATCCACTCGCTGTTCGACAAGGCTCTGGATATCCACACGATGATCCACGAGAAGTTACTGGAAATGGACGCGGGTGAACGCTGGGTGACGCGGCCCGTGCTGGCCGGCGTTCAACAACCTTCAGCGGTGCTTGAGCAAAAAGCGAAAGTGGTGGAGAAATCGTGCGAAAGCATCCGCACGGAGCTTGCCGGTTTGTTTGAAAGTCAACCGCTCGACAATGTGATCGAGCAACGCAGTCACCTTGAAAACCTGAAGCCGCGACTGACCCACGCACTCTTTTTCGGAGTGACCAGTGAGGCAAAGCTGCGGGTACTCAGTGGCTCGCTCAAAGCCGCTGAACAGGCGATTGTCGAAACTGTTTTCAATGCCGCTCAGCCCAATCGCGACGCTCGCCGCTCACTCAATGGTTTTCGGCCTGACGCCTGGTCAATTGCCTTGGAGCACCCAGTGACGAAAGACCCACGGACGTTGGCCCATTGTGTATTGCTGACTGAGCGTGGCGGCCTCGACGACGCGCACGCGGGAACAGCGATTCTGTGGACGCCCGCCCTTGGCCTTGAGGTCTTTTCCAGCATCAACGTTGCGCGGCGCGCGCTGGAGCGACGTCTAAAGGACCAGGTGGATCGCCTGTCACTCCTGGAAAACCTGCTGCCAGGCGATCAACTGCTCCAGCAGAACTTCACGTTGGGTGCGTTGCAGTTGATCGAGGGCAATGTGCTGGATCATTGCGTCCAGTCCGGCATCGATCACTTCCTTGCTCGCTGCGCCGTGCTACGCGAGCGTCTCAAGGGCAAGACCGCACTCGTGCCGGCGTTGTCCAGCGTCACCAGGCAGATGATCGCAACCAACCTGTTGCGAACCAGTCATCTGGCAAAAGCCATCGCCCTGCAGCAGACTCTCCCCGCCTGGCTGGGCATGGCTCCGGTGGCAGAGCAGCAGTTGCACCTCGAACTGCTTGAGCAGTGGTGCCAGAGCGTGGCCGACGATAAAGACTATCTCAGCGATCTGCCCTCGCTCCCGGATCATGTGACCAAACGATTGACGTCTCTGCTGGACGCGCGCTTCCCCGACAGCAAACTCAAGCCGACTGATATCGAGATCACACCCGATCTGGCTTTGGGCGGCCCCGCGTGCACACTCACCGAGTTTGCCCTGAAATTTGCCCAGGGCACCCACTACAAGGTCGCCTCGAAGACAGCCACGCCGCTGCCGGCCAAGCTGGATCAAAGCGCGGTCCAGCAACTGCTGCTGTCGCTGGAGATACCCACGACTTACGCCACGACCGTGGTCGACGCGCTATCGGACACTAACCCTCTGGCCCAAGAGCGCAAACAACGATTCTACCGCCAGTTGCCCTGGCAACTGCTGCAACATGCGCACGGCCTGAAACTGCAACAGCAATTGTCCAGCGACGCGTTCGATTACCTCTGCCAGGTGCTGGACATGCCGGATGGTCTTGCACGCGAGACAGTTGCAGGCGCCCACGCGATGGTTTATCCCCTGTCGTTGATCAAGACGCCGGGCGCAGTCGCCGTGGAAACCCTGGGGCTGTATTTGATCAGGCCGGGCATTGGGCACAAGGGCCCATTGGTGCTTTATGCGCCCTATGCAGAACAGGTGTTCCGCGAGTTTGCGGACGAAGCGAGCGTGATCGCGGCCATCAACACGCCGGGCAATTTTCCGGACCTGCTGATTCGTCGCCTGCCGGAGGCGCAACAAGCGGTCTTTCGCGGCGTGTTGCAGTCGAGCGTGAACAAGACCAGTGAATTGACCCTGGCTGGCGCGGCCATTACCGGCAATCTGTTGCACCGGTTTTTCGCTGACAACCTCAAACTGCTGCCGCAGTTTCTCAACTGCCAATTGCAAAGCAACGCGCAAGCGGACTGGGAGACCGCCAAAACCCTGTTCAGGTATGGCGTCGGCCTGGCCGCGCATCTGCTGCCTGGCAAACTGTCCTGTCCGATTTTTCTCTGGCAGGCCTACAAAGACTTCAAGGAATCGGCTGAAGCCTTGCAGGATCATCATTGGAAAAAAGCCCTGCAGGCGTTCATCGCCGGCGCGGCGCAAATGCTCTTGCTCGGCAGCCTGTCACTGGAAGCCACCGCGCAAACAGAAGACATAACCGTTGGAGCAACTGACAAGGTGGAGCCCGAAACACCCGTTGAAGTGCCGACCGGGACTGAAAGCAATATCCCCGTCCCTGCATGGTCGCAGATCAGGCCGACCTCGCCGCTGCGTACCGAGCTGCAGTCTTTTGAAGCATCAGATGTGGTGCTCGAGGCTCTCAAGCACGACACCAGCAACGGCATTTACGAGGACACGACCGACAAGCGCACGTACACCGCCATTGCCGGCAAGGTTTACCGCATCGAACAACCCGGCGCGGTCTGGCAGATGGTAAACGATGAAAACCCCGGCCCCTCATTAAGAGAGAGTGGCTCACAACTTTTCCTGAATCCTGACCGCCATGCTGTTCATTACGGTAAAGCCATTTCGAAACTGCACAACCACATTTCCGTAGAGGTGAATCGTCAGGTGATGATGAACATCGAGGCTGAAGGCATGGAGGCTATCAGTCTCAATTTCCCTCAAAAAGCCCGGACGATTCAACATGCAATCGATATGGCAAGAAACTATGCATTCCAATGCCTGCATAACCTGGCATTAGTCAAAAGCAATATCCCTGTCGAACGCGTGGACAGCTTTCTCAAGTCTTTTTTTGGTGTCCAGCAGATCGATACAAAGTTATTGAACAGAATCAAAAAAACGATCGTGCCTATTTGCAATGCCTTGGTGGATCCTACCGAGGACTTGATGAATACCGAACGTTTCGTTATCGGCTCAAACGTCAACAGCCGCTCAACGACTATTGCGTTCGTACTTGGAAACGACAGTAAGAAAAAGCTTCACCTCACCGAGCATTTTTTCAACCCAGGTCTGGTTGAGTACGATTCATCTACGTTGCAGCCATTCGATATCAACGGCCACGCTCAGGCATCGACTCTGATTCACGAATTCGCCCATCAATTCTCAAAAGCCGAAGATTTTGCCTCTCTGGAATCTCGACGGCCGTTTGTTGATCTGATCAAAATCGATACTTTGAAAGGCTTGTCGATGAAGCATCAGCAGGAAAAATTTCAAAGCCGGGCACTTTCGTTAAAAACACCTCGAGATGAGCTTTTTTCGCGCTGGAACAGAAAGGCAGGCGCTTATATCACCTGGGATAAAATTCGAGATATGGGTGCAGAAAGGGTCAGCAAGAAACTTCTGAAGTTGACGGGCTGCCAGACCATTGAAGACGCACGTGATGCGTTTTTAGACCCTGACTCAGCGGATATTCGCGTTGATGTGATTTTGAGTAATGCCGATTCGATTTCACGCCTGATCTGCGAAATCGGCCGGCAGCTGGACACCGAGCCAGTCACCTGAAACACGTACAAGAAAGCGCAGGATTAACCTGCGCTTACCTTTATTCAACTGACGACGTTCAGTCCTTTTGATCTCGCAATACATTGCCCGATGCGCCGTCGATGCGGAACTCGTACACGACGCCATCGGCCTTGCGACCCTCACCTTCCCAATAGCCGTCGTTGTCAGCTTCGATCTTGTAGATCTCGACATAACCGGCCTTGGTTTTTGCGGTATCGATCGCTTTTTCGATGGTGATCCAGCCTGCGCCAGGCTTGTCCGCCAACGCAGCGCCGGCGCCAAGCAAACTGGCGGTGGCAATCAGGGCGGCAAAAGTCTTCTTGATCATTTTTTCACTCCATTTGTGGATAGTGGTCATGGGCTTCCTGTTTTTTGGGCGCCTGAGCGAAAAATAAGTTCCACTTTGATGGGTAAATGCCATGACTAATGTTCTCGGCAACTTCCCGTCAAGGTTAGAATGTGCGAAATCAGGATGAGTCAATGACCCAAGACACTCTCTCGGAAGCCGAATACGATGCGATCACCGATGCCGCTGCGCACTGGTGCATGCGTTTGCACGCCGCCGACTGCACGGACGAAGAGCGTCGCGCCTTCCAGCAATGGCACGATGCTTATCCTCTGCATGCATTCGAGTACGAAGCCATGCTGGAGATCTGGGACGTTGCCGGCCACCTCCCGCGCCCGGATACAGCATTGGTCGTGCCGGTTGCTCAGCCTGCCCGCCCATGGCGCCGATACGCGATAGCGGCCGGGTTCTGCGCAGTGGCGTTGCCACTGACGGCTTACACCGGTTGGAATCTCGGCTGGCTGCCCAACAGTTACGAGCATTTTGCCGCCACTGACAATGTGCGTCAGGTAACGCTGAGTGACGGCAGCCAACTTGAATTGAACCTCAACACTGACCTGACCTTCAGCAACTACAAGGACGAACGCCGCGTCACGCTGAAAAAAGGCGAGGCGTTCTTTACCGTCAGTCACGACACGTCGCACCCGTTTGTCGTGCGTGCAGGCGAAGGCAAGATTCGGGTGACCGGCACGCGGTTCAATGTCTGGATGTACGAGGATCAAGTGCGGGTGAACCTGATTGCAGGTTCGGTGCTGGTCAGCAGCAATCGTCAATTGCCGGGCGATGGCTTGCGTCTCGAGCCATCCATGCAAGCGCGTTACAAGCCGGGCGACTACATGCCGCAGATCAGCCAGTCCTACCCAAACGATGCTTCGCTTGCCTGGCGCAGCGGCAAA
Organism: Pseudomonas sp. P116; assembly: GCF_020149425.1. Taxonomy (NCBI): domain Bacteria; kingdom Pseudomonadati; phylum Pseudomonadota; class Gammaproteobacteria; order Pseudomonadales; family Pseudomonadaceae; genus Pseudomonas; species Pseudomonas sp. P116. The sequence goes on along the minus strand of NZ_JACVHB010000007.1, from coordinate 180,980 downwards.
CTGGTGCTGGACAATCTGCCGCTCAATGAAGCGCTGCCGCTGATCAACCGCTACCTGGAAAAACCGTTGATGCTCGCTGACAACAGCACCGGAACAATTCGGGTGGGCGGTATCTACAACATCAAAGAGCTGAACAACCTTGCCAACTCCCTGCCCAAGGTCTTGCCCGTCTACCTGACGCGCAACAAGGAAGGCAACCCGGTGATCAACCCGATGCCGCAGCAGCCGCCAAAAAGCTGAAGGCCGCGCCCCTTGCGGGATGCGGCCTTCAATTGTTTTTCAAGTAACGCCGTGTTTACTGTGCGGCGACGTTCCCCGTTTTCTCCGGCGCCCCGTGAATGGTCTGCACCTGATACTGCGGATCAGCCAGAATCTGCTGTTCGGTAAACGGCAGCACACTCCACTGTTTCTTCGAGAACGCCTCGGTCTGATCGCGTGAATACTTCGATGCCGGATCACTGGACAGCGAGAAGGCCAACAGCCCCTGCGCGTGCGGGCCCTTTTCATCGAACGTCACGACTTGCAGATAGCTGGTGCCACTGATCACCTCAAGCTTGCCATCTTCGCGCGGCACGCTCTGGATCGCGTTGTAGATCCCCAGCGTACCCGGCCCGCCATGAATCGGCGTCTGCTGCCCGCCGCTGCTGACCACCTGAATGTCGCCCCAACGGGTGTGCGGTTTCAGGCCCATTTTGGCAACCGTATCGACCGACGCCAGCATCGCTTCGCGAAGAGCCTTGGCCACCGCTGACTGCTCGACAGCCAGACCACGCGGAGTGTGCTGCGCATCCTGCGGATCGAAGGCTACGCGCCAGATGTCCGCTGACTGCTGCAGGGCTTGCATGATGTTCTGGAAATGCACCAGGCCCAGGCCCGAATCCAGATTGGCGCGCCCGTCCCAGGCTTTCAGGCTGGCACACACAGGTTTGAGGGCTTGCGCATCGGCGCCAAGGTCAGCGGCGCAGAACTTCAGCAGATCCGGCACGACCTGGGTCGCCAGATACACTTGATCGTCCATCACCATTTGCTGCAGATCCTTCACTGCCAACGGGCCTTTTTTATTCAGGCTGGCCAGACGATCAAGGGCAAAGCGCGAACGCAACCCCAGCGGTTGGCCGTCCTGACTGATCAGCGGCGAGAAACCGGTGAGCGGTTGCGCCGGGTTGGCCAGCCATGCGGAATCGTTGGAGTGCTGGACGAAGTCCTTGCGCAGCAGTTGCGGCAATTGGCTGGAGGCGTAGATACCCTTCTGCGCAGCTTGCGGGTCGATGTCCCAGGCGCAGGCGCTGTTGGAACCGTCGAGCACGATCATCTGGGTGCCGATTCGCGGGTCACTGCACTTCGCGAGTTTTTCGCGACTGACGTTCGGCACCACCGACAGGTTCATATACAGCGTCTGTCCCTTGTCATCTGCGGCGAGCGTATTGACCCAGGGAATACCCTGAATCTTGTGCACCGAATCCTGCAATTCTTTAAGCGTGGAAGCCTGATTCATCGCATACCACTGTTTGAGCACGCGATCGTTGTCGAGGTTGGCATCACGCAGGCTGTAGGCGAACTGAGTGTCCCAATCGAGCTTGCCCGGCCACTGCACAATCGGGCCGAACTTCGAGCTATAGATGTCGCGTGCCACCGGCAGCACTTGCCCATCGGCCTGTTTGACCTGCACGGTCACTGTCTGCTTGCTCATCGGCAATGATTGGCCATCGAGCAGATAGCGCGTCGGGTCTTTCGGATCGAGTTGCAGGCGATACAGGGTGAAGTGTTTGGAGGAATCGACCGTGTGGGTCCAGGCCAGATGCTGGTTGAAACCGATGTTGATCATCGGCAGGCCCGGCAACGCGGCGCCCATGACGTCAAGTTTGCCGGGAATGGTCAGGTGCATTTGATAGAAACGCATACCGCCAACCCAGGGAAAGTGCGGGTTGGCCAGCAGCATGCCGCGACCATTGAACGAACGCTCGCCACCCACCGCCACGGCATTGCTGCCACGATCGAGCGCGAAGCGCTGCTGACGGGCATCTGCCATTTGGTAGGTATGCGTATCGTTGGCGATCCGCGCTGTGGCCTGTGGCGGCGTGGCACCGGCCAAGGCTTCGGCGAACTGACCAACCCCGCCCTCGACCAACAGCCGACGGGTCAGCTTGACCAGGTCTTCTGGAGCAATCTCGCGAACCCACTCGCCCTGGCATTGTTGCGGCAGGCCCTGCTGACGGCGTTCGGCGAGATAGTGGTTGTAGCCCGCGGCATAACCCTGGACCAAATCACGTACCTGGGCCGTTTGCGCCTGCCAGAACGTGCTGACCGCTTCCGGCGTATTGAGCCAGTTGAAAAAGACATCGCTGACGCGGTTTTCACGCTCCTCGACGGTGAACTGATCCGGGCCGAAATAACGCGAACGCTGGCCATTGACCGTGACGATCTCGTTGGCCAGCAGGCAAAGGTTGTCCTGCGCATAGGCGTAACCGATGCCGAAACCGAGGCCACGCTCGTCTTGGGCGCGGATATGCGGCACACCAAAACCGGTACGACGGATCTCGGCGCTGGCATCAACGGAGGGGCTGAATGCATGGGCCGACAGGCTAAGCCCGCAAAAAATACCGGCAAGGGCCAGTCCGGTTAACTGCCTGGAAATAATCACGCTCGCTCCTGATCGAAATGCCGAAGAGCGGATCTGCATACCGTGCGAAGCATGTGACGGGCGACGGATCCGCTGTGGAAACACCCATGCGTCCACACGCAATGAGCCTGTCCTGAAAACGAACGTCGACGAAAAAAATTTAGCGCGGTGCGCGGCGGTTTTGCGCAGTGATTACACGCAGAAGACGAAATCCCGACAAATTTTCTACATTTTTTCTTTCATGATTTGGCGAGCTGAAACGTCTTGTTTTAGAGAGCGCAAAGAAAACCTTTCCCGATCGGGCTCTGAAAAGGAGTAATCACATGTACAACTCGCAACTACCAACGGACGGTAGCCAGGCGTTACAAGGAGCATCCATGAGCCCGCACGCGAGCGATTTCGAACAACGCGTCGAGCGTCACGGCAACGAACGCATCCGTCTGCTGCTGAAAAGTTTTGGTCTGCGCACCAGCCTGATTCGCCTTAAGGTCATCGACGCCCTGCTGGTCGCGGCACAGAACGACCGTCGCCTGGGCGTTCGCGGCGTCCATAGCCAATTGCTGGATCTGGATATTCCGCTGTCCTTTCTGAGTGTGCGCGAAGTCCTCAAGCGCCTGAGCGCCGAAGGCGTGATCACCGTCAACGCCGACAAGAGCTACAGCCTGCATCCGCAGGCTGCTGCAGTGCTCGACATCGATTGAAACGTCCAGCGATCGCCGTCAGGGTTTGACCTTGCGGCGCATCACGCCGTTGATCACCACGACGATCACCGCCACACCGATGGCGATGTACTGGAAGGTCTTTTCATCGATTCTCCCGGTGTTTTGCAGCCAGGACAGGCCGAGCATGATCGCCAGTACGGAGACGGCGATCAGAATCGAATAAATCAAGCGTTGCTTCTGGGTCATTGCGGCTTCCTGAAACTTTGGAATGTATCCGGTTTGTGTCCACTTGCATGCCATGCACTTACCGTCTTACGGGGATGCGCCGCTGCAAACGGGGTCTCATGTTACAGCCGATGAAGGCTTTTGGCTTCATGACGGCTTTAACATGAGGATTATTCAAATGCTGCGTCGAATCACCTGGCTGATTCCTGTTCTCGCCCTGCTGACCCTGAGTGGTTGCATCATCTTTCCCCACGGCGGCTGGCACGGCGACCATCATCGTTACGACCGTGGAGGCCCTGGCTACTATCAACATCGTTGACAGGATATTTCACCCCGCCTGCCCGTCAGTGTCAGATGCCGGGCATGAAAAATACACGCTGAATTAACTGACAAACAATGCCCGCCCCCTTCGCGGGCATTTTTTTTGGCCATGGATGACTGCCCGGTAACATCTTGTTTTACGAGCGTTTTGGGTCCGTTTCATATCCTGCAAAGATTCGAAATCTAATGTTTCAGCTAACCAGTAGGTCACGCCAATGTCTGGACCTAGGCTCTGCAACCTTCCTCCTTAACTGACAAGGATGTTTATGCAGAGAACATTGATAAGAATCGGGCCACGCCAAGTGGTGGGATTCTGCCTGGCGCTCAGCGCTTTTGAACTCCTGACCTATATGGCCAGTGACTTGATCATGCCAGCGATGTTGAACGTCACTGAAGAATTTCAAGCCGATGTTCGCCATGTTCCCAATGCGTTCAATCTGTATCTGTTGGGCGGTGTCTGCCTGCAATGGCTGATGGGGCCACTGTCTGATCGCTGGGGAAGGCGGCGCCTGTTGTTGATCGGCTGCGCCGCATTTGCTGTTGCCTGTGCCGCCGCTTTCGCCACCCGCAGCATTGAAGCGTTCAATGTGCTGCGCCTGATACAGGGCATGGGGTTGGGATTTGTCGTGGCCGTCAGTTATCCGGCGCTGCAGGAGGTGTTCTGCGAGGCGGATGCCGTACGCCTGATGGCCCTGCTCGGCAACATTACGCTGCTATCGCCGTTGCTGGGACCCATGCTCGGCAGCGTACTGCTGGAATGGCTGACATGGCGCGAGCTGTTTTTGGCACTCGGCATTGCTGCGATGCTGGTCTGGCTGGGGCTTTACGCCTGTATGCCGGAGACCGTGGGCGTTGTCCGCCGCGATGGGCAGCAGCAAGCCCGCGTGACGTTTTCCCTGCGTCAGATCCGCCAGCGCTACCTCGCCCTGCTCGGCAATCCGCGGTTCCTCGGCGCAAGCCTGGCCCTGGGACTGATGAGCCTGCCGCTGATTGCCTGGATCGGTCTGGCGCCGTTGCTGCTGATCCAGGGCCTGGGCCTGACGCCGCTGACGTACGGTCTGTGGCAAATTCCAGTTTTTTCTGCCGTCATCGTCGGCAATCTGATTCTCGACCGTCTGCTAGTGACGCATTCGTTACCCCGCTTGATTCAGCTGGGGCTCTGGCCGTTTTGCCTGGGCCTGCTGGCGCTGATCGGCTGCGCGATGCAAGGTCTGGGACTGGCAGTGACAGTCGCCAGCCTGGCGCTTTACGCCGTTGGATTGGGCATCAGCAATGCGGCGCTGTATCGATTGGCGCTGTTTTGCTCGGATGACAGCAAAGGTCTGGTCTCGGCCATGGTCGGCATGATTTCGATTGCCGTGATGGGTATCGGCGGCTCGCTCATTGCCGCCATTGGCGGCGGAACCCGCCTTGAACTCTTCGCCCTTTGGGCCGCGCTCGCAGGCTTGATGTGCCTGCCCCTACTGCTCTGGTTTCTGCAAGACGCCAAAACCGCGTTCGCCGCATCTGAATAAGGGAGTTTCGATGATCCATTTACCCGCGAGCGATGCGTTATGCGCGTTGCCCCATCCTTATTGCCCGGATTCCGTGCCAGCGGGCCTGTTCGAGCGGGCCATGGCCGAGATCAGTCGTTTTCATTGCCGGCACACAGCGGGCTACGAACATTGGTTGAACGCCCACGGGCTCGGTGCGCATGAACTGGACACGCTTGATGACTGGTCGCGCTTGCCACCGATCTTCGCCAATTTTTTCAAGCAACGGCTGCTGCTCAGCAGCACCGGCGCCGATGCCCTGGAACTGACGTCTTCTGGCACAAGCGGTCAGCGCAGCCGCATGCGCTACGACGAGCGCAGCCTTGGCGCGGCGCAATTCATGGTCGCGCAGATCTTCCGCTATTACGGCTGGGACACCCCGGACACGCCCTGCAACTATTTGCTGCTCAGTTACGAGCCGCAAGGGCAGATCACGCTCGGCACCTCCTTCACCGATCAGTTCCTGTGCCGTTTCGCTCCCGCCAACCGCGTGGTGTATGCCTTGCGCAGCACCGGTGACAGTCATCAGTTTGATGTGTTTGGCGTCATCCAGGCCTTGCAGGCGTTTGCCGAAGAAGGTCTGCCGGTGCGCATCCTCGGCTTCCCGGCGTTTCTCTGGCAGACCTTGCAACAGATGCAGGCCCTCGGCATGACAAATCTGAAACTGCCGGTCGGTTCACTGGCATTTTTCGGCGGTGGCTGGAAAACCCAGGCCGCACATGAGATTCCCAGGCAACAGTTATATGCCTGCATCCACCGCCAACTGGGCATTGAAACCTCGCGTTGTCGAGATGGCTACGGCGCCGTCGAGCATGCCGTGCCTTACATCGAATGCGCCCATCAGCGTTTTCATGTCCCGGTCTATTCGAAGGTGTACGTGCGCCATCCCGCGGATTTTTCAGTTCAGCCTTACGGCCAGCAAGGCCTGCTGGGATTCGTCTCGCCCTACATCTCGTCCAGTCCCGCGCATGCGGTGGTGATGAGCGACCTGGCGACGTTGCACCCCGGCGGAAGTTGCGACTGCGGGCTGAGCAGCGACTGGTTTGAACTGCATGGCCGCGCGGGCACAACCGCTGGCAGAAGTTGCGCGATGGCAGCGGCCGAACTACTGGGGGGCTACTGATATGTACTTGATCGACGGACAATTACGCGACGCCAACGACCTTGACGCTACCCTCGAATGCCTTCAGGCAGATCTTGCGGATCATCTGAGCACGCCGCTGGAAAGCAGCACTGTGATCAGCGCCGCGACCTGCTTTGCTGAGCAATTGAGCGGCGACAATCAAGAACTCGCGCTTGATCTCGAACAGCGACAGGCCCTGATCGAGTTCTGCACGGCCGAGGCGTTGCAGATCAAACTGCAACGCGAACTGGGCGCACAACCAGGTTCTTTGCGCCGCATCGACTATCGACAATCGCGCTTCGAATGCTGGAGCCCACTCGGGCTGGTGGTGCACATCACGCCGGGCAATGCGCCGTTGCTGGCGTTCTGCGCGGTACTGGAAAGTCTGTTGGCTGGCAACGTCAACTGGTTACGGCCCAGCAGCAGCGACCAGGGCCTGACCGCACGGTTACTGCACGCGTTGTTGCAATGCGATTCGAGTGGCCAACTCGCTGGTTACGTGGCGGTATTGCCAGTGAGCACCGGGCAGATCGGGCAACTGTGTAAACACGCCAATGGCGTTGCGGCGTGGGGAGGCGAACCCGCCTTACAAGCCATTCGCAAACAGCTACCGTCCGGTTGCCGCTGGATCGATTGGGGACATCGCATCAGCTTCGTCTATCTGACCCCCGATGCCGCCACAGCGCAAAACCTCGATGCCGTCGCCGATGAAGTCTGTCGGCTGGATCAGCAAGCCTGCTCCAGCCCGCAATGGCTGCTGGTGGACAGTGACAACCCGGTGGTGTTGCGCCAGATAGGTGAACGCCTGGCGGCAGCCTTCGAGCGCCGCGCCGGGCGATGGCCGGCGCTGCTGCCAACGCCACAGGAAGCCGCGCAAATCACCACGCACACGCACATGGCACGCTTGGCGCAGAGTTTCGCTGAACAAACCGGCCATGTCTGGAGCGCGCCGGGTTGGCGGGTGATCTGGGCGCACGAGCGTCAGCTAGCACCCTCCCCACTATTTCGCAGCGTGCTACTGCATCCGGTACCACGGCAGCTGATCACTGAAACCCTGCTGCCATGGCGCAATGTCCTGCAAAGTTGCGCGCTGCTGTGCGGCGAAGCACAGATCGGCGAGTTGGCGCGGAGGCTGATCAGTGCCGGTGTGACGCGCATCGCGCCAGTGGCCGGCATTCACGACGGCTATGACGGTGAGCCCCATGATGGCGTTTACGCGTTGCAACGGCTCAGTCGACGCGTGTCCGTCAGCGTCGCCGCCGACCGGTTGCCAAGCCACGCCACCCTTGACCGCGCGCCTGTACCCGCAATGCTTTGCGGGCAGCCAATCATGGACAAGGAGAGCCTCAACGGCCAGCCGTTCAACGCGACGGCGCAGTTGTATTTCCGCTCCGGTGGCAGCAGCGGGACGCCAGCGCTGTCCGGTTATAGCTATGGTGATTTCCATCGACAGATGCGCGCGACGGCGGACGGCTTGTTCGCGGCCGGGCTGGATCCGGCGCGGGATCGGGTGATGAACCTGTTCTTCTGCGGCGGGTTGTATGGCGGCTTCCTCAGCTTCGCCAAAGTGCTTGAGCTGCTCGACATCACCCACCTGCCAATGGGCGCGCCGGCCGATGACGATTACCGCGAAATCGCCGATTTGATCATCAGCCAGCGCGTGACAGTGCTGATGGGCATGCCAAGTACTCTGCACCGACTGTTCCTCAATGAGCGGGAGCGGCTGCAAACCTACGGCGGCATCACCAAGGTGTTTCTCGCTGGCGAACATCTCAGTGAACCGAGTCGTGCGCTTCTGCTCAGTTGCGGTGTGACCAGCATCCGCTCGGCGATTTACGGGAGTGTCGACGCCGGCCCTCTAGGCCATGCCTGTCAGGCTACGGGGGATGGCATTTTTCATCTGATGAACGACACCCAGCATCTGGAAATTGTCGCGTTGGATGCCGATGAGCCTGTGGTCGGCAATCAAGTCGGCCGCTTGTTGTTCACCTCAATCGCGCGGGAGGCGCAAATCGTTCAGCGCTATGACGTCGGCGACACCGGCCGCTGGGTGCCTGGCGCCTGCGCTTGCGGACTGGCCTCACCACGCTTCGAATTGCTGCAGCGCCACGGCAAATTGATCCGCATTGGCACCGACTTCATTTCTTTGAGCGAACTGGCGGTGCATCTGCAAGTGCCATTTCAACTGCTACTGGATCACACCTGCGACGGTGTCGAGCGCATGCGTTTGCGCAGCGAACTTGAAACTGTCGACGTGCAGGCCCGACTGGCGAATTACCCGACCCTGGCAACGATTATTCAAAGCCGATTGCTGAATGTCGAAGTTGAAGTCTGTGCCATCAAAGACTTCACCCGGAACAAGCACAGCGGCAAGACGCCGTTATTGATCGATTCGCGCAACTGATACTTCCCGTGAGCTAAGCCAGAAACTATAAAAAGGTCAACCTTGTGAACATCACTGACTCCGTGGGCGAATTGATCAACTTCGCTCGTCAACACTCGCGCTATTACCGCCAACATTTCGCCGAAGTCCCTGGACAAGTAGCGTTGCTCACCGAGCTACCGACAGTTGATCCCGACGAATTCTGGCGTAACAGCGAAACTCTCGATCTGTGGCCGGTATTGACCAACTCGGCGCAGGGGGCACTGGTATTCAGAACCGGCGGTTCCACCAGCGCCGGCAAACTTTCTGTCTACACCCGGGAAGAATGGCGGCGCCTGGTCGGCGATTTCGGCAACGCCCTCAGCGCCCAATTCAACCCGGGCGACCGGGTGGCGAATCTGTTTTTTGCTGGCGACCTGTATGCCAGCTTCCTGTTCATCCACGATTCATTGGCGCATGTCTGTGTGGACATCACCGAGTTTCCGTTCACCGGCGACATCGATTCGCAGGTATTGGCGCAATCCATCCAGCAGCATCGGATCAACGTACTTGCAGGCTTGCCGGCACATCTGTTGACCTTTGCCGCATGGCTTGAACGGCGCGAGCAAACGTTGCCGGTTGTCGACACGCTGCTCTATGGCGGCGAAAGTCTGTTTGATTCACAGCGCCAGCTTCTCAACCTGGCGTTTCCCAACGCGCGCATCGCCTCAATCGGCTACGCCAGCGTCGACGCCGGTTTTATCGGCAGCAGTCAACGCGATTGCGCCGAGGGTGAGCATCGAATGCATGAAAATCACGCCTTCCTGGAAATCGTCGACGAATACTCGGGAGAGGTGATCGAGTCTTGCGATGAAGTGGGTTTGCTCGTCCTGACCAATCTTCACCGACGCTTGATGCCGCTGATTCGTTACCCGGTAGGCGACCGCGCCTGTTGGCGAGAACCGCACGGCACTGCGCAGCGCAAGTTCGCGCTAAAGGGCCGAAGCGCCAGTAGCCAACGAGTCCGGGTGGGAATTTTGTCGCTGGTCCCTCAAGAGATCGCCGAGCTGATACGCCGCGATGCCGCCAGTGACGACTGGCAAATGGTGATTGAACAGGCCACGTTCAAGGATGTACTGACGCTCAAATGGGTGCCGGCTGCACAGTCTCCCGACCGCGCCGACGTCAATCAGCAACTGGAAAACGCAATGCTTGAGCTTTATCCGTTGATCACGCAATTACGGACGGATCATCTGCTGGAACTGCACGTCCAGTGCTGCACGCATGAGGATCTGCCACGACATCCCCGCTCGGGCAAATGCCTGCGCGTGCTGGACCTGCGTCGCTATGAACACAAGGATCAGGAGGGTCCGGATGCAACCGCTGATTCTGCGTAACTATCGCGCCAGCGATGCCACGGCGGTCAGCCAGTTGTTCCGCGAGGTGTACGGCGATCTTTACGTGCAACCGCATGTTTATCTGCCGCAGATGATCAACCAGAACCACGCCGACCAGCGCTGGCACTCGCTGGTCGCCGAGCTGGACGGGCAGATACGCGGGCACGCCACCCTGTTTCGCGACACAGGCGCCCGCACCGCCGAACTGGCATTGAGCGCCGTCCATCCCGATGCCCGGGGACAAAACATTGCCACGCGTCTGAGCCAGCAACTGCTGAGCCACGCGCAAGCACTGGGCTGCCACAGCGTATCCATCAAACAGGTCACTCACCATCCGTACACGCAACGCATGGCCGCCAACCTCGGTTTTCATAACACCGGGCTGTTGCCGGACTACGTGCCCTCGCCGTTTGGTAGCTCAACGCCGGAATCCATTGTTATGGGATGCCGCATCATCGACGGGTATAAACGCCCGCTGCCGAGACAGACCTGGCCGTCTGGTTACCGCAGTTTCATGGAACATTTATCTGATGTATTCGGCACGCACGAGCAAAGGTTTTGCTGGCGTGGTCCAGCTATTCAGCTGGAACGACACACCAATCGTTACGACATCCGGCTCAAGAACCTGCGGCCCGATCTGCTCGAGCAGCTAAGGGGATTGCCGCAGCAATGGATGGTGTCGATCCGGCTCGGATTGTCGCAGCAATTTACCTGCGATCTGAACAGGCTGACCGCAATCGGCTTTGTCTTTACCGGGCTGGCACCCGTCGAGGGTAAGGAGGGAGGATGGCTGGCATTGTTTCACCGGGGTTACCGGCTGGGCAAACTTGAGCTGCACTGCTCGCGGATGCAGCACTTACACGATCAGGCGCAACAGCAAGTCGTACCTCGCCTGAGCAAAATAGCGCTGTGACTTGAGCGTACCGAGATCTTGCTAATGACCCGTTCACCTTGAGCGGGTCATTGTCTGGCGGCTCAAGCCTTGGCTTTGATGCCGTCTTTATTGGGAAGCGGCGCGTTGCCTTCCCCATAGGTTTTCAGGTTTTGCAGGACGTAAATGGCTTTCTTGAATTCGGGGATCAGATTTTTGCCGTACGCGTTGCCATTGAGACCATTGTTCTGGATCGCATCAAGCTGAGTCGCGAAATACTCCAGCGCATTGAATTTGACATCAATGTCTTTGGTCACGCCGAAACGGTCGAACTTGTCGCCGGCATTCATCAGGGTGAAGGACGTGATTTCCGAGATCAGCCCTCGGCTACGCAGCATCGCCGCCAGGTTACCCATCTGTTTTACCGAGACGTTCGCAGGGTCAAAGCCCTTGATGTTTTTGCGCAGGCCTTGCTTGTCCATCTCGGCAGTGTTCAAAGCGTTAGGATCGTTACCGACCTTGGTGAGCATTTGCTGCACCTTGACGCTTTGGGACACCTGCTTTTTGCCGCCCGTGTTGCGCACCATGACGCCAGCCTTGCTTTCCCAGCCGCCGACAATGCCAATCGTCATGAGAAAACTCCCTGTGAAATGAACATGAAATATCCTTGTTGAACCACTCGAATGCCGGGGAGTATCCACCGGCCAACTGATGGCACCAACCCTTTTTGTGCACTCACTTACAATTCTCGTACATTCTCGATACAAATCAGCAGACCTCCGTGGATGCTGGCTTTCAAGACTCTCATTACATCGCGACCTGCATAAAATCCACGCCGATGGCCTGGCTGATTGATTCCTGTGTATCAGATTCAATACCGACCGGTCATCGGCCTTCAGCTTTTCAGCACTCCGGTACCTAAAGCTTCTGACTGCATCGACGATACCTAGTGATACCCGCGATGTTTACGCCTCCCGCCCCTAATAAGAATCGCAGCTCAAGGACCGGTCTCCATGCCCGCATTCCGCACTATTCAGGCTCGCTACACGCTGTTTCTGGTTCTGTTCATGCTGCTGTTGTCAGTGCTGACCGTGGTCGGTATCAGCCAATTGGTCGCACCCAAACTGCGTCAAACCGAAGAACAGGTGGTGCTCAACCGCATTGCTGAAGTCGCGGAGCAGATTCAGGGCGAGTTGAACAAGGTTCAGGCGCAACAACGCAGCATCACCCAGACCATCCCGCTGCTCGACAGCGCTGCCATCGACACGGTATTGCCGGGCCTGGTGGATCAATACGGCGAACTGAAAGTGTTTGGCGGTGGTATCTGGCCGCTACCCGGCCAGCGTGAAGCCGGACGAAACAAGTTCAGCACCTTCTGGCACCGCGACGCCTCGGGCAAACTGGCGGTAAACACGTTCTGGAACAGTGACGCGGCACCCAATTACTACGACCAGACCTGGTACAAGGGCGGCATGGCCACCCCGCGCGGTCAGTGCGCCTGGGCGGCGGCCTATAAGGACGACGCCAGCGCCGAGCCGCGCACCAACTGCGCCATGGCCATCCAGAAAAACGGCAACGCCTGGGGCGTGTCGACCATCGACGTCACCCTGGGTTTCTTCAACGACCTGGTGGCCCGCAAGGAAAAAGACCTCAACGCTGAAATGCTCATTGTCGAGGCCGATGGCAAAATCATCAGCAACAGTTCGCGCATCAGCGGCCCGATCGTGCTGAAGAACATCAGCGAACTGGCTGCCGGCTCGACCTTCGCCAGCCAGGTCAAGGCGGGTCTGCAAAGCCGCGATCAGGCGCAACGCGTCGAATTCGACAACAACGGTGAAGCCAGCACCTTCTTCATGCGCCCGATCGAGGGCACACCGTGGTTCCTCGCCACTGCCTTGCCGACCAAAATGCTGACCGCCCAGCGTGACGACGTGCTCAGCACCCTGAGCCTGTTGCAGATTCCGCTGGTGATTCTGTTGGTGCTGTTGCAGGTCTACGCGATCCGCCAGCTGGTTTCGCGCATGAAAGCGCTGAAAGCCAACATCGACCTGCTGTCCAGCGGCGATGCCGACCTGACTCGACGCATCACCATCCGCGCCGAAGATGAACTCGGCGCCATCGGTCATTCGGTCAACACCTTTATTGCGTATTTGCAAAACATGATCGGCGAAGTCACCCAAGCCACCGGCGCCATGGCGTCGAGCCTCGACAACCTGCAACGCACGTCGGCGCATACCAGCCAGATCCTGCTGCGTCACGCGTCTGAAACCGATCAGACCGTCACCGCCATCACCGAGATGAGCTCGACCGCCGACAGCGTGGCGCAGAACGCTGCTGAAACCGCTGCCTTCACCCAGCGCGCCAACGAAAACGCCGACCGTTCTCGGGTGGTGGTAGGCGAGGCGACCAACAGCGTGGTCGCGCTGATCGATGAAGTGGCCAGCGCCACCCATAAAGTCGAAAACATGCAACAGGACGCCCAACGCATCACCGAGATTCTCGGGGTGATTGGCGCGATTGCCGGCCAGACCAACCTGTTGGCGCTCAACGCCGCCATCGAAGCGGCCCGCGCCGGTGAACAGGGTCGCGGCTTCGCCGTGGTAGCCGATGAGGTGCGCGCCCTCGCCGCCCGCACCCAGGCCAGCACTTCGGAAATCAACGAGATGTTGAAGCGTCTGACCCAAGGGGTGAGTTCGTCGGTCAGCGCCATGGAAAACACCCAGGCCAGTTGCCAGTCGGCAGCCGACGCCACGGCACGGGTCAACGCGGGGCTGGATGAAATGGCCGGTTCCGTCAGCCATATCAACAGCCTCAGCACGCAAATTGCCACCGCCGCCGAGCAGCAAAGCGCGGTGACCGAAGAGATCAATCGCAGCATGGTGCAGATCCGCCACATGGTCGATGAACTGGTACAAAGCGGCAACGCCAGCGAACTCAACACCCGCCAGTTGCTGGAAGCCAACAGCCGGGTGAGCGCGATCATGGGGCGGTTCAAGGTGCGTTGATCCACCTCAATCTCATGTAGGAGCTGCCGCAGGCTGCGATCTTTTGATGTTGCTTTTAAAAGATCAAAAGATCGCAGCCTGCGGCAGCTCCTACACGGGATCGCGTGCAACCTTACGGATTTGTCATCTCTCGCTCATCGGGCTGTCAGGGTTGATCTACGATTATTCTGCCAGCCTGTCTTGTAGCAACTTGAAACACTGAGTTGATGCCTGGCAGGAAAAACCGGTCAAAATACGTTCTTTTTGACCGCCACCCGAGTCGAGAGTCCATCATGCGAACCCACCTGCGCCTGGTCGCCCTGAGCGCCCTGTTCATCTCCTCCCTGGTCCAGGCCGCCGACCTGATCCCCATCGAAGTCCATCGCGACGCCAATTGCGGCTGCTGCAAGAAATGGATCAGCCACCTCGAAGCCAACGGCTTTAAAGTCGAAGACCACGTCGAATCCGACATGAGCAGCTTCAAGCAACAACACGGCGTACCGCCACGGCTTGCTTCCTGCCACACCGCAATCATCAATGGCAAATTTGTCGAAGGCCATGTCCCGGCGGAGCAAGTGCTGGCCCTGAGCAAGCGTGACGATCTGCTGGGTGTTGCTGCTCCGGGCATGCCGATGGGCTCGCCGGGCATGGAAATGGACGGCATGAGCGACGCTTATCAAGTGATTGGTCTGAAAAAGGACGGCGCTGACGTCGTAGTGGCGGACTACCCGGCCCATTGATGGGCGCTGCTTACACAGGCCTCTTCTTTGCCGCATTCGGCGCCGCGACGTTGCTGCCGCTGCAATCTGAAGCCTTGCTGGTCGGGTTGATCGTCAGCGACCGTTACTGGCTGTGGGGATTGTTGGCGGTGGCGACCGTGGGCAATGTGCTTGGCTCGCTGGTCAACTGGTGGCTGGGTTGCAGGCTTGAGCGATTTCAGGATCGGCGCTGGTTTCCGGTCAGCGCCAGGCACATGGACAAGGCGCGCAAGCACTACGAACGATACGGCCATTGGACACTGCTGTTCAGTTGGTTGCCGATTATTGGCGATCCGCTGACGTTGGTTGCCGGGGTGATGCGCGAGCCGCTCGGGCGGTTCCTGTTGATCGTCAGCCTCGCCAAAGGCGCGCGGTATGGCGTGCTGGCCATGCTGACGCTGGGCTGGATCGGTTGAACCATCAGGCCTGCACATTGCCTGTGTTTAACGTCGCCGTAATCCTGCCGTTCGAGCATCGGCCGATTTCAATGGAGTTTGCCCTTATGACTGTCACGTTATCTCGCTGGCTGCCCGGTCTATTCCTGACTGCCGCCCTGCCGCTGTTTGCCCATGGCGCCACGCAAACCGCAACGCCGCCCGCCGAAGGTCCGGCGTATGGGCCAGAGCTGCAAGGTTTCGATTACCCCTACACGCTTAAACACTTCGAATTCCAGTCCCAGGGCAAATCCTTGCAGATGGGTTACATGGATGTCGCCGCCCTCGGCAAGGCCAACGGTCGCACCGTGGTGCTGATGCACGGCAAGAATTTTTGCGCAGCCACCTGGGACAGTTCGATCCATGCCCTGAGCGAGGCCGGTTACCGGGTGATCGCGCCGGATCAGATCGGCTTCTGTACCTCCAGCAAGCCGGACAATTATCAGTACAGCTTCCAGCAACTAGCGACCAACACCCAGCAGTTGCTCAAAGCGCTGGGTATTCAGAAAGCCACCCTGCTCGGCCATTCCACCGGCGGCATGCTTGCCACGCGTTATGCGCTGCTTTTCCCGGATCAGGTCGACCAATTGGCAATGGTCAACCCGATTGGCCTGGAAGACTGGAAAGCCCTCGGCGTGCCGTACCGCACGGTGGATCAGTGGTATCAACGCGAATTGAAAGTTACCGCTCAAGGCATTCGCGACTACGAGCGCACCACTTACTACGATGGCCGCTGGAAACCTGAGTTCGACCGTTGGGTCGACATGCTCGCGGGCCTGAGCAAAGGCCCGGGCAAGACCCAGGTAGCGTGGAACTCGGCGCTGATCTACGACATGATTTTCACCCAGCCGGTGTACTACGAGTTCAAGGACTTGAAGATGCCGACACTGTTGGTGATCGGCACCTCCGACACCACGGCCATCGGCAAGGATCTCGCGCCACCTGAGGTGAAAGCGAAAATCGGTCACTATGAGGTGCTGGGTAAACAGGTCGCCAAACTGATCCCGCAGTCGACTCTGGTTGAATTCCCCGGCATGGGCCACGCGCCGCAGATGGAAGAGCCGGCGAAGTTTCATCAGGCCCTGCTCGGCTGGCTGAACAAAACCAATCCCGTTGATTGATGAGGTAAGGCTGATGGCGGTGCAGATTGCGGTGATCGATGACTGGCAGGACGTGGCGCGCGATGTGGTCGACTGGTCGGTCCTCGACAGCCTCGGTGAAGTGACGTTCGAGCATGATTACCCGGCGGACAATGCCACGCTGGCCCAACGACTGGGCAAGTATCAGGTGATCTGCGTGATGCGCGAACGCACGCGTTTCGACGAAGACCTGCTCAAGCGTTTGCCCAATCTCAAGTTGTTGGTCACCGGCGGTATGCGCAACGCCGCGCTGGACATGCAAGCCGCAGCGGCGCTGGGCATCAAGATCTGCGGCACCGACAGCTACAAGCATGCCGCGCCGGAACTGACCTGGGCGCTGATCATGGCCGCCACGCGCAACCTGCTCAATGAAGCCAATGCATTGCGCGCAGGTGCGTGGCAACAAGGCCTTGGCGGCGATTTGCATGGCAAGACGCTGGGCATCCTCGGCTTGGGCAGTATCGGCCAACGGGTGGCGCAGTTCGGGCAGGTATTTGGCATGCGCGTTATCGCCTGGAGCGAAAACCTCACGGCCGAGCGCGCGCAACAAGCCGGCGTGACCTATGTCAGCAAGCAGCAACTGTTTGAACAGGCGGACGTGCTGTCCGTGCACCTGGTGCTCAGCGATCGCAGTCGTGGGCTGGTCGATGCGCAGGCATTGGCCTGGATGAAGCCGACCGCACTGTTGGTGAACACCGCCCGCGGCCCGATTGTCGATGAAGCAGCGCTGATCAAGGCCTTGCAGAAACAACAGCTCGGCGGTGCGGCACTGGATGTGTTCGATCAGGAACCGCTGCCAGCACTGCACCCGTTTCGCACACTCGACAATGTGCTGGCAACCCCGCATGTGGGGTATGTGAGCCGGCAGAACTATCAGCAATTCTTTTCGCAAATGATCGAGGATATACAGGCTTGGTCGGCGGGCGACTCGATACGTCTGCTCAACTGAGATCCCCTGTAGGAGCTGCCGCAGGCTGCGATCTTTTGATTTTTAACCTGGAAACAAGGATCAAAAGATCGCAGCCTTCGGCAGCTCCTACATAGGGGCACGGTAATCGGCTTATCAACAAACCGCCCGCACCACAACAGTGCATCCACCTTCCTGGCTAGCACGAAAACGTGACCGCCCGGTCACCGTTTTGATCCCTCCAAGCAAAAAAACCTGCCCTTCGTCGGTGCGTTTCCCCCTGCACACCTCCACTCGCAACACTGTGTAACCGATTGTCGAACAATTTACCCATTTGCTCTGGCCCGCTCTAGGATCTGGCCTAGACTCATTTTCGCGGGGTAAAACCGCCCGGTCGCAAACTCGAAAATTAGTCGAAACTTTTGCTGATCCCGGCGGGTCATCTCAAAGGTAGGGCTTAAGCGAGTGGTGCAATCCTTGCAATGGCCTCTCCACCCATTCTGCTTTGCGCGTGTTGGGTAGCGTTTGCTCCCCCCTGCGCGGTGCGTTTGCGCCCGGCCACAGGATTTGGCCATGGACATCGTTTGTTTGAGACAAGAATCAGATCAACAACACGGGAGATTCATATGATCAGTGCGGCATTGGACATTCAGGGAGAACGTGCTCAGCAGTCGATAGGCGAAGCGAGCACCGTCAGCATTCCCGGCAGCCGGTCGATCAACGTCCCGAGCAGCAAAACGCTGACACCGGTAGCTAGTCAGAACCCCAACAAGAAAAAAGTTTTGTTCGTGACCTCGGAAATCGCCGATCTGGTGAAAACCGGCGGTCTGGGTGACGTGTCCGCCGCCCTGCCCCGCGCCATGGCGCATCTGCACGATGTACGGGTGTTAATCCCCGGTTACCCGCAGGTGATGCACAGCGAGAATCCGATCCACATCATCGGCGAACTCGGCGGCCATGCAGCACTGCCGCCGTGCAAGATCGGGCGCATGGACATGCCCGACGGGCTGGTGATCTACGTGTTGATCTGCCCTGAACTCTACGAGCGTGAAGGCTCGCCCTACGGCGCCAACAACGGCCGCGACTGGCCGGACAACCACATTCGCTTCGCACGTCTGGGCCTGGCCGCTGCCGATATCGCCGCCAACCTCGCACAAATTCACTGGTGCCCGGACCTGGTGCACGCCCACGACTGGCCGGCTGGCCTGGCGCCTGCTTACATGCACTGGCGCGGTCAGCGTACGCCAACCCTGTTCACCATCCACAACCTGGCTTATCAAGGCGTGACCAGCCTCGGCTCCTGCCCGGAACTCGGCATTCCCAACCATGCCCTGCAACAGGAAGGCATGGAGTTCTACGGCAAGATGTCGTTCCTCAAGGCCGGCATGGCCTATTCGAGCCACATCACCACGGTCAGCGCCACCTACGCGCAGGAAATCACCACCCCGGATTTCGGCTGCGGTCTAGACGGTTTTCTCGCCGCCAAGACCCAGCAAGGCTTGCTCAGTGGCATCCCCAACGGCATCGATGAAAGCTGGGACGCTGCAACCGACCCGCACCTGTTCGCGCCGTTCGCCATCGGCGACTGGGAAGGCAAAGCGGTCAATGCCGCGCACGTTCGCCAATTGTTTGGCCTGAAAGACTCCACCGGCCCGCTGTTCGCCGTGGTATCGCGCCTTGTTTATCAGAAAGGCCTGGACCTGACCGAAGCCGTCTCCGAGTACATCGTGCAGAACGGTGGGCAGATCGCGATCATCGGGCGTGGCGAACCGGAAGAAGAACAGGCCATGCGTGAACTCGCGTTGCGCTTCCCGGGCCAGATCGGTGTGCGCATCGGCTTCAACGAAACTGACGCGCGCCGCATGTTTGCCGGCAGCGATTTCCTCTTGATGCCTTCGCGTTATGAGCCTTGCGGCCTGAGCCAGATGTACGCGCAGCGCTTCGGTTCACTGCCCGTGGCACGCAATACCGGGGGTCTGGCCGACACTATCGAGAACGGTATGACCGGGTTTCTTTTCGACGAATCCACGCCTGAAAGCTATCGCGAAGCGTTGAGCCGCGCGTTCAAGGTTTTCGCTTTCCCCGAACTGCTCAACGCCATGCGTTGCCGCGCCATGGCTGCGCCGTTCAACTGGTGCAAAGCGGTCGAACCGTACGCTGAACTTTACGAAAAACTGGTCGCCAAGGCGCTGGGTAAAGCTCACCACAAATAAGCAGGGAGTTTTTTAACGATGCCGTTACGGACCCAAGAGAACTGGCCCCACGGCGCGATCAAGCTGGACGCCGAACACACACAATTTGCGCTGTGGGCACCTGACGCGTTTTACGTCAGCGTTGAACTGGACAATGGAGAGTCGCTGCCGATGTTGCCTCAGGCAGACGGCTGGTTCGTGATCAAGACCCGCTGTCCCGCGGGCACTCGCTACCGCTACAACATCGATGGAGAGCTGGAGGTGCCCGACCCGGCCTCCCGAGCCCAGGATGGCGACATAAACCGCCACAGCGTGGTGGTCGACCCACTCGCCTATCAGTGGCAAAACACTACCTGGCAAGGTCGCCCGTGGAACGAGGCAGTGATTTACGAACTGCACGTCGGCGCGCTCGGCGGCTTTGCTGCGGTTGAAACGCACCTGGCGCGACTTGCCGAACTGGGTATCACCGCCATCGAACTGATGCCGATTGCGCAGTTTCCCGGCGACCGTAATTGGGGCTACGACGGCGTCTTGCACTACGCACCGCAAGCGTCCTATGGCACGCCCGAACAACTCAAGCACCTGATCGATACCGCCCACAGCCATGGTCTGGCGGTGATTCTCGACGTGGTCTACAACCACTTCGGCCCCGATGGCAATTATCTGCACCGCTACGCCAAAGGCTTTTTCCGCGAGGACAAGCACACGCCGTGGGGCGCCGGGATCGATTTTCGTCGCCTGGAAATCCGCGATTTTTTCATTGAAAACGCTTTGATGTGGCTGCTCGAATACCGCTTCGACGGTTTACGCCTGGACGCGGTGCACGCCATTGAAGATCCGCAATTTTTGCGCGAACTGGCGCGACGCATCCGCCAGCAGATCGACGCGCCCCGGCATGTCTGGCTGACCGTGGAAAACGAGCTCAACCAGTCGAGCCTGCTCGAAGAGGAGTACGACGCGCAGTGGAACGATGACGGGCACAACGCTCTGCACGTGCTGCTGACCGGCGAAACCGATGCGTATTACGCCGATTACGCGCTGCAACCGACCGAGCAACTGGTGCGCTGCCTGAGCCAGGGCTTCGTGTTTCAGGGCCACATCACCCGCCATGGCGAACCTCGGGGCGAACCGAGTGAACATCTGCCGTCCACCGCTTTCGTGCTGTTCTTGCAGAACCATGACCAGATCGGCAACCGCGCCTTTGGCGAACGCCTGCATCAACTGGCCGATCCACGAGCCTTGCAGGCCGCTACCGTGTTGCTGCTGCTATCGCCGATGATTCCGCTGATGTTCATGGGCGACGAGTTCGCCGCCGAACAGCCGTTCCTGTTTTTCACCAGCCATCATGGCGAACTGGCCGAGCTGGTACGCGAAGGTCGTCGCAATGAATTCGCCGCGTTCAGCGCCTTCGCCGATCCGCATAAACGCGAGCAGATTCCCGACCCTAATGCCGCAGAAACCTTCCGCGCCTCGCAGCCGCGGCTGGAGGGTCAAGGCACGCCCGAGCAACAGGAAATGCACGAGCTCTATCGTCAGCTGTTGCAGTTGCGCCATCAACACATCATCCCGCACCTCAGCGGCACTCAAGCCCTCGGCGCGCAAATGCTCGGTTATGCGGCAGTCAGTGCGCGCTGGCGGCTGGGCGATGGCAGTGAGCTGCGAATCGACCTGAACCTCAGCGATACACCAGTGGTCAACCCTCCACGGACCGGCGCGGTGTGGCTGTTTCAAAAGCCGCCCGCCGTCGAACCGTCGAATGAAGGCCTGCTGCCCCCGTATTGCGCGCTCGTCAGCCTCACGGCCGCAAACCCCTTGCAACCTCTGAATGGAGAGCGCCTATGAGCGATGCGCAACTGGAAATTCTTGCCAGCCGAGCCGGCCTTGCCGTCGACTGGATTGACGCCAACGGGCGGCCACAAAAAGTCGCCCCGGCGGTGCTGCGCAATGTTCTGATCGGCCTCGGCCACCCCGCCAGCACGGCGCTGGAAATCGACGCCAGCCTGCTTGAATTGCAAAAAGTCCAGCAAGACCGCCACCTCCCGCCGCTGCTAACCAGTGACGTGGGCGTCAGCGTTGATCTGGCGCGCTATTTCAAACCCGAAACGCCGTGCGAGATCCACCTCGAAGACGGTTCGCGCATGAACCTGAAACTCGATTCCGAGGCCATGCTGCCAGGCGTCATTCCAGTCGGCTATCAGCAAGTGCACATCGACGATCAATTTTTCACCCTGGCCGTGGCCCCGGAACGCTGCTTCAGCGTCGGCGATGCGGTCGACAATCCGATACCTCGCGCGTGGGGCCTGAGCGTGCAGTTGTATGGCTTGCGCCGGCCGGGTGATGGCGGTTTCGGCGACACTCAGGCGCTGGAAGAACTGGCCCGGGTCGCTGGCGAGCGTGGCGCCGATGCGCTGGCGATCAGCCCGCTGCACGCGATGTTCAGCGCCGACACCGGGCGCTACAGCCCTTATTCGCCGTCCAGTCGTTTGTTTCTCAACTCGTTGTATGCCGCACCCGGCGCGATTCTCGGCGAACGCGCCTTGCGTGATGCCATCGACAGCGCAGGTTTGGCGCAACAGTTCGCGCAACTGGAAGACCTGAAACTGGTCGATTGGCCGACCGCCGCCGACGCCAAACAAAAACTCCTGCAAGCCTTGTATCAAGGCTTTATCGCTGGCGACCATCCGTTGCACCCCGACTTCGCCAGTTTTCGCCACGCAGGTGGCGCAGCGCTGGAAAACCACTGCCGCTTCGAAGCCATTCAGGAAATGCGCGCCGCACGTGGCGAAAGCCTCGACTGGCGCGAATGGCCCGAGCACTGGCGCGATCCCCGTGGCGCCGCCCTCGGTGCATTCGCCGAGGAGTACGCCGAGCGCATCGGCTACTTCGCCTTTTGCCAATGGCTGATCCACCGCTGCCTGGAACGCGCGCAAACCGCTGCACGCAGTGCGGGCATGGGCATTGGCCTGATCGCCGACCTGGCAGTCGGTGCCGATGGCGGTGGCAGTCAGGCCTGGAGTTTTCAGGATGAACTGCTCGCCTCGCTGACCGTTGGCGCACCACCGGACATCCTCAATCGTTCCGGTCAGGGCTGGGGGATTTCTGCATTTTCTCCCGAAGGCCTGATTCGCAATGGCTTTCGTGCATTCATCGAAATGCTCCGTGCCAACTTCGCCCATGCCGGCGGCCTGCGCATCGACCATGTGATGGGCCTCCAGCGGTTGTGGGTGATTCCCAATGGATCGGCGCCGGCCGACGGTGCGTACCTGTATTACCCGGTGGATGATTTGCTGCGTTTGCTCACCCTTGAGTCCCATCGCCATCAAGCGATCGTCCTCGGTGAAGACCTCGGCACCGTGCCCGACGGCCTGCAGGAAAAACTCATCGCCCGCTCCATACTCGGCATGCGCGTACTGTTGTTCGAACAGAACAACACCCATTTCAAACCGATTCTCGACTGGCCGGACAACGCACTGGCGACCACCAGCACTCACGACCTGCCGACGCTCAACGGCTGGTGGCATGGCCGCGATATCGACTGGAACTCCCGACTCGGTTTTGTCGACGGCAACGGCGAAATCGAATGGCGCCGCTACCGCCAGCGTGAGCGCGAAGGCTTGCGCAGTGCCTTGAGTCAGGACCCGCAGAATTTTCGCGAAGAGTCCCACGAAGCCGATCAAATCGTCGACGCCGCTGTGCGTTACCTCGGCCATACCCGCGCACCGTTGGTGTTGCTGCCGCTGGAAGATGCGTTGGGCATCGACGAGCAAGCAAACCTGCCGGGCACGACTGACACGCACCCGAACTGGTCGCGGCGACTGCCCGGCAACAGCGAAGCACTGCTTGATGGTGTGGATGCCGCGCGGCGTCTGGAACTCTTGGCGTGCGCACGCCTTCAGGCTGCCGAGCGTGACCAATGAATCAATCGCTTATCCAACCGCTGCGCGCCACCCTGCGACTGCAATTTCACAAAGGTTTTACCCTGGAACAAGCGGTACCGCTGGTGCCGTATTTCGCCCGCCTCGGCATCAGTCACATCTACGCATCGCCTCTGCTCAAGGCGCGGGCCGGTTCGATGCACGGCTATGACGTAGTCGACCCGACGCAGGTCAATCCGGAGCTGGGTGGCGAGCCTGCGCTCAGGCATTTGGTCAGTACCCTGCGTGAACACGGCATGGGGCTGATCCTCGACATCGTGTCCAACCACATGGCGGTCGGCGGCAACGACAATCCGTGGTGGCTGGACCTGCTGGAGTGGGGGCGTCTGAGCCCTTACGGTGAGTTCTTCGACATTCAGTGGCACTCGCCGGATCCGTTGATGGAAGGCCAGTTGCTGCTGCCGTTTCTGGGCAGCGATTACGGCGCCGCGTTGCAGGAAGGCACGCTCAAGCTGCAGTTCAATGCGCAAACCGGCGGCTTTTATGTCGAGCACTATGATCACCACTTCCCGATCTGCCCAAACGATTACGGCGAGCTGCTCAAATCCGAAGAAGCGCTGAAATCCCTGGCCGATCGTTTTAGTGCGTTGAGCTATCAGACCGATGCCCATTCGCTGGCCATTCCTCTGAAAGAAGAGCTGCAGCAACTGGCGAGCGAGCCGCAAATTCTCGAAGCCATCCACAGCAATCTGGCGCATTACGACTCCACCACCGAAGAGGGTTTCCAAAAGCTGCATCAGTTGCTCGAACGCCAGAGTTATCGCCTGGCCAGTTGGCGCACGGCGGCGGATGACATCAACTGGCGGCGCTTTTTCGACATCAACGAACTGGGCGGTTTGCGCGTCGAACGTCCGGCAGTCTTCGAAGCGACTCACGGCAAAATCTTCCAGTTGATCGCCGAAGGTTTGGTGGATGGCCTGCGTATCGACCATATCGACGGCCTCGCCGATCCACGTGGTTATTGCCGCAAACTGCGCCGCCGTGTCGATCTGCTCGCGCCGGGGCGTCATTTGCCGATCTACATCGAGAAGATCCTCGGTGCCGGCGAAACCCCGCGACGCGACTGGTCGGTGGATGGCACCACCGGTTACGAGTTCATGAATCAACTGTCGCTGCTGCAACACGATCCCGACGGTGAACACGTGCTCGGCGACTTGTGGCAACGCCGCACTGAACGTCCTGCCGCGTTCATCGAAGAGGCGCAACTGGCGCGTCAGCAGATCCTCAACGGCTCGCTGGCCAGCGATTGCGAAAGTGTCGCGCAGGCGTTACTGCAAGTGGCCCGCGATGACTTGATGACCCGCGACCTGACCCTCGGCTCGATCCGCCGGGTCTTGCAGGCGTTGATCGTGCACTTCCCGGTGTATCGCACCTACATCAGCGCGATGGGCCGCTCGGCGCAGGATGAGGTGTTTTTCCAGCAGGCCATGGACGGTGCGCGGCAGGCTCTCGGCGAAGGCGACTGGCCGGTGCTCGATTGCGTCGCAGCCTGGCTCGGTGGCACGCCGTGGCGCCAGAAACCGCGCGGGCGTTCACGCAAGATCCTCAAACACGCTTGCGTACGCTTCCAGCAACTGACTTCACCGGCAGCCGCCAAAGCCGTGGAAGACACGGCGCTGTATCGTTCGGCCGTGCTGTTGTCGCGCAATGACGTCGGCTACAACACCGAACAGTTCAGCGCACCGGTCAGCGATTTCCACGAGATCAATCAGCAGCGTCTGGAGCAGTTCCCCGACAACCTGCTGGCCACCGCCACCCACGATCACAAACGCGGCGAAGACACCCGCGCGCGCCTCGCTGTTCTCAGCGAGCGCAGCCACTGGTACGCCGAGCAGATCGAACTGTGGCGCGCCCTCGCCCGCCCGGTGCGCAGTGACGATCAAATGCCGTCGACCGGCGATGAGCTGATTCTCTATCAAGCCCTGCTCGGCAGTTGGCCGCTGGATCTGCACGATGGCGATCAGGCCGGATTTGCCGACTACGCCAAACGCATCTGGCAGTGGCAGCAAAAAGCGCTGCGCGAAGCCAAGCTGCAAAGCAGTTGGAGCGCTCCCAACGAAGCCTATGAAAACGCCGCGCAGTCGTTCACCGAAAAACTGCTCACCGGCGAAGAAGGCGAACTGCTGCGCGCGGCCCTGCACAAGACCGTCAACAGCATCGCTGCTGCTGGCGCGCTCAATGGCTTGGCGCAGACTTTGCTGCGCATGACTGTGCCGGGTGTGCCGGATTTGTATCAGGGCAACGAGTTTTGGGACTTCAGCCTGGTCGATCCGGACAACCGCCGGCCGGTGGATTACGCCGCTCGCGAGCAGGCACTGGACGCACAGTTGCCAGTCGGGGATTTGCTGCACGATTGGCGTGACGGGCGCATCAAGCAGGCCTTGATTGCTCAGGTGCTGAACCTGCGCGTCGAGCATGCCGAATTGTTCCGCCGCGGCTCGTATCAGGCCCTGGAGGTGCTGGGCAGCCAGGCGCACAACGTGCTCGCGTTTGCCCGTGAACATGAGGGGCAGCGCGCCATCGTGATCGTGCCGATTCGCAGCGCCAGCTTGCTGGAAAACAGTGCTGTACCGCAGGTCGATGCGCTGCGCTGGGGCGATACGCGAGTGGTTTTACCGTTCGCCGCCTCCGAAACAAACTTGAAGGGACTTTTCGCAACCCGCGCAGTCACAAAAAACAGGGAGTTGAAAGTCAGCGACGCGCTGGGGGATGTCCCGGTCAATCTCTATATCCAACACTTAACCTAAGCGTGAGTTCAGTTCAGGAGTATTGCGATGAGTACCGACGATAAACGCATTCGCGAATTCGCCTATCAGATCTGGGAATCTGAAGGTCAACCGCAAGGCCAGGAAGAACGCCATTGGGAGATGGCGCGCAAACTGGCCGAGGCCGAAGCACTGGCGCCGAAGAAGTCGCCGAAGGCTGCGGGCAGCAAAGCTGCCGGCAAGACTACTGAAGCGAAAGCACCAGCCGCCAAACCAAAAGCCCCGGCCAAAGCCAAACCGGCGAGCGCCGCGTCGGTGATCCCGCCGGGCGAAAAAGCCGCCGAGAAAAAACCGCGAGCAGCACGCAAGCCCCCGGCGAACTGAAGCTCTCCCGAGTATTGAACTGATCGACCGTGTGGCGGGTTTACTCGCCACCGAGGGCGCGCTCGCCCTCAAGAACCCCCATAACCGTTGTGGAATGGACTTTGTGAAATGGACTTTTGTGGCGAGGGGATTTATCCCCGTTCGGCTGCGCAGCAGTCGCAATACCAGTACACGCGGTAGGTCTGAAACATCGCGATTGCGCTATTTGGGGCTGCTTCGCAACCCAACGGGGATAAATCCCCTCGCCACAGGGATTGCAGTCGCAATACCAGTACACGCGGTAGGTCTGATACACCGCGACGCTGCTATTTGGGGCTGCTGCGCAACCCAACGGGGATAAATCCCCTCGCCACAGGGTTGCAGCTGCAGGGCGCTTTAATCAGACGGAACTCTTCACCACAGGCAGCCGCCAAAGTATCTCAACAAGGTTTTGTTTCACCCCAGAATTCACCGTTTTGCAGGAGCAATCATGACCCGTCCAAATAAAGCCGAGCCCGCCACACACGCCGAGCCATCGAGAATCCGTGAAGGCCTGCCCTTCCCGCTCGGCGCGACCTGGGATGGCCTGGGGGTGAACTTTGCCCTGTTCTCCGCCAACGCCACCAAGGTCGAACTGTGCATCTTCGATGACGCAGGCGAGGTCGAACTCGAACGCATCGAACTCCCCGAATACACCGACGAGATCTACCACGGCTACCTGCCCGACGCGCACCCGGGGCTGATCTACGGCTACCGCGTTTATGGCGCGTACGATCCGGCCAACGGCCACCGCTTCAACCACAACAAACTGCTGATCGACCCTTACGCCAAACAACTGGTCGGCGAACTGAAATGGTCGGAAGCACTGTTCGGCTACACCATCGGCCACCCCGACGCTGACCTCAGTTTCGACGAACGCGACAGCGCCCCGTTCGTACCCAAGTGCAAGGTCATCGACCCTGCCCACACCTGGGGCAACGACCAGCGCGTCAGCGTGCCGTGGGACAAAACCATCATCTATGAGACCCATGTGCGCGGCATCAGCATGCGGCATCCATCGGTGCCGGAAAACGTGCGTGGCACCTTCGCCGGGCTGATGAATGACGATGTGCTCAAGCACATTCGCAGCGTCGGGGTTTCGTCGGTGGAACTGCTGCCGATCCACGCTTTCGTCAATGACCAGCATCTGCTGCACAAGGGCATGACCAATTACTGGGGTTACAACAGCATCGCGTTCTTCGCCCCGGACCCGCGTTATCTGGCCAGCGGCAAGATCGCCGAGTTCAAGGAGATGGTCGCGCACCTGCACGAAGCCAATCTCGAAGTCATCCTCGACGTGGTCTACAACCACACCGCCGAGGGCAACGAGCAAGGTCCGACGCTGTCGATGCGCGGTATCGACAACGCGTCGTACTACCGCCTGATGCCTGATGACAAACGCTATTACATCAACGATTCCGGCACCGGCAACACGCTGGATCTGAGTCACCCATGCGTCCTGCAAATGGTCACCGACTCGCTGCGTTACTGGGCCAGTGAAATGCATGTCGACGGTTTCCGCTTCGACCTGGCGACCATTCTCGGTCGCTATCACGACGGTTTCGACGAGCGTCACAGCTTCCTTGTCGCCTGCCGTCAGGACCCGGTGCTGCGTCAGGTGAAAATGATTGCCGAACCGTGGGACTGCGGCCCCGGTGGTTACCAGGTCGGTAACTTCCCGCCGGGCTGGGTCGAGTGGAACGACAAGTTCCGCGATACCGTGCGTGCGTTCTGGAAAGGTGACGACGGCCAGGTGGCCGACTTCGCCGCCCGCATGACCGCATCCGGCGAGATGTTCAACCAGCGTGGACGGCGGCCATATTCGTCGGTGAACTTCATCACCGCCCACGACGGCTTCACCCTCAACGATCTGGTGTCGTACAACGACAAGCACAACGAGGCCAACGACGAGAACAATCAGGACGGCAGCAACAACAACCTGTCGTGGAACCATGGCGTCGAAGGCCCGACCGACGATCCCGAGATCAATGCCCTGCGTCATCGGCAGATGCGCAACTTCTTCGCCACTCTGCTGCTGTCCCAAGGCACACCGATGATCGTCGCCGGCGACGAGTTCGCGCGGACTCAGGACGGCAACAACAACGCGTATTGCCAGGACAGCGAAATCGGCTGGGTCAATTGGGACCTGAGCGAGGACGGCAAAGCCCTGCTGAAATTCGTCAAACGCCTGATCAAGTTGCGCCTCGCTTACCCGATTCTGCGTCGTGGCCGTTTCCTGGTCGGCGAATACAACGAAGACATCGGCGTCAAGGACGTGACCTGGCTGGCACCCGATGCCACCGAGATGACCACCGAGCATTGGCACGACGCCAATAACCGTTGTCTGGGCATGCTGCTCGATGGCCGCGCGCAGGAAACCGGCATTCGCCGCAAGGGCGCCGATGCGACCCTGTTGCTGGTGGTCAACGCCCATCACGACGTCGTCAATTTCACCTTGCCGGAAGTGCCTGAAGGCAGTTTCTGGACGTGCATGATCGACACCAATCAGCCGTCGATCCGTGGTCAGGAACGATTCGACTTCGGCCACGAGTACTCGGTCACCGGGCGCTCGCTGCTGCTGTTTGAACTGCAACGTGATGAAGAAGATTGATATGGACTTGCAAACCTATCTCGCCCGCCGCCCCCCGGGCTACAGCGACACCGTAGCGCTTGGTGGTTGCCTGCGGGCGATGGTCGAAGCCGGGCTAGACCGCTTGCCGCTACCGGGCAGCGGTCACACGTTGCAGCGGTGGCAGCATCTGGCGGATGTCGGCGGACATGACCTGGGCCTGTGCAAACTGTACGAAGGCCACACCGATGCGCTGGCAATCATCGAGCAACTGGGCGGTTCGCCAACGCCCGGCAGCACGTGGGGCATGTGGGCGGCAGAACCGCCGCAAGCACGAGTGCAAGTGCGGCCCGACGGGCACCTGGTGACCTTGCATGGACGCAAGGCCTGGTGTTCCGGCGCCGCAGTGCTTAGCCATGCGCTGCTCACCGCGTGGGACGCCGACGATCAACAGCAACTGGTTGCGGTCGCGCTCGATCAACCGGGCGTGACCATCACCGATCAAGGCTGGGATGCTGTCGGGATGGGCGCCACCGGCAGCGTCGAAGTGTTGTTCGACGGCGCGCAAGCTCAGGCCATCGGCATTCCCGGCGATTACCTGCAACGTCCGGGGTTTTGGCAAGGCGGAATCGGCATCGCCGCCTGCTGGTATGGCGCGGCACGGCAGATTGCCGAGGCGTTGCGCCAACAATGTGCGCAACGGCAAGAGCCACACGCCCTCGCCCACCTCGGCGCGGTCGACACGACGTTGCAAGCCGCCGCCGACGTCCTGCGGTTCAGCGCCTTGCACATCGACGCGCACCCTGAAGACGACGCCGAACTCCTCGCCCGTCGCGCTCGCGCCGTGGTCGAACAGTCGGCTGAGCAGGTGATGCGCGAGGTTGGCCGTGCATTGGGTGCCGGGCCGTTTTGCAAGGATCGGCATTTCGCCCGTTTGATCGCCGACCTGCCGGTCTTCCTGCGGCAAAGCCACGCCGAACGCGACCTCGCCGCCCTCGGCCAAATCGTTGCCGCACAATCAGCAGAGGCCTGGACACTATGAAATTGTTTTCGTCTGACCTACCCCTGTAGGAGCTGCCGAAGGCTGCGATCTTTTGATCTTTTGATCTTTTGATCTTTGACTTTCGCACGGATGACCATTCGTCGGCACCTGTCAGATCTGACAGGTGCGCGATTCATCCAACCCGCGTTCAATCACTCCGTCACCTACCCGACCGGAGTTCCCGCCCATGTCCACCCCTCAAAAGCCCGACAACAGCACCCTGGTTCACAAGGAACTCGACATCCCCGGCCGCACCGGCCCGGTGTCCCTGAGGCCGATGGTATGGGGGATCAACCGGGCCGCTGCGCTTGATAACTTTCCCCGCCAGGGCTTGTTGTGCCGGGCCGGGCCGTGGAGCTTGATGGGGGTTGGCGACAAACTGACGATCATCATGGGCGGCGATCAGGTCCGGCAAGTCACCATCGACAAGGACGAGGTCGATAAAGAACTGCAGATGTTCGTGCCTTCGGCACGCCTCACCGAAGGGACGCACACCATTTCCTACACCGTCACCCGCCTCAACCAAGGCGCCGAGCCTTCGGAGGTAATGGACGTTCTGGTCAAACTCACCCGCCCCGGCGGCCATGACGAATTCGAAGGGCCGGGCCATTCGGAGCTGATCATGAGCATCCCGAAGGACATCATCCAAGGCGGCATTGACAAGGACAACGTCGCCGCCGGCGTGCCGATCACCATCGGCAACGATGACGGTTTGCCACCTTATCCGAACGCGGCGACCGGTGATCAGATCCAGGTGTCCTGGGGTGGCGTCTTTGTGCTCAGTGATCGGCTGACCCATGAACAGGCCGAGGGCAAAGACGAGATCATCGTTCACATCGACAAGGACATCATCCTTAAGGCCGAAGACTCCGATCAGACGGGTCTGGCGGTGGCCTTCGAGGTCTACGACCTGGTGGACAACCGCTCCACGGACTGGAGCTTTGCGCAACGCGTGGTGGTCACCACCGACGCAACCCGATTGGTGGCGCCGCTGCACGAAAAAGCCGTGAACAACGTGTTGGATGTCAAGGACCTGAAGGGTACCCACAGCAATGCGCAGATCGTGGCCTTTGACCTCGACACATTCAAAGAGGGCGACATCATCATATTGCGACTCAGGTGCACTCCGGTGGAGGGCGCCCCGATCGATATCGAGATAACGGGCGAGCCGTTGTTCAACTTGCCAAGCGTTCACCTGATGCCGGTGCCAAACGCTTTACTACGGCTAATGGCCCAGTCCCTGCTCGCGATGTCCTACCGGGTGAAAAAGGCCGATGGCTCCCCCGACCTGCGATCCAAGACCCGGTTCATCAGCGTCATCGGCGAGTTGCAGCGGCTCGCGGCGCCAGTTGCGCTGGATGCGGTGTCGGGTGCGCTCGATCCGGAGTTGGCAACGGTGCGCATCAAAATTCCGTTCGACGACTCCTTCGCCGAAGGTCAGGCGATCCAGCTGTACTGGCTCGGCACCCGTCCGGACTTGACCCCCTACCTGCCCGATCTGTTGCTGCGCTCAATCACCCAAGGCGACGTCACGGCCAAACAGCCGCTGTTTATGAACATCCGTGGTTCGGAGCACCTGCCCCCGATCACCGGCGGCCAGCTGGAGTTGTACTACCGGGTGCTCATCGACGACTCGGTGCTCGGCACGATGAACCGGGTCAACCAGACCCACGCCATCCGCGAATCGGTCCACGCCGAGATCCTGCAAATCGGCGAGCCGCGCCTGGAACTGCCAGAGCCGAAAGTGGACGGCGTCGTCGACGGCGTCCTGCCCCCCGATACCAACGGCACCACCCTCACCGTGGAATACCGGGACACGGCCAAAGGCGACGTAGTGACCTATAAATGGTTCGGCTCCAAAACCGGAGAGGCCAGCGACTCTGTCACGCTGAGCTCGTTCACCGCCGGCCGACCGATTTCGTTCAACATCGACGCGAAATGGATCAAGGGCAATGAAGGCGGGATGGTGTCGGCGTCTTACTCCATCATTCGCAAGGCAGGTGGCACCAGTTATTCCAATGCGCTGGAGTTTCATGTCGGCGTGGCGCTGGAGCTCACAGCGCCCGACATCAAGGAAGCTATTGGAGACAGCCTGAACCCCATCGCGGCCAAGGACACGCTGACGGCGATCATCCCCCAGTACCCCGGCATGTTGGCCACCGACATGATCAGCGTGACCTGGACCGGCACGCCTGGTAACGGCAGTCACACCACCGCTGCGGTGGCGGTGGGCACGGTGGGGCCGAAAGAAATCGTCCTGAATAATAAGGTGCTGGCCTTCAACCTGGGTCTGACGGTGACGGTGACCTACACCGTGACCCGCAATGGCATGCCGAAAATTTCGGACTCGCTGGTGCTGGCGGTGCAGACGATCAAGGACGAGGACGGCCAACTGCCAACTCCGGCAATCGATGGCGCTGCGGGTGACGAGCTCGATGTGAACGCGCTGAACGAGCAAGCCCGGACCCGGGTGCCGGGCTGGCCGTTTATTGCCGAGGGCCAAACGCTGTGGCTGCGGTATTTTGGCACTGAAGAAGATGGTTCGACTTTTACTCATGAGACCTATGTGGCGACCACAATTCCGGCGGACGGCGTACCAGAAGGGGTGCTGCCGCGAGCTCCAGTGGCGGAATTGAGAAAGCTCAAGGACGGCTCGTCATTGCGGATCGAGTTCAAGGTCGGATTTGAGGGCAACAGCGATGAAAGCACGGCAGTGGTTTTTCCGGTTCGCACTTACACCGTCAACGCCGTCCAGGACATCAAACCGCAAATTACATCGGTCAAAGGCTCGCCTAGCGGAATCGAGATCGTGTCGGGCGGGACCACTGTGGAAACAGCCGTGACCTTGACCGGCAGCGCCGCCAAAGGCCAGAAAGTCGACGTGTTAGACGGTACAACGTCCAAAGGTCAACCCATCGCCGATGGGACAACAGGTATCTGGAAGTTGACCATTACCGGATTAAGCGTGGCTGCGCACAGTTTTACCGCCAAAGCGCTTTATGGTAGTGGCCTCACTTCCGATCCACGCACCATTACCGTGATTGCAGAGCAAAAACCCGTCATCAGCAAGGTTACCGGCAGCAACGGCGCCGATATCCCACACAACGGCAGTACCGTCGACACCCGCGTGACGTTGACGGGGAGCGCCACCCCAAATCTCGAGGTGGATATCCTCGATGGCGCCACTTCGCTCGGTAAGGTGTCGGTCAATACCTCTGGCATCTGGACCAAGGCCGTCACCGGCCTGGCGGCCGTCACCCACACCTTCACCGCCAAGGCAACCTACGGCTCCGGCCTCGTCTCCGATCCACGCATCATTACTGTGATTGCAGTGCAAAGACCCGTCATCACCAAGGTTGCCGGCAGCAACGGCGTCAATATCCCAAACAACGGCAGCACCTACGACACCCGCTTGACACTCACAGGAACCGCCACCCCAAATCAAGAGGGGAAGTTGTGGAATGGTGCCAGCAATTTGATTGGTGAGGTGTCGATTAATAGCTCCGGCATCTGGACCACGACCGTCACCGGCTTGAGGTTCGCCAGCCACGCATTCTATGTATCAGCCAACAATCTCCAATCCATGCCAGCACGCGTTGTTACCGTAATCGATTCAACTCCTCCAAAGATCGTCGGTATATACGGAAGTCACTACGGCGCACCAGGAGAGACTTTCATACCTAGTGGTGGTACATGGTCAAAACTTTACATCCGCGTAGTAATGACAGGCGCCCCCGGCCGAACAGTGAGCTTGTATAACACAAACCAAACACCATCAAGATCGATAACCTTTGATGCCAAAGGGTCAGGGAATTATGGACCATTCAGTGGGGGGCCCGTGAACTCAGGCCCCCATTCATGGTACGTAATCGATCCTATAACAGGTACCCGGTCTAACAACTGGGCACTCACATGGACATTGGATACTCTGAAATAGCCGGATGTATTTCGGCTTTCGAGTCGTCAACACTTTTCAAAAACGACGCATGTCGAAATTTGTTCAATGATCTTCGCTTTTTTACCCTTTCGGCCGCTGCAAAGTCCTTTGCAGCGGCCACTTCCTGCATTACACGCGCACCTCTCCTGCGTTCGCCAACAAATATCGGCCGGTCATCCACAGGTTTGACAGGGCGAACAACGTCACCATCTGCGCGGTGTTCTTGGCCAGGCCCCGAAAGCGCACTTTTTATAGCCAAACTTACGTTTGATTAACCCAAATGTGTGCTCAACCCTGGCGCGCACCTGGGCCTTGGCCTTTTCGATTTTGCGGATCGCCTTGTACAAAACACTGTGTACTCCCATGCCGAGCTCTCAATGAGCTGCCGAAGGCTGCGATCTTTAGCTTTTAAACGATGATGTTTAAAAGACACTTGCAGACACGGGATCCAGGCTACGAATCCTTGCGCATTTGCCTACAGCTACGCCAGAATCCGCCGGCTTGTGCGCTTTGGAGGCGGGTTCTATTGTGGGTTGGTCGCTGATTCATCAGCGATCGGGTCTCGCAGCCCGATGATCTCTGGACGCACAACACCCGTCGTTGCTATGGCGGCTGTACGTGGGAGACCTTAGGGTCTGCCGGTTCTAGAGTCCCGGTCTGCGACCCGCGTATAGCTGCCACCTATTTCGTATCGCAGCGAAATGTGGCGGCTCCGTTGACTCTAGGAGCTTTATCAATGATTAAACCAACACCCAACCCACCCGAAACCGACCCCACCTCCCCCTACGAATCCCTCGATTCCAAAAAACTCAACGAAGCCGCCGATCGCGCCCTCGATCACTATCTCTGCCCACCCGGCTCCACCCCACCGCCACGCCAAACCCGCAGGATGTACGCCGTTACCGCAGACTTCAAAAACGAGGAACTGCTGGTCGACGCCTGCGAAACACTCGCCTCAGCCAAAACCATCGCCACTGACTTCGCCCGCCTCTTGCCAGCGTCGCAACGCAGGACGCTGCTAGGTATCGCGCAATTGATCATGCTCGGCGAGTTGGCGGTGAATCGCGTGCTGGATAATCTGGAGTTGCCCGAGAACGCCAGTCCTCGATAAGACTCCGCCCCTGTGGCGAGGGGATTTATCCCCGATGGGCTGCGCAGCAGCCCCCCAAACCTGAAACTTCGATACATCAGGAATATCTCACGCGCAGGTTTTGGGGCTGCTGCGCAGCCATCGGGGATAAATCCCCTCGCCACAAATGGGGTTGCTCCACCATCGGGTGGGTGCGCGCATTCCGACGGAACTGCCACACCCACCCACCAGTCGCATGAACAGGCACTCAGGATTCAGAGGAGTAACCGTGTTCAGCGATCCCCAGCCTCACCTCGTCGACTTCCCCGCCATCCACCGCATGCGAGGGCTGACGGTCAATATCTATAAGGGTTTCACTGCGTTCAGCAGGCGTTTCATCCTGCCGGAATTGCATAAAGTGGTGGGTGAACACGAGCGGCATTCGAACCGCTACAAAGAATGGCAGCAAACTTCGCAATACGAATCCGCAGAGGCCTGGACGCTATGAACGCCGCGAAGAAAGACAACCCGATCGTCGGCCATGGCACGTCTCTGCAGCAATGGCAGAACTCGCGGCATCTGGCGGAACTGGACACCATCAATATTCTCGAGCTTGTGCCTGCGGGCGCCCGGGCGGTGATCATTGCCCCGCACCCGGACGATGAAGTGCTGGGCTGTGGCGGCATGCTGCAATTGCTCGCCGCCGCCGAGCGGCCGTTGCAACTGATCTCGGTCACCGACGGCTGTGCCAGTCACCCCGGCTCGGAGCGCTGGCCGGTCGAACGACTGAGCGTGATCCGTCCGCAGGAGTCCGCCGAAGCCTTGCGCCGCCTCGGCCTGCCGATGCATCAACTAAAGTGGCTGCGCGGTGGCTTCGCCGACACCCAAGTGGCCGCTCAGGAATCTGCGTTAAGTGAATTTATCGAACGCCATCTGCGCCCCAACGACGTGGTCTTAACCACTTGGCGCGAGGATGGTCATTGCGATCACGAAGCCGTAGGCCGCGCCAGCGCTGCAGCTGCGCGAAGAGCCGGCGCAACCTGCCACGAACTGCCGGTGTGGACGTGGCATTGGGCATCCCCCGAAGACGCGGTTGTCCCGTGGCATCGGGCCCGCAAGATTCTACTGACCCCCGAACAAGTCGCACGCAAACGCCACGCGGTGCACGCTTTTGCCAGTCAACTTGAAGGTGATCCCCCAGCCGGACTCGCTCCGGTGCTGGCGCCGCATATTCTCGAGCGTCTGCTGCAACCATTCGAAGTGGTGTTTCTATGAGCGTCGAGGATCGTTATTTCGAAGGCCTGTTCGCCGGCAACGACGACCCGTGGGCGTTCCGTCAGCGCTGGTACGAACAGCGCAAACGCGCAGTTACCCTCGCGGCGTTGCCCCGCCCGCACTATCGGGCGATTTTCGAACCGGGCTGCGCCAATGGCGAACTGAGCGCCGAACTCGCCGGCCGTTGTGACCGACTGTTGTGCTGCGACACGGCGAGCGCGGCAGTAAAACTGGCGCGAACCCGATTGGGTCAGTTTGATCACGCCGAAGTCCGCCAAAGTCGCTTGCCCGGCGACTGGCCGGAGGAAAAATTCGACCTGATTGTATTTAGCGAAATCGGCTACTACCTCGACAGCAAGGATCTGACAGAAGTGATCCGTCGAATCAACGATTCCCTGACGGCCGACGGCCAATTACTGGCCTGTCACTGGCGCCCGCCCATTGAGGGCTGCCCGCTGAACGCACGGCAGGTTCACGATCTGATTCACGAACAATTGCAGCTGCCGCGTGTGGCACTGCACCAGGAGGCGGACTTTATTCTCGAGGTGTGGAGCCGCGAACCGCGCTCAGTGGCGGCGTTGGAGGGTTTGCGATGATTGGCATTCTGATCCCGGCGCACAACGAAGAAGACCTGCTCGACGAATGCCTGAGTGCCGCCATGCGCGCCAGCCAGCACGGTTTGCTCGCCGGTGAACGAGTCGAAGTGCTGGTGGTGCTCGACAGCTGCACTGATCGCTCTGCGCAAATCGTCAACAATTATCCAGTGTTGAGTTTGCACATCGAGGCACGCAACGTTGGCCAGGCCCGTGCCGCCGGTGCCCAGCTGTTACTGGAGCGCGGCGCGCGCTGGATCTCCTGCTCGGATGCTGACAGCCGCGTCGCCGATGACTGGCTGGTGGCTCAGCTCGGGCTTGGCGCGGACGCGGTGTGCGGCACGGTCACCGTCGAGCGCTGGCATGAGTCGTTCGATGAAGCGGCGCAGATCCACTACCACCGAAACTATCGGGCCTGCGAGGGTCATCGGCATATCCATGGCGCCAATCTGGGCATCAGCGCAGACGCCTATCGGTGGGCCGGAGGCTTTAAACCGCTGGCCTGCGACGAAGATGTGCAACTGGTCCGCGAGCTGGAACTGGTCGGCGCCAACATCGCCTGGAGCCATCGCCCGCAGGTTCACACCAGCGCTCGCCTGGACAGTCGGGCCCGCGGCGGTTTTGGTGACTACTTGCGTCATTTGGCACAGTTGGAAGCAAAAAAACCGGATCAGATTGATCTGTGACGCGACGAATGTGAGTTCATGGGCAATACTCCTGTGCGCGGCAATCCAGGGTTCGGAGCGCTGCAAGGCAATCAACCAGCCTTCACGGGTCGGCCCCGTCGGATTTCATGACGGCGAGCGTGATCGAGGGCGAGACAAACAAGGACGTCATACCCATGAAACCGTTATCGCTAAGTGAAGGCCCTTCGTCGGCGCAAATCTGGAACAGCGCAGCGCAACTCGACAACATCCCCGTCATCAATACCCGCAGCCTGGTGCCCACTGGCGCGCGCGCGGTGATCATCGCGCCGCATCCCGGCGACGAAGTGGTCACCTGCGGCGGCCTGCTGCAATTACTTTCAAGCCTGGGCCATCCGCTGCAACTGCTCTCCATCACCGATGGCAGCGCCAGCCACCCCGGTTCACGACAATGGTCGGAAAAACGCCTGAGCGTATTTCGCCCGCAGGAAAGCGTCGAAGCCCTACGCCGCCTCGGCTTGCCGATGCACAGCCTGAAATGGGTGCGCGGCGGCTTCACCGACAACGCCCTGAGCGATCAACACAGCCAGTTGACCGAATTCATCGGCCGCTACCTGCGACCCGGCGACGTGGTGTTCAGCACTTGGCGCGGCGACGGCAACGACGACCACGAAGCCGTCGGTCGCGCCAGTGCCGAAGCCGCCGAACTGGCCGGCGTGACTTTCCACGACGTGCCTGTGTGGGCATGGCACTGGCCAGAGCGAGACCGGTCACTGATACCCTGGGAGCGCGCCCGCAAACTGCGCCTCGACACCTGGACCGTTGCGCGCAAGAGCCACGCTACTCACGCGTACGCCAGCCAGCTCAAGGGCGAACCGGCACTGGGTATTGCGCCAATGCTGCCGCCGGTGATCCTTGAACGGATGCGTTTGCCGTATGAGATTGTTTTCGTCTGACCTCCCCCTGTAGGAGCTGCCGAAGGCTGCGATCTTTTGATCTTTGACTTTCGCACGGATGACCATTCGTCGGCACCTGTCAGATCTGACAGGTGCGCGATTCATCCAACCCGCGTTCAATCACTCCGTCACCTACCCGACCGGAGTTCCCGCCCATGTCCACCCCTCAAATGCCCGACAACAGCACCCTGGTTCACAAGGAACTCGACATCCCCGGCCGCACCGGCCCGGTGTCCCTGAGGCCGACGGTATGGGGGATTAACCGGGCAGCCGCGCTTGATAACTTCCCCCGCCAGGGCATGTTGTGTAGGGCCGGGCCGTGGAGTTTGATGGGGGTTGGCGACAAACTGACGATCATTATGGGCGGCGATCAGGTCCGGCAAGTCACCATCGACAAGGACGAGGTCGATAAAGAACTGCAGATGTTCGTGCCTTCGGCACGCCTCACCGAAGGGACGCACACCATTTCCTACACCGTCACCCGCCTCAACCAAGGCGCCGAGCCTTCGGAGGTGATGGACGTTCTGGTCAAACTCACCCGCCCCGGCGGCCATGACGAAACCGAAGGGCCGGGCCATTCGGAGCTGATCATGAGCATCCCGAAGGACATCATCCAAGGCGGCATTGACAAGGACAACGTCGCCGCCGGCGTGCCGATCACCATCGGCAACGATGACGGCTTGCCACCTTATCCGAACGCGGCAACCGGTGATCAGATCCAGGTGTCCTGGGGTGGCGTCTTTGTGCTCAGTGATCGGCTGACCCGTGAACAGGCCGAGGGCAAAAAGCCGATCACCGTTCACGTCGGCAAGGACATCATTCTTAAGGCCGAAGACTCCGATCAGACGGGTCTGGCGGTGGCCTTCGAGGTCTACGACCTAGTGGACAACCGCTCCTCGGACTGGAGCTTTGCGCAACGCGTGGTGGTCACCATCGACGCCACCCGATTGGTGGCGCCGTTGCTCGAGGAAACCGTGAACAACGTGCTGGACGTCGACAAGCTGGAAAACAGAAACGGCACCGCGCAGATCGTGGCCTTTGACCTCGACAAATTCAAAGAGGGCGACATCATCATATTGCGACTCAGGTGCACTCCGGTGGAGGGCGCCCCGATCGATATCGAGATAACGGGCGAGCCGTTGTTCAACTTGCCAAGCGTTCACGTAATGACGGTGCCAAACCCTTTACTGCGGCAAATGGCCCAGTCCCTGCTCGCGATGTCCTACCGGGTGAAAAAGGCCGATGGCTCCCCCGACCTGCGATCCAAGACCCGGTTCATCAGCGTCATCGGCGAGTTGCAGCGGCTCGCGGCGCCAGTTGCGCTGGATGCGGTGTCGGGTGCGCTCGATCCGGAGTTGGCAACGGTGCGCATCAAAATTCCGTTCGACGACTCCTTCGCCGAAGGTCAGGCGATCCAGCTGTTCTGGCTCGGCACCCGCCCGGACCTGACCCCCTACCTGCCCGATCTGTTGCTGCGCTCAATCACCCAAGGCGACGTCACGGCCAAACAGCCGCTGTTTATGAACATCCGTGGCTCGGAGCACCTGCCCCCGATCACCGGCGGCCAGTTGGAGTTGTACTACCGGGTGCTCATCGACGACTCGGTGCTCGGCACGATGAACCGGGTCAACCAGACCCACGCCATCCGCGAATCGATCCACGCCGATATCCTGCAAATCGGCGAGCCGCGCCTGGAGTTGCCAGAGCCGAAAGTGGACGGCGTCGTCGACGGCGTCCTGCCCCCCGACACCAACGGCACCACCCTCACCGTGGAATACACGGACACGGCCATAGGCGACGTAGTGACCTACCACTGGTTCGGTACAAAAACCGGCGAGCACAGCGACTCGGTCACTTTGAGCTCATTCACCGCCGGCCGGCCGATTTCGTTCAACATCGACGCGAAATGGATCAAGGGCAATGAAGGCGGGATGGTGTCGGCGTCTTACTCCATCAAACGGGCGGCGGGAGGGACGAGTTATTCCAATGCGCTGGAGTTTCATGTCGGCGTGGCGCTGGAGCTGGAAGCGCCCGACATCAAGGAAGCTATTGGAGACAGCCTGAACCCCATCGCGGCCAAGGACACGCTGACGGCGATCATCCCGCAGTACCCCGGCATGCTGGCCACCGACATGATCAGCGTGACATGGACCGGCACGCCAGGTAACGGCAGTCACACCACCGCTGCGGTGGTGGTGGATGTGGTGGAGGCCAAAGAGATCGAGCTGCTCAATTCGGTGGTGGCTTTTAACCTGGGGCTGACGGTGACGGTGAACTACATCGTGACCCGCAATGGCATGCCGAAAATTTCGGACTCGCTGTATCTGACGGTGCAGAAGATCACCGAGAGCGATCTGCCATTGTCGACGCCGGTCATTAATGACAACACCGGTAGCGAGCTAGATGTGACGACACTGCCGGCCGGAGCAAAGACGCGCATTGCCGGTTGGCCGTTCATTGCGCTCAGACAACGCATATGGCTGCGCTATTTTGTCGAAGGCGACTCTACGCCGATCCATACAGAATACGAAGGCACCGAGATTCCGGTTACCGGTGTGCCAAGCGGGATGTTCCCGAATACCCCGGTGGGCAAGCTCAAGGAATTGGCCGATGGGGCCAGATTACGGATCGAGTTCAAGGTGAGCTTTGACGGCAGCAGCGATGAAAGTACGGCGGTGATTTTTCCGGTTCGCACTTATACCGTCAAGGCTGTGGAGGATTTGAAACCTGAAATCAACTCAATCAAAGGTTCCCCGAGCGGCGCGGAAATCCCGCCGAACGGAACAACTGAGGAAACCGCCGTGATCCTCTCCGGCACTGCAGCCAAGGGACAGCAGATCGAGGTGTTTGACGGCATAACGCCCAAAGGCCGACCCGTCGCTCACACGACAACCGGCCTCTGGGAACTGGCCGTTAACGAACTTAGCGTTGGCGCGCACAGTTTCAAAGCCAAGGCCTTGTACGGCTCGGGCGCAGAGTCGGCAGTTCGGACGTTCACCGTGGCAGACAAATTGAAAATCACACACATTCAAGATCCACAGTACATGACGGTCAGTCCCGATGGAGCATTCGTCCATGTAGGCTGTTATGGAGAGCCATATTATAATGGTAATATATCGCTGAACCTGATCAATCTAGCGAAACAGACAATAACGAAATCTGTGGCCCCGGGCTATGTCGCTAGTGCAGTACTCTCTCCAGACGGCAGGCGAATCTACGTTTGTGCGGGCAACATCATCGAGTACGATGCAACTGACTTGACACTCAAACGGACCTACACTCGCAAGTACACCCCTGTATCATTGGCTTTAAGCCCTGACAACACCCGATTCTAATGCGTAATCGCTGACACCCAATCTTCACCCCCTGGAAAACTGGAAGTAATTGATATTGCCGGCGGCCAGACTATTCGAACAATCGTCTTGGGGTATAACTTGGGTAAAAACCTTATAAATCCCGAAGGCAGTCGACTTTATGTTGTAAGCCGAAATAGTATAGGTACTGCGCAAGGCGGAGTTGGCGTAATTGACACCAGCACTACGCGACTTATTGACGTCATTGACACAGGACACAATCCTTCAGACATGGTCGCAAGCCCTGACTGGGAATTCTTATATGTTGCAAGGGCATATACAAACGAATTAATCGAAATCAGCACCCGCACAAATAAGATTACACGCCGCATACCAACCAAGTTAAAAATAGCAAAGCTAGCAATCACGCCGGATGGAAAACATTTGTGTGGTGTCGGGCCTGACAATAATAACGAAGCCACGATATTCGATACCAAAACACTGAATGCTCGCCCCATCCCTGCTGGCCGCAAGCCTTCCGCAGTAGCCTTTAGCAAGGACGGCCAGCGCGTATACATCTGCAATTTTCAAGACGACAACTTATGGGATTTTTCTTGGCTATAAGGATTTGAATACCCATTCTGAAAATTTAAATGAGCGAGCTGTCGTAGCGGATTACGTCCGCTACGACACACATAAACCGCCCTGCGACCACCCCCTCTTCGCCACCCAATCCGGAATTCCGTCACTCGACGCCCGCACCGTCCCCCTGTACGGCGGCGATACTGCTGCACGATCGCTGTGGAAAAACGGGAAGGCCGATAAAAGTGCGGGTCTACAGGGAGAAAAAAATCAAAAGATCGCAGCCTTCGCCAACTCTTACAGGGCTCGGTTCACTTCGCACAAACGACCACTCGTCGCCACCTGTCAGATCTGACAGGTGCGCATTTAATCGTTTCACGTTCTGATAGCGCCTGCATATCCCCAAAACACAGGAGCTTCATCCATGAACAACTCACAGAATATTTCACAAACATATTACGAAGACTTTGAAGCTGAAAAAACGCCCGCGGGCATACCTGAAACCGGGTACACAACTACAAACGGCCTGACCCTTCACGTGGTACGTGGTGATATGGGACTTGTAGAGGAATATGACGATAAACTTTTGAACATGGGCCCGAACTCCGAAGTAAGCATAAAGTTAAGCGCTTCATCTACCCAGTTCGAAATTGCGGGCATGCCTGGAGCTCCGACAACAATTACTTTACACAACGAGACAGGCGAGTTTGTTGGCGATCAAATCTGGAAAGAAGATACGAAGTCTTTTACATCAGCAAAACCTGTTACCTATCTCAGGGTCTACTGTGATACACCGGGTGCGGAAATTCAGATAACACGTGTGGGTTGGAGCGAATAAAGCAAGAACCATATTTTTTAACTAGCGGCGAACGCTGACAGAAACAACGTCTTCACTTTAACCTCCTACTCCTACGCCACACTCCGAAATAGATATAACGCAGGATTTGTCGAGTAAAACCAGGCCGCGATCTCTTGATCTTGCTTTGTGAAGATCAAAAGATCGCAGGCTTCAAGTTTTTGGGCCTGGTGGCCTATCTGGAAGGAACTGCCGCCCCCACCCACCAGTCGCATGAACAGGCACTCAGGATTCAGAGGAGTAACCGTGTCCAGCGATCCCCAGCCTCACCTCGTCGACGCACCCGCCATCCATCGTTTGCGGGTGCTGACGGTCAATACCCACAAGGGTTTTACCGCGTTCAACCGGCGTTTCATCCTGCCGGAATTGCGTGAAGCAGTGCGCAGCACTTCGGCCGATCTGGTGTTTTTGCAGGAAGTGGTGGGTGAACACGAGCGGCATTCGAACCGCTACAACGAATGGCCGCAAACCTCGCAATACGAATTTCTCGCCGACAGCATGTGGAGCGATTTTGCCTACGGGCG
Organism: Pseudomonas sp. P116; assembly: GCF_020149425.1. NCBI lineage: Bacteria > Pseudomonadati > Pseudomonadota > Gammaproteobacteria > Pseudomonadales > Pseudomonadaceae > Pseudomonas > Pseudomonas sp. P116. The sequence goes on along the minus strand of NZ_JACVHB010000007.1, from coordinate 137,071 downwards.
TAATGCGGTGTATCCCGACGGCCATCACGGTAATGCGTTGCTGTCGAAATACCCGATCCGCGAATACCGCAACCTCGATGTCTCGATCACCGGCCCCGAGCGCCGGGGCCTCTTGCACTGTGTGCTGGATGTGCCGGGGCATGCAGAAGTACACGCGATCTGCGTGCACTTGAGTCTGCTCGAAAGCCATCGCCAATTGCAGCTGCAACTGCTCTGTCAGTTGCTCGAATCCCTTCCGGACGATGCACCGGTGATTATTGCTGGCGACTTCAACGATTGGCAGTTGCAGGGCAACGCCGCCCTCGCCCGTCGTGATTATCTGCACGAAGCCTTCGAACGCCATCACGGTCGCCCGGCCAAGACTTATCCGGCACGGTTTCCCTTGTTGCGTCTGGACCGGATCTACCTGCGCAACGCCAGCAGTCATAACCCGCAAATCCTTGGCAACAAGCCTTGGACACACCTGTCGGATCATTTGCCGCTGGCGGTTGAAGTGCATCTTTAGCAACGCATCGCATATGACCGTTCGTCAGACATGCGGTGCAGTGCCGGGAAAACCTTCTAGACCTGTAAAGGCTAAGGACAAGCACTTCATAACGTTAGGGTTCAGATCTCACGTAGTTCATCAGCAGTTCAGAGGTTTTTAGATCAGGCACCCGTTCAAGGATGAATACCCCACTGGTTCCTCCATGGAAACTGCCAACATGCGATCTATAAATACTTTGAAGGCTTTGCCACACACATTGCTCCTGCCCGCTTCACTGCTGCTGGTCATCAGCCCGCCAGCCTGGTCTGCCTGCGTATTGACGCCCGGCGCCGGTAACGACGCCTTTACCTGTGACAGCGGCACCAGCGGCTCACTGACCGATCTTGCGGGCAACAACAGCCTGACTCTTCCCGCCAATGGCACGGGCCAGATCAACGGCAGCGTGACCTTTGGCAATGGTACCGACCGTGTCGACATAAACTCCGGCGTCATCACTGGCGCCGTCAGCCAAGGCAATGGCATTGATGATTTCGTCATGTCTGGCGGTTCGATAGGCTCCCTGGCACAGGGCGACAGTCGCGACACCTTCCTGATGACCGGCGGCACCATCGTCGGAGCTTTTGAGGACGGCGATGTCGCGCGCATGACCGACGGCAGCATCGGCCGGGTCGACATGAAGCTCGACAACAATATTTTCGATCTGTCCGGCGGGCAGATTATCGGCAACCTGGTGACCGGTTTTGGCACCGACACCATCATCGTCTCCGGCGGGCGCGTTGGCGGCAACGTCAGTGTCAGCGGCGGCAACGACAGCATCACCGTGACCGGTGGCGAAATCGGCGGCGAGATCCGCGCCAGTACCGGCAATGACACCTTGCTGTGGGATGGCGATGGCATTATCCGCTCGGCAATCCTGATGGACGTCGGCAATGACAGCGCCACATTGCGCAACCTTGACGACAACATTCTTGCGCTGACCCCCAGCATCAATGGCGGCGTCGGCACCGATGTGCTGACTTTCGACAATACGCCCACTGCCCTGCCCGCGCGGTTTATCAACTGGGAAACAGTCAATCTGAGCAACGGTTCGCAGCTGGATCTGGGCTCAAGCAGCCTGGTGCTGGGCGATGCCGGAACCGGTAGTGGCGTACTGAATGTCGATGCGAGCAGCGTTGTACTCGCCACGCAAGGGGCTGTCTCACCGGCAGTGGCCGGGCAAGCGGTGACTTTCAATAACGCTGGCATCATTGACCTGACCCGCAACAACAGCCGCACCGATGACACGCTCACCGTGCAGGGTAACTATGTTGGCGGCAGCGGGGTTGGCGGCAGCGGCCAGTTGCTGCTGCAAAGTGTGGTGGCTGGCGATGATTCGCCGAGTGACAAACTGGTGGTCAACGACGGCAGCCTCGGCGGTGCAACGGTGATCAGCGTCAGCAACGTCGGCGGACTCGGCGCACTGACCCAGGTAAACGGCATCCAGCTGGTGCAGGCGCAGGGCAGCACGGTCAGTACCGATAACGCGTTTACCCTCAGCGGCCCGGTGTCTGCCGGCGCCTACGATTACTACTTGTTCAAGGGCGGCGTGACTGCCGGTACGGAGAACAGTTGGTACTTGCGCTCAGCCGTGGTTGCGCCCCAAGTGATCAGCGTGCCGAATCCCGATCCAGCGTTGCCACCGATTCTGGTTCCGGTCGTGCCCACCCCCGTCGCGGCAGCTATCACTCCCATTGCCAACCCGCCTGTCGTACCCGGCGAACCTGGAGAACCTGGAGAACCTGGAGAACCTGGAGAACCTACGCCTAGCCCGGCGCCGCCGGCACTGGCTGTATTGCCTGTCCTGCCGGCGGCTGTGGCGGGCGCCGAGCCGATTCCCCTCTATCGTCCGGAAGTCCCGACCTGGTCGGTACTGCCACCCGCTGCGGCGCAGTTGACGCTCAACGCACTGGGCACCTTCCATGATCGCCAGGGCGAGCAACGCTTGCTCAGCGAGACCGGCGCGTTCGGTGCAGGTTGGGGTCGGGTCTATGGCAAAAACATCGATCAGACCTGGGCCGGCACCGTCACTCCGCGCCTGGACGGCTCACTCAATGGTTTTCAGGTTGGCAACGATCTGTTCAGTTCGCTTACCTCGGGTGGCCAGACTCAGCGTCTCGGTTTCTTCGTTGGCCATAGTCGTTTGCAAGGTGATGTCGACGGCTTCAACGAAGGCTTTCAGGACAACAGCGCCGGCAAGATCAAACTCGAAGGCGACAGTTATGGCTTGTACTGGACGCTGACCGATCCGTACGGCTGGTACATCGACACGGTTGTGATGGGCACCCGTTTCGATGGCGACAGTCATTCCGACCGTGGTGTAGAGCTGGACAATCGCGGGCATGCGCTGACGCTCTCGGCAGAAGCGGGTTATCCCTTTGCGCTCAACGACACCTGGGTCGTCGAGCCGCAGGTGCAAGTCATCCACCAGAAAATCTCCCTCGACAGCCAGGACGATGGCATTTCACGGGTGTCGTTCGACTCCGACGACGCCTGGACCAGTCGCCTCGGCACGCGACTCAAGGGTCGCTATCAGGTCAGCGGCATGCCGCTGGAACCGTATCTGCGTGCCAACCTGTGGCATACGTTTTCCGGCACCGATTCGGTGACTTTCGACGACAGTGATGTGATCAGCACCGAGCAAAAATCCTCCACGGCGGATGTCGGCCTCGGTGTGGTGCTGACCCTCGACCGCGCAGTGAGTGTCTACGCCAGCACCGATTACAGCCGCAATATTGACAGCAATGACCTGCGCGGCGTGTCGGGTAATATCGGGATCCGCATCAGCTGGTAGACCTTCCGTCGGCAATAAAAAGCTCTGGACCGGCGCTTTCGTTGCGTTTTTCTATGCAAACAACCACTTAGTTATGTGCAGAAAAACAAACGCTTGCGCCGGACAATTTGCCACTACCGCTCATCGTTCAATTTCTTGACGCGCGCCCCTGACTCTTCTTATCTCTACCTTACTACCCCCGGAATCCTAACCGGGGCGAGCCTTCGGACTCTCGCGAAATCGAGCGCCCACGGTTTGCCTCGCTCCATTCGGTCGCCCCTCGTTCGGGGTAGGAGAGGCGCCACATCGAGATGCCGCATGCGCCTGCAAGGTAGACCTCCATGAAAATTTCCATCACCCCACACGAGATCAAAATCACTTTTTGCACAGTGTCGAGTTCTATCTTGCTGTGCTCATCCATGGAGGCGCAGGCCGGTTCTGCGGCGGATGAAACTTCCCCTTGGTATCGAGAGAACGTCCCGGTGATGACCTTGCCTGCGACGGTGATCACGCCCGGCCCGCAACGCTTCAGTCAACGCCCTGACTTGCAAGACTCCCGCCTGATCACCGAAGACCTCGCGCCCGGCGCCTGGGAGCGGTTTTACGGCGCCAGTTCCCGACAAGCGCAAACCGACGTGCTGTCGTCAGGTTTCGCAATACCCGGCGGTGGCCATTCAAAAGGCCCTGCTGTCCTGACCCTGCAAAGCGGTAACGGCGCCACCCAGACCATCGGTTTGATTGGCGGCGCGCACCAGATTCAGGCCAACGGCAACGGCCCGCTCACCAGTCGTGCCCTCGCCGACCCGTCCACCGCGACCCTGAATCTGCAAGGCCAAAGCCTCGGCGCCTATTACAGCCTGACGGGCGCCCAGGGCTGGCACGTCGACCTGTCGGCCAGCGGCGGCCGCGTCAGTGGTTTCAGTCGCAATCAACAAGGTGCGCGGCAAGTTACCGAAGGCAGCGCGATAACCTTCTCGGTCGAGGGCGGCTATCCGATTGGCTTGAGCGAAAACTGGGTGGTCGAACCGCAGGCACAATTGATCAATCAGCGCATCACCCTCGACACCCCTTACGCGGGTTCGGGCAACGCGTCTTCAAGCGACCTGAACTCATGGAGCGGCCGCGTCGGCGCACGGTTGAAAGGCAGTTATGACTTGAACGGTTTACCGGTCGAACCCTATGTGCGGACCAACCTGTGGCACACGGTGTATACCGGCAGCACAGTGACCCTGGATCAGGTCGACAAGATCAGCAGCAGTCGCAAATCATCAACTGTAGAATTGGGATTGGGTTTGGTGGCGCGGGTGACACCGGTGGTGAGCCTGTACGTCAGCGCCGATTACAGCAGTGATGTTGATGACAATGATCTGAACGGGCTAATTGGCAGTTTGGGTGTGCGGATGCGGTGGTGATCTTCGGGTCACCGAAGATCCCTGTGGGAGCTGGCTTGCCAGCGATGGCGGTGGATCATGCAACAGTAATGTTGAATGTTCCGCCCTCATCGCGGGCAAGCCCGCTCCCACAGGTTATGCGGTGTCTGGTCTAACCCCCAGGTCGCAATATCAACACCGCCAACGGTGGCAGATTCAGTTCCAGCGACAACGCCTGGCCGTGGCTCGGCACTTCTTCGGTAAACGCCCCGCCGCCGTTGCCATAGTTGGAGCCGGCGTAGGTGTCGGCGTCGCTGTTGAGCAGTTCAGTCCAGCGCCCGGCAAACGGCACGCCGACCCGATAGGCCTGACGCGGCACCGGCGTGAAGTTAGCCACCACCAGCACCGGCTCACCGTCCTTGCTCCAACGCAACCAGGCGTAAACGCTGTTGATCGCATCGTCACCGATCAGCCACTGGAAACCCTGCGGCGCGTCATCCTGATCGTGCAGCGCCGGCACTTCGCGATACAAGCGATTGAGGTCGCCGACCAGTTTCTGCACGCCTTGGTGCTCGGAATACTGCAGCAGATACCAGTCGAGCTGCTGATCATGATTCCACTCGCGCCACTGGCCAAACTCGCAACCCATGAACAGCAGCTTCTTGCCCGGGTGAGTCCACATGAAACTCAGGTAGGCGCGCAGGTTGGCAAACTTCTGCCAGCGATCGCCGGGCATCTTGTCGATCAGCGAATGCTTGCCATGTACCACTTCATCATGGGAAATCGGCAGGATGAAGCGCTCGGACCACGCGTAAACCAGACCAAAACTCAGTTCGTTGTGATGATGGGCGCGGTACACCGGGTCCTGCTGAATGTAATGCAGCGAATCGTGCATCCAGCCCATGTTCCACTTGTAGGCAAAACCCAGACCACCCTGCTGCGTGCTCTGACTGACGCCCGGCCATGCCGTGGATTCCTCGGCGATCACCAAGGCACCCGGTGCTTCCAGCTCAACCACGTCGTTCAAGTGACGCAGGAAGTCGATGGCTTCCAGATTCTCGCGCCCGCCATGGCGGTTCGGCACCCATTCGCCAGCCTTGCGCGAATAGTCGCGATACAGCATCGAGGCCACCGCATCAACGCGCAGACCGTCGATGTGAAAATGCTTCAACCAATGCAACGCCGACGCGAGCATGTAGCCGTGTACTTCGGTGCGGCCGAGGTTGTAGATCAGCGTGTCCCAATCCTGATGGAAACCCTCCAGCGGATTGGCGTATTCGTACAGCGCCGTGCCGTCGAACTGCGCCAGACCGTGGGTATCGGTAGGGAAATGCGCCGGCACCCAATCGAGGATCACGCCGATTTCGGCGCGGTGGCAGGCATCGATAAACTCGCCGAACTGTTCCGGCGTGCCGTAACGCGCACTCGGGGCGAATTGCGAAAGCAATTGATAACCCCAGGAGCCACCGAAAGGATGCTCCATGATCGGCATCAGCTCGATGTGGGTGAAACCCAGTTCCTTGACATACGGAATCAAGCGCTCGGCCAGCTCCGGCCAGCTGTACTGGCGCGCCACTTCACCGAGATCATCCAGCTCGCATTGCCACGATCCGGCATGCAGCTCGTAGATCGACAGCGGTGCCGAATGTTTCTGCCGCTCGCGGCGGCTGTTCATCCAGTCCTGATCCTGCCAATTGACCTGCAATGGCGCGGCGACTTTCGATGCGGTGTCCGGCGGCAGGCTGGTGGCCAGCGCCATCGGGTCGGCCTTGAGCGGCAGAATCCCGTGGGCGCCAAGAATTTCGTATTTGTACAACTCCCCCGCTTGCAGGCGCGGGATGAACAACTCCCAGACCCCGGAGGGATGACGCAGACGCATCGGATGCCGGCGCCCGTCCCAGACGTTGAAATCACCGACAACCGAGACCCGCCGGGCATTCGGCGCCCACACGGCGAAACGCACACCGTCGACGCCATCAACCGTTTTCAGTTGCGCGCCAAGGCACGCACTGAGGTCGCGGTGATTGCCTTCGGCGAACAGATACAGATCCATTTCACCGAGCAACTGACCAAAGCTGTAGGGATCCTCGGCAACCTGCTCACCACCGGCCCAACGGGTGCGCAAGCGATAGCGCCGCTCCCCGTTGAAGTGGCCAACAAACAGCCCCGGCGTCTCGGTTTGCTCCAGGACACCGAGCTCTTCATCAGAATCTTTATCCAGCACCACCACGCTTAACGCGCCCGGCAAGTACGCTCGAATGAACTGCCCGCCAGCGCCATCGCCGTGTGGGCCAAGAATGGAAAACGGATCCGGGTGTTCCGCACGTACCAGCGCGTCGATGTCTTTCGCCGACGGCAGTAACGCTTCTTTAGCGTGACCCTGTTCCTTGTTCGAGAAACTCATGACTACTCTCCACCAAGATCGGAAAAGGGTTTAAGCCCCGTCAATAACCCATACAAACCGTGCAACGGCACGGGCAGCCACGTGGGGCGATTTTCGGCTTCATAGGCCACTTCATAGGCCGCCTTCTCCAGACCGAACAGCGCGAGCGCGGCGTCGGCACCTTCAGGATCCTGCCAGGCATGATCAAGACTAGCTGCCGCTTGGCGATATGCCTCGACAAATGCTGAGCGCGCTTCAACAAGATAGCGTTGCGCCACGCGACGGCGGGCGTCTTCGGACTCAGCGCTGTGATCAACGTTGTGCACGTTGATGGTCATCGCTGCGGCGTAATCGAAAGATCGCAGCACACCGCTGACATCCTTGTACGGACTGTGTTTGCCACGGCGTTCGCTCAATGGTCGCGCGGGTTCGCCCTCGAAATCGATCAGATAGGCATCGCCCTTGATCACCAGCACCTGGCCCAGGTGCAAGTCACCGTGGACACGAATACGCAAACCACCGACGGCTTTTTTCGCCAGATCCTGCACATGGGCAAGGATGGTTTTCTTCTCGTCGAGCAGCCGTGCGACCAGTTTCTGATCGGCAGCGCTGAGTTCGCCCTGATGTTGCTTGAGCAGTTTCAACGCATGCTCGACCTGTGCAGCGACATCCTTGCCGGTCGCCTGCATGTCCTTGGCCGAACTCACCTGAGGTGCAAAATCGGCGTTGTCGGTCGACGCCGCCAGCATCTGGTGCATCTCACCGAGGCGCTGGCCCAGCATGCTGGCAAAATCCTTCAGCTCGCCCAAGGCGTTGTAGTGTTGATCCTGCTCGGACATGGAATCGGCCAACTCATCGCGCAACGCCCGTTCGAGGTTGTTCTGCGTCCATTCCCACGCATCGCCCTGATTGCTCAGATAGCCTTGGGCGATCATCAGCAGATTGTCTTCGCCCTTGGCATCGCGGCGGATCACCGAGCCTAGCAGCGGTGAGATATTGGCAAATCCGGCAGCGGTCAGGTAAGCGCTCATCTCCAGTTCCGGGTGAACGCCGGACGCTACTTTACGAATCAGCTTGAGCACCAGGCTGTTGCCGATCACAACCGAACTGTTGGATTGCTCGGCCGACAGATAACGCACTTCAGAGTCGGCACCCAGATTGAGCTTTTCCAGATGCGCCGTCGGTGCGAAACGGATTTCGCCGTCGGCAGATTCCAGCACCGTGTTGTTCTGCATGCCTTGCAACACCGCACGAACAAACCCTTCAAGGCTGAAGGCATCAGTGATCAAGCCGACCTGACGAACCCGACGCACGCGGGCCAGTGCCAATTGCTGCGGCAACGGTGGCCCGACGTAATCTTCGGCGATAAAGCCGAACGGCAGTTGATAGCGGCTGGTCTGGCCACCGCTGGTGACTTCGATTTCGCTGAGCAGCACGGGTTGCTGCGCATCGCCGAAGCGCACGCCATAAGCCAGATTGACCTTCTCGATGGCCGCATCCTTGCCGGCGAACCAGCGACGGTTTTGCAGCCAGCTCGGCAGAATGCTCTGCTCCAGCGTCGTGCGGGACGGCGCTTCGAGCAGTTCTTCCATGCGCTTTTTCAGCACTAACGTGGTGAAGTCCGGCAGGCTTTGCACCGGTTCGACGTGCCAACTCGGCATCTGATTTTCGGTCGCCAGGGCGAACCAGTAGAAGCCGTAAGGCGCCAGGGTCAGAAGGAAATTCAACTGGCCAATCGGCGGGAAAGCATTACCGCCCAACATTTCCACCGGCACCATGCCGGTATAGGCAGACAGGTCGAGCTCCGCTGCCTGAGCACTGCGCGACACGTTGGCCACGCAAAGAATAATCTCGTGCTTGCCATCGGCATCGGTGAATTCGCGGGTGTACGCCAGAATCCGTCGGTTGCTCGGCGAAAGCATTTTCAGTGTGCCGCGCCCGAACGCCTTGGACTGTTTACGTACCGCGAGCATGCGCCGCGTCCAGTTCAGCAGCGAGTGCGGATCGCCGGCCTGGGTCTCGACGTTGACCGACAGATAACCGTATTGCGGGTCCATGATCGGTGGCAGCACCAGGCTGGCCGGATCGGCGCGGGAGAAGCCGCCGTTGCGGTCGATGGACCACTGCATCGGCGTACGCACACCGTCGCGGTCACCGAGGTAGATGTTGTCGCCCATGCCGATTTCATCGCCGTAATACAAGGTCGGCGTGCCCGGCATCGACAGCAGCAGGCTGTTGAGCAACTCGACGCGACGGCGGTCGCGCTCCATCAATGGTGCCAGACGCCGGCGAATACCGAGGTTGATCCGCGCGCGACGGTCAGCGGCATAGTAATTCCACAGGTAATCGCGTTCCTTGTCGGTCACCATTTCCAACGTCAGTTCATCGTGGTTACGCAGGAAAATTGCCCACTGACAGTTGGCGGGAATTTCCGGGGTCTGGCGCAGAATGTCGGTGATTGGAAAGCGATCCTCCTGAGCCAGCGCCATGTACATGCGCGGCATCAGCGGAAAGTGGAAAGCCATGTGGCATTCATCGCCATTCAGGCCTTCGGCGTCGGTATCACCGAAGTACAGTTGAGTGTCTTCCGGCCATTGGTTGGCCTCGGCCAGCAGCATGCGGTCCGGGTAATTGGCGTCGATTTCAGCACGAATCTGCTTGAGGACGTCGTGGGTTTCCGGGAGGTTTTCGTTGTTGGTGCCATCGCGTTCGATCAGGTACGGAATCGCGTCCAGACGCAGACCGTCGATGCCCATGTCCAGCCAGTAGCGCATCACCGACAGCACAGCTTTCATCACTTGCGGGTTGTCGAAATTCAGGTCCGGCTGGTGCGAATAGAAACGGTGCCAGAAGTACTGGCCAGCAACCGGATCCCAGGTCCAGTTGGACTTTTCGGTGTCGAGGAAAATGATCCGCGTGCCGTCGTATTTCTGGTCGTCGTCCGACCACACGTAGAAGTCTCGCGCCGCCGAACCGGGCTTGGCCTTGCGCGCCCGCTGAAACCACGGATGCTGGTCAGAGGTGTGGTTGATGACCAGCTCGGTAATCACTCGCAAACCGCGCTTATGCGCCTCAGCGATGAAACGCTTGGCATCGGCCATGGTCCCGTAATCGCTGTGCACGCCGCGATATTCGGCGATGTCGTAGCCGTCGTCACGACGTGGCGAGGGATAGAACGGCAGCAGCCAGATGGTGTTTACGCCGAGTTCGGCAATGTAATCGAGTTTGGCGATCAGGCCGGGAAAGTCGCCGATCCCGTCGTTGTTAGAGTCGAAAAACGATTTGACGTGTACTTGATAGATCACCGCATCCTTGTACCAGAGCGGGTCTTTGATAAAGGTGGCTGCCTTGGGTTTCTTCGCCATGTGAAACTCCTGAAAAATTCGTTTCTGCACATGAATTGATCGTGCGAGTACCTGTAGGAGCTGCCGAAGGCTGCGATCTTTTTTGAAGCAAGATCAACAGATCGCAGCCTTCGGCAGCTCCTACAGGGGGTTGTGCAATGCTTTATGTGGCAGTGATTCGCCAGATGCCGAACGGTTGATACGCCGGATCAAGGCGCATGAACTGGTATTTGCCGTGCCAGTCCCAGCGGTGCCCGCTCATCAAATCTTCGCCGTGCGTAGTCGCATCGTCCGGCAGGCCCATTTCCCACAACGGCAACTCGAAATTCGCTTCTTGCGCGTTATGCGGATCAAGGCTCACCGCTACCAGAATGAAATTGCTGCCATCGGCGCTGCGTTTACCGAAATACAGAATGTTGTCGTTCCACGCGTTGTAGACCTGCAAGCCCAGATGCGTGTGCAGCGCCGGGTTTTGGCGGCGGATGCGGTTGAGCTGGGCAATTTCGGCAATGATGTTGCCCGGCGCATTGAAGTCGCGGACGCGGATTTCGTATTTCTCGGAATCGAGGTACTCCTCCTTGCCCGGCACTGGCGCCGCTTCACACAGTTCAAACCCCGAATACATGCCCCACAGACCCGACCCCATGGTCGCCAGCGCCGCACGAATGAGAAAACCCGCGCGCCCGGACTCATGCAGGAACGCCGGGTTGATGTCAGGCGTATTGACGAAGAAGTTCGGTCGGTAGCATTCGCGCCACGGCGACTCGTTCAGCTCGGTGAAGTACGCGGCCAACTCGGCCTTGGTGTTGCGCCAGGTGAAATAGGTGTAGCTCTGGGTGTAACCGACCTTGCCCAGGCGCGCCATCATCGCCGGTGTGGTGAAGGCTTCGGCGAGGAAGATCACTTCCGGGTGCAGCGCCCGCACATCGGCAATCAGCCATTGCCAGAACGGCAGCGGCTTGGTGTGCGGATTGTCGACGCGAAAGATCTTCACGCCCTCCTCGACCCAGCCAATGACGATGTCACGCAACTCAACCCACAGGCTCGGGATCGCGTCCGGGGCATAAAAGTCGACGTTGACGATGTCCTGATATTTCTTCGGCGGGTTTTCCGCATATTTGATCGTGCCGTCCGGCCGCCAGTTGAACCAGCCCGGATGCTGTTTGAGCCACGGGTGATCCTGGGAACACTGGATGGCGAAATCGAGGGCGATTTCCAGACCATGATCGGCAGCCGCAGCCACCAGCCGACGGAAATCCTCGCGCGTGCCGAGCTGCGAGTGAATCGCCTCGTGGCCACCCTCCTCGCTGCCGATGGCATACGGGCTACCCGGATCATCAGGCCCAGCGGTCAGGGAATTGTTGCGCCCCTTGCGGTGGGCGCGGCCAATCGGGTGGATCGGCGTGAAGTACAGCACGTCGAAGCCCATGTCCTGAATCATCGGCAACCGCGAGTGCACGTCATTGAAAGTGCCGTGGCGGTTGGGATCGTCGGTGATCGAGCGTGGAAACAATTCATACCAACTGGCGAACTCGGCCAGTTCACGCTCGACATCCATCGGGAATTCCGCGCTGACGCTCAGGTAGGCGCGGTGATCTGCCAGCGCCATCAGTTGCGCACTGCGCGAGTGCAGAAACAACGCAACCTGCTCGGTTTCGAGCAGACCGGACAATTCATGGTGCAGCGCGGCCAGTTGTTCGCTGAGCTGACCTTCGCTGCGCTCGGCGGCGTGTTGCACCATGCTTCGACCTTCTTGCAGCTCCAGTGAAACCGGGACGGCGGCGTTGTGCTTCTTCTCCAGTTCGTACTGGAAACTGGCGAAATGGTCGATCCACGCTTCGACGCAATACAGGAATCGCCCTTGGTGTTCCGGGCGGAAAGTGCCACGCCAGCCGTTGTTGCCCAGCTCGGACATGACTTCGCTTTGCCAGGTTTCCTGACCTTCCTGACGCCAGCGGATGCGCACCGCAAGCTTGTCGTGACCGTCGGCAAACACCTTGCTGGTCACGATCACGTCGCGCCCGGCAATCGACTTCACGGCAAACTGCCCGCCATCGAGGGTCGGCATGGTGTCTTCAATAACAATGCGCGGCAGCAGCAATGCCTGCGACAGCGGCATGTGCGGGTTGTAGCTCAGCTCTGAGGGTTTTTCAGCAGTCATCGAGCATCTCTCCTTAACGCCCCAAGGACGCTCTTGTGCCGGTTCAGTCTTCACAACAAAGCACCTGCCCCGGAATGAACTCACTTAGGTTCCGAGCGACCGGTGCCGGGAAAAGTTCACAGGGATTTGTCTGTTCAACCCGGTGGATCGAATTCGCCACGAGGCGGTCAATCCACTTAAGCACTTCTCACGCCATGTGCCACACGGAGGTCTACCTGATGAACAACCCGTTCCCGGCGGAAACGCCCGATCCGAACATCGACAACCCGACCATTCCCGACACCGAGCCGCAACCGATCCCCGAGCAGGAACCGCCAGGCACCACGCCACCGCCCAAGGAAGAGCCCCCGACGACAATGCCGCCGGTGATCCTCTAATCTCCTGAACACAACCGCCCCTGTAGGAGCTGCGGCACGCTGCGATCTTTTGACTTTTTTGTGAAGCAAGATCAACAGATCGCAGCGTGCCGCAGCTCCTACAGGTGAGAGTTGTCGTTACAGGCGATCATTCTTTTGCTCATCCTTGTCAAAAGGCTGATCGTCCTTGTCGAAAATGCGCACGATCCTCGGCATCAGGCTGAAAATCCCCAGGGTCAGCAGGGTACTGAGCAGCGCGGTCGCCTCTTTGCCCAACCCGGCCGCCACGCCGATGGCTGCTGTCATCCACAAGCCCGCAGCGGTGGTCAGGCCTTTGACGTGCCCCTCATCGCCCTCCTGATTTTTCAAAATGGTGCCGGCGCACAGGAAGCCGATCCCGGCAATCACCCCCTGCAACACCCGGCTCATCGCGTCGGACTCTGCGCCCGAGGTCTGCGGCACCAGCACAAACATCGCCGCCCCCAGCGCCACCAGCATGTGCGTTCGCACGCCGGCAGCCTTGCCCTTTTGCTCACGCTCGAAACCGAGAATCCCGCCAAGGATCGCCGCGACCAGCAGGCGCACGGTAATGCGCGTCAGTTGCGACGCATCGCCGATGTCGGCGAATTCCGCTTGCAGCGTTTCCAGCACCTCTTCCCACCACGCGTTCATCGTGCAGTCCTTGTTATGGCTTGATAAACGATGGACAGCAGCGACCATTAATCAGTTGCGCAGAACGATCTGCGAGTCCTGTGCCCTAACCTTTCAGATACCCGTGAAAAAAAGGACCGCCTCATGACCGTTCGAATCGATGAAACCAATCCCGAGTCAAAAGTGTGTTTTTTCACCGTTGAAAATGGTGAGGAAATTCGCATCTGCGACACCCTTGAGGTCAAGACAGATAGCGATAAAGCCATGTCATTTGTAGAAATCGAAGCGCGGCGCGTCTACATCACCGAAGCAGAGGCCGACGCCTTGACCGTTGCAGGCGTCAAGGATGGGCGTAAGCATTTGAAGGCCGATACGAGTGATTCGGTGATTTGATTGACCTTGGTCAACACCCCGCGCGAACGTCTGGTTCAGGCGTTTGCGCCCTGGCCTGCGGGCTGCTTCAAGTTGTCGCAGGCTGCGCATAAAAACCCATCTGATATGGTTTTTATTGAGTTAGCTGAGTCTGTTATGCAAACAGATCGACGCTCATAGTTCATCGGCCTGATGGAGGCTGATGAGCGAACGACCATGAGCGAACAAATCCCCGTCCGAACCGTTGAAGCATCCCCCACTATAAAGAGTGTGCCCGCACGCCCAATGAAGGCGACGGCCAAATCCAGCGACAACCAGATTCACACCCGCAGTTTCACCGGCCTGTTCCGCACCTTGCGCATGAGCGGCGCGGGGTTTCTGTTTTTGCTGTTCTTTGGCACGGTGTGGTTGAACTGGGGTGGTCGTCAGGCTGTGTTGTGGGACCTGGCGGAAAGCAAATTTCACATTTTCGGCGCGACCTTCTGGCCACAGGATTTCATTCTGCTCTCGGCCCTGCTGATCATCGCCGCGTTTGGCCTCTTCGCCATCACCGTGTTCGCCGGGCGGGTCTGGTGCGGTTACACCTGCCCGCAGAGTTCGTGGACGTGGATCTTCATGTGGTGCGAGAAGATCACCGAGGGCGAGCGCAACCAACGGATCAAACTGCAAGCCGCGCCATGGGGCTTGAACAAACTGGCGCGCCGCGCGGCCAAGCACACCTTGTGGCTGGCGATCAGCGTGCTCACCGGCCTGACTTTCGTTGGTTACTTCACGCCGATCCGGCCGCTGGCCGAAGAACTGCTGACCCTGCAAATCGGCGGAGTCAGCCTGTTCTGGGTGCTGTTTTTCACCGCCGCGACTTACATCAATGCCGGCTGGCTGCGCGAAGCCGTGTGCATGCACATGTGCCCGTATGCGCGATTCCAGAGCGTGATGTTCGACAAGGACACCCTGGCAATTTCCTACGACGTGGCCCGCGGCGAAAACCGTGGCCCGCGCAAACGTGATGTGAAACCGCTGGAAGCAGGGCTGGGCGATTGCATCGACTGCCAGTTGTGCGTGCAGGTGTGCCCGACCGGTATCGACATTCGCGACGGTTTGCAGATGGAGTGCATCGGTTGCGCGGCGTGCATCGACGCTTGTGATTCGATCATGGACAAAATGAACTACCCGCGCGGCTTGATCCGCTACAGTTCCGAGCGCGAATTGCAGGGAGGCAAAACGCATCTGCTGCGGCCACGGCTGATCGGTTACGTGGCGGTACTGCTGGTGATGATCGGCGCACTGGCATTGGCCTTGGTCGAGCGGCCGATGGTGTCACTGGACGTGACCAAGGATCGCGGACTGTTCCGCGAAAACGGTCAGGGCCAGATCGAAAACATCTACAGCCTCAAAGTCATCAACAAGACCCAGCAGCGCCAGGATTACCACCTGAGCCTGGTCGACGGCGATGGTTTCCAGCTGCAAGGCAAAACCGAACTGAGCCTGGCGCCGGGTGAGATTGTCGATGTGCCGGTGTCGGTGGCGATGACCACGGAGCGGCCGAGTAGCAGCTCGCAGACCTTGAGCTTCAAGATTGCCGACAGCGATGAGCCTGAGATTCACAGCGTGGCGAAGAGCAGGTTTGTGGCGCCGATGAATCGCTGAGCCTTAAGATGCAGCCCTTTCAGTAGCGCTGCGATCCCTGTGGCGAGGGGATTTATCCCCGCTGGGCTGCGAAGCAGCCCCAAACCCTGCAACCCGATTATTCCTGAAACACCGCGTTGGATGGTTTCAGGACTGCTCCGCAGCCCAGCGGGGATAAATCCCCTCGCCACAATTTCCTACACTCGAATCAATCACCAACCGGGCAGCCGATGAAACGTTACGAAAAATTCGCCGAAGACATCGCAGAACTGATCCGCTCCGGCGTCCTGGGCCCCGGCCAGCGCGTTCCATCGGTGCGCTATGCCAGCCAGACTTACGGCGTCAGCCCGTCCACGGTGTTCCAGGCCTATTACCTCCTCGAACGTCGAGGCCTGATCCGTGCCCGTCCGCGTTCCGGTTACTTCGTCAACACCCATGCACCGAGCCCGTTCTCGGAGCCGGTGATCAGCAGCCACGTCAACGATTCCACCGAAGTCGACGTCAGCGAACTGGTGTTCTCGGTACTGGAATCGATCAAGGACCCAAGCACCGTGCCATTCGGCTCGGCATTCCCCAGCCCGACACTGTTCCCGTTGCAACGGCTGTCGCGGTCACTGGCCAGTGCCGCGCGGGAGATGGACCCGCGCATGGTGGTCACCGACATGTCGCCGGGCAACCCGCAACTGCGTCGACAGATCGCCCTGCGTTACATGGTCGGCGGCTTGATGTTGCCGATGGAAGAACTGCTGATCACCAACGGCGCCCTCGAAGCGCTGAACCTGTGCCTGCAAGCGGTCACCGAACCGGGCGATCTGGTGGCCATCGAAGCCCCGGCGTTCTACGCCAGCCTGCAAGTGCTGGAACGACTGAAACTCAAAGCCGTGGAAATCCCCGTGCACCCGCGCGACGGTATCGACCTCGGCGTGCTCGCGCAGACGCTGGAACGCCATCCGATCAAGGCCTGCTGGTGCATGACCAGTTTCCAGAACCCGATGGGCGCGACCATGCCCGAGGCCAAGAAACAGGAACTGGTCGAACTGCTGCGCCTTCATCAGGTACCGCTGATCGAAGATGACGTTTACGCCGAACTCTATTACGGCCAACAGGCGCCGAAACCGGCCAAGGCCTTCGACACCGAAGGGCTGGTGATGCATTGCGGATCGTTCGCCAAGAGCCTGGCCCCCGGCTATCGCATCGGCTGGGTCGCGGCCGGACGCTACGCGCAGAAGATCGAACGGCTGAAACTGATGACCTCGCTGTGCGCCTCGATGCCGGCGCAGGCGGCGATTGCCGACTACCTGCAACACGGTGGCTACGATCGGCATCTGCGTAAATTGCGCTATGCGCTGGAAGAACAGCAGAGCGCGATGCTCGCGGCGATTGCCCGGTACTTCCCGGCGCAGACGCGGGTCAGTCAGCCGGCGGGCGGCTACTTTCTATGGCTGGAATTGCCACCGCAGATGGATTCGTTGAAGTTGTTTCAGATGGCGCTGGCGCAAGGCATCAGCATCGCGCCGGGGCCGATTTTCTCGCCGACGCAGCGCTTCAGGAACTGTATTCGCTTGAATTACGGCAGCCCGTGGACCGAGGATTCGGAGAAGGCGATGGAGACGCTGGGGCGGATTGTGCGGTCGTTCTGACAGTTTGGTGTTGATGGCACCGGCCTTATCGCTGGCAAGCCAGCTCCCACAGGTTTCGATGTCGTTCACAAATTGTGTGTTCAACACAAATCACTGTGGGAGCTGGCTTGCCAGCGATGAGGCCAGACCTGAAAAAACAAAAGATCGCAGCCTGCGGCAGCTCCTACAGGGAAACACAAATTCCTCTGTAGGAGCTGCCGCAGGCTGCGATCTTTTGATCTTGCTGTTTAACGCCCACCACCCAAATCAACAAACGTCCCCGTCGCATACGAAGCCTTGTCCGACAGCAACCAGATAATCGCCTCCGCCACTTCATCCGGCCGCCCGCCACGGGCCATCGGGATTGCCGATTCAAGTTTGCTGACCCGATCCGGATCGCCGCTCAGCGCGTGGAAATCGGTGTAGATGTAACCCGGACGCACCGCGTTCACTCGAATCCCCTCGCCCGCCACTTCCTTGGACAAACCAATGGTGAAGGTATCGAGCGCGCCTTTGGAGGCCGCGTAGTCAACGTATTCATTGGGTGAACCGAGACGCGACGCCACCGACGACACATTGACGATGCTGCCGCCCTGCCCGCCGTGTTTGGGCGACATGCGCAGAATGGCGTGCTTGGCACAGAGGATCGGCGCCAGGACGTTGGTTTTCATGATTTTGAGGATGCGGAATTCGGACATCTCATCGACACGCGACTTTTGTCCGACGGTGCCGGCATTGTTCACCAGCGCAGTCACTCGGCCCAGTTCGGTGTCGACCCGCTGAAACAGTCCGATCACTTCGTCTTCAATGCTGACGTCGGCGCGCACCGCGATGGCGTGTGCGCCCAGCGCACGGACTTGCTCCAGCACGCTGTGCGCGGCCTGTTCGTCCGACTGGTAATTGATGCAGATCCGATAGCCCTGTTCAGCAGCCAACAATGCCGTGGCGGCGCCAATCCCGCGCCCGCCACCGGTGATCACAATGACTTTATCCATGCTGGCCTTTCCCCCAAATGCACACGTAACCGTCGGGGGAAGAATAACCGCCATTGTTGGGTTTTGCATGGTGTGTGTGGTGTCTGGCAGTACGCCATCGCGAGCAGGCTCACTCCTACAGGGGGAATGCGTTCCAAATGTAGGAGTGAGCCTGCTCGCGATGAACGATGACGCGCTCTATCAAACTGTCGCCAGGCTCTCGCCGCGGGCAATGTCGCGCATGAACTGCTCCGCCGGCAGCGGATGCCCCAGCAGATACCCTTGCAACGAATCGCAACCCAGTTGCGTCAGGAAATCCTGCTGCGACCCTGTTTCAACACCTTCAGCAACAATGCGCAAACCCAGCGCCTGGCCCAACGCGACAATCGCCGATACAATCGCCGCATCGTCGCTGTCATGCTCCAGGTCGCGGACAAATCCACGGTCGATCTTCAACTCGTTGGCCGGCAGGCGTTTGAGGTACATCAGGCTCGAATAGCCGGTGCCAAAGTCATCAATGGACAAATCGACGCCCATGTCCGACAACTCCTGCAACACCGTCATGCTCGCGTCAGCGTCGCTCATCGCCGTGGTTTCGGTGATTTCCAGGGTCAGGCTGTTGGCCGGCAAATGGTGGGTCGCGAGCGCCTTGGCAACGCCGCGCACCAGCCCCGCGTGGCAGAACTGCAACGCCGACAGGTTCACCGCGATGCGCCAGTCGGTATAGCCGAGCACGTACCACTCGCGCATCTGTCGGCAGGCTTCGTTGAGCACCCATTCGCCGATCGGGATAATCAGCCCGGTTTTCTCCGCCAGATCGATGAATTTGTCTGGCATCAGCATGCCGTGGATCGGGTGCTGCCAGCGCAGCAGCGCTTCGGCGCCGACCGGTCGACCGTTGGCGGCGTCGAATTTGGGCTGGTAATACAGGCTGAACTGGCCATGCTCCAGCGCTGCGCGCAAATCCTGCAGCAATTGCAGCTGTTTGCGCGCATTGGTATTCATCGATACGTCGAAGAAGCTGTAGCCGTTTTTGCCGCCGCCCTTGGCGTGGTACATCGCTGCGTCGGCGTTCATCAGCAATTCCTGCGCATTCTGGCCGTTGCCCGGATACAGGGCGATGCCGACGCTGGCGGAAATCTGCAAATCATGTTCAGCCACGTGAAATGGTTGCGCGATCAGCCCGACCTGGCGTGCAGCAAGGCCCAAGGCATCGTCAGGCTCGGTCAGGCGCACCAACAAAACGAATTCATCGCCGCCGATCCGCGCCAGCGTGTCGAGGCTGCGCAAGTCTTCGCGCAGACGCACGCCGACTTCGCGCAACAGCTGATCGCCCATGTGATGGCCGAATGCGTCATTGACCGGTTTGAAGCCGTCCAGATCAATAAACATCAGCGCAAAACAGCCACCCTGCTCATTGACCTTTTTCATCGCCTGATTGATGCGGTCGTCGAGCAGCATGCGATTAGGCAGGCCGGTCAGGGTGTCGTGCAGCGCCAGTTGCGTGAGCTCGCGGTTGGCCACGGTCAACGAGTGCGCCAGATCGGCAGTACGTGCTTCAAGGCGCGCATCGAGTATCGAGGTGAGCAAGGCAATCGACAGCACGGCCAGCGTGGTAATCAGTACCAGGCTGTCGAGGCCATTGCCTTTCAGGCCATTGATCGTCGCGCCGCAGAAACTGCCGTCCGGAAATTGCGCGGCGGCCATGCCGGTGTAATGCATGCCGACAATGGCGATGCCCATGATCACCGCAGCGCCCGCACGGATCAAACGGACATAGGGCGAATGCTGGCGCAGGCGAAAAGCGATCCACAGCGCCGCCGCAGAAGCGCCGACTGCGATCAACAAGGACGCACTGAACAGCGTCGGGTCGTAGTCGATTCCCGGGGTCATGCGCATCGCCGCCATGCCGGTGTAATGCATGGCACTGATGCCGGCGCCCATGATCAGCGCGCCAAACGCCAATTGCAGAATGGGCAGTTTCGGCTGACTCACCAGCCACAAGGCAAAACCACAGGACAGCACCGCGATCAGCAGCGACAGTGCCGTGAGGGCGATATCGTAACCAAGTTCGATCGGCAGTTTGAAGGCGAGCATGCCGATGAAGTGCATCGACCAGACGCCAATGCCCATGGCAAAACCACCACCGGCAGTCCAGAAATGCACGGCACGGCCTCTGGCCGTGGCAATACGTCCGGTGAGGTCGAGCGCGGTGTACGAGGCGAGAATCGCGACACACAGCGAAATGAAAACCAGAGTGGAGGAATAACTACCGATGAGCATGCGGATTCTCGTGGCGACCCATACCGTACTGCGTCCATTCTCGGCCGGGAAAATGCGGCGATTGTACTGATTGCACAGAAGAACGCACTGACAAAGTAACCATTTTGCCATCAACCCGATGAAACGCTTGTTTGATCGTCCTACAAGGCTCTGGCGCGGTAATCACAGCCCCCAAAAAACCCTTGTAGGAGCTGGCCGAAGGCTGCGATCTTTTGATCCTGATTCTAAAAACAAGATCAAAAGATCGCAGCGTGCCGCAGCTCCTACAGGTCATTCGTTAATCTGTAGTCATTGCGTTAACTGTAGGAGCTGCCGAAGGCTGCGATCTTTTGATCCTGACTCTAAAAACAAGATCAAAAGATCGCAGCGTACCGCAGCTCCTACAGGTCATTCGTTAACCTGTAGTCATTGCGTTAACTGTAGGAGCTGCCGAAGGCTGCGATCTTTTGATCCTGATTCTAAAAACAAGATCAAAAGATCGCAGCGTGCCGCAGCTCCTACAGGTCATTCGTTAATCTGTAGTCATTGCGTTAACTGTAGGAGCTGCCGAAGGCTCGGGCCGCGATCGGACGATCTTTTGATCTTGCTTCTAAAGACCAGGATCAAAAGATCGCAGCATTCCGCAGCTCCTGCACAGTCATTGGGCGGGCAGTTCCCCATCCCAACCACCGCCCAGCGCGGCAATCAATTGCACGCTGGCAATCAAGCGGCTCTGCAGGATATTCAGCACATTACGCTCGTTGCTCAGCGCCGTGGCCTGCACCACCACCACGTCGATATAGGCAATCAGCCCGGCCTTGTACTGGTTTTCCGTCAGGCGCAGGGAATCACGGGCAGCATCCAGCGCTTCCTGACGCACCGCTGCTTCGTCTTCATACACCTTGAGTTGCACCAGATAGTTTTCCACCTCGCGGAAACCATCGAGCACCGTCTGCCGGTACTTGGCCACCGTCTGGTCGTACGCCGCTTCAGTACGGTCGACCTCTGCCGAACGTATGCCGCCGTCGAACAGCGGCAGGTTCAGTTTCGGCCCCACCGACCAGAAACGGTTCGGCAGGCTGATCAGGTCATTTGACGTACTGCTGCTGTAGCCACCACTCAGGCTCAGCGACAGATCCGGGTAATACGCGGCTTTGGCTACGCCAATGTTGGCGTTGGCGGCTATCACCGAGCGCTCGGCCGAGGCGATGTCCGGGCGGCGCTCAAGCAGTTGCGAAGGCAGGTTCAACGGCACTTGCGGCAGATTCGGAATGGTCTGGGTTTCGGCGATGTTGAAGTTTGCCGGCGCTTGCCCGGTGAGCACGGCAATGGCGTTTTCGAACTGCGCCCGCTGCCAGATCAGATCGACCAGATCAGCCTGGGTACTTTTCAGTTGCGTCTGCGCCTGGGCGACCGCATCACGCCCGGAAACGCCCGCGCGGTATTGGTTCTGGGTCATTTTCAGCGAGCGCTCATACGCCGCAACCGTCGCTTCGAGCAAACGCTTCTGCTGATCGATCACCCGCAGTTGCAGGTAGTTCTGCACCAACTCCGACTGCTGGCTCAAACGCATCGCCGCCAGATCGGCAAAGCTCGCCTGCGCACTGGCTTCGTCGGCTTGCAGCCCGCGGCGCAGCTTGCCCCAGATGTCGGCTTCCCAACTGACGCCCAACTGCGCGTTGTAGGTATCGCGAATACCGCTGGAGGAACTGCTCAGGCTCGAACTGCTGCTGCCGGTGCCCTGACTGGAGCGGGTCTTGCCAAGGCTGAGGTCGACACTTGGGTAAAACGCTCCGCGCGCGCTACGGACCAAGGCCTGGGCTTGACGGTATTGGGCTTCTGATTGCGCGACCGTCTGGTTGGCGCTGTTGAGTTTCTCGACCAGCCCGTTGAGTTGCTGATCGCCGTACAGCTCCCACCAGGCGCCACGGGCCAGCGAATCGCTCGGGTTGGCCTGGCGCCAGCCTTCGGCTTCCTTGTATTGAGCGATTTCCGCTGTCTGCGGGCGCTGGTAGTCCGGGCCGACGGCGCAGGCACTGAGCATTGCCACACACAATGACAGGCTCAACAGGCGCGAGCCGCGAGCAGTGGCCAGATTTAAAAGCGAACGGTCGGTCATAGCGGAGTTTCCAGAGCAGCATCAGTACGCACGCCACGCCATTTGTTGAAGCGATGGCGCAGCTTGTCGAGATAGAGGTAAACCACAGGCGTGGTGTAAAGCGTCAGCACCTGGCTGAAAATCAGCCCGCCGATGATGGTCAGGCCCAATGGCTGGCGCATTTCGGCACCTTCGGCGCGGCTGAGCAGCAACGGCAAGGCGCCGAGGATCGCCGCCAGCGTGGTCATCAGGATAGGTCGCAGCCGTTGCAAACAGGCGCTGCGAATCGACTCCAGCGGAGTCATGCCCTGATGCCGTTCCAGTTGCAGCGCGAGGTCGATCATCAGGATCGCGTTTTTCTTCACCACGCCGATCAACAGGAACAATCCGAGCAACGATATCAGGCTGAATTCCCCCCCCAGCGCATAGATCGACAGCAACGCGCCAACCCCGGCCGAGGGCAGCGTCGACAGAATCGTCAGCGGATGGATATAGCTTTCATAAAGCACGCCCAGCACCAGATACACCGCCAGAAGCGCGCCAAGAATCATGAACGGCTGGCTCTTCTGGGTCGCGGCAAAGGCATCGGCGGTGCCGGCCATTTTCGCGATGACATCTTCCGGCAAGCCCACCTTGGCAACCGCCCGTTCGATGGCGGCACTGCCCTGCTCCACCGTCACGCCTTCGGCCATGTCGAAGGAAATATCTTCGGAAGCGAACTGGCCTTCGTGGCTGACGCGATCGTCTTCGAGGCTGTTTTCATAGTGCGCAAAAGTCGACAGCGGCACCCGCGCACCGTCAGCGGTGATGACCTGCACTTGCTTGAGCGTCACCGGGTCCTGGGCGTATTTCTGATTGACCTCCATCACCACTTGATACTGGTTGAGGCTGTCGTAGATCGTCGAAATCTGCCGTTGGCTGTAAGCGTTGTTGAGCACCGAGGTGACCATGTCCATGTCGATGCCAAGGCGTTTGGCCTGATCACGATCGACGATCAACGTCACCTGTTGTGCGCCCTTGCCTTCGCGGGCGTCAATCGCCGTCAGCTCCGGCAAGGCGCGCAGCGCGGCGACCACTTTCGGATACCACTCACGCAATTCACCGAGATCGCCGCTTTGCAGGATGTAGCTGTACTGCGACGAGGTCTGTTCGCGGCCACCGCCAAATTGCAGATCCTGATCCGCCATCAGCATCAGTTGTGCGCCGGGCACCTTGGGCATTTCCTTGCGCAGGCGCTCGATGACCTTCTGCGCCGACAACTGGCGATCCTTGATTGGCTTCAAGCGCACCAGCATGAAGGCGTTGTTGGTGCCGTTGCTGCCACCGATGAACCCGGCAACACTCTCCACCGCCTCGTCCTTGAGCACGGCGCGGCGGAAGATCTCCATTTTCGGCTGCATGACGCTGAACGACAGACCGTCGTCACCGCGCACGAAACCAATCAACTGACCCGTGTCCTGCTGCGGCATGAAGGTTTTCGGCACCACCACGTACAGCGCGACATTGACGCCTACGGTAATAAACAGGCTGAGCAATGTCAGGCGACGGTGGCGCAGCACCCAGTCGAGGCTGGTGGCGTACCTGGCGACCATCCAATCGTTGGTGCGGCGGCTCCAGCGTTGCAGGCGGTTTTCCTGCCCCGGCGTGTGCGGTTTGAGCCAGCGCGCGCAGAGCATCGGCGTCAACGTCAGGGACACCACCAGCGACACCACAATGGCCGCGGCCAAAGTGATGGAAAACTCGCGAAACAGGCTCTCGACAATCCCGCCCATGAACAGGATCGACAGGAACACTGCGACCAGCGACACGTTCATCGACAGCAAGGTAAACCCGACTTCCTTGGCGCCCAGATACGCCGCCTGCATCGGTTTGACGCCTTCGTCGATGTGCCGGGAAATGTTTTCCAGCACCACGATGGCATCGTCCACCACCAGCCCGGTGGCGAGAATCAGCGCCATCAGCGACAGGTTGTTCAGCGAGAAGCCATAGAGGTACATCACCGCAAACGTGCCGACCAGCGACACCGGCACGGCCAGGCTCGGAATCAGCGAGGCGCGGAAGTTGCCCAGAAACAGGAACACCACCAGGATCACCAGCCCCACGGCGATCAATAGCGTCATCTCGGCTTCGTGCAGGGTTGCCTTGATCACTGGCGAGCGGTCCATCGCCAGATTCAGCTTCACACTGGCCGGCAACACCGCCTGCAGCGCCGGCAACTGTGCCTTGATTTCGTTGACCGTCTCGATGATGTTGGCACCGGCCTGGCGGTTGATCACCAGCAGGACCGCCGCGTCATCGTTGAAGAAACCGCTGTTGTATCGGTCTTCGACACCATCGCTGACCTTGGCCACGTCTTTGAGGCGCAGCGCGGCGCCGTCGGCGTAGTGGATGATCAGCGACTCGTAATCCTTGGCTTTCTCTAACTGATCGTTGGCCTGGATCTGCCACAGCCGCTGACCGTCCTCGACCGAGCCTTTCGGGCGGCGCACGTTGGCATCGGCGATGGTTTTACGCACATCGTCGAGCGCCACACCATATTGGTTGAGTGCCTGCGGTTCGAGTTCGATGCGCACGGCCGGGAGCGAACTGCCGCCGATTTGCACCTCACCGACACCCTGCACCTGCGACAGGCTCTGCGAGAGGATGGTCGACGCCAGATCGTAGAGCTGGCCTTTTTCCAGCACATCCGAGGTCAGCGACAGCACCATGATCGGTGCCTGCGACGGGTTGACCTTTTTATAGGTCGGCATGCTGCGCATCCCGCTCGGCAACAGATTGCGCGAAGCATTGATCGCGGCCTGCACTTCCCGCGCCGCGCCGTTGATGTCGCGGTCGAGATCGAATTGCAGAATGACCCGGGTCGAGCCCTGACTCGAACGGCTGCTCATGGTGTTGACGCCGGCAATGGCACCGAACGAACGCTCCAGCGGCGTCGCCACGGTGGACGCCATGACTTCCGGACTGGCGCCGGGCAGGCTCGCCTGCACGACGATCACCGGGAAGTCCATTTGCGGCAGTGGCGACACTGGCAGCAAGCCGAAGCTGACACCGCCCAGCAGCATGATCGCCAGGCAAAGAAGCATGGTGGCCACCGGGCGCTTGATGAAAGGACCGGAGAGGTTCATCGAGCGCAGTCCCCTGCTTCACGCCGCACCCCTGTAGGAGTGAGCCTGCTCGCGATAGCGGTATGTCTGCTTACATTGATATTGGATGTGCCGACGCTATCGCGAGCAGGCTCACTCCTACAGGTTTTGTGCTCAGTCATACCGCCACCTCTTCGGTGTCGGCATTGATTTTGCCAAAGCGTCGGCCCAGACGGTCGAAATACAGGTAGATCACCGGTGTGGTGAACAGCGTCAGCACCTGACTTACCAGCAAGCCACCCACCATCACCAGACCCAAAGGCTGGCGCAGCTCAGCCCCGGAACCGGTGGCCAGCATCAACGGTACAGCGCCGAAAAGTGCCGCCAGCGTGGTCATCAGGATCGGTCGGAAACGCAGCAGCGCCGCTTGATAGATCGCCTCCTGCGGTGCCATGCCCTGATTGCGTTCAGCGTCGAGGGCGAAGTCGATCATCATGATCGCGTTCTTCTTGACGATGCCGATCAGCAGGATGATGCCGATGATCGCGATCATGCCCAGGTCATTGCCACTGAGCAGCAACGCCAACAATGCACCGACCGCCGCTGACGGCAGGGTCGAGAGAATGGTGATCGGGTGGATGTAGCTCTCGTAAAGCACGCCAAGCACGATGTACATCGTCACCACCGCCGCCAGAATCAGCAGCAAGGTGCTCGACAGCGATGCCTGGAACGCTTCGGCCGCGCCCTGGAACTGGGTCTGCACGCCGACCGGCATGCCGATGTCTTTCTGCACTTGTTCGATGACGTCCACCGCATGCCCCAGCGCTACGCCCGGTGCCAGGTTGAACGACATCATCACCGCCGGAAACTGGCCGATATGGGTGATCGCCAGTTGCGCCTGGCGTTCCTCGACATGGGCCAGACTCGACAGGCGCACCTGCGCGCCGTCAGTGGTCTTGACGTGAATCTGATCCAGCGCCTGCGGCCCGATCCTTTCCCCGGCCTGCGCTTGCAGCACCACGCGGTACTGGCTGGCCTGAGTGTAAATGGTCGAGATCTGCCGCTGGCCGAAGGCGTCGTACAGCGCATCGGTGATGTTCGCCACCGACACACCGAGGCGCGACGCCGCATCGCGATCGATCACCAGATAAACCTGCAAGCCCTTGTCCTGCAAGTCACTGGCGACGTCGGTCAGCTCCGGACGTTGCGCCAGGGCTTCGACCAGTCGGCCGCTCCATTGGCTGAGCAGTTCGGAATCCGGCGAGGACATGCTGAACTGGTACTGCGTGCGGCTGACACGGTCTTCGATGGTCAGGTCCTGCACCGGTTGCATGTACAGACGAATGCCGACCAGTTTGTCCAGTTGCGGTTGCAGGCGCGCGATGATTTCGGTAGCGGTGAGATCACGCTCGCTGTGTGGCTTGAGATTGATCAACAACCGGCCGCTGTTGAGCGTGGCGTTATCGCCATCGACGCCAATGTAGGAGGACAGGCTCTGCACCGCCGGGTCTTCAAGAATGACTTTGGCCAATGCCTGCTGACGCTCGCCCATCGCGGCGAAGGAAATCGACTGCGGCGCTTCGGAAATACCCTGAATCACCCCGGTGTCCTGCACCGGGAAGAAGCCCTTCGGCACGACCATATAGAGGAACACAGTCAATGCCAGAGTGCCGATAGCGACCAGCAAAGTCAGAGGCTGATGCTTGAGCACCCAGCGCAGCATCCGGCCGTACTCGGCGATCATCCAGTCAATACACGCGCCGCTGGCCCGGTAGAACCGGCCCTGCTCGTGTTCCTCGGGTTCGCGCTTGAGCAGACGCGCGCACATCATTGGCGTCAGGGTCAGCGAGACCACGAGGGAAATCAGGATCGCCACCGCCAGGGTGATGGCGAATTCGCGGAACAGCCGCCCGACCACGTCGGCCATGAACAGCAGTGGAATCAATACTGCGATCAGCGACAGGGTCAGGGAAATCAGGGTGAAGCCGATCTGCTTCGCGCCTTTGAGCGCGGCCTGCATCGGGCTGTCGCCCTCCTCGATGTAACGCGAGATGTTTTCCAGCATCACGATGGCATCGTCGACCACGAAACCGGTGGCAATAGTCAGCGCCATCAGGGTCAGGTTATTCACCGAGAATCCGGCGAGGTACATCACGCCGAACGTACCGATCAGCGACAACGGCACGGCCACCGATGGAATGATCGTTGCGCTGAAACGGCGCAGAAACAGGAACGTCACCATTACCACCAGCGCAACGGCGATCAGCAGTTCGTGCTGCACGTCCGTCACCGCAGCGCGAATGGTCTGGGTACGGTCGGTCAGAACAGTGACCTCGAGGCCGGCCGGCAAATTGTCGGTGATGCTTGGCAGCAAGGCCTTGATCCGGTCGACCACCTCGATCACGTTGGCGCCCGGTTGCCGCTGGATGTTCAGCAGCACTGCCTGATTCAGGTTGGCCCACGCGGCCAGACGCTCGTTCTCGGCGCCGTCGACAATTTCCGCGACATCCTTGAGCCGCAACGGCGCGCCGTTCTTGTAAGCGAGGATCAGGTTGGCGTAATCCTTGGGCGACGTCAGTTGGTCATTGGCATCGAGCATCGACACCCGGGTCGGGCCGTCGAAGTTACCTTTCGGCTGGTTGACGTTGGAGGCGCCGATCAAGGTGCGCACGTCCGACAGGTTCAGGCCATTGGCGGCCAACGCCTCCGGGTTGACCTTGATCCGCACGGCCTGACGCTGGCCGCCAGCGATGCTGACCATGCCGACGCCGCTGATCTGGGCGATTTTCTGCGCCATGCGCGTATCGACCAGGTCATTGAGTTTGGGCAGCAGCATGGTTTTCGAGGTGATGGCCAGGGTCAGCACCGGGGTGTCCGCAGGGTTGACCTTGTTGTACACCGGAGGCGCCGGCAAGTCGGTCGGCAGCAGGTTGGTCGCAGCGTTGATCGCGGCCTGCACCTGTTGTTCGGCGACGTCCATGTTGATGTCGAGGCTGAAACGCAGGGTCAGCACCGAGGCGCCGCCGGAGCTGGTCGAAGCCATTTGCGTCAGGCCCGGCATCTGCCCGAATTGACGTTCAAGCGGAGCGGTGACCGCGCTGGTCATCACATCCGGACTGGCGCCGGGATACAGGGTCATGACGCGGATGGTCGGGTAATCGACCTGCGGCAGCGCCGACACTGGCAGAAGGCGATAAGCGATCAGACCGGCCAGTACAATGGCCAGCATGCTCAGGGTGGTGGCTACCGGTCGGAGGATGAACAGCCGCGAAATGTTCATGCGCCCTTCTTGGCCTTGTCGGTCACAGCGGCATCAGTCGGGGTGGCGGCGGACTTGCCTTGCAGATGTTCGGTCGGTGTGGTCGGTACTTGATTGCTGTCGTTGACCACTTCCACTTCGCTGCCTTCCTTGAGGCGGTCGGTGCCTTCCAGCACTACGCGGTCGCCAGCAGCCAGGCCTTCAGTGATCACGGTGTTTTCCCCGTCACTGGCGCCGATCTTCAACTGACGGATAGTGACCTTCTTGTCGCCGTCCAGTGCGTAGACGAAGGTGCCGTTGGTGCCGAACTGAATCGCGGCGGACGGTGCCAGCACGACGTTTTTCAGGGTGTCGGCCAGCAAATGCACGTTGACGAACTGATTGGGGAACAGCGACTGATCTCGGTTTTCGTAACGGGCCTTGAACTTCAGGGTGCCGGTGGCCACGTCGATCTGGTTGTCGAGGCTTTGCAACACGCCGGTGGCTTGCAGTTTGGTGTCGCCGCGATCCCACGCTTCAGCCGGCAACTTTGCGCCGCTGCGGTAGCGGGCGAGCACGGTTTCGAGGTTGTTTTCCGGGAGGGTGAAAGCGACGCTGATCGGCTGAGTCTGAGTGATCACCGCGAGGAACGTGGTGTCATTGGCCGCAACGAGGTTGCCGACGTCAACTTGACGCAGACCGACGCGACCGGCAATTGGTGCGCGGATCCTGGTGAATTCGAGATTGAGCTTGGCGTCGTTGACCGCCGCCTGGTTCGTCTTGACCGTGCCCAGGTACTGGCCGACCAGCGCTTCGGCGGTGTCCAGCGTCTGTTTGGCGATGCTGTCTTCCTTGAACAGGCCGCGATAACGCTCGACATCCACCTGTGCGTTTTTCAGTTGCGCCTGATTCTGCAGCAAGGTGCCTTCAGCCTGAAGCAAGGCGTTCTGGTACGGGCGCGGATCGATCTCTGCCAGCAAGTCGCCAGCCTTGACCATCTGGCCCTCTTCGAAATTGATCTTCACCAGCTCGCCGCCCACCCGGCTGCGCACATTGATGGTGTTGAGCGCGGTGACGGTGCCCAGCGCCTTGTAATACAGCGGGAAGTCACCTGTGACCGCCGGCGCCACGCGCACAGGAATCGGCCCGGCGCCGCCACCGAAGCCCGGGCGCATCATCCCGGAACGCCCGGCATGTCCGGCTGCAGCCTTCTCGCCGCCCTCCTTGTCGGCTGAGCCGGCGGGCCAGAATTTCCAGCACAGCACGGCGATAACCAACAAGACAAGCAGGCTGATCAGCCAGCGACGGGAGTTGCGGGGGGACGATTGCATGGAGTGATTAACCATTGGGCGCGTGGGCTTCTTTTACGGGAGGCTGAACGATAAGCACTGATGGGGATTAAGCAAAGCAGCTTTACCGGCAATTTACCTTCAACTTACGTTTCAAGGTGTGAGGCAAAACACTGATACACAAATGAAAACGGCCTGGACAGGGCCAGGCCGTTAACAATTGTAAAGCGTTTGTTTCAGAACGCTTATTTCAGAACGGCCAGCGCCGCTTCGTAATTAGGCTCTTCAGCGATTTCCTTGACCAGTTCGCTGTGCAGGACGTTGTCGTTTTCGTCCAGTACAACCACGGCACGAGCGGTCAGGCCTTTCAGCGGGCCGTCAGCGATGGCCACACCGTAGTTCTCGATGAACTCGGTGCCGCGCAGGGTCGACAGGTTCTGGACGTTTTCCAGACCTTCGGCACCGCAGAAACGCGCTTGGGCGAACGGCAGGTCAGCCGAGATGCACAGCACCACGGTGTTGCTGATGTCGTTGGCCTGAGCGTTGAACTTGCGCACGGAGGTGGCGCAGGTCGGGGTGTCGACGCTTGGGAAGATGTTCAGCACTTTGCGCTTGCCGGCGAAGTCTTTCAGGGTGACGTCGGACAGATTGCCGGCAACCAGAGAAAAGGCTGGCGCCTTGGAACCGGCTTGTGGCAACTGGCCGTTGACTTGAACCGGGTTGCCTTTGAGGGTGACTTGAGCCATGACTTGAGTCCTTCTGAACGTTGTTTTAGAAAATCACGCAGGGGCCGAAGTTAACCACGAAATTGTTCGACAACCTATGCCCGCGCTGAAATTGTCATGTTCTGAAACGCAAACTGCATACAACTCACACCCCCTGTAGGAGCTGCGCAACGCTGCGATCTCGTGATCTTTAAACAGCAAGATCAAAAGATCGCAGCCTTCGGCAGCTCCTACATTTGAAATGCGTTCTCCCTGTAGGAGCTGCGGAACGCTGCGATCTTTTGATCTGAAACAGCAAAGTCAAAAGATCGCAGCCTTCGGCAGCTCCTACATTTGAAATGCGTTCTCCCTGTAGGAGCTGCGCAACGCCGCGATCTTTTGATCTGAAACAGCAAAGTCAAAAGATCGCAGCCTTCGGCAGCTCCTACATGGGCTCGGGTCACTACAGTTGTCAGTTTCGGGCTGGCATCTTTATAAATGCATCTGTCGATTCGCTCCAACCCCGTTCGACTATCAGTGAATCCCCCCACACTCCACGGAGTACTCACCATGCGATTCATGATCCTTGTCAAAGCCAGCGCCGACTCCGAGGCCGGCATCATGCCCAGCGAAGAGCTGCTGACCGCCATGGGCAATTTCAACGAAGAACTCACCAAGGCCGGCATCCTCGTCGCAGCCGACGGCCTGCACCCGAGCAGCAAAGGCGCCCGCGTGCGGTTCTCGGGAGATAAACGCACAGTGACCGACGGGCCCTTCATTGAAACCAAGGAACTGGTAGCCGGCTACTGGATCTGGGACGTGAAGTCGAAAGAGGAAGCCATCGAATGGGTCAAGCGCTGCCCCAACCCGATGCCGGGCTGCGACTCTGATATCGAGATTCGGCAGATATTCTCCGCCGAGGATTTCGGCGCAGAATTCACGCCTGAATTGCGGGAGCAGGAAGAACGCATTCGCGAGCAAGCGAAAAAGCCCTGAACAGTCCTCCGTGAACGCGAACTACTGTAGGAGCTGCCGAAGGCTGCGATCTTTTGACTCTGGTTGTTTAAAACAAGATCAAAAGATCGCAGCCTGCGGCAGCTCCTACAGGGGTGCGCGATTATTTGGCTTCAGCTTTCAGCTTGAGAAAGGACTGATGCACATCCGAAGCCCAGCCATCGATCACGGCTTTGACGTCATTGGCCTGCATTACTTGCGAGTCGTTCTCCAGCGGTTTGCCAGTCCCTTTACGCACGACCTGAGCAACAACCTTGTTGTTGCCGCCATCAATGAACACCGCTTCAGTGGCCAGGGTAGTTTCCTGATCGCGGATCCCGGTGGCAGTGCTCACCGCCGCCGCCACCAGTGCAATCGGAATCACCTCATAAACTTTCAGGCCTTCTGTCTTGCTGCTGACTGCAGTGATCGCCGGACGCACCACAAACACCCCTGGTCCAGGACCGGTGGCGAGTGGCAACGACTTGCCGAGTTCACGCTTGAGCGCTTGATCGTAGTAGCTGGTGATGCCGTTGAGCGTCTGTTGCGGGACTTTCGCTGTCGCTTGCGGTTTCGGATAGAGCTGGCTCGGTTCGACGTAAAAGCTGGTGAATTTCTTGATGTCGAGTTTCGGGTCCATCCAGCGCATCACCTCGGCACCGGACGGCGACTTGGCCTCTTTGAGTTGGCTGTAATCCTTGAGAAACCCCGAATATTCATCGGGAGCGACGGTTTTGCTTGAGCAGCCCACCACGCCGAGGGTAGCAATGCACAGCGTGCCCATCATTACTGCTAGCTTCATGCTGTAACTCCTGTCAGACGGCCGAAAACTTTTTATATAGGGGAAGTACAGGTATAGCTAAAGCCTCAGCAATTGCGCTTGGAAATCAGAAAATTCACGCAAGCCTGCGCGGCGGATCACAGCCGTCATTTGACAGGCTCGCTACAGACAGCAAAGCTGCACCCAGCTTGAACGCACGCCAGACAGCAAAAGCACCTGGACTACGGAAGTCGCAATGCCCAAGCATAAAAATAAAGCAGTGCAACCTGACCCTGATTCGTCGCAATCTTCCATTTCAAAACTCTTGTTCCCGATCACCATCGCTGTGCTGCTGGCAACCGTGGCGGGCATCGGCTGGTTTCTGTTCAGCCCGGCACCCGCGCCGCTCAAAGCGCCGCCGATCAGTGCCCCCGCACCTGTTACAGCCAAGCCACAACCTGTCGCGTTGAAACCGGCGACGATGGTCGACGAGCAACTATGCCAAGGCTGCCACACCGAGCAAGTCAAGGATTGGCAAGGGTCGCATCACCAATTGGCGATGCAACCGGCGAACGCCGACACCATGCTCGGCGATTTCAACAACATCACTTTCAAGGCCGAAAAAGAGACCACGCGATTCTCGCGCAAGGGCGATGAATTCTGGGTCAACACCCCGGGCATCGACGGCAAGAATGCCGACTTCAAGGTGGCCTACACCTTCGGCATCGCGCCGCTGCAGCAATACCTGATCGAAGCCGGTGAGGGCCGATTGCAGGCGCTGGGTGTGGCGTGGGATACCGAGAAAAATCGCTGGTTCCACCTCTACCCCGGCCAAGGCGTGAACTTCAAGAATCCGCTGCACTGGAGCAAGCCGAGCCAGAACGCCAACTTCATGTGCGTCGAGTGCCACACCACCGGTTTCAAGCGTAATTTCGATGCGGCCAGCAACACCTTCAACAGTCAATGGAACAGCCTCGGCGTCGGTTGTCAGGCCTGCCATGGCCCGGCATCCAGTCACCTTGAATGGACGCAGAAGAAAGGCGACCTGATTCATCAAGGGTTTGCCGTCGACCTTAAGGACAAGAACGCCACTGTCGAGATCGAAACCTGCGCCCGCTGTCATTCGCGACGCGCGCCGCTGGGCGATGGCTTCACGGTCGGTAAACGCTTGATGGATGACTACCTGCCCAACCCCCTCACCCGCGAACTGTATGCGCTGGACGGCAAGATCAAGGATGAAGTGTTCGAACACGGCTCGTTCCTGCAAAGCAAGATGTTCGACAAGGGTGTGCGTTGTAGCAACTGCCACAACCCGCACAGCAATGAGCTGAAAGCACCGGGCAACGCGGTCTGCCTGCAATGCCACAACACCGCCGGCAAGACCTCGATCGAAGGCGTCGACGGCAAGGGGCTGCAAGCGAAGAACTACGATTCCATCGAGCACACCCGCCACACCATGGGCCAGCCTGGCTCGCAATGCGTGGACTGCCACATGCCCGGCAAGTTTTATATGGGCAATGATTTTCGGCATGACCACAGTTTCAGTATTCCCAACCCTGAGCGTGCGCAAAAACTCGGCACCCCAGATGCCTGCCTCACCTGCCACCAGAGTAAGGCTGGCGACAAGATCACCGCGCAGTTCAAGCTGTGGAGCGCGTCGACCGCATCCGAGCCGCCGCGTTACGACGAAAACCTGTGGCTGATCCGCAATGGCCAGCCCGGCGCCGCCAACGCACTGTATGAACAATTGCAGCGCAGCAACCTGCCGGCGATCCAGCGCGCGACGTTGCTGGCAGAACTGCCGCTGTATCCGAGTGAGCAGGCATTGAAGCTGGCAACGCAGGATCTGAAAAATCCGGCGCCGCAGGTTCGCGAAAGTGCCGTGCGGGCGATCAGCGCGTTCCTGCCGCCACCGGAACGTGCCCCGCTGCTGACGCCTATGTTGGGTGATCCGGTGAAAGCGGTACGCATCGTTGCCGCGCGGGATCTGCTCAGCGTTGCGCGCAATGGTCTGGGCGCTGCGCAGGGGAATTGGGATGCGGCGATTGCCGAGTACGAAGCCGTACAGAAGAGTCTGCTGGAACGTGCCGAAGCCAATTTGAATCTGGCGATGCTGTATCAGGCCAGTGGCCGCAGTTCAGAAGTTGAAGCCCTGCTGCGCAGCGCGCTCAAACGCGATCCGGATTTCTTCCCGGCACTGGTGACGCTGGTGCAATGGCTGGAGGGCAATGGCCGCGGTCAGGAAGCGCAGACGTTGCTCGATGACAGCCTTAAGGCGCATCCGGACGCTGCTCTATTGCAACACACTCGCGGGCTATCGCTGATCCGCGCCGGCAAGACCGCCGAAGCCATGTCACCGCTGAAAAAAGCCGCACAACTGGAGCCGCAGAACGCGCAGTACGGTTACGTGCTGGCCGTGGCACTGCACGAAAGTGGCAAGGTCGATGAGGCGTGTGAAGTATTGGAAGGGTTGATCAAGGTCCAGCCAACGAATCGCAACGCGCGGCTGTCGCTGATTCAGTACTACCTCGACAGCGGGCAGGAGCCGAAGGCGCAGGTGCTGTTGCAAGGGTGGAAGAAGATGAACATGGGCGATCCGGCCCTGAAATAACCCCTTCGGGCCGCAATGACTCCAATGTAGGAGCTGCCGCAGGCTGCAATCTTTTGACTTTAGAGATCAAGATCAAAAGATCGCAGCCTGCGGCAGCTCCTACAGGTTCAGCGCAGATTCACCAGGAAGAAGTTTCCCCACTCCTCAGCGCTATCTCCCGCCGGGTATTAGCCCGCATCGCCTTGTACAACGACACCGTGCCCACCAGCAAAATCGCCGCGCCAAACAGGAAGTCGATGTTGTACAACCGGAAGTCCTCCACCGGCCCGATCAGCAGCACCCGCACCAGCGCAACCCCCACCAGCGTGGCGAGGAAGTCGATCCCCGGTTCTTCGCGATAGAACACCAGCAACAGCGGCAGACACAGCACCAGCAGAAACAACAGCACCACGGCTTTGAACGAGCCCTTGCGCTCAACGCTGAACGCGCATTCGTGCGGGCCGTAGGCCTTGTAATCCTCGTCGCGGATCATCGAGTTTTGCTCGGCGATGTAGTCGACGCGGTTGTACTTCTGGATCGGCGTGAAGGTGTTGGACATCTCCATCAGCGTGGTGATGTTCTTGAAGCGCAGGTCGACGCGCTCGCTGCCCTTGAGGTAATACAGCACCGGTTTGTAGCCGTAACGGTAGGTGTCGAACGGAAACGCGGTGACCTGCCCCTGCACGCCAATCGGGCGCGGTTCAAGTTCGGCAAACGCGCTTTTGTTAGTCGCTGAGAGGTTGCGGCTCAGGGGCTGCAACTTGACCTGCTCGAGGAAGATCGGCGTCACGCCGTAGGACCACTGCAGCGGTTCCAGACGCAGACGCAGTTCGTTGCGGCCAAGGTCGTAGCGGTTGAACGTGCGTTCGGAGACCACCAGTGAACCGCTGAGCATGAACTCGCCACGCAGGTTGTTGGTGACGCGCAAGGTCAGTTGATCCTTGCCCAGCAGCGCTGCTTCAGTGGACGGCGGCGTGCCACACCACGCGGTGCTTTCGCCGACACCGCCGAGTTGGCCGTCGCGGTTTTGATTGAATACATAAAAGTAACTGGCCCACAGCGTCAGCATCAAAAGCAACGCGGTGAGGCCCAGGATTTTCTTGCCCGGACTCACTGATCAGACTCCCTTCTTCGATTCCACCGTCCAGCCGAAAACCCGCTGGCGACGGCGACTCTACCAAAAGGCCAGCATCGACCCAAGGAAAAATCCCGAATTGGTCAGGGTTCTAGGGGTTTCCCCGGTATGGCCAAGATCAAAAGATCGCAGCCTGCGGCAGCTCCTACAGGAGCTGCATTCCCATGTAGGAGCTGCCGCAGGCTGCGATCTTTTGATTCATTAGCGTCTACGAAACAATGGCCGCGGCTCGATGACTGAGCGGCCATACAGCACGCTCATTCCCGCCAGTCCCTTCAGCGCATCCTCAGCCGATTTGTCCTCGCGCACAGCAAAACTGTCGAACCCGCACTGGCGCATATGGCTGAGCTGATCGCGCAACACATCGCCAATCGCGCGCAATTCCCCTGCCCAGCCAAAACGGCTGCGCAGCAAATAGGCTTGGCTGTAGGCGCGGCCGTCACGGAAACTCGGGAAATCCAGCGCAATCAGTGGCAATGACGCCAGCCAGGGCACGAGGCTTTCGGCGTCGTCATCCGGGCCGAGCCACACGGCGTGGGTCGAGGGCCGTTCCAGCCAATGGGTCAAAGGCAGAATCAGCAATCCCGAAGCACTGGCCAACGCAGGCTCGCGAACCAGCGTCCACGGATCGTCCGTGACTATTTGCGCGACCCCCTCCTGCAACCGCAGCAGATTGTTCATGCCGACACCTCCAGCGCTTTCGGATACACCCGTTCCTTGAACGGCTCCAGTCCGATCCGCGCCAAAGTGTCGACAAACAATTCTTCACTCTCGCGATAACGCACAAAGGTGCCGATGATCCGCTCGATCACCTGCGGCACCTCTGCTGCGCTGAACGACGGACCGATGACCTTGCCCAGCGCGCTGTTTTTGCCCTGCGCGCCGCCGAGGGTGATCTGGTACCACTCGCTGCCGTTCTTGTCGACGCCGAGGATGCCGATATTGCCGATGTGGTGATGGCCGCAGGCATTCATGCAGCCGGAGATGTTCAGGCTGATATCACCCAGATCGTGCAGGTAGTCGAGATTGTCGAAGCGCGCCTGAATCGCCTGGGTGATCGGGATCGATTTGGCGTTGGCCAGTGCGCAAAAATCCCCGCCCGGGCAGGCAATGATGTCGGTCAACAAACCGACGTTGGCCGTCCCCAGATTGAGCTCGCACGCCAGTTGCCACAGCGCATACAGATGGGCTTTCGGCACATCGGGCAGGACGATGTTCTGCTCATGGGCAATGCGAATCTCGCCGAAACCGAAGCGCTCGGACCAGTCGGCGACCGCCAGCATCTGCAACTCCGTCACGTCTCCCGGCGGCGCGGCCTGACCGGGTTTGGTCGACAGCACTACGCTGGTGTAACCCGCCACTTTGTGCGGCTGCACGTTGCGCGCGACCCAGCGGGCAAACGCCGGGCTATCGGCCAGCCGCGTGCCGTAGTCCAGATCGGTGTCGGGCAGCGTGTGATAAGTCGGCGGCACGAAGGCACTGGCGACCCGCTGATATTCGGCCTCGGTCAACTGCGCCGGGCCGTCCTTGAGGTGTTGCCATTCTTCTTCGACTTCTTTGGCGAAGGCTTCGATGCCCAGTGCCTTGACCAGAATCTTGATCCGCGCCTTGTATTTGTTGTCGCGCCGGCCATAGCGGTTGTACACGCGCAGCACCGCCTCGACGTAGGACAGCAAGTGCTGCCACGGCAAGCCGTCACGGATCTGCAAACCGAGGATTGGCGTGCGCCCCAGACCACCACCAACGATCACTCGCAAGAGCATTTGCCCATCGCGGCCGGGGTAAAGATACAGGCCGATGTCGTGCATCATGATTGCCGCGCGATCCTGCTTCGCCGAGCAGATGGCGATCTTGAACTTGCGCGGCAGAAAGAGGAATTCCGGGTTGATCGTCGACCATTGCCGGAGAATTTCCGCCAGTGGTCGCGGGTCGATCAACTCATCTGCCGCAACCCCGGCGAAGGCTTCGGTGGTGATGTTGCGCACGCAGTTGCCGGAGGTCTGGATCGCATGCATGTTGACCTGCGCCAGCCGTTCGAGAATATCCGGCACTTCGGCCAACTCGATCCAGTTGAACTGCATGTTTTGCCGCGTGGTGAAGTGTCCGTAACCACGATCATAGTCAGCCGCAATGCTCGCCAGCGTGCGCATTTGTGCGGCGCTGAGCGTGCCGTAGGGAATCGCCACACGCAGCATGTAAGCGTGCTTTTGCAGGTACAGACCGTTTTGCAGACGCAGCGGCAGAAACTCCTCCTCACTCAATTCCCCGGCCATGAAGCGCTCGACCTGATCGCGAAACTGCGCAACACGCTCGAACACCAGCGCCCGGTCGTAATCATCGTATTGATACATGCCACTGCCACCTCATCAGGACGCACACAATTCCTACAGATTTTCCCAGACTATGGCCGAACGGCGCAGCGCGTTACAGATTCACCTGAACGCATAAAAACCGTATCAGGGCGTGGCAGATGTCCGCAGGCAGCACTTCAATCTGATCCGCATAAATGAAAGATTCCTGAGCCTGTTTTGTTTCCGGTGGGGTTTCTACAGTGCAACCCATGCCAGACCGGGTGGCCTGGCAAGACTTTGCAACCGTGGATGAACTGACCATGAGCACAGCAACAATCGGACAGGCTTATAACTACAAGGTCGTCCGCCAATTCGTCATCGCGACTGTTTTCTGGGGTGTCGTGGGCATGGCGATGGGGGTATGGATCGCCTCGCAACTGGTATGGCCAGAGATGAATCTGGACCTGCCGTGGACCACCTTCGGCCGCTTGCGACCGTTGCACACCAGCCTGGTGATTTTCGGTTTCGCCGGCAGCGCGCAATTCGCCGCCAGTTACTACGCCGTGCAACGTACCTGTCAGGTGCGGCTGTATTCGGACAAGCTCGCCGCGTTCACATTCTGGGGCTGGCAATCGGTGATCGTGATCATGCTGATCACCCTGCCGCTGGGCTACACCACCA
Source organism: Pseudomonas sp. P116 (assembly GCF_020149425.1). Classification (NCBI taxonomy): domain Bacteria; kingdom Pseudomonadati; phylum Pseudomonadota; class Gammaproteobacteria; order Pseudomonadales; family Pseudomonadaceae; genus Pseudomonas; species Pseudomonas sp. P116. The sequence goes on along the minus strand of NZ_JACVHB010000007.1, from coordinate 97,795 downwards.
CCAAGGAATACGCCGAAATCGAGTTCTCCGGTGCCGTGTGGATGGCGGTGGTCTGGGTGGCTTACGCAGTGGTGTTCTTCACTACCGTCGTGCAGCGCAAGACCAAGCACATCTACGTCGGCAACTGGTTCTTCGGCGCGTTCATTCTGGTGATCGCGATGCTGCACGTGGTCAATCACCTGTCGATTCCGGTCGACTGGTTCAAATCCTATCCGGTGTATTCCGGCGCCACCGATGCCATGGTGCAGTGGTGGTACGGGCACAACGCGGTGGGTTTCTTCCTGACCACGGGTTTCCTGGGGATGATGTATTACTTCGTGCCGAAACAGGTCAATCGGCCGGTGTATTCGTACCGGTTGTCGATCGTGCATTTCTGGGCGCTGATCACCCTGTACATCTGGGCCGGCCCGCACCACTTGCACTACACCGCGCTACCGGACTGGGCGCAGTCGCTGGGCATGGCGATGTCGCTGATCCTGCTGGCGCCGAGCTGGGGCGGGATGATCAACGGCATGATGACCTTGTCCGGTGCGTGGCATAAGTTGCGTACCGATCCGATCCTGCGCTTTCTGGTGCTGTCGCTGGCGTTCTACGGGATGTCGACCTTTGAAGGTCCGATGATGGCGATCAAAACCGTCAACGCCCTCTCCCATTACACCGACTGGACCATCGGCCACGTGCACGCCGGCGCACTCGGCTGGGTAGCGATGATCACCTTCGGCGCGACGTATCACATGGTGCCGAAAGTGTTTGGCCGCGAGCAGATGTACAGCACGCCGCTGATCAACCTGCACTTCTGGCTGGCGACCATCGGCACGGTGCTTTATATCGCCTCGATGTGGGTGAACGGCATCACCCAGGGCCTGATGTGGCGGGCGATCAACGAAGACGGCACGCTGACCTATTCGTTTGTCGAGGCGCTGCAGGCCAGCCATCCGGGGTTCATCGTGCGCTTTGCTGGTGGGGTGTTTTTCCTGACCGGGATGTTGCTGATGGCTTACAACGTCTGGCGCACTGTGCGGGTTGCGGACGTGGCAATGGCCCACCGTGAAGCGCAAATCGCCTGAGGCAGGGAGCCGGGTCATGTTTGAATTTTTCTTGAATGGGTTGGGCGTGGTGTTTCTGTGGCTGGCGGTGGAGTACTGCTTGCGCCGTGAGACCGCAGACAGTCTGGATGAGGCGAGCATGGTGCCGTTTGCCGATGACCCGGAGGTGGCACGCAGGGTTGAGCTGGCGACGGGCAAGGCGGTGAAGGCGGTGGCGCCGGAGGTGGCGAAGCCAGGTTGGGTCAATCTGGATATGTAACCTCCTGTAGGAGCTGCCGCAGGCTGCGATCTTTTGATCTTGCGTTTAAAAAACAGATCAAAAGATCGCAGCCTGCGGCAGCTCCTACAGGGGGAATGCGTGTTTCCTTGGGGGCTCAGGTGCGGTCTCGAGGAATAAGACTCTGCAACTGCAACGCCAGAAAATCCGCATCAAACGCAAACGTGTCGGGGTCTTTCAAGCCGTTGGTCTTGCGCCACTGCCACTCCCCACCCGGCAGGCCCACCAGCGAAATACTGCCGTAGCGCGCCGCTGTCAAACCCATCACCGCCAACGAAATCTGCCCCGAGCTGCCCATCACATCGGGCACAAACTCCACCGGTTTGCCGGCAATCACAATGGTCAGTTTTTCGGTCTTGAAGGTTGAAGTATCGACCGGTGTGCTAGGGCCGAACGCGACATACGCCTCACGGCTGACCTCCAGCAAATTCGGTGCCTGCACCGGTTCAAGCCATTGCTGGATCTGCCCGAACAGTTCGGTAATCCGCGTCGTCCATGCCTGCGACTGCGTTTCGAACAGTTGCTTCTTGTGCGCCTCACTCTCGGCATAGTGACGAAGCATTTCGCCCAGTTGTTGTACGTCGTTCATGGGTACATTCCTCTGAGGAGCCTGCGATACCTGATAGTGACAGATCGAAGCACTGGCGTACGTTTAACCTCGAAAGCGACCACCGTGACACTTTGCAGCTGGATGATCGGTACAGTTAATTTGCGCTGGCGCACGTCGGTGAACAAATAGACACTCGGCTCCGGCCCGGCCTTTCGTCTGGGCACCTGCCTGGGGACATCGAATGCGCACTATCGGCCTGATCGGCGGCATGAGCTGGGAATCCAGCGCCGAATACTATCGCCTCATCAATCAGCAAGTCCGTGATCAGCTCGGCCCGCTGCGGTCGGCGCAGATGCTGATGTACAGCGTCGACTTCGGCCCGGTCGAACAGGCCCAGCATGCCGGGCGCTGGGACGATGCGGCAGCGATTCTGGTGGACGCCGCACGCAGGCTCGAAGCCGGCGGCGCCGAATGTGTGGTGCTGTGTACCAACACCATGCACAAGGTGGCCGAACAGATTCAGGCGGCAATCAGCATTCCGTTTTTGCATATTGCCGAACCAGCGGCGCAAGCGGCTTTGAAGATTGATGCGCGAACGGTCGGGCTGTTGGGCACGGCGTTCACCATGGAGCAGGATTTTCTCAAGCAGCGCTTGATCGCCCAAGGCTTGACGGTATTGGTGCCGGACGACGCTGAGCGCAAAGAAGTGCACCGGATCATCTACGACGAACTCTGCGTTGGCGTGATCAGCGAGGCGTCGCGCAAGATCTACCAGCAGGTAATTGAATCCCTGACCGCTCGCGGCGCTCAGGCGATCATTCTGGGCTGCACGGAAATCGGCATGTTGATCAAACCCGAACACAGCGCCCTGCCCCTGCTCGACACCACCGAGCTGCATGCGCAGTCGGCGGTGGCATTCGCGCTGGGCGACTGATTCAGGTTTTCGGACGATTGCGCAGGCGGGCCATGCTCAGGGTATCGACCCATCGCCCGTCGCGTACCGCGTAATCACGAAACAGGCCTTCGGTCTCGAAACCGAACTTGCGGTAGAGACCGATAGCCGCCTCGTTGTCGGCGTACACCGACAGCTCGACGCGGTGCAGATTCATCCAGTTGTCGGCCACATCCAGCGCCGCCGCCAACAATTTCGAACCGACGCCCTTGCCCTGCCAAGCCGTCGCGACACCCATGCCGAAGCTGCCAGCGTGGCTGCGGCGAATCCGCGAATAATGCTCCAGGCCCAAGTGACCGATCACTACGCCCTGATGCAGCGCCACCAGTTTCACCGCCCGCTCGTTATCGGCTTGTATCCGCTGGCGCCAAACCTCGGCGGACTGAAACGGCATCTGCAACACCTGCCGGGCGACGGCGGCATCGTTGTACAGCGCGGTGACGCCCTCGACGTGGGATTCGTTGAAGCGCTCGAGGTGAATGGTGGGGTCGTGGTCAGGCATGGCGGATCCTTCCTGGATCGATGTGTGGCTGGCCACTCTAAACCGCCCGGCTCATCCCGTACAAACTGTAGGAGCTGCCGAAGGCTCGGGCCGCGATCGGGCGATCTTTTGATTTTGTTTTTCAGAAGCAAGATCAAAAGATCGCAGCCTTCGGCAGCTCCTACACGGAGATACGGGGTTTGGTTCAGGGGTGGAATCATTCCTGGCGCTCGCTGAAGGTGTGGTGGATGAGTTCGATCAGGGTTTGCACTTCGCTGACATTTTGCGAGTCGGCATTCACCGCCAGCCAGGCATGGCCTTCACGGGTGAGGCTCAGCGCACTGCCCTGAAAACTGAACAAGGTGTGCTGGAGTTGCTGCTCAAGCTGCGCCAATTGTTTGCGCAGCAAGGTCGAGCGCACGTTGAGGCTGCGCGCGGCCTGCATGAAGCAACCGCAGCGGGCGCGGACCAGAAAGTTCTGCGCGACGTCGGTATCGATGCTCGCGGCTTGCGCAAGTCACGGTTCGCTGTGGTCCTGCGCCCAGCGGAAATCGCGCTGCCCTGTCGTCCTACGGGTTCGGTGAATGACATCGATGACTCCCTGTCGATCTTTGTTGTTTGATGGCGTCCAGCACTTTGAAAATATTCTGAACCCGATGGAGAACCCTGTGGGAGCTGGCTTGCCAGCGTTGGCGGAGTGTCAGTCACCGATGATGTTGAATGTGCCGACCTCATCGCTGGCAAGCCTGCTCCCACAGGGTTTTGTAGTGTCTGGACTAAAAGTGAACTCAGGTATACACCGGCCAGGTGTCGACGATCTTGCCGCCACGCACCGCCAGCAAATCACCGAATTGCAGGAGGACGGCCTCTGTCTGGGTCGGGCGCAGGAAGACTTGATCCTCAGTCTTCAGGCCCACCGCGTTCGAGCCGTTGACCATTTCCTGATTCGAACTGCGGCCGTAAACAGTGTTGCTTTGCAGCCCCTGCGGCGATTCGAACTCGGCCATCCAGTTGCCGCCGTAGATGAAAAAGGTCTGGCGCTGATTCTGGTCCCACCACGAGAACAGTTTCGACTTGTCGTCCAGCGCCGGAATGTTCACCGCGCCAGTGCTTTTCAATACGGGCGTGGCGATGTAGGTGGCCGGTACGTGCTCGACCAGTGACGGCAAGTCGTAGTGCGTCGGCTTGAGCATTGCCGTACCGACCGAGACTTCCGTGCTCAGCTTTTCGTTTTCATGGATGCGATAACTCGGGCTGCCAGCGGTGTTCAGGCACAAACCGTCATGCCACAACTCCGGAAATTGCTGGCGAGTGAAATCAACGCAGCGCTGATAAATCACCATGACCCTGGCAAACAATTCCTCGGGCGAACCCAGAATCCCCGGCACCCCCATGCCCACGAACGGGTCGTAACCCATGAACCCGGCGAACTCCAGATGCTGCGGGTTGGCACTGATCAGCGCGAGCATCTGTCCCAGCACGTTCACGTCACTGACTCCGCCGCGATGCAGGCCCACATCCAGCTCGATGTTGATGCGCATCCGCGTGCCCAAACCCTGCGCCAGCGCCAGGTACTGCTGCAAACGCTCAGGGCTGTCGAGCAGCCATTGCAACTGAATGGCAGGATCAAACGGGCCTTTATGGGTTTGATAGAACAGCTCGGCCGAGCGCACCGGCAACGGCTTGCCGAGCAAGATATCCGACTGCGGAAACGTCACGGCATCGTGATTGAGAAACGGCTGATGAAACGACATCAGTTTTTGCGTTCCGGTACGTTGCGCGATATAGCTGAGCAACCCCGGCGATGGCAGCGATTTCTCCACCAATCGCAACTGCTTGCCGCCACGTTTGACCGACTGCATGACCACGTCGATGTTGTGATCGAGACGATCCAGATCAATCAACAGCACCGGGCGCATCGGGCCTTTTTCTTTAAGTTCGCGATTCAGCGCGAGGAAATAGTCGCTGTAAGGCCCGCCGCGATCGCCCGGTTTTAGCCATGCGCCGACGCCCACCAATAAAGCCCCGACACCTAACGTGCCCAGCACAAAGTTACGTCGATTGACCGCCATCAGCTCACCCCCAGAATCGACGACAAATGCGCATTGAGAAACCGCCCGCTCGGATCAAGCGCCTCGCGCACCTGGGCAAACTCACGCCAGCGCGGGTACAGCGGTTGCAGGTTTTTCGCGTTGAGCGTGTGCAACTTGCCCCAGTGAGGGCGGCCGTTGTACTTCCAGAAGATCGGTTCGACGGCGGCGAACAGATTGTGATGGTCCATCTGGTAATGCTGGTGCACCGAGATCGAACAGCTGTCGCGGCCCTCGAACATGCTCAGTGGGATGTCGTCGGCTTTGACGTAGCGATACTCGATCGGAAACCAGGTGCGCAGATCCTTGTCCTGAATCAGCTTGAGAATCTCGCGCAGGCAGGCCGGGCCGTGTTCGGCTGGCACCGAGTACTCCATCTCGTTGAAGCGCACGGTGCGCACGTTGGCGTAGATGTCGAACGAGTCGCCGACCCGGTCATCGAAACTCGCCAGATGCCGCAGGCTGTTGAGCATGGTGCGGCGCAGCTCGGGAAAATCGCTGGCGTACTTGTCGATCTTTTCTATCAGGGTGACGAACTCGTTGCCGCCCTCCTCTTCCGGGCTGATCGGCGGGGTGGCCGGGTCGTCCGTTTCATTGAGGGCGATGGACAAGGCGTAGTCGGAATGGGTGACCACGAGCATTTCCCAGTGCTGATTCTCGCGGGTGTTGGTGTCGAGGTCTTCCAGCAGCTCTTCGGTTTTGGCGATCCACTGGCGTTCGCGCAGACGATAGGCCGGGCGGTTTTGCAGGCGAATTTTTGTCGTCACGCCCAGCGCACCGAGAGACACGCGGGCGGCATTGAACACTTCCGGATGGCGCTGACTGTCACAGTCCAGCACCTCGCCGCTGGCCGTCACCAACTGCATGCCGCAGACGTGGGCCGAGTAGGACTGAAAGTTTTTACCGGTGCCGTGAGTCGAGGTGGCAATCGCGCCGGCGAGGGTCTGATAGTCGATATCGGCCATGTTATGCAGCGCTTGGCCGACGTCCTTCAGTGGCATGCCCATGCGCGACATCGGTGTGCCGGCGGCGAATTCGGCTTGCAGGGTTTTCGGGTCGTGATCAAGCAGCCCAGTGAAGTAACTCAGCGACAACAATGTGCCGTCGGTGGGCACCAAGGCGCTGAACGAATGCGCTGAACCGACCGGGCGAATTTTGCCCTGAGCCTGACGAATCACTGTCGTCAGCTCATCGAGATTTTTTGGCGCCAGACGCGCCGCCGGCAGGCAACTTTGCGCGCCCGACCAGTTACGCCAAGGGATCAGCCGTGGCGCGCGCATCAACTGGCCCAATGCCGGGTTGCTCGCCAACGCACTGAACGCGCCAACAATGCTCGCCCGTTGCAACAACTGACGCCGTGTCAGATCCATCGTCATGCGCGCACCCTTATTGTGGAAGAGGCTGGTCGGCCATGAAGCCGATCAATTGCAGGAACTGCTCTTGCGAGCACTCGACGCACTGGCCCATCGGCGGCATGCCGTTGTAGCCGTTGATGGCGTGATCGAGCAGCGTGTCGGCGCCCTGCTGGATCCGCGGTTCCCAGGCTTTGCGGTCGCCGGTGAGCGGCGCATTAGCGGCCGGGTTGGCGTGACAGAGTTGGCAACTGTTGGCGTAGATCTGCGCCAGTGCCGGGTCAGACGGGATAGCGCTGCTGGCGACGCTGGAGGTGGCCGGGGGTTTGGCATCGTCGCCGCATCCGTGCAGTGTCATGGCTAACACCAGCAGTAAAGTGAATCGGATTGCCCGCATAACGATCCTCTTGTGTGGCATCACTTATTGTTGTGATCACACCTTAAGACAGCGATGCCAGAGGGTTGAGGGCATTGCGGGACAGCGAGGGGGACTTACGGGGCCAGCCATTTCAAACATCCCCCTGCGGCAGCTCCTACAGGGTATTCGATGGGCGCCGCCCTCTCTGTTTCGGCCCTTTGCCTGATATTTACGGGTTTAAATTTCGCCGCATTCAGGCGTATAACCTGTACAGACTTTTTGATCTGCACGCGGACATCAACACGGGGTAGCGACATGACCACAGCAAACATCCTTGGCAATCTGTTCCCTTCTGTCAGCGACATCCCGGAAAAATACCGCCTCGACGGTCAGGTCGAGCAGCGCGAATACCTGGTCGACGGGCAGTTGCGCCGCTGGGACGGCCCGCTCGCCACGGTTCGCAGCCCGGTCTATTTGCACGGCGACAATGGCGATGAGCAAGTGATTCTCGGCAGCACACCCCTGCTCGACGCCGACACTGCCCTCACCGCGCTGGACGCCGCCGTCCGCGCCTACGACCGTGGTCAGGGCTTGTGGCCGACCATGCGCGTGGCCGAACGCATTCAGCACGTTGAAGCGTTCCTCGGGCGCATGCGCCAGCAGCGTGACGCAGTGGTCAAGCTGCTGATGTGGGAAATCGGCAAGAACCTCAAGGACTCGGAAAAAGAGTTCGACCGCACCTGCGACTACATCGTCGACACCATCAATGCGTTGAAAGAACTCGACCGCCGCTCCAGCCGTTTCGAACTGGAGCAGGACACGCTCGGGCAAATTCGCCGCGTGCCGCTCGGCGTGGCACTGTGCATGGGCCCCTACAACTATCCGCTGAACGAGACCTTCACCACGCTGATTCCGGCGCTGATCATGGGCAACACCGTGGTGTTCAAACCGGCCAAGCTCGGCGTGCTGCTGATTCGCCCATTGCTCGAAGCGTTCCGCGACAGCTTCCCGACCGGCGTGATCAACGTCATCTACGGCAGCGGCCGCGAAACGGTCAGCGCACTGATGGCCAGCGGCAAAATCGACATCTTCGCCTTCATCGGCACCAACAAGGCCGCCAGTGACCTGAAAAAACTGCACCCGAAACCGCACCGCTTGCGCGCCGCACTGGGGCTGGATGCGAAGAACCCCGGCATCGTCCTGCCGGAAGTCGATCTGGACAACGCCGTCAGCGAAGCGGTCACCGGATCACTGTCGTTCAACGGCCAGCGCTGCACCGCGCTGAAAATTCTCTTCGTCCATGAGGATGTGGTCGACAGCTTCATCGAAAAATTCAACACCAAACTGGCCACGCTGAAACCGGGCATGCCGTGGGACAGCGGAGTGTCGCTGACGCCGCTGCCGGAGTCGGGCAAGGTCGATTATCTGCATGGCTTGGTCGCAGATGCGCGCAGCAAGGGTGCCGAAGTGGTCAACCCGAATGGCGGTGAGTCGCGCGAGTCGTTCTTCTACCCGGCTGTGCTCTACCCGGTGAACCCGCAGATGCGCGTCTATCAGGAAGAGCAGTTTGGCCCGGTGGTGCCGATCGTGCCGTACCGCCATCTCGATACGGTGATCGACTACGTGCTGGAATCGGACTTCGGCCAGCAGTTGAGCATCTTCGGCACCAACCCGGTGGCCGTCGGCCGGCTGGTCGACACGTTTGCCAATCAGGTCGGCCGGATCAACCTCAACGCCCAGTGCCAACGTGGCCCGGACACTTATCCGTTCAACGGCCGCAAGAACTCCGCCGAAGGCACGTTGTCGGTACACGATGCGCTGCGGGTGTTTTCGATCCGCACGCTGGTGGCCACCAAGTTCCAGGACAGCAACAAGGATCTGATCAGCGAGATCATTCGCGGACGCGATTCGAGCTTCCTGACCACCGACTACATCTTCTGACGAGGGCCTTGCACTGAGTACGTTCAGCACCCACCGACTGCCACCGCTGTTGCGCCGAATCCTGCGTCCGCTGCTGGACCCTTACCGGCGCTACCGCCACGCCCGACTGATCCACGCGGTGCGGGTGGCTTTGGGGTTGCTGGCAACCATCCTGCTGACCACCGGCATCAACCTGCCCCACGGCGAGTGGGCGTCGGTGACCATGCTGGTGGTCATCGGCGGTTTGCAGCACCACGGCAACATCGGCAAAAAAGCCGCCGAACGCGCCACCGGCACCTTGATCGGTGCCGGCGTCGGTTTGTTGCTCGTGGCGCAGGAGGCGTGGCTCGGCATGCCGTGGCTGACCTACTTTGCCATGGCCGTGGTGTGCGGCTTCTTCTCGTATCACGCCATCGGCAAGGGTGGCTACACCGCCCTGCTCTCGGCGATCACCGTATTTATTGTCGCCGGGCATGGCGACAACCCGATCACGGATGGGCTGTGGCGCGGGGTCGACATCCTGATCGGCATTGCCCTGGCGCTGGCGTTCTCCTTCGCCCTGCCGCTGTACGCGGTGTACTCGTGGCGCTACAACCTGGCCGATGCCTTGCGCGATTGCGCCACGGTTTACGGACGCATCATCAGCGGCCAACCGGTCAGCGCCGACGAACATCTGAAACTGATGGGCCGCCTGGGTGCGGTGATGGTGCAACTGCGTTCGCTGATGCCGTCGGTGTCCAAGGAAGTGAAGATTTCCATGACCGAACTCGATGCCATCCAGCGCAACCTGCGCATGTGCATCAGCACACTGGAGATTCTCGGTAATACACGTCCCGATGCCAACGACCCCGAAGCCATGGCCCATCTGCAATCAGCGTTGAAGGCCGAGCACCGGCAGATTCGCGTGCAATTGATTGGCATGGCCCGCGCCCTGAAATCCGGCGCGGCGCAGCGTCTGGATCGGCCAGCGGAATTGCCGGACGCCAGCCTTGACGCACCGGTTTATAGTGCTTTGGATGGCTATCGATTGCTGACCCGGCAACTCGCCGCGAACATTGGCGAGATGCGCCAGCGCCTGGCGAAAACCGCGCCGCACTGGAACATTTGAATTTTACTGCGCAACCAGTCGCCGAGCCTTGAAACCCCAGCCCTGCTGCATCCCCGCGGCGGCCAGCAGAATCGCCGCCACGCCCACCCATTGCAGGACTTCCAGGCGATGACCGAAGGCTAACCAGTCGACGAAAATCGCTGCAATCGGGTAGATGAACGACAGTGCGCCCGTCAACGCTGTCGGCAACTTCTGAATCGCGCCATATAGCAGCACGTACATCAGGCCAGTGTGAACGATGCCCAGCGTCACCAGGCTGGCCCATGCACTCGGCGCTTGCGGCAGTGCAGAAAAATGCTCGAACGGCGCGAGCAACAGCACGCCGGTGCAGACCTGGATCAGCGCGATCAAGTGTGGTGGCGTGCCCGTCAGGCGCTTGATGATCAACGCGGCAATCGCATAGAGAAACGCCGCGCCCAATGCCAGGGCAATGCCCAGCAGATACTCACTACCGCCCTCGCCTTGCTGGCCATGGGCACTGACAATCGCCAACATGCCCATAAAGGAAATCGCCAGCCAAAACAGTTTCTGCAGAGTTATTTTCTCGCCGAGAAACAGCGCCGCCAATCCGACCAGCATGAACGGCTGCACGTTATAGACCGCTGTGCCAATCGCGATCGAGGCCCGGGAATACGAGGCAAACAGCAGCACCCAGTTGCCGACAATCGCCCCGCCGCTGAGTACCGCCAGCAAGAATGTAGTGCGCGTCAGTAAGCCGGGGCGCAAAAAACCGAAAACCGCGCAGATCAGCAACAAAGTGCCGGCCCCGAACACACAGCGCCAGAACACTACGTCCAGCACCGGTTGCCCGGAGACCAGTACGAACCAGCCGATCGTCCCGGATATCAGCATGGCCGCGGTCATTTCAAATGAGCCGCGACGGATCCGGTTGTCCATCTTCAATCTCCTCAGCGTTTGGCGAATGCGTGGCAAAAGTATGCCAAGTGGACGCAGGGCCACTCCAGCGCAAAAAGCAGGCTAAACTCGGTTTCTGCCTTTTTTATCGAGGGTGGTTTTCACCAATTGCCTAATGCCGGAGATTGACCATGACCGATGACATCGACCAGATCCTCATCAGTGCCTTGATGGAGGATTCGCGACGTTCATTAAAGGCCTTGGCGCAGATCAGCGGCCTGTCGTCGCCCAGCGTGGCCGAACGCTTGCGCCGACTGGAAGAACGCGGCGTGCTCAAGGGCTACACCGTCGAAATCGACCCCAAATGTTTTGGCTATCAATTGCAGGCCATCGTCCGCGTGCGCCCACTGCCGGGGCAGTTGCAAGAGGTGGAGCGGCAGATTCTGTCGATTCCCGAATTCACCGAGTGCGACAAGGTTACCGGCGAGGACTGCTTCATCGCCCGCCTGCACGTACGCTCGATGGAACAGCTGGACACCCTGCTCGATCGCCTTAACACCCTGGCCGAAACCAATACGGCGATCGTCAAGAAGACGCCAGTCAAACGCCGACTGCCACCCATGGCATAAATGCTTTTTACCTGCGTTCGGCGTAAATTGAGGTTTTTGCGGCTAAGGATTGGCGGTATGAAAATTCAGGCAATGATGTTGGCGACGCTGATGCTCGCTGGTTGTGGGACCGTGCAGACAGTGGTGCGCAGTGACCACGTCGCGGCGAACGATCTGAGAGAGATAAAGTCCCACTGCGGCGCCGTTCCGCGGATCTACAGCGGCGTGACCTATGATTTCTGCCTGCTGCACGCAGAGCAGCCGGATGATGTCGATGCGTTCAATTACAACAACGCAACGCCCGGTGTGCTGGTGGATGCCGCATTGTCGGGGGTGCTGGACACACTGCTGTTGCCTTACACGATCTACAAACAACAGGCCGATGGCAGCATCGTGATCAATTGATCACCTTTTCTGCAGGCAACAAAAAACCCGCCTAGGCGGGTTTTTTGTTATTTCATGGACTGCGATCAGTCGTCGCGGCTCATGATGCCGAAGATCTGCAACAAGCTGATGAACAGGTTGTAGATCGATACATACAGGCTGATGGTCGCCATGATGTAGTTACGCTCGCCGCCGTGAATGATGGCGCTGGTCTGGAACAGGATGCAGACCGACGAAAACAGCACGAAACCTGCGCTGATCGCCAGTTGCAGACCGCTGACCTGGAAGAAGAAGCTCGCCAGCGTTGCACCCAGCAGGACGAAGAAACCGGCGGTGATGAAACCACCCAGGAAGCTCATGTCCTTGCGGGTGATCAGCACGTAAGCCGACAGACCGCCGAACACCAGTGCCGTCATCGCGAACGCGGAGCTGACCACTTCAGCGCCGCCCTGCATGCCCAGGTAACGATTGAGGATCGGGCCGAGCAGGAAACCCATGAAACCGGTCAACGCAAAGGCGGACACCAGGCCCCACGCGGAATCACGGAGTTTGTTGGTAAGGAAGAAAAGCCCGTAGAAGCCGATCAGCACCACGAAAATGTTCGGGTAGCCAACACGCATCTGCTGGGCCACGAACGCCATCACGCCGCTGAATGCGAGGGTGAGAGCGAGTAGACCATAAGTGTTGCGCAGGACGCGGCTAACCTCTAGCTGCTCAGCCTGCACGCTGTTATTAACTGCGTAATCCTGTTCGCGCATGGCGACACTCCTGTTGGTTTGAAACGTTCAGTCGCAAAGATCATAACAGACGCTCTGTAACAAGCCATGCAGAGAGTTTGACAGTGTGTTTCATTCAGGTATTATGGCGCCCGCAACGCAACGGAGGTGTGGCCGAGTGGTTTAAGGCAACGGTCTTGAAAACCGTCGACTGTAACAGGTCCATGAGTTCGAATCCCATCGCCTCCGCCATATTTGGTACCGACAAAGCCCTGATTATTCAGGGCTTTGTCGTTTCTGGCGTTCAGGAATTTGGCTTCTCTCTATATAGGTCGTTTCCGCATCTTTTCGGGCATTTGCGCAACCCTTCCCTTCCGACAGCACTGGTTCGACCTCGACACACCTGAGGATGTGGCTGTCTTCAACGGACAGCTTTCGGCCATTCTCTGCCGTTCTTCACTACAGGATGTCTTGGCCAAGTCGAATGTTTGATCAGCGCGGATACATTGACAGGCCTTGTCGAACAGATTGCCTGCCAGGTACATCGAAAAGGTTGCGTACAACGTCCAGTCGAACCACCCGAGCGCATTGCCTATACCTGCGGCGCGAAAAGATTTCAGGCGTCGTTGGTGAGACGTCGTATTGTTCTTATTTTATGTCCGGGTTACAGGCAGAATCGGGGCGCCCGGGGAGTCGGATCAAAGGTGCAGCGCCGGCCTGGCCTGGGCACCGCCATGGGAAGGAACCCGGACACGCAACGCAATCAGCAACGCGGCCAGCAGCATCAACACGGCCGCCGCTACAAATACGCCTGCGCTACCACCGAAGCTGAACATCGCACCGCCAGCGGCTGCGCCTGTTGCGATGGCCGACTGCACAGACGCCACTACCATGCCCCCGGCGCTTTCCGCCTGATCAGGTACGGCGCTGGCGACCCAGTTCGACCATGCCACTGGCACACCACCAAAGGCCAAGCCCCAGACCGCCAGCAAAATGGCCTGACCCGGCACCGAGGCCGGCAAAAGAACCAACGCCAGTGCCGCAACGCCCACCAGCACCGGCATCAACACCAGGGTGGCCAACGGGTGACGGGGAAGCAGCCATCCAGCCACCAGCGTGCCGACAAAGTTCGCCACACCAAACCCCAGAAGCATCAGCGACAGCCCTTGCGGGCCAATGCTGGTCGTACCTTCGAGGAATGGCCGAATATAAGTGAACATCGCAAAGTGGCCGCTGTGCACCAGCACGCAACCGAACATCCCCATGGCGATGCCCGGGCGCAGCAACACCTCAAACACCGTACGCAGGCGTGCAGGCCGGCGCGGCGCAAGGCGCGGCAGAGTAAACGACTGGAAAGCCAGGGTCACGCCCCCCACCGCCGCCGCTGCAAAGAACGCGCTGCGCCAGCCATATAGCCCTCCCAGAAAACTGCCCAGCGGGACCGCAACCACCGTCCCGATAGCAATGCCGCTGAAAATGATCGAGAGCGCTCGCGGCAACAAAGCAGCAGGTACTAATCGCATCGCCACCGCCGCCGCCATGCTCCAGAACCCGCCAAGGGCGATACCCAGCAAGATACGCATCAACAGCAGCACCGCGAAACTGGACGAAATAGCGACCAACAGATTGGATGCGATCATCAGCGTGGAAAACCCCAGCAGCACCCAACGGCGATCGATACTGCGAGTCAGGCCTGGCACCAACAGGCCGGCGAACAGGGCCACCACTGCGGTCACCGTTACCGCCTGGCCAGCTAGCGCTTCGGACACACCCAAATCGGTAGCCATCGGTGTTAACAGGCTGGCCGGAAGGTACTCAGCGGTCAGCAAGCCAAACACGCCCATTGCCAACGAGAATACGGCCATCCACGCGGGGGTTGCAGGTTCTACATCCTGCCCGACGCCGGCACGGCTGTCGGGTACAGCACTACACACCAGTTCAGTCATTGCACGGATCTCCCAATCTTCATTGCGACCCGCAGTCTAGGCGCGAGAATCTGGATGATCTATGATCAAAAACCTCGATTTTTTGACTGAAACACCTAACGATGCCTACAGATCAGTTTGCTCTCTCCTCGGAACTCATCAACGAGCTGTTGCGCGGCATGCGCCTGCGTGGCGTCGAGCACCGACGTATCCAAGCCGGTCCAGCCTTCGGCCTGGGCTTCGCTGCCAAACCTGGGCATGCCTGGTTCCACTTCCTGGCGGTCGGCAATGCGATGCTACGGATGGAGGACGGGACAACGTATGCGCTGTCTGCCGGCAACGCCGTACTCATCTCCCATGGTGCGGCCCATCAACTGCTTTCCCATGCGGAAGTGCCTGTTCAGGACATCGACCGTTTAGACGGCGCGCCCCTCGGTGAAACCGTCAGCGCGGTGGATGCCGGAACCGATGCCAACTCCACGCCGACCACCATTTTATTCAGTAGCTGCATGGAGTTTGAGTTGGGCAGTATCCATGGCCTGGGCAGTCTGATGCCCGGCCTGATGCTGATTGATGCCGGCGGCCAGCGTTACCCCGGACTGGTGCCGATCCTGACCACCATGGAGCGCGAGGTCAGTGCCGCACGTATCGGCTTCGCCGGCATCCTCGCGCGACTGGCCGACGTGGTGGCCGCCATGGTCGTTCGCGGCTGGGTGGAGTGCGCCTGCGGTAATGCCTCAGGCCTGGTCGCCGCATTGCGCGATCCACGCTTGGCAAATGCGCTTCTTGCGCTCCACCAACAACCGGGACGCAACTGGACCGTTGCGCAGCTGGCGGAGCAATGCAATACCTCGCGCTCAGTCTTTGCGGACCGTTTCCAAGTGACTATTGGCATGACCCCGTTACGCTACGTCACTGAGTTGCGAATGCGGCTTGCAAGCCAGTGGCTGACGCTAGAAAGGCTGCCAATTGAAGAGGTGGCGCTGCGCTTGGGCTATACATCTCAGGCCGCTTTCAGTCGCGCATTCAAGCGCATTACGGGCAAGACGCCTGGATTAAGTCGACAGTCGAGGCGGTCCGCCGTTTCCTGACGCCGAGCAGGAATCGTCGAGGGAGCCATAGGGCGGCTTTGCACTGTCTATGCGTCAGGCAGCTTTCGGCCAGAAGCGTTCATGGGGCCGACTCGGGTGAGACGGTGGAAGCGGCCCCTGCAAAGTGTGGAGACTTTCCGAAGTACTCAATCAGGAGTTCGGTGAGGACTCTGATCTTCCGCGCAGGATGCTGACCTGGAGGGCGAACTAAATACGCTCCCGCGGGCGGTGGCGGATAACTCGTCATGATCGGCACCAGTGCCTCTGAGGCGAGGCTGTCATGGGTGAGGCAATCGGGCAGGTAAGCAACGCCCAGGCCTGCTACGGCTGCGGCAACAAGTGCTACGCCGTTGTCTGCCTTGAATCGACCCTGAGGGCGAACAGAAATAACCTTCCCGCCATCCATAAATTGCCAGGCCTCGGTGCCCTGCATCAGGGCCTTATGGTAGGTCAGTTCCTCTGGCCGCTGCGGTGAGCCATGAGTCTTGATATAGCCTGGGCTCGCGACCAGCCGGACTCCGATCGGGCCGACGCGTCTGCCGATGAGGTTGGAGTCATGAAGGTAGCCGACCCGTATGCCGCAGTCGTATCCCTCGGCAATTAGATCTACAAAGCGATCGCTATAGCAGGTCTGGATGTTCAGCTCTGGGTGTCGGCGCGCCATCTCTGCTACCACCGGTGCAAAATGCGTCGGTCCGAAAGACAGCGGTGCGGCCACACGCAGACGACCACGGAGGGGGCCCGTGGGTAGAATTGCTTCCCGCGCTAAATCAATCTCGGCACACGCCTTGGCAGCATGGTCGCGGAATGTAGCGCCGGCTTCTGTCACCGGCGCGCCACGGGTGGAGCGTGTCAGCAGCTGCACGCCCAGCTCCTTCTCTAGACGCGCGAGCCTGCGACTGACGATCGACTTGGCTACTCCAAGCCGAAGCGCAGCAGACGAAACGCCTCCGGCATCGGCAACTTCGACAAATGTCAGCAGATCTTCGATATCCAACGTGGCGTTCCTCTTATTGCGACACAGCTAGTCGAGCAATGCTACTACCGGCGCGATTAAGGGAACAGCAATATGACGTTCACAGGCAACGTCGCCGCTGACGCATAGCTCCACCCCTATTCGCTGCAGTACCAGGTCCGTAATCGTCGCTGAGCACGTGCGACATCCAGCCCAACTGCATGCGTGGATCACGTCCATAACGAGGATCAAGCAATGACGAGCGAAACAATTCGTAACCCCCAGACCGACCAACTTCTGACGCCCGATAACTCGGTTTTTATCATCATCGACTACCAACCGGTTCAGGTGTCCTCGATCCGCTCTATGCCGCGCGAGGAACTAGTGTTCAACATCACAAGCGTCGCCAAGGCGGCGGTTAACTTCAATCTGCCCATCATCCACTCGACCGTCAACGTCGGCACCGGTCGCAACAGGCCACCTATTCAGCAACTGCAAGACGTGCTCGGCCACTTACCTACCTACGATCGCACCTCAATTAATAGCTGGGAAGACAGCGAATTCAAGCAGGCGGTTAAAGCCTTCGGGCGCCGCAAACTGATCATGACAGCGTTGTGGACCGAAGCCTGTCTGACCTTCCCGGTACTCGACGCGATCCAAGAAGGTTTTGAGGTCTATATACCGGTCGATGCGGTCGGCGGAACCTCCCTTGCCGCGCACGATGCAGCATTGCGCCGTATGGAGCAGGCGGGTGCCAAACTGATCAGTCGCGTGCAGATGTACTGCGAACTACAGCGCGACTGGGCGCGTGAGGCGAGTATTCCGGGCTTCATGGGCGTGTTCGAAAACTTCGACGGCTTCAACGCCGAAAAAAAGATCGACTAAAAAGAGGAGTTCCCCCAGGCTCGCTAACGAATGAAGGTGATAGTCAACGCGGCCGTCACCTTCATTGCAGCAAGACATGCGAGTTTCTCCTTTGGCGGTTTGAAGCCTAAGGAGTTGGAGCGGTCAAGATAGCCACTGGCCAGAGACTAGATGACCGGCCGCTCTTGCCCGTGTCCTGCCTGTCACGACTGACCAGGTTGGCTGCAAAAATCTCACTTCAGATGAACGTCGCTTCCCATCAAGCGCAGTCTCTCGATTGCAGCTATGGAGTTTAGGGCGATTATGAGCCTACCCAGAACGCCAAACAACCGGCCAACTTCGTTTCCGCAAATAAGTATCCACCCCGTGATTTCAGAGCACTAATGAATACTGCCTAGCGGAAACGAATACAAGTTAAGATATTGAAATATAAGGATTAATCTTCGGACTTGAAAACCGTCGACGGTAACAGGTCCATGAGTTCGAATCCCGTCGCCTCCGCCATATTTGTACCGACAAAGCCCTGACTATTCAGGGCTTTGTCGTTTCTGGCTTTCAGGAATTTGGCTTTTCTCTTTATAGGTCGTTCCGCATCTTTTCGGCCATTTCCGCAACCCCACCCGTCCCGCCACTCATCGAAGGTAACGAATCACTCCCCTCCTCTTCGTCACACCACTGCTGCTTCAATCGTTCTTGAGCGCCAGACAAAAGCTAGCACCATCAGTAGCCCCAGGCCCGCCATTGCCGCTCCGGCCAAGGAAATCGCCGGATAACCCAGACCTGCATTGATCACCGCTCCGCCCAGCACTGCGCCTATCGCGTTGCCGAAGTTAAAAGCTCCGATGTTCACCGCCGAGGCCAGATTGGGTGCGTCCTTCGCGGCTTCCATGACACGCATCTGTAGCGGCGGGACCAAGGCAAAGCTGGCGATACCCCAAATCAGGATGGCTACGGCAGCCGGCAGTGGCCAACGCATCAGTACGGTGAACGCCAACAAGACGATGATAAGCACGCTCAGCGAGATGATCAGCGTGCGATCTATTGAGCGGTCAGCAGCCTTGCCGCCCCACATGTTGCCCAGCGTCAGCCCGACACCGAATAACACCAGCATGGCGGTGATGAAGGCGGTGGATGCATGGGTCTCGCTGCTGAGGATCGGCGCGATGTAGGTGAAAACTGTGAACATGGCACTCGAGCCGACTACGGTCAGGGCCAGCGCGCCCAGCACCGGGCCGCGCCCCAATACCCGAATCTCCGCCATTACACCGAGGCTTTGCGGCCCCTTCAGGTTAGGAAGTGCGAACCACAACGCGGCCATGGTCAACACACCCAACCCGGTAATGCCCCAGAAAGCAGTGCGCCAACCGAACAGTTCGCCAAACCAGGCGGCCAGCGGCACACCGCCGATAGTTGCCAGAGTCAGGCCCATGAACATCGCCGCTACTGCCCCGGCACGTTTTTCCGGGGCAACCACGCTGGCAGCGACGATGGAGCCAACGCCAAAAAATGCACCATGGTTCAGTGAGGTCACCACCCTGGCGACCATGAGACTGTAGTAATCGGTGGCCAGGGCTGACATCAGATTACCCAGGGTGAAAATCGCCATGAGCCCGATCAGCAGATAGCGCCGGGGAATCCTGCCGGTGGTCAGGGTCATCAGCGGTGCGCCGATCAGTACGCCCAGCGCATAAGCACTGACCAGCAAACCGGCGGCGGGAATGGAAACGCCCAGATCCGCAGCGATTCCCGGCAACATGCCCATGGGGGCGAATTCTGTTACGCCGATGCCAAAGGCACCGATGGCGAGCGCGACGAGTGGTGGATTGATACGCATGGAAAGCTCCTTATCTATGCCGCTAATGCTACGATCCCGTCTTTTCAGGCGGTAGATAGCATTTTTGGCAATCACCTTTGCGTAGGAGGCACAAGTGGATTTCAACGGCAGGTCAGGTGAGATGAGCGTGTTCACCACCGTGGCGCAGGAAGGCAGCCTGTCGGCCGCCGCGCGTGCACTGGGCCTGACGCCCTCGGCAGTCAGTCGGATCATCGCGCGCACCGAGCAACGTCTTGGCACTCGCCTGCTGTTGCGCACCACGCGAGCGATCACCTTCACTGCCGAGGGCGAAGCGTTCCTGCGCGGCGCCCGGCGCATCCTGGCCGACATGGACGAGGTCGAAGAAGCCATCGCCGACCAAGGCGTACCCAGAGGGCGATTGCGGGTCAGTGCCGCCCTTGGTCATGGGCGGCTCGCCATCGTTCCCATGGTCGCAGCATTCAGCGCCCGTTACCCCAACATCGTCGTCGACCTCACGCTCGGCGACGAAGTGGTCGACATTCTCGGCGGGCAGGCCGACGTCGCGATCCGCTTTGGTCATCTGCCCGACAGCCCGCTGACCGCGCGCAGGATCGGCAACACCGGCCAGGTGGTGGTGGCATCGCCCGAGTATTTGCAGCGCCATGGCACCCCCCAGGAACCGGAAGACCTGCTACAGCACAATTGCCTGCGCTTTAACTTCAGGCGAGCCGAACCCAACTGGCCGTTCATCCGCGATGGTGAAGAGTTTGCTTTGAAGGTCAGTGGCAACATCGAATGCAGCAGTGGTGAAGCACTGGCACAACTCGCGCGGGTCGGTGCCGGCATTGCACGTATCGGCGAGTTCAGCGTGACCGAAGATTTACAGCGCGGCGACCTGATTGCGCTGTTGAAAGCATGGAACCCCGGGGACCAGGAACCGATTCATGCGGTGTTCGTCGGTGGGGCGGCAATGCCGGCGCGGGTGCGATTGTTCGTGGACTTCTTGCTGGAACATCACCGGATGTAGGCACTTACGTTCACGACTGCCGAGATACCCGCGCCGCGGTCGATAGCGTCGCGGGACTAGCCAATGTCAGGCCGTCACGTTCGACTCGGCAACATCAACCTCAGTCGCACTGCGCCCCGCCAGCCAGGCAAGCGCAGACGCGGTAACCAACACGGCTGCACTGAGCTCGAACGTGGCTTTATATCCGCTCAGATCAAACGCCAACCCGCCAACGATTGCCCCGCCTGCGATAGCCAATTGGACAATGGCTACCAGCATGCCGCCTCCAGCTTCCGCATCATCGGGAAGCGTTTGCGCCAGCCATGTCCACCATCCAACGGGAGCGGCCGTAGCGACCAGCCCCCATAGACCGAGCAATACCGCGGTCAGCCACGGCGATGCGCCGAAGTTCACTAAAGCCAGCGCGATGGCAGCCATGATCAGAGGGATAACCGTCAGCGTGCGGTAGAGGCTATTGCGGATGAATTTCTCGATCAGAAAGGTTCCGATCAAACCTGAAAGTCCCAACCCCAGCAGCATGAAAGACAATGTCGAGACGCTGACACCGGTCACCCCCTCAAGAAACGGGCGCAGGTAAGTGAACAGCATGAACTGCCCCATGAAAAATACACTGACGGCGACCATTCCCACTGCAACCGGCAACTGCTTCATCAGCTGCAGGGCGTTGCCGCTGCCTGTTGGGCGCTCGGTCTTGAAGGACGGAAGACTGATCATCAGCCACACGGCCGCCAGTGCTGCGACAGGAACAACACAGAAAAATGCGCCGCGCCAGCCTATCAGCGAACCCAGGAAGGCACCCGCCGGGGCGGCGATTACCGTCGCAAGAGCATTACCGCCGTTGACGATGGCCATCGCTCGGGAGACTTGATTTGCCGGCACCAGACGCATTGCGGTTGCCGCCGACAATGACCAGAAGCCGCCGATGGCGATGCCGATCAAGGCACGCCCAGCCATGAATGACGGGTAGCCCGGCGCGAGCGCGACGATCGTGCCGGACACGATCATCAGCAAGGTGAGGCACAGCAGCAACTTCTTGCGTTCGACGCGCGCGGCGATCGATGCAATCACCAGGCTGGTGATCAACGCAAAGGCACCGGACACGGAAATACCCTGCCCTGCCTGGCCTTCAGTGATGTGCAGGTCTGCCGCAATAGGCGTCAGCAGACTAACGGGCATGAATTCTGAAGAGACCAAGGCGAATGCGGCCAACGACATGGCCAGCACAGCGCTCCAGCCGCGTTTTTCTGTAGAAGGGAAAGTCATGGGAATTACCTGTGGTGCAAGCAGCGTGTTGATGTGATGCGCAGGGGTTCAAGCGGTTTGTCGAGCGCACGAGCACTCCCCTGTAACAGATCGACACATTCTCCCGGTCAATCGGCTCGGGCCCTAGTGCATTCCTCTTGAATGCTTGCCTATTCCTGTGAGGATGCAGGGTGATGTGCTGCAGTGATCTTCCACCAGCATTTGCGCCACTCCACCGGTATAAGCCCTAGTAGAAAAGTGGCTCCGACGCCGCACGCCTTGCCCGACCTATCCAATTGCGGTACAAAACGCCCCAGTTGTACGACAACATAATAAAAACCGCTGGCCATCCCGAATGGCCGAGCACTGTTCGAGATCTGCCATGCCCCGCCCTGACCTTGCACACACTGCACCGACGCCCTTTCCCCGCCATCTCGCCGTAATCATTCTTCTGTGCATGGGCTGTGCGTTCGCCGGCAACCATGTGGCGGCGCGGGTCGCTTTTGATGATGGCGCGGGGGTGTTGCTGGCGATTTTGCTGCGTTCGGGAGGGACTTTACTGGTGCTCGCCATTCTGGTGCTGTGGCAACGACAAAGTCTGCGCTTGCCCGCAGGTGCCTGGCGCTGGCAATTACTGCTGGGGCTGCTGATTACCGCGCAAAGCCTGTGTTTGTATTCAGCCGTCGCTCGAGTTCCGGTAGCGCTGGCTCTGTTGGTGGCCAACGTGTTTCCCATCCTGCTGGCGTTGCTCACCTGGGCGATGGGCGGCCCGAGGCCGACCGCACGCACTGCTGCGCTGATGGGTTTGATTCTGGTGGGGCTGGTGTTTGTGCTGGACGTGCCCGGACGTCTTTCGTCGACGGCCAGCG
The DNA here is from genome assembly GCF_020149425.1 of Pseudomonas sp. P116. Classification (NCBI taxonomy): domain Bacteria; kingdom Pseudomonadati; phylum Pseudomonadota; class Gammaproteobacteria; order Pseudomonadales; family Pseudomonadaceae; genus Pseudomonas; species Pseudomonas sp. P116. Next base: position 75,330 of record NZ_JACVHB010000007.1, on the reverse strand, counting down.
TTGGCCCGGAATGGGGGCTGGGCGTCGCGCTCGCGTTCTGCGCCGCCAGCGTGTTCGCCTGCGCGCTATGGATCACCGACCACAAGTTGTCTCAGGTACGTGGCTCGGCGCGCAGTCTGTTGACCATTTTTATCGTCTTCAGCAGCATTAATCTGGCGGGACTGACCGGCGCCTTCCCAAGCGGACTGAACCTGCCCGCGACCTCCACCGGATGGCTGGCTCTCGCCACGCTTGTGGTGTTATACGGCACCGGTTTTATCGTGCTGTTCATTTCGGTGCCTCGGCTGGACATGCCACGCAATGCGCCGGTCATGAACATCGAGCCGTTGGCGACTTTGTTGATGGGCTGGATTGTCCTGGATCAAATGCTCAGTACCGGGCAGGTTTTCGGCGGGGTGATTGTGGTCACCGGCATCGTATTGCTGACGTATCGCAGATCGGTTATCAAGGCTGAAGCCAAAGCTGTGGTGTGATCACTGGCTCGCTCTACCTCGCTCAAACCCGATAATAAGTCCGATACCACTGCACAAAAGCCGCCACTCCGACATCAACCGACACTTGGGGGCTGAAGTCGATACACGCGCCAAGCGCCGAAACATCAGCCCAGGTCTTGACCACATCACCTTCTTGCAGCGGCAGATAATTGCGCTGGGCCTCGATGCCCAGCGCCTGCTCCAGACACTCGACAAACGCCAGCAGCGCGACCGGACTGCCGCGGCCGATATTGAACAACCGATTGGCGCCGCGCCCTTGCGTGCCCTCAGGGGGCTTGCTCAACAAGCGCTGGATCGACTCGACGATGTCATCGATATAGGTGAAATCCCGTGCCATCTGCCCTTCGTTGTAGATATCAATGGGGCGCCCCTCGATCATCGCCTGGGTAAACTTGAACAGCGCCATGTCGGGCCGCCCCCACGGTCCGTATACCGTGAAAAAACGCAGCCCGGTGGCGCGCAAGCCATAGAGATGGCAATAGCTGTAAGCCAGCAATTCATTGGCGCGTTTGGTCGCGGCATAGAGTGAGACCGGCTGCTCGACCGGGTCGTCTTCGTGGAACGGCATCTTGTGATTGGCGCCGTACACCGAACTGCTTGACGCGTAGATAAGATGCTCTGGAGGAAACTGCCGACAGGCTTCAAGCACATTCAGAAAACCCACCAGATTCGATTGCCCGTAGACGTCCGGTTGATCCAGCGAATACCTGACACCAGCCTGCGCTGCCAAGTGAACGACGTATTCAAACCGATGCTGTTCGAACAAAGCCATCAGCGCAGGTTTGTCGACGATGTCCATTTCGTGAAATTCAAAGCCTGGCAAAGATTGCAATGCGGCGAGTCGCGCCTGTTTGAGCGTGACGTCATAGTAGGCATCGAGGTTATCGATCCCGACAACTTCAATCCCCCCTTCAATCAAACGCTTAACAGTGTGGTAGCCAATAAACCCGGCAGCACCGGTCACGAGAATAGTCATGGCAATGCTTCCCCTTTAATACTTGGTTTGTGAGCGACTCAGCGATCAAAACAAACAATGGCGATTCTTTGACGCCACTAATCCATGCAACCGGACAGCAAGTGACAACTACTGGAAGTTGTGAGGTTATAGCAGAGTTGATAGCGAGGCTTCAAAACTTCATGCAAACCACAGAAAAGCTACAATTGGGTTATTTCACCCACTAACGGGGAAAGCATTGTTAGTAACTAAACCGACTTGACAAACCCCTGCAATCGAACGCGACCGCGCATAATCGAAAAAGTTTTGCACATTTCTGAAAATATAAAATCACATACAAAACATAGACTTGAACAAAACGAAAAATACCGATGGATAAATGGCGCTTTTTTTGACTGTTAGTATTTGACAGCCGATCACGACTGGCCGATAACTATTCCCTGCCTGACTTGCCTACGCCGGAACCTTGCAGGTCTCCACCGTTAGTTGCCAGGCGACTATCTAAAAAACATTTCAAAAAGGTTGCATGTGCAAACCGTGCGGTAGCTTTGCCCAAACGAAAATTACCGCGTTTTGCACCAAAGACAGCCCGATCCACAACTAGAGCACGACCCGAGTGATTCATTTCTGAAACACTTACCCTGCCAATAAAAACATGTAACGCATCTGGCTTCGCCATCTTGGCCTTGATCAGCCTACTAGCTACCAGCAAGCATGAATACGCACTGAAGTGCGTGCGTTCGGCATGCTTACACTTTCGCTATGTATGGAGTATTCCAGCATGCTAACGAGTCGCCGCAGCGGTTCTAACTGGTATTTATTGCAGTGCAAACCTCGCCAGGATGAGCGGGCGCAATTCAATCTGCTTCAACAGGGTTACGCCACCTTTCGGCCTGAGCTGATGAGTAGTCGCATCGTGCGGGGCAAACGGCACAACGTTATCGAATCGTTGTTCCCGGGTTACCTGTTCATTCAGCTCAGCGCTGATGACAACTGGGGCCCGATCCGCTCCACCCGTGGCGTCAGCCGCATCGTCGAATTCAATCATGTGCCCGCCATCGTCCACGATCAGGTGATCGAACACCTGCGCGAGCGCAGTGCAACGTCGCTTGAATCCCCCACTCCCAACGCGCTCGAACCCGGTGAAATCTTGCACATCGTTCAAGGTTCGCTGGAGCCGCTTGAAGGTGTCTACCTGTCATCGCTGGGCGCTGAACGCGTGATGATTCTGTTGCAGTTTCTTAACCGGCAACAGCCTGTCCGCGTACCGCTGAGCTTGCTTGAGCGACAACGACAGTAACGCCCGCAATCCCCCTCAGCCATACGCCGATACCCACTTTGCGGACCAAGAACCATGGCCCTGAATTCCCGCTGCCCCGCTGCCCTGCTCTTGGCCTTTCTGTACCCCGAAGTGGCCTGGTGCCTGGAGCCACAAGCGATCAATGTCTACGGCTTCGACTTCATCCCGAAGTTCGGCTTGTCGGAAAGCTACGACGATAACTTTCGTGAGCTTGAACACAATGTTCAATCGACGATGGTCACTCGGCTGGCGCCCTACTTCGAGCTCAAGGCCGAGGATCGCAACAGTGCGACGCGGCTGATCTGGGAGCCCACGCGCTACATCTATCACCAGGATGACGATGCCTCGAACACCGCCCAGCGCCTGCGCGCCGACAGCATCATGGAGTTCACTGATCGCCATCGGCTGAAACTCGAAGCTGAAGCGCGCAAGTACGAGCGCACGACCTCAACAGCTGTCGACGGCATCAACGACAAGATCGAAAGTACCCGAGTCAACGGCGTGTACACCTTCGGCGCGAAAACTGCCGCCAATCAAATCGACCTCGGCGCCAGTTATGCGCAACTGCGCTACGACAATGCCGACGGCATCAACGACGACAAAGAGCGCAACACCAGCGGCTTTTCCAGCATCTGGTATCACCGCCTCGGCAGCAACACCCGCGGCCTGCTCGAATACGACCACACCCGGTTCGATTATCTGCAATCGGGCAGCACCCGCAGCAGCCGTTCCAATGCGTTGCTGGGCGGAGCCGAGTGGGACATGAGCGCCCGTACCACCGGCAAGCTCAAGCTCGGTTATGAACGCAAGAATTTCGACGAAAGCGGCGCCAGCGACCTGAGCAATCCCACCTGGCAAGTGGATCTGCAATGGAAACCGCGCACCTATTCAACCTTCACCTTCCTTGCCCGCCAGGCCATGGCTGAAGGTGACGACGGCGCTGACGCCGTGAAGTCGACCTTCACCCAGGTCGGCTGGCGCCACGGCTGGACGGAACGCATCACCACCGTGGCGCAGGCCGGCATGGGCCGCTACGACTACGAGGGTCAGTCGCGCAGCGACAACCTTCAGGACTACAACCTGGCGGTGATCTACAAGATGCGCCGCTGGCTGGATATCGAACTCGGTTATCGCTTTCGCGATAACGACTCGGACGCCGACAACGAGAGCTTCACCCGCAACGTCTTCCAGATCAGTTTCGACGTCAGTCTCTAAGAGGCCAGGCCCATGAATGTGCGCATCGTTTTCCTGTTGTTGCTGGTGTGGCTGACTCCCGCAGTCCACGCCGCCGAAACCCTTACCGACTACAAACTCGCGGCTGGCGATGTCTTGCGCATCACCGTGTTCGGCGAACCGGAGCTGAGTTTCAAGAAGATCCGCCTCAACGATGCCGGAACGTTCTCGTATCCGTTCCTGGGCGAAGTCGTCGCCCGGGGCCTGACGCCCAATCAGGTGGAGCAGAAAATCGTCGAGGGCTTGAAGCAAGGCTATCTGGTCGATCCCAAGGTCAGCCTCAGCCAGATCGAATACCGACCGTTCTACATCAATGGCGAAGTGCAGAAGCCCGGCAGCTATCCGTTTCAGCCCGGACTCACGCTTGAGAAGGCCATTGCCTTGGGCGGTGGCCTGACCGAACGCGCTTCTATGAAGCGCGTGACCATCCTGCGCGGCGTGGGTGGCCCGCCCGTAATCGACGACATCAGCCGCACTACGGTCATCAGCCCGGGTGACACCATTTCCATTGCACAAGGCTTTTTCTAATCATGGACAACAGCCCTAGCACCTACGTCGAACGTCCCCTCCAGGCGCACTTGCGTGCGTCGCACAACGAAGAGTCGGACACCCTGGACCTGCTTCAGCTCTGGCGAACCGTCTGGGCGGCCAAGTGGAACATCGCCTTGCTGGTGTTGCTCAGTTGCGCGCTGGCAGCGGCCGTATTGTCCATGGTCACGCCGCAATACGTCGGCAGCACCACCTTGCTGATCAAGGACAAAACGCCACCGGTGATGAGTTTTCAGCAGAACGCCGATACCGGTGGTTCGACCACCACTGATTATTTGCAGACGCAACAGGCGTTGCTGCAATCGCGCGATCTTGCCGAACGTGCGGTGAGGAAGCTTGGGCTGACTACCAACCCGATCACAGACCCTCGTCAGCAGCCCAAATCATGGTTCGCGCCGCGCCAATGGCTGGCCGAGCTCAATCGCGGAGAATGGCTGCCCTGGCTGGAATACCTGCCGGCGCCCAAGCCAGCGCCGACCGAAGAGGACGTGTTCAACGAGGTCACGCAAAACCTGATGCTGCACACCAGCGTCAAATTCGTCGGCAAGAGCCAGTTGATCGAAATTGAAGTCGAGCTGCCTGACGCAGCGCTCGCGGCCGCCACCGCCAATGCACTGGCTCAGGGCTTTATCGACAGCCAGCAGGACACCAGCCTCAAGTCTTCGCAAAACAACACCAGTTGGATGAACACCCGCCTGGTAGAGCTGCGCAATAACCTGCGCGCCGCTGAAAACAAACTGCAGGGTTATCGCGAGGAACAAGGTCTGGTGGATGTCGACGGCGTCGCGACCATCAGCGCCAACGAGTTGCAAATGACCGGCAATCGGATGATCGACGCGCGGCGCAATCGTGCCGAGGCCGAGAGTCAGTTCCGTCAGGCGCAGTCGTTGAGCAACGGCGATATCAGCCGACTCTCGAGTGTGCCGGCGGTGCTGAGCAACCCTTTGATCCAGCAATTCCAGGCGGATCTGGCCAAGGCGCAAGCCAAGGTCGAGGAGCTGTCCGGACGCTACGGGCCGAAACACCCGTCGCTGGTGTCGGCCCAGACCGAATTGCGCACCGCCGCCAGCAGCCTGCGTCTGCAGGTGCAGCAAGTGGTCGCCGGCATTGAGCGCCAGTATCAGCTCGCGGTCGCCAGCGAAAGCGCGTTGCGCCAATCCTTCAACACCAACAAGGCGCAGATCCAGGACATCTCGCGCAAGGAATTCCAGCTGCGCGAATACCAGCGTGAAGTCGACAGCACCCGGGCGCTTTACGAAACGTTCGTCACCCGCCTGAAAGAAACCGCCGCCACCTCCGATATGGATTCGGCCAAGGCGCGGATCGTCGATGCCGCGATTGCGCCGACCGAAGCGAGCAAACCGCGCAAATCCCTGATCATCGCGATTGTCGCGCTGGTCGCCGCCGTCATTGGCATTGCGCTGGCCTTTTTGCTGGAAACCCTGAGCAACACCTTCAAGAGCGATGAAACCATCGAAAGCACCCTCGGCGTGCCGCTGCTCAGCGTGGTGCCGTTGGTGATGAAGAAAAGCCGTCGGCAACTGGCGCGCTTGTTCGAAGACAACGACAACCCGCGATTCTGCGAAACCATCCGCAACCTGCGCACCTGGCTCATGCTGCAAAACACCGAGGCGCCGGCGCAGGTGGTTTTGGTCACGTCGTCGGTGGCCGGTGAAGGCAAAAGCACCATCGCCAACAACCTCGCCTGCTCGCTGACGTCGCTTGAGCGGGTGCTGTTGATCGACGCCGACATGCGTCAACCGACACTGTCGCTGAACTTCGATTTCCCACCGGAAAACCCCGGCCTTGCGAATGTGATCGCAGGCACCGCCAAACTCGAAGACTGCATCCGTACCGTGGGCAATCTCGACATGTTGCCGGCCGGCAGCCTGACGCTCTCCCCGCTTGACCCGTTCGACGCCCCGCGCCTGCCTTCGGCCCGTGCGCAATATGGATCCACTCACCGGCCGCCGGCGCAGGATCTGCTCAGTTCGCCGCGCCTGGGGCGCATGTTGGAGGCGCTAAAGGGCCGGTATCAACACATCATCATCGATTCGCCACCGGCGGAAATGGTCAGTGACGCCCTGTTGCTGGCCAAGCATTCGGACGCCGTCATCTACGTGGTGAAAGCCGAAAGCACACCGGTCGCGCAGGTGCAAAAAGGCCTCGCGGTACTTCAGCAAAGCCAGGCGCCGGTGTTCGGCGTGGTGCTCAACCAGGTCGATTTGCGCAAGGCGCGAAAATACGGCCACAGCCATTCGCGCTCCTTCTACGACTACGACTTCGCCCCCCGCTAACACTTGAATTTTTAACACAGCCTTGGTGGCGAGAGCGCTAGCGCCCTCGCCTCAGGGGCCCGTTCGTTCTTTTTTTGTGAGATCGAGTCGATGACGCCGCTCAATACCGCTCAAATGGCCCACCGCCGTGGCCTGACTTTCTGGGGCCAGTGGCTGTGCGCGATGACCTTGGTCAACCTGTTGCTGATCGTGCTGGTGCAATGGCGGGTCGGCAGCCTGCCCAGCGAATACCGGGTGCTGATGATCCTGACGATTCTCGGATCGGTGCCGACGTACAGCCTCATGCAGGTCTATCACAAGCGCCATGGGTTGCTGGCCGGGCTCACCCGTTTGCTGGCCGGCTGGCTGATTTTGCTGGCGGCGCTGAGCACCATCGCGTTTGTCACGCAGACCAGCGCCCTGTATTCACGGCAAGTGATGCTGGTCTGGGCGATCGGCGGATTTGTGGTGCAGATGTGCAGCTTCCTGCCGCTGCATTTCGTCGTACGACTGTATACGCGACTGAGCCGCAACGACCGTCGCTCAGTGATCATCGGTACGTGTTCAACAGCGCATGAATTGGCGAAAAAGCTTATTCACCCCGACCGTACTTTGTTGCTCGGCTTTGTTTCCGCCACGCCGCTGGTGCGCCCGGCACCGAGCATTCTGCCGCTGCTGGGGCATGTCGACGACATCCGTGAAATCATCACTCGCCTCGAAGCCCGTCGGGTCTACATCGTCTTGCCGATGGCCGACGCCGCCACCATCGAAGCGCTGTACATCGACCTGCTCGACATCAACGTCGACGTGGTGTGGATTCCCGATTTCGGCAGCATGGTCTTGCTCAACCACTCGATTTCGGAAATCGAGCGAATGCCGGCGATCTACCTCAACGAAAGCCTCATCACCTCGCACCCCGGCAGTCTGTTCTGCAAGGACTTGCTGGAGCGCAGCCTCGCCGCCATGGCGCTGGTGGTGCTCAGCCCGTTGCTACTGGGCGTGGCGATTGCGGTGAAATGCTCATCCCCCGGGCCCGTACTGTTCAAGCAAAACCGCCACGGCTGCGACGGTGAAGTGATCAAGGTCTGGAAGTTTCGCTCGATGCGCGTCCACGACGAGCACGAGGTGCGCCAGGCCAGCCGCAACGACGACCGCGTGACGCCACTGGGACGTTTCCTGCGCCGCAGTTCCATCGACGAACTGCCGCAACTGTTCAACGTGTTGTTCGGGCACATGGCGCTGGTCGGTCCGCGGCCGCATGCCGTCACCCACAACATCTATTACACCGGCAAGGTGCGCGCCTACATGGCCCGCCATCGCCTCAAGCCTGGCATCACCGGGCTGGCGCAGATCACCGGGCACCGTGGCGAAACCGAAACCCTGGAAAAGATGCAGCTGCGGGTCGCCCAGGACCTGAACTACATCAACCAATGGTCGCTGTGGCTCGACATCAAGATTCTGCTCAAGACCCCCCTCTCGCTGTTCTCCAAAAACATCTACTAACCGCGCGCGCCCGGTTCCCGGGCCGTCAACACGACCTACCGAGGTTTACCCATGAATGTGAGCGTATTCGGCATCGGCTATGTGGGACTGGTTCAGGGCGCCGCGTTGGCGCAGGTCGGGCACGACGTGCTGTGTGTGGATGTGGACGCCGCCAAGGTGCAAGCCCTCGAAAGCGGCACGCTGCCGATCTACGAGCCAGGGCTGAGGACGTTGGTGCGAGACAACCATCAGGGCGGGCGCCTGCGCTTCGGGACCGACCTCGGTGCAGCGGTGCGCCACGGCGACGTGCTGTTGATCGCCGTGGGCACGCCGCCCGACGAAGACGGTTCGGCGGACTTGCGCCACGTGCTGAGCGTGGCGCGCACCATCGGCCTGAACCTGCAACGCCACGTGATCATCGTCGACAAGTCCACCGTGCCGGTCGGCACCGCAGACCGGGTGCGCGAATGCATCACCGAGGCACTGCAAGAAAGCGACCGCGCCGACGTGACGTTCGATGTCGTGTCCAATCCGGAATTTCTCAAGGAAGGCTGCGCGGTCGACGACTGCATGCGCCCCGACCGGATCATCATCGGCACCGACAGCCCGCGTGCCGAAGAGGTAATGCGCGAGTTGTACGAGCCGTTCAACCGCAACCGCGAAAAGATCATCGTGATGGATGTGCGCAGCGCCGAGCTGACCAAGTACGCCGCCAATTGCATGCTCGCGACCAAGATCAGCTTCATGAACGAGATGGCCAATCTCGCCGAAAAACTTGGCGCCGACATCGAGATGGTCCGTCACGGCATCGGCTCCGATCCGCGCATCGGTTATCAGTTCATCTACCCCGGCATCGGCTACGGCGGCTCGTGTTTCCCCAAAGACGTCAAGGCGCTGATCCACACCGCCGAGGGTGTCGACATCGATGCGCGGTTGCTCAAAGCCGTCGACTCGCGCAACAACGAACAGAAAACCACGCTGTTTCGCAAGATATCCGATCACTTCAACGGTGCGCTGCAGGGCAAGACTTTCGCGTTGTGGGGCCTGAGTTTCAAACCCGACACCGATGACATCCGCGAGGCGCCGAGCCGCGTGCTGATGGAAGCGCTGTGGCGGGCAGGCGCCAACGTCCAGGCTTACGATCCCAAAGCCATGGAAGAAGCGCAGCGCTTATACGGCGCCCGCGATGACTTCAGCCTCGCCGGCACCAAGGAAGCGGCGCTGAAAAATGCCGACGCGCTGATCATCGTTACCGAGTGGACATTGTTCCGCGCACCCGACTTCGACCTGCTCAAACGCCAACTCAAGCAACCGCTGGTTTTCGACGGGCGCAATCTGTTCGATCCGCAACGCATGAGCACGCGCGGCTTCACCTATATCTCGGTCGGCCGCCAGACCCAGCAGGCGCTTGAACCGGGTGATGCGTCATGATCCGGCTCGCCTTGATGGGGCATTACTCGCCGAATCTGCTGATGGGCAACCGGGCATTTTCGTTTATCAATTTCGCTTCGATTGGCAGTTTCATCCGCCAGCCGCCGCCCTCCGTCGCCTACTTCTGCGACGGCATGCTGATGTCGGGATTCATGTCGCGGGTCACCGGGCAACCGGTGCAGCGGGTCAGTTTTGATTTCACCTCGATTGCCGACCCGGTGTTGCGCGATGCCGAACAGCAGCAGTTGACGGTGTACATCGTCGGCGCCACGCAAACCGAGCTTGAGGCGTTCATCGTCAAGCTGCGCGGGCGCTATCCGCGGTTGATTATTGCCGGCGCGCACAACGGTTATTTCAATCAGGCGCAAGCGGCGAACCTGCATGCGGACATCCGCACCAGCGCAGCGAACCTGTTGTTGGTCGGGCTCGGCGCCGGTTTGCAGGAGCGCTTCGTGATCGATGCGCTGAACGCCGGTTTTGCCGGAGTGGCCTTCACCTGCGGCGGTTTCATTCGTCAGGAAGCCAGCGCCAGCGAGTGCTACTACCCCGCCGCCATCAACCGCCTGCACCTGCGCGCGTTCTATCGCATGTACCGCGAGCCGCACACCATCAAACGCTACCTGCTCGACTACCCACGCAACTTCTTGCAGCTGGCCGAGCTGATCGTCCGGCACAAAGTCGCGATCGATATCACTGCGCCCTGAGCGCCGGGAATGACCATGCATATCCTCTTCACACTCAAAGATTTCAAGACCGGTGGTGGCGTCGAGTGCGTGCAGCAACGGCTGGCCGGACAATTTCTCAAGGACGGGCGACGCGTCAGTTTCTTCATCATGAACGGCGAACGACCGGACAGCGACGAGGTGCCGACGATTGCCGGCGGCGGCAGCGGTGTTACCGGCCTGCTGCATTCGGTGGTGTTGCTGCGCCGGTTGATTCTGCGCGAAAAGGTCACGCACCTGATCGGCGCCAAGGAGCAGGCCAACCTGTGCACCTGGCTCGCCACGCTGGGGACGCCGTGCAAGGTCATCTACACCCGGCACACCGACCTCGATTGTTCCGAACAACACACCGGCGTGCGCAGTCTGCGCCTGTTGTACGCGCTGTACCTGTGCGGCAGCGGCAAAGTGGTGGCGGTGTCGCTCGGTTTGCGTCAGGCGCTGACCGGCCTGATGCCCTGGGGCCGCCAGCGGATTCGCTATTGCCCAAATGCGGTGGTCACCGAGCAATTGCTCAAAGCTGCGCAAGCGCCGTTGCCCGCCGATGTGCCGGCGCGGTACTGGTTGGGCGTCGGTCGGCTGGTGGAACTCAAAGGCTTCCACATAATGCTGGAAGCTTATGCGCTGGCAGCGCGTCAGGCCACGGTGCCTTATCTGGTGATTGCCGGGGACGGCCCGCTGCGTGGCGAACTCGAAGAACAGGCGCGACGCCTGGGCATCGCGCGCCAGGTCCACTTCACCGGCCACCTCGCCAATCCATACCCGCTGATCCGCCAGGCACGCCTGCTGATCCTCAGCTCGTTGCATGAAGGCATGCCGACCGTGCTGGTCGAAGCCCTTGCCCTCGGCACGCCAGTGCTGGCCACCGATTGCCCCACCGGCCCGCGTGAGTTGCTCGACGACGGTCGCGTCGGGCAACTGGTGCGGGTCAACGATGTGCCGGCGCTGGCGCAGGCCATGCTGCAAAACCTCAACAGCAACAAGTCCGCCCTCGGCAAAGCGGTCGCGGACGCGGTGCTTCCCTACACCAGCCAGCACGCGGCGCAGGCTTACTATCAGGTGTGGAATCAATGAAAAAACTGTTGATCATTCTTCAGGATCTCAGTGCGGGCGGCGCCGAGAAAATGATGGCGCGTCTGGCCGGTGCGCTGGTCGAGGCCGGCAACGACGTGACGCTGCTGATGCTCACTGGCGGCGGCGTGAATCTGGCGGGGCTCGATTCGCGGGTCAAACAAGTCTCGCTGCACAGCCCTCGCAGCGTCGCCGCCGTCCCGGCGCTGACGCGGTTCCTGCGGCGCAATCGCTTCGATGCGCAACTGGCCGCCCTCACCCACGTCAACGTGATAGCCATCGCCGCCGCCACGCTGTCGGGCACGTTGGCGCGGTTGCATGTCAGCGAGCGCAACGCCTTCTCCCGCGACAAACACGTGAATCCGGCGCTGCACGTGCGCTTCGCTTACCTGTTGGCTCCACTGTTGTACCGCTTGATTCCCAACCCGGTGATCTGCGTCTCGCGCGGTGTCGCTCAGGATCTGGTCGACACCACGCTGGCCCGCATGCGGGATGTGACCACTGCTGACAACCCGGTGCTCGACAACGACTTTCGCGAGCGCCCATTGGCGCCCGCCAGCCATCCCTGGCTGCTGGACAACACCTTGCAAGTGATCGTCGCGGTGGGACGCCTGGCCCGGCAAAAAGGTTTCGATACGTTGCTCGATGCCTTCGCCCGACTGCCCGATCGCAATACCCGGCTGATCATTTTTGGCGAAGGCTCGCTGCGCGCCGAACTGCTGGCGCAAGCCAATGCCCTGGGGGTCGCCGAGCGTTTTGACCTGCCGGGTTATGCCAGCGATGCGCTGGCGCAGATTGGCGCGGCGGATTGTTTCGTCCTGTCGTCACGCTTCGAGGGCAGTCCGAATGCGCTGGTCGAAGCGCTCTCGACAGGTACACCGGTGGTGTCGACGCGCTGCCCTTATGGGCCACAAGAGATTCTCGCCGAAGGCAGCGTTGCGCCGCTGGTCAATGTCGATGATCCGGCGGCGCTGGCGCAGGCCATCAGCCTGGAGCTGGCCCTGCCCCGCGACCTCAACCGACAACGGCGCATCGATGCCGCCGCACGCTTCGTCAGTGGTCGCGCGGTGAAAACCTACCTGACGGCGTTGCTCGGGAGTCCAGCGCCATGAACAGACTTCAAGTCCGCTATTCGACGCTGCGTGACGGCTTCGTCCTGTTTGGCGTGATGTTCTACGTGCAGATCCTCACGTTCTTTCTCGGCATGGGCAGCGCCGCGAGTCTGGATGACGCGCAGAAAGATCTGGAAGGTAACGTCGCCAACCAGGTCTGCGGCTTGATCACGCTGTTGGTGCCGCTGTTCTTCTTTATCCGCAACAAGGTGTTCCTGAGCAAAAGCTTCTACCGGCAAAACGCTTTTCTGCTGGCGTTTCTGGTCTGCGTGGCCGCGTCAATCGGTTGGTCCGACGACCCGACCCTGAGCCTGAAGCGCTTCATCGCGATGATCAGCGTGGTGTTTTTCGCAGGCTTCATCGCCTGGCACTACAGCCTTGAAAGAATCGCCTTCATGCTCGGCTGCGTGATTGGTGCGGCGGCACTGATGGGTCTGATTTTCGCGGTGATCCGCCCCGACATCGCCTTCATCAGCGGCGGCATACGAGACGGTGCGTTCAAGGGTATTTTTTCCGAGAAGAATGCCGGCGCGCGGATCAACGCCATCGCCATTCTTTTACTGCTGCCGATGATCCGTCAGCGCAATCCACTGGCCATCGTCTACGCCGCGTTCTGTTTGATCGCCATTTGTCTGGCGCAGTCTGCCACCGGCATCGCGCTGATCGTCGCCGGCACCGCGAGTTATTGGTATTTCCTCACCTTGATCCGCTTGCGCATCAACCGTTCGCTGACGGCATTTTTCGTCGCGACCGTGGTGTACGGGCTGATCTGCGTGTTTCTGTACGGCAATTACACGCTGCTGCTGGAACTGGTCGGCCGTGATCCGTCACTCACCGACCGCACCCTTATCTGGGAGCTGCTGGGGCCGCTGATCGATGATCGCTTCCTCAAGGGCTACGGCTTCGGCGCGTTCTGGAGCAGTGCCGACGCGAGCGGATTCATCAAACGTTGGGGCTACATCGGCAACGCCCACAGCGGCTATGTCGAGACTTTGCTCAATGGCGGCCTGATTCAGTTGATCGCGCTGATCCTGCTGTTCGCGCAGACGTTGACCAAGCATTACCGGGCGATTACCGCCGAGCATTCGGCGCGCTATCACGCCTGCGCCCTGGTGATCATTGGCCTGTTCGCGGTCACCAACTACGTCGCCTACGTGATCCCCAACTATCGCTCGGCCGAGTTTCTGGTGTTCTGCGCCCTCGCCCTGTCGTTCCGCCATCACCACGTCAAACGCCCTGCGCCACTGCCGCGCGCCAATGCCTACGCCGCCCCGCGCTCCCGTGCGCGGGCCAAGGAGTTCTCATCATGTTGAACAGCTCTGTGCCCACGTCAGGATCGGTGTGCGTGATCATCCCGATGTACAACGCTGCCGCCAGCATCGGTCCGGCGCTCGACTCCCTTAGCCTGCAAACCCGCCGTCCGGACAAGGTGATCGTCATCGACGACGGCTCAAGCGACGAGGGCCCGCAAATCGTCACGGATTACGTCGCACCGTTTGAACTGGTCCTGCTGCAACAGACCAATCAGGGCCCGGCAGCCGCGCGTAATCGCGGCGTATTCAGCGCCACCGAGCGCTTTATCGCGTTCCTTGATGCCGATGATCAATGGCACCCGGAAAAACTGCACAAGCAACTTGCCTTGTATGAGCAACTCACGCGTGAAGGGCGTCAGGTCGGGCTGATCGACTGCTACCAGATGAGCGAATTCAGCGACGGCACGCAACAGTTGGAGGACCGGCGCAAGGGCGGCAATCATTTTGCCGATTTCATGCGCGAGAACGTGATCAACGGCACCTCCGGCGTGCTGGTGTTGCGTGACGCAATCATCGCGCTGGAAGGCTTCGATCAGACGCTGCGCTATGCCGAAGACCGTTTGCTGTGGACGCGGATCGCCGAGCAGTGGGAGATCCACACCGTGCCCGAGGTGTTGCTGCGGCGCAGCGTCAACAACGGCAACATCACCGCGCAGCCGCGCAAGTATTACCCGTACAAAGTGCAATTTATCGAGCTCTACCTCGCCCGCTACGGCGCGCACATGAGCAAGCAGCAGCGCATTGATTTCGTCCTGGCCAACCACGCCGATTTTCTCTGCGCCTCGTCCCGGCGCGGCGACCACGCACATGTGATCAATGTGTTCCGCAACATGCTCGATCATTCTTGGCAGACGCTGTTTTTCTCCCGCGGCAAACCGACCCTGCGCTACGTCTACGCCTTGGCGAAGACGCTGCGCAGGACGGCTTGAGTCCGGGGCCCCGCCATGGCCAACCAGCGCCTGACTACCTTGATCTGGATCTTTACCGAGAAATTCGGCCTGATTTTCCTGTCGATGATCACCTTTGTCGTATATGCGCATTTGCTCACGCCGACCGAATTGGGCATCGGCACGATCATCATCGCCATCGTCGAGGTGGTCGGCATTCTCTACTCCTCGGTGCTTGAAGACCCGCTGGTCAGGCTCGAACGCCTGGAAGACAAGCACATCAGCACCGCATTCTGGTTCTCCGTATTGATCAGCCTGGCGTCGATCCTGATCATCTCGCTGGGCGTGATGCTGTACACCCCATTGCCCGCCCTGCAATGGATGACGGCCATCGCCTCGGTGAAGATTCTGTTCACCATGATGGCGCGGGTCTACGTCGCGCAGATGCGCCGCAGTGGTAACTTCAAATTGCTGGCCTCGCGCACGCTGCTGGGTAAAGTCGTCGGCGGCGGCGCCGGGATTGTCGTGGCGCTGCTGGGCTTCGGCCCGTGGGCGGTGATTGCCCAGGCGCTGATCATGGATCTGGTGTCGATGGTGGTGTTGATGCGCGGCGATCGGCGGCGTATTCCCTTCGCCATCGACGGGCCGTTGTTGCTCGATCTACTGCGCACGGGCACGCCGGTGGCGATCAACGTCATGAGTTCGCAAACCCTGCAACGCGGGGTCAACGTGGTGCTGGGCATCACCGCCGGCGCGCACGCGGTCGGCATGTTCAACCTGGCGATGCGCATCATCGACCTGCCGCGATCCGCCATCTACAACGGCCTGATGAGCTATGCACTGCCAGCCTTCGCCCGGCGCAGCGGCGAACCGTCACGGCTGGTCGGGCTGATCGGCGACACCACGGCCATCAGCGGCTTTTTGCTGACGCCGTTGTTTGTCGGCATCGCGCTGACCGCCGAAGACATCATCCTGCTGATCTTCGGCGCCAAATGGGCCGACGCCGTCGGGCTCCTGCAAGTGCTGGCCTGCACCGCCGCGCTGGGCAATCTGGCCCTCTATGCAACGACGGCGCTGGTCGCCGTCAATCGCACCTACCTGACCCTCAAGGCTGAAGTGCTCACCACCCTGCTGGCGCTGGCGCTGGTCTACCTCCTCGGGCCTGTGTATGGCGGCATGGCGGCGGCGATTGCGCTGTTGATCCGTATGGTCGCGATCACACCGTTGCAGGTCATCGGCCTGAACACCGCGATCGGTTATGGCTGGCGCACCTTCTTCGAATCCGCCTACCGCAGCGTGATCGCCACGCTGGTGATGGCTGCTGTCGTGATGTGGGTATCAAGCCATTCGGGGCTGGTGGGCTATCTGCACCTGATCGCCAATATCGCCGCCGGCGGGCTGACCTACGCCTTGGCCTACAGCGTGTTGCACCCGCGCTGGCCGCATGAATTCAAGTTGGTGTTCACCACCCGGTGAGCACCGTTGCCTCTCTGGAGCACATCGTCATGCGCAAAACTACCCTGATCACCGGGGGCGCCGGCTACATCGGTTCCCATACTGCGTTGAGACTGGTGGAGGCCGGCCACCGCGTGCTGGTGCTGGATAACCTGAGCAACAGCAGTGTCGAATCGATCCGTCGGCTGGAGTCACTGAGCGGCACGCGGATCGAATTCATCGAAGGCGACATCCTCGATTCACGCCTGCTCGACGAGATTTTCAGCGACTACGCCATCGACGCCGTGATGCATTTCGCCGGGCTCAAAGCCGTGGCGCAAAGCGTGCGCAAACCCATGGATTATTACGCCAACAACGTCACCGGCACGCTCACGCTGTGCCAGGCAATGGCGCGTGCGCACGTGTTCAATCTGGTGTTCAGTTCCTCGGCGACGGTCTATGGCGAACCGGCGTGCACGCCCATCGGCGAAGACCTGGGTACCGGCAAACCGTCCAACCCCTACGGCCGCTCGAAGTTGATGGCCGAAGAGTTACTGACCGACCTGACGTGTTCCGATTCACGCTGGAACATCGCCGTGCTGCGCTACTTCAATCCCATCGGTGCCCACGAAAGCGGAATGATCGGCGAGGCGCCCAACGGCATACCGAATAACCTGCTGCCGTGCCTGACGATGGTCGCGACCGGCCGGATGAGTGAATTGATGGTGTATGGCAACGATTACCCGACCGTCGACGGCACTTGTGTGCGCGATTACATTCACGTGGTCGATCTGGCCGAAGGTCACCTCAAGGCCCTCGAACGACTTCATGGCGACCATGGCATTCACATCTGGAACCTCGGCACCGGCATCGGTTACAGCGTGCTGCAACTGATCCGCGGTTTCGAGGACGCCACCGGGGTCAGCATTCCCTACCGCTTTGCACCCCGGCGCGCCGGGGATGTCGCGCAGTATTGGGCCGATGCGAGCAAGGCCAGCCGCGAGCTGGGCTGGAGCGCACAACGCAACCTGGGGCAAATGCTCACGGACAGTTGGCGCTGGCAGTCGAACAACCCGGACGGCTACCACCCGCAACCTGCACCGATGTTGGCATTCGCCGGCAAATAACGGTTGTCTGATTCAGGGAAGGACTTAGCCATGTTCAGGCAAACCTTACGGGCAATGCTTTGGCTGATGTTGAGCGCCAGTGCGCAGGCGTCCGCCGAGCTGCCGGTCACCGATGGGCTGGTGCTGTGGCTCGATGGCGCCGATGCGGTGCACATGACTCTTGATGCGCAAAATCGGGTCTCGCGCTGGCATGACAAATCCGGGCAATCCAATGATGTAAGCCTTGATGACCCGGCCGCCGCCTCACTGCCGTTGCGCGTGGAGAACGCCCTGAACGGTCGTTCGGTGCTGCGTTTCAACGGTGCCTCGGCCTTCACCGGTCAGGCAATCCGCACCGCGAAGGGTTCGGTAACGGTGTTCGTGGTCTCGCGCCGCTTGCCGGATCAGGCCGGGGGCAAAGCCTGGCAGCGCTTGTTCAGCTCGCGCCCGCAACTGGCCGACAACGACAACGTGGCGCCGAACTTCGGTCTCAGCGTGCAGCAGACCAGCGCTTACGCGCCGACAGTGGCGTTTCTGGAAACCACCAACGTGCCCATCGGCCCGTTCGCCGTGGCGCGCAACGTGGTCGGTACTTCGGAAATCCTGCGCGGCGACATTGCCGAAGTGCTGGTTTACGACCGGTTGCTGGCCTCTCAGGCAGAACGTCAGCAGGTGTCGGACTACCTCAGCAAAAAGTGGGCAGTGACACTGCCGCAGCCGTCAACCGCCTGGACCCGCACCGGCCCGCTCGGCCCGACGCCGGTGCGAACCAACGCCAACCTGCCGTTATCCGATCAGGCGAATGCCGGAAAGTGGGTGCTGGATACGCGGCTGTCTGACGAGTTCAACGGCAACGCCATCGACGCGACGCGTTGGCACGTCAACAACGCCACCGGCACCGACTCCCTCGGGCGCAAACCGGCGCTGTTTCTGCCCGAGAATGCCAAGGTCGCCAACGGCAATCTGAACATCTCGTTTCGCAAGCAGACGCTGCCCGAAAAATACGTGCGCCTGGGCTACAAGGACTACAGCTCGGCGATGGTGCGCACCATTGAACGCGGGCTCTACGGCTATTACGAAACCCGCGCCAAACCGATGAACTCGGCGGGCTCCAGCGCGTTCTGGCTGGCCTGGACCGGGCTGCCGGACAACGCCACCGAAATCGATATCTTCGAAATCGGCGGCAAGACCCTCAACGGCAAATTCGATGTCATGTACAACATGAACGCGCACGTCTGGGCCACACCCCAAAGCGATGAACACCTGAGCGACGGCAGCACCTGGATTGCGCCATGGCGATTGGCGAACACCTTTCATGTCTATGGTTTCGATTGGCGGGCGGACACCCTACGCTGGTACGTCGACGGGGTGCTGGTGCGCGAGGCAAAGAACACCCACTGGTTCTTCCCGATGCAGATCGTGTTCGACAGCGAGGCGATGTGGGACTGGTTCGGCGTGGTCGATGATGCTGACCTGCCCTCCACGTTTCGTGTCGACTATGTGAAGGTCTGGACGCAACGTCCGTAGAGCCAGACTGATCGGTAGAACTGTTTCCGAGCACATTTCGGTCTTCTGATGATTGGTACATGGCGCGAGTTTAATGCCTGCATCCGCTCGTCTAGCCTTGTACAAAACCACTCGGGAGAAAACGCCATGTTTATCGCTCTCAGAAATCTGTCTGTGCTGTCCTTGGCAGGCTTTTATTGCATCGCGGCAATTGCTCAGGAACCCGCCAGCGCCGATCAGCCGCCGGCAATACTCCCACTGGAATCCGAATCGCAGGCAAAAATCATCGCCTATCCGCCGCTGGCCGGGCCGCTCGCGCGCGGCGTGGTAATCATCCAGTATCGAACAGAGCACGCCAGGATCATGCCGGTGTTTGGCAAAGTCGCGGGTGACGTATCACCCCGTCTCGGCCACCTTCACGTGACGGTAGATGACTGGAAAGGCACGTGGGCGCACACCAGTGAAGACCCGATCATTCTCGTGGGACTGACGCCTGGTCCGCACAAGGTACTTCTGGAAATCGCCGACCCGAACCACACCGTTCTCACCCGTACGACCGTCAGTTTCAGTGTTCCCGAGGTGAAACCAATGGATGTCCCGCCTACGGACGACGGGCACGCGAGTAAACCGTGACGATCAATAACGGCAGGCCTGTCGCAGGCCTCCCGTTTTCATGGACCTCAGGAAGTGCCTAACCCCTGAGAAAGATCCGCCGATGTGCTGGATGCGGTTTTTTGCGATGCGTTGGATGTCGCATCCACATCCGCTTGCTCAGTGGTTTTGGTCACTGTGTCACGCACAGCCTCGTAACCCTCCTGAGCCTGTTTCTTCACTTTGTCGACCAGGCCCGCGCTGGTGCGTCCCATGTAACGCTGCTCGGTCGAAGTGCTCGGCAATGCCGCACCGATCAGTGCGCCCAATGCGATGCCCGCTGCCGCGACGACCAATGGCTGTTCCCTGAGCATTTGATTGAATTGCTGGCCCAACACCTGGGTGCTGCGATTGAGGCGGTCGCCGGCATCGTGCATCGCATGACTCAGGTTCTCGCCAGCAGCGCCAACGTTATCGCCCAAGTGGCTGGCCTTGTTTTTCAGCGACTGGTAACCGTCCTTCAGCGAGTCGGCAGTGTGATGCAGACTATCTCGAGCGCTGTCGATGCCGTCAGCCAGGCCATCCGCCCATTCCCCCGCCCGGTCCTGATCCGGACCGCTGCGATACACCGGTTGCGGCACTGGCGGGCGGTTCTGACTCATCATCAGCCACAGTAAACCGACTGA
Organism: Pseudomonas sp. P116; assembly: GCF_020149425.1. Classification (NCBI taxonomy): domain Bacteria; kingdom Pseudomonadati; phylum Pseudomonadota; class Gammaproteobacteria; order Pseudomonadales; family Pseudomonadaceae; genus Pseudomonas; species Pseudomonas sp. P116. Next base: position 55,185 of record NZ_JACVHB010000007.1, on the reverse strand, counting down.
TGTCAGCACGGCGGGCACGGGGTTGTTGCGCACGCTGGTGCCGAGATTGCTGACAAACGTCGAGCCATTGTTCTGCATCATGCTCCACGCCTGATCGAACATCTGGCCGGGCGTGAATTTGCTTTCCAGCTTGTCGACGATGTTGCCGATGCTGGCGCGCTGCGCGTCGATTTCCCGCTCGATTTGCTCTGGGCTTTTTTCCGATTCGATGTCCAGTTCACTTTTCATGAGACTTTCCTCCGCAGCGCTTCCTGATCTTTATTCAAAGCGTCCAGCGTCCGGTCAGGCTTGAAGTGGGACGGCTCGAATTGTTTTTTGCCCGATTGCAGCATGATGAAGCCGATGACCATCACCACAACACCGACAATCAGTGCTGCCAACCACGGCGCCATCATTGTGCTGAGGGCGTAGACCGCCGACATCAACAGAATGATCAAGCCCGCCAGTAGCACGATCGCCCCGCCCGCCACCCCGGCAATGCCGGCCTTCAGCGTGGTCAGACTGGCTTGCAACTCGGCTTTAGCCAGCGCCAGTTCCTTGGTGAACAACGCGGGCACTTCGCGGGACAGTTGCCGTAAAAGCCCGACCATCGATGCGTCGTCAGGCTGGCTAACGGGTCTTGCACCCGGCAGTTCGGAATCGTCTCTGTTCATCACAACTCTCCTTTCGTGCTTGGCGAAACAGGCGTCGATGACCCGGCAAAATCAGTGGGATGGTCGTATTCGTTCGGCGACGTCGGAGTGATGCCAGTGGCCAATCCAGGGTTGGAATTGGCGGTCGGTGCCGGGGAAGATTCGTAAGGTCGATGCGCGCCATAGCCCGCGGCGGGCGGTGTCGAGGTGCCCGCCGCCGGATCGTGATTCGCACTGACCGTGACAGCGGCGGAACTGCCCGCCTTGAGGAACCGCGACAGGCCAAAACCCAGCGCGATACTGCCGGCAATGAACAAACCGGGGTTGCTGCGAGCCAGGTCAGCAGCGTCATGCAACAACTGTTCGGCACTTTTGCCGCGAAGGTTACCTGCCAGCCCGGTCATGGACTCGGCCATGTCGGTCAGGTAATCGGACATGCCCAGCGTGTCCTTGTCTTCCAGCTCCGAGACGAAGCTTTTCGCCCCCTGCGCCAAGGCCTCGATCTGGTCAGCGGCGGTGTCGCGATACTGGCCGAATTGTGCGTCAGCCTGTTGCCTAGCGCCGCCGATTGCTTCGGTGACATCGTCCTTTAAATGTTGAAAGTCCTGCGGCTTGCCATCATCTCGCGCACCGGACTGGGTGCCGGCCCTGCTGTCTGAAGTATTCATGTCGTCCCTCGCTTTCTGCTGAAAACGTCGTACGGGACTTCGCAGCACCATTGCCCTGAGCCCCTTAAAGTTAAGGACGGATCAGTTCTCGGGATCGTTCAAAGGATTTGATGAACGAGCAAACATCACCTCAAATTGCGGCATTGGTAGGAGCTGCCGAAGGCTGCGATCTCTTGATTCTGGCTTTAAAAACAGGGTCAGCCGTTTCCAGGGTATTACCCTTATTAGCGGCATAGACGTGAGCATTCTTCGGCGTTTGGAGTGGTGGTTGATGCGTTACGGGGGCTGAAGTAGTTAGCTGGCTAACTGGTTTCGGCCATAACAGACGCGCGCCAAGGGGCTCATCGGTCTATTCCACAACCACGTATTGGTCCACGCCAACGGAATACTTGTATGGCAAACCACCTGTAACTGAAAATTCTTCCGTAGGCGGATCTATACCGTTAAGGGCGAGAAAGTGTATGAGGTAAATACCTGGATTTTCGAGTTTCTGTACGAACGTGATCTCGTAGCTCTAACCTGCTCCAATTGAAACCAGCGCTCCGCTTCCCGATCCGGCGGCGGGCTGTGGTCTTTTTCGTAGGCACAGGTAAACGTTGGATAGGCCATAGCTGGAGTGACATTGAATACGCCGCACATGCAGACAGCACAAAAAGCCATTGCTTTAATCATTCGCCCCGGTATGCGCCGACGCATTTCTTGTTGAAGGAGATCACTCATATTTCCGGCCGGCGATCCGGATGTTCTGCGTCAAAGCCCTGCTTGGGGTGGGCTGGAAGCGGGTGGTCTTTCATCAGATTAGGGAAGCGCAATTCAGGGTTAGCATCTAGTTGTTTCAATAGACCTGAATAAAATTCATGGAGCTTTTCATCTGGCAGATATCCAAAATTATCTATAGGTTCAGGTTGAGCCGAAAATGCCCCGATGAGAGTCATTAACCCTGACAAACTGCCCAGCGATGCAGCACGCTGATAATAGAATAATGCGAGAGGCTTATTTTTTTTAGAGATTTTATAGAATGCGGCTGTTTCTATGATTGCTTCCGGCGAGTCTTGAGCGCCAGCACATCGAAAGTATGGCTCTGCCATTCGGTCATCCTGCTTGTCCCGAGGCAATTCGAATGAAAAGTAATTCCCGATTCGAACTTGTGCTAAAGGACTGCCTAACTGCGCCGCCTGGAACATATAGGAACTCGCCATGCGATCTGACTTCAACACTCCTCGTCCATTTTCGGCAACCACCGCCCAGTTGTAATAACCCAGCGGGACTTTGAGCTTCACCATGCGCTCGTAGAGGTCGAGCATCTTGCTGGTATCTTGTTCAACACCCGGTTGCCCTGGCCAACCCGTGCGGTAAAGTCCCGCCAGGTTATGCATCGCCTTCCAATGATCTTTGGCGATCGCTTTTTCGTAGAGCCCGACGATGGTTATCCAGTCTTTGACGCCTCGTACCTTCTCCAACGCGCGGGCCTCTTGAAACCAGCGCTCCGCTTCCCCATCCAGCGGCGGGTTGTGGTCTTTTTCGTAGGCACAGGTAAAGGTTGGATAGGCCATGGCTGGAGCTCCGCTCAACAAAAGTGAAAAAATGAGGGCAAAAAAAGAGATGGCTTTAGTCAATGGCTTTGGCATAAGGCGTCTCCACATCCCAGAAACGTGTCAAGTGGGCTAATAACGGTTCGTTTTTATTTTTGTTCTTCCAGTTCTCATCCATCACTCTATTCCACTTAATGAAGTTTTTAGCAGCATCACAACGCCCCTTGTCATCGTTAATCGACTCACCAACATGCAACTTCCACAACTCCTCCCGCCAACGCTTGGCTAACTCAGCATCCGGTGCAGCCAGACCTAACTCAGAGTCTGTATGCAGGCTACGAGTGTTGATATTTGCAGAACTGAGCAGACTGAAGACATCGTCCACCACCAGCAATTTTGAGTGCACGTAGATGTCCCTGAAATACGCCTGCTCGCCCTCGGCTAGCGTGCTTCCGGGCTCTGGAGTGCAAGCACTCAGTGTCGCGATGGCGATCTTGAGGCCTGGTATGTCTTTCAGGGCGTAGGGCTTTTGATCTTCTTCCTCTCCGTTTTTCGGTTTGCCAAGTTCAGGAATATCTGTTGGTTTGAGACCTCCCAGGCGCTGCTCTAACTCAGGGGTAACCCCTTTTTTTTCCAGGTCGGTAATATCGTTTTCCAGCCACCCTATTTTTTTTAGCTGATTCCTCTGCACGCCGGGATTGGGACTGAGATTCTCGTTCAGATAAGCTAGGCGGCTGCGTTTTTGCAACATTTCCTCCACCAGAGTGCGCTGAGCCTGGGGCATCAGTTGCTCCTGCCCCAGTTCCTGCAAGGTGGCATAAGTGGTGCTGGAAAAACCCTTGTCGTTGGGGTTGTTGGTGACCACGAACAAGTACAGATCCTTGTCTTTACCCTTTGCGATATAAGCCGCCGCCAGTTCACGCAACTGTTTGGCAAACGGCGGGTAGCGGAAATACTGGTTTTCAAAATAGGCGTAGTTGCGCACGTTGCCCAGAGCCTTGTGGTACAGCTCCAGAATCGAGGTCTCGGCCCCTTCCTGTGGTTGTGTGCGGCAAATCTGCGCCATCGTCGAACCGGCGGCTTTGAAGTTGTCCGGCTTGATGGCTTGGCGTTGATCGCGCAGGCCATCGGCAAACCATTTTTTGACCCAGAAGGTTTCCCGATCCCAGGCAGTGCTGAAGTTGTGGTTCAGGTCGTGCAAAGCAGGACCTTGCACTTTCATCGACAAGTCCTGCCAGGGACCGAAGCCTGGGCTACGCCGCGCGGCTTTGTCGTCATACAGGTGCGCGCTGGTATCCCAATAATTGCGATGCATGTTGTGCCCCATGACGAAGCCAACCGCGTTCGCAGTGTCTTCGTAGTCCACTAACACCATTTTCTGGTGGTGGCTGCCAAACAGAGTTAACAGCAACATATGCGCAAAATTGGTATCGGGGGCTTCCCCTTTCATCAATCGAAAAAGGGTCGCAACACGTCCTTTTTCATCGCTCATCTGCGGTCCGCGTATGGCGGCATTAAGGGGAATCTCTGTAGAAAAGTCACGGGTGCGAAACTCGACGTTCTGCATCCGGCCGTCGTGGACGCGGCTGAACCATTCCCGGGTATATTCCTGATCCTGCGGGGAATATTTGGGCGCACCGGATCCTCTTAGTTTGTTGTAGCCACCTTGTCCGCTCAGTTCGGTTTCAATGACGAGCAGAATGGCCAGCAGCTCCGTTTCGCGTTGGTCGTAGCGAAAACCACTGGTCCCATAGGCGGGGATTTCACCGGCACGAAGTTTGGTCAGTTCATGTTGATGAATCGTGCGGCGATATTCCAGTTTCTGGCGATCTTCAAGCGTGCGGCTGGAACCGGCACTGCCCTTGGTGATGCCAGAGCCCATGGCCGTCCCGCCTGAGCCAGTCAGGCCATCGCCAATGATGGTGTTTTCAACAAAATTGGCCACTGGGTTTTTCCAGATCAGCACACGCGTCTTGACCCCGTGGCGACCTCGAATATCCAGCAGCTCGCCGATGCGATCGCTGCCCGGCTTGAAACGCATCGCCGGGTCGAACCCCCAACTGATGATTTCGACACTCTTCGTCGCGGCCTCAATGGCATCGTATACAGCGCCGAATGCCTTATCACCATTGATCAATGGGGTGACCTTAATGCCGGCACGTGGTGGGTAGAGCGCTTTCCTCGCAAACCAGTCCATGGTCAGGGAAGTGGACTTGTGTTCTGTAGGCGTCAGTTGGATAACTTCTTTGCTGTAATCAGTCGTCATTCGATTGCTTCCTGCATTCAATGGCTCTTCGGCTTGCTGGCCGGGTTCAACGTAACGGCGCGGTAGTCATCCGTCGAGCCCATCGGTTCGAGCTGATCGGCCTGAGCGTGATAGTCGCGATAGCCTTGACGTGCCAGTTGTTGGTTCTGTGAAGCGGATTGGCTGCTTTCTTCTTTGGGTTCAATCTCGAAACGATGGCCATTAACCAACTCCACCGCGTAAGCCTGAGTGCCCGGAACGTGATCGAACTTGATCTTACCGTCTTCGCCCGTAAGGCCTTCCTGAATCACGGCGCCATCGGCGAATAGCGTATAGGGCTCATCTTCGTAACCGGGATGACCGGGCACTGCACTGATGGTTGCGCTGAGTTTGTGAATGACGTCCGGCGCCGGTTGCGACTCGCCCCGCTCGGGGGCTTCGCCGGCCTTGTCAGAGGCCGCTGGCAGTGGCACTAGCGGCAGGAGCGCGGCATTTCCGGTCCCGACACCCGCCGCTCCTCCAGCATTCAGCTTGATGACCGGACCCACTACGGTAATGCCACCGGCATCCAGCTTGATGAAGCTACCCCCGGCATTCACGGTGAGCTCCGTGCCTGCTTCGATAACCATTTTCTGCCCGGCCTTGAGATGAATTTCTTTGCCTGCCGTCATCAACTGCGCGGTGCCCAGTTTGATGTGCTGGTTTTGGCCTATCACCAAATGGTCATCGGCTTTGACCTCAACCTTGCGGTCGCTGATGGTGGTGCGATGCTCTTCAGCCTTGAGCTCGGTGTAGGTGTTCTTCTCGACGGTGTCGTGGCGTTCATTCCCGACCCGAATCTTCTGATCGTGCTCTACGTTTTCATCCCAATCGCGCTGGGCATGAATGTAGATCTGCTCCGCACCTTTCTTGTCTTCAATACGCAGTTCGTTGTACCCACCGCCACCCGGTGAGCTAAGCGTTTTGAACACGCTGCGAGTCTTGTTCGCAGGCAGTGCGTACGGCACCGGGTTTTCCTTGTGGTACAGGCAGCCGGTCACCAGCGGCTGGTCGGGGTCGCCTTCGATGAAGGTGACGAGGACTTCCATGCCGATGCGCGGGATGGAGATGGCGCCGTAGCGGTCGCCGGCCCAGGAGCTGGAGACGCGCATCCAGCAGCTGGTTTTGTCGTCGGCCTGGCCTTCGCGGTCCCAGTGGAATTGCACCTTGATACGGCCGTATTGGTCGCAGTGGATTTCTTCGCCTTTGGGGCCGGTGACGTGGGCGGTCTGGCTGCCGAGCACGCGGGGTTTCGGGTGCTCCAGCGCGGGGCGATAGAACACGTCCCATGGGGTGGCGAGGAAGGTGTTGCGGTAGCCCTGGTGGAAGTCGTCCTTGTTGTTGGTGGTATCGCTGGTCACGCCTTCTTCGAGGACTTGCGGCTGTTTGCCTTCGTGGACGATTTCGGTGAGCAACCACAGATCGTTCCACTCGCTGCGCGGGTGGTCGGACAGTTCCATGAAGTGGCCGCTGACCAGTTTGGTCTGGTCGCCACGACCTTCGGCCTGGCGATAGTCGGCGCGGTGGCGTTCGAGGGCGCGCTGGCTGAGGAACTTGCCGCGCGCACGCTCGATGAAGCGGCCGGGGTAGTCGTAGTCTTCGAGATCCGGCTCAGTGCTGTCGCCTTCAGGCTTATAAGCAGCTTCCATTTGCAGGCGCGGTTTTTCGAAGTCGTAGTCGCGTCGGGTGACGCGGCTGGTGCGGGTTTCTAGCCGCAGCTTGAAGCCTTTGATCACCGGTTCGTCGGCGACCATCCCGCTGCCTTGCACGTAAGCGGTCGGCTGGCCGAGTTTCTGGAATACGGTCTGGTCGTCGCCGAACACCAGCAGGTGAGCTTTGTCGCTGTGCTGGAAGTGGTAGTGAATGCCCTCCTCCTCGCACAGGCGCTGGACGAAGTGCAGGTCGGTTTCGTCGTATTGCACGCAATAGTCGCGATCCGGGCACGGCTGGCTCAGCTGGAAGCTGTAGGCGTTGCCCTTGATGCCGTGTTCTTCGAGGATCAGCGCGATGATTTTCGGCGCCGACATCTGCTGGTAGATGCGCTGGTTGGTGCGGTGATGCAGGTATTGCAGTTGCGGCACCATCGAGACTTTGTAGCGGGTCAGGCGCTTGCCGGCATCGCCTTGGGCGACGCGGTAGATCTGGCCGTGGATGCCACTGCCGTTAATGTCCAACGCCAGGAACGCCTGTTTGTGGAGCAGGGTTTCCAAGTCCAGGTCGGGGTTTTCGCTGACCAGTTCCACATCGAATGCGTAGGGTTGGCTAATACCTTCGGTGCCGGTAAACGAAAGCACCTGAAGATCGTGCTCAAGATTATCGATGGTCAGGCTGAAATGAGCTTGGTTGGCAGGACTGAACATCTTTTGTTGCTCCTTGACGTGCTGTAGATCTTCCTTAAAACCCAAGCTCGTCTGTGAGACATGGGGGCTCTGGGCGAGCAGCTCTGTGAGGCGCGCAATCATAACGTGCTTGAACTGCGCAAGAAGTTGCGCAGTTGCCCGGAGAGACCCAGTACGCGGGAGATTCAAAGAATTGAAACAATATGTTTCTTGGTTTCACTCACTTCCAGGCACTCATCCGTCGAACGTCCGTTTCTGACCCTGAGTGTGTAAAAACGCGCTGCGCTAGAAGCGGACGCGCCCTTACGTCAACTCCAAATGCCAAACGAAAGTGCGCCGCAATAAATGAGCGTATTGCAAACGATCATCTGCGCTAACAAAAAACCAAGGCCAGCTCCCAGAAACGCAACACTCGCAACAATCCACGGCAACGTTGCTTTGACGCGGTACTTCAAGAACCAAATCGACAGGCATGTGCCTACCAGCATGCCAGGGACGGAAAACAGGTGCCCAAGTCCGACAAGACCCGCCTCTCTACCCATGCTGGACATGAGTGAGTTGTAGATCAAAAGAGTCGTGATTGCTGCGGCTGTTGTTCCCGTCAAAAACAACGCTGGCGCGCGCGAAATCAGTCCCGGAATCAGCGCGACCAAAGGCACGCCGCTGAGATACCAGGTGCCCGAATAAAACGGGTCGGTCCCCATACTTGCGAAAAGGAACAATGGAACGATCAAAAGAATTGCTGCGACGAGATCACTTCTAAAGTCCATTGGCATGTCTTGGCCTCCCTGTCAGATGCGAACTTGCTGTAACAGGTTAGGCGACGAACTGGATGTTGTCGCGAGCGTGAACACGTGCCCATGATTTGCATGGCTTGATAACCAACATTAGAAAAACAATGATCAAAGCGGACGCGATGTGTTCGCCGATGAAAGCAGAATGAAGTTTCTTCACGCACCGAAGTTGAATGCGATAGAAATCCGCGGCCTCGTTCCTTCATAACGTTTCACCGAGTGCATCAACCACGACGGGAACATGAGGAAAGTGCCACTTTGGGCAACACACGTAGTGCTAAAACCCGCACTGATGCAATCTTCAACTCTCATGCGCAGAGCAGGATTGTAGGTCGATGCGACCATCCCGCGTGGGTCGATGAATTCCAGATCACCGCCCACTGCTGGATCGCCTTCCCGGCCGCCGGCGTCGACCCAATAAACCCCAGACCAGAACGCACCCGGATGGCCATGCAGCGCATTACTGTGGCCAGCCTCGTTTACGTTTGCCCAAGCATTAAGTTTCCATTCGAATGCGGGCTCGGTCAGGCCGTATTGATCGCTGTGAACAGCCGTAAGTTGAACGGCAAACTCCGTGGCGAACTTGACCAGTGCGTCGCAGGCCTCGCCTCCCCACGCAGGAAAGTCATTCGAAGACTGCCAGCCGCCGTCATTGCTACGCTTTGCACCGCTGCGATCTTCGGCCATGCGTCGGGTGATCAGGGTTTTCAGCTCTGTGTTGAGCCTGTCGGCGTCGGGGTACTGGATACTTGCCAGAGGCGTGGCGAACAGCCGTCGAATCTTTATCAGCTCAGGGTTTATTAGATTGTTGCTCGACTGCATTACCACTTTCTCTGCATTACGTTAGTTACGCCAAACTATATCGATCGCATTAAAAAGCTGGTGTAAACCTTTGTTAAAAGCATGGTGGAAAAAGTTAAGAGCACATTGGCCAATGTGCCTTTGAACTTCACGGCACGCGGGCATCGTGCTAAAACGGCAGCCACCCGTTTTGCAGGAAAACCACCGAATGCCCAAGAAACAACCGGTCAGCAAAGAGGCCGCCACCGCCGCGGAAATCGAGCGATCGATTCAGGCGTTGAACAAAATGGCCGAACGTTTGTGGGGTGATGGTCGAGAAGCGGAAGCCAAAGCACTTCTCGACGCACTTGATGCGTTGAACCGCGCGCTCGACCGGATCCGGATTGGCGAGAGTCGACGGGTTGTGACACTGCACTAAACCCTACGGCTTGAGAATCAACAGCGGGTCACCCTTCTTCACAATATAAGTCGCCAACTCCGAGCCCTTGTCAGTACCGATGTTCTTGGCGATATGCGCCACACCTTCCGGAATGAACAGCGAATCACCCGCCTTCAGCGTCACTGGCGCCCTGCCCTCAAGTTGATATTCAAACGTGCCGCTGATCACGTACGCGACTTCCACGCCCGGATGCGCATGGCGTGGCGAGGTCACACCGGGTTCAAAATCGACTCGTGCCTGAATGACTTCGCGGTCGGCAGCGCCGAGGTCCTGGCGTACCAGATCGGTACGGCTCAGGCCTTGCTGCCAGCTCTTGGGCTGCGTCTCGGCGGCGTGTGCGATACCAATCATCGAAGCAAGTATGGCGGCAGTAGTCAGGAACAATGGACGGCGCATGATGTTGCCCTCTTAAACTCAGTGGTGTGTGGTGATGCCACTTTGAACAGGGCTTGTAGTGCTGGTGTGTCGTGAATCCTTGGTTTGTTATTGGCGTGTGTACCGGGCCGGGATTGATACACGGTTATACAAACGCTTGGGTGTTCTGCCGTAGCGCCAGCAGCCATGTTCGCAAAGCGACGATCTTCTTCGAATCAGCTGTTTCAACAGGCGTCACCAGATAGAAACCCAGATCATCCTGCAAGCGCAGATCAAACGGCGCCACCAGTCGCCCTGCGCGCAAATCATCATCGACATAGGTCGAACGACCGATGCACACACCCTGCCCATCCACCGCAGCCTGCACCGCCATCATCGCCAGATCGAAAGTCAACCGCGGAGCCTTGGCCAGTTGCGGCGGATGCCCCGCCGCGCTGAGCCAGGTGTTCCAGTCGCCGGAGGTCATGCCACTGACTTGCAGCATCGTGTGGTTGAGCAGATCTGCCGGTGTTTTCAAGGCTTGCGCGCCGGCAAGCAATGCCGGGCTGCACACTGGGAAAACCTCATCAGACATTAGCCAATCCGCGCGCAAGCCCTTCCAGTCACCCCGGCCATAACGAATCGCCGCATCAATGCCACCCTTGCGAAAGTCCACCAGATCGGTGGAGGCGCTGACCCTCACATCGATATCGGGAAAGGCCTGCTGAAACGCCGGCAGACGCGGCAGCAACCACTTGGACGCTACCGACACCAAGGTGCTGATGGTCAGCACGCTGGTATTACGCGATGCGAGTAACTGCTCGGTCGAATAGCGCAACTCATGGAAGGCCGAACGGATTCCGGGCAAGTACGCCTGCCCGTCTTCGGTTAGCGCCAAGCCATCCTTGAGCCGAAGGAAGAGTGGCACACCAAGCTCTGCTTCGAGGCGGCGAATTTGATGGCTGATGGCGGTTTGGGTGACGTTCAACTCTTCGGCAGCCTGGGTAAAACTCATGTGCCGGGCGGCTGATTCGAAGGCTCGCAAGCCATTGAGAGATGGAAGTCTGACGGGCATATGACATTCGGTGCTCATGAGATTTTGTCATACGCTAGCATTTCAAATGACCTTTGCGAAAGCTTCCGCCAAGGTGGATTCTGGCGGCCTTCATTCAGCAAGGAAGTGCCATGAAACTGTATTTCGCACCGATGACCTGTTCGCTGTCGCCGCACATCGTGCTGCGCGAACTGGGCCTGCCGTTCGAACTGATTCGTGTGAATAATCAAACCAAACGTACGGCCGACGGGCGCGACTTTCGCGAGATCAATCCGAAAGGTTACGTCGCCGCGCTGGAGCTGGATAATGGTGAAGTGCTGACGGAGGGCCCGGCGATTGTGCAGTTTCTTGTCGACCAAGTACCCGGCAATGCACTGGCACCGCCACCCGGCAGTTGGGAGCGAGCGCGGTTGCAGGAGCACCTGAATTTCATCAGCACTGAAATTCATGGTGGTAGCGCACCGCTATTCAACAGAGAGATTGCGCCATCGACCCAGGCGATTTTCAAAGACAAACTGTTCACGCGTCTGGATTTTATGAGCCAGACACTGGTTGAGCAGGATTATCTGATGGGCACATTTGGGGTGGCAGATGCTTACCTTTTCAGCGTGCTGAAATGGCTGCCGGTGTTCAACATTGATATCGAGGATTGGCCGCCGCTGGCCGGGTATTTGAGGCGCATCGCCGAGCGTCCTAGCGTGCAGTCGGCGATTGCGGCAGAAGAGGCAACTCAGCCGGTTTGACCTGTGCCGATTGGCCAACGAATCTGTAAACTGCCGCGATCTTTACTCGCTCAGACAAGGGATCCACATGGCCAACCAAGACATCACCTTCACGCCCGATCCGGACGCCGACTCCATTTCCTCCGACGTCGCGACCTTCGGCGGGATCATGGTTTCCACGCAGATTCCGACCCGCGCCGATGGCAGCCTCGAACTGGGCGGCATCACCGAGCAAAGCGAATGCACGCTGCAAGCGCTGAAAGTTGCACTGGAACGTGCGGGCAGTTCGATGGACCGGGTCATGCATCTGACCATCTACCTCACCGACATGGCTGATCGTGCCGCGTTCAACGAGGTTTACCAGCGCTTCTTCGCCAAACCGTGGCCGGTGCGCGCGGCGGTTGGCGTTGCCTCGCTGGCCGTCGAAGGCATGCGCGTGGAAGTCACCGCGATGGCAGCCAAGGCCTGAGCGCCGATCTGAAGTAAACACAAAAACCTGTGGGAGCCAGCCTGCTGGCGATGGCGTACTGATCGTCGACATCTCTGTTGGCTGATCTACCGCTATCGCCAGCAGGCTGGCTCCTACAGGTTTGAGGTGGTCGCAAGGTTTGTGTCTGGCACAAATCACTGTGGGACCAGGCTTGCCCGCGATGGCGTACTGACAATCGACATCTTTGTTGGCTGATTTACCGCTATCGCGGGCAAGCCCGCTCCCACAGGTTTGAGGGTGGTCGCAAGGTTTGTGTCTGGCACAAATCACTGTGGGAGCAGGCTTGCCCGCGATGGCGTACTGACAATCGACATCTTTGTTGGCTGATTTACCGCTATCGCGGGCAAGCCCGCTCCCACAGGGTTTGTCGGTGGTCGCAAGGTTTGTGTCTGGCATAAATCACTGTGGGAGCAGGCTTGCCCGCGATGACGTACTGACAATCGACATCTTTGTTGGCTGATCTACCGCTATCGCGGGCAAGCCCGCTCCCACAGGTTTGAGGGTGGTCGCAAGGTTTGTGTCTGGCATAAATCACTGTGGGAGCAGGCTTGCCCGCGATGGCGTACTGATAGTCGACATCTTTGTAGGCTGATCTACCGCTATCGCCAGCAGGTAGGCTGGCTGCCTCCCACAGGGTTTGGCACGTTGCGTTTGCCATCGGGCAGCACGGGCGTGCCCGGCGCGCGTTTCGGGGCTACAATGCGCGCCTCAACCGTGACAGCCTGACTAAAAAAAACTATGTCCTTGCCCAAGCATCATCTGGAATTGCTCAGCCCTGCCCGCGACGTGGCCATTGCCCGCGAGGCGATCCTGCACGGCGCCGACGCCGTGTACATTGGTGGCCCAAGCTTCGGCGCCCGCCACAACGCTTGCAACGAAGTAAGCGAGATCGCCGGGCTGGTGGAATTTGCCCGTAAATATCACGCGCGAATTTTCACCACCATCAACACGATCCTGCACGACAACGAACTGGAGCCGGCGCGCAAGCTGATCCATCAGTTGTACGACGCCGGTGTCGATGCATTGATCGTCCAGGATCTGGGCGTGATGGAGCTGGACATACCGCCGATCGAGCTGCACGCCTCGACCCAGACCGACATTCGTACGCTGGAGCGGGCGAAGTTCCTCGATCAGGCCGGCTTCTCGCAATTGGTGCTGGCCCGCGAACTCAATCTGCAGGAAATCCGCGCGATCGCCGATGAGACCGACGCCGCCGTTGAGTTCTTCATTCACGGCGCTTTGTGCGTGGCGTTCTCCGGCCAGTGCAACATTTCCCACGCGCAGACCGGGCGCAGCGCCAACCGTGGCGATTGCTCCCAGGCCTGTCGCTTGCCGTACACCCTCAAAGACGAAAAGGGTGGCGTGATCGCCTACGAAAAACACCTGCTGTCGATGAAGGACAACAACCAGAGCGCCAACATCCGAGCCCTGGTCGAAGCCGGTGTGCGCTCGTTCAAGATCGAAGGTCGCTACAAAGACATGGGCTACGTGAAGAACATCACCGCCTATTACCGTCAGCGCCTCGACGACGTGCTCGAAGACCGCCCGGACCTGGCCCGCGCTTCCAGCGGCCGCACCGCGCATTTCTTTCTGCCAGACCCGGAAAAAACCTTCCACCGCGGCAGCACCGATTACTTCGTGACTGATCGCAAGATCGACATCGGCGCCTTCGATTCGCCGACCTTCACCGGTTTGCCGGTGGGCACGGTCGAGAAAGTCGGCAAGCGTGACATGCAGGTCGTGACCCACGAACCGCTGTCCAACGGTGACGGTTTGAACGTACTGGTCAAGCGTGAAGTGGTCGGTTTCCGCGCCAACATCGCCGAACCAAAAGGCGAGTTCGAAGAAGACGGCGAGAAGCGTTACCGCTACCGCGTCGAGCCGAACGAAATGCCCGAAGGCCTGTACAAACTGCGCCCGAACCACCCGTTGAATCGCAACCTCGACCACAACTGGCAGCAGGCGCTGCAAAAAACCTCTTCCGAGCGTCGCGTGGCCCTGAGCTGGGTTGCCCGCCTGCGTGAAGATCAGCTGGAAGTCACCGCCACCAGTGAAGAAGGCATCAGCGCCAGCGTCACCCTGAACGGTCCGTTTGGCGTTGCCAATAAACCGGAGCAGGCACTGGAGCAGTTGCGCGATTTGCTTGGCCAACTCGGCACCACGCAGTACCACGCCACCGACATCAAACTCGATGCGCCACAGGCTTTTTTCATCCCTAACTCGCAGCTCAAAACCCTGCGCCGTGAAGTGATCGAAGCGCTGACCGCCGCCCGCGTCGCCGCTCATCCGCGCGGCGGCCGCAAAGCCGAAACCACGCCGCCACCGGTGTACCCGGATTCGCACCTGACGTTCCTCGCCAACGTCTACAACCAGAAGGCGCGCGACTTCTACCATCGTCACGGCGTGAAGCTGATCGACGCCGCGTACGAAGCGCATGAAGAAGCAGGCGAAGTGCCGGTGATGATCACCAAGCACTGTCTGCGTTTCTCCTTCAACCTGTGCCCGAAACAGGCCAAAGGCGTGACCGGCGTGCGTACCAAAGTCGCGCCGATGCAGTTGATCCACGGCGATGAAGTGCTGACGCTGAAGTTCGATTGCAAGCCGTGCGAGATGCACATCATCGGCAAGATGAAAGGCCACATCCTCAACCTGCCGCAACTGGGCAGCGTGGTTGGCCACATCAGCCCTGAAGACCTGATGAAAACCATCCCGCGCGCACCGCACTGAGTGGTCGGCGTGCGCGGTGCTTCGGCGCCGCGCACGCCTGCCCCGCTCCATCGAGGCCAAATCGCAGGCATAAAAAAACGCCAACTTCTTTCGAAGTTGGCGTTTTTTGGTATATGGCAGGGGCGGCTGGATTTGAACCAACGCATGGCAGGATCAAAACCTGCTGCCTTACCGCTTGGCGACGCCCCTACAGCACTTGTCAGCGGCTCCGTGAGGATCACTGCAAGAACGGGGCGCAATTTATCAACATTCGTTACGTTTGGGAAGCCCGAAATGAAATATTTTTTGTTTTAAAACAGCGACTTATTTTTTTGGCTGGATTGCGCCCAATGATCGGCCCGTTTGGCGGCGTGTATCACACTGTGTACGAACCCCGCCGCGATACAGCGGATTTCAACTTCGCCCCTCTTCGACACAGGCCAGATACGTCTCGGCGCTCAAATGCACTCACGGTTTGAAGGATTCATTCGCAATCCTCAACCAACAGTTCGCACAGGAGACGTCACCATGAAAATGGCAATGCACACCCGCAAAACCGCATTCGGACTTTCGATTCTGGCGCTGTCGTTGTTCGGCGCTTTGAGTACGGCTCAAGCCCAAACCGCAGAACCTGCGGCGGCGAGTTATTCCTCGCCCTCGCCGTTCGGTCCGTTGAAACATGTGAAGGCGGGTGTGCTGGACGTCGCTTACGCCGAAACCGGCCCCGCCGATGGTCCGGTGGTGATTCTGTTGCACGGCTGGCCCTACGACATTCACAGTTACGATGAAGTCGCGCCGTTGCTCGCGGCCAAGGGTTATCGCGTGTTGATGCCGTATGCGCGGGGTTATGGCGATACGCAGTTCCTCTCCAAAGACACCCTGCGCAACGGCCAACCGGCGGCGCTGGCCAGTGACGTCATCGACTTCATGGATGCACTGAAGATCAAGCAAGCGGTGCTCGGCGGTTACGACTGGGGCGCACGCTCGGCGGGCATCGTCTCGGCACTATGGCCGGAGCGGGTCAAGGCGCTGGTGGCGGTCAGCGGCTACCTGATCGGCAATCAGGCTGCCGGGCAGAACCCGCTGCCCCCCAAGGCTGAATTGCAGTGGTGGTATCAGTTCTACTTCGCCACCGACCGCGGCCGCGCCGGCTATGCGAAAAACACCCACGACTTCGCCAAGCTGATCTGGCAAACCGCGTCGCCGCAGTGGAAATTCGATGACGCTACGTTTGATCGCTCCGCCAAAGCGCTGGAGAACCCCGATCACGTCGACATCACCGTGTTCAATTACCGCTGGCGTCTGGGCCTGGTGCAGGGCGAGGCGAAATACGCGGCACTGGAGCAGAAACTGGCCACCGCCCCATCAATCAGCGTGCCGACCATCACCCTGGAAGGCGACGCCAACGGCGCACCGCACCCGGCGCCGGAGGATTACGCCAAGCGCTTTACCGGCAAATACCAGTTCCGTTTGATCAATGGCGGCATTGGCCACAACTTGCCGCAGGAAGATCCGCAGGCGTTTGCCAAGGCTGTGATTGATGCGGATCACTTGTAAAGCGTCACCCTGCCCCAGCAAAAAAGCAGTCAGCCGCAAAGGCTGACTGCTTAATGGCTAACGTGCGTGATTACTCCGTTGGCACAACGATATCCAACGCCTTGTTGACCGCCAACTCTCCCAACATGACCACTTGGGCGATACCCAACAAGGTATGGCGGTTCGACCCTTCCAGCAGCCCTGCAAAATTACCGAGCATGACCGTGGCAGACGCTAAAGAGCCGCTGGCATTGGTCAGCAAAGACTCGGCGTCGGACTGCGGGTTGACCATGAACATAGTGCTGGGCGTATAGGGTGTTGCCATGATCCCGGCTGCTGGCAGCAGGTAATGGTCAAGCGCACGCTCTGCCGCTTCGTGGAGTTTTCTTGAGTTGGGTGATGCGTACGGCGACGCCGGATCTGTGACGGGTGGTTCGGGTGTCTTGGACATCAGCTGAAACTCCATAAGAGCCAGAAAGCCAGAAGCGTCACGATCGCGACCGTAGACGCTTGTCTGCAATGAGGGAGCAAGCCCCCCCCACTCATCTGCATCGCGACTATTGCGGCAAGCGCTGGTTATCCAGGACTCGACCGACCACCAATTCGCTGAGCATGATCACTTGCTGCAGCACCAGCATCTTTTTGCGGTGTGGCCCCTCCATCAATTCGGCGAACTCACGCGCCATATCACTGGCGGAAGACAAGGTTTCAGTCGCCTCGACCAGCAGCGTTTCGTCATCCACGGTGGGGTCGATGAGATAGATTCGGCCGGTCTTGCGTGTGGGGATTGAAGTCTTCAATGCCGAGGGATTGAGATAGAAGTTGATCGCGCGTTCTGTTGCCTCTTTGATGTTTTGAGGTTCGAGGGCGGCGTCGTAGGGGATTGGATCGGTTTCTGGTGGGTTTGGCGTAATTTTGAACATAGATGACACCTGTTTTAAAAGATAAAAGGAGCCATCACTCTCGCTACCAAACGAAGGGTGGCGGCCATTTGTGGGTTGGTAGACCGGTCAAAACAGTAAACCCGGCGCTCCCGAGGGAGCCCCACGCATGGCCACCATATAATCTCAGCCTTAAAAAACGAGGCTGCGCATGGCGACGCAATAACTGTAAATGAAGCGGGCTACCAAACCCGATCACTGTTTTGCAGTGACAGGGAAACGATACAGCCCGCCTCAAGGCGCGTAAGCCGGCGGATTCTGGCGTACGCGTAGGCAACGGCGCAAGGTGTTGTAGCCGTTATGGCGTAACAGTGCGTGTAAGTTAAACGTGTGTGCGAAATAGTGTTTAAACAGCCTGCATGCCCTGGTCCTGGTCCTGGTCCTGGTCCTGAGGTGCCTTGGCAAAGAGTCGGGCCAAATAGCGTTACTTGCGTCGGTTCATTTTAAGTGTGGGCCTGATAAAGCATAGCGGCTTGCCTCTGCCATCAAGTCATCGCACATAGGATTCGCCTTGAGAACGTGTGCAGCCGGGTCGATTATCGACAAACCCAGCGACGTCTCTTCTGTGGCGCAAGTCCAGACTTCTCCCATAGGCCCGACAATTTGGCTTTCACCTCGGAATGTCGCCTCTGCGCCCGCATACATTTCCACACCCGTACGATTGGCACAGATCAGCGGAGTGGCGTTTTCCATTGCGCGAATGCGCGCAAGCTGGGTGGTCCAGGGCCCACCATAATTGGCTGGACAACACAGTAACTGCGCACCTTGGCGCACCAACAGGCGAGCGGCTTCTGGCATCCAAAGGTCGAAACAGGTAAGAACGCCGAAACGGCAGATTCCGTCATCGAAACACGCTAATGAATCGCCTGGGGTGAAGATCAGCTTTTCTATACGAGACAGGTGGCACTTGCGCTGTTTTCCCAGCCAGCGCCCGCGCGATACGACAATCGCCGTATTGTAGATTTGATCGCCGTCACGCTCGGCGATGCCCGCAATCAGCGTTGCATTCTTGTCTGCCGACAGCTGCAGTAAAAACTGCGCCGTTGGCCCATCGAGCGCCGATTCAGCATGAAGAAACAATGCCTCACGCGATTCGTGAAAATAACCAATGGTGCAAAGCTCGGGCATTACCAAGAGATCAAATTGTTCCGAGTCAACAGCATCGCGAATTTTATTGAAGTTTGCTGCTGAGTCGCCAAATGAAACCGGGTACTGCAAAAAAGCGGTCAGCATGAATTCTTCCAACCATTATGGGGAGGGATCTGGGCCCGGGATTATCTTGCCTTGGGCGGCATCAAGTTTGGACTATTTCCTTACCGGATGTCAGGCAAGCCACCCGCGCCGCATCAGATCAGTCACCGTAAACAACATCGGCCTGGAAATACCGAAGTGAACTCGGGCTGGTAACGGCTTGGGTTATTTGACGAGGCGTTTTTCTTTTGACGGGCGATAGCCGAAGTATGAGCTATAGCATTTGCTGAAATGACTCGGCGAGACAAATCCACACGCCACCAGCACTTCCACCTGCGACAACTCAGTGTGTTGCAACAACCGCCGCGCTTCAGTAATGCGCAGTTCCAAGTAATAGCGCTGTGGAGTGGTGCCCAGCTGTTCCTTGAACAAGCGCTCCAACTGGCGCCGGGAGCGGCCGGCATAGACTGCAAGTTGCTCCAGTTCCAACGGTTCTTCGAGGTTGGCATCCATCAGCTTTACCACTTCACGCAGCGGTGCGCTGACGCAGATGTTTTCATCCGGTTTGATCCGTCGATAGCGCGATTCCTCAAACGCGAGGATATCCTCGACGCCCTCGACCAAGGCCTTGCCATGCAGGCACTTGATCCAGTCCAGGGCCATGTGAAACGCTCCGGAGGGGCTCGATGCCGTGAGTCGGTCGCGGTCGATGACGTAGGGTTCGCTGCTGACGTGGGTGGACTTGGCGATTTCGGTCAGCGCCGGGCGATGTTCCGGGTGGATCGCGCAACGATAGCCATCGAGCAGTCCGGCGCGGCCGAGAAACCACGCGCCATTCCACAAACCGGCGAGGCTGACACCGCGCTCTGCTGCCGCTTTCAACAGGCTGATGAACTCGTCACTGGCGCGCATTTCGGTTCGATAGCCGCCGCACACCACCAGCAAGTCCAGGTCCTGAAGTGCCGCCAGATTAATCCGCGCATCTGGCCGAATCACCAACCCCAGGTCGCTGACGACTTCAGCTTCACTCAAGCCAAACGTGCGCGTAGAAAACAGCTCTGCGCGCAACAGATTGCTGGTAATGATCGTGTCCAGCGCCTGGGTGAAGGCCGGTAGCGAAAAGTGTTCAAGCAGTAGAAAACCCGCGCGCGTCACGCGGGTCTGGTCAGCGGATTGCTCATTCAGATAGCGGAGGTTTTTGCCCTTCATGCCCCCGCTGAATTGCCGTCGTTCGATCAAGGTCTGGTCCATCGGTCATGTTGTTATGCGCCGATAGTTGGCCTGAACCGCGCCGGAGTCAATCACGCCTGCGGTTGACGGGGGCATCCTGACGGCGTTTACACCGCAGAAAAAAGACCGGCGCCCACTCGCCCTTCCAGGCGACCGAAGAGCACGTAGTGTTGATAGCCGCTGGTGAAAGCGCCGGTGCGAACCGCCTGCCGGACGTCGTCGTTCAGTTGAAGGTATTGGGCTTCATCGAAGTTTTGCGCACTGACTTCACCGGCCCGACCGAGTTGCTCACTATCAATCGGCAAACCCGCAATCGTGCGCTGCTGGAAATCGATCATGCGATTGATTGCATGACTTTCAAGCGCGCCCTGCCCTGGGTACATCGCGTAGATGTGCATGCCCTTCTTTACGCACCGATTGCACATGTCGACACAGTTTTTCTGCGTGTTTTTACGCTTCATCAATTCGTCGACATTGATGTCCAGATACTTTCCGACCTGATATTCACTTTGATTGAAGATGGTGCAGCAAAGCACTGTATTGCCGTTGCAGTCGATCACCAGCCAGTTATCTTTGAGTGTGCACGCTTGCTTGTGGAAGTGTTGTACGACATTGACCAGATCATCGTAAGGCGGCAATGCCAGCCTTTTCAGGGTCTCGTGGTCAGTGTCGGTCACGGAAGGATCGCGTTCGACAATGGCCAGCGCCTTCTCCAGCGGCATCATCACGGAATAACCCGTGCTGAAGGTGAAGCCCAGACGCTCACTGAACTCGCGCATCAGTGCTTCTTCTGCCAGGTTGTCCAGATAGCGATGGTAATAAACCTCGACATGGGTGTTCAGACCATGGCGCTGTACAAGCTCACTCAGGGTGATCATGTTCTGTTTTACAACTTCGATATCCCCGCCTACATGCCCCTTCGCGTAGGTCTCCTGGTAAAAACCTGACAGCGAAATACGGAAGAAACCTGGCTCGGCCAACAAGGCTTTTTCCATGTTTTTGGCCAGATTCAGGTTAGTGCTGACGCCACTGTTCATGCCGGCGGCATTGATGATCTCGATGAACTCGCCGATCTTCGGATGCACCAAAGGCTCAGTCCAGTTGTAGAGAAAAATCGCCCGAACGCCTTCGCGTTTGGCTTTCTCGACGATCTGCCGAAACATGTCGAGTTGCATGGCTTTTTTGAAGTTGAGGTTTTCCGAGTTGCCCATCGGGCAAGAAGGACAGCTCAGGTTGCAGGCGCCGACGATATCGATGTACATGTTCATGATGAGTAAAGCTCCTTGAGCTCAACGCTACTCTGGTCAACGCCGCAGGCTTTCGGGTTGCCGGATGTGTTAGTTATTTGACGACATAGCGCACCTCCAAGCAAAAAGCGCACCACACGCCTGCTAAGCCATTAACTTCACAACCCAATCGATAAATACTCGCAACTTCAAGCTGATATGGCGGTTCGGCGGATACGCTATGTAGAGAGGCATCGATTCAAGTTGCCAGCCCTCGAACAGCGGCACTAGCTCACCGCGTGCCACCGCGATGTCGGACATGTACCTGGGTAGCCACAGCACGCCCATGCCAGCCAGACCCGCCGCAAGGTAAGCATTGCCGTCGTCGACCGCCAACACATGGCGACCTTTGACATGCAGGCTTTGCTTATCGTTATGCAGTGCATACGGCATCGGCTTGCCGGTACGCGCCCAGAGGAACGCAACCACGCGATGATGGGAGTCTTCCAGTTCCTGCGGATGCATCGGCGTGCCGGCGCGAGCGAGGTAGCCGGGCGCGGCAAACACGCCCAGTTGCAGGTCTGCAACCTTGCGCGCCATCAGTGACTGATCCAGCAGCTCGCCGCCGCGCACCACGCAGTCGACGTTCTCATCGATGATGTCGACGATGCGATCGCTGACGCCCATGTCGATCTGGATATCCGGATACCGCGCGTGAAACTCAGGCAATGCCGGGATCAGAATCAAGCGAGCGAACGGGCTCGGCACGTCCACGCGCAAGCGGCCACTGGGTGACACCGAGGCACCGGGCAGGCTGGTTTCGGCATCCTCCATGTCGGCCAGCAACTTGATCACGCGCTGGTAATACGCCGCACCGTCAGCCGTGACATTGACCTTGCGCGTGGTGCGGTTGAGCAGTTTCACGCGCAACCGTGCCTCCAACTGCTGGACCAGTTGTGTCACGGTGGTCTTGCTCATGTGCAGGGTTTCGGCGGCTTTGGTGAAGCTCCCCGCCTCGACCACCCGCGCAAATGCCTGCATTGCATCAAAACGGTCCATTACCCGGCTTCCGATTGTTTGGGTTTTACAAACAGTTAACGCCAAGCTTGCGCGTTTATCGCGCGCCTGCAAATCCCTAAAGTCGGGCCATCACCTCACTGATGGAGACACCCCATGACGCAGCGCGATGTTGTTTTCCCACCTGCACGCCGAACCCTGTACGAGCGCCATCGCTACTCGCCGGCGATCCGCTCCAACGGTTTTCTGTTTGTCTCGGGCCAGGTCGGCAGTACTGAGGACGGTACGCCGGAGCCGGATCTGCAGAACCAGGTGCGTCAGGCTTTCAATAACCTGAATACGATTCTCGACGAGGCCGGTTGCACGTTCGAGGATGTGGTCGACGTCACCCTTTTTATGGTTGATCCGCAATCGAAGTTCGAGACGATCTGGAATGTCGTTTTGACGGAGTTCTGGGGCGATGCGCCGCATCCGACCGTTACCGCCGTCGGCGTGACCTGGCTGTATGGTTTCGACTTCGAGATCAAGGTGATCGCCAGACTCCCCGACACCCAGTGATCACCCGAGTAGGAGCTGCCGAAGGCTGCGATCTTTTGACTTTTAAAAACAAGATCAAAAGATCGCAGCCTGCGGCAGCTCCTACAGGTGAAACCTGACGCAAATATCGTGTGCTGGCCTTTAAACCCTCAAATGCGTATAACCTCGCCGTTTCGTCTAACCTGACTTTGCGCCCAGCCTCGACTGCACAACGGCGGCGCTTCGACTTTGACGCTCACGAAACGGAGAATTCCATGCTCAAACGAACCCTGGCACTGACGGCCGGCCTGGCCCTGTCCCTTTCCGCGCTGGCAGCGCAAGCCGCTGATGTGTTGCGGGTCAGCGCCATTCCCGATGAAGCCCCGACCGAACTGCTGCGCAAGTTCGAGCCGCTGGGTACGTATCTGGAACAGCAACTGGGCATGAAGGTGCAGTTCGTTCCGGTAGCCGATTACCCGGCAGTGGTTGAAGCACTGGCCACCGACCGTCTCGACATGGCCTGGCTGGGTGGGTTCACGTTTGTGCAGGCACGCCTGAAGACCGACGCTACCACCCCGGTAATTCCGCTGGTGCAGCGCGAACAGGATGCGCAGTTCACCAGCAAATTCATCACTGCCGACCCGAACGTCAAAAGCCTGGCCGATCTGAAGGGCAAGACCTTCGCTTTCGGTTCCGTGTCGTCGACTTCCGGCAGCCTGATGCCGCGTTATTTCATGCTGAAAAATGACGGTATCAAGCCCGAGGCGTATTTCAGTCGCGTCGCCTACTCCGGCGCCCACGACGCCACCGTTGCCTGGGTGCAGGCCGGCAAGGTCGACGCCGGTGTGTTGAACGCCAGCGTCTGGCAGAAACTGGTGGACGCCGGCAAGGTCGACACCAACAAGGTCAAAGTCTTCGCCACCACCCCGCCGTACTTCGATTACAACTGGACCGTGCGCGGCACCCTCGACCCGGCGCTGGCAGCGAAGATCAAAAAAGCTTTCCTTGATCTGGACCCGGCCAACCCGGAACAGAAGAAGATCCTTGATCTGCAGGCCGCCAGCAAATTCATCGACACCAAGCCTGAGAACTACAAGGGCATCGAGGAAGCCGCCCGCGCTGCCGATCTGCTGAAATGACGCTACGCCTCACCCACGTCAGCTTGCGCCACGCCAATGGAGTCGATGCCCTGCGCGGCGTCGACTTGCAGATTGGCGTCGGCGAACAAGTCGCGATCATCGGCCCGTCCGGGGCCGGTAAATCGAGTTTGCTCAACCTGCTGGCCACCGCACTGCGGCCCAGCAGCGGCGAGATCGAAGTGCTCGGCGAACGCGCTTGGCACTTGTCTGCCCGCCAGCGACAACGCCTGCGCGCGCGTATTGGCCTGGTGCATCAGGCGCCGCCCCTACCGCTGCGCCAGCGCGTGGTCACGGCGGTGCTGGCCGGCAAACTCGGGCAATGGAGTTTGGGCAAAAGTTTGCTGAACCTGCTGCATCCACTCGATGTGCCCGGTGCTCGCGCGGCATTGGCGCGGCTGGATCTGGGCGATAAATTGTTCGCCCACTGCCAGCAATTGTCTGGCGGTCAGCTGCAGCGTGTCGGCATCGCCCGGGTTTTGTATCAGGCGCCGGAGATTCTGTTGGCTGATGAACCGGTTTCGGCGATGGATCCGGTCATGGCCGGGCACACGCTGACGGTCCTGTCGCGCCATGCCCGCGAACATAACGTCACGCTGGTGGCGAGCCTGCATGCGGTGGACCTCGCGCTGTCGCACTTCCCGCGCATAATCGGCTTGCGTGACGGGCAGATTCTGTTCGACAGCCCTGCCGATCAAGTCAGCCACGACATGCTCGACGCGCTGTACGCCAATGAACATCTGCAATCGCCGACCGTTGCGGCTGTGGTTATGCCTGTGCAGATTCCACGATGCTGAAGACCGATTCACGCGATCCTGCGGCATGGCCGCGTCTGCTGCTGACGGTCTTGGCGATTGCGGTGCTGTGGCCGGGAATACAACTCAGCGAGTTGAATTTGAGCGTGCTGCTGCCCGATAGCCAGAATGAAATGGGCCGGTTTGTCGCACAGTTCTGGCCGCCCGCTCACGATGAAGCCTTTTTACAGTTGTTGTTCAAAGCCACGTTGCAAACCTTGGCGATCGCCACGGCCGGCATGGCGTTGGCGCTGCTGCTGGCAGTGCCCGCCGGTTTGCTCGCCAGCCGTGCCTTGTCGCTGTCTGCGGCTTCACGGGGTGGCGTGCCCAGTCGTCTAGGCCGCTTGCTGCGCTGGCCGATTCGCGGCTTGTTGATCTTCCTGCGCAGCGTGCCGGAAATCGTCTGGGCGCTGTTGTTCGTGCGCGCCGTGGGCCTCGGCCCGGCGGCAGGCGTGCTGGCGATTGCGATCACTTACAGCGGCATGCTCGGCAAGGTCTACGCAGAGATTTTCGAATCCACCGACCAGCGTCCGGCGCACGCGCTGTTGCAGTCGGGCAGCGGTCGACTGGCGAGTTTTGCCTATGGAATCCTGCCGAATGTCGCCGGGGAATTGCTCTCGTACACGGTCTATCGCTGGGAATGTGCGATCCGCGCTTCGGTGGTGATGGGCTTTGTCGGCGCCGGTGGCCTGGGCCAGCAAATCGACCTGTCGATCCGCATGTTCGCGGGCGGTGAAGTGGCGAGCATTCTGCTGACCTTCCTGCTGCTGGTGCTGGTGGCCGATCAACTCAGCCGCTTGCTGCGCTGGAGGCTGGCATGAACCGTCTGATCAATCTGTTGCTGATCGCCGGTATCGGCGCGGCCGTCATAGCGTCGTTCATTTACTTGGGGCTCGACCTCGGCGAACTGGGCACTGCCACCAGCCTGAAACAGATGGGCGCGTACGTGCAGCGCTTTCTCAGCCCGGATCTGAGCGCCGATTACTTGAAAGCGATCCTCCATGGCTCGCTGGAAACCCTGGCCATGTCGGCGCTCGGCACCCTGCTCGCCGCGCTGCTGGGCATCGTCCTCGCCCTGCCCGCTGCCGGGCGTTTCGGTTGGCCGCTGCGCAGTGTTTCGCGATTGCTGCTCAATGGTCTGCGGGCGATTCCGGAACTGGTCTGGGCCGCGTTGATGGTGCTCGCTGCCGGGCTGGGCCCGAACGCCGGGACGCTGGCCCTCGCCCTGCACACCACCGGCGTGCTTGGCCGCTTGTTCGCCGAGGCGCTGGAAAACACCCCGCCGCAACCGGCCGAAGCGATCCGCTTGCAGGGCGGCAACCCTGTCCTCGCCTTCTGCTACGGCACCCTGCCCAACCTCGCCCCACAACTGCTCGCCTACGTCCTGTACCGCTGGGAAAACAACATTCGCATGGCCAGCGTGCTGGGTTTCGTCGGCGCGGGCGGCTTGGGACAGATGTTGTATGTAAGCCTCAGCCTGTTTCAGGAAGCGCAGGCGAGTACGGTGATTCTGGCGATGCTGGTGCTGGTGTTTGCGGTGGACTGGCTGAGTGCATGGAGCCGTCAGCGCTGGGTCAAGGCGTAGGTGCCAATGCTGGCGAGTGGATATCTGCCAGAAGCTGATTATGCTTCAGGAAACCTCGCAGACCGGCGAGGCGGTCAGACTGTGCAGGTTTCACGCGACAGCAATTGCGGCATACGCCACAAGGCCAGGGTGCAATAAAGCGGTATTGGGGGACTCCGGCCTACAAAAAAACAAGCACGACGGAGTACACCCATGGCCACAATCGACACGACATCCTCAGGCAGTCCACCCCGTAGCGGCGGCATCACCAAGGAGGAGCGCAAGGTCATCTTCGCTTCGTCCCTGGGCACGGTGTTCGAGTGGTACGACTTTTACCTCTACGGCTCACTGGCCGCGATCATCGCCAAGCACTTTTTTGCCGGCGTCAACGAGACCACTGCGTTCATCTTTGCCCTGCTCGCCTTCGCCGCCGGGTTCGCGGTACGGCCGTTCGGCGCCATCGTGTTTGGCCGGCTCGGCGACATGATCGGGCGCAAACACACCTTCCTGATCACCATTGTGATCATGGGTGTGTCCACGGCCATCGTCGGTTTGCTGCCCGGCTACGCGACTATCGGTGTCGCCGCGCCTGTGATTCTGATCACTCTGCGGCTACTGCAAGGCCTGGCGCTGGGCGGTGAGTACGGCGGCGCGGCGACTTACGTGGCCGAGCACGCGCCACCGGGCAGACGCGGTTTCTTCACGTCATGGATTCAAACCACCGCGACCCTGGGCCTGTTCATGTCGCTGCTGGTGATCCTCGCCTGCCGCACCGCGCTGGGCACCGAAGCGTTCGAAGCCTGGGGCTGGAGGATTCCGTTCCTGCTGTCGATCCTGCTGCTGATCGTTTCGGTGTACATCCGCCTGCAACTGAGCGAGTCGCCGGTGTTCCAGAAGATGAAGGCTGAAGGCAAGGCCTCCAAGGCGCCGCTGACCGAATCCTTCGCGCGCTGGGACAACCTCAAAGTGGTGATCATGTCGCTGCTCGGCGGTACGGCCGGCCAGGCGGTGGTCTGGTACACCGGACAGTTCTATGCGCTGTTTTTCCTGTTGCAGACGCTGAAGATCGACCCGCAAACCGCCAACCTGTTGATCGCCGGATCACTGTTGATCGGCACGCCGTTCTTCGTGATCTTCGGCAGCCTGTCCGACCGTATCGGCCGCAAGCCGATCATCATGGTCGGCTGCATTCTGGCGGCGCTGACCTACTTTCCAATCTTCCATGCGTTGACCCAGTACGGTAACCCCGACGTGTTCATCGCCCAGGAGAAAAACCCGGTCAAGGTGATCGCCAATTCCGATCAGTGCTCGTTCCAGTTCGACCCGGTGGGCAAGGCCAAATTCACCAGTTCCTGCGACGTGGCCAAGACCCTGCTGGCGAAACGGGCGATCCCTTACGAGAACGTCGAGGCCGAGCCCGGCACCGTGGCGCAGGTGCGCATCGGCGACAAAGTCATCGAGAGTTTCGAGGGCAGCACCCTGCCCGCCGCTGACTTCAAGGCGCGTAACGATGCGTTTACCGCCAACCTGAGTGGCGCACTGAAGGAAGCGGGCTACCCGGAGAAAGCCGATCCGGCGAAAACCAATTACCCGATGGTGTTGCTGCTGCTGACCATTCTGGTGATCTACGTGACCATGGTGTACGGCCCGATTGCGGCGTGGCTGGTCGAGCTGTTCCCGACCCGCATCCGCTACACCTCGATGTCGCTGCCCTATCACATCGGCAATGGCTGGTTCGGCGGCTTCCTGCCGACCGTGGCTTTCGCGATGGTCGCGGCCACCGGTGATATCTACTACGGGCTGTGGTATCCGATCGTGATTGCAGTGATGACGGCGATACTCGGTACGTTCTTCCTGCCGGAAACCAAGGATCGCGACATTCTCAAGGACTGATTCTGCCCCCACGGGAGCCGACGCAGATTCTCGCCTCCTACCGTTCGTCGAAAAACCTTGCGCACCTGTCAGATCTGACAGGTGCGCATTTTTCCCATACAACGTTCAATCACTCCGTCACCTTTCTGAACGGAGTTCCTGATCATGTCCGCCAATGAGTTTCTCGAAAACAGCAGCCACCCTCAGCCTGCCGGCGGTCAAACAAACACAGCTTCGAACGCTGAAGGTGTTCGCGCACTACAGGCCCGTAACTCCGGCATCCCCTCCAGCAATACCTCTCTGTTCCCGCGTTTTGACGACGACAACTCATCGCTGGCAATGCGCCCCCTGCTGATAGCCGGCATGGTGCGCCCCTTGGCGGACGGTGATGGCGGCATCAATCTCGATGTAGTCGAGGACAACGACGCCGGCATTTTGTGTGCAATCAATCCGTATATCGGGATGCAGTTGGGCGATCAGTATGACGTTCACTGGGGCGCGCAAATCGTGTACTCCGGGAAGGTGCAACCGGACGAAGTCAATAAACAACTGCTGTTTTATCTACCCAAGACAATCGCCCAACCGGGCTGGGTTGAAGAGTGCTATTACCAGCTGACCCGATTCGGCGAAAGCACCCCGGACGACCCTTCTGTGGCGTTGCGATTATTGGTCAAACTCACGCGTCCCGGAGGGCGGGATAAGGCGCCGCATCTGCCGGACGGCCATTCCGAACTGCATCCGGCGCAGTTGCCCAAAGACGTCGTGCAGCAAGGTATTGATGCCGAGTGGGCGAAGAAAGGTGTACCTGTAACCATACCGTTCTACCCGGAAATGGCATTAGGTGACACGATTCTGGTACATTGGGGGAGCGCCAATAACATTCTTGCACCCCATACCGTTACGCAGGATGAGGTCGATGGGAAAAACCCCATCGTGATCATCGCCGACCAGGCAGCCATCCTGGCCGGGGGAGACAGTGACGCGCTGGTAGTGCGCTATAACATTCACGATGTGGTCTGGAACTGGGCGGTCCGGCATTCGCAATCCAACCGCGTGCGCGTTGATGCCGGTGGCTGGCGCCTGGAGGCGCCCGTGATCAAAGAATCGATCAACGGCATCATTACCATCAAGAATCTGAAGAAAGAGGATGTCACGGTTCAGGTCCATGTGCAGCCCGAGGATTTCACTCTAGGCGACACCGTGACCTTGTCCTTCATCGGCACGCCCGCGGCCGGTAAGCCATTGATACATTCAACGTCGAAAATTGTTGTCAGTATTCCAAGCATTCTGGAATTGAAAGTGCCCTATGCACATATAAGAGCCATCGCCATGGGTCGGGCGGATGCTTCATATGTGTTGAAGAGACAGAATGGCGAGCCACTGCTTTCATCCAAGCGCACCTTCGCCCAGGTAGTGGGTGACGTTTTGATGCTGCCAGAGCCGACCATTCGTGAGCTGTCGGGCAACATTCTGGCGCCAGACGAAGCTCGCGCCACCGTGGGCATCAGTTACCTTGGCATACGCAGCGGCGACGTCATCAACCTGAGGTGGACAGGCACGCGATCCAACGGTACCCCGTATGCGCACCCAGTTGAGCATATCGTCAGCGACAACGACGCCAAGGCAGGGATCGTCACCTTGCATGTCGACAATGAGCACATCAGCGTGCTCAACAATGGCACCCTCGATGTCTCATACCGGGTGTCCAACGACCAAGTGGCGCTCTACGGCGTCAGTGAGTCCGAACCGTTGCTGGCCAAGGTCGAGAAAATCCGTGCCACGCTGCCAGTGCCAGTGGTCGAGGAGGCCGATCCGCCGGATATGCTGGATCCGTCCAAAGACCCGGTTCACTTATTGATCGAGGCGCAGACCACCAAGGATGACATCTTCACTTACTACTGGCGCGCGGATAATCCCCAAGGCAGTACCAGTGACAGGGTGACTATTACGACAGTGATCGAAGGCCAGCCTTTGCGATTCAGGTTGGATAAACAGTTCGTGGCTCCCAACATCGGAACAACAGTGAAGGTGAGTTATGTGTTGCGGCGAGCCTCCACTGGTCGGTATGAGTATTCGGAAACGCTCGATCTGCTGATAGCTGGCCGGGTTTCGCCGACGATCGATTCGGTGGTCGATGCCAAAGGAGTCGAAATCCCCGACAACGGCGTCACATTCGACAAAAGCGTCAAGGTTAGCGGCAAGGCCAGTCCAAGCCAGAAAATCCGCTTGCGCGATGGCACCAGCACACTGCATGAACCGTCATCGAATGGCAGCGGCGACTGGAGCCAGGTCGTCAGTTCATTGAGCGTGAAAGCCTACAACCTCACCGCGCTTGCCTTGTATGGCGATGGCCCGGCGTCGCCGTTACGCACGTTTACCGTTGCCCAAACTGTCACGCCCACCATCGCCAATGTCACCGACACCAAAGGCACAGTCGCGAACGGTGGCACTACTTTTGACCGTACCGTCACCGTTAGCGGCAAGGCCAGTCCAAGCCAGAAAATCCGCTTGCGCGATGGCAACAGCACACTGCATGCACCGTCCTCGAATGGCAGCGGCGACTGGAGCCAGGTCGTCAGCTCATTAAGCGTGAAAGCCTACAACCTCACCGCGCTTGCCTTGTATGGCGATGGCCCGGCGTCGCCGTTACGCACGTTTACCGTTGCCCAAACTGTCACGCCCACCATCGCCAATGTCACCGACACCAAAGGCACAGTCGCGAACGGAGGCACTACTTTTGACCGTACCGTCACCGTTAGCGGCAAGGCCAGTCCAAGCCAGAAAATCCGCTTGCGCGATGGCAACAGCACACTGCATGAACCGTCCTCGAATGGCAGCGGCGACTGGAGCCAGATCGTCAGTTCATTAAGCGTGAAAGCCTACAACCTCACCGCGCTTGCCTTGTATGGCGATGGCCCGGCGTCCACGCCGCGAACGTTCGAGGTTGCGGCTTTAGAGGAGAACTTCGATAAGCTTCCTGAGCAGTCCATTGGAATTGGGGGGCGTATTGAAACGCCTCTCATGACTATGCGAGTGATGACTCAACAATCCACTTTAAGAATTATCGCACTCAGCAGAGCAGTCATTCCTTACCCAAAACCCTTACCTCAACCGGGAAAAATGGAAAACAATGTGCTTTTTCTGGACACGATTTCGGGAGTACAGACAACTATCCGTCTCGACTTCAAAACATCGTTTTCCAAAGTGAGCTTTTGGTACAACCAAACAAAAAGTACCACTTCTGTTTATTTTTATAGCGGTGGGACTGTCCTCGGGTCTAAGCCATTCACTCAATCAGAAACTCCATCTACGTTGGTAAGGATGGAGGGTTCCTATACCGGGATAACAGCAATAGAAATTCGCGGCGGGAATGACGCCTATTTACTCGATCATTTTACATTTGTGATTTAACGAACTCTCACAAACAGTAAACGGACCAAGCAGGAATAGAGATTTCATTTGGGGGATGTAAGGAACAGTCAGCACCGGGTCCCCAAGGCAAGCTCCATGTTGTGGCTGTCGATCTTGGCAGACAAATCGAGCACGGCCATGGCCACGTCGCAACATTCCTGCACCTTTGATTCATCATTTTGCAGAAATATCGAACGCTCTGCTTTGCGACACCCTCCAATGTTTACACCAATGGAGGTCAGCGATATGAACAGCAACGACAGCAAAAACCCGAACGCCCCGCCTACTGATACGTCCGGAAAGCCGGTAAATGTGGTCGAGCGAGATCTGGCGGACAGGGACGATGACACCAAGGCTGTGGACGAGGTCATCACGCCTTCCTCCACTCGGGTTAAAGAGCAGGATGCTGAAGAGCTGCAGCGCAAAGTCGATGAGATTGAGCGCAAGGTCGCGGACGGGAACTGAGATTTTTGCGGTGTCAGTTGGACTTTCCCCCTCACCCCAACCCTCTCCCTCAGGGAGAGGGGGGAAAGGGAGCCGATCTTCATGCCGTTCAAAACTTCGGCTCGACTCAGCTCTCATGGCTTGAGGTCTTGAAATCAACGCGATCGTTCAGGTCGGTGAAACTCTCGCTATCAACTCAATCAGTCCCCTCTCCCTCTGGGAGAGGGTTAGGGTGAGGGCTTCGACGGCGTCAGGGCCGCGTACTGGTTAAGCTCCTTCGCCAAAGTCAACGCATTGCCGATCGCGGCGCCACTGGCGGTGTTGTCGAAGATGCACCAGACCGCGGCACCTTCGGCACTTGCGATCTGCAACGTCTGCGCAAGTCTTTGCAGATACGGCAAATCGTAGGCGCTGTGGTAAATGCGCGGCGAACCGTGCAATCGCCAATACTGAATTCCGGTCCAGGCACCCGGAGACGAGTCACTGCGGATGCGTGAGGGATCGACCGCCGCTTGCGCAATCTGATGAGCGATCAACAACGGTTCGGCAGCAACCCATGATGCGTGACGCGGTTCAAGCACCACCGCCCCGGCAAAACGCTCGCGCAATGCGCTGAAAAACCCTTGGGCAATGGCTTCATCAAAAGCCAGTGACGGCGGCAACTGCACCAGCAAACAACCGAGGCGATCGCCTAAGCCGTTGCATTGCCCGAGAAACTCATCGAGCGCCGTTTCACTGCCCGCCAGGCGCAGTTCATGGCTGATGTGTTTGGGGATCTTCACTGAAAAGCGAAAGCCGTCTGGCACCGAATCAGCCCAGCGTTGGTAGGTCTGTAGGCGATGCGGGCGATAGAACGAACTGTTGATTTCCACGCTGTTGAATTGCTTTGCATAGCGCTGCAGGTGCGTACCTTCAACCGGGAACGCCGGCCAATGCTCACGCCCCAGACTCCAGCCTGCGCAGCCGATGTAAATCAAATCGATTCCCTCCAGATACTGCGTCGCCCCCGTGTAGGAGCTGCCGCAGGCTGCGATCTTTTGATCTTGAAAAAAAATCAAAAGATCGCAGCCTGCGGCAGCTCCTACAGGGGCCTGGCTGGCCTTCAGGTTACTTTTTGCCGGGAAGCACTGAACTCAATACCTGTTTGGCGGTTTGCACGATAATGCCCGCCTCATCCGGGTCGCCCTTGAGCAACGTCGTGGCAAATTTCTTCGCCTGTTCAAGCTTGATGTGCGGCGGCAATGGCGGCACGTTCGGGTCGGTCTTGAACTCGATCAGCACCGGCACGTCCGAGGCCAGTGCCTGCTCCCAGGCGCCCGCCACGTCTTCTTCGCGGTCGACGAAAATGCCTTTCAGGCCGATGGAAATGGCGAACAAGTGGTAAGGCACGTCGGGGATACTCTGCGACGCTTCGAACTTCGGATCGCCCTCCATCACCCGCTGCTCCCACGTGACCTGATTGAGGTCCTCGTTATTGAACACCGCGCAGATCCATTTCGGGCTCGCCCATTGCCGCCAGTATTTGGCGACAGTGATCAGTTCGGCCATGTTGTTCATCTGCATTGCGCCGTCGCCCACCAGTGCGATCACCGAGCGTTCGGGATAGGCGAATTTTGCGGCAATCGCATAGGGTACCGCGGCGCCCATCGAGGCCAGTCCGCCGGACAACGAACACTTCATGCCGCGGCGGATTTTCAAGTCGCGGGCAAACCAGTTGGCGCACGAACCGGAGTCGCTGGTGACGATCGCCTGGTCCGGCAGGCGCGGCGATAACTCGTACACCACCCGCTGCGGATTTATCGGCTTGGCTTTGACCATGGCGCGCTTTTCCAGGGTTTTCTCCCACGTGCCGCGCCACCCTTCGACTTTCTTGCGCCATTTGCCTGAGGTTTTCTGTTCGAGCAGTGGCAGCAACGCGGCCAGTGTTTCTGCCGCGTCGCCCTGCAGATTGACTTCCATCGGATAACGCAGGCTGAGCATGTCGGGCTGCAAATCGATCTGCACGCCGCGCGCCTGGCCTTCCTTGGGCAGGAATTCTGAATACGGGAAACCCGAGCCGATCATCAGCAAGGTGTCGCACTCGGTCATCAACTTGTAGCTGGGCTCGGTGCCGAGCAGGCCGATGCTGCCAGTGACCCACGGCAAATCGTCGGGGAGCACGGCCTTGCCGAGCAGTGCTTTGGCGACACCGGCGCCGAGTTTTTCGGCCACGGCGATCACTTCGTCAGTCGCTTCCAGCGCACCAGCGCCGACCAGGATCGCGACCTTTTCCCCGGCATTCAAAACCTCGGCGGCGCGCTGCAAATCTGCCTCGTAAGGCATGATTTTCGGCTTGCTGTAGCCGACACCGGAATGTGCGGTGCCATGCGCACGGGCCGGTTCCTCATAGGCCAGATCCTGCAAGTCATTGGGCAGGATGACCGCAGTGACGCGGCGCTCGCCAATCGCCGTGCGCACCGCGCGATCAAGCAAATGGCGGACCTGCGATGGCGCCGATGCCTGCTGCACGAAAGCGCCAGCGACGTCCTTGAACATCGACACCAGATCCAGTTCCTGCTGGTAGTGACTGCCCAACGCGGTGCGCGCCTGCTGACCGACAATCGCCAGCACCGGCATGTGATCCATCCGCGCATCGTAGAGGCCGGTGATCAGGTGTGACGCGCCGGGGCCTGAAGTGGCGATGCACACTCCCAGCTCACCGGTGAATTTGGCATGCGCCGAGGCCATGAAAGCGGCCATTTCTTCGTGGCGCGCCTGTATGAATTCGATCTTTCCGTTGGCTCGGTCGAGCGCGCCAAACACGCCATTGATGCCGTCGCCCGGATAACCAAAAATCCGCGTGACGCCCCATTGGCTGAGCCGCTCAACCAGAAAATCTCCTACTGTCATCGTCATCGTGTGCCTCGCCTTTCACCGGTGCATGAAGCTTTCCGGCAGCGCATCCGCCGGAAGTTGTAAGGGTCTGGACAGTCGGGTGGATGGCGAAGTTTCGATTGTTTTTCCCATGAGGCTGAACGACAGAGCCACCCACCCTGTGGCGAGGGAGCTTGCTCCAGCTGGGTCGCGAAGCGGCCCTAACCCCCTGAGTGGGTTCAGGAAAAACGCGACTTCAACGATGCGGATGCACCGTCATCGCCACCAGTTTGATCACGATGGGCCGAACGAAGAGGATGCACAGGAATGCCACCGGCATCGCCAGTTTGTATGCGTGCAGCGCATTACTCAGGTAGTCGTTATCAATGCCGGAATTGGCGGCGGTGATTACCAGCGACATCAGAAACGCCATGATCGTCGCCATGTACAACGCAAACACGTAGGGCGTGGCACGTGCTGACAGCTTGCGGCGGCTGACATACAGGGCGTCGGAGCTTGTTCTTTGATTCATATGGCTTTTGCATCCATTGACAGGGAGCGGGCACCTTAGCAAAGCCCTTTGCCCTCAACTAGACGGCCAACCACAGGTACTTTATAAAGCATTACTTACGAATCCTCTTCCCGGCAGGCCATGGATGAATCTGTTAGCGGCGATTGCCAGTTTTATCAAAGTGGTCGAATCGGGCTCCATTGTCGGTGCTGCCAAAATCCTGGGCGTCAGTGCAGCGGCGGTGAGCCAGACGATCAATCGCCTGGAGGCGCATCTCGGCGTGCGCTTGCTGCAACGCACGACGCGGAGCATGGCGCTGACTGAAAACGGCGCGGTGTACTACGAAAAGGTCAAACGCATCGCGGCGGATCTGGAGTCGGCGCAAAGCTCAATCAGTAATGAAGAAACCCAATTGCAGGGGCGCCTGAGCATCGCTTCTACCTGTGCATTCGGCCGGCATGTGCTCGCTCCACTGATCGCCGGTTTCGCCGCACAACATCCGCGCCTGCTGCTTGAGCTGTCGACCACCGACGGCAAGATCAACCACATTCAGGACGGCATCGATCTGAGCCTGCGGATCAAACCGCAACTGGAAGAAGGCACTGTCGCGCGCAAGATCGTTTCGCTGCCCTTCATCCTGTGCGCCGCTCCCGCCTATCTCGAACGCGCAGGCGTGCCGCAATCACCGCACGACCTGCAAAACCATGCATGCCTGGCGTTTCGTTATCCCCTGGATGGGCGATTTCTGCGCTGGAGTTTTCTACGCGACGGCCAGCGTTACGAGGCAAACATCAATGCCACAGCAATCAGCGACGACATCGACGCACTGGCGCAGATGGCAATCAGCGGCGCCGGCATCACGCGTCTGGCGCAGTTTGTGGCAGCGCCTTACATCGCCAGCGGTCAATTGCTGCCGCTGTTCGAAACCCGTCACGGCGCAACACACGCAATTGTCGAACCCATGGAGATTTACGCCTGCGTACAGGATCGCGCGGCAATGACGCCGAAGGTCAAAGCCTTCATGGACTATCTAATCGAACATTTGAAGCTGCGCTGGCCGATGGAACAGGTGTCATCGGGGCGCTAGAAGATACTCGCTGAAACATGCGGACTAAGGCAAAGTCCACATCGCCAATCGAGGCTCATCATGGAAGATAAAAACAATGAAAAAGGCTTTCTGCGCCCTGCTCCTGCTCCTGCTCTGCCTGACCACCCACGCATTCGCTGACGACACGCCTATCGGTTTCCAGCGCTCTACACTGCCTGACGCGGACAACATCCGTCCGTTGGAAATGGTCGTTTGGTACCCTTCTCGTGTAACCACCACTGCCCCCAAGTTGATCGCCGACAATCCGGCTTTTGTCGGTGTTATGTCTGTCGAAAACGCACCACCGGCGGAAGGCGAACACCCATTGGTGGTGCTTTCCCACGGGTATCGCGGCAATTGGACTAACCAGGCATGGCTGGCCAGCGCGCTGGCGCATCAGGGTTACATCGTCGCGGCGGTCAATCATCCCGGCAGCACCACCCATGACCGTAGCCCGCAAGCGGCGGCGCAGTTATGGCAGCGTCCTGCGGACATTGGCCGGGCCATCGATGCGGTGACGGCTCAGCCGGAAAAATCTGGCGCTGTCGCGACGCGGCGTATTGCCGTTGTCGGTCATTCACTTGGCGGCTGGACAGCAATGGAAATCGCCGGCGCGCGTTTCGACCCGGACCGGTTTGCCCGCGAGTGCAGCGCTCATCAGAAGTTAGCCAGTTGCGGCGTTTACCAAACCATGAATCCCGCGAGCAACCCGGCATCAAAAGCCCGACTTGCCGCCGATTTGCGCGACACGCGCGTCACTGCCGTGGTGGCATTGGACCTGGGTTTGTCACGCGGCTTCACGGATGCCAGCCTCGCAGCGCTGCCAGTACCGGTCTTGGTGATCGCAGCGGGTGTGCCGTCTGAAGATCTGCCGGCCGAGTTGGAGTCCGCCGACCTGGCCAAGCGTCTGCCGAAAACGTCGAGCCAGTACGTTGAAATTGGCGATGCCAGTCATTTCAGCTTTCTGTCGCTGTGCAAACCGGGGGCGATGGCCATGCTCGAAGAGGACGTGCCCGGTGATGGCATCATCTGCACCGATGGCGAGGGTGGACGTACGCGTGAGGTGATCCAACAGCAGGTTATTACGCTGATCAGCGAGTTTTTGTCGCGGGCGGCTAATGACTCAAATCTGAAGCATTGAATGAAACGACATCTTTCTCTACGGTGTCCCTCTATTCTCAGCCAGCCACGATGAGGTCTGTTTCATGAGCAACACAGCCTACGTTCCGCCCAAAGTCTGGAAAAACGAAGCAGCGTCCGGCGGCCAGTTTGCCAGCATCAATCGTCCGATTGCCGGGCCGACGCACGAGAAAACTCTGCCGGTTGGCACGCATCCGCTGCAGCTCTACTCGCTGGCCACGCCCAATGGAGTCAAGGTGACCATCCTGCTCGAGGAGTTGCTGGCGCTGGGCCACAGCGCCGCCGAGTACGATGCGTGGCTGATCCGCATTGGCGAGGGCGATCAGTTCTCCAGCGGATTTGTCGAGATCAATCCCAACTCGAAAATTCCTGCACTGCTCGACCGCAGTGTCGAGCCACCGATTCGGGTGTTCGAGTCGGGCTCGATCCTGCTGTATCTCGCGGAAAAGTTCGGCGCCTTCCTGCCTGAAGATCCGGCTGGACGCACCGAAACCCTGAACTGGCTATTCTGGCAGATGGGCTCGGCGCCTTACTTGGGCGGTGGGTTCGGACATTTCTATGCCTATGCGCCGGAGAAGCTTGAGTACCCCATCAATCGGTTCACGATGGAGGCCAAGCGGCAGCTCGATGTGCTTGATCGGCGCCTGGCCGAGAGCCCGTACCTGGCTGGCGACAGCTACACCATCGCCGACATCGCAGTCTGGCCGTGGTACGGCCAACTGGTGCGCAACAATGTTTATTCGGCGGCGGAGTTTCTCGCGGCCCATGAATACACCCACGTGCAGCGCTGGGCAGAAGACATAGCCAAGCGACCAGCCGTCATCCGTGGACAGCGCGTCAACCGCACTTGGGGTGATGAGGCGAGCCAGGTACCCGAGCGGCATCAGGCCACAGATTTAAGCTGATACTCGCGCAACGCCCTCCTCTGGTTTAAAAACGGCCGATCAAATCAAATTGATCGGCCGTTTTTTTTCAATCCCAACCTTCATCCACTTCCCGGCGATGACTGTTCAGTCATAAGCCAGATGTGAAAAATTTGTTAACTAACTGACTCGTACGGCTTTCTCCGAGGGGATCAATCTGACAGACTAATGCGAATAATTCCTACACGCATATGCATCAGATTCGTTTTAGTATCCTTGGGGAAGCAGATTGATGTCGTTTCATACCCGTTATCGCCGTTCGAACCTTTCGCCTAACTTGTTGGCAATGGCCATTTGCATGGCCGGCGTCGCGCCAGCGCTGGCCGCTGAAGCGACACCTTCTACGCCAGAAAACACCGCGGCGCCTGCCACGCTGGAGCTGGGTGCGACCGAAATCGGCGCCACGCAGATGAGCAGCACAACGGAAGGTTCAGAGTCCTACACCACAGGCCCGATGCAGACCGCGACCAAACTGTCGCTGACCATGCGCGAAACGCCCCAGGCGGTGACCGTCATCACCCGCCAGCGCATGGATGATCAGGGCATGACTAGCATCAACGATGTGGTGCGGGGCACGCCGGGGTTGTTCCTCAATCAATCCAGCGGCCCGGGTCGGCAAAATTACAGCGCCCGCGGTTTCGACATCGACAACATCATGTACGACGGCCTGCCCAGCTCTTACCAGCCGTACTCGATGGCAGTGCAGCCGAATCTGGCGATGTTCGACCGGGTTGAAATCGTGCGTGGTGCGACCGGCCTGGTGACCGGTGCCGGCAACCCTTCGGCAGCGATCAACATGGTGCGCAAACGCCCGACGGCAACCCCGCAAGTGACGCTCACGGGTGCAGCCGGCAGTTGGGATGATTACCGCGGCGAGATCGACGCCTCCGGCGCGCTCAACGAAAGCGGCACATTGCGTGGCCGCGTAGTGGGTTCCTATCAGGGCGCCGACAGTTTCCGCGACAAAGAGCAAAATGATCACGGTCTGTTCTACGCCATCGGTGAAGCCGACCTCAGCGACGCCACGACGGCGACGCTGGGCTTCTCTCGGCAAAATGAGCAGACCAACTATTTCTGGGGCGGCTTGCCGATCGGCACCAACGGCCACCACCTCGACCTGCCCCGCTCCACCTACCCGGGCACGGATTGGGAAAACAAGAAACTGCAGATCGACACCGTTTTCGGTGACATCGAGCATCGCTTCGACAACGACTGGAAACTGCATGTAGCCGGCTCCTCCTCAACGCTGAACGGCGAATTCTCTGGTTCGTACCTGTCGCGTTACGCCGGCCCGCTGGAAACCACGGCCTATCAATCGCACCATACCGACAAGCAGCACGCTTTCGACGGATTTGCCAGCGGCCCGTTCGAGGCCTTCGGCCGCACCCACGAGCTGGTCGTCGGCGCCAGCAATCGCGTCTACGATGCGACTACCAAGGAATATGATCCCTACACCACGGCCTGGCCGATCGGTGCACCCAAGCCCAACTTCGTGCGTGATGGCAAGACGCGCAGCGTCACCACTCAGGATGCGGTTTACCTGACCACCCGTTTGAGCCTCGCTGATCCGCTGACGCTGATCCTCGGCAGCCGTCTGGACTGGTATGACTACGATGACCGCACCACCGACGGCGACTATAAAATCACCCGCAACCTGACGCGTTATGCCGGGCTGATCTACAAGTTTGACGACCACCATTCCGTTTATGCCAGCTACACCGACATCTTCACCCCACAAACCAGCAAAGACCTCTCCGGCAAAGTGCTGGAGCCCATCGTCGGCGAGAACTACGAGGTCGGCATCAAGGGTGAATATTTCAACGGTGCACTCAACGCCAGCCTGGCCGTGTTTCAGATGGACCAGACCGGCCGCTCGACCACAGCGGACAACCAGTTGGGTTGCCCGGTGATGACCTGCTATAACGCGTCCGGCAAAGTGCGCAGCCAAGGCATCGACATGGAGCTGCAAGGCGCGCTGACCGAAAACTGGCAGCTCGGCGCTGGCTACACTTACACCCGCGCGCATTACATCAAGGACGAAAACCCGGCCAACAACAATCAGAAATTCGACAGCGACACGCCTGAGCACTTGTTCAAGGTCTCGACGATGTATCGCCTGCAAGGCCCACTGGAAAAACTCCGCGTCGGTGGCAGCGTTTACTGGCAGAGCCGTATGTATAACGACATCGCACTCGCCAATGGCAGCAGCTATCGTCTCGAACAGGGCAGCTACGCGACCGCCGACCTGATGGCCGGTTACGAAGTCAGCAAACACCTCGACCTGCAGGTCAACGCGAACAACATCTTCGACCGCGTTTACTACTCCGCCATCGGCAGTAACGTCACCTGGGGTTCCAATGACAACTACGGCACTCCGCGCAGCTACATGCTGACGGCCAAATACAAGTTCTGAGTCGTGTAACCCTCACCTCGGCACACGCAAGGGCGCCTGGACAAGCCATGGCGCCCTTTTTTCGGACGGGCCAATTAGCCATGACTGGCAATAAGAGATAGTCTCTCGACGACATTATTTCGAAGCGCCGCCATGACCAACCCTGAGTTCACATCAGACATTGAAGCCATCCGCAGCATTGATGCGGTGCCTGTCATCCTGAGCATGGTCAAGCACATCACCGGCATGCGTTTCGCGGCGGTGGCCCGGGTTACCGAAAAAAACTGGGTGGCGTGCGCGGTCGACGACTCGATCGATTTCGGCCTCAAACCCGGCGGTGAACTGGTCCTCGAATCGACCATTTGCCACGAGATCCGCCAGCATAAACAGCCTGTCATCTTCGGCCATGCCAGCCTGCATCCGCTCTTTTCAGTGCATCACACGCCGAGAACCTATGGACTGGAGAGCTACATCTCCATTCCTATCGTCAAAGCCAATGGAGACTTTTTTGGCACGCTGTGTGCGATCGACTCCGTCCCGGCCAATCTCGACGAACCGGCCATCGCCAAGACGCTGACGCTGTTCGCGCAACTGATCGCCATGAGCCTCGACACGCAAACGCGTCTGCACGCCGCCAAAGCCGAACTGGACAGTGCCAATGAGATGGGCCGGCTGCGCGAGCAGTTCATCGCGGTCCTGGGGCATGATCTGCGCACACCGCTGAGCGCCATTCGCATGAGTGCCGATTTGCTCGAAACCAAAAC
The DNA here is from genome assembly GCF_020149425.1 of Pseudomonas sp. P116. Classification (NCBI taxonomy): domain Bacteria; kingdom Pseudomonadati; phylum Pseudomonadota; class Gammaproteobacteria; order Pseudomonadales; family Pseudomonadaceae; genus Pseudomonas; species Pseudomonas sp. P116. The sequence goes on along the minus strand of NZ_JACVHB010000007.1, from coordinate 13,822 downwards.
CCAGGACAAGCGTTCGCTCAATTTCATCGCGGCGATCCGCACCAGTTCTGTACGCATGGGTGTGCTGATAGAAAACATCCTCGACTTTGCCCGCGGACGCCTCGGCGGTGGCATTCCAGTGCAGCGAAAACTGGTAGACGACTTGCAGCGCACGCTGCGGATGACGCTTGAAGAGATTCAGGTGTCCCATCCGCAGGCAACGTTCATTCATACGCTGGATGTGCCGACAGGTGTTTATTGCGATGCCTTGCGCATCAGCCAGATGCTCTCCAATCTGCTGGGCAATGCGGTCACCCATGGTTCAACCAGTGAACCGATCATCCTCAACGCCTGGGCCGAAAACGACGAGATTGTGATCTCGCTGACCAACCAGGGCACACCGATTGCGCCGCAGTTGATGCCGCTGCTGTTCGAGCCCTTCTCCCGCTCCGAAGCCGGGCAGCGCTGCGAAGGACTGGGCCTGGGCCTTTACATCGCTTCGCAGATTGCGACGGCACATAACGGCAGCTTGAGCGTCACCTCAGACCGCGAATCGGGAACCTGTTTTGTCGCGAGATTCCCGGCGCAATTCAAATGGGTTTGAGCCCGTGGCCCCCGAACATGCCGGAAAAAATCGACGCGACTCGCCCCCTCAAAATCCGAGCAAAAAAAACCCCGCAACCCAATTAAGGGGCGGGGCAAAAAATTGGTTGGTTGCGGCCAACCAAAGGAGCTCTGTCAGATACGGTTAACGGGCGCAGTCAGATGCAGTCCTGGGCTGCCCTTTCAAAACTTGATGGCAGGAAGTTCGAGGCCAGCAGGTGGCGCTCGTAAAGGAACACCTTGCCGCCGCTGCCAGCCTTGTAGGCTTCCAGCACGTTGTCCGCCGAAACCTTGCTCGGCACCACGATCCGGTAACTGCGCTGGGTCTGCGAGACGGTCGGGTTCAGCGCAATGCCCTGCAACTTGGGCACGACGCAATCGGCGTATTGCGCAGGCGTCTTGCGGGTCTGCAAAGTCAGGGTCGGGTCGTTCGGTGCAGAGGCGCAGCCGGCCAGCAGCACGGAAGCGACAGCCATGGCAGAAACAGATAAAGGACGCATCGGTGTAATCCTGAAAATAAAGTTTCGGTTCAACCGGCAACGGTTCAGCTTCACGGCGTTGCCATTGGGGTTGCGATGTTCAGCTTGCCGAGACCAACGCCTTGAGCGAGTTGTCGAACTGCTTCAATGCGTTGAGTTGCAAGTCACGTTGCTTGTCGATCTGCGCGGCAATTTGCGGCGCCGCCTGGTTATGTACCCAGACCGACGGCATCTGCTTTTCTACAGCGCCTTCAGCCTTGCCGATGTATTGCAAGTCAGCGTCGTAGAACCTCGCGGTAAAACGCGCTTCGACCAGATTGTTGCGTTGGGTCAGCAGACGATTGAACGTGTCGAGTTTCACCACCACATCGGGATGGGCCTGCACCAAGGCGTCGAGGCTGTCGTAGACGGTCACGGACAAGAACTGCTGTTGTAACGAACTCATCAACCAGTCGATGGCCAGCTCCGGATCGGAACTGGCGACGAAAGCGTCGCGAATCCGCGAGTCGAGCGCATCTTTCGCGCCGTTGATGGCCATGTCGTGATAACGCTCAAGGTATTGCAGGTTGTCCAGGGTGTTTTCGCTGTACAGCACGCCAACAGTCTGCGAATGCTGCAACGTGGCGCTGCTGCCGGTGATGGTTTGTAAATGACACGACCGGGCATTGTCGGCGTATGTCGGTGTAGCGACAGCCCCCATCAGCAGGGCCGCCAGAGCCAGTCGAGTCAGAATGTTCATCGCGCAAATTCCTTGAGCTGCGTGTTCGATGGGGCGATTTTCCGCCCATCGCCGGCAAAGCAGAACTTGCGTTTATTGATGGTCACTATTACTTCAACCGATAGTTGCGCAATGTGCAGACTGATTACACACTCGATCACAACTAGAACAAGATGAATGAGGAATCCTCCTTGAGAACATTTGACCTGATCCGCGACGCCGTTCTGTCGGAATATCGCGATCGCGTGGCTGAATACCTGGTCCAGTACGAAAGTGTCCTGCTGAACAAGGATGACGCTGACCGGCAGCTGATTCGGGACACCGCCAATCAGTTGCGCGGCTATTTGCGCGGGCTGAACACCACGCGGGTTTTGGGTATGGCGTATTGGGAAGAGCTGGATCGACGGGTTGTCGACACGTGGATCACGCCTGAAGAATGACCGAGAATTCAGACGCAATCGCCTGACCGGGCTCACTACTTCAGGATGACCACACCCATGTCCAGCCTCGATACCTCACTGCAAGACAGCGCCGCACCCGAAGGCGTTTGCTACGGCTGCGGCGGCAGCAACCCCCACGGCCTGCACATCAAGAGCCATTGGCATGAAGACGGAGTGCACGTCATCGCCGAGCATCTGCCGGATGCCAAATACTGCGGCTGGCCGGATCTGGTCTACGGCGGACTGATCGCGATGCTCGTCGACTGCCATTCCAACTGGACGGCGATGGCCTGTCACTACCGCGCAGAAAACCGCGAAGCCGGCACCCTGCCCCGCATCGATTGCGTCACTGGCAACCTCGGCATCAAGTTCATCAAACCGACACCGATGGGCGTAGCGCTGACCTTGCGGGCGAAAGTCGAGGGTGAGGTCGGGCGTAAAACCCGGGTGATCTGCGAGGTGTTTGCGGGCGACGTGCTGACAGCGGTGGGTGATTCGGTGTTTGTGCGAGTCGATACCGGGCAGTTGGCGGATGTTGCGCATAAGCGCTAACTTCGGAAAACTGTGGCAAGGGTGCAAGCTCCCTCGCCACAGGTGATCATTTCAAAATCACACCGCGACGCTGGCCCGCGCCGAATGCAGCTTCTTATAGCTCTCGATCAAGCGCAAATGCCGATCGAGGCCTTCCAGCTTCATGCTCGTCGGCGTCAAACCATAGAAACGCACGCTGCCGCTCACCGAACCAATGGCCGCGTCCATGCGCTCGTTGCCAAACATGCGGCGGAAGTTGGCTTCGTAGTCGGCCAGTTCCAGATCTTCGTCCAGTTCCATTTCCAGTACCACGTTCACCGCTTGGTAGAACAAGCCGCGTTCGACGGTGTTGTCGTTGTATTGCAGGAAAGCTTCGACGAGGTCTTTCGCCTGATCAAACTTTTGCAGCGCGAGGTAAATCAGCAGGCGCAGTTCGAGGATGGTCAGCTTGCCCCACGGCGTGTTGTCGTCGAACTCGATGCCGATCAGGGTGGTGATGTCGGTGTAATCGTCCAGCTCGCTTTTTTCCAGACCCTGGGCGAGGTTGCGCAGGCCGACTTTGCTCAGGCTGTGCAGGTTGAGGATGTCGGCGCGAAATTGCAGGGCCTTGTTGGTGTTGTCCCAGATCAGGTCTTCGACCGGATAGATTTCCGAGTAGCCCGGCACCAGAATCCGGCAGGCCTTGGCGCCGATGTGCTCGTAGACCGCCATGTAGACTTCTTTGCCCATGTCTTCGAGGATGCCGAATAGAGTTGCGGCTTCTTCGGCATTGGAGTTTTCGCCGTGACCGGAGAAGTCCCACTCGACGAACTCGAAATCAGCCTTGGCACTGAAGAAGCGCCACGACACCACACCGCTGGAGTCGATGAAATGTTCAACAAAGTTGTTCGGTTCGGTCACTGCCTGCCCCGAAAAAGTCGGCTGCGGCAGGTCGTTAAGACCTTCAAAACTGCGGCCCTGCAACAGCTCGGTCAGGCTGCGCTCCAGCGCGACTTCCAGGCTTGGATGCGCGCCGAATGAGGCAAACACGCCACCCGTGCGCGGGTTCATCAGGGTCACGCACATCACCGGAAACTCACCGCCCAGCGACGCATCCTTGACCAGCACCGGGAAGCCTTGCTCTTCGAGGCCCTTGATGCCGGCGAGAATACTCGGGTATTTCTCCAGCACTTCCTGCGGAACATCCGGCAGCGCCATTTCACCTTCGAGGATTTCGCGTTTGACCGCGCGCTCGAAGATTTCCGACAGACACTGCACCTGCGCTTCGGCCAACGTGTTGCCGGCGCTCATGCCGTTGCTGAGGAACAGGTTTTCGATCAGGTTGGACGGGAAGTACACCACTTCATTATCGGACTGGCGCACAAACGGCAGCGAGCAGATGCCACGCTGAGTGTTGCCGGAGTTGGTGTCATAGAGGTTCGAGCCACGCAACTCGCCATCGCGGTTGTAAATCTCAAGACAGTATTCGTCGAGAATCTCGCTCGGCAATTCGTCTTTCGGGCCAGGCTGGAACCAGCGCTCGTCCGGATAATGCACAAATTCTGCGCTGGCGATGTCTTCGCCCCAGAACTGATCGTTGTAGAAGAAGTTGCAGTTCAGCCGCTCGATGAATTCACCCAGCGCAGACGCCAGTGCGCCTTCCTTGGTCGCGCCCTTGCCGTTGGTGAAACACATTGGCGAGTGCGCGTCCCGGATATGCAGCGACCACACATTGGGCACGATATTGCGCCACGAAGCGATTTCGATTTTCATGCCCAGGTCGGCGAGAATTGCCGACATGTTGGCGATGGTCTGCTCCAGCGGCAGGTCCTTGCCGGCGATGTAGGTACCCGCCTCCGAGCCCGAGTGCGGCATCAGCAAGGCCTGGGCATCGGCGTCGAGATTCTCGACTTCTTCGATGATGAATTCCGGGCCGGTCTGCACGACCTTCTTCACCGTGCAGCGGTCGATCGAGCGCAGGATGCCCAAGCGATCCTTTTCAGATATGTCGGCCGGCAATTCGACCTGGATCTTGAAGATCTGGTTATAGCGGTTTTCCGGGTCGACAATGTTGTTTTGCGACAGGCGAATGTTTTCCGTAGGGATATTGCGCGTGTCGCAGTACAACTTCACAAAGTAAGCCGCACACAAGGCCGACGACGCCAGGAAGTAGTCGAACGGCCCCGGTGCCGAGCCATCGCCCTTGTAGCGGATGGGCTGATCGGCGATCACCGTGAAGTCGTCGAACTTGGCTTCAAGTCGAAGGTTGTCGAGAAAGTTGACCTTGATTTCCATGCGGGATTACCAGAATACGGCTAAACGAATGGCGGCCATTATCCGGTTTTTGAGCGGGAAGTCTTGTGCTTTCGGGATTCGCCGCTGACCGGGGCGACGCCGCCTTCGGCGCGCAAAGCCTTCTGCGGCGCGGCTTGGGCGGGTCAGTCGTCACTTGTTGCAAACTGGCAAAAGCAAAGTCTCCCGGTGTTCACTACGCTTCTACAGATTCCGATCAGCATGATCCTGAAGAAGAATCTGAACATTGCCCCCGCGGCACTGTTCTAGATTCAGAAGACAGCGGATCAAGGACGAGCGAATGGACATTTCCACTTACGCAGCGCCGCTTCCCCCCCGCCAGAGCATCGTCACCCGGCGTCTGGCGGTTGCCGTGGGTGCGCTATTTGTCACTGGAGTGATTGCTGCTGCCGTTGCGTTGCTTGGCATCGCCAACAGACTGGATAAGGAAGAAGTCCGCAAAACCGAGTTCTACTCGGTTCGCGCCCTCGAAAATCGCATCACTGCCTCGAAAAACTACATCACCAGTTACGCTTACTGGACCACGGCCTATGAACGTCTGAGCGATCAGGTCGACACCCAATGGGCCTATACCGAGCAAAACCTGGGTAAAACGCTGTTCACCGCTGACGGCTATGACGGCGTGTTCGTGCTGGATCGCGAGCGCACCAAATACGCCGTGGTTCGCGGACAAATGCTCGATACGGATATCGCGGCGTTCGTGGAGGTCAGCGTGACTTCACTGCTGGATCAGGTGCAAGGCCAAAGCGACTTGACCCAACCCGTCAGCCGCTACTCACTGTTCGAAGGCTGGCCGGCGCTGGTGTCGGCAGCGGTTATTTTGCCTAACGATGAGCGGCCGCAGAAGACTGCGCAGGAAACCTCTGTGCTGGTATTCGTCGACAAACTCACCCCGACCAAACTGCGCAAGATCGGCAGCGGTTACGGCTTGAAAAACCTGACCCTTGCCCTGGATGAAGCCCTTGACCCGGCGCGCCCGCGAGTGCCGCTGGACAGCACCGGTTATAGCCTGGTAGCCGATCTGGAGCGGCCGGGTCAGCAGTTATTGTGGTCACTGCTGCCCACCCTCGGTGCGACGATGGTGGTATTGATGCTACTGACCGCCTACTTCTTCCGCCACGCTTTGCGTTCGTCGCGGTATGTCGACGAAAGTTTTGCGGTGATGCAGTCCTCCAACCTTGCACTGGAAGCCGCCAACCTTGGCCTGGAAGCCAGTGAGGAACGTTTTCGTGCAGTGGCGGAAGCCGCTTCGGACTGGATCTGGGAGGTCGACCGACATCTGTCGCTGACCTATCTGTCGGCGCGATTCAGCGAAGTGACTGGTTACCCGCAAACCCTTTGGCAGGGCAAGGACATCGGTCAACTGCTGTTTTGCGACACCACGCCCCTGGAACTGTGGCTGAAGAAACTCAACGAGGAAGGTCACGCCAGCGACCTGCGTTGCACCTACCGCGACCATTGCGGCCAGCAACGTCATTGCCGTCTTTCGGCTCGCCCTATCTTCGACAAACATGTCGTCATCGGTTATCGCGGCACTGCCAGCGATATCACCGACGAGGTCGCCGCCCATGCGCAAATCCAGCACTTGTCCATGCACGATGCCCTGACCGGGCTGCCTAATCGCAACAAACTCGCGCGCTATCTGGATGAAGCGCTGATGCTCAGGGAGCACGCGCCGGCGCTGTCGCTGCTGATGATCGATCTGGACAACTTCAAACCGATCAATGATTCGCTCGGCCATCCGGCCGGTGATGCGGTACTGCAAGAAGTCGCCGCCCGTTTGCGTGAATGCACCCGCGAAGATGACATCGTCGCCAGGCTTGGCGGGGACGAATTTGTCGTGGTGCTCAATGGCATGGACACGCCTAACGAAATCAACAAGTTCTGCACCCGCCTGATCGGCAACCTGCATCAACCGGTGATCTTCGAACATCACCCGCTGCACATCGGCGCCAGCATCGGCATCGCCCTTAGCCGACACCACGGTTACATCCCCAGCGAGCTGATCCGCTACGCCGACATTGCGCTGTATCAGGCCAAATCCGAGGGCAAGAACACCTGGTGTTATTTCGAAGCGCACATGAGCGACCAGATCCAGACACGCCGGCAAATGGAAGACGACCTGCGCCATGCGCTCAAGCACAACGAGTTTATCCTGCACTACCAGCCGCGTTACAAAGTTGATGGAAAGCAGATCGTTTCAGTCGAGGCACTGGTGCGCTGGCAGCATCCGACCAAGGGTTTGCTTGGGCCCGACCTGTTTATTTCGTTAGCGGAGCAGACAGACCTGATCGTCCCGCTCGGGCGCTGGGTGTTGCGTGAGGCTTGCGAAACGGCGCTGACGTGGCCGGAAGACATTTTGCTATCGGTCAATCTGTCGCCTGCGCAATTCGCGATGACCGACGTGGTCGAGGATGTCCGCGAAGTGCTTGTCGACACTCGCTTCCCGGCCAGTCGACTGGAGCTTGAGATCACCGAAAACGTCATGCTCAACGATACCGACGGCGCGCTGACCACCATGAACGCTCTTAAAGAGCTGGGCGTGCGCCTGAACATGGACGACTTCGGCACCGGATACTCATCGCTCGGTTACCTGCGCGCGTATCCGTTCGATGGCATCAAGATCGACAAGCGCTTCATCGCCTCGATCAGCAGTGGTGCCAATGATCGGGCGGTGGTGCAGGCGATCATCGGCCTGGGCAAGGCCATGGGCCTGACCGTCACTGCTGAAGGCGTCGAAACCGCGGAGCAACTGGACATTCTGGGGGCTGATCAATGCAATGAAGTACAGGGTTACTTCATGAGTCGTCCGATCGACAAAACCGAGTTTATGCGTCTGCTGCAAACGTCGAGAAGTGGCCAGGCAGAGCAACCGAAGGCGAAAAAAGGCCGCGTCAGGAGCGGCCTGAATCTTGAGGGTTTGTAAGGCGGGTCAACCGTTTGAGCGCGATCAGCTACGCGTGTGACTCGTGTCGCTGGTGAACACACTGCCCGCATCCCGAACCAACTGCCGCCATTCGGCGCTGGTAATCAGCCCCGCCTCCTCCATTTCATCCGCCGCCTTGAGCAGTTCGTCGTACTGCTGCTCCGGATCCATCTGCGATTGCGACTGGGTCGCCAGTTTGCGCCATGCCGCCAGTAATTCTTTCTTGCGCTGATCGAACATAGGGTTTAACTCATGGGGGACTTCCCTAATAGAAAGAAGCGGTGGCGCGGTGGTTCAGCGCAGTCGACGGGCGGAAGGCTGACCCATGAGCCTTCCGATACCGGCACAAATCGGTGACAGGTTTTGGGCCGAGAGCGAGCCGTCAGAACTTGTCTGCAACACGTCTGTACTGATAGTCCGGTTCACGGTACTTGCCCGGTTTCTGCCGCTTGGGCAGCGTGACCGGCTCGTGTGCGACGTCCTCATAGGGAATGCGGCTCAACAGATCAGTGATGATGTTCAGTCGCGCCCGGCGTTTGTCGTTGGAATCGGCCACCAGCCAAGGGGCGTGGTTGGTGTCGGTATGCTTGAACATCTCGTCACGCGCGCGTGAGTAGTCATACCAGCGGCTGTAGGACTTAAGATCCATCCCCGTCAGCTTCCAGGTTTTGCGGCCATCGTTGATTCGGGCTTCCAGCCGACGGGTCTGCTCCTGCGGGCTGACCTCAAGCCAGTATTTGATCAGGATCACCCCAGACTCGACGATTGCGCGCTCGACCAGCGGCGTTGATCTGAGGAACTTGTTGGCTTGCTCTTCGGTGCAGAAACCCATCACCCGTTCGACGCCCGCGCGGTTGTACCAACTGCGATCGAAGATCACCACTTCGCCCGCAGCGGGCAAATGTGGCAGGTAGCGCTGGACGTACATCTGACTTTTCTCGCGTTCTGTTGGCGCCGGCAGCGCCACGACGCGAAAGATCCGTGGGCTGACCCGTTCGGTGATCGCCTTGATTGTCCCGCCCTTCCCCGCACCATCGCGGCCCTCGAAGACGATACAAACCTTCACGCCCTTGGCGATAACCCACTCCTGCAATTTGACCAGCTCGACGTGCAGCGTGCGTAACTGCTCCAGGTAATCCTTGTTTTTCAACCTGGGGGTTTCAGGCGTCTTTGCGGCTTTCTTCTTGTCCTTTGCCATGATCGAGCCCTCACTGATTGGGAATTTGCTGTGAACCAGACTCGTGAGATTAGTTTATGGCGCGTTGTTTTCCATTCCCGGACAATAAGCAAAATCGTGATGTGTTTCCTTCGTTCTTTCTAACGTCGCACTGTTCATTGCCCGTGCCTGTCTTGTCTGGAGTTTTCTCGATGCCTTCGCCCAATTCCCTACCCACCGCGCTGTTGGGGCTGGCCCTCGCTTGCCCGACCATGGCCCAGGCTCAAGGTATGGAGTTGGGGCAGGTGCTGATTTCCGCCGAGGATCGCAGCGGCACCGACGCGGCTGTCGACGACGCCAAGGTGCGCCTGGCCGAAGTGCCCGGCGCCACCAACGTGGTCGACATGCGCCAGCCGCTGCAGGGCCGTGTGGCGAGCAATCAGGATGTGCTGGCCTATCAGCCGGGGGTTTATGCGCAGTCGGCGGGTAACGAAGGTGTGAAGATTTCGATTCGCGGCTCGGGCATCAATCGTGCGCCAGGCGCTCATGCTTCTGGGCTTTACACAATGCTCGACGGCTTGCCGCTGACCGGCCCCGGCGGCACGCCTTACGAATTGCTCGAACCATTGTGGGTCGACCATGTTGAAGTGCTGCGCGGCGCCAACGGCTTCGATCGCGGCTCGCTGGCCCTCGGTGGCGCCATCGATTACGTCAGCCATACCGGCTACGACGCGCCGAAACTGCAAGTCCGCTATGCCGCCGGCAGCCACGGTTATCAGCAGCGTCAGGTCAGTTCCGGGCAAGTACTCGGCGACTTCGATTACTACGTGTCGTTGACCGATGCGAACGCCGACGGCTATCAGGATCACACCGCCAGCGAAAGCAAAGGCCTGATTGCCAACTTCGGTTATCGCTTCAACCCGAACCTGGAAACCCGCTTCTATATCCGCTACCGCGAAACTGACAACGACCTCGCCGGACGCGTGACCAAGCACTCCATCGAACACGACCCACGGGCAGCCAACCCGGCGTACGTGTCGCGCGATGACAGCCGCAAGCAGCCGGGCAGCACCTTCATCGGCAACAAGACCACCTTCTATATCGACGACGATTCCAGCATCCAGACCGGCCTTGTTTACCACGACTACCCGATGGATCTGCGCGAAGGTCCGAATCGTCTGAAGGTTGCCTACACGGACGTCAGCGGCACCTTCGACTACAAGCGCCGCGACACTTTGTGGGGCATGGAAAGCCGCAGCAATGTGGGCCTGCGTGTGACCAAACATCTGCCCAACGATGGCGCCAGTGAGTTTGTGCGCATCCCCACCGGCAACACCGCCGCCTACGCACCGGGCACGCGCATGCGCAACTTCACCTATCAGGGCTCTGACACCGTTTTGCATTTCGGTAACGACTTGGAAATCGCCGATGACCTGTGGCTGACAACCGGCCTCGCCGCCATCTACACCCGCCGCGAAAGTGCCGTCACCTATCCGCAGAGCGGAGGCAAAACCAGCATGAACGACTGGGACTACGCGCCCCGTCTCGGTCTGCGCTACCAGGTGACCCCGGATCTGCAAGTGTTCGGCAACCTCAGCCGCTCGGTCGAAGCGCCGCACCCGTGGTCGCTGATCTACAGCTCCAACGTGCGCTTCCCTGCCAACAGTGGCGCGGCGACTGGTACGCAAAAAGACCCGATCGAACTACAAAACCAGACCGCGACCACCCTCGAACTCGGCGGTCGTGGCGACAGCGCCGTGGGCGAATGGAGCCTGGCCTGGTACTACGCGCAAGTGCGCCACGAGTTGCTTTCGGTGCTGCCAGATGCCACCGCGGTCACGCCGTATGAGCTCAACGCCAGCCCCACCGTGCACCAGGGTGTCGAAGCCAGCCTGAACAGCAAACTCTGGTCTTCCGCCGACGGGCAGCAGTTAAGTTTGCGTCAGGCATACACCTTCAGCGATTTCCACTACCGTGATGATGATCGCTTCGGTGATAACCGCCTGCCGGGGTTGCCGATGCATTATTACCAGGGTGAATTGCGCTACGACTGGCCGCAGGGTTTCTTCGCCGCTTTGAACACCCAACTGGTGTCGAAAGTTGCAGTGGATTACGCCAATAGTTACTACGCCGATCCGTACGCGCTGTTCGGCGCGACGCTGGGGTACAACGCGCCGAAGGGTGACTGGCAGACCTGGGTGGACATGCGCAATTTGACCAACAAACACTATGCGGCGACGGTCACGCCGGGGTATGACGACAAGGGGCTGGATGCGGCGCGGTCGACGCCGGGTGAAGGGATGGGAGTTTATGTCGGGGTTTCGTGGAGTTTGCTCTGAGGCCACGACGAGCTAGGTAAATACGCCGCCAATCTCTGCGGGCCAACGATCAGCCATTTCAGACTGAGAATAGAAAGCTTTGCCATTGACGACGTCCCTCTTCGCCGGGCGCAAGGGACGTTCGAAAGGTAGCGCTTCGGGGCTCAGTGCCCGGCAACCACCGGCCGTCCATGTCCACGCGGCCCCGACTTGAAGCCATGCCCTCGCGCCCGCCAGACAATGGCAAACCCGACAGCCACCAGCAGCGTCATCGCCCACGGAAAAGACGCAACGCCCCATGTATCCAGCAGTACCCCACCGACAACGCCGCTGCCGGCAATTGCGCTATTCCATGCCACCACATTCAGTGACAACGCCACGTCTGCGCCATCGCCGGCAGCATCAGCCAGCGCGGTTTGCAGCAACGTCGCGGCGCCGCCAAAGCTCAATCCCCACACCGCTACTGCGATATAGATTACTTCCGGCACACGCCCTGAAAAACCCAGCACCACGCAAACCGCCGCAAATGCCGCGAGGCTGACGAGTGTAGTTTTTCGCAACAGCGGCTCAACCAATTTCGCCGTCAACCAGATCCCCACCAGCGCAGCGATCCCGAAGACCAGCAACACCAGATCCACCCGACTTTCCAACCCCGCCGACGCCACGAACGGTGCGATGTAGGTGTAGAGGATGTTGTGCGCGAGCATCCAGCTGATCACCACCGCCAGCACCGGCCGCACACCCGGCGTGGTCAGCACACTGCGCAGCGACATGCGTTGGTGCGCGGGCTGTGGTGGGTAGTCAGGTACTTTCACCAATACCCAAACGATCAGAATCACCGTCAGGCCCGACATGATGCCAAACGCGGTGCGCCAACCCACCAGACCACCCAGCCATGTACCGAGTGGCACACCCAGCGACAGCGCAATTGGTGTGCCGACCATGGCCAGCGCCAACGCCTTGCCCTGCTGATCGGGCTCGACCATTCGGCGCGCGTAACCGGCCAACAAGCTCCACGTCAACCCGGCTGATACGCCAGCGAAGAAGCGCGCCACCAGCGTCACGCCGTAGTGAGAGGACAGCGCCGTAATGGTATTGAACAGCAAGAAACCGACGATAGTCAGCAACAGCACGTTACGCCGGCGCCAGCCACGGGTCGCGATGGTCATCGGGATGACCGCCAGCACCGAGCCCAACGCATAGGCCGTGACCATCTGGCCGGCCATCGACGGAGAGATCGCCAGGCCTTCGCTGATCAACGGCAGCAAACCGGCAGGTAGGGTTTCGGTGACGATGCAGATAAAGCCAGTCATGGCCAACGCCAGCAACGCCCCAATTGGCAGGCTCTTCGGCGTCGCCGATAAGGTGATTGAGGGGGTCACGGGAAATTCCTTGAGTGGTGGTTACAGATTTAAATACCGATCGATATAAAATACTGATGGCAGCGACCACTCGTTGTCAACGATTTATGTATCGTCTAGTATTTAAATCATCTCACCGAGGAATTCTGAAATGGCAAGAACGGGCCGCCCCCGCAATTTCGACCGCGACGACGCCGTCGAGCAAGCCATGCAATTGTTCTGGCAACACGGCTATGACTCCACCTCCCTCGCCCTGCTGAAAGCACAATTGGGCGGCGGAATTTCCGCGCCGAGCTTTTACGCGGCGTTCGGCTCAAAGGAAGCCCTGTTTGATGAATGCGTGCAGCGTTACCTGGTGACCTTCGCTCAAGTTACCCAATGCCTGTGGGACGAAACACTGCCACCACGCCAAGCCATCGAAACCGCGCTGCGCCAGTCGGCACGCATGCAGTGCGAGGATGGCCACCCCAAGGGTTGCATGGTTACCCTTGGCGTAATGAGCGCACCCAGCCCCGAAAACGCCCGAGTGGTCGAAGCCCTCACCCAGTCACGTGCAAGGACTCGTGCGGGGATCCTGGCGTGCGTCAACCGAGGAATGAGTGCTGGTGAGTTACCGGCCAGTACTGTCGCAGCCGCCCTAGCGACGGTTTTTGACAGTTTCCTGCAGGGGATTTCCATCCTCGCTCGGGATGACACCTCGATTGAAGTGATTGATGCGGCGATCACTCAGGTATTGATGACGTGGGACATGTCTGGCAGGGATTGAACAGAGACGGAGCGGCACGTAATGAAAAGCTGCAAGATGGTTTCCCCCTGCCTGTCATTATTGACTGTGTGAATTGATTCTTGGTGACTACCGGACTATATCCACAAATTCTGTAAGAACTTTCCTGCGGGCAAAACAAAACCCCAACTGCTTTCGCAATTGGGGTTTCGGAATTTAATCTTGACGATGACCTACTCTCACATGGGGAAACCCCACACTACCATCGGCGATGCATCGTTTCACTGCTGAGTTC
>NZ_JACVHB010000006.1:0-406822 GCF_020149425.1 Pseudomonas sp. P116 | reverse complement strand
GGACCCACGAAGTATCCGGTACTTCGGGTTCCGATGACTGGCGTGCTCCAGTCGTTTAATTACGGCTGATCGTTACAAGCATCGGCCAGCTCTGCTGGTCGATGTTGTTTACGCCCCTCCAGAATTTCGCGTACGTTGACCCGCTTTTGCGGGCGTCGACGAGCGCCGCTGCACAGCACGAGGAACAAGGGATGTTCGCGCCGGCCAATGAAACCCACTTTGCCCTGACCATCGAAGGGCTTTCCGCTGATTTCCAGGTGTTTACCCTGCAAGGTCGGGAAGCCATCAGCCAGCCTTTTGTGTTCGAGGTGGAGCTGGTCAGTGAGCAGCCGACGCTAGACCTCGAAACCCTGCTGCACAAACCGGCCTTCCTGCAACTGTCGCCCGACGGCAGCGGCATCCACGGCCAGATCTACCGCGCCGCGCAAGGTGACTCAGGCAAACGCCTGACCCGTTATTCGGTGACCCTGCGCCCGCAACTGTCGTACCTGGCGCACCGCGTCAACCAGCGCATCTTCCAGAACCTCACGGTGCCGAAAATCATCGGCATGGTTCTCGAAGAGCACGGCATCCAGAGCAACGCCTACGAATTCAAGACCGGTTCGATCTACCCCGAGCGCATCTACTGCGTGCAGTACGACGAGTCGGACCTGCATTTCATCCAGCGCCTGTGCGAAGAAGAAGGTATCCACTACCACTTCCAGCACAGCGCCACGGCGCACAAACTAGTGTTCGGCGATGACCAGACGGTGTTCCCGAAACTCAAGCCTGTGGCCTATCAGCAAGACTCCGGCATGGTCGCCAGCGACCCGGTGATCAAGCGCTTCGACCTGCGCCTGGAAACCCGCACCAGCCGCACCACGCGTCGCGATTACGACTTCGAAAAACCACGCCTGACGCTGGAAAGCGAAAACCGTGGCGACGCCCTGCCCGACCTCGAAGACTACGATTATCCGGGCCGTTTCATCGACCGCGAGCGCGGCAAACACCTGGCCAAACGCGCCCTCGAACGCCACCGCAGCGACTTCCAACTGGCCGAAGGCAAAAGCGATCAGCCGTTGCTGGTCAGCGGCCATTTCCTCGCGCTGACCCAACACCCGAAAGCCAAATGGAACGACCTCTGGCTGCTCACCGAAGTCCTCCACGAAGGCAAGCAGCCGCAAGTGCTCGAAGAGTCGGTGACCAGCGACACCACCGCGCTCAAAGACGATTTCCATCAGGGCTACCGCAACCGCTTCCAGGCCACCCCATGGGACGTGCCCAACCGCCCGCCCCTGCGCCACCCGAAACCGCGCATCCTCGGCAGCCAGAGCGCCGTGGTCACCGGCCCCAAAGGTGAAGAAATCCACTGCGACCAATACGGCCGCGTCAAAGTGCAATTCCATTGGGACCGCGAAGGCCAGGCGGACGACAAAACCAGCTGCTGGCTCCGCGTCTCCAGCGCCTGGGCCGGTGCCCAGTACGGCGGCATCGCCATCCCACGCATCGGCATGGAAGTGCTCGTCACCTTCCTTGAAGGCGACCCCGATCAACCGCTGATCAGCGGCTGCCTGTACCACAAGGAAAACACCGTCCCGTACGCCCTGCCCGCGAACAAGACTCGCAGCACCTTCAAAACCCTCAGCTCCATGGGTGGCGGCGGCTACAACGAACTGCGCATCGAAGACAAAAAAGGTCAGGAACAGATTTACCTGCACGCCCAGCGCGACTGGGACGAGAACGTCGAGCATGACCAGAAGATTCGGGTCGGCAACGAGCGTCACGACACCGTCGAGCAGAACAGCTACACGGAATTCAAAGCCGAAGAACACCACACGGTTTATGCCGATCGTAAAGTCGAAGCGCGCGCCAACGATCACCTGACGGTTGGGGTGAATCAGCACATCAAGATTGGGACTGGGCAGTTCATTGATGCCGGCCAGGAAATCCACCTCAGCAGCGGCATGAAAATCGTGATGGAAGCCGGCGCGGAACTGACGCTCATTGGCGGTGGGAGCTTCATCAAGATCGACGCCGGCGGCGTAACCATGAGCGGGCCGGTGATCAACATGAACTCCGGTGGTGGACCGGGTAGCGGCACGGGCGCTGCGCCGTTGCTGCCGGGGCCGTTGAAGCAGGCGGATGCGGATAAGGCTGGTACGGTGTTAGTGCCTGCCATGCTCAACCCATTTGTACGAAAAAGCGTTCAAGGCCTCCCCCTTGTTCCGATCTGTGGAAAGCAAGCCAATGGCGCTTGCTCGCGAGAGGTTTGCCCATGTCTGAATGGTTAAGTCACTTTCTTGAACAACCCGTGGCCACCACGCCATCGGGCAGCAGTGGAAACCGCACCCTGTATGGCATCATCGACAGCGTTCGCCAGCCTCGGGCTCTGGAAAAGCTTTACCAACAGTCCGGGTTGAATGGTGTTGAAAAGCTGTTTCAGGACACGCCGTTTGCCGAAATGAATGATGTCAGTCCGATCTGGCTACAACTGACACCTGGAAGCTCCGCCGCCGCCCAAGCCATTGAGCTATGCCGCGACAACCGCGCCGGCATTTTGCTGACCTCGCGTGAAAAGCCGGAGACCGCGCTATTGCATGCTCGTCACCTCCTGCGCATGAACGACCCGTCTCATGGTGACTCGCTGGCGCGCTACTACGACCCGGCATTCTGGAGCGCGCTGGCGCTGACAGTACCCGCCCGAGCTCTGTTCGGCCCTTGGGCCAGCGTCTACACCCCACCCGCCCACAGAGACGATCAACAATGGCGTGTTTGGGAACAAACAGAAAAAGTTGATGCCTCTAATGGCGAACAAAAATATCCGCTGCACCTGAAGGGCGACACGCTGATAGCGTTCGATGAGGTGCGCTGGTGGTACTGGATTCGAGCCCGCGAAGCCGAATCGACCAACAGTTTGCCGAATGAACAACTGCCGGGCGTGTCCGAAAATTTGCAACTGCTGGTGGATCACGGCATAGATGAGGGCCGCCACCTTGAGCGTCTGTTGCCGCACTTGAACCAACGCCCGTTGCGAGCACGCGCCGACGTAATGAACGTGCTGAGCAGCGATATGCCGGCATTCGAGAAAGTACAACAACTGGAAGGCTGAAATGACAGGTATGTCCGAACAAGCAACTACGCCAGAACAACCACCTGTTGTTATCCCGGCTGACCAACCAAAGTCATCAGCCGACTCAGAAACGTTCTGCAAGGACAAGAAGCCAGGTTGCAGCAGCAGCTATGACGACATCATCTACGTCACCGGCCAGCGTCGTTTCTGGCTTCTGCCAAAACGCGTGTCGGAGAAGCTGAAAGAAAGCGTCAACCTGCTCAAACAAAAAACCGTCGACGCAGACAAAGCCACGCGCATGAGCAACATCGCCGATGCCGGGCTGATGGACTACTTCCTCACGCCCAGCCCGGAGGCTTTTCTCGAAGCAGACGACCGTAGCAGTTACCTGGCGTCAAAATCGGCAATCCCCGAAGACACGGCTAAAAAAGCGCAGTGCCGCAAGGATTGGGACGCAGCGAAAGCCAAGGGTGACAGCGACGCGACGATGCATGCTGAGCGCGAGTTGTTCGCAGCTCAGCAACGCATTGATAAAAACAAGAAAAACATGGAAGCGTTGGAAAAAGTATCCGACACCAGCGCAAAGGAGTTGGGGTACAAGCGAGAAAGCGGAGTTTTTTATACACCGCGTGCTTTAAAGGCTCGCGATGCAATCGACAAGTACATTGAAGAGCGCGACAAAGCAAAAGCTCACGGCTACAAAATGTTCGATCCCGGCAGTAAAAAGATTGCGTCGGCGTGGGAGCATCTGAAGGACTATAAGGCGCTTCACAAAAAACTCATTGAAACCGGCGAGATCGACGAAAAGAAGCTCAAGGGTGTGCAGATCAACATCCTCGCACTGAAAGACCTGATGTCCCCATACATCAATGCCATCGTGGAACTCGCCGAGTGCGGGGTGGCGGTTCCCGAATTCGCACTCAGCCCTGATGACCAGTACGCAGGGACCGAGGATTTTCAGGCCTTTATCGAACTGACAAACAAACGCGATGAGCTTGAGAAAAAAATCGAAGCGCGTTATTCCCAATGGGTCTCGGCTACCGGTGGCAAGTCAGCGCCACCTGGAGTGCTCTTTGTCAGCTTGCAAAAGCAGTGGTACGACCTGAACACAGAGGCTGAGCGGATTCAGACCACCGCCGAAGCACGCGTTCGAGCACTGAAACCTCCCCGCCTCTTCCTCTGGGACGCGGAGAGTTACAAGCCAAAACCCCTCGAACGCCTGGCCAAAACCAACATTCCGCTACGTGAACTCAGCAGCGCCTCTTCGACGACGATCCTGAACCACATCAGCCTGAAACAACTGGCCCAAGCCAGTGGCAACGCGTTTAAGGACCAACTAAAAGAGCTCAAGAGCAGCTTGCCCAAATCGATTGCCAAAGAAGCAGACGACGATCGTGTGTTCAGTGATTGGCTGGATCAGGAAGGCGCACTTCAGTTCGATGAGAAAGGCCCATGGTTCGATGAACATGGCCTGTTCTTGCCAGAAAAGTTCTTCGCTGCGCTGGAAGCCAAAGGCTACAAAGTCGAAAGCATCAAAGCCGAAGCCAAGAAAAAAAGCTGGGGCGAAAACCTAAAAGCCATGGTTTTCGAAGATAAACAGCTTCGTAACCTCATGCTTTTTGACAACAGCCCGCAGGCCCAACTCGTGCGCTGCCTGCTACCGGAAGGTGCCAACCTGCTGACCGAAGTCAAAATGGAAGGACCCACGTTGAAAAGTGGCAGTCCCCAACTCGCGAACGTTGAGGTCGCGCTGGATGTGGCGGCATGGCGAGGGGAAGTGACCTTGCTGAAATTCGAGTACCCCAAACGGGCCAAGGCCGAGCCTTGGACCGCTCAATACACCGCCCACGACGGCAGCATTCGCAGTGTCAACTTCGGCAAATTATCCCTTGATCTGGAGGCCAAGGCCTGGGGGTTCGCCGGTGCCAGCCTCATGCTGTCGCGCGATCTCACTCTCGATCAAAAAACCGGTTACACCAGCCTTGTCGGTGTAGACCTTGCCGAAAAATCCGGCGACCTCGCCAAGTACGAGATATTCGCCGGCGCCCAGGCCGGATGCAAAGTCACCGGCAAACTGTTCTGGTGCCCGCCCCCCAGCGTCCTCCCCCCTGCCCCAGTACCCAATCGCGTATTAGCCAACCAATGGCGCCCGTTGGCCAAACTGGAAGTCGAAATGGCGGTTGCACTCGGCGCAGGCATCTCGGGCGATATGCACCTTCGCATGCAAAACGGACACCTTTTACTGTCGATCAAAGGCTCACTGGTCTGGGGCGCGGGTGTTAAAGGTTATTTGACCTTTGAAGTGGGCTACGACAGCATCGTTGCATTGACGGAACTGGTGCGACAGGAAATGGCCGCGAACCAATACAAGGATCTCGATTGGGTGGATAAAGAAGCCTCAGCCTATATGGAAAAACTGAGCTTCCTTGGCGCCACAGGTATAGATGTCGTTTTTGCGTATGTGCGTGGGTATGCAATTGTTAAAGAGATTTTTGATGCGCTGACCGAAGGGGATCGGGGTGGGCAGATTGCTTACTCACTCGCAATAGCTGAAAACCAGAAAATAATGCAGGATTGGGTTTATAACTTGCAACCGCAGGCTTTGGGACCACTACTACTGGCGCTGAGCACTCCACCCAAACCGCTCACAGTAGAAGACGACGAAAAAGAAAAAGAAAACTTCAATGAAGATGAAGTTCACCTTTTACAGCAGCAGTCAATTGAGCGATGCCTAGGCTGGATATCCAGCAAGCCTGACGCAAATCAACAGTTTGAAGAAGCAATCATTCGTATGAATCGAGATGGTGCACGACCTGAACAAGCTGGACTCTCTTACTGTAAAAACAAGGCAAAGCTAGATCTATTTATGGCTGAGCGGGTATTAGGACTTGACGAAACCAACAACGCCATGCGATCCAGGTATCGAGACCGGGTCTCTAAACTTGGAATACGCTTAAACAAGCATTGCGACTACAGCATCACATACACCGGACCAGCTTTCGCACCAGTCCAAGGTCTCAAAGCTATTTACAAAGGACCAAACATTGATTAATCGAGCAATCTTAAGTTTTTTAATATTTTTTATTTTATCCAGTGCCTCCGCTGCACAATTGACAGAGCCCGAGGCAATAGCCAAAGACAAGGGGATTACTCTTTATCAACAAGGTGCATGGACTTCCTCGCAACCGTTTTTACGAACCGCGGCTCAGGCCGGCGATAAAAAATCTCAATATTTTCTAGGTGAGGCGATACGGCTGAGTAATCGCTACATGACAGAGGAGGCCAGAAATTGGTACGTAGCCGCGGCAGAGCAAGGTGAACTTTACGCTATGCTACGTCTAAGTAGTAAAAAGGATCTTTGCAACTTATTAGATGACTGCGCGGGGAAAGGCAATGTTGATTGGAGAGCGCAAGCTTTAAAAATTGCCCGTGAACGTGCCGACAAAGGTGATACTGAGGCAATGGTTGTGCTGTTTACGGCAAATCAAGGATTGGAATGGCTAGAAAGAGCCGCAGAATCGGGTGATAATTTTGCTCAACAGCGGCTCGCTAGTGCTTACCAAAGTGGAGAGGGATGGTTTTTTATCCCTGGGACTCGCGAGAAAGCAGTTAAAAAATGGTTTAAGGCTTCAGCAGAAGGAGGTTTTCCTCCGGGCATGTATCTGTATGCAAACTATTTATATGAACACAATGGTAGTAAAGAAGAGGTAGGAAGCTGGCTCAAAAAAACAGCTGAATCCGGACATATAAATGCACTAGGGGGCTATGCATTAAATATTGCTCACCTTCCAGATACCTATGGATTTCCTTTAGATCTCGTTAAGGCTTACGGATTCACCTACTTGATAGCAAGCCTCAAAGGCGGAGCAATCGCACCGGAAGATGCAAGATTGAACCTCCTGGAAATAGCAAAAAAAATGCAACCTGAAGAAATAAAGCTAGGAATATCATTTGCAAAAGAATGGGAAAAATCCCACCCTCCTTTATCGTATTTCCACCCGACATATGGTTACTAGCGAACCCATTGCAGCTAGAGAACAACCAACAACACAAAGCGATAGATTTATTTAACAGGTACTTCAACAATTAAATAATCTGTCGCTTTTTTCTTTTAAAACACCCATTTCTTTCAGAGCCGCGCATGAGCACAGGAAGCAAGGACGGAGAACACAAGCGCTTAAAATTAAGCATGAGCGATTACCCCGTGCGGGGGACTACGAAAAAGAAAATGGACTAGAAATAATATACTTATCTCCAAAACCGATACCAACCGGGATGCCTACACTAAAGGGGACGTATTTATTTACTATTGAGCGTGCCGGGGGTGGCAGCCAATGATCTAGAAGATTTCAATCTCGGCCTCAGTGCTTACTGGCTAACTAACCAACAGCGCAATGACCGTGGAGCGAACCATTACTGTATCAACTCAATCTGCTAGGTGCTCCGGGCGAACCTCCTAAGCTCGGCTTGGAAATATTCCAACACGAAGCTAACGCCCTGAACGAAACTTGATGCATCGTACTTGTTTTATTTTACGCGATTTACGTATCATCGCCAGCCATGGGGTTAGGGTTCCTACGAAAGGAACCTACACGATGGACTCCACAGATGCCATGCCACCTGGAACCGACACAGCAAATTTCAGACTATTTAAAAAAGAAGATTTGGCGACTGACGATGTTTAAGACACTCCGAACTCGAAAAAGTAATGCCGGCGTCTTACCCTCTCCACTGGACATTAAAAATGAGCGCCCACACGCGGGAGAAATACGCTCAAAGGGGTTAACTGAGACTCTTTTCTTGGCGCCACTACCTGTTCACACAGGGCAGCCTCAAGTATCGAGCCGAAAATTCTCAGAAATAACCCCTACCTATTTGGAATTAGGTGGCGACAATCACGGAATAGTAGAACAAGGCAAGATACTAGCCACTATGGTTTGGATGGCTTTATCTACGGCATTTATAGCGCCTGTACTTATATGTACTTGGCTCGTATTATTTAGCCCTCCCGAAATCGACCGAAAATTTTCAGAGATAATCGGAGATGCGCTACAAGTGTTCAGCACTGGCTCTTTACTATTCATTATTCCGATTGGTGTTTACCTATATGGAATTCTCTCTGGCATTCGTCAATCTGCAAATAGTTACCCCGTTCGCTTCAACCGAGAACGACGCGAAGTCTGTTATGTCGACGACAAAACCGATGGAGTGCTGATAGTCCCATGGGAAAACGTCGTCGCGTGGGTTTCCAGCACCCAAGGCCTCACCAGTTACGGCGCCACTCGCCAGTACACACTCGGCATGGGGCTGGAAGATGAAAAGCAGGACAAAGTACAGTTTCTCCTGCTGCCACAGCCCAGCGGTGCGCACGCCTTGGGAATGTGGACCTCAATCCGCAACTATATGGAAGACGGTCAGCTAGTAGATACACCGAACCCAATGCTAATAGCGTTGGGACTAACCCCCACTAACGATCGCCTGAAACCTTACGAAGGGCTGCACACCTTTGAAATTGAACTCGAGGACGCTCGTTGGATGTGCAACATGAACGATGAAGGCGCCAACCTTTCGGATAGGGAGCGCGAGCATTACGGTTATCCCAAGCGAACACCATGGCCACTGCGTCGCTGGTATATCTGGCGCGTGTTGAGTTTCTGGAAAATGCCTTACGTGCTAGCCGAATGGGGTCACAAGGCAGGCCGTCCTACTCTGCCAGAACAGGTAAAAAACTGGTCACAACCTTTACCTCAGAATCAGTGGGCGAAACCAAGTCCAGCCTTGGTGAAAGCCAATCAAGCAATAAAACACGCCATGGACAAAAATGGCGCGACGTTTGTTGAAGCGTGCAGGATCGCCGGCTTGCACTAGGTTCTGTACTAGAGAGATGTCGCAAACACCGCATGGAACAAGCCAGTGAAATCACGGCTGCATAGCTTTTTCGAGCTTGTCGAAGCGTGTCACGATCCGGCGGTTCTCTTTCATTCAGCCAAACATGCGCTCGATGATGTTGCGCTGTCGGTACTTGGGCCGATCAAACAGTTTTGGTAAGCCAGGCTTGGATTTGCGCTTCATCGAGCGCAGCGGGCTGACGGGTTGCATTGGGTTCAGCTGCGGTGGCGGCGAAACAGTCATGAGCCTCTGGGAGTGCATGCGCAACTACATGGAGAAGGGGCCAGATGCGATCCCAGATAGCAGATTGTTTCGAAAACCTTACGCCGAAACACAGATCGGTTCCATCATTACCAGCCTTTTCAAAGGCGCCATTCTGGACGTCTTGCACGGGTTGTTTTTTGTTATTTTCCTAGGAACATACTGGGCCGAAAAATTGCAAAATTGGAAACTCGCACCACCACCTGATCTGAGCGATCCCGCCATCGTCGAATGGTCCAAACCCCTTCCTCCCGAGCATTGGGCCAAACGCGCCCCAGAACTGGAAGAAGCCATCGCAAAGCGTGAAGCCGAATTGGCTTTGCAGACGGTGCAATGAATAAAAATTAAGAACAGTAGAGTTCTAACGTTTGAAGCCGAAGGAAAAGGCATGACTTCCGCCACACTAAGCAGCCGCAAAGGACTGTTCTCACAAGAGGATTATCTAGCACAACCGGCTGTTCCGACGGGGCAAGCGCCCAAGGATGTACCTAATACCATTTGGCGAAAGAACGACGTTTTTCTTGATATTTGCTCTTACAGCATTGGCTCTGCTGTAATGGTCATCTGGCCGCTGCTGCTGTTGAGTATTTGGCTTGTCCACCATGAACGTAATTCCGAAATCTTCTGGGAGGCACTGGGGCTGTCATTCTTCACGTAAATGGGGACAGACCACGTTTTCTTTTTCTGAAGTTGGTCTGCAATTTATGAGTTTCAATTTTTCGCACTGTAAAAGTGGTCCGTCCCTGATTGACGATTCCCTACCAAGGGCAAGTATGCACTCGACCCTGTTGATACCTTGCTGATGGGGCGGGAAAAGGCCCGTTTAAAAATTCAAGAAAGAAGAACTGGCGACCGTCGATGTTTAAAAATATTTTCAAACGCAGTGACAAGTTTTCAGAAACACTAGATGCGCCGGACATTAAAAGTCAGCGACCCTGTGCGGGCGAGATTCGCACAGGAAGATTAAACGAAACCTTATTCTTAGCCCCACTACCTGTTTACACCGGACAAACACAAGGTTATAGCCGTAACTTTTCCGACATAAATGACGTATTCCTTGAGATAGGTGGAAGCAACTGGGGAATGGTTGAGCAAGGAAAAAAACTCGCTGCGGCTATTTGGATGGCGCTGTTTACAGCCTTCATAATGCCTAGCCTAGTAATCCTTGCCGGCGTTATTTTTTACCCTGAAAATTTTCCTGAGCCGCTTACAGATCTAATTACCTTTTTACAGGTGACGACTAGTGTTTCTCTCTTATTCGCTATACCAATAGGAGCCTATTTATATGGAATGTTTTCCGACGTAATTTTTTCTCCAAAAAAATATCCAGTGCGCTTCAATCGCCAACGTCGTGAAGTTTGCTACGTTGACCATAATACTGATCGCGTACTGGTGGTGCCATGGGAGGGCGTGGTTGCTTGGGTCGCAAAAACCCAAGGTATCACCAGCTATGGCGCGACACGCCAATACACCTTTGGGATGGCTCTTGAGGATGCCGAACAAGACAAAGTGCAGTTTCTTCTTCTCCCACAGCCCAGTGACGCACACGCGCTAGGGATGTGGACATCAATCCGAAACTACATGGAAGACGGACAGATAGTAGATACGCCTAACCCAATGCTAACTGCTTTGGGACTTACTCCGACAGGTGATCGCCTGAAATCATATGAAGGGCTGCACACTTTTGAAATCGAGCGCGATGACGCTCGCTGGATGTGCAATTCGAACGACGAAGGGGCCAAACTTACGGACAAGGAGCGTGAGCATTATGGTTACCCCAAGCGCACACCGTGGCCATTACGTCGTTGGTACATCTGGCGCGTGCTGAGCTTTTGGAAAATGCCTTACATACTGGCCGAGTGGAGCTACCGGAAGGGAGGTCGCGCTCTACCGGAAAAAGTAGATAGTTGGTCCCAACCCTTGCCTAAAGCACAATGGGCAAAACCAAGCCCCGCATTGATAAACGCCAATCAGGCGGTAAAAAACGCAATGGATAAAAAGGGCGCAACGTTTGTTGAGGCATGCAAGACCGCCGGTCTAATTTAAAGAAAAAACTGTCAAATAACGGGGTCAGTTTTTCCTTAATTGGAAAATAAAGCATGTCAGAAGTTATCGCTTTATAACTCGAAAGACCAAGTCTCCTCGGTCAGTTATATCATGCGTTACTTTGATACCGAAAACATAATCGGCCCTCGGTAAAGCCTTTTCTTTGTGAGGTGGAGCTCGTCAGTGAGCAGCCGTCGCTGGACTTCGAAACCCTGCTGCACAAACCAAAAATCGCAGCCCAACGCTGCGATTTTTTCTTTCCTACCGTTTACACAGCAGCCAACCGCACCTGCTTCTCCAACTCCACCTTCAACCCCGGCTCCAGCTTCAACTGCCGCGCCAGTTCATCCAGGTAGCTCTTCTCCATAAAGCTCTCCTCGTCCACCAGCATCACACTGGCGATGTACATCTCAGCCGCCATTTCCGGAGTACTGGCGGCGCGGGCGACGTCTACTGGGTCGAGGGGTTTGTTGAGTTCGGCGTGTAGCCAGTGTTGCAGTTCCTGATCGTTGTCGAGTTTGGTGAATTCGCCTTCGATCAGTTGGCGTTCGCGGTCGTCGATATGGCCGTCAGCTTTGGCGGCGGCGACCAGGGCCTTGAGGATCGCCTGGCTGTGTTGTTCGACTTGCGCCGGTGGCAAGCGGTCGAGGGTTTGTGGTTCTGTCTGCGGAGCTTTGCCTTGCTGGGCGTTCCAGTTGCCGTAAGCCTTGTAGGCCAGCACGCCCAGCGCGGCGAGGCCGCCGTAGACAGCGACTTTGCCGCCGACATTTCGCGCCTTTTTACTGCCGAGCAGCAGACCCATGGCGCCCGCCGCCAATGCACCACCACCCGCGCCTGAGAGCAGACCGCCGAGGCCTCCGCCGCCGGAAGACCCGCCAAGCAAGCCGCCCAAGCCACCGGCAGCCGATTTGTTCTGCGATCCGCCGGCCTTGTTCTGTAACAGATCCTGGCCGGATTTGAGAAGTTGATCGAGCAAGCCACGGGTGTTCATGTTTCGCCTCCAAACTGGGGTTATCAGGATCTATAAGGCCCTCAGCCTAGTTCGAAAGTGCCCTGGACAGACTTACAAGTGTGCTTCCAGATGTTGCTCGCCCTCCCTATCAAGCCCAGCCCCGTGACTACGCGCTTAGCTCGCATTTCCTGCAGGCAAAAAAAGGGCGGACTGTTCAGTCCGCCCTTTTTTCATTTCACAACTCAAAACCGCGAAACACTCCTCATCGCGTCCACCAGATAGCGCATCGCTATGCGATCACTCTCCGAAAGCTCTCGATAACGCTCCACCAGTTTCAGCTCATCGGAGCTTAGCCGGCGTCTTCTGCGGCCGCTGCCCAGACACGGAAAGATGCCCAACATGTCGGTGATGCCTTGTATTTTTGCCATGGACGATGTCCTTCTCTAATACGTCAAAGAACTGCTAAACCACCACATCGCCCTGCCCCTGTCAGCAGCGTCGAGTGCCCCACCGGTCTGAAGGTTCGCAGCCGGTCATGCCTATAGAATAGAAATTAAATCGGTGCTGAAAAGGGTTATTTAGAGTAATTAGTCGATAAAAGCAGATATGTCGTATAAATCAGAAAGCACTGTCGGAAAAAATACAGACATGTCTTGTTTCATTGCCAGATGGCGCCTTGTAATCAATCATTTCTGCTCGACAATCGAACGGTTTAAGCTATCCGGCATCTGTTTATAGTCCGTTGCGTTTGGTCGAAGGCTTGTCCGAACCGTTATTTATGATCCAGCACGTGCCAGGAAAGGCGCGGGATTGCACACGACAGGTTGTATTTATGCACCGCAGGAATTTGCTCAAAGCGTCCATGGCCATTGCGGCTTACACCGGTCTTTCGGCCACCGGCCTGCTGGCCAGTCGTGCCTGGGCGGCCCCCAGTGGTGGCGCCGCCGATGGCGAGGCGCAGGCCTTCGATTTCGAAGCGCTGAAGCGTCAAGCCAAGCAACTCGCTGGCAACGCTTATCAGGACACCAAACAGGTACTACCGCCGACCCTGGCGACCATGACCCCGCAAAACTTCAACGCGATCCGCTACGACGGCGAGCATTCGTTGTGGAAGGAGAACAAGGGTCAACTGGACGTGCAGTTCTTCCACGTCGGCATGGGTTTCCGTCAGCCGGTGCGCATGTACAGCGTCGATGCCAAGACACGCACCGCCCGCGAGGTGCATTTCCGTCCGGCGCTGTTCAACTATGAAAACACCTCGGTCGACACCCAGCAGCTCAAGGGCGACCTGGGTTTTGCCGGTTTCAAGTTGTTCAAGGCTCCGGAACTTGATCGGCATGACGTTCTATCGTTTCTCGGCGCCAGCTATTTCCGTGCAGTCGATGCCACTGGCCAATATGGCCTTTCGGCGCGCGGACTGGCGATCGACACTTACGCGAAGAAACGCGAAGAATTCCCTGACTTCACCAAGTTCTGGTTCGAGACACCGGACAAGAACGCCACGCGTTTTGTGGTGTACGCCTTGCTCGATTCACCGAGTGCCACTGGCGCGTATCGCTTCGATATCGATTGCCAGGCCGAGCGCGTGGTAATGGAAGTCGACGCACACATCAATGCGCGTACTGCCATCGAACAGTTGGGCATCTCGCCGATGACCAGTATGTTCAGTTGCGGCACCCACGAACGCCGTATGTGCGACACCATTCACCCGCAAATCCACGATTCGGATCGCCTGGCGATGTGGCGTGGCAACGGCGAGTGGATCTGCCGCCCGCTGAACAACCCGGCAACCCTGCAATTCAACGCGTTTGCCGATACGGATCCGAAGGGCTTTGGCCTGGTGCAGACCGACCATGAGTTCGCCAACTATCAGGACACCGTCGACTGGTACAGCAAGCGCCCGAGCCTGTGGGTAGAACCTACAACCGCGTGGGGCGAAGGCTCTATCGATCTGCTGGAAATTCCTACAACCGGCGAGACCCTCGATAACATTGTGGCGTTCTGGACACCGAAAAAACCGGTGGCTGCCGGGGATTCGCTGAATTACGGCTACAAGCTGTACTGGAGCGCCCTGCCGCCGGTGAGTACGCCGTTGGCGCGAGTGCACGCCACGCGCTCCGGTATGGGCGGTTTCGTCGAAGGCTGGGCACCCGGCGAGCATTATCCGCCAGTCTGGGCGCGTCGTTTCGCCGTGGACTTCAACGGAGGCGGTCTCGATCGCCTGCCGCAGGGCACCGGGATTGAGCCGGTGATCACCTGCTCGAACGGCAAGGTTCAGGACTTCAGCGTGCTGGTGCTGGATGACATCAAGGGCTATCGGATCCTGTTCGATTGGTATCCAACCAATGACAGCGTCGAGCCGGTTGAGCTGCGGTTGTTCATCCGTACCAATGACCGCACGCTGAGTGAGACCTGGTTGTACCAGTACTTCCCACCGGCGCCGGACAAGCGTAAGTACCCTTGATGGTTCTATAGCGTCTGAACGGGACTCATCGCTGGCAAGCCGGCTCCCTCAAGGATTCTTTGTTCACATTGGTGACTAGTGACTGTACGGGGTCCGTGTAGGAGCTGCCGGAGGCTGCGATCTTCTGATCTTGCTGTAGGTTTTCTGAGTCAAAATCAAAAGATCGCAGCGTGCCGGTTCCTACACGGATCGAAGTTGAAATGTGAAGTGTGTTTCACCACAAAACCTGTGGGAGCTGGCTTGCCAGCGATGGCGGCTCCCCAAGCACTACAGAATCAGAAAGATGAAAACAAAGCCCCGACCATCACTGGCCGGGGCTTTTTGTTTTCTGGCGGTTCAATCAATCGCGCAGGTCAGACTCGTGAATCGGCTGATCACGATGGGTCGCGCGCTGATATTGCGCCGGCCATACGGCTTTGCGCCCACCCAGGTCATCATCGGCGTGCAGCGGCCAGTACGGATCACGCAGCAGTTCGCGGGCGAGGAAGATGATGTCGGCCTGACAGGTTCGCAGAATGTGCTCGGCCTGGGCGGGCTCGGTAATCATTCCCACAGTGCCGGTGGCGATGCCTGACTCCTTGCGCACGCGTTCGGCGAAACGGGTTTGATAGCCCGGACCAACGGGAATCTCAGCGTTGGCTGCGGTGCCGCCCGACGAAACATCGATCAGGTCCACACCGAGGGTGTGCAGGCGACGCGCCAGCTCCACGGTTTCGTCAGGGTTCCAGCCATCCTCAACCCAGTCGGTAGCCGACACGCGGACAAACACTGGCAACTCTTCCGGCCAGACAGCGCGAACGGCTTCGGTGACTTGCAGCACCAGGCGAATGCGGTTTTCGAATGAGCCGCCGTATTGATCCCGCCGTTGATTACTCAGCGGCGACAGAAACTGATGCAGCAGATAACCGTGGGCCGCATGCACTTCGACCACACTGAAACCCGCAGTCAGCGCGCGCTTGGCGGCATCCACGAAGGCTTGAATGACGTCGGCGATTTGCCCTTCATCCAGTTGTTTGGGTTGGGTATGTTGCGGGTCGAAGGCAATGGGTGAAGGGCCAACCGGTGTCCAGCCGCCATCATCGGGTTTGACGCTGCCATGTTTGCCAATCCAGGGGCGGTGAGTGCTGGCCTTGCGCCCGGCGTGGGCCAGTTGAATGCCGGCGACCGCGCCCTGAGCGGTAATGAATCGGGTGATGCGTTGCAGCGCTTCGATCTGGTCGTCGTTCCACAGGCCAAGGTCTTCGGCGGTGATCCGCCCGTCGGCCGTGACCGCTGTGGCTTCGGTGAATATCAGCCCGGCGCCGCCCACTGCGCGGCTGCCGAGGTGCACCAGATGCCAGTCGTTGGCCAAGCCGTCGACGCTGGAGTATTGGCACATGGGCGATACGGCGATGCGGTTGGGCAGGGTCAGTTGGCGAAGGGTAAAAGGTTCAAGCAGCAGACTCATGGGGCACCTCTCAAATCAGTGGGCAGGCTCCAGGGTTCTGTTTGAAAAGTCGACGAGTGACAGGAAAAGGTGCAGCACCCGCCCCCGCGGGCAAAAAATTCGACAAGACGTCACAAGGCCAATCAAGCAGTGCTTAGAGCCTAGTCGACAACGGGGGATCGGGGGAAATTCAAGAAAAGATCGCAGCCTTCGGCAGCTCCTACAGGGCGCATTCCCATGTAGGAGCTGCCGAAGGCTGCGATCTTTTGATCTTCAGCGCGGTTCGATATGAGCAATCATCAACTGAACGGTCTCGTTGCCACGAAACTCGTTGACGTCGAGTTTGTAGGCTAATTCGACCCACTGGATGGTCGGATTCGGCCAAATGTCGCGGTCAATGCCAAATGCAATGCCGTCGAGTTTCACCGAGCCGCATTCGCTTTTCAGCACCACTTTCAGGTGACGCTCGCCGACCACGCGCTGCTCGACCAACTGGAACACACCGTGGAACAGCGGCTCAGGGAAGTGTTGCCCCCAAGGCCCGGCATGGCGCAGGGCGCGGGCCAGTTCGAGGTGGAATTCTTCAACGGCCAGCGTGCCATCGGACAGCAAACGCCCGGTCAGGTCTTCTTCGCGAAGTTGCCTGCGCACTTCGGCGTCGAATGCTTCGGCGAATAACGGAAAATTCTCTTGCGGCAAGGTCAGGCCAGCCGCCATCGCGTGGCCACCGTACTTGGCGATCAGGTTTGGGTGTTGCGCCGCGACCACGCTCAACGCATCGCGAATATGGAAACCCTGCACCGAACGCCCAGACCCCTTGAGCAAGCCGTCGCCAGCGTCGGCGAAGGCAATGGTCGGACGGAAATAACGCTCTTTCATCCGCGAGGCAAGAATACCGATAACACCCTGGTGCCATTCAGGATCAAACAGACACAGGCCAAACGGCATCGACTCGACGGGCAGATCCTTGAGTTGGGCCAGCGCTTCACGCTGCATGCCCTGCTCGATGGATTTGCGATCCTGATTCATGCCATCCAGTTGCGCGGCCATTTCCCGGGCCAGGTTGGTGTCGGCGGTGAGCAGGCATTCGATGCCCAGGCTCATGTCATCCAGACGCCCGGCGGCGTTCAGGCGAGGGCCGACGATGAATCCCAGATCGGTTGAAGTGATGCGCGCTGCATCACGCTTGGCCACTTCAAGAATCGCTTTGATCCCCGGCCGCGCGCGCCCGGCCCGAATCCGCTCCAGCCCCTGATGCACCAGAATCCGGTTGTTGGCGTCCAGCGGCACCACGTCCGCGACGCTGCCCAGCGCCACCAGATCGAGCAGTTCACCGATGTTCGGCTGTGGGCTGTTCTCGTACCAGCCGAGGCTGCGCAGGCGCGCCCGCAAGGCCATCAACACGTAGAAAATCACCCCGACCCCGGCCAGCGCCTTGCTTGGGAACTCGCAGCCCGGCTGGTTTGGATTGACCAGCGCATCGGCCAACGGCAGTTCATCGCCGGGCAAGTGGTGGTCGGTGATCAATACTTTGAGCCCGGCCTTCTTGGCGGCGGCCACACCTTCGACGCTGGAGATGCCGTTGTCGACAGTGATCAACAATTGCGGCTCACGGGTCAGTGCGACTTCGACGATTTCCGGGGTCAGGCCGTAGCCGTATTCAAAGCGGTTCGGCACCAGATAGTCGACATGCGCCGCGCCCAGCAAGCGCAAGCCGAGCATGCCGACCGTGCTGGCCGTCGCGCCATCGGCATCGAAGTCACCGACGATGAGGATGCGCTGACGTTGTTCCAGCGCCGTCACCAGCAGGTCTACCGCGGCCTCGATGCCCTTGAGTTTCTCAAACGGGATCAAGTGCTTGAGGCTCTTGTCCAGCTCCACCTCGGACTGCACACCCCGCGCCGCGTACAAGCGCGTCAGCAGCGGCGGCAGATCACCGAGAAATGGCAGAGTGGCAGGCAGTTGGCGAGGTTCGATGCGCATGGGGTAACGGATACTTCTCTTCAATACGTAGGATTAGTCAGCGAAGGCAGATCAGCCGCGCTCGCCTTGCAGCCATTGCAACTGGACTTCGTGTTGACCACGGTCGTCGGTGACGAAAATCGTCCCTTCGCTGATCATCACGTCCCACTTGATGACGCGGGGCATGTCCTTGGCCAGGGTTTCCAGGACTTCTTGCGGGACGGCGGCGATGTTGACGTTTTTCAGGTTCTTGATCGCCGGAATCACCTTGGTTTCCCACACGCGCAGACTGCCGTAGGCGAGCAGGCTGGTGCGTTCGGTACGGCGCGAGCACCAGGTCAGACGGTCGGAATCCGGCTGGCCGACTTCGATCCAGTGCAGGACACGGTCGTCCAGACTTTTTTCCCACAGCGCAGGTTCATCCACGTCTGACAGACCACGGCCAAACGACAACTGCTCGTTGTACCAGAGGGCGTAGGCCAGCAACCGCACGGTCATGCGCTCTTCGGTCTCCGAAGGGTGACGGGCGATGGTCTGCTTGACGCTCTCGTAGACACTGCGGTCGAGGTCGGTGAGGTTCAGTTCAAACTTGTAAGTGGTGGAAGGCTGGGCCATGAACGGGCTTCTTGATACGAGGAAAGTCGGCAAGTCTAACCGATGCGGTAGGCAATCATCGAATTGATGGCGATCAACTTTGGGCGCCTGACGGCCGGCTATGTTAAAACGCTGTATACGCTCAGCCTTGTCCTACAGGATTCTGTATGCCGTTCGCCAATAAACCGCTCAGCGGTGTGAAAGTCATTGAATTGGGTACGTTGATTGCCGGGCCGTTTGCCTCGCGCATTTGCGGCGAATTCGGCGCCGAAGTGATCAAGATCGAATCGCCGGACGGCGGTGATCCGCTGCGCAAATGGCGCAAGTTGTACGAAGGCACGTCCTTGTGGTGGTTTGTTCAGGCGCGCAACAAGAAGTCGCTGACACTGAACCTCAAACATCCTGACGGTTTGGCCATCCTGAAAAAATTGATCGCTGAAGCCGACATCCTGATCGAGAACTTCCGACCCGGCGTCCTGGAGAAACTCGGTCTGAGCTGGGAAACCCTGCACGCCTTGAACCCGAAACTGGTGATGGTGCGACTCTCCGGTTTTGGTCAAACCGGGCCGATGAAGGATCAACCAGGTTTCGGAGCCGTGGGCGAATCCATGGGTGGCTTGCGCTACATCACCGGTTTCGAGGATCGACCGCCGGTGCGTACCGGGATCTCCATCGGCGATTCGATTGCGGCGCTGTGGGGCGTGATCGGCGCGCTGATGGCGCTGCGTCATCGCGAGGTCAACGGCGGTTTGGGCCAAGTGGTCGATGTCGCACTGTATGAAGCGATCTTCGCCATGATGGAAAGCATGGTGCCGGAGTTCGATGTGTTCGGTTTCATCCGCGAGCGCACCGGCAACATCATGCCCGGCATCACGCCCTCCTCTATCCACACCAGCGCCGACGGCAAGCATGTGCAGATCGGCGCCAATGGCGATGCGATTTTCAAGCGTTTCATGCTGACCATCGGCCGTGAAGATCTGGCCAACGACCCAATGCTGACCAGCAACGACGGGCGCGACAGTCGACGTGACGAGTTGTATGGCGTGATCGATCGCTGGGTCAATTCGCTGCCACTGCAAACCGTGCTGGATCTGCTCAATCAGGCCGAGGTACCGGTCAGCCGGATCTTCAGCGCCGAGGACATGTTCACCGATCCGCAATACCTGGCCCGGGAAATGTTCCTGCACGCCAAATTGCCGGATGGCAAACCCTTCAAGATGCCCGGCATTGTGCCGAAACTCTCAGAGACACCGGGTTCCTCCGAATGGGTCGGACCGCAGCTCGGTGAACACAACGCGCAGGTACTCCACGATCTTGGCTACGACGAAAAGCAGATCGCCCGGCTGCGTGAAGACGGAGCCATTTGAGCTGAAAAGCCTGCAGAAATCGAACGCCAACCGCGCCCACCACTGGTGGACGTGGAGGCTGTTCGGCCTGTTGTTTCTGCTGGCCCTGCCAGCCTGGGCACAGGCGAAGCCGACGTTGATCTGGTTACTGCGCGATCTGCCGCCACTGACCATTTTTGAAGGCCCGAAAAAGGGTCAGGGGGTCATCGACCACCTTATGCCGATGCTGATCGCCGGCATGCCGCAATACGAACACACGCTGATGCGGGTCAACCGCGCCCGAGGCATGCAGATGCTTCAAGAAGCATCCTTCACGTGCGACCCGTCGCTGATGTGGAGCAAGGAGCGCGCGCAATGGATCGCATTTTCCATCCCCGCGTTCCGCGCTGTCAGCAATGGGCTGGTGGTGCGTCAGAAAGATCACGGCGTGTTGGCGCCTTTTCTGGTGGACGGTGAAGTTGATCTGGCGGCGCTCTTGGCCAATGGCGAAGACAAGGTCGGCGTCGTGGCGGAGCGCAGTTACGGTGAGCTGGTCGATAATTTGCTGCGCCAGGCACCGAAGGATGCACTGACCGCCCATTACGGCAACGATGCCCTGAACAGTCTGCTGCTGATGCAGCGCCTCGGTCGGTTGCAGGTGGTGTTGGGCTACTGGCCGGAGATCCGTTATCAGGCTCACCTGGCGCAAATTGCCGAAGACGAATTGCGCTTCTATCCGATCCGGGACAACGGAAAATATCTTTCGGGTTACATCGGCTGCTCCGACACACCTGAGGGGCGCCAGGCGATCACCGAGATCAACCAGTTGCTTCGCACCCTGCCTCACGATCCATTGAACCAGCGCTACGCCGACTGGCTCGATCCTGAGATGCGCACCGATTACGTCGAACAGGCCCGAAGGTTTTTCGAACACCAATCGGCGCAGTGAATAAATCGCGGACAAAAGAAACCCCGAGAAGTGGGGAGACGACTCGGGGTTAAACGTGGCCTACATAAAGGCCAGTAGCAGCAAGCGACAAGCACCGGAGCACAATGCTTGATCTTGCTGTTACGGGGTCTGACTGACAGGGATGCAGGAAGGTTCCCACAAAAAATAATTCATCTTTAGAGCACAGGACGTTTGTCCAGAGCTGCATTGCGCAAGGCCGCGATCACGCAGGGTTCCAGGCGTCCTTCGGCAATCAGGATGTCACGGTGCAAGCCGTCGACAACATCGGTCAACTGACGCTTGTCGGTCAGCTGCGCCTGATTGAATTCGCGTTCCACCACAATTGCGCCGCTGCTGTTCTTCAAGCTCACCAGGCATTCGCCATGAGCACCGTTTGGAGACAACGAAACCTGATACGGGCTCAGAGCCTCACCGAGCAATAGACTGATACTTTCCATCTCGATCTCCACTCAATAGTCCGAAAACATTGTGTCTGGGGCATGTCTACATTAAATGACAATCGGCCCGAGAAGAAAGTTCTGTATTCCGGTCGCAAGCATTGGAGTGTCACCGGTCTGTCAGAGCATGCACGGCGAAGGTGACAGAAAAATAACCGTACGCATCAGACCTCAACAGGTTGCATAGAGGCGATCAGGTAGCTGTCCAGCAGCCCTCTCATCAATACCGCCGATACCGGCGTTTGCAGACGTCCCAACAGTCGCAATCGATGTTTGCTCAACAACGGCTCAAGATCGCTCAGCAGACTCGGTGCGACCGTACCCAATAGAATCAGCGCACGCGCCTCACGCTGCACCGCCAGATGCTGGATCAAGGCCAGGCCATGGCCGCCCTTGAGCTGTGGATCGCAAATGGCGATATCGACTGCACCGCGATGCCCCAGCGAACACAAGGCCGCTGCCAGCGACGGCGCGGTGAGTACGTTGTATATGCCGATGGCATTGAGCATTTGATGCAATGCCATCATCTGAAACGGATCGGGTTCAAGAATCAGGACTTTAAGCGAGCGCATGGGCGACCTCTGGAGCGACAATCGCGGACTCTCACCGCATTTATCGTCCACTCTAGGGCAGCCGTCTTAAGCCTCCCATCGGAAAAGTAGCCGCGTCGTATAGGACATTTCCGATCTTCAATGCTGACATCGGCACCCACTTTCCATCCGACGCTGAGTAATGTCCGTCCAGCCGCCCAGCAAACCACGCAAATTTCCGTCGGCACTGTAGAACGGCACCGTCCACTGATAGATCTCGCGGCGACCGTTCTTGAGCTGCAAATGCCGTTTGATGAAGCATGACTTGCGTGTGCGCAACTGCACCATGAACTCGCCGTGCAGCATCAACGCCGTCGCTTCGGGCAAGGCATCAATTTCGATCAACAGCCGCCCCTGATTCTGATCCAGCCGAACCGAAAACGCCTCCTCGTAACTGCGGTTGCACATAATCAAGCGCCCTTGCAGATCACGGACGAATACGGGATCGGGCATGGAATCGATCAGCGCATGCTGAAAGGCCAATTGATCGCCAAGGTCTTTCTCGGCCGCCCGCCGCTGCTTGATCACCACCGTCAGCCGTCGATTCCACACCAGCGAGAGCAGTCCAAACACGCCAAGGACTACCGTTGCCCAACAGCCCCACTCAATTATCCGTTGCCAGAGCGAAGGCACCGGAGCCAGGGAAATACCCTCTAGCCACTTCAGTTGAATGGCGCGCAGTTCGGCCGCGGGAAACGCCTCCAGCGCCTTGTTGAGAATACTCAAGAGTTCGGGCATGCCCTTGCGTATTGCCAGGTGATCAGCCTCCCACTTGCCCTCCACCAGAGCGCCGACCTTGAGCAGACCCAATGGATAAAGCTGCGCACCGATTTCGTTTTCGATGGTTGCGTCGGCCTCACCGCTCTCGACCAATGCTCGCGCTTCGGCGTAAGTCTTGACCGAGCGAATCTGGATCGACGGGTAATCGCGGCGGATCATGTCCTCCAGTGCGTGCCTGGCCGGTAGCACCAGCACCCGTTTGGCCAGTTGCTCCAGAGACTCGACCGATGGTGCTCCAGCGCGGCCGACAAACACCCATCCTGCGCCGCCAAATGCGTGACTGAAATCCAGAAACACTTTGCGCTCATCGCTCATGGCCAGAGTGGTACTCATGTCAGCCTGCCCACTCTCGAGGCGCTCGAGCATTTGCTCGGTAGAAAACGACTCGTGATGCTCAAATCGCAGACCGGTCATCGCAGTGACGCGCTTGAGCACATCAATGTTCAAACCGCTCCAGTGCCCATGTTCATCCTGAAACAGATACAACGGGTACTGCACCGACGCCACCGTCACCTTGGGGTTGTCGCGAATCCATTGGCGCTCACGTGCATCCAGCTCGACAGGCTGGACGCCAGACACCTCGGCGTTTTCTTGCAGTGCCAATTGCGCCGCCACACTGCAGTGCATCAGTCCCAGCACCCCGAAAAAGACCAGGCAAACCAGTGCCGGTTTCAAACCTCTATAAAACAGCATTGCCACATCCTTCGTGATCGACTCACCCGTCCTTCGTGGGTGAAAACCCGAGCAGTGTGGCAGTAGAAACAAAAAAGCCCGTCAGGAGACGGGCTTCAAAATGTGACAGCTTTCGCGGGCTTAAAGTGGCTTGCCGCGGTTGCCATGCTGGCTGACAAAGGCCTGCACGGCTTTCAGGTCGTTCGGCAGAACGGTGCTGCGCTCATTTCGCTCAAACAAATCAGAAAGATGTGCAGGTAGCTCGAGAGCTTTTCCTACACCGGCCTTCTCCACCGCGTCCGGGAATTTCACCGGATGGGCAGTGCCCAAAATGACCATCGGGATGTCCAGGCTGCGACGGCACTCGCGCGCGGCTTTGACACCGATGGCCGTGTGCGGATCCAGCAGTTCACCGGTCTGCTCGTAAACTTCGGCAATGGTTTCACAAGTCTGGGCATCGTCGACAGCCAACGAGTCGAACAGTTTGCGTGCTTCGGTCCAGCGCTCTTGCTCGACGCTGAAACCACCGCCCTGCTTGAACGAATCCATCAGCCCGGCAATCGCTGCACCGTTGCGACCGTGCAGGTCGAACAGCAGGCGCTCGAAGTTCGACGAGACCATGATGTCCATCGACGGCGACAATGTCGCGTGCAGGGTTTCCTTGACGTACTGATTGCCGCTCATGAAGCGGTGCAGGATGTCGTTGCGGTTGGTGGCGACGATCAACTGGTTGATCGGCAGGCCCATGTTGCGCGCCAGGTAACCGGCGAAGATGTCGCCGAAGTTGCCAGTTGGCACCGAGAACGATACCGAACGCGCCGGGCCACCCAATTGAAGCGATGCGTGGAAGTAGTAAACGATCTGGGCCATGATCCGCGCCCAGTTGATCGAGTTCACTGCCACCAGACGGGTGCCTTTGAGGAAGCTCTGGTCGGCGAAGCTGGCCTTGACCATTTCCTGGCAGTCGTCGAAGTTGCCTTCAATAGCGATGTTGTGGATGTTCTCGCCGAAAATCGTGGTCATCTGGCGACGCTGCACTTCGGACACACGGTTGTGTGGGTGCAGGATGAAGATGTCGACGTTTTCGCAGTGTTTGCAGCCTTCAATGGCAGCCGAACCGGTATCACCCGAGGTGGCACCGACGATCACCACGCGCTCGCCACGCTTTTCCAGCACATAGTCGAGCAGACGACCGAGCAGTTGCAGGGCGAAGTCCTTGAACGCCAGGGTCGGGCCGTGGAACAGCTCGAGCACCCATTCGTTGCCGTTCAACTGACGCAGCGGCGCGACGGCGCTGTGCGAGAACACCCCGTAGGTTTCTTCAAGAATTTTTTTGAAATCGGCGTCCGGAATACTGCCGGTCACGAACGGTCGCATAACCCGAAAGGCCAGCTCGTGATAAGGCAGGCCAGCCCAGGAAGCGATTTCTTCCTGAGTGAAACGGGGCAGGACTTCCGGGACGTACAGACCGCCGTCGGTGGCAAGACCTGCCAGCAGGACGTCTTCGAAATTCAGGGCCGGTGCCTGGCCGCGGGTACTGATATAACGCATAGGGGCAAACCTTCGGTTTGAGCTACAAGCTGTGAGCTGCAAGCTACAAGTGGAAAGCGGTTCTGCTTTTACTTGCAGCTTGAAGCTTGAAACTTGCCGCTGCTGTTAATTCAAGTGTTCGACGCGGATCCGCACAACCGGACCGTCCACGCCGGCAAGGGCCTCGAGAGCGGCGATCGCATCGTTGATACGCTTTTCCACCACACGGTGGGTCAGCAGGATCATCGGCACCAGACCGTCGTGTTCCTCGACTTCCTTCTGCATGATCGACTCGATGTTGATGCCGCGCTCCGAGAGGATGCTCGCCACCTGAGCGAGAACGCCCGGATGGTCCTTGGCCTGAATACGCAGGTAGTAGGCGCTTTCGCAGGCTTCGATCGGCAAAATCGGATGGGCCGACAGCGAATCCGGCTGGAAGGCCAGATGCGGTACGCGGTTTTCCGGGTCGGAGGTCATGGCGCGAACCACGTCCACGAGGTCGGCGATCACCGACGAAGCCGTCGGCTCCATGCCAGCGCCAGCACCGTAGAACAAGGTCGAACCGGCAGCGTCGCCGTTGACCATCACCGCGTTCATCACGCCGTTGACGTTAGCGATCAGACGATCGGCCGGGATCAGCGTCGGGTGTACACGCAACTCAATGCCGGCGTCAGTGCTGCGCGCCACGCCGAGGTGCTTGATGCGATAGCCCAGCGCTTCGGCGTAGTTGACGTCAGCCGTGGTCAGCTTGGTGATGCCTTCGGTGTAAGCCTTGTCGAATTGCAGCGGAATGCCGAACGCGATGGAGGCCAGAATCGTCAGCTTGTGCGCCGCGTCGATGCCTTCAACGTCGAAAGTCGGATCGGCTTCGGCGTAACCCAGTGCCTGAGCTTCGGCCAGCACGTCTTCGAAGGTGCGACCCTTCTCACGCATTTCGGTGAGGATGAAGTTGCCCGTGCCGTTGATGATCCCGGCGACCCAGTTGATGCGGTTGGCGGACAGGCCTTCACGGATCGCCTTGATCACCGGAATGCCACCGGCCACTGCCGCTTCGAACGCCACGATCACGCCTTTCTCGCGTGCCTTGGCGAAAATTTCATTACCGTGAACGGCAATCAGAGCCTTGTTCGCGGTGACCACATGCTTGCCATTCTCGATGGCCTTGAGTACCAGCTCGCGGGCAACGGTGTAGCCGCCCACCAGCTCTATGACGATGTCGATCTCAGGGTTCGTGGCCACTTCGAAGACATCGTTGGTAATCGCAATACCGGTCGTCTGGAACTGAGGCTTTGGCGTGCGCATGGCAATTTGTGCCACTTCGATCCCACGCCCGGCACGACGAGCAATTTCCTCGGCGTTGCGCTGAAGTACGTTGAAGGTACCGCCACCGACGGTCCCTAACCCACAGATGCCTACTTTGACCGGATTCACTGTGAACTCCCCATAAAACGGCCGACGCAGGGTCGGCCGGAAAACAACCGCGTGCTCGCGGTTCTCTATTAATGGCCCGGCGATGCTGCCACCGGACCATGATCGTCAAAGGCTGACCGTGACGATGCGAATTACTTGACGCCCAGCGCCAGTTTGGCGACTTGTGGCGCCGGCTGGTAGCCCGGAATGACTTGTCCGTCAGCCAAAACGATGGCCGGTGTGCCATTCACGCCAATCGACTGACCGAGCGCGAACTGTTTGGAAACCGGGTTCTCGCACTTGGCGGCCTTGATTTCCTTGCCATCGACCATTTTGTCCATGGCGGCTTTCTTGTCTTTCGAGCACCACACGGCTTGCAGTTGCTCGTCGCCCGGCGAACCGAGGCCCTGACGCGGGAACGCCACATAACGCACTTCAATGCCGCGCTTGTTCAGCTCAGGCACTTCGGCGTGCAGTTTGTGGCAGTACGGGCAGGTGGTGTCGGTGAATACGGTGATGTGCGATTTGGTTTCGCCCACGGCCGGGTACACCACGGTTTCGGCAACCGGAATGGCGTTGACCAGTTTGGAGACGCCGAGACGCTCGGTCTTCTCGGTCAGGTTGACCGGCTTGCCGTCCTTGAGCTGAAACAGATAGCCCTGAACGATGTACTGGCCGTCGGCGCTGGCGTACAGCACGCGACTGCCCTTGAGCTTGACTTCATACATGCCTGGCAGCGGGCTGGCGTTGATGCTTTCTACCGGAACCTCGAGTTCGAGTTTTTCGAGACTTTGACGAATGGCTTTGTTGGCCGCGTCATCGGCGACGGCAAAGGTACTGACCAACGCAATGGCTGCGGCGGCGAAAATCTGGGTCAGACGCATGAGAACTCCTGAAGGCGGACAAATGGATCGATCAGAACGCCCGTGCCGAAACACCGGGTCATAACCGTCCATCGTGCAAACCGGCAAAGCCTAACACATAAGGTCACGGTGGCCGAATGCGCTGGATGCCAGAGAAACTGTGATGCTCGATTGGCAATCCTCAGCGTGGCGAGGGGATTTATCCCCGATGGGTTGCGAAGCAGCGCCAAAACCATCCGCCATCATTCAGTCAGGCAAACCGCGTTGACTGGTTTTGCGACGACTTCGTCGCCGAACGGGGATAAATCCCCTCACCACAGGTCAGCATTCCAACATTGGAACCTGCATCAGCCTCTTGGGTGGTGTTTGGCGTGCAGGTCCTGCAATCGAGCGCGGGCGACGTGGGTGTAGATCTGCGTGGTCGACAGATCGCTGTGCCCGAGCAACATCTGCACCACGCGCAAATCCGCGCCATGGTTGAGCAAATGGGTGGCGAACGCATGCCGCAAGGTGTGCGGCGACAGCGACTTGCCGATCCCCGCGACCTTGGCCTGATGCTTGATCCGGTGCCAGAAGGTCTGACGAGTCATCTGCTCACCCCGCTGACTGGGAAACAGCACGTCACTGGGCCGGCCGCCGAGCAACTCGCTGCGACCGTCCCGCATGTAACGCTCGACCCAGACAATCGCCTCCTCGCCCATCGGCACCAGCCGCTCCTTGCTGCCCTTGCCCATCACCCGCAAAACGCCCTGACGCAGATTGACCTGTTCGAGCGTCAGACTGATCAACTCGGTGACCCGCAGACCACAGGCATAAAGCACCTCAAGCATGGCGCGGTCGCGCTGGCCGATGGCTTCGCTCAGATCCGGCGCCTTCAGCAGCGCCTCGACGTCCGCTTCCGACAGCGACTTGGGCAGCGGCCTACCCAGTTGGGGCATGTCGATGCGTAACGTCGGGTCAACGGTGATGATCTTTTCTCGCAGCAAATACCGATAAAAGCCACGCACGCCGGAGAGAAATCTGGCAGTAGAGCGTGGCTTGTAGTTCTGCTCCAGGCGCCAGGACAGATGATCGAGAATGAGCTCACGACCGGCGTTGATCAGCTCCAGGTTCTTTTCCTGCAGCCAGCCGTTGAACAGCGCCAGATCGCTGCGGTAGGCATCGCGGGTGTTATCGGACAGGCCTTTTTCAAGCCATAAAGCGTCGAGGAATTGGTCAATCTGCGGATGGTCGATGGCAGGCATAAAGGCTCAAGTCAGGCAGCAACTGCGGGTGGTCGACAGTCTTTCACAGAGCAATCGATCACGGAACACTCAGCCGGCAAATCCCGGAAGCACCGGCACCGGTCGCTTGTCATCATCAATGGCGACAAAGCTGAACTGGCCATGAATCGCTTTCTCGCGACCGTCGCAGCTCATGCTTTCAACAAACACTTCTACCTCGACCTTGAGGCTGGTGTTGCCGACCTTGATCACCTTCCCCACCAGCTCAACGATCGAGCCCGCCGGGATCGCATGATTGAAGTCGATGCGGTCAGTGGACACGGTCACCAGTGGCAAGCGGCAGAAACGCGTGGCGGTGATGAACGACACTTCATCCATCCATGCCAGCGCAGTGCCGCCGAACAGAGTGTTGTGGTGGTTGGTGGTCGGCGGAAAGACGGCTTTGGTTACGCGGGTCACCGAGAGTTCGGTGCGGCGTTCGATTTCCTGGTCGCGCGGGGTCATGGGGTTACTGCTCTTGTGTGACGGGCTTCCGAATGAAAAGCAAGATCAACAGATCGCAGCCTTCGGCAGCTCCTACAGGGGGGATTTGGTGAATTTCGGACAACAAAAAAGCAGCCCGAAGGCTGCTTTTTTCTGCATCGGAAGCTGGACTTAAGCCAGTTTTTCCTTGATGCGAGCTGCTTTGCCCGACAGGTCGCGCAGGTAGTACAGCTTGGCTTTACGTACGTCACCGCGACGTTTGACAGCCATGCTGTCGATCTGCGGGGAGTAGGTCTGGAAAGTACGTTCTACGCCAACACCGTTGGAGATTTTACGTACGGTGAACGCACTGTTCACGCCGCGATTACGCTTGGCGATAACAACGCCTTCGAACGCTTGCAGACGGGAACGATCGCCTTCCTTCACTTTCACCTGAACGACAATGGTGTCGCCTGGGGCAAAGGTAGGGATTTCTTTGGTCATCTGCTCTGCTTCGAGTGCAAGGATGATTTTGTTGGTCATGCTGTGCTCCTAAGGTAAATCAACTGATCTACCATCGATACGTTGTTAACTATCGTCCCGCTCGCGGATGTATTCCTCGAGCAGCTTCTTCTCTTCTCCAGAAAGCGAGCGGCTTTCCAGAAGATCGGCGCGTCGTTCATAGGTCCTACCAAGGGACTGCTGTAAACGCCAACGCCGGATATGCGCGTGATTGCCACTTAGCAACACGTCGGGAACACGCTGATCCGCATACACCTCAGGTCGGGTGTAGTGCGGGCAATCCAGCAAACCATCCGTAAAGGAATCTTCCTCAGCGGAGTCCGCATGCCCTAAAGCTCCAGGCAGCAGCCGTGTAACCGCATCGATCAGGACCATGGCCGGCAGCTCACCGCCAGACAGTACATAGTCGCCAATCGACCACTCTTCATCGACATGAGCCTCAATAAAGCGCTCGTCAATGCCTTCATAGCGGCCGGCAATCAGGATCAATGCATCCGATTGTGCCAACTCGCGTACCGCCGACTGATTCAGTTGACGGCCTTGGGGGGACAGGTAAATAACCTTCGCCTCCTCCCCGGCTGCTGCCTTGGCCTGAGCCAGCGCATCTTCCAGGGGCTTGATCTTCATCACCATGCCCGGACCACCGCCAAACGGGCGATCGTCCACAGTGTGATGCCGATCCGTCGTGTAATCTCGCGGATTCCAACAGGTCAGCTGCAAGAGCCCCTGTTTGACCGCACGACTGGTGATGCCGTAGTCGCCAATGGCGGAAAACATCTCGGGAAACAAACTGATCACTTCTACGCGCAAGTTAGCCACGCTTAGAAGTCCGCGTCCCAATCCACCTTTATCTCGCCCGCTGCGAGGTCGACTGCCAACACGCATTGCTCCGTATAGGGCAACAGGCGTTCGCGATCATCCAGGCTGCCAGCGCAAGGCTTGACTACCATTACATCATTGGCGCCGGTTTCCAGAAGATGATCGATTTTCCCGAGCAATTGCCCAAGGGTGTCGATGACCTTCAGACCTTCGAGTTGGTACCAGTAGTACTCACCGTCGGTCAATTCAGCGAACAGGTTGCGCGGCACGCAGATCTCATAACCGGCCAGAAGACGAGCTTCTTCACGATCATCAAGACCCTTGAGCTTTGCGACCAGGAACTTGTCGCTCCCGCGTCCACTGACCAGCTCAACCTGTTTCACATTACCTTCGCGCTTGAGCGTCCAGGTTTTGTACTGCAACAGGTTTTCAGTCGGATCAGTAAAGGAATAAACCTTCACTTCGCCGCGAACGCCATGAACAGAATAAATTTTGCCAATAACGATCAAATCATCGGCAACAGCAGGCGTCGCGTTCATATTGCTCAGGCCGCAGCCTTGGCAG
This sequence comes from Pseudomonas sp. P116, assembly GCF_020149425.1. Lineage (NCBI taxonomy): Bacteria > Pseudomonadati > Pseudomonadota > Gammaproteobacteria > Pseudomonadales > Pseudomonadaceae > Pseudomonas > Pseudomonas sp. P116. The sequence continues at coordinate 376,012 of NZ_JACVHB010000006.1, read as the reverse complement.
TTTCCTTCAACAACTGAGCAACACGCTCAGAAGGTTGTGCACCAACGCTCAGCCAGTAGGCTACGCGCTCTTGGTTCACGGACAGACGGATTTCCTGACCACGGGCAACAGGGTTGAAGAAACCAACCTGTTCTTTGTGGGAACCGTCACGCGGGTTACGCGAGTCGGTTACGGTCAGGTGGTAAAACGGGCGCTTTTTGGAGCCGCCAAGGGCAAGACGGATTGTTAGCATGTGAACATCGTTCCTGTAGTCGGTGCTGCAAATCTAAAGGCACAGCGGGAATAGGTGCCCGAAAGGCCGCATATTCTAAGGAATATCCGGACTTTTGCAAATGTCTTTTTCCGGCGGCCTATCGGACGCCATGCAGATTTGCTATAGAGCCGTCGTTGAAAACGGCCAGTCAGCTCCCGCCAAGTGCGGGTTTGCTGTTGATCCCGCATCCTTGCGGGGCCTGCGCCGGTGCGACGACCGGCCAGTTTTTTACATTTTCGGCATACCGCCGCCGGGCAACATACCGCCCATGCCGCGCATCATCTTGGCCATTCCGCCTTTGGCGGTGAATTTTTTCATCATCTTCTGCATCTGCTTGTGCTGCTTGATCAAGCGACCGATGTCCTGCACCTGAGTGCCGGAACCCATGGCGATCCGGCGCTTGCGCGAACCGCTGATCAGCTCAGGGTCGCGGCGCTCGGCCGGGGTCATGGAGTTGATGATGGCTTCCATTTGCTTGAACTGCTTCTCTGCGGCGTTCTGGGCATTGCCCATTTGCGACAGGTTGACGCCGCCGATGCTCGGCAGTTTGTCCATGAGCCCGCCGAGGCCGCCCATGTTTTTCATCTGTTGCAGCTGATCGCGGAAGTCTTCGAGATCGAAACCCTTGCCCTTCTTCAGCTTCTTGGCCAGCTTGTCGGCCTTGTCCTTGTCGAGGGTCGCTTCAGCCTGTTCGATCAGGCTGAGCACGTCGCCCATGCCGAGAATCCGCGAAGCGATACGCTCAGGGTGGAACGGATCGAGCGCTTCGCTCTTTTCGCCCATACCGATGAACTTGATCGGCTTGCCAGTGATGGCGCGCACCGACAGGGCCGCACCACCGCGTGCATCGCCGTCGACCTTGGTCAGGATCACACCGGTCAGCGGCAGTGCATCGCCGAAGGCCTTGGCCGTGTTGGCCGCGTCCTGACCGGTCATGGCATCGACCACGAACAGGGTTTCGACCGGGTTGATCGCGGCGTGCAGCGCCTTGATCTCGCCCATCATCTCTTCGTCGATGTGCAGACGGCCGGCGGTATCGACGATGACCACGTCGATGAATTTAAGCTTTGCTTCTTTAATAGCCGCAGCGGCGATGTCGACCGGCTTCTGGCTCAGGTCGGACGGGAAGAAGGTGACACCGACTTCACCGGCCAGCATTTCCAGCTGTTTAATAGCAGCAGGACGATAAACGTCCGCCGACACGACCATGACCGACTTCTTCTTGCGCTCTTTAAGGAAGCGCGCAAGTTTACCGGCGGTGGTGGTTTTACCAGCACCCTGCAGACCGGCCATCAGAATGACGGCGGGCGGCACGGCGCTCAGGTTCAAGTCTTCGTTGGCTGCGCCCATCAGGCTTTCGAGTTCGGCCTGGACGATCTTCACGAACGCCTGGCCCGGCGTCAGGCTGCGCGACACCTCGGTGCCGACAGCGCGCTCCTTGACCGAATTGACGAAGTCCTTGACCACCGGCAGGGCGACGTCGGCTTCGAGCAACGCCATGCGCACTTCACGCAGGGTGTCTTTGATATTGTCTTCAGTCAGCTTCGCCTTGCCGGTGACATGGCGCAGCGTCTGCGAGAGACGGTCGGTTAAGTTTTCAAACATTGCGCGATCCTTTCAGGCCCTGTGTAGACCGGGATAATGGCGGCCCAGACCGGAATCAACATGTGCTCGGCGAGCCTGCGGCGTGGGCAGGTCGCGGATTATAGCGAAGACTGCGTCTGGCGGACACCTCGCTGTCAGCTTCCTGAGTCTTTCGTGTCATGGCGGTTCTATGCCAAACTCAGCCCCTTTCGGGCTTGCCTAACAGGATTTATGCTCCCCTTGTCACCCAGTTTGCTGACTACCCTCGCCGCCGCCCTTCTATATGCCGCTGCGACCCTTTATCAGAGCACTCGTCTGGCCACCGGCGCCAAGGCGAACAAGCGCCTGCTGGTTACGCTCGGCGTCCTCGCCGTGGTGGCTCACAGCGCCAGCCTGCTCACGCATTTGCTGACCCCGATCGGTCTGGGCCTGGATTTCTTCAGCGCCTCCAGTCTCATCGCGGCGGCAGTGATCGCCCTGACACTGCTCGCCTGCTCGCGGATTCCCGTAGAGAACCTGTTGGTGCTGCTGTTCCCGCTGGGTGCGATCACCGTGTTGCTGGCGCAGTTCGCGCCGGCCGGCACGGTGCAGATCATCGATGAAGAGCCGGGTATTCTTGCGCACATTCTATTGTCGATCCTCGCCTACGGGATGTTCACCATCGCGGTGTTCCAGGCCTTGCTGCTGCTGGTGCAAGACCACCAGCTCAAGCACAAGCACCCGTCCGGGCTGATCAAGAACTTCCCGCCGCTGCAAACCATGGAAAGCCTGCTGTTCGGTTTCCTCTGGGCCGGCTGGACGCTGCTGTCGCTGTCGCTGATCTCCGGCTGGCTGTTCGTCGAGAACCTGTTCGCCCAGCATCTGGTGCACAAGACCTTGCTGGCGTGTCTGGCCTGGATCGTTTTCAGCGTGCTGTTGTGGGGCCGCAATCGTCTGGGGTGGCGCGGCCACAAGGCGATTCGCTGGACCCTCGCCGGTTTCTGCCTGCTGATGTTGGCGTACTTCGGCAGCAAACTGGTTCGTGAATACATTCTGCACATCTGACGGGCGGCATAAATGGACGGTTTGCCCATAGGGCCGATGCTCGCGGTATTTATCCTGCTGGTTTTATGGTCGGGGCTATTTACCGCCGTCGAAATCGCGCAGCAGCACCTGCTCGCACAACGCACAGCCTCGCGTGCCAGCGATAAACCGCTGGCGAAGCTGAGCTTCCCGCTCGACAGCCTGATCCTCTGCAATACCCTGTGCCGTGCGCTCGCGGTGATGATCGCCACGCTACTGGCGATTTTCCTCTGTGAAGAAAACGGCCCGTGGGCGGCGTGCCTGGGTGTCGGTGCGGTATTGCTGGTGTTTGCCGATTACTTCCCGCGCTCCCTCGCCCAGCGTTATCCGGATGCCGTGCTGGCGTTTGGCAATTCGCTGCTGGCGGTGCCGCTGAAAATCGTTTACCCGTTCGCCTGGCTGTTCAGCCGTATCAGCGCTTTGCTGCTGACGCCGCTGGTGCGCAAAGTCCAGGTCGTGCAGCAAAGCGAAGACGATGCGCCGACTGATCGTCACGATGCCCCGGAGCACCCGGTTCGCGCGCACCCGGTGTCGGGTATCCATGCGCTGGACAACATTACGGTCAACGACATTCTGGTGCCACGCAGTGACGTCGACGGTATCAACCTCGACGACCCGATCGAAGAAATCATCGAACAACTGCGCAACACCAAGCGCACGCGCCTGCCGCTGTTCCACAGTGATATCAACCAGGTTGAAGCCGTGCTCAACACCCGGCAGATCCGTCACTTGCTGAACGATGACGACCTGACCCGCGAAGCGCTGCTAGCCGCCAGTTACGAGCCGTACTTCGTGCCCGAAAGCACACCGCTGCAGCTGCAACTGCTCAACTTCCACAAGCAGCAGCGACGTCTGGGTATGGTGGTCGACGAGTACGGCGAAGTGCTCGGCATCGTCACGCTGGAAGACATTCTCGAAGAAATCGTCGGCGAATTCGAAAGCGAGCACAGCCTCGATAATCCGCACATTCACCCACAAGCCGATGGCCGCATGATGATCGACGGCACCGCCTCGATCCGTGAATTGAACAAGTGCCTGGGCTGGCACTTGCCCAGCGATGGGCCGAAAACCCTCAATGGCCTGGTAACCGAGGCGCTGGAGACCATTCCGGAAAGCGCTGTTTGCTTGAAGATCGGGCGTTATCGGCTGGAGATTCTCGAGACCGAGGAGAACCGGGTGAGCAAGGTGCTGATCTGGCATACCTCTTCTGTACCTGCTCTGGTGCCTGCCAGATAGAAGATCAAAAGATCAAAAGATCGCAGCCTTCGGCAGCTCCTACATTTTGGAATGCGGTCCCCTGTAGGAGCTGCCGAAGGCTGCGATCTTTTACTCTTGTTTGATTGTTAGCCACCTTCCTATAATCCAGCCGGCTTACCCAAGCCTCGCCGAACCTTGTGCTTACCCCGCACTACACGGATCTCGACGATTTCCGCTTCACTCCGACGACTGTTCCTACTCGAAACAGCGCTCGCGCCTGATCCCACATCCCTGGGTGCTCAACCATAATAATTCGCTCCACCGGAGCTCATGACTGTCAGGGATCACCGCATGACGACCAGTACCGCTTTCAGCGAAACCACGCCAGCCCAACCGACCAACTCCGCCACCCGCGTAGCCACGGCGAGTTTTATCGGCACCGCGATCGAGTTCTATGACTTCTACGTCTACGCCACGGCTGCCGCACTGGTGATCGGGCCGGTGTTCTTTCCGCAAACATCCGGCACTGCGCAGATGCTTTCGGCGTTTCTCACCTTTGGCATTGCCTTCCTCGCCCGGCCGTTGGGTTCGGCGCTGTTCGGTCACTTCGGTGACCGCATCGGGCGCAAATCGACACTGGTCGCCTCGCTACTGTTGATGGGCGTGTGCACCACGTTGATTGGTGTGCTGCCGGGTTACGCCACCATCGGGGCCTGGGCGCCGATTCTGTTGTGTGTGCTGCGCTTTGGTCAGGGCCTGGGATTGGGCGGCGAATGGGGCGGTGCCGCGCTGCTGGCGACGGAGAACGCGCCGAAAGGCAAACGAGCGTGGTTCGGCATGTTTCCGCAACTCGGCCCTTCGATTGGTTTTCTCGCCGCCAATGGTCTGTTCCTGACGCTGGCCATGACGCTGGATGACGAACAGTTCCGCAGTTGGGGCTGGCGCATTCCGTTTCTGCTCAGCGCAGCGCTGGTGATGGTCGGTCTGTATGTACGTCTGAAACTCCACGAAACGCCAGTGTTCGCCAACGCCATGGCGCGCCAGGAGCGGGTCAAACTGCCGCTGGTCGAACTGTTCAGCCAATATTGGGCGCCGACCCTGTTGGGCGCGGCGGCGATGGTGGTGTGTTATGCGCTGTTCTATATCTCGACGGTGTTTTCCCTGAGCTACGGCGTGTCCACCCTCGGTTACAGCCGCGAGACGTTCTTGGGGCTGCTGTGTTTTGCCGTGTTGTTCATGGCCGCAGCGACGCCACTGTCAGCCTGGGCCAGCGATCGTTATGGACGCAAACCGGTGCTGATCATCGGCGGTGTACTGGCGATTCTTTCGGGGTTTCTGATGGAGCCGCTGCTGACCCAGGGTTCGACCTGGGGCGTGGCGCTGTTTCTGTGCATCGAACTGTTCTTGATGGGCGTGACGTTCGCACCGATGGGCGCGTTGCTGCCGGAACTGTTCCCGACCCACGTGCGCTATACCGGCGCGTCGGCCGCGTACAACCTAGGCGGCATTGTCGGAGCCTCGGCGGCGCCGTTCTTTGCGCAGAAACTGGTGGCGATGGGTGGTTTGAGTTATGTCGGCGGGTATGTTTCGGGAGCGGCGGTGATCAGCTTGATCGCGGTGCTGTGCTTGAAGGAAACGCGCAATAACGACCTGAATCAGATTGCCTGACAGACCGCTATCGCGGGCAAGCCCGCTCCCACAGGGATTTCTGTTGATCACAAATTTTGTGTGCAACCAAACAACCTGTGGGAGCGGACTTGCCCGCGATGAACGCGCCTCGGTTTACAGCTCTACAACAACAGCCTGAGCAGCACGGGTCGCCTTGGCACGAGCAGCCTCGATCGACTCATCCCGCGCCAATGCCACGCCCATCCGGCGCTGACCGTTCACTTCTGGCTTGCCGAACAGACGCAGTGCCGTATCCGGTTCGCTCAGCGCAGCGCCAAGATTGGCGAATGCAGTCTGGGTCGACTGCCCTTCCACCAGAATTACCGCCGAAGCCGATGGGCCGAACTGACGGATCAGCGGCACCGGCAAGCCCAGAATCGCGCGGGCATGCAGGGCGAATTGCGACAGGTCCTGGGAAATCAGCGTTACCAGGCCAGTGTCATGCGGACGCGGCGAAACTTCGCTGAACCACACCTGATCACCTTTGATAAACAGCTCGACACCAAACAGCCCACGGCCACCCAGCGCCTCGGTTACCGCTTTGGCAACACGCTCGGATTCCGCCAACGCAACCGGGCTCATGGCTTGTGGCTGCCAGGATTCCTGATAGTCGCCCTTCTCCTGACGGTGACCGACCGGTGCGCAGAATGTAGTGCCACCGATGTGGCGCACGGTCAGCAGAGTGATTTCGTAGTCGAAATCAATGAAGCCTTCGATGATCACCCGCCCTTTGCCGGCACGACCACCTTCTTGGGCGTAGTCCCAGGCTTTCTGCACGTCATCGGCGCTGCGCAGCAGGCTCTGGCCTTTGCCCGACGAACTCATCACTGGTTTGACGACACATGGGAAACCCAGGTCTTCAACAGCTTTGCTGTAGTCCTCGAAGGTGTCGGCGAAGTGGTACGGCGAGGTCGGCAGGTCCAGCTCTTCGGCGGCCAGACGACGGATGCCTTCACGGTTCATGGTCAATTGCGCAGCGCGAGCAGTCGGGATCACGGTGAAGCCTTCGGCTTCCAGCTCGACCAGAGTGGCGGTGGCAATGGCTTCGATTTCCGGCACGATGAAGTGCGGCTTCTCGGCTTCGATCACTGCGCGCAGGGCGGCGCCATCGAGCATGTTGATCACGTGGCTGCGATGCGCGACCTGCATGGCCGGCGCGTTGGCGTAGCGGTCAACGGCAATCACTTCAACACCCAAACGTTGCAGTTCGATCACCACTTCCTTGCCCAACTCACCACAGCCACACAGCAATACGCGGGTCGCGGTTGGCGACAATGGAGTTCCGATACGGGTCATCTCAGGTCCTCAAAGAAGCGGATCATCGAGGAAAGCGTCGCCATGCGCGCTTTCCATGGGGAGAAAGCGCGGCATTTTACATGAACCCGAGGGTTTGGCTTCAGCTGGCGACGGCCTGTTTGCGATCGCGCCAGGCCATGATCAACCAGACAGTGGTGACGCCGGCAAACTTCGAGACCAGCGCAGTGATGATCACCGGCGGAGTCAGCAGGTCAATCATGCCGAAAAAGATGAAGGTGTCGAGGGGAATGCTCAGTGCCGAACTGATCCACAACCGGTCGCGCAATGGGCGCTTGGTGATGCTGAACACCAGCCAGTCGATGCATTCGGAGACCGCGAACGCCGTGGCACTGGCCAGAGCGATGGACGGATCAGACGTGACGTAGGACAACACCAGTGCCGCCAGCATGGCAATGATTGCGCCGTGGCCGAAGCGGGTTTGCACCATGTCACGCAGCACGAACACCAAGCCGCCCCACGCCGACCAGATGATGTCCAGGTGTGGCGCGGTGGAGAAAGCGAAGTTGATGAGTACAACGCTGCTGATGTAGGCGATGAGGAAAATCATGGGGGCGACCTGTCAGATTGGCGCACAGGGTACTTTAGACACAGCAGAATCAAAAGATCGCAGCCTTCGGCAGCTCCTGCATTAACCGTGTTCGCCGCCCATTCCGCAGGAGCTGCCGAAGGCTGCGATCTTTTGATCTTGAATTATTGGCCCGGCGTCTTACCTATCATCCACACCAACCCACTCGCCTTCGCCCGCTCATGACACAACCCCAACACCACCCGCCGCTCATCGTTATTCATACGGCTCCAGCGCGTAATCTCCGCCACCGTACGCTGGCACCCGGTGCAAATATCAGCCTCATCCAGCGCACAAATATTCACGCACGGCGAGGCGACTGGTCTTTCGGGCGTAGTCATTCTTCCTGCTCAACCAGATCGCGGGCATAACGCTGAGCGTTATGCACATAGTGGGCGGCGCTGGCTTCGAGCATTTTCTTCTGCGGCTCGGTCAGCTCACGCACAACCTTGCCCGGCGAACCCATGACCAACGAGCCATCAGGAATTTCCTTGCCTTCGCCGATCAGCGAGTTGGCGCCGATGATGCAGTTTTTGCCAATCTTTGCGCCATTGAGAATCACCGCGTTGATGCCGATCAGGCTGTAATCGCCAACTGTGCAGCCATGCAGCATGGCGTTATGGCCAATGGTCACACCGGTGCCGATGGTCAGCGGGTAGCCCATGTCGGTGTGCATCACCGTGCCATCCTGCACATTGCTGTTCTTGCCGATCAGGATCAGCTCGTTGTCGCCGCGCAGTACGGCGTTGAACCAGACGTTGGCGCCCTCTTCCAGCTTGACCTTGCCCACCAGCACGGCGTTGGGGGCGACCCAGCTCTGTGGATGGGTCTCGACGCGGGCGTCGCCCAAGCGGTATTTCATCTTGTTTTCCTCAGGGCTCACGAGTGGCCATTCGAACGATGGCTTATGACTTCAGGTGTTGATAAAGCTTTTGGGCGGCTGATGCAGGCTGATTTTCGCGTCATAGAGCAGATTGATCAACTCGACAATCATGATCGCCGTCAGCCCCCAGATCTTGTACTCACCGTATCGATAGCTCGGCACGTACCAGCTGCGGCCCTGATAGTCGATGCGATGGGTGTGTTCGCGGGGATCGGTACGGAAGAATTCCAGCGGGACGCTGAACACGGCGGCAATTTCTGCGTCGTTGGGCTGGTATTCGACAAAATCGGGGATGACGCCGACATAAGGCGTGACTTTGATACCGTGCAGGGAGATCAGCGGGCTAAGCGGACCGATCACTTCGACCAGCCCTGGCGGCAGGCCGATTTCTTCTTCGGCTTCGCGTAACGCGGTGAAGATCAGGTCGGGGTCTTCCGGGTCGCGGCGCCCACCGGGGAAGGCCACTTCGCCGCCGTGGGTCGAGAGGCCGCTGGCCCGCAGGGTCAGCACCAGTTCCGGCTCGTCACTGCGGGTGATCGGCACCAGAACGGCGGCCTCGGGGAAACGTTTGTCGGTCTCCAGCGTGCGCGGTGTGTGGTTGCTTACCCTATGCAGTAGCTCGTCCAGCATGAGTGTTCTCGATCTGTGCCTTACCCTGCATCATGCACCAATCATTGCAGCCGCCCAACCCCCTCACGGGGCCATGTCGCGAAACGACAACTTGCCGACCGACACCGCTGCACGCCAAGATAGGCGCAGCCTTCAGGAACCCAAGCATGAAATTTTGCAGCCATTGCGGCAACCCGGTGACCCAGCGCATTCCCGAGGGCGACTCGCGACTGCGATTTGTCTGCGATAGCTGTCAGACCATTCACTATCAGAACCCCAATATCGTCGCCGGCTGTGTCGCGACCTGGGGTACTAAAGTGCTGCTCTGTCGCCGCGCCATCGAACCGCGCCTCGGTTATTGGACCCTGCCCGCCGGATTCATGGAAAACGGCGAGACCATCGAGCAGGCCGCGATCCGCGAGACCGCCGAGGAAGCCTGCGCCCGGGTGCGCAACCTGAGCATCTATACCCTGATCGACGTGCCGCACATCAGTCAGGTGCATGTGTTCTTCCGCGCCGAGCTGGCCGAGCCGGATTTTGCTGCCGGCCCCGAGAGCCTGGAAGTACAACTATTCGACGAAGCCGACATTCCATGGGATGAGCTGGCTTTCCGCACGGTGGGGCGTACTTTAGAATGCTTCTTCGCGGATCGGCGCGCCGAGACCTACCCGGTTCGTTCCGAATCGATTCCGCCGCTGGCCCAGCCGGTCATTATTTGATCCGGCGACGGCACCGGCTAGAAGATCAAAAGATCGCAGCCTGCGGCAGCTCCTACACTTAACGTCATATTTGCGTCACTTCCTGGGGAATCGTTTCAATGCGTTGGTTGCTTGCCCTGTTCTGCCTGTCGTTCGTTACGGTCTCGCAAGCGTCATTCGTGACCACCGTGACGCCTTCAAACACCCCGATGATCGAAAAAGTCCTGGTGCTCAAATCGGCTCATCGTCTGCAGTTGATTGCCGACGGCAAGCCGCTCAAGACCTATCGCATCTCGCTTGGCAAGGGCGCGAAAAAGGGTCCGAAACTGATAGAAGGCGACAAACGCACTCCAGAAGGTTTCTATTGGATCGACTGGCGCAAGACCAGCGAGAAATTCAATCTGTCGATGCACATTTCCTACCCGAACATCACCGATTCCGCCCGCGCCCGCCGTGAAGGCGTCGAGCCCGGCGGGATGATCATGATTCACGGCACGCCTGACACGGAGGAAAACCCCGAAGACCTGCTGCACACCCTGGACTGGACCGACGGCTGCATCGCCATGCGCAACGTCGATATGCGCGAAGTGTGGGGTCTGGTGCCGGACGGCACGATGATCGAAATCCGCCCTTAATCACCGACCGCCGGTCACCTGCAAAAAATAAATCAAAAGATCGCAGCCTTCGGCAGCTCCTACAGGGTTGATACCACTTCCTACTGTAGGAGCTGCCGAAGGCTGCGATCTTTTGCTTTTTACAGTCCAGCCCTAATACCACTTCAAGCCCACCGACCTAAAACCCGCCATTTCATTGGCCTAATGGCCATTTCACTGCGTTGACATGGTATTCAAGTGGTATTAATTTCCGCCCCACAAGCGAGCCACAACAATCCAATACTCGCGCCGGAAATGACCGACATGAATGACCTCCACGTCCTACGCCCCGACGACTCCCAGCCGACGCCGCTGTACCTGCAACTGGCGCGCAACCTGGAAGCGGCGATTCATTCCGGTCAATGGAAAGCCGAACAGGCGATGCCTTCGGAGCGCAATCTCAGCGAGCAGCTCGGCATCTCCCGAGTCACCGCCCGCAAGGCGCTGGAAGTGTTGTTCGACCAAGGCCTGATCCGGCGCTTGCAAGGTTCCGGCACGTTCATCACCCCACGCCTGGAACAACCTCTTTCACGCCTTTCCGGCTTCAGTGAAATGCTCCGCCTCAAGGGCTTCGTGCCCAGTTCGCAATGGCTGGAGCGAGAAATCACCCTGCCGACCCACGAAGAACTGATCCGTCTCAGCCTGTCGCCGAACGACAAAGTCGCGCGCATGAAACGCCTGCGCAAAGCCGACGACACCGTGATGGCCATCGAGATGAGCACCCTGCCCGCCTCGATCATGCCCAAGCCGCAAGCGGTGGGCGATTCGCTCTACGAATACCTCGACGGCATCGGCAAACCGATCGTCCGCGCCTTGCAGCACATTCAGGCGATCAACGCCTCGGACGAGTTTGCCGCCCTGGTCGGCATCGCCCCCGGTACCGCCATGCTGCTGATGACCCGGGTCGGCTATCTGGAAGACAACACGCCGATCGAAGTCACCGACACCTATTGCCGCAACGACTACTACGACTTTGTTGCAGAGCTGCGTCGTTAAGAGCAGCCATAAGCGAGAACCAAAATGTCCGAAGACAACATCCTCACCGCCAGCGGCTGGATTCGCGGCCGGCTGATTCACGAACACGGCAAAGTCGTGTCGATCGAAGGCGTGCCTTGCGATCCGGCAGACAACGATCTGCCGTATCTGCTGCCGGGCTTCATCGACCTGCACGTTCACGGCGGTGGCGGCAAAGACATCATGGAAGGCGCCAGCGCCTTCGAGACCATCACCAAAACCCACGTGCGATTCGGCACCACCTCGCTGCTGGCCACCACCATGACCGCACCGAGCGCAGAGATTTCCAGCGTCTTGAAAGAGGTCGGCGAGTTCTGCGAACAGCGTCCGAAAGGCAGCGCGCGAGTGCTCGGTGTGCACCTTGAAGGCCCGTACATCAATCCCGGCAAACTCGGCGCCCAACCGAACTTCGCCCACACCGCGTTGATGGCCGAGGTCGAAGAGTATCTGGCGCTCGCGCCGATTCGCGTGATCACCATCGCCCCGGAAATCGCCGGCCACGACGCGTTGATTCGTGAGCTCAGCAGTCGCGGCATCCGCATGCAGATCGGCCACACACTCGGCAGTTACGAGGAAGGCGTCGCCGCACTGGACGCCGGCGCGACCAGCTTCACCCATTTGTACAACGCCATGAGCCCGCTGCATCACCGCGAGCCGGGGATCGTTGGCGCGGCACTGGCCCACGCCAAATTCGCCGAGCTGATTCCGGATTTGCTGCACGTGCACCCCGGCGCTATCCGCGTCGCCCTGCGCTCGATCCCGTGTCTGTATTGCGTCACCGATTCGACCGCCGCCGCCGGCATGCCCGACGGTGAATACAAACTCGGCAGCCACACCGTGACCAAATGCCTGGGCGGCGTGCGCCTGCCCGACGGCACGCTGGCCGGCAGCACGCTGACCATGGATCAAGCCCTGCGCAATCTGGTGAAGATCGGTTTGCCGATTGCCGAGGCTTCGCAACGTCTTTCGCAATTCCCCGCCGACTATCTCGGCATCACCGAACGCGGGCGCCTTGTACCCGGCGCCTGGGCCGACTGCGTGCGGCTGGATCGCTCACTCACACTGACCGCCGTCATGGTCGAAGGAGAAGACATTGACTTCAAAAATGCTTGAAGAGGCGCTGTCCTCGTTCGAGGCCGTGCAAGCCCAACTGCAACAGCTCGACCCGCAACTGATCGAGATCGCCGGGCGTCTGCGCCGTCAGCCGCCACAAGTGGCAATGACCATCGCGCGCGGCAGCTCCGACCACGCGGCGAGCTACTTCGCCTACCTGACCATGCAGCAACTGGGCGTGCCCGTGGCGTCGATTCCGATGTCGGTGGTGACCATGCAGCAAGCGCCGCTGAAGGTCAGCGGTCAGGTGGCGTTTGCCTTTTCGCAATCGGGCCAAAGTCCGGATCTGGTCAACAGCCTGCGTCTGCTGCGCAAGCGTGGCGCGCTGAGCGTGTCGATGGTCAACGCCGCCGATTCGCCACTGGAAGCCGCGTGTGAATTCAGCGTGCCGCTGCTCGCCGGCATCGAAAGCAGCGTCGCCGCTACCAAGAGCTTTATCGCCACCCTCAGCGCCAGCGCCCGTTTGATCGCGCACTGGAAAGAAGACAGCGAACTGCTTGAGGCGCACAACGCCCTGCCCGAAGGCTTGCGTGCAGCAGCCCAGCAGGACTGGAGCGTGGCCATCGAAGCACTGCGCGATTGCGAACGCCTGATGGTCATCGGCCGTGGCGCCGGTTTTGCCATTGCCCAGGAAGCGGCATTGAAGTTCAAGGAAACCTCGGCGATCCAGGCCGAAGCGTTCAGCAGCGCCGAAGTGCGTCACGGCCCGATGGCGCTGATTGACGAGCACTACCCACTGTTGGTGTTCGCCCCACGCGGTGCCGAACAGGCTGGTCTGTTGAGCCTTGCGGCAGAAATGCGTCAACGCGGCGCACGGGTATTGCTGGCCGCGCCAGATGATGTGAGCGAACGCGACCTGACCCTGACCCGCGCCGAACACCCGGCCCTTGATCCGATTCTGGCCATCCAGAGTTTCTACGTGATGGCCGCAGGTTTGGCCGTGGCCCGAGGCATGGACCCGGATCAACCGCGCCATCTCAGCAAAGTGACCCGCACGCACTGACCACTGATGAGCGACCTGTAGGAGCTGCCGAAGGCTGCGATCTTTTGATCTTGTTTTTATGGATCAAGATCAACAGATCGCAACCTTCGGCAGCTCCTACAGGGTTCAGCGAAACCGTGAGATCGCGATGCAGGCATTCAGCAACACCGTGCAATCGCGAAATTCCGAACTACTGATGAGACCGAGCCATGCAAAACAACAACAATAAAGAGCTGACCCTCAGCGCCCCGCTCAGCGGCCCGGTGCTCACGCTCGCCAAAGTCCCGGACGCGGTGTTCGCCAGCGGTGCGATGGGTGATGGCATTGCCATCGATCCACTCAACGACACCCTGTATTCGCCATGCGCCGGGGTGATCATTCACGTCGCCCGCACCGGCCACGCCCTCACCGTGCGCGCCGACAATGGAGCGGAAATTCTTCTGCACCTGGGCCTCGACACCGTTGAGCTGAACGGCGAAGGCTTCTCGATGCTGGTCAAGGAAGGCGTGCGAGTGAGCAACGGTCAGCCGCTGTTGCGCTACGACCTGGACAAAGTCGGCCAGCAATGCAAAAGCCTGGTCAGCCTGTTGATCCTGACCAACAGCCAGGATTTTCAGGTGCGACCGATCACCCTGAAACCGGTGAAAGTCGGCGAGCCGTTGTTGCACATCGTGGCGCGCAACGCTTCGGCGGCGAATGCAGAAGAAATCGCCGGGCCTGAGGTTAACGGTTATGTGCTGGTTGCGCATCGAGGCGGTTTGCATGCGCGCCCCGCTGCGCTGATTCGTCAGACTGCGCAGCGTTTCAAAAGCCAGTCGCAGCTGCATTTCGCCGGCAAATCGGCGCCGTGCAACAGCCTGATCGGGTTGATGGCGCTGGCGATCGGCGAGCAGGATGAAGTGCAAGTCAGCTGTCAGGGACCGGACGCCGAAGCCGCGCTGCAAGCGTTGCTCAGCGCATTGGCCACCGCACTGCCGGATGATCATCACGCCGCCGCACCTGTGCGCGTTGCATCCCCCAAGCGTCCGGCCGAGGCTGGCGTGTTGCAGGGTGTTTGCGCTGCACCGGGATTAGTCGGCGGGCCGTTATTTCGTTTGAACACCATCAACTTGCCAGTGGATGCCGGCAATCATGATCTGCTGGAACAGCAGCAGAAACTTGAGATTGCGCTGACCCAGGTGCGCAACGAAATCAACGGCACCCTCGCCCAGGCGAAAAAACAACGTAACGCCGACGAAGAAGCCATCTTCGCCGCGCATTTGGCATTGCTGGAAGACCCGGCCCTGCTCGACGCTGCACAGCAATCCATCGACCAAGGCAGTGCAGCAACTCACGCATGGAGCCAGTCGATTGATGTCCAGTGCGAAGTCCTGCAACACACCGGCAGCGCGCTGCTGGCCGAGCGCGCCAATGACCTGCGCGACCTCAAGCAACGCGTGTTGCGCGCCCTGCTCGGCGAGGCCTGGCACTACGACGTACCGGCCGGCGCCATCGTCGCAGCCCATGAACTGACGCCGTCGGATCTGCTGCAACTCAGCGCGCAAGGTGTCGCCGGTTTGTGCATGGCCGAGGGCGGCGCGACTTCTCACGTGGCGATTCTCGCGCGCGGTAAAGGTCTGCCCTGCATGGTTGCGCTAGGTTCAGCAATGCTCGATCAACCGCAAGGCCAAGCGGTGGTGCTTGATGCCGATGGCGGTCGCCTCGAACTGACGCCAAGCGCTGATCGACTGGCCGAAGTCCAACAAATGCAAATCGACCGCCAGCAACGCCGCGATGCGCAGCAAGCCAAAGCGCATCTGCCGGCCGAAACCCGCAACGGTGTGACCATCGAAGTCGTCGCCAATGTCGCCTCCAGCGCTGAAGCAGCAGACGCCTTCGCCAACGGCGCCGATGGCGTCGGCCTGCTGCGTACCGAATTCCTTTTCGTTGATCGCCAGACCGCACCGGACGTCGAAGAACAACGTGCTGCCTATCAGGCCGTGATCGATGCGATGGGCGACAAGTCGGTGATCATCCGCACCATCGACGTCGGCGGCGACAAGCAGCTCGACTATCTGCCGCTACCCTCCGAAGCCAACCCGGTGTTGGGCTTGCGTGGCATTCGTCTGGCTCAGGCGCGGCCGGAAATCCTCGATCAACAACTGCGTGCGTTTCTGCAAGTCAGCCCGTTGCAGCGTTGCCGGATCCTGCTGCCGATGGTCACCGAAGTCGACGAACTGCTGCACATCCGTGAGCGCGTCGATGCGTTGTGCAATGAACTCGGTATCACTCAACGCCCGGAAATCGGCGTGATGATCGAAGTTCCGGCCGCCGCGTTACAAGCCGAACAACTGGCCGAACATGCAGACTTCCTGTCCATCGGCACCAACGATCTCTCCCAATACACCCTGGCCATGGACCGCGACCACGCCGGCCTCGCCGCACGTGTCGATGCCTTGCATCCGGCGCTGCTGCGCCTGATCGCCATGACCTGCGAAGGCGCGGCGGTGCACAAGCGTTGGGTCGGTGTCTGCGGCGCCCTTGCCTCTGACCCGCTGGCGACGCCGGTGTTGATCGGCCTCGGCGTCACTGAATTGTCGGTGAGCCCGGTGCAGATCGGTGAAATCAAGGACCGTGTGCGTCAGCTGCACGAAGCCGAATGCCAACGCCTCGCCCGTGACCTGCTCAAGCTGAGCAGCGCCGCCGCGGTACGTCACGCCTGCCACCAACACTGGCCTCTGCGCTAATAACAACAAGAAGGAGAACCGCCATGTACCAACTCTTCATCGAAGGCCTGCAACGCCTCGGGCGTGCGCTGATGCTGCCGATTGCGATCCTGCCCATCGCCGGCCTGCTGCTGCGTCTGGGTGACACCGACCTGCTGAACATCGCGATCATTCACGACGCCGGCCAAGTCATTTTCGCCAACCTGGCAATGATCTTCGCCATCGGCATCGCCGTCGGTTTCGCCAAGGACAATAACGGCACCGCGGGCCTGGCCGGGGTGATCGGTTATCTGGTGATGATCTCCACCCTTAAAGTGCTCGATGCGAGCATCAACATGGGCATGCTCGCCGGGATCGTCAGCGGCCTGATGGCCGGCGCACTGTACAACCGCTTCAAGGACATCAAGCTGCCGGAGTATCTGGCGTTCTTCGGTGGCCGACGATTCGTGCCGATTGTCACCGGATTCGCGGCCGTCGGCCTGGGCGTGGTGTTCGGCTACATCTGGCCGCCGATCCAGCACGGCATCAACGCTTTCGGCGCCCTGATGATGGAAAGCGGCAGCATCGGCGCGTTTGTCTTCGGCGTGTTCAATCGCCTGCTGATCGTCACCGGCCTGCACCACATCCTCAACAACATGGCGTGGTTCGTCTTCGGCAACTTCACCGACCCGACCACTGGCGCACTAGTGACCGGCGACCTGTCACGCTACTTCGCCGGCGATCCGAAGGGCGGCCAGTTCATGACCGGCATGTTCCCGATGATGATCTTCGGCCTGCCCGCCGCGTGCCTGGCGATGTATCGCAACGCCCTGCCCGAACGCCGCAAAGTCATGGGCGGGATCTTCCTGTCGATGGCGCTGACCTCATTCCTGACCGGCGTGACCGAGCCGATCGAATTCGCCTTCATGTTTTTGGCGCCGCTGCTGTTTCTGCTGCACGCACTGCTGACCGGGCTGGCGATGGCGATCACCAATGCGCTGAATATTCATTTGGGCTTTACGTTCTCTGGCGGCTTTATTGACATGGTGCTGGGTTGGGGCAAGTCCACCAATGGTTGGCTGGTGGTTCCGGTCGGGCTGGCTTATGCCGTTGTGTATTACGCCGTGTTTGATTTCTGTATTCGTCGATTCAACCTGAAGACGCCGGGCCGAGAAGATGTCGCTGTCAGTGAGAAAGCCGTACTGACTGAAAACGAGCGCGCCAGTGCCTACATCAAGGCATTGGGCGGCGCTGAAAACCTGCTGACTGTTGGCGCTTGCACCACGCGATTGCGGCTGGAGATGGTGGATCGCAACAAGGCCTCGGATGCCGATCTGAAAGCACTGGGTGCAATGGCGGTGGTGCGTCCGGGTAAAGGGGGGAGTTTGCAGGTAGTGGTCGGGCCGCTGGCCGACAGCATTGCTGATGAAATTCGCCTGGCGATGCCGGCGTTGGGGCGTGCTGTTATTGCCGAATCTGTTGCCGTTGTCGAAGAGCCGAAAGCGCTGATGGTCGCGGGCGCCGAGGCACAGAAATGGCTGAATGCACTGGGCGGCGGCGGCAATGTGCTGCAACTGGATTGCATCGCCATGAGCCGTATTCGGCTGTTGCTGGCGGATGGCAAGGCGTTGTCCGAGGCTCAGTTGAAGGAATTGGGCTGCCAAGGTGTCAGCCAGTTGGAAGGTGGGGTTTGGCATTTGTTGGTGGGGGATAAGGCGGCGAGTTTGAGTGGGGCGATTGAGGCATTGGTCAATCGTAGCGAGGTCGGCGCCAAGGTCTGACCTACCACTTCACCCATGTAGAAGCTGCCGCAGGCTGCGATCTTTTGACTTTGTTTTTTGACAGTCAAAGGCAAGATCAAAAGATCGCAGCCTTCGGCAGCTCCTACAGGGGATGCTCTCAACCCCTAGAGTCAGGTCGTTTGGCAAGCCGCCATCGCTGGCAAGCCAGGCTCCCACAGGTTGTGCAGTGTTCTCAAGATCGTGCACGCCCCGGTGGAGCCAGCCTGCTGGCGATGAACGGTGACACGGTAGTCAGTTTTGCGGGTCGACCCGATCCAGCGCCCTATTCACTGCCAGTTCGGCGAGCATGACGATTTGCTGGATGCCTAATGCCGTGCTGCGCTGCAGACCGCTTAGCTCATTGGCGAAGTTGCTGGCGGCGGCGCTTGCGCTGGCCAACGATTCGACCGCGTGAGCGAGCAGGCTTTCGGTGTCGGCCTGGGGGCAGACCATGAACATGGTGCTCGGTCGGCGAGGTTTTGCGGGTTCGGGGCACAGGTAGAAGTCGAGGGCGCGCTTGATGGCTTCGCGGTTTCGGGCCTGCTCCTCGGCGCGGAGGGCTTCTTCGAGTGGGGTTTTGGTTTCGGGTGGGTCGGGGACGATTTTAGTCATAGATCGGTCCTTGCTGGTTGGAGCCATCCAAATACCGTTTCTCACGCGGCGAATTGGGTGGCAGCTATGTGCGGGGTGAGAAACCGGGCAAAGACCAGCAAACCTCCGGCCGGACCGAAGTCCGCCCGCACATAGCCACCATAAAAATGCAGCAGCGAATGAGCTGGCGGCAATTATGGGACTACTGGCGCTGGAATGACACTTACCCGGGTTCTCACGCCCGATCACCGCATTGGCAGTGACAACCCAAGCCTAGAGACCGCACGTCCGACGGACAACCTGAAAACCTTGTGGGAATCCTCTGTCTGTTCCACACACAACTAAACATACCGAATTAAAATACACCCCGTGTAGGAGCTGCCGAAGGCTGCGATCTTTTGACTTTGACGTTTCAACATCAAAATCAAAAGATCGCAGCCTTCGGCAGCTCCTACAGGGGATAGCTACACCCTCAGAGACTGGTCGGCTGTCAGGCCGCCATCGCTGGCAAGCCAGCTCCCACAGAAAAGCAAAGCAGCGCCACCTACTCGCTCCTGCTCCTCACCAACCAACAGGATGAGCGTTAGCTCGGCTGCAGCTCTTGACCTTGATCCACCCGCCCCGTCGGCAGGCTGAGCGGAGGGATTCATCCGGGGGTGGGAGCGCAGCGACCGTTTGGCGAAGCCAAACACATCGAGAGGAGGTGCAGCGAAGCAAACCGGAGACGATGCGCCCGGATGGATCCCGGAACGAAGGAACCCCGAGCCCCAGCGAGCGGGCCGAATGTTGGGGCCAGCGTTTTTTGCTTACTTTTTTAGGCGCTTGTAAAAAAGTGAGTCGCCGTAAGGGCGAAACCGCCAGCCGCAGCACTCGAAGAAATGGATATTCTCTCAATCAGACAGAGCATGGTCGCCTGTCAGGGCGCCATCGCTGGCAAGCCAGCTCCCACAGTGGGATGAGTTAACACACAAAATCGGGGGCAACAAAAAACCCGCAGACAATCACTGATCTGCGGGTTTCCTGTTTCAGCAGCAAGGAAGATTAGAAATCTTCCAGCCGCCACACTTCATAAGCCGGCGTCTCGTACGGATGACTAAGCTTCAAAGCCGCCACAACAGCAACAATCAACTCATCCGCAACAACAAGCTCAACCTTCCATTCCTCAACCTGCTCGACCTGCCCCGCCTCACCAATGAACGGCTGACTCCCGTCCAAAGGTCGAAACTGGCCCAAACCAAGCACCTGCCACGCACAGTGGTCATAGTCACCGATCCGCCCACCACCGGCAGCGAACACAGCCCCCTTGACCACCTCGACATGACTGTCAGGAACAAAAAAAGCGAGCTTGTACACAGGTCTTAGTTCACCCGCTTTTAGTTTACCCAGACCCGAGCATTACGGAACATACGCATCCAAGGTGCGTCTTCGTTCCAGTCTTCCGAACGCCACGAGTTCTGCACGGCACGGAACACACGCTCCGGGTGCGGCATCATGATCGTCACACGGCCATCACGGCTGGTGAGACCGGTGATCCCGCGCGGCGAACCGTTCGGGTTGGCCGGATACGATTCAGTGACCTTGCCATGGTTGTCGACAAAACGCATCGCCACGCAACCCGACAGATCCGCTTCCAGCAGTGCTTCTTCGCTGGAGAACTCGGCATGACCTTCACCGTGAGCGATGGCGATCGGCATACGCGAGCCGGCCATGCCCTGCAGGAAGATCGAGTTCGATTCCTGAACCTGAACCATTGCCACGCGCGCTTCGAACTGCTCGGAACGGTTGCGCACGAAGTGCGGCCAGAATTCGCTGCCCGGGATCAGCTCGTGGAGGTTGGACATCATCTGGCAACCGTTGCACACGCCGAGGGTGAAGCTGTCGTTACGTTCGAAGAAGCCCTGGAACGCATCGCGGGCGCGGCTGTTGAACAGTGCCGACTTGGCCCAGCCCTCACCGGCGCCGAGTACGTCGCCGTAGGAGAAACCACCGCACGCCACCAGGCCTTTGAACTCGTTCAGGTCGACACGGCCGGCCAGAATGTCGCTCATGTGCACGTCGATCGCGTTGAAACCGGCGCGGTCGAACGCGGCGGCCATTTCCACCTGACCGTTGACGCCCTGCTCACGCAGCACGGCAACCTGTGGGCGGATGCCTTTCTTGATGTACGGCGCGGCGATGTCCTGGTTGACGTCGTAGCTCAGCTTGACGCTCAGGCCCGGATTGTCTTCTTCCAGCAGCACGTCGAACTCTTGTTCGGCGCAGTCGGCGTTGTCGCGCAGACGCTGGATCTGGTAGCTGGTCTCAGCCCAGGTACGCTGCAGCAAACGACGCTGGCCTTCGAACACGGTGTCACCGTTGAAGGTGATGTTGATCTGGCCGTTGTTGATTGGCTGACCGATCACCGAAACGCAATCGCCCAGACCGGCAGCGCTGAACTGCGCGAGGATGTCTGGCGTGGCGTCCTGACGAACCTGGATCACGGCGCCCAGTTCTTCGTTGAACAGGATCGCGGCGATGTCGGCCGACGTTTCAGCCAGACCATCGAGGTTCAGACTCAGACCGCAATGACCGGCGAAGGCCATTTCCACGACGCTGGTCAGCAGACCACCGTCGGAGCGGTCGTGGTAAGCCAGCAGGTGACCGTCGGCGTTGAGGCCCTGGATCACGGCAAAGAAGGCTTTGAGATCTTCAGCATCATCGACGTCCGGCGCTTGCGAACCGAGCTTGCCGTGAACCTGAGCAAGGATCGAAGCACCCATGCGGTTCTGACCGCGACCGAGGTCGATCAGGATCAGGTCGGTGGTGCCCTTGTCCATGCGCAGTTCCGGAGTCAGGGTCTGACGGATGTCAGCCACTGGCGCGAAACCGGTCACGATCAACGACATCGGCGAGGTCACGGTTTTTTCGACGCCTTCATCATTCCAGCGCGTGGCCATGGACATCGAGTCCTTGCCCACCGGAATGGTGATGCCCAGCTCAGGGCACAGTTCCATACCGACCGCTTTCACGGTGTCGTACAGACGCGCGTCTTCGCCCGGGTGACCGGCAGCCGACATCCAGTTCGCCGACAGTTTGATGTCGGAGATCTTGTTGATGCGCGAAGCGGCAATGTTGGTCAGGGTTTCGCCGATGGCCATGCGGCCCGACGCCGGAGCGTCCAGCAGAGCCAGCGGAGTACGCTCGCCCATCGCCATCGCTTCACCGGTGTAAACGTCGAAACTGGTGGCGGTAACGGCAACGTCGGCCACCGGAACCTGCCATGGGCCGACCATTTGGTCACGGGCGACGAGGCCAGTGATGGTGCGGTCGCCGATGGTGATCAGGAAGCTCTTGCTCGCAACAGCCGGGTGATGCAGAACGCGTTCGATGCTTTCGCTGATGTCGAGATTCGACGGATCGAAGTCATCGCCAAGCTCGGCTTCACGAACAACCGAACGGTGCATGCGCGGGGCTTTGCCCAGCAACACTTCCAGTGGCATGTCCACCGGGTTGTTGCCGAAGTGGCTATCGGTCACGGTGAGTTGTGGCTCGGCGGTGGCTTCACCGACGACGGCAAACGGGCAACGCTCGCGTTCGCAAATGGCCTGGAAGCGCGCGAAG
The DNA here is from genome assembly GCF_020149425.1 of Pseudomonas sp. P116. Lineage (NCBI taxonomy): Bacteria > Pseudomonadati > Pseudomonadota > Gammaproteobacteria > Pseudomonadales > Pseudomonadaceae > Pseudomonas > Pseudomonas sp. P116. The sequence goes on along the minus strand of NZ_JACVHB010000006.1, from coordinate 353,758 downwards.
TCTTCAGGGCCAACGGCCAGAACGTAGCGTTCCTGGGATTCGTTACTCCAGATTTCGTGCGGGGCCATGCCCGGCTCGTCGTTTGGAATGTTGCGCAGTTCGAAACGGCCACCGCGCTCGCCATCGTTGACCAGTTCCGGGAAGGCGTTGGACAGACCGCCCGCGCCGACGTCGTGGATGAAGCTGATCGGGTTTTTGTCACCCAACTGCCAGCAACGGTCGATGACTTCCTGGCAACGACGTTCCATTTCAGGGTTTTCACGCTGAACCGAAGCGAAGTCCAGATCCGCCGAGCTGGTGCCGGTGGCCATGGAGGAAGCCGCGCCGCCGCCCAGACCGATCAACATCGCCGGGCCGCCAAGCACGATCAGCTTGGAGCCAACGACGATTTCGCCTTTCTTGACGTGTTCTTCGCGGATGTTACCCATGCCGCCAGCGAGCATGATCGGCTTGTGGTAACCGCGAACTTCGTCACCGTGCGGGGTGGTGATCGATTGTTCGAAGGTACGGAAGTAACCAGTCAGGGCCGGACGACCGAATTCGTTGTTGAACGCGGCGCCGCCGAGCGGGCCTTCGATCATGATGTCCAGCGCCGTAACGATGCGCTCAGGCTTGCCGTACGGCACTTCCCACGGCTGTTCGAAGCCCGGGATCTGCAGGTTGGATACGGTGAAACCGGTCAGGCCAGCCTTTGGCTTGGCGCCACGACCGGTTGCGCCTTCGTCACGGATCTCGCCACCGGAACCGGTGGATGCGCCCGGGAACGGGGCAATCGCGGTCGGGTGGTTGTGGGTTTCAACCTTCATCAGGATGTGCACCGGCTCCTGCACCGCGCCGTACTGGCGGGTTTCAGGATTCGGGAAGAAACGGCCGGCAACGTTGCCGACGATCACCGAAGCGTTGTCCTTATAAGCCGACAGAACGCCTTCGCTGTGCATCACGTAGGTGTTCTTGATCATGCCGAACAGGCTTTTTTCCTGGTTCTCACCATCAATATCCCAACTGGCGTTGAAGATCTTGTGACGGCAGTGCTCGGAGTTGGCCTGGGCGAACATCATCAGTTCGATGTCGTGCGGGTTGCGCTTGAGACCGTTGAAGGCGTCGACCAGGTAGTCGATCTCGTCTTCGGCCAAGGCCAGACCCAGCTCGGTGTTGGCTTTTTCCAGCGCGGCGCGACCGCCGCCGAGGATGTCGATCGCCGTCAGCGGCTTCGGCTCGGCGTGACTGAACAGACCGGCGGCCTGCTCAAGGTTGCCGAGGACGATTTGCGTCATGCGGTCATGCAATACATCAGCAATCTGCTGTGCTTGGACGTCGCTGAACTGACCGGCCACGTAGAACGCGATGCCGCGCTCCAGACGCTGGATCTTGCTCAGGCCGCAATTGCGGGCAATGTCGCTGGCCTTGCTCGACCATGGCGAGATGGTGCCAAAACGCGGCAACACCAGGAACAGACGGCCGGTCGGCTCTTGAACCGGAACACTTGGACCGTACTTCAGAAGGCGCGCAAGCACCTGCTGTTCGTCGCCGGTCAGGACGCCGGTAACTTCGGCGAAGTGAGCGAATTCAGCATACAAGCCACTGACAGCCGAAACTTTCTGGCTCAGTTGCTCAAGGAGTTTGCTGTGGCGAAAGGCAGAAAGGGCAGGAGCGCCGCGCAGGATCAACATCTTCGGGACAGCCTCGGGAAGGGGTGTGCTTTGAGGCCGTGCATTCTAGCCTAAACCGCCCTCAACATCACCCGAAACGCTACGCACGGTTGCACTCGGGTGTCGATCTGTGTTTCTGCCTTGAGAGTCAAATTTCCGGACTAGGTGAACAACGTTAATTTTAACTGTAACAAAATGCCCTTCAGGCCCGTTTCTGCGGGGTTTCGGCTGGTTTTGTGATCTCTAGCAGAGTCGCCCTGCACTGTCGAGATATGGCGCCCGCAGTCCTTTGCGTATACTGCGCAAATGTTTTTCCCAACGGCTTTGCGTCCGCGGTACGCCAAATGGCTGATCGCAACCGGACTCTTCCTGATGCTCGGTGGCTGTGTTGATAAACCCAACACACTCGAGCGCGTAAAGGAGGATGGCGTGCTGCGGGTGATTACCCGAAACAGCCCCGCCACCTACTTCCAGGATCGCAGTGGTGAAACCGGCTTCGAATACGAGCTGGTGAAGCGCTTTGCCGACGATTTGGGTGTCGAACTGAAAATCGAGACCGCCGACAATCTCGACGACCTCTTCAACCAGATCGGCAAGCCCAACGGGCCGGTACTGGCGGCTGCCGGTCTGGTCAGCAGCGACCAGCGCAAGCAGCAGGTGCGATTCTCCCACTCCTACCTGGAAGTCACGCCGCAGATCATCTATCGCAACGGCCAGTCGCGGCCGACCGATGCCGGTGATCTGGTCGGCAAGAAGATCATGGTGCTCAAGGGCAGCACCCACGCCGAGCAACTGGCCGAGCTGAAACAGAAATTCCCCGGCATCGAATACGAAGAGTCCGACGCTGTCGAGGTGGTCGACCTGTTGCGCATGGTCGATGAAGGCCAGATCGACCTGACCCTGGTCGACTCCAACGAAGTGGCAATGAATCAGGTTTACTTCACCAACATCCGCGTGGCCTTCGACCTTGGCGATGCGCGCAGTCAGAGCTGGGCGGTGGGCCCCGGCGAAGACAACAGCCTGCTCAACGAGATCAACGACTATCTGGACAAGGTGCAGAAGAACGGCACCTTGCAACGCTTGAAAGACCGCTACTACGGCCACGTCGACGTCCTTGGCTACATGGGCGCCACCACGTTTGCCCAACACTTGCAGCAGCGCCTGCCGAAATACGAACAACACTTCAAGAACTACGCGAAGAAAGAGAAAGTCGACTGGCGCCTGCTCGCGGCCATCGGTTATCAGGAATCGCTGTGGCAACCGACGGTCACCTCGAAAACCGGCGTGCGCGGCTTGATGATGCTGACCCAGAACACTGCTCAGGCGATGGGCGTGTCCAACCGCCTCGACCCGAAGCAGAGCATCATGGGCGGCGCCAAGTACATCGCTTATATGAAGGATCAGCTTGATGATTCGATCAAGGAGCCGGATCGCACCTGGTTTGCACTGGCGGCGTACAACGTCGGCATCGGTCATCTGGATGACGCGCGCAAACTGACGGCCAAGGAAGGGCTGAATCCGGACAAGTGGCTGGACGTGAAGAAAATCCTGCCGCGCTTATCGCAGAAGCAGTGGTACAGCAAAACCCGCTACGGCTACGCCCGAGGCGGCGAGCCCGTGCATTTCGTGGCGAACATCCGTCGTTACTACGACATTCTTACCTGGGTGACCCAACCGCAGCTTGAGGGTGATCAAGTGGCCGAGGGCAACCTGCATGTGCCGGCGATCGACAAGTCCAAGCCGACCCAAGAGCCTGCTCCGCTTTAAAAGCAAAAGATCGCAGCCTTCGGCAGCTCCTACAGGGGATCACATGCGCCGCAAAATTGCGGGGTCAGCATGATCCCCCTGTAGGAGCTGCCGCAGGCTGCGATCTTTTGATCTTCAGCCCTTCAAGGCAGCCGCCAGAATCAGCGCCTTCATCTCAGACACCGCAGACTTGAAACCCACGAACAACGCATGCGCCACCAGCGCATGGCCGATGTTCAATTCGTTGATGCCCTTGATCGCCGCGACCGCCTCAACGTTGTGGTAATGCAGGCCATGACCGGCATTGACGATCAGCCCCTGCGCCAGACCAAACGCCACACCGTCCGCCACACGCTTCAATTCCTCAGCGACTTCAGTCGGGGTTTCGGCATCGGCATAACGCCCGGTGTGCAGCTCAATCGCCGGTGCGCCCACACGTTTGGACGCAGCAATCTGGCGCTCGTCGGCGTCAATGAACAGCGACACTTCACTGCCGATTTTCGACAGCCGCTCAACCGCGGCCTTGATCCGCGCTTCCTGCCCCGCCACGTCAAGACCGCCCTCGGTGGTCAGTTCCTGACGGGTTTCCGGTACCAGGCAGATGTGCGCCGGGCGGATAAGCTCGGCAAACACCATCATTTCTTCGGTGACGCCCATTTCGAAGTTCATGCGGGTTTGCAGCACATCCTTGAGCAGCAGCACATCGCGCTCTTGAATGTGGCGGCGGTCTTCACGCAGGTGCACGGTGATACCGTCAGCGCCCGCCTCTTCCGCGTCCAGCGCAGCCTTGACCGGATCCGGATAGCGCGTGCCACGGGCCTGACGCAGGGTGGCGACGTGGTCGATGTTCACGCCAAGAAGAATGCGATTGCTGGTGGTCACGGATGCGCGCTCCTGAAGGAAAAGATTCGGCGCACAGCATACGTGAGATCAGGGCTTGCGAAACAGCTCGCGACTGACGAGAGGACGACCGCCCAAGTGAACGGCCAATGCCTGACGCATCAACCGCTTGGCAGCGGACAATGCACCAGGCGCCGACCAATCGGCTTCGGCCATGGCCAGCAATTCGGTGCCGTTGAACAGCCCCGGTTGCAGCAGATACACACGCTCAAGCCCTGCATCCACTTGCAGGCGATAGAGACCGTCCGGCGCGACAGGTTCGCCGTGAACATCAGTGTTCATGGAAAAGCCGTAGCCAAGATCATCCAACAATCGCCATTCGAAGGAGCGCAGCAAGGGTTCCAGCGGTCGGCCTTCAGCCAGGGCCGACAAAGTCGCGGCGTAGTGATCGAACACCGCCGGATGCGGATCTTCCGAAGGCAGCAAGCGGATCAACAGCTCGTTTAGATAGAGGCCGCTGAACAGTGCCTCGCCAACCATCCAGGTCGCGGTTCCGGCACTCTCCATGCGCCCGACGTTCTTCAGTTCACCCTTGCCACGAAACTCCACTTCCAGCGGCACAAATGGCCGCGCCAGTGTCCCGGCCTTGCCCCGCGCACTGCGCAACACCGCCCGCAGCCGACCTTGCGGCGTGAGGAAATCCACCAAAGCGCTGTTTTCGCGGTAAGCGCGTGAGTGGAGGACGTAGGCGGGTTGGGCGGGAGGCGGGTTTTGCGACATGAGGGCTGTTTCCCGGTCGGAGATTGCAAAAAAGATCGCAGCCTTCGGCAGCTCCTACAGGTATACACAAAACTCTGTAGGAGCTGCCGAAGGCTGCGATCTTTTGATCTTGGTACCGCTTAGAGGTCGCCGTAACCCAGCGAGCGCAATGCACGCTCGTCGTCGGACCAGCCGCCCTTCACCTTGACCCACAGGTTGAGCATGATCTTGGAGTCGAACAGCAGCTCCATGTCCTTGCGCGCTTCGGTGCCGATGCGTTTGATGCGCTCGCCCTTGTCGCCGATGATGATCTTCTTCTGGCCATCACGCTCGACGAGGATCAAGGCGTGAATGTGCAGGGTCTTGCCCTGCTGCTTGAATTCTTCGATCTCGACGGTGATCTGGTACGGCAGCTCGGCGCCCATCTGGCGCATGATTTTCTCGCGCACCAGTTCGGCGGCAAGGAAACGGCTGCTGCGGTCGGTGATCTGGTCTTCCGGGAAGAAGTGATCATTTTCCGGCAAGTGGTTGGCAATCACCTTTTCCAGCGCTTCAAGGTTGTGCCCGTGCTGCGCCGAAATCGGGATGATCTGCGCGTTCGGCAGCTGCTCCTGCAACCACGACAAGTGCGGCATCAGCTCGGCCTTGTCTTCGATGCGATCGGTCTTGTTCAGTGCGACGATCAGCGGGCCGGTCACGTACTGCACGCGCTCCAGAACCATCTGGTCTTCGTCGGTCCACTTGGTGCGATCAACCACAAAGATCACCACGTCGACGTCTTTCAACGCCGCCGAAGCGGTCTTGTTCATGTAGCGGTTCAGCGCCTTTTCGCCACCCTTGTGCATGCCCGGGGTGTCGACGTAGATCGCTTGCACGTCACCCTCGGTCTTGATCCCGAGCATGTTGTGGCGAGTGGTCTGCGGCTTGCGCGAGGTGATCGCGAGCTTCTGGCCCAGGATGTGGTTCAGCAGCGTGGACTTGCCCACGTTGGGACGGCCGACGATGGCAACATAGCCACAGCGAGTTGCGTTTGTATCAGTCATTGCCATTCTCCACGCCCAGGGCAATCAGTGCTGCGGCGGCCGCTACCTGTTCGGCAATACGACGGCTCACACCCTGACCTCGGCTTTTTTCATTCAGTAAGACAACTTCGCATTCGACGAAGAAGGTTCGGCAGTGCGGCTCACCCTGGATATCCACCACTTCGTAACGTGGCAGGTCGCAACCGCGCGATTGCAGATGTTCTTGCAGGCGGGTCTTGGGATCCTTGTTGGTGTCGACCAGCGTCAGGCCTTCGAACTCGCCGGCCAGCCAGGCCAGTACGCGTTCGCGGGCGACGTCCATGCCGGCGTCGAGGTAGATCGCACCGATCAGTGCTTCAAGGGCATCGGCCAGAATCGATTCGCGACGAAAACCGCCGCTTTTCAGTTCACCGGAACCCAGACGCAAATAATCGCCGAGGTCGAAACCGCGAGCCAGTACGGCCAGCGTCTCACCTTTCACCAAACGTGCGCGCAAACGCGACAACTGGCCTTCGCGGGCCAGCGGGAAGCGATCAAACAGTGCTTCGCCGGCGACGAAATTGAGGATGGCGTCACCGAGGAATTCCAGGCGTTCGTTGTTGCGCCCGGCAAAACTGCGGTGCGTAAGGGCCAGGAGCATCAGCTCCTGATCCTTGAAGGTGTAACCGAGCTGACGCTCGAGACGGCTTAATGAGGCGCTCACGGTTTACCCACGCTGTGTTCAAAGCTGGATTCCACCGCCATCGCCGGGGTACGGCGCAGGCCTGGGACAATTAACGCTGTGTTCAAAAATTAAATCCTGGCGATAGCGAAGCCGATTGTGTCGACTCCAGAAATGCATTCGGCGCTGTGGTCAACAGCGCCGTGTGTGATTACTTGATCAGGCCAACCCGCGAGAAATTCGGCAGGTGGCTGAGTTTCGGTTCCGGCCAGCTCATCCAGACCGCGAAGGCCTTGCCGACGATATTCTGGTCGGGAACCATGCCCAGCAGATCCTTGGGAATGTTCGGATCATCCCAGTAGCGACTGTCGTTCGAGTTGTCGCGGTTGTCGCCCATCATGAAGTAGTGCCCGGCCGGCACTGTCCACGTACGATCCGGCGGGGTGCGGTAGCGGCCCATTTCCTTGCGGATAAGGTGCTCGGCAGCGCCAAGTTTTTCCTTGTAGAGCTCTGCACTGCCCAGCGTGCCCGGCTCGGAGCCGACCAGTTGCTCGGCAATCGACTCGCCATTGACGAACAGACGCTTGTCAGCGGTGTATCGCACGGTATCGCCCGGCAAGCCGACTACACGCTTGATGTAGTTGACGGCAGGGTCGCTCGGGTAGCGGAACACCATCACATCGCCACGCTGTGGATCACCGACTTCGATGATTTTCTTGTCGATCACCGGCAGGCGGATCCCGTAAGAAAACTTGTTCACCAGAATGAAGTCGCCGACGTCCAGGGTCGGCTTCATCGAGCCGGATGGAATCTGGAACGGTTCCACCAGGAACGAACGCAGCACCAGCACGATGAACAACACCGGGAAGAACGACTTGCCGTATTCAACCAGCAGCGGCTCTTTGTTCAGTTTCTCGACCACTACCCCGTCAGGCTGGCTGACGCTGCCCTGATAGGAGGCAATGGCAGCACGCCGACGCGGCGCGAGGATCAACAGATCAAGCAACGCCAACAGGCCGCAGACGAACACGGCGATGACCAGCAACAGCGGGAAATTTAGTGACATAGGACCTAACTATCCAACCTGAGCACTGCGAGGAAGGCTTCTTGTGGAATTTCCACGTTGCCGACCTGCTTCATGCGTTTCTTACCGGCCTTTTGCTTCTCCAGCAGTTTCTTCTTACGGCTGACGTCACCACCGTAGCATTTGGCCAATACGTTCTTTCTGAGTGCCTTGACGGTTGTCCGGGCAACGATCTGACCACCGATGGCGGCCTGGATCGCGACGTCGAACATCTGACGCGGAATCAGTTCTTTCATCTTCTCGGTCAACTGGCGACCTTTGTAGTGCGAGTTGTCACGGTGCACGATCAACGCCAGGGCATCGACCTTGTCGCCGTTGATCAGCACATCCAGCTTCACCAGATTAGCCGATTGGTAACGATCGAAATGGTAGTCCAGCGAAGCATAGCCGCGGCTGGTGGATTTGAGACGGTCGAAGAAGTCCAGGACCACTTCGTTCATCGGCAGGTCGTAGGTGACCTGCACCTGATTGCCGAGGAACAGCATGTCGACTTGAACGCCACGCTTCTCGATGCACAGGGTGATGACGTTGCCCAAGTGTTCCTGCGGCACCAGAATGTTGGCCCGCACGATCGGCTCGCGCATGTCTTCGATCGACGACACATCCGGAAGCTTGGATGGGTTGTCGACGTAAATCGTTTCACCGGTTTTCAGCACCAGCTCGAAGATTACCGTCGGCGCCGTGGTGATCAGGTCCAGGTCGTACTCGCGCTCGAGACGTTCCTGGATGATTTCCATGTGCAGCATGCCGAGGAAACCGCAACGGAAGCCGAAGCCCAGTGCATCGGAGCTTTCCGGGGTGTATTGCAGCGACGAGTCGTTGAGGGTCAGCTTCTGCAGCGCTTCGCGGAAATCTTCGAAGTCGTCGGAGCTGACCGGGAACAGACCGGCGTAAACCTGTGGCTGGATGCGCTTGAAGCCTGGCAGCACTTCAACGTCCGGCGTCGAGCTCAGCGTCAGGGTGTCACCCACCGGAGCACCGTGAATGTCCTTGATGCTGGCGATGATGAAGCCCACTTCGCCGGCCTTCAGATCAGCCGTGGCGGTGTGTTTCGGGTTGAACACGCCAACGCTGTCGACCAGATGGATCTTGCCGGTGGACTTGACGAGGATCTTGTCGCCCTTCTTCACGCGGCCGTGACGGACACGTACCAGGGAAACAACGCCCAGGTAGTTGTCGAACCAGGAATCGATGATCAACGCTTGCAGCGGATCTTCGATATTGCCGGTTGGCGCAGGAATGGTGTGTACCAGACGCTCGAGCACCTCATCGACACCCAGGCCGGTTTTAGCACTGCAGGTGACGGCGTCGGTGGCGTCGATGCCGATGATCTTCTCGATCTCGTCCTTGACGCGATCGGGGTCGGCCTGTGGCAGGTCGATCTTGTTCAGTACCGGCATGACCTCAAGGCCCTGCTCGATAGCGGTGTAGCAGTTGGCCACGGACTGGGCTTCAACACCCTGACCCGCGTCGACTACCAGCAATGCACCTTCGCACGCAGCCAGGGAACGGCTGACTTCGTAGGTGAAGTCGACGTGGCCCGGGGTGTCAATGAAGTTCAGCTGATATTTGATGCCGTCTTTGGCGGTGTAATAAAGGGTGACGCTGTGGGCCTTGATGGTGATCCCGCGTTCACGCTCCAGGTCCATGGAATCCAGTACCTGGGCTTCCATTTCACGCTCGGCCAGGCCGCCGCACATCTGGATGAAGCGATCGGCCAGCGTCGACTTGCCATGGTCAATGTGGGCGATGATGGAGAAATTGCGGATATGACTCAAATCACTCACGGATCAACACTCAAAAAGGCTGCAGGCATAGCCCGCCGAAAAATAGCCGGGAATTGTACCTGATACACGGCGCAAGCGTCACGTTCACCTGTCACCCGGATTGCATGCAAAAACGCCCCGATCTGTCGACCGAGGCGTTTTCAAGGTTAAACGGCGGATGAAAGCTTGTTCATCAACCGGCTCGTCTAAGCAGCCAGACACCCGCCAGCGCACAGACCCCAGCCGGTACAAGCACCGCAAACAAAGGCGAGAAACCGAACACCAGGCTCGATGGGCCGAGCAAATCCTGGACGATGCGGAAGGTGAAACCCACCAGCACACCCGTGAACACACGCTGACCCAATGTCACCGAACGCAACGGGCCGAAGATAAAGGAGATTGCCATCAGTACCAGTGCAGCGGTCACCAGCGGCTGCAACACCTTGACCCAAAATGCCAGCCAGTAACGACCGTTGCTCAGGCCCTGCTCGGCCAGATAGTGGATGTAACCCCACAAACCGCTGATCGACAGCGATTCCGGCGCCATGACCACGGTGCTGAGCAATTGCGGGCTCAGTGCCACATCCCAACGCTCGGTTGGCATGTTCACGACTTCAGTGCTGCGCTCATTGAACCTGGTGGTCGACACGTCGCTGAGCTGCCAGTGATCGCCGTCGAACTCGGCCTTTTTGGCAAAGCTCGAACTCAGCAGATGGCGCTCCTTGTCGAAGTGGTAGCGGGTCACGCCATACAACAGGCCGTTGGGTTGCACGGCATTGATGTGGATGAACTCTTCACCCTGACGGTGCCACATGCCGTGCTTGGCGCTTTGCGCGTCGCCACTGCCCTGAGCCAGCGAGCGGTTGGCCTGGGCCATGCTTTCGGTGGCTGGCGCGACGTATTCGCCGATCAGCACGCCGGCCAGCATCAGCACCAGCATCGGCTTCATCACCGCCCAGACGATACGGCCGATGGAGACGCCCGCGGCGCGCATCACGGTCAGCTCGCTGCTGCTGGCCAGACTGCCGAGGCCAATCAGACAGCCGATCAACGCCGCCATCGGCAGCATTTCGTAAAGACGACGCGGTGCGGTCAGCAGCACGAAGCTCAGCACGTCAACCAAGGTGTAGGTTTCGCTGACGTCGCCCATTTCATCGATGAAGGCAAACAGTGTCGCCAGGCCGAGAATGATCGCCAACACAGCGATGATCGCCATGAACACGCTGCTGCCGATGTAGCGGTCGAGTTTAACCACGAGCCACCTCCAGCGCAGCGGCGCGACGGCTGGCCATCTTCAGGCGCAGCGGCTCCCAATAGAGCAGGCCGAGGCCGATGAACAGGAAGATCGCATGCACCCACCACAAGCCGAGCGTCGGGTGGATCTTGCCTTTTTCAAGGGCGCCGCGCGCGGCAATCAGGATGGTCAGGTAAGCCATATAAAGAAGAATCGCCGGCAGAAGCTTGAGGAAGCGCCCTTGACGCGGATTGACTCGCGACAGCGGCACCGCCATCAGGGTCACGATAAACACCAGCAATGGCAGGGACAGGCGCCATTGCAGTTCGGTCTTGGAGCGGATGTCGTCGCTGCCCAGCAAGGACGAAGTCGGCATGGCGTCACGGTCGGTGACTTCTTCACTGACGTCCGGCTTGGGCAGCAGCACGCCATAGTTCTCGTAATGAATGGCGCGGTAATCAGCCTGGCCCGGGCTGCCATCGTAGCGATAGCCGTTATCGAGGATCAGGTAGCGATTGCCGTCGGGGCGGATTTCCTGGCGACCCGATTCGGCTACCAGTACGGAAATCCCGCGGTCCTTCTGATCGGCGCCGAGGTTCTTCTGCGAAATGAACACGCCGCCCAGATTGACGCGATCATCGCTCAGGGTTTCGGTGTAAGTCACCCGACTGCCGTCGCGCAGGGCCTGAAAGCGACCAGGCTCCAGGGTGTCGAATTCGGTCAGCGCGTCCTGCTTGTTCAGCAGCAACTGGAACTGGTTGGCACCTTGCGGCGCCAGACCCAGGCTCAGCCAGGCCACGACCAGTGCAACCAGCGTCGCCGGGAACAGGGTCATGCGCAGCAGCTTCTGCTGACTCATGCCGGTGGCCGAGAGCACGGTCATTTCGCTTTCCAGGTACAGGCGACCGTAGGCCAGCAGGATCCCGAGAAACAGGCCCAGCGGCAGAATCAACTGCAGGAAGCCCGGCAGGCGAAAGCCCATGATCAGGAACAGCGAGCCCGGATCGAGCTGGCCGGCAGCGGCCTGAGCGAGGTATTTGATGAAGCGACCGCTCATGATAATGACCAGCAGCACCGCACTCACGGCGCTGAGGGTCAACAGAACTTCGCGGGACAGATAACGGAAGACGATCAAACCAGACACTCCAGGGTTGTCAGGCTAAGGCGGCCAAACAAGCAAACACATCGACCGGCCCGCTACGCAGAGCCGTCGGAAAAAGATGCGGCATTATCCTGTGATTGAGGGCGCCTGTCACTGCGCACACTCATCCGCGCACGCAATACGTTGAAGATCGTCCAGCCCAGGGGGCGTTCTCAATTGGTTTTCACACCGCGCCGGGTCTGCTGTTGTGCAGGGCAAGGCGCGAGAAGCGCGGTTTGGTCATTCCAAATAAGCTTCGAGCAACGCAGCCCTGCACAACAGCAGGCCCGGCCCTTCGGGTTGTGCTTTAAAGCCGGCCAGGCTGCGTTGCAGGCCTTGGAAAGGGAACAACCATTCCCAGCGGCCTGCGCCTTGCATGGCCGGCTTTAAAGCGACAACGCGGTGTGAAAACTAATTGAGAACGCCCCCTAGGGTTGTCAGGCGCGGGGAGCGAGGTTCAAACTGCGGCCCTTGTCGCAGGCTTTGGCCTGCGCCTCTTCTATTTATAAGCAGGCGACTGCGGACACCGTCGAACGCCTGTGTGTTGACCATTCATTCAGGGATCCGGACATGGAACTGGTTGTAAAAAGCGTTAGCCCAGAAACGTTGAAAACCGCCACCCTGGTGGTTGCCGTCGGCGAAGGCCGCAAACTCGGCGCTGCTGCCAAACAGGTCGACGAACTGAGCGGCGGCGCCATCAGCGCCGTACTCAAGCGTGGCGATCTGGCCGGCAAGGTCGGTCAGAGCCTGATGCTGCACAGTCTGCCGAACCTCAAAGCCGAGCGCGTTTTGTTGGTCGGCGTCGGTAAAGATGAAGAACTGGGCGATCGCCCGTTCCGCAAAATCGTGGCCGGCATCCTCACCACTCTCAAAGGCCTGAATGGCAGCGATGCCGTGCTGGCGCTGGACGAAGTCATCGTCAAGGGCCGCGACAGCTACGGTAAAACCCGTCTGCTGGCCGAAACCCTGGTCGACGGCGAATACTGCTTCGATCAGTTCAAGAGCGTAAAAGCCGAACCACGCGCGCTGAAAAAAATCACTCTGTTGACCATCAAGGCTGCACAAGCCGAAGTGCAACGCGCCGTGACCCACGCCACCGCGATTGCCAACGGCATGGCCTTCACCCGCGACCTGGGCAACCTGCCACCGAACATCTGCCACCCGACGTTCCTTGGCGAGCAAGCCAAGAATCTGGGCAAAGAGTTCAAGGATCTGAAAGTCGAAGTCCTCGACGAGAAAAAGATCAAATCCCTGGGCATGGGCTCGTTCTACGCCGTCGGCCAAGGCAGCGAACAGCCGCCGCGCCTGATCGTCATGCAATACAACGGCGGCAAGAAATCTGAGAAGCCGTACGCCCTGGTCGGTAAAGGCATCACCTTCGACACCGGCGGCATCAGCCTGAAACCGGGCGCCGGCATGGACGAAATGAAGTACGACATGGGCGGCGCCGCCAGCGTGTTCGGCACCCTGCGTGCCGTGCTTGAGCTGAAACTGCCGATCAACCTGGTGTGCATCCTCGCCTGCGCCGAAAACATGCCAAGCGGCAATGCGACCCGTCCGGGCGACATCGTCACCACCATGAGCGGCCAGACCGTGGAAATCCTCAACACCGACGCCGAAGGCCGTCTGGTGCTGTGCGATGCCCTGACCTACTCCGAGCGCTTCAAGCCGCAAGCGGTGATCGACATCGCCACCCTGACCGGCGCCTGCGTAGTTGCTCTGGGCGCTCATACTTCGGGCCTGCTGGGCAACAACGACGAACTGATCAGCCAACTGCTCAGCGCCGGCCAGACTGCCGACGATCGCGCCTGGCAGCTGCCGCTGTTCGACGAGTATCAGGAGCAACTGGACAGCCCGTTCGCCGACATCGCCAATATCGGCGGGCCGAAGGCCGGCACCATCACCGCCGCATGCTTCCTGTCGCGTTTCACCAAGAACCTCAACTGGGCGCACCTGGACATCGCGGGCACCGCGTGGACCAGCGGCGGCAAGGACAAGGGCGCCACTGGCCGTCCAGTCCCTCTGTTGACCCAGTACCTGCTGGACCGCGCCAAAGCCTGAAACCGCTGATGAGCGGCGTCACTTTCGGGTGACGCCGTTTGCCGCTCTGGAACCGCAATGACCAAAGTCGACTTCTATATCCTGCCCAGCGCCGATCCTTCCGCGCGCCTGGACTTTGCCTGCAAGCTCACCGAGAAAGCCTGGCGCATGGGTCACCGCATCTATCTGCATTGCAGCGATGCCGCTCAGCGTGATGATCTCGATGCGCGCCTGTGGGCATTCAAGGGCGAAAGCTTCGTGCCTCACGGCCCGACTGACAGCGAACCGGACGGTTTGATTGTCCTGGGGCTGGGCGATGACTGCGGTCAGCATCAGGATTTACTGGTCAATCTGGACCTGAAAGTCCCGGCCTTCGCCAACAAATTCGCCCGAGTGGCGGAAGTGGTGGTAGAAGATCCGACGATTCGAGCTGCCGCGCGGGAGAGTTTTCGCTTCTACCGCGAACAAGGCTATCCTCTGCAAGACCACCGATTACAGCGACTCTGAGCATTCCAATGGACACTCCGAAACCGCAGCAAAAGTCCGCGCACCTGCTGGATGATCTCGAATCAATCCGCCAGTTGCTCGGCGATGACAACCTGCAACCGCCACTGCTGACCGATACGGTCGATGACGGTGAGCAGGAACAGATTCCGATGTTGTTCGACTCGGTCGGCAACGTCCCCCCAGCCGCTGAATCGCCACCGGCACCCGCTGCGCAACCTGCAGCAACCGTCGATAAAGGCCCGGATGCCCTGCTACACCTGGACAGCGAACTGCGCGCCGCCGCGCAATTGATCATGCAAGACGTGATCGACGACTTCGCGCCGCACATCGAAACCGAAATCAAACGCCGCCTCGATGCGCGCATGGAACGGCTACTCAGCCAGTACGAATAACCCCCGATCCCTGTAGGAGCTGCCGCAGGCTGCGATCTTTTGACTTTGGTTATAAAAAACAGGATCAAAAGATCGCAGCCTGCGGCAGCTCCTGCATGGAAATCGTCGAACCATAAGACTGGTCGACGCATTGTCCTGCCCCGCTCGCCCTCGGCACCATGGCTCGCTATACTTCCCGGCTTTTCCTGAATAAATGCCAATAGGGTCCCGCCGCGCATGGATAAGACCTACCAGCCGCACGCCATTGAAACTTCCTGGTACAACACCTGGGAGTCCGAGAACTACTTCGCCCCGCAAGGCGCGGGCGATTCCTACACCATCATGATCCCGCCGCCGAACGTCACCGGCAGCCTGCACATGGGTCACGGTTTCAACAACGCGATCATGGATGCCCTGATCCGTTTCCGCCGCATGCAGGGTCGTAACACCCTGTGGCAGCCGGGCACCGACCACGCCGGTATCGCCACGCAGATGCTGGTGGAACGTCAACTCGAAGCCAAGGGCCAGAGCCGTCACGACCTCGGCCGCGAGAAATTCCTCGAGAAAATCTGGGAATGGAAAGATGAGTCCGGTGGCAACATCAGCCGTCAGATCCGTCGCCTCGGCTCGTCCGTTGACTGGAGCCGCGAGCGCTTCACCATGGACGACGGTCTGTCCGAAGCGGTTAAAGAAGCGTTCGTGCGCCTGCACGAAGACGGTCTGATCTATCGCGGCAAGCGTCTGGTCAACTGGGACACCAAGCTGCACACGGCGATTTCCGACCTCGAAGTGGAAAACCACGACGAGAAAGGTTTCCTGTGGAACCTGAAATACCCGCTGGCTGACGGCGCGAAAACCGCTGAAGGCAACGATTTCCTGATCGTCGCGACCACCCGTCCGGAAACCATGCTCGGCGACTCCGCCGTCGCGGTGAACCCGAACGACGAGCGCTACAAAGCCCTGATCGGCAAGTTTGTCGAACTGCCACTGGTTGGCCGTCGCATCCCGATCATCGCCGACGATTACTGCGATCCAGAATTCGGCACCGGCTGCGTGAAAATCACCCCGGCCCACGATTTCAACGACTACGAAGTCGGCAAGCGCCACAACCTGCCGCTGCTGAACATCTTCGACAAAAATGCCCACGTACTGCCGGCCTGTCAGGTGTTCAACCTCGACGGCACGCTGAACGAGAGCATCGACGGCAAGATCCCGGCTGAATACGCCGGCCTCGATCGTTTCGAAGCGCGCAAGCAGATCGTTGCCGCGTTCGACGCTGCCGGCCTGCTGGTCAGCGTTGACGACCACGGCCTGAAAGTGCCGAAAGGCGACCGCTCCGGCACCATCATCGAGCCGTGGCTGACCGACCAGTGGTACGTGTCGACCAAGCCTCTGGCCGAGCCTGCGATTGCTGCTGTCGAAGACGGCCGCATCCAGTTCGTGCCGAAACAATACGAAAACATGTACTTCTCTTGGATGCGCGACATCCAGGATTGGTGCATCAGCCGTCAGTTGTGGTGGGGCCATCGGATTCCGGCCTGGTACGACGAGTCGGGCAAGGTCTACGTCGGTCGCGACGAAGCCGAAGTGCGTGCCAAGAACAACCTTGGCCCGGACGTTGCGCTGCAACAGGACAACGACGTTCTCGACACCTGGTTCAGTTCGGGTCTGTGGACGTTCTCCACCCTCGGCTGGCCGGAAAAAACCGAGTTCCTGAAGAAATTCCACTCCACCGACGTGCTGGTCACCGGTTTCGACATCATTTTCTTCTGGGTCGCCCGGATGATCATGATGACCATGCACCTGGTGAAGAACGAAGACGGCACGCCGCAAGTGCCGTTCAAGACCGTTTACGTGCATGGTCTGGTGCGTGACGGCCAAGGCCAGAAGATGTCCAAGTCCAAGGGCAACGTCCTTGACCCGCTGGACATCATCGACGGCATCGACCTGGAAACGCTGGTGCAGAAACGCACCTCGGGCCTGATGCAGCCGAAACTGGCGAAGAAGATCGAGAAGCAGACTCGCGACGAGTTCGCTGACGGCATCGCCAGCTACGGCACCGACGCCCTGCGCTTCACCTTCTGCTCGCTGGCGTCCACCGGTCGCGACATCAAGTTCGACATGGGCCGCGTTGAAGGCTATCGCAACTTCTGCAACAAGATCTGGAACGCCGCACGTTATGTTCTGGACAAGGGCGAAGACTGCGGCCAGAACGGCGAAGCCTACGAACTGTCGCTGGCGGATCGCTGGATCATCTCGCAGCTGCAACGCACCGAAGCCGAAGTGACCCGTCAACTGGATCAGTTCCGTTTCGACCTCGCGGCGCAAGCGCTGTACGAGTTCATCTGGAACCAGTACTGCGACTGGTATCTGGAATTGTCCAAGCCTGTGCTGTGGGACGAAAACGCCCCGGTCGAGCGCCAGCGCGGCACCCGTCGCACGCTGGTTCGCGTACTGGAAGTGGCGCTGCGTCTGGCGCACCCGTTCATGCCGTTCATCACTGAAGAAATCTGGCAGCGCATTGCGCCGCTGGCCGGTATCCAGGGCAAGACGATCATGCTGCAACCTTGGCCGGTGGCCAACGAAGAGCGCATCGATCCGGCTGCCGAAAGCGACATCGAGTGGCTCAAGGAACTGATGCTCGGCACGCGTAACATCCGTGGCGAAATGAACATCGGCCCGGGCAAACCACTGCCGATCTACCTGAAGAACGTCAGCGCCGAAGACCAGCGCCGTTTGACCGAGAACGAAGCGCTGCTGAAGAAGCTGGCGCGTCTGGAATCGATCACCGTTCTGGCCGCTGGCGAAGAAGCACCGCTGTCCGCCACCGCACTGGTCGGCGAGATGGAAGTGCTGGTGCCTATGGCCGGCCTGATCGACAAGGCTGCGGAACTGGCGCGTCTGGACAAGGAAATCCTGCGTCTGCAGGGCGAAGTCCAGCGTGTTGGCGGCAAGCTGTCCAACGCCGGTTTCGTCGACAAGGCCCCGGCCGAAGTCATCGAGAAGGAACGCGCCAAACTGGCCGAGGCTGAACAAGCCCTGGGCAAACTGGCCGAGCAGCACGCGCGGATTGCCAGCCTGTAACAGCAAATCGCAATGAAAAAGGGAGGCCCGCAATGGCCTCCCTTTTTTATTCCTGCACCACCACTCCCCTGTAGGAGCTGCCGAAGGCTGCGATCTTTTGATTTTGTCTTTTAAAATCAACATCAAAAGATCGCTGCCTTCGGCAGCTCCTACATGGGTTCGGCGTAGACTTCATCAATGTGGGACAATACCCGCCACTTTCAGCCATACCCGAATCGACCACGCCCATGAACGCCCCCCGCACACCTCGCCCGCCGCGCAAAAAGCCTGATTCCGCCACCCCGGCCAAAGCCGTGGAGCCGCGTGAAAAGGCCAGCCTGCACCCGCGCAACCGCCATCAGGGTCGTTACGACTTCCCGGCGCTGATCAAGACCACGCCTGAACTGGCGAAGTTCGTGATCATCAACCCGTACGGCAAGGAAAGCATCGACTTCGCCAGTCCAGACGCGGTGCGCGTGTTCAACCGGGCGCTGCTCAAGTCGTTCTATGGCATCCAGCATTGGGATATCCCGGCTGATTACCTTTGCCCACCGGTCCCGGGCCGTGCCGATTACGTGCACTTCCTGGCAGATCTGTTGGCCAGCATGAACGACGGCAAGGTCCCGCGCGGGGCGATCATCAACGTGCTGGACATCGGCATGGGCGCCAACTGTGTGTATCCGCTGATCGGTAACAGCGAATATCGCTGGCACTTCCTCGGCTCGGAGGTTGACCCGACGGCCGTGGCCGCAGCCAAGGCTATCGTCCAGTCCAACGACCTGAACAAGGTCATCCAGCTGCGCCTGCAGGAGAACCGCAAGCACATCCTGATCGGCCTGCTGGAGCCGGGCGAGCGTTTCGACTTGACCATGTGCAACCCGCCGTTCCACGCCTCGATGGACGAAGCGACCAAGGGCAGCGAGCGCAAATGGCGCGCACTGGGCCGCGCCGATCCAACACGCAAACTGCCGGTGCTGAACTTCGGCGGTCAATCGGCCGAGTTGTGGTGCGAGGGTGGTGAAGCACGTTTCGTGACGCAATTGATCGCCGAGAGCGCCAACTTCCAGCACAAAGTGCTGTGGTTCAGCACTCTGGTCTCGAAAGCCTCGAACCTGCCAGCCATTGAAACCGCCCTGAAAAAGGCCGGCGTACTGGAAAGTCAGGTGGTGGAGATGTCTCAGGGGCAGAAACAGAGCCGCTTCGTCGCCTGGACCTTCCAGACCAAGTCCGAACAGCAGATCTGGCGCCGCGAGCGCTGGACGCGCTAAGACTGAGTCACTGCATGATATTCGTGTAGGAGCTGCGGCACGCTGCGATCTTTTGATCTTGTTTTTTCACAAGCCAGATCAAAAGATCGCAGCGTGCCGCAGCTCCTACAGGGACCCAGTGAAGATTCACCAAATCGCAGACACAAAAAAACCGTGCCCGGATCACTCCGGTGCACGGTTTTTTCTTGCTGCGTCTTACTTGTTCACAGCGTCGGTCAGGCCTTTGGCCACAACCAGCTTGATCACTTTCTTCGCAGGGATTTCGATGGCAGCGCCAGTCGAAGGGTTACGGCCAGTGCGGGCAGGACGCTCGGTCACTTTCAGCTTGCCGATACCTGGCAGAGTGATTTCGCCGCCGTTTTCCAGCTGATCGGCAACGATTTGGCCCAGTTGGTCCAGAGCGCTACGCGCGGTGGTTTTCGGCGCGTCGATAGCTTCAGCGATGTCGGCGATCAGTTGGTCTTTAGTAAGAGCCATGTAGTGTTCCTTCCCTATCAAATTCATATGGATTGCAGAGTGCAGTGTCAGCCATCGAGCCCGATCTTCTGGATCTGGCACCCTCGGCGATAACCACGACGAGTCGGGTTATAGATACCGAAATCAGGGTTTGGTTCGACCTGACAAATGCTGATTGCACGCTTAACGCAGTGACTTCGCGTAAGACCGGGCAAAACTAGCACAGAGACAAGGAAATATCCGCCTCTAGCTACCCATTTGGTCAGCTTTATTGCTCTAAACCGGTAAAAAACTGCATAAGCGCCGCACAGCGCCCAGGATTTGCCCCTCACCCGGCGCCAAAACCAGTGATTGCGGTACACTGGGCGCTTTTTCGGGGGAGCCTGCCCTCCTCCCATCCAACAGCCGAGAAGCCCATGCCGATCCGTCATTGCATCGTCCACCTGATCGACAAAAAACCCGACGGCACGCCCGCAGTTCTGCACGCCCGTGATTCTGAACTGGCAGAGTCGGCGGCCATCGAGAACATGCTCGCCGACCTCAACGAGAGCTACAACGCCAAACAGGGCAAAGCCTGGGGGTTGTTCCATCCGGAATCCGGCGCGTTCCCGTTCAGCGGATGGCTGAAGGAGTACATGGAGGGCGGCAGAGACTTCACCGCGTTCAGCAAAGTGGCGGTCGAGCATCTGCAGAAGCTGATGGAAGAGTCGAACCTGTCGGTCGGCGGCCACGTGCTGTTCGCCCACTATCAGCAAGGCATGACCGATTATCTGGCCATCGCCCTGCTGCACCACAGCGAAGGCGTGGCCGTCACCGACTCGCTGGACGTGACCCCGTCGCGCCACCTCGATCTCGGCCAGTTGCATCTGGCAGCTCGGATCAACGTCTCCGAGTGGCAGAACAACAAGCAGTCCAAGCAGTACATCTCGTTCATCAAAGGCAAAAACGGCAAAAAGGTTTCGGAATACTTCCGCGACTTCATCGGCTGCCAGGAAGGCGTCGACGGCCCGGGCGAGACCCGCACCCTGCTCAAGGCTTTCAGTGACTTCGTCGAGAGCGAAGACCTGCCGGAAGAGTCCGCCCGCGAGAAAACCAAGACCCTGGTCGATTACGCCAGCAGCCAGGCCAAACTCGGCGAGCCGATGGGCCTGGAAGAGCTCTCGGAGTTGATCGACGAAGAACGCCCGAAAGCCTTCTACGATCACATCCGCAACAAGGATTACGGCCTGTCGCCAGAGATTCCGGCGGACAAACGTACCTTGAACCAATTCCGCCGCTTCACCGGCCGCGCAGAGGGCCTGTCGATCAGCTTTGAGGCGCACCTGCTGGGCTCGAAGATCGAGTACGACGAAGAGAACGGCACCCTGATGATCAAGGGTCTGCCAACCTCTCTGACCGATCAGCTGAAGCGCCGTAACTGATGCTCGGTAATGTGCTGAAAAAGGTCGCGCTGGTTCTGCTGGTGGTCGTGATCTATCAGAACTGGGGCAAGATCGAGCGGGTGTTCAACCCCTCGCAGATGGTTGCCGAGCAGACGCGGGCGCAGGCTAATGTCGTGCTGTATGCCACAGACTGGTGCGGCTACTGCAAGCAGACCAAGCGCTTTCTCGACAGCAAGGGGATTGCCTTCAAGGAATTCGACATCGAGAAGGATGGCGAGGCGCGCAAGGCGTACGAGGCACTGGGTGGGCGCGGGATTCCGCTGATCGATGTGAATGGCACGTTGATTCGCGGGTTTGATCCGGACGAGATCCTCGCCGCATTGAAATAACAGCAAGATCAAAAGATCGCAGCCTGCGGCAGCTCCAGGTGCAGCATCAATCCCACTGTAGGAGCTGCCGCAGGCTGCGATCTTTTGCTTTTAGCGTGCTTCGATACGGAAACCGAACCGCGGGAAGTGCACATGCACCACGCCGGCACGCTCGTCTTCGCGCCGCACGATCAACTGCTCACGACCGGCAAACAGCAACTCACCCACCACCGGATCAACCCCGTAATCCGTTGCGGCAATTGCCACCTGCTGCCCGGCTTTGAACCCGTTCGGGTCAACAAACTGTTCATCCGGCAATGCTGCTGGCGTCGCATTGCGTGCGACCTCCAGCGCCTCGTCGGACGTCATTTCGCTCGCAGCGCCATGCCCGAAGCCCAACACGCGTCCCAGCCACGCGACGACGGCTGGATACTCATCCACCAAAGGCGCTGTCACATGGGTCGCCTTGAGAAACCACATCGGGTGCGCCAAAGCAAAGTCGGCAATCGATGGATCGCCGAACAGGAAATCACCTTGCTCGCGCTGCAACTGCTGCTCCAGACGCGCCATGATCGTCGGCCATTGATGCTTGGCTTGCTCGGTAGACAAACGCGTGGCGCTGCCGCCACTGAACAGGCCGGCACGGTCGGCCATAAACGCCTTGATCGCTTCCGGCGGTAATTTGCCGAAACGCACGGCAACCGACTCCGGCTGGAACACCAGGCTGACGGCATGCTGGAACACCACCGAGTCCGCCCACGTCGCGAAGCTGGCGGTGGTCATTTCCTGACCTTCGGGAAAAAACGACGGCTGTGCCTTCTCTTGCTCAAGTCGGCGGGCGATCAACGAAGTGTCGCAATAGATGTCAGCGCCGATCTGCAGCACTGGGGTTTTGCGATAACCACCGGTCAAGGCCGTCAGGTCCGGTTTTGGCATCACCGGCGAAATGTTCACCGAGCGCCAGGACAGACCTTTGAAGCCCAGCAGCAGACGGGCCTTCTCGGCAAATGGAGAGGTCGGGTAATGATGCAGAATCAACTCGGACATGCTCGGCTCCGCCGCTCAGAAAGTGAGTCGGCAGCTTAGCGCGCATTTACTTAGCAGCCTACAGATCTGGCTGATGGGAACTGATCAGTCAGATTGATAAGACGCGACCAGACACTCCTTCGCACTCTTGCGCAGTTTTTTGATCAACCTTTCCTGCCGCAAGGCGTCGCTCTTGTCGCGACAAAGCTCGGTGTAAACCAGCGCCATCGCCGGGCTGGACAGGAAGAAGCGCGCGCCTTTACCGCTCTGATGCTTGGCAAAACGGCGGACAGGATCATCGCTGATCCCGCAATACAACGAACCGTTGGCCGCGCGCACGAGATAGACGAACCAGGATTTGCTCACTGGCTCGACAACATCGACAGATTTTTCGCTAAGGCTGGTCACTTCGGGATCAAGACGCGTAGGAAACAGGCCGCGATCTTATCAGCGACCGGCCTGAAATGCCTTCAGTCCCTTCAGCGCCTGGGCACGCACTGCGTTACGCACCAGAGGCGTCCAACCGAGCAGCAGACCTTTGAAACCGAGGGCCTGACGCGACCAGCGCCACAGATTGAAATGATCATGGTGCTCGCAGATCTTGCCGTCACGGAACACGAAGCGTGCCTGGATATCGTTGACCACCACATTGCCGGTCTGGCTGAACAGGTAAGTCGCGACCCAATGTGCACCGCCGCTGCGCTCGTCGGCGCGAACGTTGTCGAAAGTCAGCGAAAAGTCTTTGGCGCGAGTGGTGAGCATCCGCCACATGTCGCCAGCATCACGCCCGCGCAGCTCACCAAAGGCCGGATCGCTGAACACTACATCGTCGGTGTAACACGCAGCCATCGCCTCGGCGTCGAGACGCTGGAAGGCCTGATAGAAGCGGGTGATCAACGCAGCGTGGGCGTCACTCATGGGCAAACTCCAAGGAATGGACAGATTGCCAGCACGATAATCTGCAAAGCGCGGAAACACTATCGGCATTCGTGCACCGAATATCAGCAGCGTCTTCGTTCAGCACAAACCCTGTAGGAGCATTCGAGTGCAACGAGGCTGCGATCTTTTGATCCTGGTCTTTAAAATCACCATCAAAAGATCGCAGCGTGCCGCAGCGCCTACATGAATCAGATTTTTTCGCTTGTGACCTGCACATACAGCGTCCGCCCGGCGCCAAGGCCGGCGATGATCGCCCCCGTGCCAATGATGCCGAAGATCCAGCCCACCGCATTCCAGCCGCCCGTCCAGTCATGCACAACGCCGACTGCAAACGGCCCCATCGACGCCAGCGTGTAGCCGAAACCCTGGGCCATGCTCGACAGGTTGGCTGCGACATGGGAGTCACGCGAACGCAGTACGATCAACGTCAGCGCCAGACTGAATGCACCACCCTGCCCCAGACCTAGCAGAATCGCCCAGCCCCACAGGCCTTCGATCGGCGCATAAAGGCAACCGAACAGACCGCCGAGGGTCAGCGCCATCACCACCACAATCGCCAGACGCTGATCCTTGCCACGAGTCGCCAGCCACGGCGCCGCGAGTGAACTGGCGAGCTGGACGATCACCGAACCGGACAGCACCAGGCCGGCCTGGGTCGGCGTCAGACCGCGCCCAATCAGGATCGACGGCAACCAGCCGAACACGATGTAGGCCAGCGACGATTGCAGGCCCATGTACAAGGTCACCTGCCACGCCAGCGGATCACGCAACAGTCCGCGCACGCGATAAGCAACATTGTGCGCACCGTGTTTCTGGCCGACTTGTGGTAGCCAGAACACCGCAGCGACCAGCGCCGGTATCACCCAGAAACCCAGTCCCACCGCCCAGCTGCTGCCGAAGTGTTCACTTAACGGCACGCTCGATCCCGCCGCCATCGCGGCACCGAGACACAGCGCCATGGTGTAAACGCCCGTCATGGTGCCGGCGTGTTTGGCGAAGTCGCGCTTGACGATGCCCGGCAGCAAGACGCCAATGATGCCGATACTGGCGCCGCCCAATACGCTGCCGGCAAACAGACCGATCTCACCGAAATTGCTGCGCAGAATAATCCCGCCTGCGAGGGTCAGGAGAATCCCCAACACCACTCGCTCGGCACCAAAACGCCGCGCCAGAATCGGCGCCAGCGGTGCAAACAGGCCGAGGCACAGCACCGGCAACGTGGTCAGCAGACCCGCCTGCGCAGCAGACAGCCCGAGGCTTTTCGAAACATCGCTGAGCAGCGGTGCCAGGCTCGACAGCGCCGGACGCAGGTTCAGCGCCACTAGAATCAAGCCCAGCAGCAACAGCCATGGCCGGCGCACCAGCGGATGGCTTTGCTGTACTTGCTCGTCATCAGCCTCGGCATCGATCAGCAGCTCTTCGAGCTCTGCCGTGCGTTTCGGGGCTGTGGATATCTCGTTGCGGGGCATGGATTTCTCTGTTTCAAGGTTCATTGATCAACTGCCTCGATAAGGCTTTGGCCCGTTCCGGGTCGCGTTGTTCGACGGCATCGAGCAACTCGATGTGCAGGTCGAACACTTCCTGACGGCGCGGAACGATGTTCAGCGTCTGGCGCAATTGCGCGCCGACGATGCTGGAGAAATAGCGATATAGCTCGCTGAGTGTCGGGTTGTGCGCGGCGTCGACCAAGCGGCGGTGGAACACCAGATCGCAGGCGATGTAGGTATCGAGATCGCCGTGGTAATGACTGCCGCTGGTGCCGAGCGCTTCACGCAAGGCGACCAGGTCTTCATCGGTGCGGCGCAACGCCGCGAGGCCAATGGCCTCGACCTCAAGGATGTGCCGGGTTTCCCGCGCTTGCTCTAGCGAACAACGCGAGAGCGCCTTGAGGGTGTCCAGCGGATCAATCAGCGCACGCAGATAACTACCGTCGCCCTGGCGAATTTCAATCAACCCGGAAAACGCCAACACGCGCATGGCTTCACGCACGGTGTTGCGGCTGATGCCCAGCTCGGCGCACAGCTCGGGCTCGGTCGGCAATCGCTCGCCGACCTGCCAGGTGCCGCTGTTGATGCGCTGACGCAATTGATCCAAGGCCTGATCGACCAAGGACCGCTTAACAAGTGGAGAAATGTCTGACATAGGATTCGCCCTTTCATCCAATCATAGGATGAATTTTCCGACATGGTAGTCAGACCCGTGTAGGACGGCAACCACCTAGGGTGAATGGGAGGGAAATGGAGCGGAATTTTCGATTAGTCAAAATTACCCTTTAAGGGTAATTTCAGGGACAGGGTTTTGGTTTCTTATGGAGAAGAACACGCCCCATTACGACTTGGCGGTGATCAAGGCTGAGGTCCGGCGGCTTGGAAAAAAAGCCTTCACAAAGACCTCGGCAGATTCAGGCGAGTATCTCGGCTTTAGCATCAGCGAGATGCAAGAGATCGTTTTCGAATTGCAGAACAGGATGTTGTACAAATCGATGACCAGCTACGACGATCATCGGGTCTGGCAAGACGTGTATCACACCCATTCACAAGATCTGGAGATTTACATCAAGGTGACCTACCGCCCCGGTGGCGGCCCACCGGTAATCTCCTTCAAGGAGAAAAACCCATGAAAACCCAGCAATGTGTCGGCTGCGGTGCACGTGAGGGAATGAGACATTTTGCAGGGCGCGGCGAAACCCTGAGTGTCAAAGGCATGGAGCGCCGTGTAGATGATCTTTCTGGTTGGGAATGCCAGCAGTGCGGAGAGGTTGAGTGGGATCACGATACCGATAGCGCAGAACGTTATTGTGATGCAGGGGATGAGTTGGTTTTCGCTGCCAGGCAAATGATCGGCGCCGAGATGAAGCGTATTCGGCGCAAATTGCACCTCACGCAAAAAGAGACGGTGCAACTGCTGTCCGGTGGAGGGCATAACGCGTTCTCTCGCTACGAACGCGGCGAAATACTACCGCCCAAGGCGTTGATGCTGCTGATGCGACTATTGGATCGTTACCCGTACTTGCTGACCGATGCGAAAATTCTCGGTGAAGGTGCAGACTTGAGAGGCTTCAAGCACACCATCCACAAAGAACACGAAACCCTCACCGTATCCTGACCCCAAAAAAACAAACCCGGCACTTGGCCGGGTTCGTTTTACACATCAGCCATCAATGCAGAATCTGGCTCAGGAACAGCTTCGTCCGCTCATTCTGCGGATTATCGAAGAAGTCGTTCGGTGCCGCCTGCTCAACAATCTCGCCCTTGTCCATGAAGATCACGCGATTGGCCACGGTACGGGCGAAGCCCATTTCGTGGGTTACGCAGAGCATGGTCATGCCGTCTTCGGCCAGACCGATCATGGTGTCGAGCACCTCTTTGACCATTTCCGGATCGAGGGCCGACGTCGGTTCGTCGAACAGCATGATTTTCGGTTTCATGCACAGCGCGCGGGCGATCGCCACACGCTGTTGCTGACCGCCGGACAGTTGCCCCGGAAACTTGTGCGCCTGCTCCGGAATGCGTACGCGTTCCAGATAATGCATGGCGATTTCCTCGGCCTTGCGCTTGGGCATCTTACGCACCCACATCGGCGCCAGGGTGCAGTTCTGCAAAATGGTCAGGTGCGGGAACAAGTTGAAATGCTGGAACACCATGCCGACTTCACGGCGGATCGCTTCGATCTGCTTGAGGTCGTTGGTCAGTTCCACGCCATCGACAACGATGCGGCCCTGCTGGTGTTCCTCCAGTCGATTGAGGCAACGAATGGTGGTCGACTTGCCGGAACCCGACGGGCCGCACAGCACGATACGCTCGCCCTGTTTGACGTTGAGGTTGATGTCTTTGAGCACGTGGAACTGGCCATACCACTTGTTGACGCCCTGCATCTGAATAATGCCTTCAGGGCTCACAGGCTTTTTGATTGCTTCACTCATTACAGAACTCCTAACGCTTGTGGCCAGTGTCGAGCTTGCGTTCCAGATGCATGGAATAGCGCGACATACCAAAACAGAAAATCCAGAACACCAGGGCGGCGAATACGTAGCCTTCGGTGGCCATGCCCAGCCATTTCGGATCGGCAGCGGCTTGCTTGACGCTGTTGAGCAGGTCAAAGAGGCCGATGATGATCACCAGACTGGTGT
This sequence comes from Pseudomonas sp. P116, assembly GCF_020149425.1. NCBI lineage: Bacteria > Pseudomonadati > Pseudomonadota > Gammaproteobacteria > Pseudomonadales > Pseudomonadaceae > Pseudomonas > Pseudomonas sp. P116. Next base: position 326,307 of record NZ_JACVHB010000006.1, on the reverse strand, counting down.
CCTTGAACAGCGCGATGAAGGTGTTGACGATGCCGGGGATCACCATTTTCAGGGCTTGCGGCAGAATCACCAGGCCCATCGAACGCCAGTAGCCCAGGCCCATCGCAGCGGCCGCTTCGTACTGACCCTTGGGGATCGCTTGCAGACCGCCGCGCACCACTTCAGCCACGTAGGCCGACTGGAACAGGATCACGCCGATCAGCGCCCGCAGCAACTTGTCGAAGTTCATGCCTTCGGGCAGGAACAGCGGCAGCATTACCGAAGACATGAACAGCACCGTGATCAACGGCACGCCGCGCCAGAACTCGATGAAGGTCACGCAGACCACTCGAATCGCCGGCATGTTCGAACGTCGACCCAGCGCCAGCACAATCCCCAGCGGCAAGGCTCCAGCGATACCGACCGTGGCGATCACCAGAGTCAGCATCAAACCGCCCCATTGGCTGGTCGCGACGGTTTGCAGGCCGAATACGCCGCCGTGCAGCAGGCACCAGGCGGCAATCGGATAGATCACCAGAAAACTCAGCCCGTATACCGCTTTACGCGGGAAGCGCGAGATGAACAGTGGTGCCACGCCGATCACCGCCAGCCACACGGTCAGGTCCACGCGCCAGCGCAAGCCGGTCGGGTAGTAGCCATACATGAACTGACCGAAGCGTTGCTGGATGAACACCCAGCAGGCGCCTTCCTTCGTGCAATCGGCCTGGGTGGTGCCGATCCAGTTGGCGTCGATGATCGCCCACCCCAGAATCGGCGGAACGATCAGGTAGATCAGGTAGAACGCGAACAGCGTCAGCAAGGTGTTGAGCCAGCTGGAGAACATGTTCGCGCGCATCCATGCCACTACGCCGATGCTACTGCTCGGAGGGGGCATGTCGGGTTTGAAAGTATGAGTACTCATGCGCTTTTCCTTACCGCTCGATCAGCGCAATGCGCTTGTTGTACCAGTTCATCAGCAGGGAAATGCTGATACTGATCGCCAGGTACACGCTCATGGTGATCGCAATCACTTCGATCGCCTGACCGGTCTGGTTCAGCACGGTGCCGGCGAACAGCGAAACCATTTCCGGATAACCGATACCGGCGGCCAGCGAGGAGTTCTTCGCCAGGTTCAGGTATTGGCTGGTCAGCGGCGGGATGATCACCCGCAGTGCCTGGGGAATGATCACCTTGCGCAGGGTCGGGCCTTCACGCAAACCGAGCGAACGGGCCGCTTCGGTCTGGCCGTGGCTGACCGACTTGATCCCCGAACGCACGATCTCGGCGATGAACGCCGCGGTGTAAACGGTCAGGGCCAGGGTCAAGGCCAGCAGTTCCGGGATAAGCACCCAGCCGCCAACGAAGTTGAAGCCCTTGAGCTCGGGCATTTCCCAGTGCAGCGGAGCGCCGAAGATCAGCGCGCACAAACTCGGGATCACCAGCAGAATCGCCAGACCCACCCAGAACTTGTGGAACGGCTCACCGGTCGCTTCAAAGCGTTTGTTGGCCCAGCGGCACATCAGCACGATGCCGACGATGGCCACCACGACGCTGATCACGAACGCCCAGAAACCATCAGCTGCCAGCGCGGCCGGCATGTTCAGGCCACGGCTGCTGACAAAGAAAGTGTCGCCGAAGTTGTGGCTGTTGCGCGGTCCCGGCATGGTCAGGAACACCGCGAAGTACCAGAACAGAATTTGCAGCAGGGGCGGAATGTTGCGGAAGACTTCCACATACACGGTCGCCAGCTTGCTGATGATCCAGTTCGGCGAAAGACGCGCGACACCAATGATGAAGCCCAGCAGAGTCGCCAGGATCACGCCGATGATGGTCACCAGCAATGTATTGAGCAGACCGATCACAAACACGCGGGCATAGCTGTCCGCTTCGGTGTAGTCGATCAGGGTTTGAGCGATGCCGAACCCGGCACTGCGCTCCAGAAAGCTGAAGCCGGAGGTGATGCCCCGGTGTTCAAGGTTGGTTTGTGTGTTATCGAACAGGAACCAGCCCAGGGAGACGACTGCCACGATAGTGACGATCTGAAATACCCAGGCGCGCACTCGTGGATCGCTGAGGCTAAACCTCTGCTTTGGTGCGCCGATTGAATTTTGCATGAAGTGCCCCGGAAAAAATGGAACAAGAACATCACCCGGCGGTTGGCCCGCCGGGCGATAGAACCATTAGCGCACTGGTGGTGCGTACTGAATGCCGCCGTTGTTCCACAGGGCGTTCAGGCCACGGTCGATTTCCAGCGGAGTGTTCTTGCCGAGGTTTTTCTCGAACACTTCACCGTAGTTGCCGACCTGCTTGACGATCTGCACGACCCAGTCCTTCGGCAGTTTCAGGTCTTTGCCGTATTCACCGTCAGCACCGAGCATACGAGCGACGTCCGGATTCTTGGTGGACTTGGCTTCAGCTTCGACATTCTTCGAAGTGATGCCGGCCTCTTCAGCGTTGAGCATGGCGTAGCCAGTCCAGCGCACTACAGCCAGCCACTCGTCGTCGCCGTTACGCACGACCGGACCCAGTGGTTCCTTGGAAATGGTTTCCGGCAGAACCACGTAGTCTTTCGGCGAAGCCAGTTTGCTGCGCTGGGCGAACAGCTGGGATTTGTCGGAAGTCAGCACGTCGCAACGACCGGATTCCAGCGACTTGGCGCTTTCATCGGAGGTGTCGAAAGTGATTGGGGTGTATTTCAGACCGTTGCCGCGGAAGTAGTCGGAAACATTGAGCTCGGTGGTAGTACCGGCCTGGATGCAGATAGTTGCGCCGTCCAGCTCTTTGGCACTCTTCACGCCCAGCTTGTTGTTTACCAGGAAGCCGATGCCGTCGTAGTAGGTAATGAAGCCCGGGAATTTCAGGCCCATGCCCGCATCACGGGAGCTGGTCATGGTGGTGTTGCGCGACAGGATGTCGATCTCGCCGGACTGCAGCGCGGTGAAGCGCTCCTTGGCGTTCAACTGACTGAATTTGACCTTGGTTGCGTCGCCGAATACGGCAGCGGCTACTGCGCGGCAGAAGTCAGCGTCGATGCCGAGGATCTTGCCGGTAGCGTCCGGTACCGAGAAGCCCGGCAGACCGTCGCTCACGCCACATTGCACGAAACCTTTCTTCTGCACGGCATCCAGGGTTGCACCCGCCTGAGCGAACCCGCTGACGCCGAGTACTGCTGCTGCAGTCACGATCGCCAGAGTGGATTTCAACATCTTCATTCAAACCTCCAGTTTTGCTCTTGTTGTGTCGGAGCTTGAGTCCAGTCGCACCCTTTTGAGGCGGTGTTGACCCTAGTTGGCTTTTTATTGGGTCAACCGACGTAAAGACCTTCGCTATGAGTGTTTCAGGAGAAAATCCACATCATGGACAACTCACTTCTCACCAATTGGCCGAACGGGCTGTAGCCCTTTCATATTCGCTAAGCCCATGGCGGCCATTGGCGAACATCCATTACCGGATTCTTTGCATCCCATCGCCAGGCGTTCACTGATAGTGTTACCGCCAGACGCGAGATCGGTTGCACGCTTCAAGCCATAGCAAAGCCCGTACCACACCGGCCGCTGAAGCACATAAGCGACAGGTCAATAGCAAAACTTGTACCCTTGCGACATCTTCTTAACGGATCAACCGGGCGCGCACTTCAATCACGCACTCAATGAGAGCGCCCGCACATATTTGGAGCAGACATGACCGAGCCCTTGATTCTTCAGCCTGTTAAGCCCGCAGACGCCTGCGTGATCTGGCTGCACGGCCTCGGCGCCGACCGCTATGACTTCCTGCCGGTCGCCGAGGCATTGCAGGAAAGCCTGCTGAGCACACGCTTCGTGCTGCCTCAGGCGCCGACACGCCCTGTGACAATTAACGGCGGATACGCCATGCCGAGCTGGTACGACATTAAAGCCATGAGCCCGGCGCGGGCGATCGATCGCGATGAGCTGGAAGCGTCGGCCGATCACGTCATTGAATTGATCGAAAACGAGCGAGCCAGCGGAATAGACGCCTCGCGGATTTTTCTCGCGGGTTTCTCCCAGGGTGGCGCCGTGGTCTATCACACCGCTTTTCTGAAATGGCAGGGGCCGTTGGGTGGCGTGATGGCGTTGTCGACGTATGCGCCGACGTTCAGTGAAGAACTGCAGTTATCGGCCAGCCAGCAACGAATTCCGGTGCTTTCGTTGCACGGTCAGTTCGACAACGTTGTGCAAAACTCCATGGGCCGCACTGCTTATGAGTATCTGAAAGCCCATGGTGTCACCGTGACATGGCAGGAATACCCAATGGAGCACGAAGTGTTACCCGAGGAAATTCGTGATATCGGTACCTGGCTGAGCGAGCGCCTGCGCTGATTATCCGCACAACGTCCGCCCTTTGATCATCACACTACGCCGCGCCCGTTTCTTGCATTACACTGGCCGGCGTACATTCCTTAACCAATTGATGAGATGACCGTGCTCGAAGCACTCAAGAAAATGTTCGGTAAAAGCGAGGCTGAGCAGCTCGCGCCAGTTACCCGTGCGCCGTCGCACGCCGCCGGTCATCGCAACGATGCCCCGCAGGCCGACCGCCCCGCTCCCGCAGCGGCACCGAAGCAACAACCGCAACCTGCACCGGCCGCGCCAATCGCCGCCGAGCCTGCCCGCAGCGAAGCGCCAAAACCGCTCAAGCCGCGTCGCGAACCCAAGCCCAAGGCACCGGTCATCCCGTGGAAACTCGAAGACTTCGTCGTCGAACCTCAGGAAGGCAAAACCCGCTTTCACGATTTCAAGCTTTCTCCAGAGCTGATGCACGCCATTCAGGATCTGGGCTTTCCTTATTGCACGCCGATCCAGGCGCAGGTGCTGGGCTTCACCCTCGCCGGCAAAGACGCCATCGGCCGCGCCCAGACCGGTACCGGTAAAACCGCCGCGTTCCTCATCTCGATCATCACTCAGTTGTTGCAGACCCCGCCGCCGAAAGAACGCTACATGGGCGAACCCCGTGCGCTGATCATCGCGCCGACCCGTGAGCTGGTGGTGCAGATTGCAAAAGACGCCGCTGACCTGACCAAGTACACCGGCCTCAACGTGATGACGTTTGTCGGCGGCATGGATTTCGACAAGCAGCTCAAGCATCTTGAAGCGCGCCACTGCGACATCCTCGTTGCGACCCCGGGCCGTCTGCTCGACTTCAACCAGCGCGGCGACGTGCATCTGGACATGGTCGAAGTCATGGTGCTGGACGAAGCCGACCGCATGCTCGACATGGGTTTCATCCCGCAAGTTCGGCAGATCATTCGCCAGACCCCGCCGAAAAGCGAACGTCAGACGCTGCTGTTCTCCGCGACGTTCACCGAAGACGTGATGAACCTCGCCAAGCAGTGGACCACCGACCCGTCGATCGTCGAGATCGAATCGCAGAACGTGGCCAACGAAAACGTCGAACAGCACATCTTTGCCGTGGCCGCTGCCGACAAATACAAACTGCTCTTCAACCTGGTCAACGATAACGGCTGGGAGCGGGTGATCGTGTTTGCCAACCGCAAAGACGAAGTACGCCGAATCGAAGAACGCCTGGTGCGCGATGGCATCAACGCCGCGCAACTGTCTGGCGACGTGCCGCAGCACAAGCGCATCAAGACCCTGGAAGGCTTCCGCGAAGGCAAGATTCGCGTATTGGTCGCCACCGATGTTGCCGGTCGCGGCATCCACATCGACGGCATCAGCCACGTCATCAACTTCACCCTGCCGGAAGTCCCGGACGATTACGTGCACCGCATCGGCCGTACCGGTCGTGCCGGCGCCGATGGCGTGTCGATCAGCTTTGCCGGTGAAGACGACTCCTACCAGTTGCCGTCCATCGAAGAGAAGCTCGGCCGCAAGATCAGCTGTGAAACACCTCCAACGCATCTATTGCGTGCAGTCGAGCGCAAGCGTCCAGAGTAAGCGACACGATAAAAGAGAAGCGCAGCCGGCAACGGACTGCGCTTTTTTTGTGCCTGCCTTTTTTCCCGGAGGATCTTGCCCGATAAAACTAAAAGTCCATAATAGACAAATAAGTTTAGATTTCGCTTCCGGAGCCTGACATGTCCAGTACGCCCTACGTGATCGACCAAACCCAGGCCCGAGAGTTGCTGGCCCGCATTGATGTGCCGCAGACATTGCGCAAACTGTTCCGTGATCTCGCTGCCGGTAACGCGGTACAACCGGCGCAGCAACTGGTGGAATTCCCACAGGGTGCCGGGGACTTCATCAATTACCTGGGTGTGTTGGCCGAAGACGGCGTGTACGGGGTGAAAACCTCGCCGTACATCGTCCGCGAGCAAGGCCCGTTGGTGACCGCTTGGACATTGTTGATGTCGATGCAGACCGGCCAGCCCTTGCTGCTGTGCGATGCCGGCGAACTGACCACTGCGCGTACGGCTGCGACTACCGCAGTGGCCGTCGATGCCCTCGCCCCACTGGATGCGCGGCGACTGGCGATCATCGGCAGCGGCAAAGTTGCACAGGCGCATCTGCATTACGTGAAGTCTTTGCGCGACTGGCAAAGCATCAGTGTGTATTCGCCGAGCCTGAATGAGGATCCTGAAACCCAGGCGCAGCTCAAAGCCATTGCTCCCCTGCTGACGGTTGCCAAGAGCCGTGAAACTGCCCTCGCCGATGCCGATGTGATCATGCTCTGCACTTCGTCAGCGGGGCCGGTGATCGACCCGGCAGCACTGAGCAAACCCGCGTTGATCACCTCGATCAGCACCAACGCCCCCCGCGCCCACGAAGTGCCACCGCAAAGCCTCAACGACATGCAGGTGTTCTGCGACTACCGTCTGACCACACCGGGTTCGGCGGGCGAGATGCTGATTGCTGTTGAGCAACATGGCTGGAGCAAGGATTCGATCATGGGTGACCTCGCCGATCTGCTCAGTGAAAAAGTGCAACGCCCGGATTACCACCGTCACGTGTTTTTCCGCTCGATCGGGCTGGGCCTGGAAGACATTGCCCTGGCGAATGCGGTTTATCGCCTGAAGCACTGACACCTCGGTCCCCTGTAGGAGCTGCCGCAGGCTGCGATCTTTTGATCTTGCCTTCAGAAAATCAAAATCAAAAGATCGCAGCCTGCGGCAGCTCCTACAGAAAGCACATTCCAGAGTGGATGTCGCCGAAGGCAGATCCACAGAAAACGCATTCCAAAGTGGGTGTCGCCGAAGGCAGATCCACACAAAACGCATTCCAGAGTGGATGTCGCCGAAGGCAGATCCACAGAAAACGCATTCCAGAGTGGATGTCGCCGAAGGCAGATCCACTGACAACGCATTCCAGAGTGGGTGTCGCCAAAAGGCAGATCCCACAGAGAACCTCGATACCTTTGGAGATGTTCATGAGCCAGGCAGATTTCATCATCATCGGCGGCGGGATTGCCGGCGCTTCCACCGGTTTCTGGCTGTCGCCCCACGCCAAAGTGATTGTGCTGGAGCGTGAATCTCACCCGGCCTATCACTCCACCGGACGGTCCGCCGCCCTGTTCACCGCTGCTTATGGCACACCGCAGGTACGCGCGCTGACTCAGGCCAGCCGTGAGTTTTTCGACCAGCCGCCGGCCGGATTCTGCGAGCACCCGCTGCTGACCCCACGCGGCGAAATGACCGTGGATTTCACCGGTGACGCCGCCGAACTCAACAACCAGTACCTGAGCGCCAAAGCCACGGTGCCGCAAATGCAACTGCTCAGCGCTGATGAAGCCTGCGCGCGCCTGCCGATCCTGCGCCGGGAAAAAGTCCACGGGGCGATTTACGACCCGACAGCCTGTGACATCGATACCGACGCCCTGCATCAAGGCTACCTGCGCGGTATCCGCCGCAACCACGGAGAGGTGCACACCGACTGCCAGGTGCTGAGCCTTGAGCGCGATGCCGATAATGTCTGGCAGGTGCAGACCAACGGCCAGACCTTCAGCGCGCCAGTGATCATCAACGCGGCCGGCGCCTGGGCCGACAAGATCGGCGCAATGGCCGGTGCACAATCGCTGGGCCTGCAACCGAAACGCCGCGCCGCATTCATATTCGCCGGACCCGAAGGCGTCGACATTCATCATTGGCCGATGCTGGTCAGCCTCGACGAATCGTTCTACATGAAACCCGACGCCGGCATGTTCCTCGGCTCGCCAGCCAATGCTGACCCGGTCGAACCCCACGACGTGCAGCCTGAAGAACTGGACATCGCCATGGGCATCTATCAGATCGAAGAAGCCACAACGCTGACCATTCGCCGCCCGACGCGCACGTGGGCCGGTTTGCGCAGTTTCGTCGCCGACGGTGATTTGCTCAGCGGGTTCGATGCACAGGTGCCGGGCTTGTTCTGGGTCGCAGCCCAGGGCGGGTACGGCATCCAGACGTCACCGGCGATGGGCCAGGCCAGCGCGGCCCTGGTACGCGGTCTGCCGTTACCCGAGCAACTGCGTCAGTTCGGGCTGAGCAGCAACATGCTCTCCCCTGCCCGGCTCGGTTAATCCGCGCTGCGGATGACGCGCCCAACCGATTGCGGCAAACTCGCAGCGCCCCTGTTCATGGGGGCGCTGACGCTGCCTGGAGCTCCACTGTCATGACCGCCCCCGAACTCGACCCGGCACTGGATAACTTCCGGGCCATCGCCGACGCCATCGCCACGCTGTTTTTTCCCCACGCCGAAGTGGTGCTGCACGATTTGCGCACGCAAAAAGTCGACTACATCGCCAATAACCTGTCCAAACGCGAGATCGGTGACGAGTCGTCACTCGAAGACATGCTCAGCGAAGACGTCAGCGAGCGGAACATCGGCCCGTACGAAAAACTCAATTGGGATGGTCAGAAAATCCGCAGCCTCAGCAGCGTGCTGCGTGACAGCGAAGGCCTGCCGCTGGCGGTGCTGTGCATCAATCTGAATATTTCGCTGTTCGAGAATGCCAAGGCGGCGCTGGATCTGTTCCTGTCGCCAAGCAAACTGATCCCGCAACCCGACTCACTGTTTCGCGATGACTGGCAGGAGCGCATCAACACGTTCCTGCACGCCTGGCTGCGCGAGCGGCAACTGAGCCTGAATCTGCTGACCCGCGATCACAAACGTGAACTGGTGCTGGCGCTGCACGCCGAAGGCGCGTTCAAGGGCAAGAGCGCCTCGAACTATGTGGCCAATGTGCTGAACATGGGGCGGGCGACGGTGTACAAACACCTGAAGGAATTAAAGGGCTGAAGATTCGCGGTGATTGATCTGGCCCCATCGCTGGCAAGCCAGCTCCCACAGGGATTTTGATGTACACAAAATCTGTGTACGACTCGATCACTGTGGGAGCTGGCTTGCCAGCGATAACGGACTATCAGTCGCCGTAGATATCGGACTTGAAATACTTCTCGGAAATCTTCTGATATTCGCCACTCGCGCGAATCCCGTCGATTGCGGTATTCAGCTCGCTGACCAGCTCACTATTACCCTTGCGCACCGCAATCCCCGCACCTTCGCCCACATACTTCGGATCCTTCAGCTCCGGGCCGACAAACGCATAGCCCTTGCCGCGCGGCATCGACAGGAAGTCATTCAGCGGAATGGTGTCGGCAAAAATCGCATCAAGGCGACCGGCAGCCAGGTCCATGTAGATCTCTTCGTTGTTGCTATAGCGCTTGACGTTGACGCCCTTGGGTTCAAACACCTCGGTGGCATAGCGGTCGGTCGTGGTCGCACGCTGCACGCCGACGTTCTTGCCCTTGAGGCTGGCGTATTGATCATCGACCGTAGCGCCGTCCTTCATCACCAACCGCGACGAAGTGAAGTAATACTTGTGGGTGAAATCCACCGACTTCTTGCGGTCTTCGTTGATGGTCATCGACGACAGCGCCATGTCAATTTTCTTCACTTTCAACGAAGGAATCAGGCCATCAAACTCTCCTTCGACCCACACGCACTTGGCCTTCATCTGCGCGCACAGAGCATTGCCGATGTCGTAGTCGAAACCGACGATTTCGCCTTTGTCGGTTTTCGAGGCGAATGGCGGATAAGCAGCTTCGATACCAATGCGCAGGGTTTTCTCGGCGGCGAAGACGCTGGAGCACGCCAACAGACTGAGGGCCAGACCGGTGATGAGGGGAAGTTTCTTCATGTTCATTCTCTCGCGGGTTGTTGTTGGTTTGGCAAGATGAAGAAGAGCAGCTGGGAGCTTGTAGCTACGAGCGGCAAGACTGAAGCTTTTTTTGTACTTGGAAATCCATATTGGACTTATAGGTACAGATCGTCAATCGGACAGATAAGCAAGATTTCGGTGATGCCGATGACGCCATCGCGAGCAGGCTCACTCCTACAGGGGATCGGTGGCGAACACAAAATCTGTGTCCATGAAGATCCACTGTAGGAGTGAGCCTGCTCACGATGGCTGACTTGGGGACACTGAAGAACTTACTGTTTCCAGCGATCCGCCGCCGCATGATCACTGTCCCGCCCCTCAACCCAACGCGGCCCATCACTGGTGTTTTCCTTCTTCCAGAACGGTGCACGGGTTTTCAGGTAATCCATGACGAAAGCGCAGGCGTCGAACGCTGCCTGGCGATGGGCGCTGGCAGCGCCGACAAACACGATGGGCTCGCCCGGTTCCAGCGCGCCGATGCGGTGCAGCACTTCCAGTTTCAGCAACGGCCAGCGCTGCTCGGCCTCGATGGCGATCTTGCCAAGGGCTTTTTCAGTCATGCCCGGATAGTGTTCGAGAAACATCCCCGCCACATCCAGCCCGTCGTTGAAGTCGCGCACGTAGCCGACAAAACTCACCACCGCGCCGACGCCGACATTGGCCGCGTGCATCGCGTTGACTTCAGCACCCGGATCGAACGGCGCGGCCTGCACACGAATCGCCATGACTCAGCCTCCGGTCACTGTGGGGAAAAATGCCACTTCGTCACCCTCGACCACCGGCTCGTCGAGCTGGCACAAATCTTCGTTGCGCGCGCACATCAGGTTCTGCTCGCTCAATACCTCGGCGCCGTCACGCTGCGCCAACAGCGCGCGCACGTCATCGACGGTGGCGAAATCGCCGTCGACCGTTACCGAGTCAACGCCCAGCGCTTCACGGTAACGGGCAAAAAACTTAACCGTCAGCTTCATGCTTGATCCGCCTGAAAGTGCCCGCTCTTGCCGCCGACCTTTTCCAGCAGACGCACGCTTTCGATGGTCATGCCGCGATCCACCGCTTTGCACATGTCATAGATAGTCAGCGCGGCGACGCTGGCGGCGGTCAGCGCTTCCATCTCGACGCCGGTCTGCCCGGACAATTTGCAACGGGCGACGATGCGCACGGTGTCTTCGCCTTCAGCGCTGAGCTCGACTTTGACGCCAGTGAGCATCAGCGGATGGCACAGGGGAATCAGATCGCTGGTTTTCTTTGCAGCCTGAATACCGGCAATGCGCGCCACGGCGAACACGTCACCCTTGGGATGGCCGCCGCTGACGATCATCTGCAACGTTTCGGGGAGCATGCGCACCAGCGCTTGAGCCGTCGCTTCACGAAACGTCACGGCTTTTTCAGTGACGTCGACCATGTTGGCGCGACCTTGGGAATCGAGATGAGTCAGCACGGGATTACTCCTGATCAGGAGCGGGGATTGTAAACCTGCGAGTCAAATTTCCGCACGCACCGATTCACATATCTCCCTTTAGGAGCTGCCGGAGGCTGCGATCTGTTGATCTTGCTTTTTAGAACCAAAATCAAAAGATCGCAGCCTTCGGCAGCTCCTACATTTGATCGGCATTTATCCATAAAAAAACCGGGCAGCTTTTTCGGCCGCCCGGTTTGTTTCGAAGGGTTACAAATGCGTTTCGGCGTATTCGGCCAGGATCGAGCGAGGCACCCCTTGCAGGGTGATATGCACACCGTTAGGGAAATCCTTGAAACGTTCGGTCAGGTAGGTCAGCCCGGAGCTGGTCGCGGACAGGTATGGGGTGTCGATCTGTGCGAGGTTACCCAGGCACACCACTTTGGAACCCGCGCCGGCACGGGTGATGATGGTTTTCATCTGGTGCGGCGTGAGGTTCTGGCATTCGTCGATCAGGATCAGGCTCTGCTGGAAGCTGCGACCGCGAATGTAGTTGAGCGATTTGAACTGCAACGGCACTTTGCTGAGGATGTAGTCGACGCTGCCATGGGTGTTTTCGTCATCCATGTGCAAGGCTTCGAGGTTGTCGGTGATGGCGCCAAGCCAAGGCTCCATTTTTTCCGCTTCGGTGCCAGGCAGGAAGCCGATTTCCTGGTCCAGGCCCTGCACGCTGCGGGTGGCGATGATGCGCCGATAACGCTTGCTGACCATGGTCTGCTCGATCGCAGCGGCCAACGCCAGAATGGTTTTACCGGAACCGGCCGCACCCGACAGGTTGACCAGATGGATGTCCGGATCGAGCAGCGCATACAGCGCCAGGCTCTGGTAGATGTCACGCGGTTTCAGGCCCCAGGCTTCCTGGTGCAACAGGGGTTCCTGATGCAGATCGAGAATCAGCAGGCGGTCTTCGTCAATCTCCTTGATCCAGCCAACGAAGCCCTGTTCATCGATGATGAACTCGTTGATATGCACTGCTGGCAGGTTATCGATCAGTTTCACTTCGTGCCAGGTGCGGCCGTGGTCCTGACGGGTTTCAACCTTGCTCACCAGGTCCCAGAAGGAGCCGGTCATGTTGTGATAACCATTGGGCAGCAGCGACACGTCATCGACCAGTTGGTCGGTGCTGTAGTCCTCGGCCGCGATCCCGCAGGCGCGCGCCTTGAGGCGCATGTTGATGTCTTTGGTCACCAGAACCACAGGTTTCTGTGGGTCACGGGTGTGCATATCGATGAGTTGGTTGATGATTTTGTTGTCGTTCAGATGCTCGGGCAGAATCAGATTCGACTCGGCCTGCTTGCTCATCAGAATTGACAGCAAGCCCTTCGGACCGCCCTTGCCACGCTGAATCGGCACGCCCAGTTCGACGTCCTCGGGGGAGGCATCGCCCAGGGTCTTGTCGATCAGCCGGATGGCCTGACGGCATTCGGCGGCAACGCTGTGATGCCCGCTCTTGAGCTTGTCCAGCTCTTCCAGCACGGTCATCGGGATGGCGACGTGGTGTTCTTCGAAATTAAGCAGGGCGTTTGGATCGTGAATCAGTACGTTGGTATCGAGTACATAAAGGATTGGCTGGTTGGAAGGGCTACGTCCGTGATCATCCATACTCGGTCACCTTTGTCAGAGCCATTCGACGCAATACCTCTACAGTGCTGCGCCTCGAAGTGACTGCCGATTCATCTGCCGGGCTTTTATTGAAAGAGGCAGGTGACTTGCACACAAAGTGGGTCTTGGAAGACGCCACCTGTGTTGCAGGTTTCGGCGGTCTGTCTTCGTAATACTCCAAAACCCATGACAGGAAAAAGCACTTTGACGGTTTTTTGAAGTTTATTTTGCAGAGTGACGAAAAGCCCTTGGCGGACCGTCCAGACCCCGCTAAAGTCGGAAGTCCGCCTGCATCGAATCCTGCAAAAAAATCGCCCCAAGCCCAATATTTCCGGGCTTTCTTCGTTTCTCAGCGAAACCCGTCCAGACAGTCTTCCCAACCGATGCCGCTTTGCGCGGTTTGCGTGATCAGCCAAGGCATGGCGGTCTTCACGGCATCCTGTTTCATGTTGAAATTGATCACTCCGTGACGCCACAACAGCATCAGGGTCAGCACTCGCTGTGCACTCTGCGGGCCTTTGAGTTTGCCTGCGCCGTCCGCGGCATCGATGTCCCAAAGCGCCACTTGCAGGCCCTGCGTGTTAAAGAAGCCTTTTGCATCGCTGCGCCGCTGGCCATCTGGCGGACGAAACAGCGGTACATAGTTTTCCGGCAGTTTGTTCTTCACCAGATCGGCACTGCGGCGCACCGAGTCCTGCCAGTCCTGCCAATGGCTGTGGGAGCGGAACTCCCAACCCTGCACGCCGACGCATTGCTGCGAGAACGCCGCTTGCAGGCCGCTCACGGAACGGTCACCCAGTCGCGCCTGAATATCCTTGCCCAACATGAAGAACGTGCCGCTCATGTTTGACTTGCGCAGGTACTCGGTGAGCCAATCGGTGTTGTCCGGTTGCGCGTTGGCGGCGCTGTCGAAGGTCAGCAGAAACAGTCGGTCATGCATCTCGTCGCCGTTGCGCTCATAGTCGCCGAAACGATCGATTTCGCTGCTGGTCTGCGGGAACAGCGCAGCCTTGCGCAGCAGTTCGTCCAGATACTGCAGATGGAAGATCCGACTCGGCTCGGCCCACTTGGTGTAATAGCTGTCATCGCTGACGACGAATTTGGCGGCTTGCTCACGCAGCGTCGGCAAGTCTTCGACGAGGAAGCAGAACGAGGCGTCCTGATCGCAACTCTGCTGGGCGAAGTTGTAGTTGGCCAGCAAGCGCTGCCACAGGCGCTCGCGCAGGCTGTTGACTGAATCCAGATTGACCGTGCGCAGGCCCAGGCGCTGAGCCAGCGCGGCCTCCGTCATCGATTCGGTGCCGAGCAAGCCGCGGGCAAACATGAGGATTTCCGCACGTGAAGCGACGTCGAACAGCGTCGGACTGCTCAGTTGCTCAGGCCAGGTGTCGCGATCCAGCGTCGCCACATCGCCCGGCGCCGCGACGGCTCCGAAGCTCAACAGCCACGCGGTGAATAAAAGAACAATGCGCAATGGGGTGTCTCCGTCACAAAACCCGGGAGGCACTATATCGCGGGTGGATCAAAAGAAAGATCAAAAGATCGCAGCCTGCGGCAGCTCCTACAGGTTCACGCCACAGACTCGAGGCCACTTCATGCCAGGCGCACACTGTAAGAGCTCTCGAGCCCCAGCGAGGCAGCGATCTTGCTCCATGACACCACCGATCACCTATTACGCTCATAGCTGGAGTCAACACCGACAACCCCCTAGAATCGCCCCCACGATTAAAGGAGACGACTTCATGCTGATGGTGATTTCCCCCGCCAAGACCCTCGATTACGAAACGCCGCCGGCGACCCAGCGCTTCACCCAGCCGCAATATCTCGACCACTCCCAGGAACTGATCCAGCAGTTGCGCGAGCTATCGCCGGCGCAGATCAGCGAGCTGATGCACGTCTCCGACAAGATCGGCGGGCTCAACGCCGCGCGTTTCGGCAGCTGGACGCCAGCGTTCACTCCGGAAAACGCCAAGCAGGCACTGCTCGCGTTCAAGGGTGACGTCTACACCGGTCTCGATGCGCAGTCCTTCAGTGAAGCGAATTTCGATTACGCGCAAAAACACCTGCGCATGCTTTCCGGCCTCTATGGCCTGCTGCGCCCGCTGGACTTGATGCAACCGTATCGTCTGGAAATGGGCACCAAACTGGCCAACGCGCGCGGCAAGGATTTGTACGCGTTCTGGGGCACGCGCATCAGTGAATGGCTGAACGAAGCATTGGCCGAGCAAGGCGATGACCTGCTGCTCAACCTGGCGTCCAACGAGTACTTTTCGGCGGTCAAACGCACCGCGTTGAATGCGCGAATCATCAATGCCGATTTCAAGGATCTGAAAAACGGTCAGTACAAGATCATCAGCTTCTACGCAAAAAAGGCCCGTGGCCTGATGAGCCGTTTCGTTATCCAGGAAGGTATCAACGATCCAGCCCACCTCAAGCAGTTCGATGTTCAGGGTTATCGCTACAGTGCTGAACAATCCAAACCGGACAATCTGGTGTTTTTGCGCGATCACGCCCCCGAATAAAGCATGCCTATTGCACGACTCTTTCTATCGAGAGTCGTGCAGCTCGCACGATGTCAAAAATCCCTCGCTACATATCGCCATTTTTATGGCGCCATAAAATCAACAGCCTCTTTTCTAATATTAGTTTCACTCGACACTGATCATTTTTTTCAGTAGTGGCACCTAATTTTTTTCACTGTAGTGGCACAAAACTATCTAACGTGATTATTCGCCTGTTAATAAAGGTCGGAAACGAAGGTGCCATCAAATTGAGACTAGTGCCATCTTCGACAATATTTCAAGAAATTTCAGATTTCGCGATGAGTGGACAGGAACTTCGTCCAAATGCATAGCTCATACCACCGGTAACGATTCTCGCCGAGTTTGTACGAGATAACTTACGCAAGACAGATAGTCATGTAACCAAGTTGTCACAGCAACTTGCCTAGATGACTAACTAGTCTGAAAGCAAACTGAAGTTCAGGAGATACGCACCATTAATATCCCCTGCAAGGCCATGGCCACGCCCCTATAAACGTGCTCGCCTGAGCACCCAACCGCTTGATTTACAAGGCTTCCACCTGACATCAAGCGCGTAAAAACGATTGCACCAAGGTCTTCACCAATGAAGATCGGCTGCATAACAGGGCATGCCATAACAACAAGGCCTGGTTGCGCACATCTTGAGTGCACTTATTTAGACACTCGGAACTTAGTATGCCTGCACACGGCATTGTTGCGCCTGTGCGTCGCACTTTCGAGTGCACTAACGAACGCTGAACACCATTAACTCCGGCCCTCTAGTGGCCTGATATATACAGAGGTAATTGCGATGCGCATCAGCATATTTGGTTTGGGTTACGTTGGCGCAGTGTGTGCCGGTTGCCTGTCTGCACGGGGCCATGACGTGGTTGGCGTCGATGTAGCCAAAGACAAGATCGACATGATCAACGCTGGCAAATCTCCCATTGTTGAGCCGGGTCTGGGCGAACTGTTGCAGCAAGGTATTCAGAACGGACGTCTGCGCGGTACGACCAACTTCGCCGAAGCGATTCGCGATACCGACCTGTCGATGATTTGCGTCGGCACGCCGAGCAAAAAGAACGGCGACCTGGAACTGAACTACATCGAGGCCGTGTGCCGCGAGATCGGTTTTGTTCTGCGTGACAAGACCACCCGCCACACCATCGTGGTGCGCAGCACCGTACTGCCGGGCACTGTCGCAAACGTTGTCATCCCGATCCTCGAAGATTGCTCCGGGAAAAAGGCTGGCGTCGATTTCGGCGTTGCGGTCAACCCTGAGTTCCTGCGTGAATCCACCGCGATTGCCGACTACGACCTGCCACCGATGACCGTTATCGGCGAGTTCGACAAGGCCTCGGGCGACGTTCTGCAATCGCTGTACGAAGAACTCGACGCACCGATCATCCGCAAGGACATCGCCGTTGCCGAAATGATCAAGTACACCTGCAACGTCTGGCACGCCACCAAAGTGACCTTCGCCAACGAGATCGGCAACATCGCCAAAGCGGTCGGCGTCGATGGCCGTGAAGTGATGGACGTCGTTTGCCAGGACAAGACCCTCAACCTGTCCCAGTACTACATGCGTCCAGGCTTCGCTTTCGGCGGTTCGTGCCTGCCGAAAGACGTCCGCGCCCTGACCTACCGCGCAGGTTCGCTGGACGTCGAAGCGCCACTGCTCAACTCGCTGATGCGCAGCAACGAATCGCAAGTGCAGAACGCCTTCGACATCGTTGAAAGCCACGACAAACGCAAAGTCGCCCTGCTCGGCTTGAGCTTCAAGGCCGGCACCGACGACCTGCGCGAAAGCCCGCTGGTGGAACTGGCTGAAATGCTGATCGGCAAGGGTTACGACCTGAGCATCTACGACAGCAACGTCGAGTACGCCCGTGTTCACGGTGCGAACAAGGACTACATCGAGTCGAAAATCCCGCACGTGTCGTCCCTGCTCAATTCGGACTTCGACTCGGTGATCGACAACTCCGACGTGATCATCCTCGGCAACCGCGACGAGAAGTTCCGTGCGCTGGCTCAGCAAGCACCGGACGGCAAACAGGTCATCGACCTGGTCGGCTTCATGGCCAAAGCCACCGACGCTGGCACCCGTACCGAAGGTATCTGCTGGTAAAGCAGCCCTAAGCGACAAGCTTCGAGCTGCAAGCCAAAGCGTTTTGCTTGCAGCTCGCAGCTTGCGGCTTGAAGCCTTCTCACCTTCGGATGACGGTCATGTCGAACAAGCTCAAACATTTTTTTCTGCAATCCGCCGGCTGGCTTTTTTATCTCAGTCTGCTGATGGGCCTGGCCTTGATGCTGCCCACGTCCACATTCGACTCCGAGTCGAAGGACTTCATTTTCCTGATTGGCGCCGTGGGTATCTGGCGCTACTCGATGGGTGCAACGCACTTTGTGCGCGGCATGATTTTTCTCTACATCGTCTACCCGCACCTGCGCCGTAAAGTGCGCAAGCTGGGCAAGGCGGCAGATCCGTCGCACGTGTACCTGATGGTCACCAGTTTTCGTATCGACGCGCTGACCACAGCGCAGGTCTACAGCTCGGTGATCCGCGAAGCGATCGACTGCGGACTGCCGACCACCATGGTCTGCTCCATCGTCGAAATGTCCGATGAGTTGCTGGTCAAAGCGCTGTGGGCGCGAATGAATCCGCCGGATCGAGTGAAACTCGACTTCGTGCGCATTCCCGGCACCGGCAAACGCGATGGCCTGGCCTACGGTTTCCGCGCGATCTCCCGCCACCTGCCGGACGACCGCGCCGTCGTCGCCGTGATCGATGGCGACACCGTGCTCGCCGAAGGCGTAGTGCGCAAAACCGTGCCGTGGTTCCAGCTGTTCGGCAACGTCGGCGGCCTGACCACCAACGAATTCTGCGAAGTGCGCGGCGGCTACATCATGAGCGAATGGCACAAGCTGCGCTTCGCCCAGCGCCACATCAACATGTGCTCGATGGCCCTGTCCAAACGCGTCCTGACCATGACCGGCCGGATGTCGGTATTCCGCGCCTCCGTGGTGACCAATCCGGACTTCATCGCCGATGTGGAAAGCGACTCGCTGCAACACTGGCGCCTGGGCCGCTTCAAGTTTCTGACCGGCGACGACAAGTCGAGCTGGTTCAGCCTGATGCGCCTTGGCTACGACACGTTCTATGTGCCGGACGCGGCGATCCACACCGTGGAACACCCGCCGGAAAAGAGCTTCATCAAGGCCAGCCGCAAACTGATGTTCCGCTGGTACGGCAACAACCTGCGCCAGAACTCGCGAGCGCTGGGCCTGGGTGTGAAACGCCTCGGCGCCTTCACCTCGGTGGTGCTGTTCGACCAGCGCGTGTCGATGTGGACGTCGCTGCTCGGCCTGACCGTGGCAATCATCGCCAGCTTCAAGTACGGCACCGCGTTCATCCTGGTGTACCTGCTGTGGATCGGCATCACCCGCCTGATTCTGACGCTGCTGTTGTCCTGCTCAGGGCACAAGATCGGCCCGGCTTACCCGGCGATTCTTTATTACAACCAGATCGTCGGTGCGCTGGTGAAGATCTACGTGTTCTTCCGCCTCGACCAACAATCCTGGACTCGCCAGCCCACTTCCCTGACCCGTGATCTCGCCAGCTTTCAACGTTGGTTCAACACTTGGTCGTCTCGGACCATGACCTTCTCCGCCGGCAGCATTTTCGTCGCCGTGCTGCTGATGATGGTCTGACCCGCCCCTATTGAATTAACAAGGAAATCGCCCCTATGAATACCGCCGTCAACGCCAACGTAGTGCATGAATCCGAAGCCCAGCGCCAGCACGCCCGAGTGAAAATCCCGGCCAAACTGCGTTTCTTCGGCCCCGACCGGACGCCGATGGAGGCGCGGGTCCTCGACCTGTCCGCCGGTGGCCTGGCGTTTAACGCCGGTCAACTGCCGCTGACCATCGGCGAGGTGTACAAGGCGCGTCTGCAATTCGTCATCGACAACCTTGGCCTGGCCATGGACGTCGAATTGCAAGTGCGTTCCTTTGACCGCCAGACCGGCCGCGCGGGTTGCCAATTCCAGAACCTTGAGCCGCAGGATATTTCCACCCTGCGCCACCTGATCACTTCGCACCTGGCCGGCGACATCGTCAGCATGGGTGAAGTACTGGCGACCCTGCAGCGCGACAACTTCACCAAGGCGCGCAAGGTCAAGGACGGCGGCCACGGCATGACCCCGTTCGGGCGTCTGAAAGCCGTGACGTTCAGCGCCGGGATCTTCGCGGTCGGTCTGATCGCGGCGGGTTTCATTGCCAAATCGGTGTACGGCATGTACTTCGTCAGCCATGCACAGGCCGGTCTGGTCAGCGTGCCGGGCATGAACATCACCATGCCGCGTGACGGCACCGTGCAGAGCCTGATCAAGTCCGACGGCGTTGCGGCCAAAGGCGCGCCACTGGCGACCTTCAGCACCAGCATGCTCGACGTGCTCAAGGGCCACATGCAGGAAGATCAACTGTCGCCCGCCAAGGTTGAAGAACTGTTCGGCAAGCAAATGACCGGCACCCTCACCTCGCCGTGCGATTGCACCGTGGCCCAGCAACTGGTGGCTGACGGTCAATACGCGAGCAAGGGCGACGTGATCTTCCAACTGGTGCCGCGCAACACCGAGGCCAATGTGGAAGCACGCTTCTCCTATCGCCAGTTCGGCGACGTGCGTCCGGGCACCCCGGTGAGCTTCCAGATCGCCGGCGAAGACAAGATCCGCACCGGCAAGATCGTCAGCAGCACCAGCCTGAAAAGCGCCGACCTGTCCTCCGACATCCGCGTGCAGATCAAGCCTGACGAGTCGCTCGACAGCAGCCTCGCCGGCCGCCCGGTGGAAGTGAACAGCGACCGTGGCCCGAACCTGAACTGGCTGATCGACAAAGCCATGGCTGCCGGTCTTTAAGTCGAGGACATGCCTGTGACTATCACCAGTCTTTTCAGAACGCCACGATCCCTGTGGGAGCTGGCTTGCCAGCGATCGGATCAATGTGGTCCAGCTGAAACACCGAGTCGCCTGAATCGCTGGCAAGCCAGCTCCCACAAAGGATCAGTGTGTGCCTTGGCATTGGCAGTCAGTCTGGCCGGTTGCGCCGGCCTGCCCGATCAGCGTCTGGCCAACGAAGCGCTCAAGCGTGGCGATACCGCCACTGCTGCGCAGAATTATCAGCAACTGGCCGATCTGGGCTACAGCGAAGCGCAAGTGGGCCTCGCTGATATCCAGGTCGACAGCCGCGACCCTGCGCAAATGAAACAGGCCGAAGCGACTTATCGCGCAGCGGCCAGTGTTTCGCCGCGTGCTCAGGCACGTCTGGGTCGCTTGCTGGTGGCCAAGCCCGGTTCGACCGAAGCCGAGCACCACGAAGCCGAAACCCTGCTGAAAAAAGCCGCCGCCAATGGCGAAGGCAACACGTTGATCCCGCTGGCGATGCTCTACCTGCAATACCCGCACAGCTTCCCGAACATCAACGCTCAGCAGCAGATCGATCAGTGGCGCAAATCCGGCTACCCGGAAGCAGGTCTGGCGCAGGTGCTGCTGTATCGCACCCAGGGCACTTACGACCAGCATCTGGATGACGTGGAAAAAATCTGCAAAGCCGCGCTCAACACCACCGACATCTGCTACGTCGAACTGGCCACGGTCTATCAGAAACGTGCCCAGCCAGAACAACAGGCCGAGCTGATCAAGCAAATGCAGGCCGCTTACAGCCGTGGCACCGTCACTGCGCAGCGCGTCGATTCGGTTGCCCGTGTACTGGCCGATTCGACTCTGGGCAAGACTGACGAGAAAACCGCGCAGTCGTTGCTTGAGCCGATCGCTCCAGGCTACCCGGCGTCGTGGGTCACCCTCGCGCAATTGCTCTACGACTTCCCGGAACTGGGCGACGTCGACCAGATGATGAAGTACCTGGACAACGGCCGCGCCGCCGACCAGCCACGCGCCGAGCTGTTGCTGGGCAAGCTCTACTACGAAGGCAAAGTGGTTCCGGCCGATGCGAAGGTCGCCGAAGAACATTTCCAGAAAGCCGTTGGCCGTGAAGTCGCCGCCGACTATTACCTTGGCCAGATCTATCGCCGTGGTTACCTGGGCAAGGTTTACCCGCAGAAGGCTCTCGACCATCTGCTGACCGCTGCGCGCAACGGCCAGAACAGCGCCGATTTCGCCATCGCCCAACTGTTCTCCCAAGGCAAAGGCACCAAGCCCGACCCGCTCAACGCGTATGTCTTCAGCCAACTGGCCAAGGCACAAAACACGCCGCAAGCCGATGAACTGGCGACCACCATCGCTGCTCAATTGCCGCCCGAGCGTCTGGCCGAAGCCCAGCGCCTGCTGCAACAGGAACAGGCCAGCCGTGGCGCCCTGAACCCGAACACGCTGCAACTGCACGCCCTGCAAGAAGAAGACGGCGAGGAAAAACTATGAAGCTCAATCCATTCGTGAAGGCCGGCATTGGCCTCACATTCGCGCTGATCTGGTCTTGCCCGACACTGGCCGCGATGACTGAAAGCAAGAACTTCGGCCTGGAAGTGAAGATCACCGGCCAGTCCGAAGACGACCGTGACCTCGGTACCGCCAGCGGCGGCGACGTCAACGGTGTCGGCCTTGACCTGCGTCCGTGGGTCTACGGCGAGAGCGGCGCGTGGAGCGCCTACGCCATGGGCCAAGCGGTGACCTCGACCGACATCATCGAGACCGACACCCTGCAGCAGTCCGACAGCGACGGCACCCAGACCACCGACAATGGTGATCGCAAGACCAAGAAAAACTACCTGGCGATGCGCGAATTCTGGGTCGGCTACAGCGGCCTGACGCCTTACCCGGGCGAGATGCTCAAGCTCGGTCGCCAGCGCCTGCGCAATGACGACGGCCAATGGCGCGACACCAACATCGAAGCGCTGAACTGGACCTTCGACACCACCCTGTTGCGTGCCAACGCCGGTGTTGCCGAACGCTTCAGCGAGTACCGCACTGACCTCAAAGAGCTGGCGCCGAAAGACAAGGATCGCCTGCACGCCTACGCCGATGCTGCCTATCAGTGGACACCGGGCAACTGGGTCGGGATTCGCGGTCACCATACTCACGATGACGGCAAACTCGACTATCCAGAACCCGGCGTTGCCGGCGATTCGCTGGACAAGAAAGAGAATGGCGACATCAGCTGGATTGGCCTGACTGCCGACAGCGATGCCTACAACTGGCGCAACACCAACACCGTCAACTACTGGGGCAGCATCACCGGTATGAGCGGCGACCGCGACACGGTCAACGCGCTGAACGCCGATGGCAGCCGCCCGACGCAAGCCAAACGCAGCGATGACGTCAACGGCTGGGCCACTGACATCGGTGTGCGTCTGCGCCTCGATCCGCAATGGCAAGTCGGTGCCGCGTATGCCCGCGCCAGCGCCGATTACGAACAGACCGGTCTGGAAAGCAACCGCTCGAACTACACCGGTACACGTTCACGCGTTCACCGTTTCGGCGAAGCGTTCCGTGGCGAAATGAACAACATGCAGACCGCTACGTTGTTCGGCTCGTGGATGCTCAACGACGAGTACGACGCCAGCCTGATCTACCACAAATTCTGGCGCGTCGACGGCAACAAGCCAGTCGGCAGCAACGGTATCAACGCCGTCGAGAACAACACCGACGACGTCACCGGCGCAATCTTGTCCAGCACCTCGTTGCCGCTTGAAGACGGCAACAAGGACATGGGTCAGGAGATGGATCTGGTCGTCACCAAGTACTTCAAGCAAGGCCTGTTGCCGGCCGCATTGAGCCAGTCGATCGATGAGCCTTCGGCCCTGGTGCGTTTCCGTGGCGGCGTGTTCAAGCCGGGCGATGCCTACGGCAAGCAGGTTGATTCGTACATGCACCGCGCGTTCATCGACGTGATCTGGCGCTTCTGATGCCAACCGCCAAGGGAGTGCCCGACATGAACAGTGCCCGCAAAGGCTCACTCAGCCTGCTGGCCGGCGCGATGCTGCTGGCCTCGGCAGGCGCCTTCGCCAGCGTGGAGCCGGCGAAGCCAGCGACCACGGCGAAAGAGCTGCAACAAGCCAAGACCTACACCGTCAGCAGCGCACCGACCGAGGCGCTGAACCTGGCCGCGCCGACACTGCCGGACATCTCCGGCTACACCGCCGAAGCCGCCGCCGCGAAGATCGTTCGCAGCAAGGCGGGCAAGGTCAGTGTGCGCCGGATGATGCAGGAAGACGCTCTGAAGGACTTCATCGGCGGCGACAACAAGATGGCCGAGTGGGTGGTGCGTCAGCACGGTATTCCGCAGGCGATCTTCGTCGACGACGGCTACATGAACCTCAAGGATCTGGCGAAGAAACTGCCCAAGCAGTACTTCAGCGAAACCTCGCCGGGCGTGTACCTGGCGAAGTTGCCGATCGTGGTTGGCCGTAAAGGCATCCTCGAAATCGACGGCCAGACCCAGGAATTGCGCCTGTCCCAAGAGGCCGGTTCGTTCCTGGTCAACGACGGTCAGCTGTTCGTGCGTGATACCAAAATCACTGGCTGGCGCGAGAAGGAAAACGGCCCGGCAACCTTCCGTTCGCCGAAAGAATTCCGCCCGTTCCTGCTCGCCTGGGGGGGCACCGAGACTTACATCATCAACAGCAAGATGGCCAGCTTCGGCTACGCCAACAGTAAGTCGTACGGCGTGAGTATTTCCCAGTACACGCCGAACATGGCCAAGGTCCTCAAGCGCGCCGAGCCGACTGGCTGGATCGTCGGTTCCGAATTCTCGGACATGTGGTACGGCTTCTACTGCTACGAGACCCGCGACTTCGTGGTCAAGGGCAACACCTACAAAGACAACATCGTCTACGGCATCGACCCACACGACCGTTCTCACGGCCTGATCATTGCCGAGAACACCGTTTACGGTACGAAGAAGAAGCACGGGATCATCATTTCCCGTGAAGTGAACGACAGCTTCATCTTCAACAACAAAAGCTACGACAACAAACTCTCGGGCCTGGTGATCGACCGGAACAGCGTCAACAACATCATTGCCTACAACGAGATTTACAAGAACCACACCGACGGCATCACCCTCTACGAGTCTGCCGACAATCTGCTGTGGGGCAACAAGGTCATCAGCAACAAGCGCCACGGCATCCGCATTCGTAACAGCGTGAACATCCGCCTCTACGAAAACATCGCCATGGCCAACGGTCTGACCGGCGTCTACGGCCACATCAAAGACCTGACCGACACCGACCGCGACATCAAGCTCGATCCGTTCGATGCGCAGGTATCGCTGATCGTGGTCGGCGGTGAACTGGCGGCCAATGGCAGCGGTCCGTTGTCGATCGACTCGCCCTTGAGTGTTGAGCTGTATCGCGTATCGATGCTGGCGCCGACCAAATCCAGCGGCATCAGCTTCAACGGCATCCTCGGCGAGCGCCAGGATGAAATTCTTGACCTGCTGGTGCGCCAGCAGAAAGCCGTGCTGATCGACCCTGTCGAACGCCAGACCGAAATGCAGGACTGAGGATAATTTTATGCACCCACACTTGATCAAATTACTCAGCCTGTCGGCCCTGACCATGGGCATTCTGGCGGCCAGCAATGGCGCCCGCGCAGATGAAGCCAGCGCCGTCACACCGCCCAGGTTCACCGCTGATCCGTGCTGCAACCTGTGCCCGGAAGCGCATGACGCGAAGAATTACACCACGCGCTATCAGCAGAACTTCACCACGCTGGTACAGGCGCAAGGCGACTGGTTGTTCCGTACCCAGGAAGACCTGCGCACCGAGTTCAACACCACCCCGGCCGGCTACAAACGCATGCAGCAACTGCACGATGCGTTCAAGAGCAAAGGCGTCGAGCTGGTGATTGTCTATCAGCCGACCCGTGGTCTGGTGAACCGCAACAAGCTCAACCCGCAGGAAAAAGCCGCGTTCGATTACGAGAAAGCGTTGGGCAACTACAAGACCATGCTCGGCCGTTTCGCCAAGATGGGTTACGTGGTGCCGGACTTGTCGCCGCTGACCAACGAATCGCTGCCAGACACCCTGCCCGCCCACGATTTCTACTTCCGTGGCGACCAGCACTGGACGCCATACGGCGCGCAGCGCACGGCGAAAATCGTCGCCGAGAAGGTCAAGCAGATCCCGGCCTTCGCCGACATTCCCAAGCGTGAGTTCGAGACCAAGAAGTCCGGGCGCATGGGCAAGACCGGCACCCTGCACAACATGGCCGGGCAACTGTGCGGCACCAGTTACGCGATCCAGTACATGGACCAGTTCACCACCGAGCCGAAAGGCGAAGCGGGCGACGGCGACCTGTTCGGTGATTCCGGCAACCCGCAAATCACCCTGGTCGGCACCTCGCACAGTGGCAAAAACTACAACTTTGCCGGTTTCCTCGAAGAGTCGATCGGCGCCGACATCCTCAACGTCGCGTTCCCGGGCGGTGGTCTGGAAGGCTCGATGTTGCAGTACCTGGGCAGCGACGAGTTCCAGAAAACCCCGCCGAAAATTCTCATCTGGGAATTCTCGCCGCTGTATCGCCTCGACCAGGAAACCATCTACCGCCAGATGATGGCGCTGCTCGACAACGGCTGCGAAGGCAAAGATGCACAGATGACCGGCAGCGCCACACTGAAGCCGGGCAGCAAGCAAGAACTAATGGTCAACAGCAAGAACCTGAACCTGCAGAACAGCAGCCATCAGGTCGACATTCGCTTCGCCGACACCTCGGTGAAAACCCTGCAAGCCACCCTCTGGTACATGAACGGTCGCCACGAGGACATCAAGATCGAGAAGCCGGAAACCTCCGACACCGACGGTCGTTTCGCCTTTGAGTTGCGCACGGACGAAGACTGGGCCTCGCAAAACCTGCTGGCAGTCGAAGTCCAGGGCCCGGAAGCGGGCGCCGCGCCACAGAAAGTCGAAGCGAAAATCTGCAAACGCAACGTATTCCCGGGCGCTGGGCAACAAACCGCTCAGGTCGGGCAATGAGGTCTGCTATGCGAAATCCGAAATTGAAAACTCTTTTAGCGCCGACGCTGCTCGGGCTGGCGATCTTCGCCGGCACCGCGCAGGCCGCCGCGCCACTGCGTCCACCTCAGGGCTATTTCGCCCCTGTGGATAAATTCAAGACTGGCGACAAAAGCGAAGGCTGCGATGCAATGCCGACGCCGTACACCGGCGCGCTGCAATTTCGCAGCAAATACGAAGGCTCGGACAAGGCCCGTTCGACCCTGAACGTGCAGTCGGAAAAAGCCTTCCGCGACACTACCAAAGACATCACCACGCTGGAACGCGGCACCGCTAAACGCGTGATGCAATTCATGCGCGACGGTCGCCCGGAGCAGCTCGAATGCACGCTCAACTGGCTGACCGCTTGGGCCAAGGCTGACGCCTTGATGTCGAAAGACTTCAACCACACCGGCAAGTCGATGCGCAAATGGGCGCTGGGCAGCATGGCCTCTTCGTACATTCGCCTGAAATTCTCCGACTCGCATCCGCTGGCGCAGCATCAGCAGCAAGCGCAGTTGATCGAGGCATGGTTCAGCAAAATGGCCGACCAGGTCGTCAGCGATTGGGACAACCTGCCGCTGGAAAAAACCAACAACCATTCGTACTGGGCGGCGTGGTCGGTAATGGCGACGTCCATCGCCACCAACCGTCGCGACCTGTTTGACTGGGCGGTGAAGGAATACAAGGTCGGCGTGAATCAGGTTGATGCCGACGGTTTCCTGCCCAACGAACTCAAGCGCCAGCAACGCGCCCTCGCCTACCACAACTACGCCCTGCCGCCGCTGGCGATGATCGCCAGTTTTGCGCAGGTCAACGGTGTCGATCTGCGTCAGGAAAACAACAGTGCGCTGAAACGTCTGGGTGATCGGGTGCTGTCGGGGGTGAAAGACCCGGATGAATTCGAGAAGAAGAACGGCAAAGAGCAAGACATGGACGACCTCAAGGTCGACTCCAAATTCGCCTGGCTCGAACCGTTCTGCACCCTCTACACCTGCCCGGCCGATGTGATCGAGAAGAAGCGCGATATGCAACCGTTCAAGACCTTCCGCCTTGGCGGGGATCTGACCAAGGTCTACGACCCGTCCCACGAAAAGGGCGAAAAGGGCTCCTAGGCCAAACGCAAAACCCTGTAGGAGCTGCCGAAGGCTGCGATCTTTTGATCTTGTCTTTTGAAAATCAAAATCAAAAGATCGCAGCCTCCGGCAGCTCCTGCAGGGGTAGGTATCAGGTTTGAGATTTGAGTTGGCCCTCCGGTTTTTCGGTGGGGGGTTTGGGGGGGCTTTGGCCCTTGACTGTTGGTTAAAACTGGAGAGATCGGGATGGTATTTTCATCCAACGTATTCCTGTTTCTGTTCTTGCCGATCTTTCTCGGCATGTACTACCTGAGCGGGATTCGTTATCGCAATCTGCTGCTGCTACTTGCCAGCTACGTGTTCTATGCGTGGTGGCGAGTGGACTTCCTGGCGCTGTTCGCTGCCGTCACGTTGTGGAACTACTGGATCGGCCTGAAAGTCGGTGCTGCCGGCGTCCGGACCAAACCGGCGCAACGCTGGCTGTTGCTCGGCGTGGCAGTGGATCTGTGCATCCTCGGCTACTTCAAGTACGCCAACTTCGGCGTCGACAGCATCAACGCGATGATGACCTCGGTCGGTCTGTCGCCGTTCATCCTGACCCACGTGCTATTGCCGATCGGTATCTCGTTCTACATTTTCGAGTCGATCAGCTACATCATCGATGTGTATCGCGGTGACACCCCGGCGACGCGCAACCTGATCGACTTCGCAGCATTCGTGGCGATCTTCCCGCACCTGATCGCCGGCCCGGTTCTGCGTTTCCGTGACCTCGCCGATCAGTTCAACAACCGTACGCACACCCTCGACAAGTTCTCCGAGGGCTGCACGCGGTTCATGCAGGGTTTCATCAAGAAGGTCTTCATCGCCGACACCCTGGCGGTAGTTGCCGACCATTGCTTCGCCCTGCAAAACCCGACCACGGGCGATGCCTGGCTGGGTGCGCTGGCGTATACCGCGCAACTGTATTTCGACTTCTCCGGTTACAGCGACATGGCGATTGGTCTGGGCTTGATGATGGGTTTTCGCTTCATGGAAAACTTCAAGCAGCCGTACATCAGTCAGTCGATCACCGAGTTCTGGCGTCGCTGGCACATCAGCCTGTCCACCTGGCTGCGTGACTACCTGTACATCACCCTTGGCGGTAACCGTAAAGGTACGTTGATGACCTATCGCAACCTGTTCCTGACCATGCTTCTGGGTGGTCTGTGGCACGGCGCGAACATCACCTACATCGTCTGGGGCGCCTGGCACGGCATGTGGCTGGCCATCGAGAAAGCGCTGGGCCTGAACACCTCGCCACGCAGTCTCAACCCGATCCGCTGGGCACTGACTTTCCTGCTGGTGGTGATGGGCTGGGTGATCTTCCGCGCAGAGAACCTGCACGTTGCCGGTCGCATGTACGGCGCGATGTTCAGCTTCGGCGAATGGTCGTTGTCGGAACTCAATCAGGCCAGCCTCACCGGTCTGCAAGTGGCAACTCTGGTGGTGGCGTACGTGACGCTGGCGTTCTTCGGCCTGCGTGATCTGTACACCAATCAGCCACCGGTCAAGGCCAAACCTGAAGTCAACGTCGAGGCCGACGGCCCTGCCACTGCAACTCCAGGAATGATCAAAGCGGTGCCCGGCGACAACCCGGCAAGCATCCACGAGCCAGGCTACACCGTCGGCGTCGAAGCCCAGGTGCAAGCGGCCTACTGGACGGCTGACTGGTCGCGCTACGCAATGCGCGCCGTGATTCTGCTGCTGTTCATTGCCTCGATTCTCAAACTCTCGGCGCAAAGCTTCTCGCCGTTCCTTTACTTCCAGTTCTGAGGGATCTGACATGACCCGCTCATTACGCATCTTCTACATCGCCCTGTTCCTGGTGACCCTGTTGGTCTTGGGCCTGTGGTCGGTTCGCAGCTTCTTCGGCTTCAGCACCAACGCCGACGCGACGGTGCTCAACGGCCGCTGGACCAAGGCTGTGGAAACCCATTACGACGAAGAGTTTCCGATCAAGCGTCTGGGCACCAACCTCTGGGCCGCGCTGGATTTCAAACTGTTCAACGAAGGTCGTCCGGGCGTCGTGCTCGGTCGCGATCAGTGGTTGTACAGCGATGAGGAATTCAACCCGATCGTTAACGAAGAGCTGAACCTGCAAGGCAACTACGCGCTGGTTGAAGGCGTGCGCCAGACCCTGAAAGACAAAGGCGTGAAACTGGTGATGGCGATCGTGCCGGCCAAGGTTCGTCTGTACCCGGAGCACCTGGGTGAAGTGAAACCGGCGAGCATTCACGCCAACCTTTACGAGGACTTCCACGCACGGGTTGCGGCGGACAAGATCCTTGCGCCCGATCTGCTCAAGCCATTGCAACAAGCCAAGCAGAACGGTCAGCAAGTGTTCCTGCGCACCGACACACACTGGACGCCAGAGGGTGCCGAAGTTGCCGCCAACACCCTGGCCAAGACCATCGCCGACAAGTTCCCGCTCAGCGGCGAGCCGCAGCGTTTCGTCACCACGCCAGCGGAAAAGGTCACGCACAAGGGCGATCTGCGTCTGTTCCTGCCGCTTGATCCGCTGTTCGAAAACCTGATGCCGGCGCAAGAGCCGCTGCAAAAGCGCAACACCGTAGCCGCTGGCGAGCAACCTGGCGGTGACGACGCACTGTTCGCCAACAGCGAAGTGCCGGTCGCGCTGATCGGTACCAGCTACAGCGCCAACCCGAACTGGAACTTCGTCGGTGCGCTGAAACAAGCGCTGCACAGCGACGTCGTGAGCTACGCCGAAGACGGCCACGGCCCGATCCTGCCGATGCTCAGCTACCTCAAAAGCGATGACTTCAAGAACAGCCCGCCACAAGTGCTGATCTGGGAGTTTCCTGAACGTTATCTGCCTGTGAACAACGAAATCGGTGACGCCGACCCGCAGTGGGTCGCAGAGCTTAAACAAGCCGGCGCACGCCAACAAAACGTAGCTGCAAACACTAAATCCGAGACGCCCGACCGGGCGCAAAACTGAAAGAGAGGTACACCATGACTTTCACTACAACTCCTCGCCGTCTCGCTAAAAGCTTCGCTCTGGTTGCTGGCCTCAGCGTGCTTTCCGTACCTGCCTTCGCTGGTGGCGATGCTGCCCTCTACGGCCCTACGGCGCCGAAAGGTTCGAGCTTCGTGCGCATCTATAACGCCAGCAACGCTGAAGTCAGCGCCACCGTTGGCAGCACCAACCTGAGCGATGTTGCGCCACTGGCCAGCAGCGACTTCAGCTTCATGCCGGGCGGCGACTACAGCGCCAAGGTCGGCAGCCAGACCCTGCCGGTAAAACTCGCCGGTGATCACTACTACACCCTGGTCAACAACGCTTCCGGCGCGCCGCAACTGATCGAAGAGCCGCCGTTCAAGAACAAGCAGAAATCCCTGGTACGCGTGCAGAACCTCAGCGACAAGCCGCTGACCCTGAAGACTGCCGACGGCAAGACTGAAGTGGTCAAAACCGTGGCTGCCAAGGGCCGTGGCGAACGTGAAATCAACCCGGTGAAAGTCAGCTTGGCGCTGTACGAAGGTGACAAGAAAGTCGGCGACGTGAAGCCGGTTGCCCTGGAACGCGGTGAAGCAGCGGTGCTGTACGTCACCGGTTCCGGCAGCAGCCTGTCGCCAGTCTGGGTGAAACGCCCGGTGTCGACGCGCTAATCAATTTCCCACAGAGACGCTGACCTCTGTAGGAGCTGCCGCAGGCTGCGATCTTTTGACTTTGCTTTTGCAGATCAAGATCAACAGATCGCAGCCTTCGGCAGCTCCTACAGGGAATGGCGGCGGTCTCTGGGTACGAAACAAAAACAAGAGTGAAACGACACAGCGTTCGTGGCTCTAACCCAATCGATTTTATGGAGTAAACAATATGATTCCGGTGATCTTGTCAGGTGGTAGCGGCTCACGTCTTTGGCCGCTTTCGCGTAAGCAGTTCCCTAAGCAATTCCTCGCCCTGACCGGCGAACACACCTTGTTCCAGCAAACCCTGGAACGCCTGGTGTTCGAAGGCATGGACACCCCGATCGTGGTCTGCAACAAAGATCACCGCTTCATCGTCAACGAGCAGTTGGCCAACCGCAAACTGGAATGCCAGCGCATCCTGATGGAACCGTTCGGCCGCAACACCGCGCCAGCCGTGGCGCTGACCGCGATGATGCTGGTCAATGAAGGCCGTGACGAACTGATGCTGGTGCTGCCCGCCGACCACGTACTGGAAGACCAGAAAGCCCTGCAACGTGCATTGGCCCTGGCCACCGTCGCTGCCGAAAACGGCGAAATGGTGCTGTTCGGCGTACCGGCGACCAAACCGGAAACCGGCTACGGCTATATCAAGTCCACCGCTGATTCGCTGCTGCCCGAAGGCGTCAGCCGCGTCTCGCACTTCGTCGAAAAACCAGACGTCAAACGCGCTACCGAATACGTGCAATCCGGCGGTTACTTCTGGAACAGCGGCATGTTCCTGTTCCGCGCCAGCCGCTTCCTCGAAGAGCTGAAAAAGCACGACCCGGACATCTACGACACCTGCCTGCTGACCCTTGAGCGCAGCGAGCATGACGCCGACACCGTCACGCTGGACGAAGCGACTTTCGCCTGCTGCCCGGACAACTCCATCGACTACTCCGTCATGGAAAAAACCCAGCGTGCCTGCGTCGTGCCGCTGAGCGCGGGCTGGAGCGATGTCGGTTGCTGGTCGTCGCTGTGGGAAGTCAACGAGAAAGACGCCAATGGCAACGTCACCAAAGGTGATGTGGTGATTCAGGACAGCAAGAACTGCATGATCCACGGCAACGGCAAACTGGTGTCGGTGATCGGCCTGGAAAACATCGTCGTGGTCGAAACCAAGGACGCGATGATGATTGCCCACAAGGACAAGGTCCAGGGCGTCAAGCAGATGGTCAACACCCTCAACGAACAGGGCCGCAGCGAAACCCAGAACCACTGCGAAGTCTATCGTCCGTGGGGTTCCTACGACTCGGTGGACATGGGCGGGCGTTTCCAGGTCAAGCACATCTCGGTCAAACCGGGCGCGTGCCTGTCGCTGCAAATGCACCACCACCGCGCCGAACACTGGATCGTGGTCAGCGGCACCGCCGAAGTGACCTGCGATGACAACGTGTTCCTGCTGTGCGAGAACCAGTCGACCTACATCCCGATCGCGTCGGTGCATCGCCTGCGCAACCCGGGCAAGATCCCGCTGGAAATCATCGAAGTGCAATCGGGTTCGTACCTGGGCGAAGACGATATCGAGCGCTTTGAAGATATCTACGGTCGTTCCACTCCGATCGAGCGCGGCGTGTCGGTGAAAACCATCGCGCAGTAACGCTCAGTAAGACAAGAAGCCCTCGCCCAGCCCGTTGCGTTCCCTATCCGCAGCGGGTTGGGTGGGGGTTTTTATTGGCTCAGTGGAATGGTTTCCAAGAACCCGTTCCTCCTTCGCTATAGCTCACAATAAATGCACTCGGAATCGGGTTGATGAAAGTCATTTCGGATGTAGTACCCGGAATCATTGCCACAAAATCGGATTCTTCCACCGTTGTCGCACTCATCAAGAGCCGAGTATCCATACGTCTATTCGGGTTAAACGACATGGGTGCCGCAAGTCCCAAGGTTGAATCGTTGATCGCTCGCTCTTCCAGTCCAGGTATTTCCATCCGGTAGAGGTAGCGGCGCTGACCAGCGTAGCCACCGGATTGGTCATCTATGCCTGTCGAGACATAACGTGGGTTACTAAACCCGACATGTGTGCGGGCATGTCCATTCCATCCCTGCTTAGTGACGTCATTGCGAAAAATTTGCTTGTAGTCTTTTCTAGGCTCCTTCGGGAAAAAACCGCCCGCGCTTCGGATATCGTCGGGAGAACGATTATCCGACCTCATGACTATCACCGCGCCTGTCGAACTAATCATCAATTCATGGTGGCCAATCATCCTTCTGCTGCTCGCGTAGGATGGCAGTGGGCCTGACGTTTGCGTGCTTCTACCCACATCAACCTGCGGATTGGGTGGACGAGGTGTCACGTTTTCCATTTCGGCAGACATATTTTTAATCGGTGGAATGGGCATAGCTGAACGGATCGGAGTCGGGAATGCAGTCGGCCGTGGTGGCACTTGGGGACGGCCAGGAGTCGGGAATGCATTGGGCCTCGGAGGGATCGGAGGACGCGCGGACGAAGGACCATTGGTCCGGCTTGAACCAACTCCCGTTAAATTGCTCGTAGCAACAAGTCCATTTTCGTCGATCAGCGATACTGGATTGTTGACCACCATCCGGAAAAGATTGAGGCCATCTATAGCCTCTGCCGGATCGGGATTCAGCCACCGCTGCAACCACGGCATGTAATAGCGACAACCGTAATAGTAAAGTCCGGTGGCATCGCGCTCCTTACCCGAATAACGGATGGTTTTGTAACTGACTTCGCTGTCCTTGCTCCATGCCGTCTCGCCAAAAGGGTAAAAGCTTTCCTGACTGATAATCCGGGCATCCTCGCCCAGCTCCAGACTGGTTGATCCCAAATGATCGGTGATGGTGTACCGGTAGTGGTCGTTGGAACCGGTCGGCGGCGCACTGTCCCAATGCAAAACCCGCACGCTGTTGAGGCCGCCTCCGGCAATGATTACGTGCAGCTGTCTGCCAGTTGCCGTGTCGTCGCGCAATTCCAACCCGGGTAGATAGCGCACCTCGTCAACAATGCCACGGGCGTTTGTCTGCGATGAGCGCGTCTTGCGTACACGCTGTTCGTCACCGTCATAAACATATTGCTCAAGGTCATTGAGTCCACTGGCCCGCTCGACCGGCGTGACTAATTGCAGCTGATTACGCAGATTCCACGTCAACGAACGCCCCGCCTCCAGCGCCCGCAAATTTCCACGGGAATCAAACGTCGCAGCGATCTCCTCTTCAGTGGGCGGTACGTCGTCGCGAAAAGGCAGGCAGCGATTGCTGAACCGCGCGGCTTTAAGCTTTCGTCCGCTGCGCGCGCCCACATGCGTCAGCTCCAGCAGATTGCCGGATTCATCGTAGCGATAGCTCTGTCGATAATTACTCAACGCCGCCGGATCATTGCGGTCCAGAGACTCTGGCCCCTGACTGGCAGCCCCCGCCTCCCATCCGGTTGCCTCGCTCAATTGGTAGAGGCTGTCGTAGGTAAACCGGCTGACCGGATCGATGCGCTGATTGGCAAAGTAGCGAATCGGCAGTGCCTTGTCCTCGATGCTCAGCACATTGCCAATCCGGTCGTATTCGTAGCGAAGAAGCTGTAAGTCTTCACCGCTGCCCTTCTTCGCCTGACGTTCCAGCAAACGGCCGTCCTCGGGGCGATAGGTTAATGTCGTCCGCACCCCGTTGCCTGCCAACTCCTGGGTGACTTGCCCGTCAGCGTTGTAGCGAATGTCACTGACCAGTACCTGCGCTTCGGACTGATGTTTCAGTTGCAGATGGCTGGCACGCAAGCGGCCATCAAGGGTGAAGTCGCTGCCCTGCCGATTGCCCCGCGCATCGACCTGTTCGATCACCTGCCCCTGTGGCCCGAAACGCCATTGGGTCGTTGCGCCCTCGCCGGGCTCCAGCAACCGCGCACGTTGATCAATCGGCTCGGGCCAATCCGGGGTGACGGAATCCAGGGTGAAATGCCGGGTGTTTTCGCTGCATTGGCCGCTGAACGCAAAGGTTTCAAACAACACACTGCCCGCCGGATCATCATGGCGAATCAACTGGCCGAGCTGGTTGCGGGTCGGATCAGCCGTATCGGGCTCGCCATACATGAAACGCTCGACGCATAGCCGAGGTTGCGATTCACCTTCTTCAAACACCGCCAACGGGCGCAGCAGCGGGTCGTGTTGTATTTCGCGACGAGTGCCACGACTGTCCCAATCGAACAGCACTTGCCCACCGCCCCCATGCAAGGCGATCTGTATGCCGGCATCGACGCTGTCCGAGCGCAGCACCTGGCCGTTCAGCGAATAAACCGAGGTCAGATTGGCCGGAGTCTGCGGATCGCTGATTTGCAGCGCCCACAAACGTGGATCCCACTGGGCGACGGCGCGCCCGGCTACGTCATGCCGAGTGCGGTTGACGCGGGTTTGAACCGGTTCAACGACCTCGGTGCGCCAATAGTCGACGGTACGAACCGGCAATCCACGCGGGTCGTTTGCCGAAAGCGCCGGTGTTCTGCTGTGCACGCTCATCAGTTCTGCTTCGCACGGTAGCGACGTCCTTTTCGTCTGTCGGCATCAAAGCAGTCGGGCGACACGAATGCCTACTGTCAGAAATTACAGTTCCGACCAACGGTGCATTCGCTTGCGCAACGAATGTCTATTGGGGCGTCCCTTCGGTAGGATGGTGCTCACGAGTTAAAGGAGCGTTCAAACATGTTCATCGGCGTCTTGCTGGTCATCACCTGGTTGATCCTGTTGCTGCGCTATCCGGCCAAGGCGTTACCGGTTTCGGTCGCAGCGGCCGTCGGCCTCGCACTGGTGGCGATGTGGGTGGTGTGGCTGGACAACCGCGAGGTCAAGCAACTGGCACGCCTGGAACTGCGCATCAGCTATGCGCCCGAACAATGCCCGGCAGATCGACCGCTGCAACTGAAGATGAACAACGGCAACGACGTGCCACTGACCGAACTGCGCTGGCGCATCGCGGCCTATGCACCGGGCGACACCGTCAATCTGGCCGACAACCAATACACTGCCCCGCGCTATCGCGGCCCCGGCGAATTGCAGGCTGGTGGCAGTTGGGAAGATTGCCTGCCGATGCCGCCGCTGCGGCCCGGTTATCGCCCACAAACCCTGGAGTTTCGCGCCGAGCGATTGCAGGGTAGTTTCTCCGACTGATCCCTCCCCCACCGTTTTTTTTGCACAAGGAATGCGCCATGCCCGTTGCGTTGATTACCGGTTGTTCGAGCGGCATCGGCCGCGCCCTGGCCGACGCTTTCAAGAACGCCGGTTTCGAAGTCTGGGCCACTGCGCGCAAGGCTGAAGATGTCGCCGCGCTGGCCTCAGCCGGGTTTATTACGGTGCAGCTCGACGTCAATGACGGCGTGGCACTTGAGCAACTTGGCGTGCGAATCAATCAACAACACGGCGGCCTCGATGTGCTGATCAACAACGCCGGTTATGGCGCTATGGGCCCGCTGCTCGACGGCGGCGTGCCCGCCATGCAGCGTCAGTTCGAAACCAACGTATTCTCGATTGTCGGCGTCACCCGTGCGCTGTTCCCGGTGCTGCGTCGGGGCAAAGGCCTGGTGGTGAATATCGGCAGCGTTTCCGGGGTTTTGGTTACGCCGTTCGCCGGCGCCTACTGTGCCTCGAAAGCCGCCGTACATGCCTTGAGCGACGCGTTGCGTATGGAGCTGGCACCGTTCGGCATCCGCGTGATGGAAGTCCAGCCCGGGGCGATTCAGTCGAGCTTTGCCAAGAACGCCGGGCACGAGGCCGAGCAGTTGATCAACGAGCAATCGCCATGGTTTCCCTTGCGTGAAGGCATTCGGGCGCGGGCCAAGGCCTCGCAGGACAATCCGACACCGGCCCGAGACTTTGCTGCTGAACTGCTTAAAGCCGTGCAGCAGAGCAAACCACCACGGCTGATCCGCATCGGCAATGGAAGCCGGGCGTTGCCGTTGTTGGCAGCACTGTTGCCCAAAGGGTTGCTGGAATCGACGTTGATGAAGCGGTTCGGCTTGCGCGCAAACCTCTGAGACCGGGTTGACCTCATCGCGGGCAAGCCCGCTCCCACAGGTTTTTCGGTGTACTCGAAAACCCAAAACGCTACATAACCTGTGGGAGCGAGCTTGCTCGCGATTGGGCCGGAGCAATCACCGCAAAATCTCAGCCCCAGCCTTTCATGAAATCAATGAACGCTCGCACCTTCAGCGGCAAATGCCGGGTGTCCGGGTACAGTGCGTACACGCCTTGCTGGGCAAAACAGTAGTCCGCCAACAAGCGCTGTAACCGTCCGGCGTCGAGATCTTCCTGGATCAGCCACTGCGGCAGAATGGCCACGCCCTGCCCGGTCAATGCAAATGCCCGCAGCGTTGCCGAGTTGTCCGCGACGATCGCAGTCGTCCCCGGTTTTGGCTGATAGAAATGCTCGCTGCCGGCCGGGTCGGTGACCGTCATTTCCGGTACGCGTCCATGCCCCAGTGTCGGCATCGACTCCAGCACCGCCAGGGTGCTGACGGGAGAAAACTGCTCGACCAACTCAGGTGCCGCCACTGCAAACACCTCGAACGTCGACAACTGCACCGCGCGCAGATTGGAGTCGTGCATGCGTCCGAGGCGAATCGCCAGATCAAAACGTTCAGAGATCAGATCGGCGTGGGTCGAGGAAGTGGACAGGTGAATATTCAGTTGCGGCTGCTGCTGACGAAACACTTCCAGCGCCGGCACCACCTGCGCCAGAGCAAATTCCACGGTGGTGGTGATGCGCAACGTGCCCTTTAGCTGTGAGTGCTCGGAACGAGCCTCCTCGATGGCCAGTCGCGCTTCATCCAGCGTGCGCAAACAGCGCCGATAGAAGCGCTCGCCGGCATCGGTCATCGCCAATTGCCGCGTATTGCGGGTGAGCAACGTGACGCCCAGCTCCTCTTCCAGCCGCTTGAGGTTGAAGCTCACCACCGCTCGCGTCTGCCCAAGCGTATCGGCGGCTGCGGTCAGCGACCCGGCCTCGACCACGGCTTTAAAGGTGTCAAAACGGTCCAGACTGACCATGTTCACGGCGCTCCTTGTCAAAATTATTTTGACAAACTAGCAGCCAAACCAGCGTTTTCCTATCGTCAGAAGCGCCCTACCCTGCACGCCTCATCACAGGGAAGTTGCCATGGCCTATCGCTCAAAAGTCGCGCTGGTGTATTTGCTGGGTTTCGCCCTTGACCTGCTCAACATGTTCGCCGCCAGCATTGCCTACCCGGACATCGCCCGGCAGTTGCACGCCTCGGTGACGCAACTGGCGTGGATCACCAACGCCTACATGCTCGGGCTGACGCTGATCATTCCGATGAGTGTGTGGCTGGCGGCACGGGTAGGCGAGCGCCGGCTGATTCTCGGCTCGTTGCTGTTGTTCGCCATCGCGTCCGGACTGGTGGCTCAGGCCGGGTCGATTGAAAGCCTGATCGGCTGGCGGCTGCTGCAAGGGCTGGGTGGCGGGTTGCTGCTGCCGGTCGGTCAGGCCCTGGCCTACCGAGAGTTTCCTGCGACGCAGCGCGCGCACTTCACCGGTGTGGTGCTGCTGGTGGCGCTGATGGTGCCGGCCCTGTCGCCCGCGGCCGGTGGACTGATTGTTCAGGCGTTGTCGTGGCGCTGGATTTTCTACCTGAACATGCCTATGGCGCTGCTGGCTTTCGGGCTCGGCCTGCTCTGGTTGAAGCCAGACCAACCCACCCGCGAACGACCGACACTGGACGCACGCGGCCTGCTGTTGGCCGTGTCGGCCCTGAGCCTGTTGTTGATTGCCGTGAGCCTGGCAAGCGCAACCGCAACCCGCCACCTGGCTGGCGGCGTGCTGCTGCTCAGCGCCTTAACCTTGTGCGTGTACTTGCGCGATGGCTGGCACAAACCTGGTGCGGTGCTTGACCTGCAACTGATCAAGAACCCGTCATTGCGTCTGGCAATGCTGATCTACCTGTTTGTGCCGGGCGTCTTTACCGGTACCAACATGCTTGCCGTGTTGTACCTGCACGACCTCGGTTTCGGCGCGGCGCAAACCGGTGCACTGATGCTGTCCTGGGCGGCGGCTTCGGGACTGGCGATCATGCTAGGCAAACGCAGTTTCAACCGAGTCGGTCCCAAGCCGCTGCTGATCGCGGGCATGCTTTTGCAAAGCCTGGGCATTGTCATGCTGATGCAGATCGAACAACCCGCAGCCGGCCCTCTGATAATCGCCTATGCGCTGATGGGCCTGGGCGGCAGCCTGTGCAGCGTCACCGCGCAGACCTTGGCGTTTGTCGGCATGAGCGCGGAAAAAATGGGTCACTCCAGCGCCCTCTGGAACATCAATCGCCAGCTCGGTTTCTGCCTCGGCGCGGCGCTGCTCAGTTCATTGCTGGGCGCATTGGGCGCCAACGGTTTCAAATATTGTTTTCTCGCCGCCGCGCTGCTCACGCTCTTGCCGATGGGCGCCGTGCTGCGTTTCGATGCGAGCAAAGTGCTCGCGCTGCTGAACTCACCTGCCCTTCAGGAAAAATCCACATGACTGACTACACCGACTACTTTGCCGAAGTGATCGAGGCGCACGAGGCCATCGAGCGATGGTTTGCCGTGGCAGAGGACGAGACCGCTCTGGAGCGATTACTGACGCGCTTTTCACCTCGGTTTTCGATGATTTCGCCGCTGGGTCGCGTGCTTGATTTCGAAGCCTTGCGGGGGCTGTTTCAAATAGCTGGAGGCAAGAAGAACGGGTTCAGGATTGAGCTCAGCCAACTGCACGGGATTGCGTTGCATGAACGTGGCGCGACGCTGAGTTATCGAGAGCAGCAGTCGGATGCGAGTGGGTTGCACACTGATCGCCAATCGACTGTGGTGTTTGAAAAACTCGAATCCGGGCGCGTGGTCTGGCTGCATTTGCACGAGACGTTTTGCGGCGTTTAGACGTTCGGCATTTTCTTGCAGGACCGAGGCGCCTGCATCGCGGGCAAGCCCGCTCCCACAGGTTTTGCGGTGTACCCAAATATCTTGTACACGACGGATCCTGTGGGAGCGGGCTTGCCCGCGATGGCAGCGACTCGGTCTGCCTCAGTTATCCACAACGTCCTGTTTCACCACGACCGTGCAAGTAATCCCCGCCGCCAACAGCACACCCTCTGGCACTTCATCGATGTGAATGCGCACCGGCACCCGCTGCGCCAGGCGCACCCAGTTGAACGTCGGATTCACATCGGCGATCAGCTCGCGGCTTTCAGGGTTGTCGCGGTCGTAGATGCCGCGAGAAATACTTTCCACATGGCCCTTCAACACTTCGCCGCTCATCAGTTGCATGTCGGCCTTATCACCGACGCGCACGTGCGGCAGTTTGGTTTCTTCGAAGAAGCCGTAGACCCAGAATGAATTCATGTCGACCACGGCCATCTTCGCCTCGCCG
This sequence comes from Pseudomonas sp. P116, assembly GCF_020149425.1. NCBI lineage: Bacteria > Pseudomonadati > Pseudomonadota > Gammaproteobacteria > Pseudomonadales > Pseudomonadaceae > Pseudomonas > Pseudomonas sp. P116. The sequence continues at coordinate 285,474 of NZ_JACVHB010000006.1, read as the reverse complement.
ATGCGCGCGTAGTCGCCGCGATGCACGTTGAGGTTGGTCACGTAGCCATCCACCGCCGCGCGCACTTCGGTGCGTTTGAGGTTGAGTTCGGCGGCTTCCAGTTGCGCCTGCGCGTGTTGGTAATCGGCCAGTGCGGCGTCTGCGATGTTGCTGGCGTCGTCGCGGTTTTCCCTTGAGATCACCAGCGCGTCCATGTCGGCGCGGCGATGGGCGTTGACCTTGCGCATCTCCCACGTCGACTTGCGTGAAGCAACCAGCGACTGCGCCTGTTTCACCGCGATGCGGTAATGCTCAGGGTCGATCTGCATGAGCAAATCGCCCTTCTTCACCAGTTGGTTGTCGCGCACCGGCACGTTGACCACTTCACCGGTGACGTCGGCGGCGACGTTGATGATGTCCGCACGCACCCGGCCGTCGCGGGTCCACGGCGTGTCCATGTAATGCACCCACAAGGTCCGGCCGATCCACAGCGCAAGGGCCAGCACCAGCAGGGTCGCGAGCAGGCTGAAAAACTTTTTCATCAGATCGTTCTCAACGGTAGACAGTCAGCGCCATCGCGCCGAACAGACAGGTAAACAGACTCAGGCGCAGCAGCGCCGGGTGCCAGAAGAAGCGGTACAGATCGAACCCCGACAAGAACCGGTCCACCGCCCAGGCCAGCGCCGCAGCGATGAAAAACATCAAGGTCATGGTCGGCATGTACACGCCGTGGAAGGCGATTTCACGAGGCATGGGCAAGTCCTTCGGGCTTGGCGGGCGCGAACGCGGCAAGCGGTGATTGCGGGTCGAGCAAGGACGTGCGGATAAAGTGCAGATAGCTCTTCACCCGACGCAACGCCGAGGTATCGAAGTGCGGCGCGAACGGTTCATCGGTGGCCGCGACACGACTGATCGCGTGATCGACCGCGACCAGTGCGCGCTCCAGATTGCTGGCGTTGGGGTGCAGAAACAGCCGCACCAGCGAGCGCCCCATCACCCGGATCGCCTGACGCCACGGCTGCGATTCGGCGTACGCCGGATGCACCGGCAAAATCGCCTGCTCCTTGCGCAACTCGATGATCGCGTGGCCGACTTCAAGCACCACGAACATCCAGCGCAGCAAGTTCTTCTGGACCTTCGGCTCACCGGCCGCCAGACCGTAGGCCTGATGCAGCAGGTCGCGGGTGCGGCTCTCGAAACTCGACGCCAGCCCTTTGAGTTTGCCGCTGATCGCATAGACCACTTGCCCGCGCAGATCCTGCTCCAGCCGTTGCCACAACCAGCGGCTGTTCGGCGGCAGAATAATCGCCCCGGCAGCTGCGCAGACCAGCATGCCGATGACCATGGCGATGTAGTCATTGATGAAGGTGTACGGGTTGTAGACCGTCAGGTTGTCCGGCACGGAGCCTGTGCTGAAGAAGATCAGCAAACCGAGACCGACACCGGCGTATTGCGGCCGCGACGTAAGAAACGAACCGAGCACGATCACCGGCGCGAGCATCACGCACAGCAATGGAAAACCGTCGATCCACGGGAAGATGAAAAACATCTCGAAGAAGCCGATCAGCGCGCCGAGGAATGTGCCGCACGCCATCTGGAATGCCATGCGTTTCGGGTTCGGCGTGGCGGCGGACAGCCCCACCGTGGCGGCGGCAATCAGGGTCATGGTCGCGCCGCTCGGCCACGCGGTGGCCACCCAATAACTGCCCAGCACGATCAGGATGAACGAGGCGCGAATCCCCGAAGCAGCCGCTGCCCACCAGTTGGTTTGCGGGGTAAACGGCTCATCCCAACGCTCGCGTTCGTGGCGGTGATCGGCTAAGGACGCATGGGTCTGTGCATAACTGTGCAGGTCATCGACGAAGCGATAGAGCAACTCGTAAGCGGTGTGGAAATCCAGCTGCTCGGCGTCGCTCGGCTCACTTTCCTGAAACGTCGCGCGCAGGCTACGCACCCGCGCTGGCAGGCCTTCTTTATAGGTCGCAAGCGCCGTCGCCAGGCGTGCAGCATCGGGACTGGTCAGGGCACGACCGCTGAAGGCGTCGAGCACTTCGGCGAGGTCCTGCAGACCCGGCCTGATTGCCGCCACGACGTGCGCCTCGCCATTGCCGCGCAGGCGTTCAAGCAACTGGTGCAGGGCGTTGAAGCGCGTGGTGATGCCCATGAACTCACTGTTCAAACGGCTGAGGCGACCATTGCGCCGGCGCATGTGCGGGTCTTCGAACACGGTCACGCTGCGCAGCCCTTCCAGCCCCACCGCTTCGGCAATGAAGCGCACGTTAGTCGCCTCAAAGGATTCGGTTTTGCTACGCCCGCGCAAGCCATCGGTGACGAACAGCGCGAACACGCCGAAACGCTGATAAAGAGCGTTGCGCATCGCCGCACTGGCGGTTTGCGGCAGGATCGCGGCGCTGATCACGGTGGCGCAGAGAATCCCCAACGAGATCTCCAGCACCCGCCAAACCGCCGCCATAAACGCGCCGTCCGGGTGGGCCAGCGCCGGCAACCCGACCATTGCGGCGGTGTAACCCGCCAGCACGAATCCATAGGCGCGGAAGTTACGGCAACGCGCGGCACCGGCCGAGCAGATGCCAACCCAGATCGCCAGCGAGCCGAGGAACAGCTCGGTGTTCTGCGCAAACAGCGCGATCAACGTGACCATCATCGCCGAGCCGGCCAGCGTGCCCAGAAAGCGATAGAAACTCTTGGCGAACACCTGCCCGCTTTGCGGCTGCATGACGATGAACACGGTGATCATCGCCGTGCGCGGTTGCGGCAATTCCAGACGCATCGCCAGCCACAGGGTGAGGAACGCGGCGAGCAACACCTTGAAGATGTAGACCCAGGTCACGCCATCGCTGCGCGCCCAGTCAAAAAAACCCCGGCGCCATTCCAGGGAGTAGAGCCAGCGCAGGGGGGCGGGCAAGGGAGTCATTTAAACTTGCTCATGGTTGTCGGCAGGAAGTTTTACTTAGGTACATGGAAAACCCTGTGGCGAGGGGATTTATCCCCGATGGGCTGCGAAGCGGCCCCAACCAATGCAATCGAGTTTTCACAGACACACCGCGCACGCTGGTTTTGGGGCTGCTGCGCAGCCCATCGGGGATAAATCCCCTCGCCACAGAAATCCCCTCGCCACAGGATTGGTGTGCAGTAGTTGGGTGTTCAACGCAGGAGCATCGGAGTTTTCGGGGCTTGGGTTTTCTCGTCGCTCGGCACGTCATTCCCCGCACCCAGCCCACCACCCAGCGCCGTCACCAATTCCGCATGCGCACTCAACCGCGCTGCCTGCACCTGCTGTTGCACTTGCTGCTGTTTGAACAGCAGTGTTTGCGCGTTGAGCACGTTGAGGTAATCGGTGAGGCCGCGCTGATAAGCGATCATCGCGATGTCGTAAGTCTTCTGCGCGGTGGCCACGGATTCGGCGGCGAACTCTTGCTGCTTGTCCATCGACTCACGGCGGATCAACTGGTCAGAGATGTTCTTCAGCGCATTGACCAGCGTCTGGTTGTAATGCGCCACGGCGATGTCAAAACCGGCCGACGCTTCACCCAGTTCGGCACGCAGTCGCCCTCCGTCGAAGATCGGCAGCGAGATCGCCGGCCCCACGTTGTAATTGAGTTTCTTGCCGGTCAAAAACTCCAGCGCCCCACCGCCAGTGGCCATGAAACCGAGGCTGCCGACCAGATCGACGTTGGGATAAAAACCGGCGTGCGCCACATCAATGCCACGCGCCTGCGCCGCCACTTGCCAACGACTGGCGACCACATCCGGACGCTGACCGAGTAATTGCGCGGGCAGTGCCGAAGGCAGTTTCAGCGCCGCACCGAGGGCCAGCGTCGGGCGCTGCAACTGCGCGCCGTCACCCGGGCCTTTACCCGCCAGTGCGGCGAGTTGATTGCGACTGAGGGCGATCTCTTCGTCCAGCGCATCGAGTTGCCGATGGGTTTCCGGCAACGGCGTTTGCGCCTGGCTGACTTCAAAGTGCGTGCCGATCCCGCCGTCCAGACGCTTTTGCGCCAGATCGAGAATCTGCTGTTGCTGCTTTAGTGTCGCGGCGACGATGTCGCGCTGGGCGTAGTGCAGCGACAGTTCGATGTAGGCACGCACGATGTTGTTCTGCAACTCCAACTGCGCCAATCGCGCCTCGGCAGCGCTCATGTGCGCCAGATCCACCGCCCGTTCGCTGGCATTGCTTTCGCGTCCCCAGAGGTCGAGGGCGTAACTGAAACCCAGCGCGGCGTTGTTGTCCCAGGTGGTGGTGTTGGCCAGCTCGCCCGGACCGTAGAACTGATCGGTCGGCCAGTTGTGGCGCTTGAGCGTTGACTCACCATTGATCTGCAACGACTCGGCCGCTTCAGCGACACCGGCCATGGCCTTGGCCTGACGCACCCGCGCGGCGGCCATGGCCATGCTCGGGCTGCCTTGTACGGCGAGGTCGATCCAGCGGTTCAATTGCGGGTCGCCGTAGGCTTGCCACCATTGTGCGGTGGGCCAATTGGCGTCACGGGCGGCGTGGGCGATGGCGTCGTCGGTAGCCAGTGCATTGGCTTGCAGTGCCTTGCCCTGCGGGGCAATACCTTCGGTTGAGATGCAGCCGCCGAGACCCAGGGCGAAAGCCAGAACACTGAGCGGCAAAAGCGCTCTGTTGATGCGACGCGGCACAGCTGCGAATTCCTGAGAAGGGGATATGGCGGGGCTTACTCACTCTGTAGGAGCTGCCGCAGGCTGCGATCTTTTGATCTTGATCCCTTAAAACAAAATCAAAAGATCGCAGCCTTCGGCAGCTCCTACAGGGAACGGCGCAATTCTAGGTGGGCGCCTTGGCCGCGATAAGCTGGGAATCTTGTGAATCTTTGTTACCGTTAACGAGATAATCCCTTGGTCGGGGGTTTCGGCCCCGAAACTTCGTGTCACAATTTGCCATCTGCCTTGAGAGCACCCCATGGACACTTTGCAAAACATGCGCGCCTTCAGTTGCGTGGCCGAAGCCGGCAGCTTCACCGCCGCCGCCGTGCAACTCGACACCACCACCGCCAACGTTTCGCGCGCGGTCTCCAACCTGGAAGCCCATCTGCAAACCCGACTGCTCAACCGCACGACCCGGCGCATCGCCCTGACCGAGGCCGGCAAGCGTTATCTGCTACGTTGCGAACAAATCCTCGCTTACGTCGAAGAAGCGGAGGCAGAAGCCAGCCAGGCCCACGCCCGCCCGGCCGGACAGCTGAAAGTGCACACCATGACCGGCATCGGCCAGCACTTCGTCATCGACGCCATCGCCCGTTATCGCAAGACACACCCCGACGTGACCTTCGACCTGACCATGGCCAACCGCGTGCCAGACCTGCTCGATGAAGGCTACGACGTCTCCATCGTGCTGGCTCGCGAACTGCCGGACTCGGGCTTCGTCTCGCAGCGCCTGGGCATCACCTACAGCATCGTCTGTGCCTCACCGGCCTACGTGAAAACCAACGGCTGCGCACAAAAGCCCAGCGACCTGCTCAACCACGCCTGTCTGCGCCTTGTAAGCCCGGTGATCCCGCTGGAGAAATGGGCATTCGACGGCCCGGAAGGTCAGGAGATGGTCACCATCAATAGCTCACCGTTTCTGGTGAACTCTGCCGACGCGATGAAAACCGCAATCATCAGCGGCATGGGCGTCGGCGTCCTGCCCGTGTACGCCGCCATCGAAGGTTTGCGCAACGGCACGCTGGTGCGGGTCATGCCGAACTACCGCTCGCAGGAACTGAACCTGTACGCGATCTACCCGTCGCGCCAATACCTGGATGCGAAGATCAAGACCTGGGTCGAGTACCTGCGCGGCTCCCTGCCGGAAATTCTCGCAGCGCATCAGGCGGAACTGGCCGCCTACGAACTCAGCGGCAGCCTCGCCGGAGCCCGAGTCGCCAAGTGATTTTCAACACACCGTGAAACCTGTAGGAGCTGCCGAAGGCTGCGATCTTTTGACCTTGATGTTTAAAAATCAAAAGATCGCAGCCTACGGCAGCTCCTACATTTCGTGGTTTTCGCGGAAGTTTCCGACAGGTTTTGAAGGTTGTCCGTCGGAAGTGCGGTGGATAGGCTTTGGGTGTCGCTGACGAATCAGCGACCGGACTTGGTCGTCCGGGTTTAGAATGGCGCACTTTTCAAGCTTGCTTAATGGCGAGCTGTGCGTGGGAGGGCCTCGGCCCTGCCGGGTTTCCATTCCCTGGTCGACCAACCCGCGTACGGTTCGCCACCCTTCTGCTTGGTCGCAGCGTCTGGCGAACTCCACATCCCGAATGGAGTTTCACCTTGAAAAAGCCAACACCCAATCCACCCGAAGCGGATAACACCACGCCTTACGAAGCCGCCGGTTCGAAGAAATTCCACGAAGCCGCCGAGCGCGCCCTCGACCACTACCTCAAACCCAACGCCCTGACCCTGCGCTTCCACAAACCCAGCACCATGTTCCAGGTCGCGCCGGACCAAGACAACGAAAGCCTCCTCGTCCACGCCTGCGAATCACTGGCGCAAGCCAGCCTCATGAGCAGTGACATTGCTGCGTACGTCGACCTTCCGCAGCGCCGGACGATTCTGGCGATTCAGCAGATCATCATGCTGGCGGAACTGGCGGTGAATCGGGTGCTGGATAACGTCGACATACCCCAACCCGCGCCACACAGCTGACCCCTTGCAGGAGTGAGCCTGCTCGCGATTGCAGGCTCACATTCAACATCGTTGGTGCCTGACACACCGTCATCGCGAGCAGGCTCACTCCTACAATTTGAATCGCATACAACCTGCTAAAAATCGATCGGCTGTCAGGCCGCCATCGCTGGCAAGCCAGCTCCCACATTTGAAAGGAGTACATCCGCCAAAGACCGGTCGGCTGTCAGGCCGCCATCGCTGGCAGGCCAGCTCCCACATTTGAAAGGAGTGCACCCGCCAAAGACCGGTCGGCTGTCAGGCCGCCATCAGCAAGATCAAAAGATCGCAGCCATCGGCAGCTCCTACACGGGAGATGAGTACAACCCGCACGCGGCGAATGCCGCCCCACTCAACAATGAGCGTTAGCTCGAGTAAAGCTCTTGATCTTGATCCACGGGCGACGTCGGAAGGCTGAGCGCAGGGATTGATCCGGGCGTGGGAGCGCAGCGACCGTTTGGCGAAGCCAAACACAGCGAAAGGAGGTGCAGCGAAGCAAACCGTAGACGCTGCGCCCGGATCGATCCCGGAGCGAAGGAACCCCGAGCCCCAGCGAGCGGGCCGCACGTAGGAGCAAGCCTTTTTGGTTACTTTTTCGGCGTCTGGAAAAAGTGACCCGCCGTAAGCGCGGAACCCTGATCAGCAACACCCCAAGCAACGGATATACACCCAACCCCCCCAAGAACATGGTCGGCCCAAAGGCCGCCAAGACACCCCAAAACAAAAATGTTAGCTTGCTTGGCATCAAGCCCGAACAAGAGCCAAAAACGATGAAAAAGACTGTCCTGGCCTTCAGCCGCATCACCCCCCCAATGATCGAACGCCTGCAACAAGAGTTCGACGTCATCGTCCCCAACCCAAAAGCCGGCGACATCAACGCCCAGTTCAACGAAGCCCTGCCCCACGCCCACGGCCTCATCGGCGTCGGCCGCAAACTCGGCAAGGCCCAACTCGAAACCGCCACAAAACTCGAAGTGGTCTCCAGCGTGTCGGTCGGCTACGACAACTACGACCTCGACTACTTCAACGAACGCGGGATCATGCTCACCAACACCCCGGACGTGCTCACCGAAAGCACCGCCGACCTCGCCTTCACGCTGATCATGAGCAGCGCCCGCCGCGTCGCCGAACTCGACGCCTGGACCAAGGCAGGCCAATGGCAAGCCAGCGTCGGCGCCCCGCTGTTCGGCTCTGACGTACACGGCAAAACCCTCGGCATCGTCGGCATGGGCAACATCGGCGCCGCCGTCGCCCGCCGGGGTCGGTTCGGTTTCAACATGCCGATCATCTACAGCGGCAACAGCCGCAAGACCGAACTTGAGCAAGAACTCGGCGCACAATTTCGCAGCCTCGACCAACTGCTGGCCGAAGCCGACTTTGTCTGCCTGGTGGTGCCACTCAGTGACAAGACCCGCCACCTGATCAGCTATCGTGAACTGGCCCTGATGAAGCCGAGCGCGATTCTGGTCAACATCTCCCGCGGCCCGGTGGTCGATGAACCGGCACTGATCGAGGCGCTGCAAAACAACCGCATCCGCGGTGCCGGCCTCGACGTCTACGAAAAAGAACCGCTGGCCGAGTCGCCGCTGTTCCAGCTGAAAAACGCCGTGACCTTGCCGCACATCGGCTCGGCCACCCACGAAACCCGCGAAGCCATGGCCAATCGCGCCCTCGCCAACCTGCGCAGCGCGCTGCTCGGCGAACGTCCGCAGGATCTGGTCAACCCGCAGGTCTGGCGAGGATAAAAAACAGGGCAAGTGCTCTGCAGCACTTGCCCGTTCATTCTCCCGAAACACATAACTTGCAACTTTACTGAACAACGAAATAAACACTGCCGCTATAAACTCGCCAGACAAAAACCTCTCTGGAGAGTATAAAACTTGAGAAACCTCAGCACCGACCAACTTGTCCGCTACAGCAAAATAATGCTGATGGCCTACATCAGCTTCTTTGGCATTCTGGTGATATACAGCAATTTCACTGACTACCCGTCAAACTATGAATATGTCGGGCACATCCTCAGTATGGACACCACTAAAACCAACGAAAACATTCGTTATAGAGCAATCACATCGCCCATGCTGCACCACCGCATTTACTGGCTCATCATAACCCTGGAAGTGATTTACACCGTGTGCTGCCTGCTGGGCACTTATCACCTTTATCAAAAGCTGGACGAATCAGCAGAAGCCTTCCACGACGCCAAGAAACTCTCGATTATCGGTTTGATGATCGCCATATTCATATATTACGTGGGCCTGCAAACCATCGGCGTTGAATGGTTCGACATGGACACCTCACAATCATGGAATGCCAAGGACTGGGCCCGACACATTATCGACTTTATACTTCCGGTATTGATTTACATGGTTATGAAAGTTGAGCGCTGAACGCGCAACGCTCAAAAATTTCAGGCCAGTTTGCCCTGACTCGGCAATACGGACATACGTGGTTTGCGAAACACCAGCACATTGCCCAGCATCACCAGTACCAAGCCCGCCAGCGCCGGCGCTGTCCATTGATAGCCTTCGGCAAATGCCGAAACGTTCAACGCCACCACCGGAAACAGCACTGTGCAATACGCTGCACGTTCGGGCCCCATTCGCCCAACCAACGTCAGGTAGGCGGTGAAGCCGATCACTGAGCCGGGAATCACCAGGTACAACAACGCGCCGACATAACGCGGGCTCCAGTCCATTTCGAACGGGATGCCTTTGACCAGACACCACACCGACAGCATCGCGGCACCGTAAGCCATGCCCCAGGCATTGGTGGTCAGGGGTTTGAGCCCGGCCTTCTGTTGCAGGCTCGAGAGCATATTGCCCGCCGAGAAACACAACGTACCGCACAGTGCCAGGCCAAGACCGAGCAAGGTTTGCGGCGTAGCCTGATGGCCGGCCAGTTCCGGCCAGAACAACAGGCCCAGGCCGAACAACCCCACGCCCCCACCCATCAGCACATTGCGGGCAATGCGCTGGCCGAAGAACACCCGCGCATTGAGCGCGTTCCACAAGGTTGCGGTGGAAAAAACAACCGCCACCAGACCGCTGGGAATCCACTGGCTGGCGGTCAGAAAGCACATGAAGTTGACGCAGAACAGACACACGCCCTGCGCCACGCAGATCAGGTGCCCGCGCCGGTTCATCGGTTGCAACCGCCGGCTGAGCAGCAACAGCGCAAACAGCACCAGCGCGGCGAGACCGAAGCGGTAGACGATCGACACCGGAATCTCCACCACGCCCAATTGCCATTTCAAGGCAATCCAGGTGGTGCCCCAGATCAGCACGGTCAGCAGATACAACGACAGGTTCATGGCAGACGCTCCTCAATTGGATTTCAGTGTCCGTCGCGACATGGAAATCCCGCTTGCATAAACTTGCGCTTTTGTCGGCCGACTGGCTGGCAGCGCGAATGCGACGGAGTAGGATGCAAGTCGTTGAAGAGAACCGATCATGGCCACCATCGAAAACCTGCAAGTCTTCCAAGCGCTTAACCGCTCGCAGAACGCATGCCTTGTGCACAGCGTCGAACTCGGTGACGGCTTGTCTGCGGCTTTGTGGACCAATCATCACGACGCCCAGGAATACGAAGCGCCGAGCCATCACACCCTCTCCTGCTATATCGCCGGTGGCACTGGCACGTTTCGTCGCGGTCAGCCGGGCCACAAGGGCGGGCCGGACAAACTGTGCATCTTGCCGGCGGATCACGAATCAGGCTGGGTGATCAATGGCGATATCCGTCTGGCGCACCTGTATTTCAGTGCCGAGCAATTTGCCCTCGGTTGTGTGACGTTGCTCGATCGCGAGCCGCGCGAGATGCAACTGCGCGAGCAGACCTTTCTCGAAGACCCGCAGCAAGCGCAGCGCTTTCGGCAACTGCTGAACCTGAACTGGGACGAGCCGGCCGAACGTTTGCTGACCAGCAGCATTGCCCATGAATTGATCAGCCATACCTTGCTCAGCCAGGTCGGTGCGCGTCAGGGTTTGCGCCTCAAGGGCGGGCTGGCACCGCACCAGCGTCGGCAACTGGTGGACTTCATCGACAGTCAGTTGGCCGAGCCGATCAGCCTCGGGCAATTGGCCGGTTTGTGCGCGCTGTCGGAATATCACTTTGCGCGAATGTTTCGCGTGAGCTTCGGGCTGCCGCCGCATCAATACGTGCTGGCGCGGCGCTTGAGCCGGGCGCGAGAGTTGTTGCGGGGGACAGCGTTGCCATTGGGGGAGATTGCATTGGCGTGCGGGTTTGCCAGTGCGAGTCATTTCACCAATCGGTTCAGGCAGGTTTTGGGTGGGACACCGGGGGAGTATCGGCAGGCGTTTTTGCGTTAGAGCAAGATCAAAAGATCGCAGCCTTCGGCAGCTCCTACATTTGAAATGCATTCCCCTGTAGGAGCTGCCGAAGGCTGCGATCTTTTGCAGGCACCTCAAAATTCTAATGTGCTGGACAACGAAACCTGCCGCGAATCCCCCATCGACACAAAGAACCGGCTCGCCGCCGACGCGTAATAAGTGCGGTCGAACAGGTTCTTCACATTGAGCTGAAACTTGACCTTCTGCCCTTCGATTTTGGTGTCGTAAGTGGCGAAGGCATCGGCCACGGTGTAGCTCGGCAGATCGAAATCATTCACCGCGTTACCCGCCCGCTCGCCGACGTAGCGCGCCCCGGCACCAACGCGCAACTGATCACCGCCGATCACGCTGCCGAAGTCATACACCGCCGACAACGAGCCGCTGTTCTTCGCCACGTTTTGCAAACGCTTACCCTTGTATTCCGGGTCTTCGGTGACTTCGGCATCGGTGTAGGCGTAGCTGCCGATCATGCTCCAGCGGTCGCTCAACTGACCGGTCAGGTCCACTTCCAGACCGCGGGAGCGCACTTCACCGGCCGCGCTGTAAATCGTCGTCGGGCCTTCGGAATTGGCCACCAGCACGTTGCGTTTCTTGATGTCGAACAGCGCGATATTGCCGGTGATGCGCCCCGGCATATCCAGTCGCGCACCCAGCTCCCACGACTTCGCTTCTTCCGGCGCGATGCTGCCGTCGAGCACGGTGCTGCTGCCGCTCAGCGGGGCGATGGTCGAGTTGGGTTTGAATGATTCGGTGTAGCTGCCGTAGAACGACAACTCGTCGGTAAAGCGATACACCAGACCGGCGCGCGGCACCCACTTCTGCCCGTTGCTGTCGGTGTTGGCTTTGAACGGCACGCCTTTGCCGGCGTACTGGTCGTACTCCTGAAAACGTCCGCCGGCGACCAGAATCCACTGGTCGTTGAGGTGGATGGAGTCCTGCACAAAGACCGAGTCGCTGCGCAGTTCATCGGTCTGCGCGCTGTCGGCGGCGCTGACCGTGGAGCCCTCGACTTCACGGCCGTACACCGGGTTGGTGTAGCTGAAGGTGCTCAGGCTTTTCTGGCGTATCAGGTCGGCGCGGTAGATCTTGCGGTACTCGTCATCGACGCCGAACACCAGGTCATGCTGCATGCCCAGCACCTTGACCTTGCCTTCGAGGCTGGCGGTGGTGAAACGGTCGGTGCTGATCGCGCCGTGGGTGCCGTCCATGCTGCGGGTCAGCGTGCCTTTGTTGGTGTCGATAGCGGTTACGCGGACTTGGCTGGCGTCGTAGGTTTCGCGGTTCCAGCTGTAGCCGAAGTGGGCTTTCCAGTCGTCGTTGAGCTCGTGATCGGCTTCGAAGTGATACAGATCCGAACGCCCTTCCATGTCGTTGAACGGCTCGTCGAGACGCTGCTTGCGCGAGATATCCAACGGGTGATTGGTGCGCGGATCGATCAGCGTGCCACGGTCGAACGGGGTGAGGAATTCGCGATGTTCGTAGGCGAATAACAGTTGGGTGCGTTCGCCGTACCAGGCCAGCGAAGGCGCGATCAACGTTTCCCGATGCGTGCCGAAATTGCGCCAGTAATCTTCGTCGACATGATCCACCACCATGCGATAGGCCAGCCCGGAATCGCCCAGTGCGCCCGTGCTGTCGAAGGTACCGCCGCTGCCGTTCTTGCCATCGCCGTAGGTCGAGCCGGTATAGGTCAAGGCGTTGTATTGCGTCAGTTCAGGTTTCTTGCTGACCAGATTGACCACGCCGCCCGGGTCCTGAATACCGTACAGCAAGGAGGCCGGGCCTTTGAGCACTTCGACGCGATCGACCGTGGCGTTCATGCCACGGCCCTGCACGATCGGCATGCCGTCGCGCATGATCGAGCCGTTGCGGTTGTCACCGAAACCGCGGGTCATCACCGAGTCCTGGGTGCTGCCCAGCGTGTTGCCCTGGGTGATACCGCTGACGTTGGCCAGCGCGTCGTCGAGATTGCGCGGCGCCTGATCGCGAATGACCTGCGCGGGGATGACGTTGACGGTCTGCGGGATTTCCTGAAGCGAGGCCGAGGAACGCATCACCGAACTGGTTGGCGGCGGCTGGTAACTCGTCGACTCATCGCGCATCGAGGTGATGGTAGTAGCGCCCAGATTCAGCGCGCCTTCGGTGGGCTGCGGCTCAAGTGCCAGGGTGTGACTGTCGGTGCGGCGAAAGCTCAGGCCGGAACCGGCAAGCAGGCGTTGCAGCGCTTGTTCTGCATTCATCTGCCCATTGACGGCTGGCGCGGTGAGGCCGTACGGCGCTTCATCGGTGTAGACCACGCTTTGCCCGGTGACGCGGCTGAAGTCGCTCAGGGCTTGCGGCAACGGTTTGGCAACCAATGCGAAATTGAATTGCTTTTGCGCCTGGCTGCTGACGGTTTCAGCGGCGAGTGCGACGCTCATCGGCAACAGCGCCAATGCCGAAAAACTTAATGCCGAAACGCCCAACCATTGTTTGACCGAACCCGATTTTGCCCTGGACTTCATTGCTCAATGACCTGTGTAGAACCGCAACGGATGCGAATGACTCGCAGTTTCAGTCACTACACGGATGGGGCTCGGGTTTACCTCACTACAATTTTGAAATTATTTTCAAGATCAAGAGATCGCAGCCTTCGGCAGCTCCTACAGTAGATGTGCGCGCACCCTGTAGGAGCTGCCGAAGGCTGCGATCTTTTGACTTTGTTGTCAGCGCAAAATAATCAACTGCCCCAAAACCCGATGCTGCTCAAACCCCAACACCCCTTGCAGGGAATTAAGCACTGCCTGCGGATCCTTGCTCGGAAAACTGCCACTGACCTTGCGCGCCGCCAGTTCATCGTTGAGCAAAACAATTCGCCCCGGGTAATAACGGCGAAGATCCTGCACTACATCCGCCAGCGTCGATTTGTAGTAAGTCAGCCAGCCTTGGCGCCAGGCCAGTTGCGCCTCGCTGTCTACGGCATGGAGTTTTTCCGCAGCCCCATCACCGTAAGCCACTTGCTGGCCGGCGGTGAGAATCTGCTGCTCGCCCCCTTGATCGGCCGTCACGCCGACGCGCCCGGATAACACCGTCACCTGCGCCCCATGCGGTTGCAGACGCACTTCGAATTGCGTCCCGAGCACCCGTGCCTGGCCCTTCTCAGCCTCGACAACAAACGGATCGCCCGTGTGCGTGACGCTGAAAAAACCGGCGCCGCGACGCAACTGCACATGGCGCTCGCCCTGGCTGAAATCCACGGCGATGGCACTGTCCGCATCAAGCGTCACTTGTGATTGATCGGCGAGGGTTACGGTGCGGACTTCGCCCGGAGCAGAAACGTAATCGGCATTGAGATCATCGAGCCAACGCTGCGGTTGCCACCCGGTGCCGAGGCTGATCATCAGCAACAGACACGCGGCCATCGCCAACCCGCCGGACCAGCGCAAGAGCGGCTGGCGACGCGGGCGATCCATAGCGTTGAGATAGCCTTGCAGCGCGAAAGCCTCTTCATCGGCCAGAGTTTTCGCCGGGCCTTCACTCAATTCCCAGACCACTTGCGCCTGTGCGTAGGCCTCGGCGTGGGCGGGGTCGGCGCGCAGCCACTGGCTGAACCTGAGTTGATCCCCTGCGCTGGGCCGATCATGCAACAGGCTCAGCCAGGCAAACGCGGCCTGTTCCTGGGAGGGCGTCGGCGTGACGCGATCGGTGTGTTTCACGGTGCTTTCCCTGGCGTGCGTGGCGCGGGTTCGCGCAGGCTGGCCTTGCAGGCCTCGAGGGCGCGCATCATATGTTTTTCCACGGCGCTTTGGGACAGGCCCATGGCTTTGGCGATGTCCGCGTACTTGCGGCCGTGTATGCGATTGAGCAAAAAGATCTGCCGGGTGCGTTCGGGCAAGGCGCGCAACGCCGCTTCGACATGGCGCAGATCATTGCCGGCTTCGAGTGCCGCTTGTGGTTCGCTGCCATGGCTGTCCGGCTCGTCGGGTTGCCAGCCTTCATTGACGCGCACCCGCGTGCCTTCACTGCGCAAATGGTCGATGGCGATGTTGCCGGCGCAGCGCAACAGGTAGGTGCTGAGTTCTTCGACCTGTACCAACGGCCGACGCCAGAAACGCAGAAACAGATCCTGCACCAGATCTGCTGCCGTCGCCCGGCAGCCAACGCGGCGGTTCACCAACGCTTCCATCTGTGAACGCTGGGACAGGAACACCTGAAGGAAATGCGCACGCGCGCCACGCGGTTCGTCGTCGCGCGATTCCGGGGGATGACCGATCAGCACGTCAGCACTGCGCCCAGGCTGCGACCGGACTGGCCAACAGACTTAACCCGGCCAGCGCCAACGCCAGACGCGGGCGATACGGCAGCAACAGCACCAAAGCCAGGGCGCTGAGCATCAGCACCGCGAACCAGTCGACCAGCCCCATACTCCAGCCGTTGCCTGTGACTGCCGCCCAAAGTGACAAACCCAGCAGCAACCACCCCGCCAGCTTCAGACCCCTACCCCGTCGCGTCGACGGTTTATGACCGAGCAATTCATCGTGGTGCCGAGGCATCGACAGACACAATGCCGTGAACCCGGCGTAGCACAGCAATAGCGCCAGCAGCATCAGTTTGTCCCTTGCTCTAGCGTGACGGGGCGAGGTATTTCGCGGCGAGTTTTTTTCACGCTGACGGTGCTGCCGGCGCGCTGCATTTTCCACGCGGCCCACGCTAGAAACACACCTGTCCCGAGACAGGTCAGGTCAAAACCGGCGAGCACCCAATCGCCCTGCGCCAGCGTTACGCCAAGGTTCCACGGCGTGGTCAGCGCATTGATCAAAGGCACCGCGATAAACAGCAAAGCGCCCAACGCTAATTGTTCAATCCAGGCTTTGCGTCCCAGGCGCAACAGCGCATGCACGACGCTCAAACCCCAGGCGATAAAGAATGCATTCACTTCCCAATCGGCACGCCCGGCCAGACCCACCGGCAACAGCCGATTGGCCAGAAAAAACACTGCCACTGCCGTCACCAACCCGGCCATGCTGGCAATGTTCAGCACTTCCACCAGGCGCAATTCGAACGGCATGACGCCGCTCTTGGCATGTTTGAGCTGACGCTTGCCGAGCCAGATCACCAGCCCGGTGCCGATCATCGCCGTGCCGGCCAGACCGCAGATGAAATACAACCAGCGCAGCACCGGCCCGGCGAAATGGCCCATGTGCAAACCGTAGAACGCGCCACCGACTGCCATCGCCACAGGTTGCTCCGGCGTGCTGTCGAGCATCTGCCCGGTGACGCCGTTAAAGGTCACCGCGCGACCGAAATCGTGGACCACTCGGTCGCCCGCGCGGGACAACACCACCGTGGCATTTGCATCGCCCGGATTGCTCACGGACAGTCGTGCGGTAGAGCCACCCGACCATTGCTCAGTGGCCTTGACCAGCAGCGGCGCCATCGGTGCCAGTGCCGCAGGAATGTTGGCCCGCTCCGGGGTTTTCGACGCAGGAAAAACCTCATCGTAGAACTTGCGAACGTCGCTGCCATAAGACGCCACGATGCTCGCCGGCATGACCATCGACATGAAAATCACCAGACTGCTGTAGGTGATCATCAAGTGAAACGGCAGCACCAGAACGCCCACGGCGTTATGCCCATCGAGCCAGGAACGCTGGCCTTTGCGCGGGCGGAACGTGAAGAAGTCCTTGAAGATTTTTTTGTGGGTGATGATCCCGGTGATCAGCGCGACGAACATCACCATGGCGGCAATCGTCGCCAGCCAGCGGCCCCATGGATAAGGCATCTGCAGCTGGAAATGGAAGCGGTAGAAGAACTCGCCGCCCATGCTTTCGCGGCCCTGCACTTGGGCACCGGTTTGCGCGTCGAGGGTTTTCGATTCGAAGCGGCCGCGCTCGCCGGGTTTGGCTGGCGCTTGTTGCCAACGCACGGTCAGGCCGGGGTCGCGGGCGTCAGGCAAGTCGATCAGCCAGCGTGAGGCATCGCCAGCATGTTGCTGTAGATAGTCCTGGGCGAGCGTCAGGCTCGCTTCGGCATTGATCGGCCGTGCGGGGATTTCCGGCTGCATCCAGTGAGTGGTTTCGTCATTGAAGTACGCCAGCGTTCCGGTGAGGAAAATCGCAAACAGCAACCAGCCGAACACCAGCCCGGTCCAGGTGTGCAGCCATGCCATGGCCTGGCGGAAACCCTCTTTCATGCGAAACCCAACCCGCGCGCCGCGCCGGAAATGGTCGCCAGAATCACACTCGGCACCAGCAAACCGACCCATGCCGACCACGCCGTGCGGCAGGCAAAACACCAGAGCACCGCAACCAGATAGACCAGAAAAGAAACGGTCATGCCCGTCACTACCGCTTCGGCGCGGCTCAATGGCAGCCACATCGTCAGGGTGACACTGGCCAGTGCAGCCACCAGATAGCCGCCAAACACCGCCGCCAGCACCCGCGAGGTAACGGCCAGACGATAGGACATCGGGAGTGTGGCGAGTTTGGCTTTCATGTTTCCACCCTGAAACGAAAAACGTCCGGCCGACAAGCCGAACCAACAGGCGATCGAGTTTAATGATAAATATTCTCATATGCAAAAGCATCTGATTGCCGGGCAGCCATCTCCGACCCTACAATGCGAACCATTCTTGTTCTCTAACGCATGCTTTCTGCCGCAGAGCGAAAGCGCCCGGAGCACTACCGTTGCCATCCGCCCATCCCGTCGAATCGCTTTATCAGGCTCACCACAGCTGGCTTACCGGCTGGCTGCGGCGCAAGCTCGGCTGCCCGGACAGCGCGGCGGATCTGGCGCAGGACACCTTTATCAAAGTGCTCACCGCGCGCGAGCCACCGGTGATCATCGAACCACGCGCCTTTCTTACCACCCTCGCCAAACGGGTTTTGTTCAATCACTACCGCCGCCAGGATCTGGAGCGCGCCTATCTGGAAACATTGGCGCAGATGCCGGACATGGTGGCGCCGTCGGAGGAAGACAAAGCAATCATCCTGCAAACCCTGATCGAGCTGGATCAGTTGCTCGATGGTTTGCCACGTCAGGTCAAACGCGCTTTTCTATTGGCGCAGGTCGATGGCCTGACCTACCCGCAGATCGCCGCTGAGCTGGGTATTTCCGTGGCCACGGTCAAACGTCATCTGAACAAAGCGGCGCTGCGCTGCTATTTCGCCCTATGAATCAAGCGGCGGATTTTTCCTCGCAAGTGGCTGAACAAGCGGTGCACTGGCTGATGGAAGTGCAGCAAGGTGCGCTCAACGCGCGCCAGCAACTGGCGTTGCAGCAGTGGCTGGATGCCCACAGTGAGCACCGCCGCGCGTGGGAACACATTCAACGGGTCAACCAGCGTTTGCGCGGTGTTTCTTCACCGCTGGCGCATGCGGCATTGAACAGGCCGAAGTCCGGTAGCCGACGTCAGGCACTGAAACTGCTGCTGATTCTCGGCGCCGGTTCTGCCGCCACCTGGGGCCTGCGCGAGCACAATCCGCTACCTTCGCTGCTCGCCGATTACCGCAGCCCGATTGGCCAGCGTCGCAAGATCGGTCTGGGGGCGGACGATCAGTTGCAACTGAACACGGCCAGTGCGGCAGACGTGCGCGTCGATCAACGTTTGATCCGCTTGCTCGAAGGCGAAATCCTCCTGACGGCCGCGCAACCGTTCGAAATACACACCGCGCAGGGCATTCTGAAAACCCGGGGCGCACGACTCAATGTGCGGCAATTTGCCGATCGCACACAGGTGGCGCTGTTTGCAGGTCGCGTCGAACTGACTGCCAACGGACGCGCGCCGATGCTGCTGCCGGTCGCTCGGCAATTGAGTTTCACCGCGACTGCCGCCAGCGACGCCAAACCACTGGACGCCAACAGCGGCGCTTGGGCGGACGGCATGTTGGTGGCCGCGCATATGCGCCTCGGCGACTTCCTTGAAGAACTTGGCCGCTACCGGCGCGGGCAGCTCAATTGCGATAAGCAAGTCGCCGATCTGCTGATCTCCGGGACGTATCCACTGGACGACAGTGAGCGGATTCTCGATCTGCTGGAAATCACTTTGCCGGTGAAGGTGAAGCGCTTTACCCGGTATTGGGTGAGCGTTGGGGCGCGGGTGTAACCGCAAGGTCAAAAGATCGCAGCCTGCGGCAGCTCCTACATGGGATTTGTGTTCACCCTCTAGGAGCTGCCGCAGGCTGCGATCTTTTGATCTTCAAAAATAAATGAGCCGTTTTTCAGATCTGGCGTGACAGAGAAGGAAAGCCACCTTGATTCAACCTTCTCAGGATCATCCACCATGCACCTCACCCGCCTCACGCCACTGGCCCGCTGCCTGCGCAATCTCATCCTCGGCGCCAGCCTGAGCTTCAGCGCCCTGCCCGCTGCCATGGCCAGCGATGCCAAGGCGTATCACATCGCACCGTCGGCGCTGGAAAACGCTCTCAATCAGTTTGGCCGTGAAGCCGGGGTGCTGATTTCTTTCGGTTCGCAAGTCACCAGCGGCGTGCAAAGCCGTGGTCTGGAAGGCAATTACACGACCGAGCAAGGTCTGGATGCGTTGCTCGAAGGCACCGGTTTGCAAGCCCGCACCGAGGGCGACAACGCTTTCAGCCTGCAACCGGTCAGTGATGCAGCGCTGGAGCTGGACACCTCGAAAGTCGTCGGCGACTGGCTCGGCGACGCGGCGCAGATCAACGTGTTTGAACATCCCGGCGCCCGCGACGTGATCCGCCGCGAAGAGTTCGAACGCCAAGGCGCGACTCAGGCACGCGATGTGCTCAACCGCATTCCCGGCGTCAACGCGCCGGAAAACAACGGCACGGGCAGCCATGACATGGCGCTGAATTTCGGCATCCGCGGTTTGAACCCGCGCCTGGCTGCACGCTCGACCGTGTTGATGGACGGCATCCCGGTGCCGTTCGCCCCTTACGGTCAGCCGCAGTTATCGTTCGCGCCCATCAGCATGGGCAACATGGATGCCGTGGACGTGGTGCGCGGCGGCGGTGCAGTACGTTACGGCCCGCAGAACGTCGGCGGCGTAGTCAACTTCGTGACCCGGGCGATTCCTGACGAGCCGACGGTCAAGGGAGGCTTTCAGACCGAGACCAGCCCTTCGTCGAGCCACGACGGCTTCAAGACCAGCGCCAATCTGCTGGCCGGCGGCACCAACGCCAACGGTCTGGGCGGCGCCCTTCTGTATTCCGGCACCCGCGGTGGCGACTGGCGCGAACACAGCGACACCGAAATCGACGACCTGATCCTCAAGGGCAAATACCAGCTCGACGACGCCAACAGCTTCAACGCCATGGCCCAGTATTACGAAGGTAAAGCGGACATGCCCGGCGGTTTGAACGTCGCTGATTACGATGCCGATCCGTACCAATCGACGCGCCCCAAAGACCAGTTCTGGGGCCGTCGCACGATGTTCAACTTCGGGTATCGCTATCAGGAAGATCGCCGCGAATTCACCGCTAACACGTTCTTCACCAAAACCCTGCGCAGCGGTTATCTGGATCAGGGCACCTTCCTGTCGCTGTCGCCACGCGAGTATTGGGTGCGCGGTTTCGAAACCCGTTTCGCCCAAGGCTTCGATCTCGGCCCGACCAGCCATGAAGTCGGCGTCGGCTACCGCTACATCAACGAGGCCGGCCACGAATTGCGCTATCGCACGCCGATCGCCAGCAACGAATACCCGACCACCAACAGCCGTAACGACCGCGACACTCGGGGCGGCACCGAGGCCAATGCGTTCTTCGTCGACGACCGCATCGACATCGGCAAATGGACGATCACCCCGGGCGTGCGCTACGAGATGATCGAATCCCAGCAGACCAACAACCTGACCAACGTCAAATACAAGGGCGACTACAACACCGCGCTGCCCGCGCTGAACGTGCTCTATCACCTGACGGATAGCTGGAATCTGTACGCCAATACCGAAGGCTCGTTCGGCAGCGTGCAGTACAGCCAGATGCCCAACCGGGTGACCAGTGGTGAAGTAAAACCGGAGAAGGCCCGCACCTGGGAGCTCGGCACTCGCTATGACAACGGCGCATTGCGCGCGGAAATCGGTGCGTTCCTGATCAACTTCGACAATCAGTACGAAAGTAACCAGACCAACGATTCGGTGATCGCCCGTGGCGAAACTCGCCATCAAGGCATCGAGACCAGCATCAATTACGCGCTCGATGACTTGAGCCCGGCACTGGCCGGTTTCGATGTCTATGCGTCCTACGCCTATGTTGACGCGAACATCCGCGAAGATGGACCGAACAAGGGTAATCGCGTGCCGTTCTCTTCGAAACACAAAGGCACGGTTGGCGTCGGTTACACCGAAGGCCCGTGGAAGTTGAATCTGGACAGCAGCTTCCAGAGCGACCAGTTCGCCGACAACGCCAACACCTCAAAAGAAAGCGCCGACGGCAGCACCGGCAAGATCCCGGGCTACATGCTGTTCAGCAGCCGCGCGGGCTACGATTTCGGACCGCAATTGTCGGATTTGAATGTGGCGGTGGGCGTGAAGAACATCTTCAACACGCAGTACTTCACGCGGTCGTTCGATGACAACAACAAAGGGAAGTATGTGGGTGAGCCGCGCACGGTTTATGTGCAAACTTCTGTGGCGTTCTGATGTTTTGAAAAGCCCCTCACCCTAACCCTCTCCCTCCAGGAGAGGGCTGGGGTGAGGGTTTGGAGCCTGAGCCGTGCACAACCTCCAGCAACACCACAAACAAAAACGGGCCTGCATCAGCAGGCCCGTCCTCATTGGGTGACTAACTATTCAGCGCATCAACTGTTGATCGCTGCCTGTTCGTTCTCTAGAAATTCTTCTTCCAGCAGCGCGTCGTTTGTTTTGCTGAACGGCACTACAGCGGCACGTGGTTTACCTCGCAGTTTGCCAAAGAGGTGTTCCAGCGCGTGCTCGAGTTTTTCGGCAGCGCCATCGATCGCCAGCTCCAGCGAATCGGCTTTATGGGTAACGGAAACCGGTTGATGGCCTTTTGGCCGCGCTTCCAGTTGGCAGCGCAAATCGTGGGGACCTGGTTTGTCACCGTTCTCGTCGCTCAGATGGACTTCGACACGGGTCAGGTCTTCTTCATAACGTTCGAGCGTGCTCTCAATGGTGGTGCGTACCCACTCCTCCAGTCGTTGACTACTTTGAATATGGTTATCGCTGTTGACTTGGATTTGCATAGTTCATCCCTTATTTCAGCTAGCTCGCGAGAGGCCTTGAATTGAATTTCCTGACCCCTTGGTTACAACAATCGGCCCGACCGTCGAACATTTCAACCCCTGAAAAAAGATAAATATTCATTCGCAAAAAAAGCCGGACAACCGAGCAAGGCGCTGGTAAGGTCGGGAGTTGGGTCGGCATGCCTTCCGGCAAAATCTGCTCACAATTGCCCGTCGTTCAACGGGTGCAAGCCGCGAAAAATCCCCGCCTCCTCCACCAGCCAGTCATGCACTGCACGCACGCCCGGATGACTCAACGCGCCCGGCGCATACAGCAATACATAACGTTTGTGATTGGGCACCGACAGCCCGAACGGCACGATCAACGCGCCCCTTTCCAGCTCATCATTGAGCAATGTGCGCCGGGCAATCGCGACGCCCATGCCAGCGATGGCCGCTTCGATGGTCAGATGATTGCGATTGAAAGTATGCCCACGCCGCACGTCGGCGCCTTCGAAGCCGATTGCATTCAAATAAAACTCCCATTCCGCATATTCATAGCTGCCGCGCCAGGCGGTGATGTCGTGCAGCAAGGGGAAATGCACCAGATCCACCGGTCCATGCAGCGGCGGGCGCCCGCGCAAAAGGCTTGGCGCGCACACCGGGAAAATCTGCTCATCGAGCAACGCTGTGGATAACAATCCCGGATAACTACCGTCGTTCAGGTCGATGGCCAAATCGAAATCGCCCTCATGCAACGGCACGCTGCTGTCCTCGGCCACCAGTCGCAACTGAATGTCCGGGTAGCGCTGCTGCAAGCGCGGCAAACGCGGCGTCAGCCATTTGCTGAGGAACGATGGGATGGAACGTACCCGCAAGATCCCGCTGATCATCCCGGCATCCAGTCGACGCAGTTCGGCATCAATGCTGCCGTACGCCTCATTCACCGTGATCGCCAGCCGCTGCCCTTCCGCGCTCAACTCCACGCCACGCGCACGCCGGTGAAACAGGCGAAAGCCGAGGCGCTCTTCCAATTGGCGGATCTGCTGACTGACCGCACCCGGCGTGATGTGCAGTTCCTCAGCACAACGGGTGAAGGACAGGTGCCGCGCGGCACAGGAAAATACCTGCAGCCAGACGTAGGTCTGGGCATGCAATTGACGACTCATCGTTTAGTCCTGCTAAAGGCTGTCTTAGGAAGTTTCGTTGGTCACGTCCGACCGAGCGAGGCAGTATCGCCGACATTGCGCTTGTCCGACAAAAAATGGCAGCGATTCCTCCTCCATTGCTTGTAAGGGTTTAGCATGGCTATCAGTGTTTTCGATCTATTCAAAGTGGGCATCGGCCCGTCCAGCTCCCACACCGTCGGCCCGATGCGCGCCGCCGCGACCTTTGCTCAAGCCCTGACCGATCAACGTCTGCTCAATGATGTGCGTCGCGTCGAAATCCGTTTGTACGGCTCGCTGTCGGCCACCGGTGTGGGTCACGCCACCGACCGCGCCACGATCATGGGCCTGATGGGCGAATGGCCGGACAGCATCGACCCGACGACAATCGATGCGCGCATCGAGCAACTGCGCAACACCGGGCAACTGCCCCTCTCCGACGGACGGTCGATTGCCTTCGACTGGCAACGCGATCTCCTGCTGCTGGACGAGAGCCTGCCCTACCACCCCAATGCCATGTCTCTGACAGCTTTTGGCGAATCTGCCGAGCTGTTTACGCAGACGTACTACTCGGTCGGCGGCGGCTTCATCATCGAAGCGACGGAAGCTGAGTCTGGTGTGGCTCCAGCCGGTGACGTGGTGTTGCCTTACGATTTCTCCAGCGCCGCCGAACTGTTGTCGCTTTGCAAGCAGCACAATCTGCGCGTTTCCGAGCTGATGATGGCCAATGAACGCGCCTGGCGCAGCGATGCGGACATCCGTCAGGGCCTGCTGCATATCTGGTCGGTGATGCGCGAGTGCGTCGAGCAGGGCCTGCGCCACGAAGGCATCCTCCCCGGGGGTCTGAAGGTGCCGCGCCGTGCAGCGAAACTGCACCGCAGCCTGCTGGAAATCGGCAAGCCGAATGTGATCAGTTCGACGCTGTCGGCGATGGAATGGGTCAACCTGTTCGCCCTCGCCGTCAACGAAGAAAACGCTGCCGGCGGGCGCATGGTCACCGCGCCGACCAATGGCGCAGCGGGGATCATTCCGGCGGTTTTGCACTACTACATGAAATTCAACCCGGACGCGTCTGACGATGACGTCGTCGCTTTCTTCCTGTCCGCGGCCGCCGTCGGCATTCTGTGTAAGAAAAATGCCTCGATCTCTGGCGCCGAAGTCGGTTGTCAGGGCGAAGTCGGATCGGCCTGCGCCATGGCGGCCGCCGGTCTGGCCGAAATACTCGGCGCCACTCCCGAGCAACTGGAAAACGCCGCCGAAATCGGCCTGGAACACAACCTTGGCCTGACCTGCGACCCGGTCGGCGGCCTCGTGCAAGTGCCGTGCATCGAACGCAATGCGATCGCTGCGGTGAAGGCCATCAACGCCACACAAATGGCCCTGCGTGGTGACGGCAACCACTTCATCTCACTCGACCGGGTGATCCGCACCATGCGTGACACCGGCGCCGACATGCACGACAAATATAAAGAGACGTCGCGGGGCGGTCTGGCGGTGAACTGGGTGGAGTGCTGATCGGCCTGACTGCACTGTCTGCGATCACCCGCCCGCAAACGGGCCAAAAATGAACAAGGCGAGCCCAGTGCTCGCCTTTTTGTTGCCGTATTCATTGTTCGACAATTTTCCCGGCATGCACCTTGCTACCTCTGTAGGAGCTGCCGAAGGCTGCGATCTTTTGATCCTGGTCGTCTGAAGAAAGATCAAAAGATCGCAGCCTCCGGCAGCTCCTACATAGAAACAATTTGGCGAAATGGCCACGGAATGGCCGATGGTCTGGTTGGGCGAACCAACCCGATCACGGCCGGTCAACAACTGCACGTTCAATCAGGCGGTGACGCATCATGGACAACCCTTTTCAGATCATTACCGATGCCTTCGCGCCGGACTATCAGATCAACCTGAGCATTCAAGGCCTGGACGGCAGCATCATGCTGACCCTGTCCAACAGCGGCCGGATCGTGGCCAAGCGGATGATCAGCGCCGAACAGCGCAATGACCCTAAACGCCTCAAGCTGTTGGTGCAGAGCATTCAATTCGGCATCGCCATCGAGCAGGGCCACAGCGCCATGGCGATTCTCGAAGCCATGACCAACGGCGACGGGCTGACCCCGCCACCGCCACAGATCAAAGGCCAGCCACGGCCAGCGGCCGGTCTTTAAAGTTCGCCCTTCTCAACATCGGGATGCTCACTCGAACCCGTACCGACTTTGCGTTGCGGGTATTCGATCTTCACCGAAGGAAATTGCGACGACGCGTAACGCACCACCAGAATCGAAAATGCCAGCAGCAGAATGCCGCCGCACAGGTAGATGATGCCCATGTCCGGCGGGTTATGGTGCGAGACGTTGGAGATCAGCAATCGCGTCAGCGCGGTGATCGCCACGTAGATCAGGAAACGCACTGGCATGTGGTTGGTCTTGAAATAAATCCCGACCATCGCCCCCAGTTCCAGATAGATGAACAGCAACAGAATGTCATCGATCTTGATGTGCCCGACTTCGAGCATCCCGAGAAACTCCATCACCGCTGCATACGCGGTCACCGCACCGATGGCGAACAGCGCAAGGTAGTGAAAAGTCTCGACGAACAGGTTGCCCAGGGACTCGGCCAGTTGATGCACGTTTTGCCGCAGTTTCTCGGCCCAGTTGATTTTCACGATGAAGTTCCTTAGCCCGATTCGAGCGGATGATGCGTGTTGGACGTGACGGTTTTCTGCACGCGCCTGATTTCATGCAGAAACAGGGCCACGCATCATGGCGATGTGCCGCAAAACCCGCGCTGTGGCGTTTGGTCGCACATGCCCTGCTCATGTGGGGTGAGCCTGCTTGCGAATGGCAGTCACACGGCTCGACTGACAAACCCTGAATTCGGTCTACATTGAAATGCCACTACCCAAAGCGCAGGGATTCGCTTATCCTTTTCGCTGTATATAGATACAGTAGTCGCAAAGACAACTAAATGTGAAGGCATGTGAGGTGGTGAATGGCCGTCGAAGTGGTATACCGCAGCAGCCGAGATCTGGAGCGCTTGTTCATGGATAAAGCCGAAGCTGACCGTCATGACAAAATGCTCGAACTGGCCGAATATCTGGCCGATGTGTTGCAAAAAGCCGTTCCGTCCCTGACTGAACAGCAAGTGGAAGAAGCCGGGATCTACATGGCGAAGAACCGTGATGTATTCGCCCGGGCATTCAAGAGCCAGCCTGATGCTCTGTCGGAGCTGATCAATGCGCCGGCCGAGCCGGTCGAAAAAGCCGAGGTGGACGAATCTGCCGAAGCGCCGGTCAAGCCAGCCAAAGCGGCGAAAGCTGCAAAGTAACACCGCCCCCAATCAAGGATCGCAGCCCCTGTAGGAGCTGCCGAAGGCTGCGATCTTTTGATCTTCGCTCCATCACCGATACAAAACCCGCTCCGCCAACTCATCCGCCACCCGCGCTGGTGAACGTTTCTCCGCCTGCGCATGGGCAAAAACTTCCGTCAGCCGCGAACTGATTTTCGACAGATGCGCGGTAATGGTGGTCAATTCCTCACCGCGATGTTTCAGCGAGACGTAAATCAGCCCACCCGCGTTGATCACATAATCCGGCGCATAAAGAATGCCGCGCCGTTCCAGTTGATCGGCCACATCCAGATGCGTCAGCTGATTGTTTGCCGAACCAGCCACCGCCGCGCAGCGCAGTTGCGCAACCGAGTGGCTATTGAGCACACCGCCCAGACCGCACGGCGCAAGGATGTCGCACGGCGTGCTGAGCAACGCGTCGTTGGCAATCGGGTGAGCATTAAGCTGTTCCATCGCCAGTTGCACCTTGCCGTGGTCGATGTCGCTGACCAGCAACTCGGCGCCAGCGGCGTGCAGTTGCTCGGCCAAGGCATAACCGACATTGCCCAGGCCCTGAATTGCCACGCGCAAGCCTTCGAGGTTGTCACTGCCCAGGCGCGCCATCGCCGTGGCACGAATGCCGGCGAAGACACCCATCGCCGCGTGCGGCGCCGGATCGCCGGCCGACGTGGTGCTGGTGACGTGTTGGGTCTGCTGGGCGATGCAATCCATGTCCGCCACCGAGGTGCCGCTGTCGATGGCAGTGATGTAGCGACCGTCGAGCTGGTCGATGCACCGGCCGAAGGCTTCGAACAGCGCTGCACGATTTTCAACATGTATCGGGCGCACGATTACCGCAACGCCACCGCCCTGCGGCAGGCCCGCCAGCGCGGCTTTGTAGCTCATGCCCTGAGCGAGGCGAATGGCATCCTCGACGGCGGATTCGTCGTTGGGGTAGGCAAGGTAACGACACCCGCCCAGGGCTGGGCCCAGACGGCTGTTATGGATGGCAATGACCGCCTTCAACCCGCAAACCGGGTCGACGCTAAGGTGCAGCGATTCCAGGCGAGTGCTTTGCATGAGCGCAAACATCGTTGGGCTCCCGAATCACTTCTTGTAGAACGCCAGTATAGGCTTGCCCTTGAAAATTACTGGAGCGCACCGGAATAAGCAGGCGTGCAGACGACGGCTTTACGGCATATCTCTCGACCTGTTTACCGAGCCACTGGACGAATGCCACGGACGGGGCTAAAAACGAGGCATTCCACGGAGATTTCGATGAGTCCGCGCCAACGCTTTTTCGAGTGCCTGCACCGTTCACCGCCCGCGCTGTTCGAAGCCGCGCTGTGGATGGCCGCCGAGCACGAAAAAGCAGTCGATCCCGAGGCGCTGCTGGTGGAGTTCAAGGATCTGCAACAGCGTGTCAGCTACGGTTTGCCGATGTTGCCAGTCAGCGAGTTGGCGCAGCCGTTATTGCGGCGCATGAATGATCTGGGCTTTGCCATGGATGACTTCGCCCCGCTCCGTCCGCAGGCCGCTTTAATTCACAAAGTGTTGCAGACCCGTCGCGGGCAGCCGCTGGCGTTGGCCTTGATTGCGCTGGAACTGGCGCGCGGTCTGGAGATTCCCCTGGTCGGGGTCAACTTCCCCGGGCACTTCCTGTTGCGCGTGCCCGGTGCCGATCATCTGCTCGATCCGTGCGGCGGTCGCCGTTTGTACCCCAACGACTGTCGTGAGCTGTTACAGCGCCAATACGGGCCCAACATGAAACTCAATGCCGAGCACCTGTTGACTGCCACGCCGGCGCAGATGCTGCAGCGCTTGTCGCGCAATTTGCGCCAGTTGTACCTGACTCAGGATGACTTCATCGCGGCGCTGATTGACGCCGAACGCGTGCTTGAACTGGGCGATGCCGGCGCCGCCGATTATCTGGCCCGGGCCAGCCTGTATCAGCGGCTCGACTGCCCGAACGCCGAGCGGTTTGATCTGGAACATGCGCTGTTGCTCAGCGATGACCCGATCCAACGGCTACGCCTGACCGAACGACTCGGGCATCTGCCACCGAATTCAGTCGTCCACTAACAGCAAAAGATCGTCCGATCGCGGCCCGAGCCTTCGGCAGCTCCTACAGGGTGTACACCTTCCCAATGTAGGAGCTGCCGCAGGCTGCGATCTTTTGATCTTCAGCTTTTCAGTGCTTGCTCCACCACCGGCTGCCCAACGGTCTCCGAGGGCGAACGCACCTGGATAATCAGCAGTGCGGCGATGATGGCCGGAATCGCGCAGAAGAAGAAAATCTGCTGAACCGGAATGTGCATCGCCAGCAACAGGCTGCCGAACAATGGCCCGAGAATCGATCCAAATCGCCCCACACCCAATGCCCAGCCGGTGCCGGTGGCGCGCACATGCGCCGGATAGAAATTACTGGCAAAAGCGTTCAGCGTCAGTTGTCCGCCAATGATGCAGAACCCGGCAGCAAACACGCAGGCCACCAGATAACGCGGATTGTCGTGGTTAAGCCCCAGCACAATGGTGCACAGCGCAGCGCCTGCGAGCACGCCGGACAACAGTCGCACCTTGCGTTTCAAACGGTCGGCAAACCAGGCCATGCAAATCGCCCCCAGGGTGCCGGCGAACAGAAACATCGACGTCACCAGATTGGCCTCATTGAGTTTCAGGCCACTTTCCAGCAGCAGCGACGGCAACCAACTGATCATGAAATACAGCAAGATCAGGCTGACAAAAAAGGTCGCCCAGATCAGCAGGGTCGGCCGCGCGTAACCATTGCGGAACAGCTCGACCACGGTCAGTTTACTGCCCTGCTCGCGTTCATTCTGTTCGACCGAGGCCAGCGGAGGTTGCCAGCCCGGCAACATTCGCCCGGTAACTCTGCGCAGTCGCGCATAAGGTGGCTGATCACGCAGCAGGCGCGGCAAGGATTCGGGCAGCATCCACCAGAGAAACGGAAACAGCAGCAGCGGCGTCACACCACCGGCGAGGAACACTGCCTGCCAGCCGAACTGATCGATGAACCCGGCGGCTACAAAACCACCCGCCGCACCACCAAACGAGAAGCCACAAGCCGCCAGCGTGACCATCAAGGTACGCAAGCGTGGCGGCGAATAATCCGACATCAGCGCCATCGCGCTAGGCATTGCACCGCCCATACCGATGCCGCAAATGAAGCGCGCGACCATCAGCGAATTCAGGGAGTCGGCGAACACCATCAGCAGCGTCAGACTGGCGTAGATCAGCACGCAAGCAAGCAGAATTCGCCGCACGCCAAAACGGTCGGCCAGCGGCGTGACGGCGAGGGAGCCAATGGTGAGGCCTAGCAGGTTGGCACTGAACACAGGCCCGAACGCGGCTTTTTCCAGACCCCAATCCTGCGCCAGTGCAGGCACCACGTAGCCGAGCACCTGGGCGTCATAGCCATCGGTGACCAGCAACAAGGCGAGCAGGATCAAGAGCAACCACTGATATCGAGACACAGGACGGGCGTTGAGTGCCGCCCGGAAGCTGGCAATCTGGTTGTGCATCGCGAGGTACCTGTTTTGTTTTTATGGTTTTTTGGTGGTGCAACACAAACCCTGTGGGAGCGGGCTTGCCCGCGATGACGGCAGCGCATCCGACATAAATGTGCCTGCCAAATCGCTATCGCGGGCAAGCCCGCTCCCACAGGTTATTTGTTGAGGCTTACGGTGTATCTGGCTGGTTGGACGGGTGAGCCTGGATGAATGCCGGATGCTCAGCGGCCAGCGCCGCGACTCGACGAATCCGCGGATAAGCCTCCAGCGAAACATTGAAGCGCTCAGCCGCGTACAACTGCGGAATCAGATACACGTCCGCCACGCACGGCCACTCACCGAAACAGAATCCGCTATCGCCAATCAACTGTTCCACCGTCGTCAGTCCCTGGCTGATCCAATGGCTGATCCACGCCGTGACCTGCGGTTCGTCATGCCCCGACTGCCGCAGCCGATTGAGTACGCTGACGTTGTGCAGCGGATGCACATCGCAACCGATCACCGCCGCCACGCCGCGTACATGGGCGCGGGCAGCAAGGTCTTCGGGGAGCAGCGGCACCTGTGGATAACGTTCCTCCAGGTACTCGATGATCGCCGGTGACTGAATCAGCAGTTCGCCGTCATCGGTGCGCAAGGCCGGCACGCGGCCCTGTGGATTGATCGCCAGATACGCCGGCTGCCGATGCTCGCCACCGGGCGCCGCGATCAAGTTGACCGGCAACGCCTGATAGTCGAGACCTTTTAGCGCCAGTGCGATCCGCACCCGATACGACGAGGTCGAGCGGTAATAGGTGTAGAGATCCATGAGCCGCTCCTGTCAGCGCGCCGCCAGCACTTTGCCGCGGCATTCGCCAAAGCCGATCGAGGCGAAACCGTCACGGGCACAACGTGCGCGCAGGATGATTTCGTCGCCATCTTCAAGGAATTTGCGCACTTCGCCGGACGCCAGTTCGATCGGCTTTTTGCCGCCTTCGGTGATTTCCAGCAGGCTGCCGAACTGACCGTTTTCCGGACCGGACAGCGTGCCCGAACCGAACAGGTCACCGGCCTGCAACTGGCAGCCGTTGACGCTGTGATGCGCGACCATTTGCGCGACGGTCCAGTACATGTAGCGGGTGTTGCTCAGGGTCAGGCGATGAGCCGGCAGATTCTGCTCGCGCATGGTTTCGGTGAGCAGCAGCACTTCCAGTTCGATGTCGAATGCACCGCCGTCCTGATCGCGCTTGTCGAACAGGTACGGCAGCGGCTGCGGATCGCCCTCCGGACGTGCCGGTTGTGCGGCGCGGAACGGCTCCAGCGCTTCGGCAGTGACGACCCACGGCGAGACGCTGGTGATGAAACTCTTGGACAAAAACGGCCCTAGCGGCTGGTATTCCCAGGCCTGGATGTCGCGAGCCGACCAGTCGTTGAGCAGGCAGAAACCGGCGATGTGTTCGGCGGCATCACCGATGGCGATCGAGTCGCCCATCTCGTTGCCCTGACCAATCCAGATACCCAGTTCCAGCTCATAGTCCAGACGCGCGCATGGGCCGAAAGTCGGCTCGGTAGCGCCGGCCGGCAGGGTCTGGCCTTTAGGACGACGGACATCGGTGCCGGACGCACGCACGGTGGACGCACGACCGTGATAGCCGATCGGCACGTGCTTGTAGTTCGGCAGCAGCGGGTTATCCGGGCGGAACAGTTTGCCGACGTTCTGCGCGTGCTCGATGCCGACGTAGAAGTCGGTGTAATCGCTGATGCGCGCCGGCAGATGCATCTGGCAATCGGCGGCCAATGGCAGCAGTTTCGCGCCTTGAGCTTCGATGTCGCCGCGCTGGGTGCTGGTTTCGCTGAACAGTTCCAGCAGACGTTCGCGCAGGGCAACCCGCGCCTCGCGACCGAGGTCGAAGAAGGCATTCAACTGGCCGCCACGGGTGGCTTCCACAGCACTGCGAGCGGCGCCGTCGAACAGACCTGCTTCAAGGGCAACTTGCAGATCGAAGATGTGGTCACCAATGGCCACACCGCTGCGCGGTTCTGAACCGTTGATGCTGAACACACCCAGCGGCAGATTCTGCAGCGGGAAATCGGCGTGGCCGTTGGCCGACGCAACCCAGCTGCGGGTGATGGAATTCTGAGTCATGGGTTATCTCCGGGTCGGGTCGAACGTGGCGGGCAATGTGGCCCAGCAAGCGTCGTAATTGGGTTGCAGTTGTGGGCAGTCGAGGGCGAAGCGGCTTGGGCGCAGCACTTGGCTGGTCTCGAACATGAAGGCCATGGTGTTGTCGATTTTTGCGGGTGCAAGTTCGGCATTGATCGCTTTGGTGCAGGTCTCGCCGTCCGGGCCGTGAGCACTCATGCAGCTGTGCAGTGAGGCACCGCCGGGCACGAAGCCTTCGGCCTTGGCATCGTATTCGCCCTGGATCAGGCCCATGAATTCGTTCATCAGATTGCGGTGGAACCACGGCGGACGGAAGGTGTTCTCGGCCACCATCCAGCGTGGCGGGAAAATCACGAAGTCGAGGTTGGCCAGACCGTGCACGCTGGTCGGCGAGGTCAACACGGTGAAGATCGACGGGTCGGGGTGATCAAAACTGACCGTGCCAATGGTGTTGAAGCGGCGCAGATCATATTTGTACGGCACGTTATTACCGTGCCAGGCGACCACGTTCAGCGGCGAATGATTGAGCTCGGTGGCCCACAACTGGCCGAGGAATTTCTGCACCAGCGTGGTGGGTTGTTGCAGGTTTTCGTAAGCGGCGACCGGGGTGAGGAAGTCGCGTGGATTGGCCAGACCGTTGCTGCCGATCGGCCCAAGGTCCGGCAGGCGCAACGGCGCGCCGTGGTTTTCGGCAACATAGCCGCGCGCTTGCGGGTCGAGCAGTTCGATACGGAATTTCAGGCCACGTGGCAGCACGGCGATTTCCAGAGGGGCGACTTCCAGCACGCCCAACTCAGTGGCAATCCGCAGACGTCCCAGTTGTGGCACCAGCAGCAGTTCGCCGTCAGCATTGAAAAACACCCGCTCCATCGAGCGGTTGGCCGCGTAGTTGTAGATGCTGATGCCGGCCGGTTTTTCGGCGCCGGAATTGGCCGCCATGCTCACCAGTCCATCGATGAAATCGGTCGGTTCGGCCGGCATGTCCAGCGCGTTCCAGCGCAGGCGATTGGGGGTCACTTCACCCAAAGGCCCACCGGCCAGTTGCCGCTCCAGCTTGACGAATGCAGGGTGATTGGCTGAGGGCTGAATCCGGTACATCCAGGTACGCCGCGCTTCACTGCGGGTCATGGTGAACGCGGTGCCGGAGAACAATTCGGTGTACAGGCCGTAGGGGGCTTTTTGCGGGGAGTTCTGGCCAACGGGCAGCGCGCCGGGCAACGCTTCAGAGCTGAATTCGTTGCCGAAACCGGACTGATAAGCCAGCGTCGACGCGGTTGAATCGAGGTTCATGGAGCCTCCTGAACAGGGAGTCGGCAGTGGCCCATCGCTCTGGCTCAGAGGTTTCGGCACGCCGGGGTTGTTATTATCGTAATTCGATTACGCATAACGTAATTTGCTCGCTATCCAGCGTCAAGCTATAAAGACGCCCATTCGTATTGGAACCCGGCCGCACCATGGAAAAAACCAGCGACAGTAACGGCAAACAGAAAGTCCGCTCCGCCGAAGTCGGCACCGACATTCTCAAGGCTTTGGCCGAGTTGTCGCCCTCCACTTCGCTGTCGCGCCTGGCCGAACACGTGCAGATGCCGGCGAGCAAGGTTCACCGCTACTTGCAGGCGTTGATTGCCAGCGGATTCGCCGAGCAAAATCCAGCGACCAACCACTACGGTCTCGGC
The DNA here is from genome assembly GCF_020149425.1 of Pseudomonas sp. P116. Classification (NCBI taxonomy): domain Bacteria; kingdom Pseudomonadati; phylum Pseudomonadota; class Gammaproteobacteria; order Pseudomonadales; family Pseudomonadaceae; genus Pseudomonas; species Pseudomonas sp. P116. The sequence continues at coordinate 251,496 of NZ_JACVHB010000006.1, read as the reverse complement.
CGCGAAGCACTGCGCGTGGGCCTGGCGGCACTCAACAGTATGGACGTGCTGAAAGTCGCCGCCCTGCCCCTGTCGGAACTGCGCGACGAACTCAACGAAACCTGTTTCCTCGCGGTGTGGGGCAATCAGGGAGCAACCGTGGTGCACATCGAACCGGCGGTGCGTGCAGTGACGGTGGTGACGCAATTGGGTTCGGTGCTGCCGCTGCTCAGTTCCTCGACAGGACTGGTGTTCAGCGCCTACCTGCCGCATCGGGAAACCGACGAATTGCGCGAGCGGGAAATCGCCGTCGCCGAGCATCCGTTGAAGGACGAAACCGCCTATGCGACGTTGTGCGAACAGATCCGCGAGCGCGGCCTGCATCATGTCCACGGCTTGCTGATGCCGGGTGTGGATGCCTTGTCGGCACCGGTGTTCAACGCCGTCGGACAAGTTGCAGCGGTGCTGACCATCGTTGGCCCGACCTCGCTGTTCCACGCCGACGAAAACGGCCCGGCGGCGCAGCGGTTGTTGGCTGCGACGCGGGCCGTGAGTTGGCGGATGGGGTTTGACGCTTAGCCGCCTGCGTCGATCCGCCGGTCAGCGACGTTGTGAAGGGTTGCAGCAACACAGTTTTGCTGTCGCCCGCCGCTTCCTCTTGCACAATCTCTTTGAAAACTATTGCTACAGCTCAAACCCCAGCAACTTGGCACTGGCTACAGCCTGCGTTCTTCGCTCGACGCCCAGTTTTCCGTGTATCCGCCTGGCGTGAGTCTTTACCGTGTGCAGAGAAATAAACAGCTCATCTGCAATCTGTTGATTGGAATGGCCCTTGGCAATCAGGCGTAAAACTTCCAACTCACGTTGACTGAGCAAACCACTACCGCTCGCCACTTCAACAGTGGCCGGCTCCGAAACCGTGTTTGCCAGTATTTGCAACAGCCCCGGGTGGCGCAGTTGCAGTTCACGCAACGCCTGATGCAGCCCATATTGACGACTCAGCTCCAGACCCCGCTGCAGGCTGGCGCGCGCCGAAGTCTGATCACCCTGCGAAAAAGCAACTTCTGCCATCGCCAGATGCAAGTCGGTTTCCAGAATGAGCATCCTGCAGCGCTGCGCCGTTTCGAGCAGACGCTGTAGCCGACCCATCGGGTTGCGAGCCGAGCCTGACCCTGCCTCAGCAAGGATCAACAAGTACTCGACGCGGGGAATCAACTCGAGTGTTGCCGGCGGCGCCTGCAAAGCGTCCGCTCCTTGATAGTGCCGTAACAGACGTGCCATCGCCTCGCACGCCAGCTCATGACGGCCCTGCTGCAGCCAGAACAGACTGCTGACTTGCAACACCACGCCACGATAAACCGTGTCTGGAATCTGCCGCTGTTGCATCAGCCGTTCCGCATCGCGCAGCCACACGAACGCTTTCTCATAATCCGCCTGATTGGCAGCCAGTTGCGCCAGCCCCAGATAGCCGTAGAGGGCACGCTTGTCATGGTTGCGCCCGCAACCGTCCAGACCGGACTGGAAAAAATCCGCCGCCAAGACATCCTGGCCCTGACTCAGCGCAAGACGCCCACGACGCAGCGCAATCCGTCCCAACAGTGGGGTCAGGCGGTTCGGTTGCCGGACGAGTAAATCATGCACGCCCGCCAAAAGACTTTCAGCCCGAGGTGCCGCGCCGCGCTGTTCGAGCAATTGCCCGTGATCAAGCTCCAGCAGTGCTTCGAAAACCAGCGAGCCTTGCGCCCGTGCCAGACACAGTGCCTGACGATTACGGGCATGGGCTACGTCCAGTTCGCCACGCAACAACGCCTGCTGGGTCAACCCTGACAAGCACATCACCCGAGCGATCCAGTTATCGAAATCGAGTACCTCCAACGCTTGCGAAAAGTATTCGTGAGCGCCCTCCATCCGCCCTTCCAGATGCAGTAACCACCCCTTCAACGTTTGCCAACGCGCAATCAATTGCCGCTCATGAGCTGGCGAAGGCTGCGGCATGAACCGCCCTAAATGCTCGATGCATTGCGCCGCCTGCTCGAAACGCCCGGCGAAGAGCAATGCAGCTGTGATCAGACCGACCAGTTGCGGCGTGCTCAGGGTCAAATCTTCAGCCTGATACTCATGCAATTGCAGTAACAGGACCACGGTTTGCTCTTCAAACAAATGCTCGAAGCTGAAGTGCTGCAACAGGCTGACGGCGATTTCATGTTCTTCGGCGAGCAACGCCTGTTCGAAGGCCGAACGCCAATCCTGCCGCCAGGAAAACCACTGACACGCCCGCCGATGCCAGGAACGACCTGCGGGCCATTGTTCGTCGCGCATCACCCGCGACAACGGTGGAAAAACCTGCAGCCAGTCGGCCGAGTCGTGCCACGGCTCGATAAAGCAGCCCAGTGTTTGCAGGGTGCGCAGGCACTGTGCGCCCTCTCCGGCACCAAACAGATGCTCACACAGCTCGGCATTGAAGCGCGGTAGATGCGCGAGCACACGCCAGTTCTCGGCCAGCTCCGGCGTGAGGTTATTGAAGAGCTCGTGTTGCAGATAATCCAGCAGCGTATCCACCCGTTGCTGCGGCTGATTGCTTTGCGACCAGTCACACTTTTGCAGCAGCGCCATGCGCACCCCGGCGCACCAACCACCGGTACGCTGGACGATACGTGCAGCCACACTGCTTGCCTGCTCGGGCGACAGATGTCGCAGCGCCTGGGCGATTTCGTCCGCAGACAGCGCCAGCGTCGCGTTTTCACACTCGTACAGTTCGTCGTCGAGCAGCAGCCGCGGCCAGTTGCATTGTGGCCGTCGGCGGGTGCCGATCCACCAGGTAAGCGCCGGGCTACTGACCGTCAGCAAACGGTCAAGCAACGCATCCAGCGCAGGTTCCGGCAGCCGACAGTAGTCATCGATAAACAGCCAGGTAGGCAACGACCAACGACTCAGCGCAGCGACCAGACCGGACTCCGTTGTTTCAGCCAGTCCCAATGCCTGTGCCAATCGCAGACAAAATTCGTCGACACTCAAAGCGGCGCCAGCCAGTGGTAGCCAGCACACTTCGCAGCGTTGCGGCGCTTGAAGCAGGCACTCGGCGAGCAGCGCGCTCTTGCCGCTGCCGGCGGGTGCACAAATGAGCCTGACCCGTGCCACCGATGCCAGCAATGGCTCGCTCAATCGCGTGCGTGGCTGGTGATGGGAGGACAGTCTGGGGAGAAAACCGGGGCGATCCAGACAAGCAGTCATGGCGGTCATCGGATGAGCCTTTTTATAGTTGTGAGCTCACCCTAGCCCTCTCCCGGCGGCTTGTTGACAAGTATTCAGCGCGCTGATTAGCGGCCATAAAAAAGGCGACCGCACGGTCGCCTTTTGTTCCGCCGATGTATCAGAACCGTTACCGCACGCCCTCTGTACGCAGGGCCGCTGGCGTGTAGTCGGCAGCCTTGGCTTCAAAGCCGAATTCGTAGCCGTGCTTCTCTTCGTTCTTCATCCCCAGCGCGATGTAGCGACCGGCAATAATGTCGTAGAGCGCTTCGAGGGTGTAGGCCGGAGCCTGATGATCGTAGTAGTACTCGGCGTGACCTTCGGCGACGCGCCAAAGTTGCCCGCGACCGTCGTAGTGATCGGCGAGCGCCACTTGCCAGCTGTCCTCGTCGATGTACATGTGGCGCTTGGCGTAGATATGCCGCTCGTTCGCCTTGACCGTGCCGATCACCTCCCACACGCGGTGCAGCTCATAACGCGTCAGGTCCTGATTGATGTGCCCGGCCTTGACGATGTCGTCGTACTTGAGCTTCGGCGAGTCGAGTTTGTAGCTGTTGTACGGAATGTACATTTCCTTTTTGCCGACCAGTTTCCAGTCGTAACGGTCCGGTGCACCGGAGAACATGTCGAAGTTGTCCGAAGTGCGCAGGCCATCGGCGGCGGTGCCCGGGCCGTCGTATGCCACTTGCGGCGCGCGCCGGACGCGACGCTGACCGGCGTTGTAAATCCACGCCAGGCGCGGTTCCTTCACCTGATCAAGGGTTTCGTGCACCAGCAGCACGTTGCCGGCCAGCCGCGCCGGAGCCGTCACCGACTGTTTGAAGAAGGTCAGCACGTTGGCGGCTTTTTCCGGATCGATATCTTTCATCAGTTGCGGCACGGCGATCTCTTCTTCGAAGCGGATTGGCGTGTAGCTGCCGTTGGTTTGCGGTGTCACCTGGGTGATGATCCGCTTGACGTTGCCGCCGTGATAACGGGTGATGTGGTTCCACAAGACTTCCACGCCATTCTTCGGAATCGGGAAGGCGTAGTAGCGATTGCCGGTGAAGTTGGCCAGGCCGTTACCGTCGTTGATGGTGGTAACGTTAAGGGCGCTACGCTTGGCCGATTCGTAGATTTCCGGCGGTGCGGCAACGGTGCGGTGGGTCGGATAGACCGGGATCTTGTAGGTCTCCGGATAGCGTTTGAACATCGCTACCTGACCTTCAGACAGTTTGCTTTTGTACTGATCGACGTTGGCAGCGGTGATGGTGAACAGCGGTTTTTCATTGGCGAACGGGTCGGCGAGAAAGCCTTTACTGTCCACCGCACCAGCGTTTTTCGCGATGCCGCCCGTCCATGCCGGGATCGAGCCGTCGGCGTTGCCGGCCTTCTCGGCACCCAGCGGGGTCAGGCTGGTGCCGAGTTTGTTCGCCTCATCCGGCGACACCGCCGCCATCACGTTGGCCGCCAGCAGACTCAGGGCCAGCACACCGCATTGCAGAATCATTTTGCGCATTGCTTTCATCCTTCTCGGGCAGATCAGAAGTTCACGCCGAAGCTCAGAGCGACGAAGTCACGGTCTTCGAGGACGTTGTAGTCGCCACCGAAAAAGTCGGTGTAGCTGAGGCTCGCGGTGTAGGTGTTGCGATAGTCGGCATCGACGCCGACGCTGATCGCTTTGGCGCCTTCGTTGAACAGGCCGTTGGGGCCATAACCGGCGACGTCGTGCGACCACGACAGGTTGGGTTTGAGGTTGATCCCGCCGATCACGTTGGCGTAATCGAGGATGGCGCGGCCGCGATAGCCCCACGAAGTCGAGGTGACAAAGCCGTCCGTGTCGCCACCAAAACCGTATTGGCCGTATACCGAATCGCGGCCATAACGCAGCTTGCTGCGCGACTCCAGACCGCCGACCCGTACCACCGCCGCTTCACCGACCAGGGTCAGGCGTTGGGCGCCCAGCACTTGGTCGAAGAAGTGCGTCAGGGTGCTCTGGATCTGCGTCACTTCCTTGCGCCGGTATCCCGTATTGTCCGAACCCGGCGAGGTGGCGATCGGCGAAGCTGCGCCGCCGGCGATCGGGTTGAGCAATGCCAGCGTCAGGTCATTGGTGCTGACTTGCACCGGAGCGTTCGGTCGGTAGCTGATCTCGCCGGTCCATGCGGTGCCGGTGGGCAGCGTGGTAGAGAAACTCGCACCGTACAGGCGAATGTCTTCCGGGTATTCGAGGTAGTAGCCACCGCGCCCGAGCATCACACTTTGCGCCAGCCCGGCACCGCTGCCGGGAGCCAGACCGTTGGCAATACCGACCATGCCCGGCAATGCCGCCAGAGTCGAAAGCCCTGCGGTGGTGGTGCCGACTGTTGGCGTGCGGCTGTGGTAGTTCATGAAATAGAGGCCGTACTCGGTATCGTCGCCGAGCCAGCGCAATGCCGTGCCCCACTGCCCGGAATCCCGCGCATCGCGGTCGCCGCCGCGCGGGATGACTACGCCCTCGCGGGTGACCTGAATGCCCTGACCAAACGCGGTGGTCAACGGCACCAGCGGCGCAATGGCCGGGTTGCCGACGGTGTAGCCGCTGGAGCAGCCGTCCGCCACCACGTCGACGCCGAAGAACGTACCGCAGTTGTCGACAACGGTCTGGTCCCACTCCAGTTGATAGAAGCCTTCGATGGTCAACTGGTCGGTCAGGCCCTGGGAGCCGAACAACATGTTCACCGGAATCAGGCCTTCCTTGATCTCTGCACCGGGACGACGGAATGCCGACACGTCGATCGGGTTGATGCTGTTGATCGAGTTGCCGATGAAAGTACTTTCGCCCCAACTGACCACTTGTTTGCCGGCGCGCACGGTGCCCGGCAGGTCGCCGATGGAATAGTTGTGATAGACGAATGCATCGAGAATTTGCGCGCCGGATGATTTGGCGCCTTCCTTGCGGCCACTGTCACTGATCTGCTTGAACTCGCGGTCCTCGTCCTTGAGTTCAAAGTCGTACCAATATTTGCCACGCACGAACACACCGGTATCGCCGTACTTGAGTTCGAGGTCGTGAATGCCTTTAACGATTTTCGAGAAAGTCTCGCCCTTCTTGAAGTTCAAACGCCCGTCATCACCGGTCGAGGATTGCCCGGTCCCACCGTTGACCGTACCGACCAGCGACTTGTCGGCATCGCGCATGCCCCAACTCGCACCGACCGAGAGCGACGAATCGAACGTGCCCTCGATTTCTCCGATATTGAAAGCAACCGCATGCGCCTGGGCACAGCAACCCAGAGCCACCGCGGCTGCCAGCGCCTGCGGTGTGAAGATGGCGCGCATTGTTTTTGTTGTCATGCGTCTTCCCCGGTGAGTGACAGAAGGCCCCACCCTACTGCCGCGTGACCGGGTCGATAAGCGCACCAAGGAGGTATTCGCGTTGTCGCTCGAAAGGATGAATGCCCATGCAGTACGCGGCTTTGCATCGATCATGGATAGGCTGGATAGAGAATCATCAGTGCCGCGCATGGTGCACATCAGCCGCTGCAGACTGTTGCATGCCCCGTAACAGTGCATGTCTGGAATCGGTATTTTTCCTACAGATTTGAAACCGTATTCTGAGCGGGCTTTCACGGGACACGCCGAAAAGCACCCAGCCTTGGCTACTGAGCAATTCAGGCCACTGTTGACAGATTTCAGATGAATCGAAGATTCGGTTTATCGCCCCGGTGTTCACTGACGTTGATTTGTAGCTCCTTGATCCAACGTCTTACCTTGGCCGCTGCGTTTGCAGCGGCCTTTTTTATGGCTGTTGAAAAAGGCATCCCTACGAACTGTAAAAACATTCCGAGAAAAACGTCGGACCTTTCCTGCAGCGCAGAAGAATCCTCCTCACTTCGCTATTAGTCTGCGAAAAACCTCTCAAAACAACGCCTTGTTACTTACAAGCTTCTCGGATTTTGCAACAGCAATTCTGATGTAACTTGAAACATCTCAAATATTCGCCGGTGACACGGAAGTCACTATCGCCCGCGCCTACTTTCCAGCGAGCCGCCACGCAATTCAAAAGGACATGAATATGCAAAGACCTCCACCCTTGATACTTGATGCAACACATATTAATGCACCCGCCCCTGATCATTACGACCCCTTCAAGGAAAGCAATCAGGGCTATTCCTATAGCGGCATGTTTGGGCCGGCAGGCGCCAACCATAAAACCCGCGAACTAATGTACGAAACTCAAGTCACCCTGGAACAGGAGTTCAGCGCGAAGTCCATCTCATTGCCTCAATCCATTGAGAATGAACTCGCTGCAACACGGCTGGAACGGTCAACCAGTCCACTACCACCCGCGGCAGCAATAGTCCGCGAACTGGATGTAAGAAATACCCTCATTCAACGCAAGTCCGCTCAACTTCACGAGCAGATCACTATTGCCAATCGTTTTTTTGGAAGTGATCCGCTGGGTAAAAACTTCAATGATTTTCTGAATCAGGCCTCGGCTATCCGGCGAACGAACCGCACAGGCCCGCCCGTGCGAGAGCTATGGAGTCAGTCCTATCGGGCGGCCCATGAAGCGAGGCTGCTAAATCAGACTGTCCAGCTTCTCAATCAACAGCAAATCAATGTGCAGAACTGGCTGTCCGCCGTGCTGGCCAATGATCAGGCGCAAGCGGCTGCCGCTGCGCAAGAAGCCCAGCGATTGGCTGCAGAACATGCGCGGATCGCAGCCGAACAACAACGGCAGAGAGAACTTGCCGAAGCAGCACGCCGAGAGCAAGAGCAAGCCCGCGCTCGGGAACAGGCAAGGCTGGCCGCACTCGCAGAGAAACAACGCCGGGATGCTGAACAGGCTCGCCTAGCCGCTGAAGTGGCGCGGATCAATGCCGATGCTGAAGGTCGGGAAAGAGAGCGGATTGCGCAATTGAGGATCGCATTGGCTGAAGCACAAGCCAATGCTGAAACAGCCGCACGGGTGTTCGCCGCTGAGCAGGCTCGCCTTCAAGCGGAAATGGAACTGCGCATTGAGGCGATACAAAAGCAGGTTCAAGCAGATAAAAAGAGCATGGAACTTCGCCACAAAGTCCTTGATACCGCGACCGCCTTAGCCAAACGCCAAGCTCATCTGGCGACATTGGAGAACCAGCAGCAATTGGGAAATGAACCAGGGCTGCAAGACATTGAACCGGACTTTACGACTGAGGCTGACGCTCAAAATCCGGGGCACCATTCGCCAGAGACTCAACGTGTTTATGCTGCGTCAGGAGTAGTGGCTTCAACCAGCCCGCATTTCTCCTTTGCTTCGACAGCCATACGTCTTCCCCCGGCGACGTCTTCCGCAATTCTCAATGCACTGCGCTCAGGTTTACTGACCGTGAAAGCATCTGGCGCCGCGCTGTTCGGCAGCCCGGTGTTGATAGGTTTCGCGGCTTTATTGATGCCGTCACGCCTGGGAAACGGCGAGCGGTTTGCCATGAGCGTTCCATTTTCCGAGTTGTCGTCGGAGTCTGCCCAGACACTGCGCGATATAGCCGACCGACAAGGCACGCTGGAGATGCCGGTAGGCTTGGGCGTCCGGCCATTCGGCGCTGGCGCGGAAGTATTCGTCGCCTCGACCGATGACTTTCATATTCGCTCGAGCGTGCTGGTTCTGAATGCGGCTTACGACTTGCTGAATGATGTTTACGAGGCCGCGCTCCCGGATTCGCCAACCGACTTCCTGACCTGGACACCCGCCATCTCCCCGGGTAACAGCTCGACCGAATCGCCAATGGTCGAAACCGAGTCGACCGCGTATTCCGGCGCACCGATTGTCCCGGTTGAAGGGCGTCTGGATCTGCATCCTATTCTGGTCGAGGGCTGGGAACGATTCATCATTGTGTTTCCGGAGGACTCTGGGATTGCGCCGCTTTATGTGGTGTTTAGCAGTCCGTACGCGGGTGGTTATGTCAAAGGTAATATCAAAACGACCTGAGGAGTTTCGGCCAATGAGCACTGTCGAGAAAATTATAAAAAACGAATCGGTGGCAGATGTTATTTCTCTCTTTGCACTAGCTTTTCACCCCATGCGCATCGATCAAATGTATGCAACATATCAAAAGGACAAAGTTCCCCACGCTGTCTTTGTAGACACGTACAACTCGCTCTTTAGAGACGGGGTATTGGCCTATGATGAAAATGGAAAAACGATCAAAGGTCCTAATTGGAAACCGCCGGCATTCATGACAGACAAACGCTACGAATAAAACACAGAAAAACTACCCGACTGCGATTTACATCAGTCGGGTGGCCGAACTACTCAAGTGAATACTTCTGCAAATTCGCCATCATTTCCTTCAGCGCTTCAATATTGTCCTTCGGATGCGCCGCCCCTTCGAAATCACAAATCTGCTGCCAGTGCGCCGCTACATCCTCGGGCGAGAAGCCCGCTCGCGGATCGAACCCGGCGCCCAGGCTGCGCTCCCAACGCACCTTGCCCATCCAGCCACCGCCGACTTCGAACAACCCGGAAGTCTCCTGGCACTGCTCACTGGCCAGGTACACCACCAACGGGCTGACCAGTTCCGGCTTCAGTTGTTCGAACACTTGCGGCGGGATCAAACCTTCGGTCATGCGCGTGCCACCAGTCGGTGCAATGGCGTTGACCAGGATGTTGTTCTTGCGGCCCTCGATGGCCAAGGTGCGGGTCAGGCCGTAGAGGCCGAGTTTGGCCATGCCGTAGTTGGACTGGCCGAAGTTGCCGTAGATGCCTGAAGTTGAAGCAGTGAAGATCACCCGGCCGTAGTTTTGCTCGCGCAGGTGTGGCCATGCGGCGCGGGTGACTTTGTAGGCGCCTTCGACATGGACGCGGTAGACCAGATCCCAATCGGCGTCGTCCATTTTGTGGAAGGTCTTGTCGCGCAGGATCCCGGCGTTGTTGACCACGACGTCGACGCGACCGAAAACATCCAGCGCGTTCTGCACCAGTTTGTCGCCGTCGGTAACCGAGTCGTGGTTGGCTTCGGCGATACCGCCGGCTTCACGAATTTCCGCGACCACTCGATCAGCCGCAGATGCATTGGCGCCCTCGCCTTGAGTCGAGCCGCCGAGATCATTGACCAGCACTTTGGCGCCCTGTTTGGCGAACAGCAAAGCGTGCGCCCGTCCGAGGCCGCCACCGGCTCCGGTGACAATCACGACTTTATCTTCGAAACGCACAGACTCATTCATCGCGGCAACTCCAGCAGGCCAAGGGACAGTGACCCCGAGTGTCAGGCACGGGGCTTTCGGTCACAACGAACACGGCTGGGGCTGAATGGTGCGCGATAAGGCTGGGGGATGATGTGCAGCGCAAAACCAAAAGATCAAAAGATCAAAAGATCGCAGCCTTCGGCAGCTCCTACATGGGATGGGTGTAGGAGCTGCCGCGGGCTGCGATCTTTTGATCTGTCAGGAACACGCGACCTTGCGCGGTGGCAGCGCAAAACGTTCGCGAAACGCCAGGTAATGCTTGAGCACCTGCACCGGCGCTTCGATCTGCGGATAGTGGCCGATGCCCGGCAACAGCACGGTGTCGGCATCCGGTATCAACTGCCGATAGCGCTCAACCATGTGCGCACCCGAGATCGGATCAACTTCACCATCAATGACCCGCAACGGCACTTCGCCGCGCTGCATCGCCGCCACCCAACGATCACGCTGCACCCGGCGTTCGGGGATGTAGTTAATCAACTTGTGCATGATGCGCGGGCCGTGATTGCTGTCGACCAGGCTCCAGAAATCGTCCAGCTCGCTCTCGGTCGGCCCGGTCTGCGGACCGAAGATCTGGCGGAAGCTTTTCACCAGTGCGTCGCGAGTAAAGGCGCGGCCGATCATCCAGCCCAGCGGGCTGAGCAATAGCTTTTGCATCAATACCGGACGATGGGTTTCCGGGAACAGACCGCCGTTGAGGAACACGCAACTGGCGACTTCGATCTTGTCTTCGTAGTGCCGGGCAAGCAGCTCCTGCGCGACGCTGTCGCCGTAATCGTGAGCGAAGATGTGTAGCGGCTGTTCGACCTGCAAATGCGCGAGCAGCGCCTGTTGCAGATCGGCCTGCTCCAGCAGGCTGTAGCGGTGATTGACCGGTTTGGCCGAATCACCGAAACCCAGCATGTCGCAAGCGATCACCCGATAACGCTGGGCCAGTGGTTGCCACAGATAATGCCAATCCCAACTGGCGGTAGGGAAACCATGGATCAGCAGCAGCGGCTCACCCTGCCCCGTCGTCCAGTAGCGGATCGACTGGCCCCGAAAGACAAACGTCTGGCTGCGTTTACGCCAGACACACAGAGGAATCTCGGCAAGAGGCATTAGAGTTTATATCCAGGGTCGTGTTTGTCGAGTTTGCGCAGCAGCGCCGGCCAGGCCAGCGCGCCACCCATGCCTTGAGCACTTTTGGTCACGCCGGCGATCATTGCCTTGGCGCCTGCCAGAATCTGCGGTTCGATGGCGATCAGTTCAGCGCCGCCGGTCTGGGCCATCACCTGGATGTCGCAGGCGCGCTGGAAGGTGAACATCATCAGGAAGGTATCAGCGATGGTGCCGCCACAGGTCAGCAGACCGTGGTTGTGCAGCATGAGGAAGTTGTTCTCACCGAGGTCGGCCTGCAAGCGCGCCTTCTCTTCGTGATTCAGCGCCACCCCTTCATAGCCGTGATACGCCAGGCTCGACAGCACGAACAGCGACTGCTGGCTGATCGGCAACACGCCTTGCTTTTGCGCCGACACCGCCACGCCCGAAGCGGTGTGCGTATGCAGCACGCAAACCACATCGTGACGCACTTCGTGCACGGCGCTGTGAATGGTGTAGCCGGCCGGGTTGATTTCGTAGGGGCTGTCCATGAGCTTGTTGCCGGCTTGATCGACTTTCACCAGGCTTGAGGCGGTGATTTCGTGGAACATCAGGCCAAACGGATTGATCAGGAAATCTTCAGTGCCCGGCACCTTGGCGGATATGTGCGTGAAGATCAGATCGTCCCAGCCATGCGACGCGACCAGACGATAGCAAGCGGCGAGATCGACGCGTGTCTGCCACTCGGCGGCGCTGACCCGCTCTTTGACATTAAGGGACGACTGGACGGGGGCTACGCTCACTGTATGCACCTCTGCGTTCTTATTGTTCTGCTGGTGTCAGCAGTCTAGTCAGGCGCAGTCGATCGCGTAGTTGCATTGCCAGCCAGCTTGATGACTGAACGGGTCAGCCATGCAAACTCCTTGGATCCATGTCAAGGCAACGGCGCCAACAAAGGTGCGGCAATCAGCCCTTGAGCGCGCCAATCAGATCCGCCAGCCACGGCTCGGCGTCGGTTTCCGGGGTGACGCTTTCGCTGGCATCGAGGCGCAGCATCTCTTGAACTTCACGCAGGCCGAGTTCGCTGAAAAACAGTTCGCGCATTTGCTCACCGCCACCGCAGAAGGTGTCGCCGTAACTGGCGTCGCCCAAAGCAATCACCGCACCCGGCAAACCACGCCAGGCGGCAGGCAATTGATCGCGGATCATCGAATACAACGGTTGCAGGTTGTCCGGCAACTCGCCCATGCCGGTGGTCGAGGTCACGGCAAGAAACGCTTCTGGCGCGAAAGCCTGAACCTCGGCCAGGCTGGCGCGTGAGCTGTAGAAGGTTTCAAAGCCAGCGGCTTTCAGCAGGTTCTGGGCGTGGCGGGCGACTTCTTCGGCGGTGCCGTAGACCGAACCGGAGAGGATGGCGACTTTCATCAATCTGATCCTGAAACTGAAAAAAAGAGCGCCGATAGTAACAGCCTCAGCCGTGAAGTTGCGATTGGCTCTCAATGAGCGCTGATGTCCTATGGACAGGCACCGCCGTTCTTCTAGAATGCGTGCCAATGCCAGCTCTGAAAGGATTCAAGGATGATCAACGCTCACTTGCTGCAAATGGTGATCAACGCATCGAATGACGGGATTGTGGTCGCGGAAAAAGAAGGCGAGCGGGACAACATCCTGATCTACGTCAACCCGGCCTTCGAGCGTCTCACCGGTTACTCCAGCGAAGAAATCCTCTATCAGGATTGCCGCTTTCTGCAGGCCGGCGACCGTGATCAGGAGAGCCTGGAGCTCATTCGCGATGTATTGCGTACCAACGGCTCGTGTCGGGAAATTTTGCGCAACTACCGTAAGGACGGCACGGCGTTCTGGAATGAATTGTCACTTTCAACGGTAAAAAATGCCGATGACGGGCAGACTTACTTTGTCGGCGTGCAAAAAGATGTGACGATGCAGGTCAAGGCTCAGCAACGTGTCGCGCAGCTGGAGGCCCGGGTCGCTGCACTGGAAACAGAACTCGCCGCCTTGAAAGCGACAAACGGTTAAAACAAAACATCGAACTGGTTGTCATTAACTACAATCACCAATGACTTTGTAACTATTCCTTTCGAGTTAGCCATGCAACGCGACGCGCTCCTGACCCAGGATGAGCTGGATTTTATCCAGACCATGCAGCACAACCCGCAACTCAATGTGCGGGATGCGACGTCGAGTCTGCTGGTTAACGGTGGTTCGCAGATCCGTGATTTGCTCACGCGTCTGGCCGCTCACGAGCAAGTGACCATTCAGGCCAACTTCGAAAATCAGCAGATGACGTTTCCGCTGCATCTGGTGGAAGACGAGTTTCATGCGCTGCACCTGCGCCTTGGTGTGCCAAGCATCTACGAAGATGGCCCGATGGTTCGTCCGTGGCGGCTGACACTTGAAGAGCCGGTGGCGCTGGAGAATGCCAAAGGCCAGGCGGGCACGCTGTGGGTTCACGAGGTTTCACATAAAGGCGTACTGCTGGAAGTGCGCAACAAGACCAAACCGCCCAAGCATTTCGCGCTGTGGTTCAGCCCTTCGGGTTATGAGCGGATCGCATTGCGCGGCAATTTCGAGCGCGAAACCGAGAGTGGTTTCTACGCCTACGAACTCAGCCAGACAGACAGCGACGAAACCGAGCGTCTTCGACAGTTCATCCTGCAGCAACATCGTTTGACGCACCCTGCCCTGCACACCTGATTCTCAGGTATCAAGCTTCCCCGCCAGAAACTGCGTCATGCGCTGACGCATGTTCATCCCTTCATTACCCAGGCACGCCACAGATGATCCGGCCAGACTCTCTTGCGCCAGATCAGACGCATCGCCGGCGAGCATTAGCTGACAATCAAGACTCAAGGCCAATCGATTCAGACGCCGGGGCAAATCGGCACTCGGGGCGTGATTGGAAAACAGCACCAGTGCGTCAGGTTTGATCTTCTCGCAAACGAGGGTCAGCTCATCGAGCGGCTGGCCGGTGGTCAACACACGAACGCCTGCGTCATTGCCACTGAGAAACAGCGCCGCCACCAGCAACTCAAGCTCCCGGCATTGCCCGGCCAGCGCACTGACGATCACCCGTCGCGGTTGTGCGCCACGCAGAGTGATGATTCGGTGTAACACCCGCGCCCTAAGAAACCCGTCAAAGAACAACCATTCGCTGGTCTGCCCAAAGCCATCCTGACGCTGCAACAACTGCAGCCATAACGGCATCAGGATGTCCTGAAACACAACGGGCAACGCATAAGAAGAAAAGATCTGACCGTAGACCCGATCCAGTAGTTGATCATCGAAAGAGCTGATCGCCTGCTGGAGCTGCACTTGCCATTGCAGATAATCGGCTTGCACCAGATCATCGGGAATGATGTGCGCGAGAACCTTCAGCGGTTCGGTCCTGGCGAGAATCTTGCCGATCTTGCTGACCGCCACACCACGATCGATCCAGTCGACGATGCTGCGAACGCGCTCGATTTCGGTCATCGAATACAGCCGATGCCCACTCTCGGTGCGCACCGGCAGGATCAAACCATAGCGACGTTCCCAGGCGCGCAGCGTGACCGGATTGACACCTGTCAGCCTCGCGACTTCACGGATAGGAAACAGATCCTCGCGCTCGAGCGCAACAGATGCCTGAGAAACTGGGTGCGCGTCTGTCATGACAGGCATTGGGCCTCAACTTCCGGACGGGTGAATTGGATCCCATTCTAACCCCGATGCCCTGATTGCGTTCAAGTAGAGATATGCGACGAAAGTCTCTGGTTTAAACACGAAAATCAGGAATAATCCTTGCTTGCTGAAAAGCGCAGGCCTCCACCCCGGCCTTGCGTCAGGCGAAACTCCTACCCGGAGTGACGCAATCGAGATACGGAGATACACAATGTCTACTTCACCCGTCACGCTGATGGTTGCGCGTCGCGTCGCCGATGGCCGCTATCAGGATCTGATCGCCTGGCTGCGCGAAGGCGAACAACTGGCCACCGATTTCCCCGGTTATCTGGGTTCCGGCGTGCTCGCACCGCCGCCCGGCGATAACGAATTCCAGATTATCTTCCGCTTTGTCGATGAACAGACTTTGCATGCGTGGGAGCATTCGGCCTCGCGTACCGCCTGGCTGGATCGTGGCAGCGATCTGTTTGCCCATCCCAAAGAGCATCGTGTCAGTGGCATCGAAGGCTGGTTCGGCACAAGCGTAGTCGGCCAGCGCCCGCCGCGCTGGAAACAGGCGATTGCGATCTGGCTGGCATTCTTTCCGGTGTCGCTGTTGTTCAATTTTGTCGTGGGTCCGTTGCTCGTGGACATGAGCCTTTTGCCGAAAGTGTTGATCAGCACGGCATGCCTGACGCCGCTGATGGTTTATTTCTTTATTCCGTTGTCGACGCGGTTGCTGGCGAACTGGTTGAACAGCACGCCTGCGCGTCCGTTGCCTGTCGCACCCTCTGCGCAGAACCGCTAAAAGATCGCAGCCTCGTTGCACTCGAATGCTCCTACAGGCTCCTACGCGGCTCCTACACAGTTGCGACAGTGGCGCAGTGCGGGAGCTGCCGGAGGCTGCGATCTTTTCAGGCCCGCCGCTGTTATAGTTTTTGCACCCACCGCGACGCGAGCCGTTCATGACTACAACCTCCGCCCCGATCCTGATCACCGGCGCCGGCCAACGTGTCGGTCTGCACTGCGCGCAGCGTTTGCTCGAAGACGGCCACCGCGTCATTTTCACCTATCGCAGCGAACGCCCCGGTGTCCAGACGCTACGTGATCTGGGCGCCATCGGCGTATTCGCAGACTTTTCCAGCGAAGCCGGCATCCTCGCGTTCATCGCCGAATTGAACACCCACACCGACAGCCTGCGGGCGATCGTGCATAACGCCTCCGACTGGCAGGCGGAAACCCCAGGCAGCGAAGCCGAAGCGTTCAACCGCATGGTCAATATTCACATGCTGGCGCCCTATCTGATCAACCTGCACTGCGTCGACCTGCTCAAGCAATCGACACCCGCCGACATCATCCACATCAGCGACGATGTCACTCGCAAGGGCAGCAGCAAGCACATCGCCTATTGCGCCAGCAAAGCCGGGCTCGACAGCCTGACCCTGTCCTTCGCCGCCCGTTATGCGCCGGCGATCAAGGTCAACGGCATTGCGCCGGCCCTGCTATTGTTCAACCCCGACGACGACGTGGCGTACCGCGCCAAGGCCCTGGCCAAATCCGCGCTGGGCATCGAACCCGGTAGCGAAGTGATCTACCAGAGCCTTCGCTACCTGCTCGACAACCCTTATGTCACCGGCACGACCCTGACCGTCAATGGCGGAAGGCACGTCAAATAACGCTGCCCCGCGAGGATGTTCGATGATCCGTTCCCTGCCCGAGAACTACCGTGAAATCCTCATTGGCCTCGGTGAAGATCCCGACCGTGAAGGATTGCTCGATACGCCGGCGCGGGCGGCCAAGGCCATGCAATACCTGTGTCACGGTTACGAGCAGAGCGTCGACAAAATCGTCAATGGCGCGCTGTTTGCCTCCGACAGCGACGAGATGATCATCGTCGCCGACATCGAGTTGTACTCGTTGTGCGAACATCACTTGCTGCCCTTCATCGGCAAGGCCCATGTGGCTTATATTCCGACTGGCAAAGTGCTGGGGCTGTCGAAGATCGCGCGACTGGTGGACATGTTCGCCAGACGCCTGCAAATTCAGGAAAACCTCACCCGGCAGATTGCCGATGCGGTGCAACAGGTTACCGATGCCGCCGGTGTTGCGGTGGTCATCGAGGCCAGACACATGTGCATGATGATGCGCGGTGTCGAAAAACAGAATTCGACCATGAACACCTCGGTCATGCTCGGCGCCTTCCGCGACTCGAGCAACACCCGTCAGGAGTTCCTGCAATTGATTGGACGGAGCAAGTAAATGCCACAACTTCAGCCGGGAATGGCGCGTATCCGGGTCAAGGATCTGCGCTTGCGCACCTTTATCGGGATCAACGAGGACGAAATCCTCAACAAGCAGGATGTGCTGATCAACCTGACCATCCTGTACGCCGCGCAAGAAGCGGTGCGTGACAATGACATCGACCACGCGCTCAATTACCGCACCATCACCAAGGCAATCATCGCCCACGTCGAGGGCAATCGTTTTGCCCTGCTCGAGCGCCTGACCCAGGAATTGCTCGATCTGGTGATGACCAACGCCTCGGTGCTGTACGCCGAAGTCGAAGTCGACAAGCCGCACGCGCTGCGCTTTGCCGAGTCGGTGTCAATCACGCTTGCAGCGAGCCGCTAGCTTCAAGCTTCAAGCGCCAAGCTGTAAACTTCGTATCACCGCCAACCATCTTGCAGCTTGAAGCTCGTCGCTTGAAGCTGTCTCGCAGAGACTCCCATGAACGAGCAACAACGCCTCGAACTCGAAGCCGCCGCCTTCCGCCGACTGGTCGCGCACCTGGACAGCCGCAAGGATGTGCAGAACATCGACCTGATGAACCTCGCCGGGTTCTGCCGCAACTGCCTATCGAAGTGGTACAAGGCCGAAGCCGATGAGCGCCAGATCGAGGTAAGCCTCGACGACGCCCGCGAAGTGGTTTACGGCATGCCGTACGCCGAGTGGAAAGCCCAATTTCAGCAAGAAGCCAGCGCTGAGCAACAAGCAGCGTTCGCCAAAGGAAAAACCCATGAGTGACCTGAACACCCTGCGCGCCAGCCTAAAGAGCGGCGAACACGCTTTCGCCGACACCCTGGCGTTCATCGCCGCGGGCTACGACTACCAGCCTCAAGCGTTCAACAACGGTGGCGTGGAAAACGCCGCCGGGCAGAACGAAGGCTCGTGCAAGACCTTGGGTCTGGCATTGCTGGAAGGCTTGAGTGACGAGGAAGCGCTGCTGGCGTTCGGCGAGCATTACCGCTCCGTAGTGGCCACGCCTGAGGGCAGTGATCACGGCAATATTCGCGCGTTGATCGCGCAGGGTCTGGCGGGCGTGAAGTTCGAAACACAACCCCTGACCCGTCGCTGATTCAAGATCAAAAGATCGCAGCTTTCGGCAGCTCCTACACAAATCTACTGTAGGAGCTGCCGAAGGCTGCGATCTTTTGCTTCTCATAAAAAAACCGGCCGAAGCCGGTTTTTTTGTGCCTGCGATCTTAGAACGAAGCGTTCTGCAGACCGTCCAGGTAACGCTCGGTGTCCAGTGCCGCCATGCAACCGGCGCCGGCCGAAGTGATGGCCTGACGGTAAACGTGGTCGGCCACGTCGCCGGCAGCGAAGATGCCTTCAACGTTAGTGGCGGTGGCGTTGCCTTCACGGCCGCCCTGCACGATCAGATAGCCGTCCTTCAACTCCAGCTGACCTTCGAACAGAGAAGTGTTCGGGGTATGGCCGATAGCGATGAACACGCCGTCAACGGTGATTTCGTCGAAGCTGCCGTCATTGTTCTTCAGACGCGCACCGGTCACGCCCATGTTGTCGCCCAACACTTCGTCGAGGGTGGCGTTGAGCTTGAGGATGATCTTGCCTTCAGCCACGCGAGCGTTGAGCTTGTCGATCAGGATCTTCTCGGCGCGGAAGGTTTCGCGACGATGGATCAGGGTCACGGTGCTGGCGATGTTGGCCAGGTACAGGGCCTCTTCAACAGCGGTGTTACCGCCGCCAACCACTGCAACCGGTTTGTTGCGGTAGAAGAAACCGTCGCAGGTCGCGCAGGCCGAAACGCCTTTGCCCATGAACGCTTCTTCCGACGGCAGGCCCAGGTAACGAGCGCTGGCACCGGTGGCGATGATCAGGGCGTCGCAGGTGTAAGTCGCGCTGTCGCCGGTCAGGCTGTAAGGCTTGGAAGCGAAGTCGACGGCATTGATGTGATCGAAAACGATCTCGGTTTCAAAACGCTCGGCGTGCTCGCGCATGCGCTCCATCAGCACCGGACCGGTCAGACCGTGGACGTCGCCCGGCCAGTTGTCGACTTCGGTGGTGGTGGTCAGTTGACCGCCAGCCTGCATGCCGGTGATCAGCAGTGGCTTGAGGTTGGCACGTGCGGCATACACCGCAGCGCTGTAACCGGCAGGGCCGGAACCGAGAATGATCACTCGCGAATGACGGACTTCAGACATGAATCTGCTCCTGTTGACCGGCCAATACAGCTGGCGCGGACGCCGGACTGCCGGCGGAATAAAAAAGGACTGTGGATAACCTTGGGGAAGGCATGAACTCGACAGTCCTGTAAAAAGTTGGGTGCAGCGTATCGAGGGGGGCAAGATTAAGGAAATACGGTTTAACAATCCAGCTCATAGGTGGTCTCTATGCCGAGACACTGACGAGATGGACGTCTTTGTTACAGTGAATGTCGATCGCTCTGCCGCGCTTTCGCACGTGGTGCAAAGTCGGTAAGGTCGGCGCGTTTTCCCTTGCTCGGAGCACCTTATGCCCGCCCCTGTTCTGTCCGGCCCGCAATACCTGCGCGAAGGCCTCAAACTGGTTCTCAGTCCGGGCCTGCGCCTGTTCGTGTTGCTGCCGCTGGCGATCAACCTGGTGCTGTTCGTCGGATTGATCTATCTGGCCGGCCACCAGTTCAGCCTGTGGGTCGACACGCTGATGCCATCGCTGCCCGAGTGGCTGAGTTTCCTCAGCTACGTTCTCTGGCCGCTGTTCGTGGTGCTGGTGGCATTGATGGTGTTTTTCACGTTCACCATGCTAGCCAATATCATTGCTGCGCCGTTTAACGGTTTCCTCGCGGAAAAAGTCGAAGTGGTGGTGCGTGGCACCGACGACTTCCCGGCCTTCAGCTGGGGCGAACTGATCGCCATGGTCCCGCGTACCCTCGCCCGGGAAATGCGCAAGCTCGGCTACTTCCTGCCTCGGGCGATCGGCCTGTTCATTCTCTCGTTCATCCCCGTGGTGAACATCGTCGCCGCACCGCTGTGGCTGTTGTTCGGCGTGTGGATGATGGCGATCCAGTACATCGACTACCCGGCGGACAACCACAAACTGGGCTGGAACGAGATGCTCGCCTGGCTGCGCGAGAAGCGCTGGCAGAGCATGAGTTTCGGCGGGATCGTGTATCTGGTGCTGCTGATTCCGGTGGTCAACATCCTCATGATGCCGGCCGCCGTAGCCGGGGCGACCCTGTTTTGGGTGCGTGAGCGCGGTGCCGAGAATCTCGTGACCCAGCGCTAACGCGGCGTCACAAATCCATCATCCGAACGTCACAAGCTCGACATGGCCTCAGCCGACACTGAGGTCATGACGACAGCTCTACATATCACTCTGATCAGCGAAACCTTCCCACCGGAAATCAACGGCGTGGCCAATACCCTTGGCCGCTTGTGCGATGGACTGCGTGCGCGTGGGCACCGGGTCGACCTGATACGCCCACGTCAGGCCGACGATCCGCAGCGTACTGAAGACGATGCCTTGCTCTTGTGCCGGGGCTGGCCGCTGCCGGGCTATCCCGGATTGCAATGGGGCCAGTCGTCGATGCACAAGTTGCTGCGGCGCTGGAAGCGCCAGCGTCCGGACGTGCTGTACATCGCCACTGAAGGCCCGCTCGGGCTGTCGGCGTTGCGAGCGGCACGGCGGCTGGGGATTTCGGTGGTCAGTGGCTTTCATACCAATTTCCAGCAATACACCAGCCAATACGGCCTCGGCCTGCTGACGCGGCTCCTGACGCATTATTTGCGCTGGTTCCACAACCGTTCAGCGCTGACGCTGGTGCCGAGTATCAGCCAGCGACTGGAACTGGAGCGGCGGCATTTCGAGCGACTGGCGTTGTTGTCCCGAGGTGTGGACAGCCAGTTGTTTCATCCGGCCAAACGCCTGAACGCCCTGCGTGAGCAATGGGGACTGGGCGAGCGCGATATTGCGGTGATTCACGTTGGAAGGCTCGCACCAGAGAAAAACCTCGGTTTGCTCAAACGCTGCTTTGAAAAGCTGCGCGAAACTTATCCACAACGCACTCTGAAGCTGATCGTGGTCGGCGACGGGCCGCAACGCATGGCACTGGAGAGGGATCTGCCCGAGGCGATTTTCTGCGGGTCGCAGCGCGGCGAAGCGCTGGCCGCGCACTATGCATCCGGCGATGTGTTTCTGTTCCCGAGCCTGACCGAAACCTTTGGCAATGTCGTGCTCGAAGCGCTGGCCTCAGGGCTTGGCGTGGTGGCCTACGATCAGGCAGCGGCAGCGCAGCATATTCGCCATGGCTACAGCGGCGTGCTGGCGATGCCGGGCGATGAAGAGGCGTTTTGCGATGCAGCTGCGTGGTTGCTGGAGAAATATGAAACGTTGCGCTGCGTGCGGCTGAATGCGCGCCAGCATGCGAGTCGCCAAGGGTGGGCGGCGATTATCGAGCAGTTTGAAGGTCATTTGCGGGGGGCTTGTGTCGGGGAGTTGGTGGTGCCGAATGCACCGACATTGCCCTGAATCTTTGCTGACTCTGAAGCAGCCATCGCGAGCAGGCTCACTCCTACAATTAACCGCGTTCTTCCTGAGGAAGTGCGATTCAATGTAGGAGTGAGCCTGCTCGCGATGGCGTCAGTGCTGGTTAGCGCTTAAACCAGTGTCATCAACGCCTCACGGCTGAACGGCAGAATGTCCTGCTCACGCCCTTCGCGCACTTTCAATGCCCAGTCCGGATCGACCAGCAGCGCACGCCCCACCGCTACCAGATCGAATTCCTCTTTGTTCAGACGCTCGAGCAGGTTCTCCAGACTGGCCGGCTCTGCGACCTTGTCGGTGTTGACCATGAACTGCAGGAACTCGCCATCCAGGCCTACGCTGCCGACGGTGATGGTCGGTTTGCCGGTCAGCTTGCGCGTCCAGCCAGCCAGGTTCAGCTCGGAGCCATCGAATTCCGGCTCCCAGAAACGCCGCGTCGAGCAGTGGAAAATGTCCACGCCAGCGTCGGACAGCGGCTTGAGGAATTCCCCCAAGGCTTCCGGGGTTTGCACCAGCCGTGCGGTGTAATCCTGCTGTTTCCACTGCGAGAAACGGAAGATGATCGGGAAACCTTCGCCCACCGCTGCACGCACAGCCTGAATCAGCTCAATGGCAAAACGCGAACGGTTGGCCAGACTGCCGCCGTATTCGTCAGTGCGCTGGTTGCTGCCTTCCCAGAAGAACTGGTCGACCAGATAACCATGGGCGCCGTGGATTTCCACGCCGTCCATGCCGATGCTTTGGGCATCCTTGGCCGCTTGGGCGAAGGCGCCGATCACGTCCTGGATGTCCTGCTTGGTCATGCCGTGCACGACGACCTGACCGTCCTTGAGTTTTTCCGTCGGGCCATAAGCCGGCACGCTGGCGTCCGGTTCGGTGCCGATGCGGCGCACGCTACCGACGTGCCAGAGCTGTGGAACGATCTTGCCGCCCTCGGCATGTACCGCGTCGACGACTTTTTTCCAACCGGCCAAGGGTGCTTCACCAAAGAACTGCGGCACATTCGGGTAACCGTTGGACGCAATATGGCCGACGGTCGTGCCTTCGGTGATGATCAGGCCAACGCCGGCAGCAGCGCGACGACGGTAGTACTCGATGACTTTGGAGTTCGGTACGCCGCCCGGAGAAAACGAACGGGTCATCGGCGCCATGACCACACGGGTCGGCAGTTCGAGAGTGCCGAGGTGGAACGGTTTGAACAGGGCTTGAACCGGCATGGGAAGACTCCGCAGGGAATGACTTTATGACGGCGATAATATGGACAGGCGAAGCCTTTGAACAGCACTATTGATTTGGGTGATCAAGGATTAGAAACGAAAAGATCGCAGCCTTCGGCAGCTCCCACACAATCGAATGCAGCCAAACGAAAAGATCGCAGCGCCAGCAGTCCCCTGTAGGAGCTGCCGAAGGCTCGGGCCGCGATCGGACGATCTCTTGATCTTGAGGGTTTTAGCCCAGCGCTTTTTCGATGGCAGCAATCACCGTCGGATCATCCGGCGCCGTGCGCGGCGAGAACCGGGCCAGCACGCGACCGTCCTTGCCAAGCAGGAATTTCTCGAAATTCCAGGTGATGTCACCGGGAAACTCCGCGCCCTCGCCCGCCAGCAGCCGATAGAGCTGATGACGCTCGTGACCGTTGACTTCGAGCTTGCTCGACAACGGGAACGTCACGCCGTAGTTGAGGCTGCAGAAATCCTGGATTTCCTGCTCGGTACCTGGCTCCTGACCGGCAAACTGATTGCACGGCAGGCCCAATACACTGAAACCTTTACCTTTGAATTGCTGGTAGAGGTTTTCCAGCGCCGCGTACTGTGGGGTCAACCCGCATTTGGAGGCGACGTTGACCACCAGCACGACTTGGCCCTTGAAGGGCGCCAGCGGTAGCTCCTGACCATCCAGGGCTGTCAACTTAAGGTCGTGAAAAGCACTCATGACGAACTCCAGATTCCCGTGTTCTACTCGAAACAGCCACTTGGCGAGACCACCAAGGACAGCCGCGGACTGAAAAAGGCGCCCGCAGGCGCCTCTCCAGTACTCGAAGCTTAGCGCAGAAAATCAGTGCTGATGGCCACCTTCGCCATGGACGTGACCATGAGCGACTTCTTCCTGGCTGGCGTCACGGATAGCAACGATCTTCACTTTGAAGTTCAGGCGCTGACCGGCCAGTGGGTGGTTGCCGTCGACGGTGACGTCGTCGCCGTCGAGGTCACGAATGGTGACGATTTGCATCTGGCCGTCCGGCGCCGAAGCGTGGAACTGCATGCCGACTTCCAGCTCGTCAACGCCTTCGAACATGCTGCGGCTCAGGGTGCTGACCAGTTCGGCAGCGTATTCGCCGTAAGCGTCTTCCGGCTCAACGGATACTTCCAGTTCATCACCAACAGCTTTGCCTTCCAGGGCTTTTTCCAGGCCCGGGATGATGTTGCCTGCGCCTTGCAGGTAGACCAGCGGTGCGCCGCCGGCGGAGCTGTCGATGACCTCACCAGCGTCGTTGGTCAGGGTATAGTCGATGGAGACAGCCTTATTGGCGGCGATCAGCATGGGGCGAGACCTTTTGCAGAAGAATATAGAAAGGCCAAGTTTAGCGAAGCAATCGCGCGAAAGCGAACACAACCCGGACAAACGGGATTCGACGATTACCGGCTTCCATCAGGACGAGGACGGTCACTGGGTGGCCGAGCTTTCCTGTGGCCACACTCAGCACCTGCGCCACCAGCCACCGTGGCAATCGCGCGCGTGGGTGCTGGACCCGGCGCAACGTATTGAAAAAATAGGCCAACCCTTTGCCTGCGGTTGGTGCGCTCAAGGCTCGGTTAGCGATAACCTTGGCGACTGAATTTCGGCAGATTGTCAGAGATAGATGATCGCCATTGCCATGCACCCTTAGAGAATTCGCATGCAAACTTTTTTTATCGCGCCCACCGATTTTGGTGTGGGTCTGACCTCCATCAGCCTCGGGCTGGTGCGCACGCTGGAGCGGGCCGGGCTGAAAGTCGGTTTTTTCAAACCGATCGCCCAACCGCATCCGGGCGACACCGGCCCTGAGCGCTCCACCGAGTTGATGGCGCGCACCCACGGCCTGAAACCACCACAGCCGCTGGGTCTGGCCCATGTCGAGCGAATGCTGGGCGATGGCCAGCTCGATGAGCTGCTCGAAGAAATCATCACCCTGTATCAGCAAGCAGCCGTCGGCAAAGACGTGCTGGTGGTTGAAGGCATGGTGCCGACCCGCAGCGCCAGTTACGCCGCACGGGTCAACCTGCACCTGGCGAAAAGTCTGGATGCCGAAGTGATTCTGGTCTCGGCGCCGGAAAACGAAGTGCTCGCCGAACTCTCCGGCCGCGTCGAATTGCAGGCGCAATTGTTCGGTGGTCCGAAAGACCCGAAAGTCCTCGGCGTGATCCTCAACAAGGTCAAGACCGACGAGAGCATGGAAGCGTTTGCTTCGCGCCTGAAGGAACATTCGCCATTACTGCGCAGCGGTGATTTTCGTCTGCTCGGCTGCATCCCGTTTCAGCCTGAACTCAACGCGCCGCGGACCCGCGACGTCGCCGACCTGATGGGCGCACAAGTACTCAACGCCGGCGACTATGAAACCCGCCGCATGACCAAAATCATCATTTGCGCACGGACCATGCGCAACACCGTCGAGCTGCTCAAGCCCGGCGTGCTGGTGGTAACGCCGGGGGATCGCGACGACATCATCCTTGCGGTCAGCCTCGCGGCAATCAACGGCGTGCCGCTGGCCGGTCTGCTGCTGACCAGCGACACCCTGCCCGATCCGCGCATCATGGACTTGTGCCGTGGCGCCTTGCAGGCCGGTTTACCCGTGTTGTCGGTGAGCACGGGTTCCTACGACACCGCCAACCTGCTCAACGGCTTGAACAAGGAAATCCCGATCGATGACCGCGAGCGAGCGGAGATCATCACCGATTTCGTCGCCAGCCACCTCGACGCCAACTGGCTGCACCAGCGCTGCGGTACGCCACGCGAGATGCGCCTGTCGCCGGCGGTGTTCCGTTATCAACTGATTCAGCGCGCCCAGGCCGCCAACAAACGCATCGTCCTGCCTGAAGGCAGCGAGCCGTTCACCGTGCAAGCGGCGGCAATTTGTCAGGAACGCGGGATAGCTCGTTGTGTGTTGCTGGCCAAACCCGAAGACGTCGAAGCGGTCGCCCGCGCCCAAGGCATCGTGTTGCCGCCGGGGCTGGAGATTCTCGATCCGGATCTGATCCGCGAGCGCTACGTCGAGCCGATGGTTGCCCTGCGCAAAACCAAAAGCCTCAACGCGCCAATGGCCGAGCAGCAACTGGAAGACACCGTGGTGATTGGCACCATGATGCTCGCGCTGGATGAAGTCGACGGCCTGGTTTCCGGCGTGATCAACACCACCGCCAACACCATCCGCCCGGCCCTGCAGCTTATTAAAACGGCGCCGGGCTGCACGCTGGTGTCGTCGGTGTTCTTCATGCTGTTCCCGGAGGAAGTGCTGGTCTACGGCGACTGCGTGATGAACCCGCACCCGAGCGCCACCGAACTGGCCGAGATTGCCCTGCAAAGCGCCGACTCGGCGGCGGCATTCGGCATCACCCCGCGCGTGGCGATGATCAGTTACTCCAGCGGCGAATCGGCCACCGGCGAGGAAGTCGAGAAAGTCCGCGAGGCCACCCTGCTCGCCCATGAACAACAGCACACATTGCTGATCGACGGCCCGCTGCAATACGACGCCGCCGCCAACGAAACCGTCGCCCGGCAACTGGCGCCGAACAGTCCGGTGGCCGGTCGCGCCACAGTGTTTGTGTTCCCCGATCTGAACACCGGCAACACCACGCACAAAGCCGTACAGCGTAGCGCCGACTGCGTCAGCCTCGGCCCGATGCTGCAAGGCCTGCGCAAACCGGTGAACGACCTGCCGCGCGGCGCGCAAGTCGATGACATCGTCTACACCATCGCCCTCACCGCGATTCAAGCCGCCAACCGACCTATGGATGTGTAAATGCTGGATTTCCTACCTGCACCGCTGCGCGGCGTGATCGCCTCACTGTTGTTGGCGCTCAATACGATTCTGCTGTGTTCGTTCCTGTTCTGCGTGGCGCTGATCAAGGCCTTGCCGTTCGCCTTCACCCAGCGCATCGCTGGTTGGCTGATGAGCCACACCCACGAAGCGTGGATCAGCAACAACAAGGGCTGGATGAACCTGGTGCGCCGCACGCGCTGGCACCTCAGCGGCCTGCAAGGCCTCGACTACAACCACTCCTATCTGATCACCAGCAACCATCAGAGCTGGGTCGACATTCTGGTGCTGCAATACGTACTCAACCGTCGCATCCAGCCGCTGAAGTTCTTCCTCAAGCAAGAACTGATCTGGGTGCCGGTGATTGGTCTGGCGTGGTGGGCGCTGGGCTTCCCGTTCATGAAGCGCTACTCCAAGGCCTATCTGGAAAAACACCCGGAGAAAAAAGGCAAAGACCTCGAAACCACCCGCAAAACCTGCGCGAAATTTCGTAACAACCCGGTGGGAATTTTCAACTTCGTCGAAGGCACGCGCTTCACTGACGGCAAACATGCGCAGCAGCAGTCGCCATTCAAATACCTGCTCAAGCCCAAGGCTGGCGGCATTGCATTCGTGCTGGATGCGATGGGCGAACAACTGGAGTCGATCGTCAACGTGACCATCCACTACCCAGCCGGACGCCCGGGGTTCTGGGATTTGCTGTGCGGCAACGTGCGAGATGTAGTGGTGCACTTTGAAGAGCTGAAAATTCCTCAGCAGTTCATCGGCAAGAATTACGATCAGGACGGTGAGTATCGTTTGCAGTTTCAGGGCTGGATCAATCAGCTGTGGCTGGACAAGGATGCGTTGCTGGAACAGATGCACCGCGAATACCCAAAGAATTAAAGATCAAAAGATCGCAGCCTTCGGCAGCTCCTACATTAGATCGGCGTACACCCTGTAGGAGCTGCCCCAGGCTGCGATCTTTTGACATTCTCAAAGCGACCAAAAAAGCCCGCCGATGATTGCTCATCGGCGGGCTTTTTCTTGCAGCTCGAAGCTAGAAGCTTGCAGCTGCTTCTGTCTTAGATCGCGCCACGTTTGCGCAGCAGATCCAGCACTTGCTTGACGCTTTCTTCCAGACTCAGCGTCTGCGTGTCGATCACCAGATCAGCATTCAGCGGCACGTCATACGGGAAGGATTCGCCCGGGATGTTGTCGCTACCGGCGGCATACAAACCTTGCGGATCACGCTCTGCACACACCGTCGGCGAAGCCTGCACATAGACCGTCAGCAGACGCTCCTTACCGATCAGTTCCTTGGCCTGCTCACGACCTTCGGCACTCGGTGCCACAAACGCTGCCAGAGTCAGCAAACCAGCTTCGTTAAACTGACGCGCCACATGCGCAGCACGACGCCAGTTCTCGGTGCGCCCGGCACGATCCTGCGGCAGGCCTTTGTTCAGATCCTGACGCAGATTCTGACCATCCAGCACAAACACCGCACGACCGAGGTCAAACAACTTGCGCTCGACCGCATAAGCCAGCGTGCTCTTGCCCGCGCCCGACAGACCGCTGAACAGCACGGTGGCCGGTTGCTGACCAAAGCGCTGCGCACGCTCTTCAGTCGCCACATGCGCCAGTTTGCCGTGGTGTGTCGTGGTGCCATGCGAAACAGGCTGAGCGACGATCATGCCAGCGCCAACGGTGCCGTTGGTCAACCGGTCGATGATGATGAACGCGCCGGTGGTGCGGTTGCTTTCGTAACCGTCGAGGGCAATCGGCGCATCAAGCGCGATCCTGACCTTGCCGATTTCGTTGAGCTGCAACGCGCTCGCCGGGCCTTCTTCCAACGTGTTCACGTCGACCTTGTTAATGATGCTGGCAATCGAGCCCGGCACGTAACTGGTGGCGCGTTTGATGTCGTACTTCTTGCCTGGCAGCATCGGCTCTTCAGCCATCCACACCAGCATCGCTTCGAAGCTGTCGGTGACCGGCGGCACGTTGTCGGCATGCACCAACAGATCGCCGCGGGAGATGTCGATTTCGTCTTCCATGGTCAGCGTCACCGCTTGACCAGGACCCGCGTGCTCCAGTTCACCTTCGAAAGTGACAATGGATTTCACGCGGCTGCTCTTGCCCGACGGCAGCACCACGACCTCGTCACCCTTCTTGACGATGCCGCTGGCGAGGGTGCCGGCGAAACCGCGGAAGTTCAGGTTCGGACGGTTGACGTACTGCACCGGGAAACGCAGATCGGTGAAGTTGCGGTCGCCCGCCACTTCCACAGTCTCGAGAATTTCCATCAGCGACTGGCCGGTGTACCACGGCGAGCGCTCGGACTTGTTCACCACGTTGTCGCCCTTGAGGGCAGACATCGGCACGAAGTGCATGCTGGTCGGCTTCATCTTCAAGCCTTCAGCGAACTTCAGGTAGTCGGCCTTGATCGACTCGAACACACCTTCGTCGAAGTCTTTGAGGTCCATCTTGTTGATGGCGACAACGATATGTTTGATGCCCAGCAACGAGGCGATGAAGCTGTGGCGACGGGTCTGGGTCTGCACGCCGTAACGGGCGTCGACCAGGATGATCGCCAGGTCACAGGTAGACGCACCAGTGGCCATGTTGCGGGTGTACTGCTCATGGCCGGGGGTGTCGGCGATGATGAATTTGCGTTTGGCGGTGGAGAAATAGCGGTAGGCGACATCGATGGTGATGCCCTGCTCACGCTCGGCCTGCAGGCCGTCGACCAGCAATGCCAGGTCGATGTCATCGCCAGTGGTGCCGACTTTTTTAGAGTCGCGAGTGATGGCTTCCAGATGATCTTCGTAGATCATTTTGGAGTCGTGCAGCAGACGCCCGATCAGGGTGCTCTTGCCGTCATCGACGTTACCGCAGGTCAGAAAGCGCAGCAGCTCTTTACGTTCGTGCTGGCCCAGGTAGGCGAGGATGTCCTCGCTGATCAAATCAGATACGTGCGACATGACAACCCCTTAGAAATAACCCTGACGTTTTTTGTCTTCCATGGAGCCTGCGCCATCGTGGTCGATGACCCGGCCCTGGCGCTCGGAAGTTCGCGTCAGGAGCATTTCCTGAATGATGTCCGTGAGGCTTTCGGCCTCGGACTCCACCGCGCCCGTCAACGGGTAGCAACCAAGGGTACGGAAACGCACTTTCTTTTTGACGATGCGCGCTTTGTCTTCGTCGGACAGGTGTTCGAGGATGCGCTCGTCGTCGATCATGATCAGCGTGCCGTTCTTCTCGATCACTTCACGCTCGGCGGCGAAGTACAGCGGCACAATCGGGATGCCTTCGAGGTAGATGTACTGCCAGATGTCCAGCTCGGTCCAGTTCGACAACGGGAACACACGAATGGATTCGCCCTTGTTGACCTTGCCGTTGTAGACGTTCCACAGCTCTGGGCGCTGGTTTTTCGGGTCCCAGCGGTGCTTGCTGTCGCGGAACGAATACACGCGCTCTTTGGCGCGGGACTTCTCTTCATCGCGACGGGCACCGCCGAACGCTGCGTCGAAACCATGCTTGTCGAGCGCCTGTTTCAGGCCCTCGGTTTTCATGATGTCGGTGTGCTTGGCGCTGCCGTGGGTGAACGGGTTGATGTTCTGCGCCACGCCATCCGGGTTGATGTGCGTGATCAGGTCCAGGCCAAGCTCTTCGACCATCTTGTCGCGGAACTTGTACATTTCCTGGAATTTCCAGCGGGTGTCGACGTGCATCACCGGAAACGGCAATTTGCCCGGGAAGAACGCCTTGCGTGCCAGGTGCAGCATCACGGCGGAGTCTTTACCGATGGAGTACAGCATCACCGGGTTATCGAACTCGGCGGCCACCTCGCGGATGATGTGGATGCTTTCCGCCTCCAGCTGTTTCAGATGCGTCAGTTTGTCGACCATGGCTACTCACGAAAGCTTTCTTATGAACGGCCAGCGGGCCGTGTTCGAGCGGGGAATCCTAGCACAGCGACCTCTTCTAATCAGGACGCTAACTAGAACGAAAGGGCATATGAATATGCCCCACAGTTCGGCCAACCCGCCCCTGTAGGAGCTGCCGAAGGCTGCGATCTTTTGATCTGGCCTTTTAAAAAACAAGAGCAAAAGATCGCAGCCTTCGGCAGCTCCTACAGGGGAGGGAATCAGATCGGGTTGGGGATGTCGATGAAGATGTGTTCGACGGCGAAGCGTTTTGCCAAGTAGTCGCCCAGAGCCTGCACGCCGTAACGCTCGGTGGCGTGGTGGCCGGCGGCGATGAAACTGATGTCGTTTTCCCGGGCGCTGTGGAATGTCTGCTCGGAAGCTTCACCACTGAGAAACAGATCGACACCCGCCGCCACGCCGTGATCGATGTATCCCTGGCCACCGCCAGTGCACCAGCCAACCCGTCGGATCATCCCGCTGCCTTCAACCAGCAGCGGTTCACGGCCCATTACTTCCTGAACCTTGCGGGCGAAATCACGCGGGGTCATTGGCTCGTTAAGCGAACCGACAAGCCCGACTATTTTCAGATTGTCCGGATCCAGCGGCCCTTCGACGGTGATATCCAACTGACGCGCCAACTGCACGTTGTTGCCGACATCCGGGTGCAGATCCAGCGGCAAGTGATAGGCGAGCAGGCTGATGTCGTGCTTGAGCAAAGTCTTCAAACGACGCTGCTTCATGCCCGTGACGCAGGGGTTTTCGCCCTTCCAAAAGTAACCGTGGTGCACCAGCACCAGATCGGCCTCGGCCTCGACGGCGGCATCGAGCAACGCCTGGCTCGCAGTGACGCCGCTGACGATGCGCATCACTTGCGGACGGCCTTCGACCTGCAAGCCGTTGGGGCAATAATCGGCAATTTTTGCACTGGCCAGGTATCGGTCGGCTTCTTCGACGAGGGTGCTGAGGGCAACGGCCATGAAAGACTCCTAAATATCCCGTTCAGAGGCACGCGCGGCCTCGTATAATGCGCGACATTATGGGCGGTCTGACTTCGCCTGCAACTTTTCCAGGACGTGCTTAATGTTCAAGGCGCTGCGTTTTTTTGGCTGGCCATTGTTGGCCGGTGTGCTTATCGCTCTGTTGATTATTCAGCGATACCCGCAGTGGGTCGGGCTGCCGAGCCTCGACGTCAACC
Source organism: Pseudomonas sp. P116 (assembly GCF_020149425.1). Taxonomy (NCBI): domain Bacteria; kingdom Pseudomonadati; phylum Pseudomonadota; class Gammaproteobacteria; order Pseudomonadales; family Pseudomonadaceae; genus Pseudomonas; species Pseudomonas sp. P116. The sequence goes on along the minus strand of NZ_JACVHB010000006.1, from coordinate 219,458 downwards.
TGCAACAGGCGCCGCAGACCACCCGCGTGCAGCAGGGGCCGGTGTCCTATGCGGATGCGGTGACGATCGCCGCGCCATCGGTGGTCAACCTGTACACCACCAAAGTCATCAACAAGCCGGCGCATCCTTTATTCGAGGATCCACAGTTCCGCCGTTTCTTTGGTGACAACTCGCCGAAGCAGAAGCGCATGGAGTCGAGCCTCGGTTCCGGCGTGATCATGAGCCCGGAAGGCTACATCCTGACCAACAACCACGTCACCAGCGGCGCCGACCAGATTGTCGTAGCGCTCAAGGATGGCCGGGAAACCCTGGCCCGAGTGATCGGCAGCGACCCGGAAACCGATCTCGCCGTCCTGAAAATCGACTTGAAAAACCTGCCAGCGATCACTGTCGGCCGTTCCGACAGCATCCGCATCGGCGACGTTGCGCTGGCCATCGGCAACCCGTTCGGCGTCGGCCAGACCGTGACCATGGGCATCATCAGCGCCACCGGGCGTAATCAGTTGGGCCTGAACAACTACGAAGACTTCATCCAGACCGACGCGGCGATCAACCCGGGCAACTCCGGCGGTGCACTGGTGGATGCCAACGGCAACCTCACCGGCATCAACACGGCGATTTTCTCCAAGTCCGGTGGCTCGCAGGGCATCGGTTTTGCCATCCCGGTGAAACTGGCGATGGAAGTAATGAAGTCGATCATCGAGCACGGGCAGGTAATTCGCGGCTGGCTCGGTATCGAAGTGCAGCCATTGACTCAGGAACTGGCCGAATCGTTTGGTCTGTCCGGGCGTCCGGGCATTGTCGTCGCCGGGATCTTCCGCGACGGCCCGGCACAGAAGGCCGGCCTGCAATTGGGCGACGTGATTCTGAGCATTGATGGCGAACCGGCCGGCGATGGTCGTCGCTCGATGAACCAGGTGGCGCGGATCAAGCCGACCGACAAGGTCACGATTCAAGTGATGCGTAACGGCAAGGAGATCAAGCTCTCGGCGGAAATCGGCCTGCGTCCACCGCCGGCGCCGGTGAAGGAAAAACAAGAGTAAAAATTTATTCGCGTCGACGGCGCGAATAAAAGACATTCTCAAAAGGCATGTTATATTGTTTCAATCTAACAATTGGAACAACATAACATGTCGTCTCGAACAAAGGCCTCGCTGCTTGGCCTGACTCTCGGTCTACCCCTTGCTTTGCTGGGCGATGCGGCCTTTGCCGAAGAGTCGCAACCGCTCGAACTGGACGCGATCAGCGTTACCTCCGATTACGAATCCCCCACCGGCCCGGTCAAGGGCTACCGCGCCACGCGCTCATCCAGTGCGACCAAAACCGACACCGCGATACGCGATATCCCGCAGGCAATCAGCGTGGTGCCCGCGAGCGTGCTCAAGGATCTGGGCAGCACCAGCGTCGAGCGCGCGCTGGATTTCGCCGGCGGCGTATCGAAGCAAAACAACTTCGGCGGCCTGACGCTCTACGAATACAGCGTGCGCGGTTTCACCACCTCGGAGTTCTACAAGGACGGCTTCAGCGCCAATCGTGGCTACCCGAGCACACCGGACGCAGCCAATATCGAGCGTATCGAAGTGCTCAAAGGCCCGGCGGCCAGCCTTTATGGCCGTGGAGACCCGGGTGGCACGGTGAACATCGTCACCAAAAAACCACAGCCCGAAGCCTTTACCACGTTGCAGACCAGCGCTGGCAGTTGGGATCGTTATCGCACGGCGCTGGACGTCAACACCCCGCTCGATGAACAGGGTGACGTGCTCTCGCGGATCAACCTTGCAGTCGAGGACAACCACAGCTTTCGCGATCACGTCGACAGCAAACGCGTATTCGTCGCGCCCTCGATCAGCTGGCAACTGAACCCGGATACGTCGCTTTTGGTGGAAAGCGAAATCGTCCGCCACAGTTCGACGTTCGACCGTGGCATCGTCGCGCCGAACAATAAGTGGAGCGGTGTTTCACGTTCGACGTTCCTCGGCGAGCCCAACGACGGCAACATCGACAACCACAACAACCTGCTTCAGGCGACGCTCGAGCACCATCTTAACGACAGCTGGAAACTGCGCCTGGCCAGCCATTACAAGGAAGGCAAACTCTGGGGCGATGCCTCTGAAAGTCGCCCGTTGAACGCCGATGGCCACACCGTCAACCGCCGTTACCGCGAGCGCGATACCAACTGGCACGACAGCATCACCCAACTGGAATTGCGCGGTTTGTTCGACCTCGGCCCATGGCAGCACGAACTGCTGATCGGCAGCGAATACGAGAACTTCCGCAAGAACGAGCGCGTCACCACCCTCGCCGGCGGCCCCTACGCCATCGACATTTACAAACCGATCTACGGCCAGCAGAAACCCAACGGCGCCCGCTCGGGCACTGACACTTTCGAGCACCTCGAAAGCCATGCGCTGAACCTGCAGGATCAAATCGTCTTTACCGACAAATTGCGCGGGATGATCGGCGCACGCTTCGAACACTTCGAACAAAACATCAATGACCACAGCCGCAACGCCAGCAGCCGTCAGACCCACGACGCTCTCACCCAGCGCGCCGGCCTGCTCTATCAACTGACGCCGAACACCGGCCTGTTCGCCAACGCCTCGACCTCGTTCAAACCGAACAACGGTCTTGATGCGACCGGCAAATCCTTCGATCCGGAGGAAGGTGTCGGCTACGAAATCGGCATCAAAAACGAACTGTTCGACGAACGTCTGAGCAGCACCCTCGCCTTCTTTCACATCGACAAGGAAAACGTCCTCGCGCTCGACCCCGCCACCGACACCAACCGTGCGATGGGCAAGGCGCGCAGTCGCGGTTTCGATCTGCAGGTGACCGGCCAAGTCACCGATGCCCTGCGGGTGATTGGCGCCTTCGCCTACATCGACGCCGAAGTAACTCAGGGTGACGCCGTGATTCCCACCGGCAGCCGCATCCTCGGCGTGGCCAAACGCAGCGGCAGTCTGCTGGGTGTTTATGAATTTCAGGACGGGCTTCTGCGCGGCTCGGATGTTGGCGCCGCGTTCACTTATGTCGGTGACCGCTCGGGCGAATCCGGCAGCGACTTCGAATTGCCGGCCTATCACACCGTCGACCTGCTGGCCCATTACAAGGCCAGCGACAACGTCACCGTCGGCCTGAACCTGAACAACGTTTTCGACGAAAAATACTACGAGCGCTCTTACAGCAACTACTGGGTCAACCCCGGCGAGCCGCGCAATTTCACCGTCAGCCTGTCACTCAATCTGTAAAAGGACGTCACCATGCAATACGGCAAAACCCTGCTGGTCATCGCCGCGCTGTTCGCCGGACAAGCCTCGGCCCATGGGCTATGGACCGAACAACGGCGCGGCAACATCGAAGTGATCTACGGCCACGGCGCCGAGGACAACGCCTTCAAGGCCCAGAAAATCAGCGGCGCGTGGGCCTATGACGCGGGCGGCAAGATGATCCCGGTCAGCGTCGAGCGCCTGCCCGATCACGCCCGTCTCAAGCCGCTGAAAACACCCGCGGTCATGGCCGTGGCTTTGAATAACGGGATGTGGTCGCAAACCGCTGACAAGAAGTGGATCAACGAAGGTCGCAGCAAAGTGCCGGGCGCAGTCGAGGCGACGCAGACGTTCAAGTACAGCCTGGCGATTTATCAACCGGGGGCGAAGCTGCCTAAGCTGGATCAGATCAAGCTGCTGATTCTGCCGGAAGTTGATCCGCTGACCGTCGGCCCGGGCAAATCATTGCCGGTGCGCGTGTTGCTTGATGGCAAACCGGCGGCGGGCGTCAAGTTGATCGGCGATTACCGCAGTGCACCGAATACCCTGAGCACCGAGACTGACAAGGACGGCCGTGCGCAGGTGCTGGTGCGAAATGAAGGGTTGAATGTGATTGCGGCACAGGTTGAGGTGCCGGTGAAGGACAGTGTTGATGTGAATAGTCGCGGGTTGTTCAGTTCGCTGACGTTTTTGGGTGAACCGCATCACGAATAATCAACACAAATCCCTTGTAGGAGTGAGCCTGCTCGCGATTGCGGTGTGTCATTCAACTCACATGTTGAATGCTGAAACGCATCGCGAGCAGGCTCACTCCTACAGGGTTCAGCGGTGGCTCAAAGCTCGCCGAGGCCGTCAATCAACGCCTGATTCTGCTCCGGCGTGCCAATCGAGATCCGCAGGAACTGCGCAATCCGCTCTTGCTTGAAGTGCCGCACAATCACGCCCTGCTCGCGCAGTTTCGCCGCCAACCCTGCCGCATCATGTTGCGGGTGACGGGCAAAAATGAAGTTCGCCGCCGACGGCAACACCTCAAAACCCTTGTCCTGCAATTGCGCGACAACCCACTCGCGACTTTCGATGACCAAACGGCAAGTCTTGTCGAAATACTCACGATCCTCGAATGCCGCCGCCGCGCCGACGTTCGCCAAACGATCAATCGGATAAGAGTTGAAGCTGTTCTTGATGCGCTCCAGCGCCTCGATCAGATCCGGATGCCCCACCGCCAGGCCAACCCGCAGGCCCGCCAACGAACGCGACTTGGACAGGGTCTGCGTCACCAGCAGGTTCGGATAACGATCCACCAGGCTGATCGCCGTTTCACCGCCGAAGTCGATATACGCCTCGTCCACCACGACCACCGAATTCGGGCTGGCGATGAGAATCCGCTCAACCGCATCCAGCGCCAACAGGCAGCCAGTCGGGGCGTTCGGGTTAGGGAAAATGATCCCGCCGTTTGGCTTGGCGTAATCCGCCGGGTTGATCTGGAACTGCGCATCCAGCGGCACCGCGTCGAACTTGATGCCGTACAAACCGCAATACACCGGATAAAAGCTGTAGCTGATGTCCGGGAACAGAATCGGCTGATCGTGTTGCAGCAAGCCGTGGAAGATGTGCGCGAGCACTTCGTCCGAACCGTTGCCGAGGAACACCTGATTGGTCTGCACGCCGTAATAAGTGGCGACGGCGTTTTTCAGCAAATCGCTGTTCGGGTCCGGGTACAGGCGCAGGTTGTCGTTGAGTTCGGTCTGCATTGCCGCCAAGGCTTTTGGCGACGGGCCGTACGGGTTTTCGTTGGTGTTGAGCTTGACCAGCCTGGTCAGCTTCGGCTGTTCGCCCGGCACATAAGGCACCAGATCCTTGACGAACGGGCTCCAGAATTTGCTCATGTTCAGTTCCCCTGACCTTGAAGAAAGTCTTCGTCTTTGATGCGGTATTCGGCGCTACGTGCGTGAGCGCTCAGCGATTCACCACGAGCCAGAACGGACGCAGTCTTGCCCAGTTCGGAAGCACCGGCCTCGGAGCAGAAGATGATCGAGGAACGCTTCTGGAAGTCGTACACACCCAGCGGCGAAGAGAAACGCGCGGTGCCGGAAGTCGGCAGCACGTGGTTCGGGCCTGCGCAGTAATCACCCAGCGCTTCAGAGGTGTGGCGGCCCATGAAGATCGCACCGGCGTGGCGGATCTGCGGCAACCAGGCCTGCGGGTCGGCGACCGACAGTTCAAGGTGTTCTGGCGCAATGCGGTTGGCGACTTCGATGGCCTGGGCCATGTCACGCACGTGAATCAACGCACCGCGGCCATTGATGGAAGTTTCGATGATGGCTGCGCGATCCATGGTCGGCAGCAGCTTGTCGATGCTCGCGGCGACCCTGTCGAGGAACTCGGCGTCGGGGCTGACCAGAATCGCTTGCGCGTCTTCATCGTGCTCGGCCTGGGAGAACAGGTCCATGGCGATCCAGTCCGGGTCGGTCTGACCATCGCACACAACGAGGATTTCCGAAGGGCCGGCGATCATGTCGATGCCAACCTGACCGAAAACGTGGCGCTTGGCGGTGGCGACATAGATATTGCCGGGGCCGACGACCTTATCCACTTTCGGCACGCTTTCGGTGCCATAGGCCAGCGCGGCAACGGCTTGTGCGCCACCGATGGTGAAGACCCGATCGACGCCGGCAATGCACGCGGCAGCGAGCACCAACTCGTTGATTTCACCCCGCGGGGTCGGCACGACCATGACCACTTCGGTCACGCCGGCAACCTTGGCCGGAATCGCGTTCATCAACACCGACGACGGATACGACGCCTTGCCGCCCGGCACGTAGAGGCCCGCGCGATCCAGCGGCGTGACCTTCTGGCCCAGCACCGTGCCGTCGGCCTCGGTGTAGCTCCAGGAATCCTGTTTCTGTTTTTCGTGGTAGCTGCGCACGCGGGCCGCGGCTTTTTCCAGCGCTTCACGCTGCGCTACGGTGATGCGGGTCAGGGCCAGTTCCAGGCGTTCACGCGGCAGGATCAGGTCAGCCATCGAGGCGACATCGAGACCGTCGAACTTCTTGGTGAACTCGACCAACGCCGCGTCGCCACGCTCGCGCACAGCCTTGATGATGTCCAGCACGCGCTGATTGACCGAGTCGTCAGACACACTTTCCCAGCTCAGCAGATGATCCAGATGATGCGCGAAATCCGGGTCAGCAGCGTTGAGTCGGCGAATTGCAGTCGGTGCGGTCATAGCGAGAGCCTCATAGGAATGGCAAAAACTCAGGCGCCCTAACTTAGCAGTCGTTTCCGCTTGGGCACCTGAGATTCTGGCTATGAGGCGGATAGACGGGCGCGACTCAAGGTCGCGCAGGTGAATCAGCCGCGGTGTCGCGATTCCACTGCGTTGCGCAGGGTATCGATCAACGCCTGGATACGGGCGTGTTGCATTTTCATCGAAGCCTTGTTGACCACCAGGCGCGAGCTGATCGTGGCGATCAGTTCCTGAGGTTCCAGGCCGTTGGCGCGCAGGGTGTTGCCGGTGTCGACCACGTCAATGATCTTGTCGGCCAGGCCAATCAGCGGTGCCAGTTCCATCGAACCGTACAGCTTGATGATGTCGACCTGACGGCCCTGCTCGGCGTAGTAACGCTTGGCGACGTTGACGAACTTGGTCGCCACACGCAGGCGGCCCTTTGGCTCGGCGGCGCCGATCTTGCCGGCGGTCATCAGTTTGCACTGGGCAATTTGCAGGTCCAGTGGCTCGTACAAGCCCTGGCCGGTGTATTCCATCAACACGTCTTTACCGGCCACGCCGAGGTCGGCCGCGCCATGCTCGACATAGGTCGGCACGTCAGTGGCGCGCACGATCAGCAGGCGTACGTCTGGCTGCGTCGTGGGGATGATCAGCTTGCGGCTCTTGTCCGGATTCTCGGTCGGCACGATGCCCGCTTCAGCGAGAAGCGGCAGGGTGTCGTCAAGGATGCGGCCCTTGGACAGTGCGATGGTCAACATGGGAAACGTCAGTCCTTATCAAGGTACTCATGTCCGGTCGCAATCGGCGCCGGACACACATCGAGGTTTTCACGGATGAAAACCTCGATTCGAAACGAATTCAACGGACACGTCCCTGTGTCCACATGCAGTTATCAGCCCGGAACGCGACGGATCTTGGCGCCCAGCATCTGCAGTTTTTCTTCGATGCACTCGTAACCACGGTCTATGTGGTAGATGCGGTCGATCAGCGTATCGCCTTCGGCAACCAGCGCCGAGATCACCAGGCTGGCCGAAGCACGCAGGTCGGTGGCCATTACTGGCGCGCCCTTGAGCTTTTCGATGCCGGTGACGATGGCGGTGTTGCCTTCAACCTGAATATGCGCGCCCATGCGGTGCAGCTCGTAGACGTGCATGAAACGGTTTTCGAAGATCGTCTCGATCACCGCACCAGTGCCTTCGGCAATGGCGTTGAGCGAGATGAACTGCGCCTGCATGTCAGTCGGGAACGCCGGGTACGGCGCAGTGCGCACGTTGACCGCTTTCGGACGCTTGCCGTGCATGTTCAGCTCGATCCAGTCTTCACCGCAGGTGATTTCTGCGCCGGCTTCACGGAGTTTTTCCAGAACGGCTTCGAGGATGGTCGGATCGGTGTCCTTGACCTTGACGCGGCCACCGGTCACGGCAGCAGCGACCAGATAGGTGCCGGTTTCGATACGGTCAGGCATGACTTTGTAGAAAGCCGAACCCAGACGCTCGACGCCATCAATGGTGATGGTGTCGGTGCCGGCACCGGAAACCTTGGCGCCCATGGCGTTGAGGAAGTTCGCCAGGTCAACCACTTCAGGCTCGCGGGCGGCGTTCTGCAACACGCTGCGGCCCTTGGCCAGAGCAGCAGCCATCATAATGTTTTCGGTACCGGTCACACTGACGGTATCGAAGAAGAAGCTTGCACCGCGCAGACCGCCCTCAGGCGCCTTGGCCTTGATGTAGCCGCCTTCGACGTCGATCACTGCGCCCATGGCTTCGAGGCCACGGATGTGCAGGTCAACCGGACGCGAACCGATGGCGCAACCGCCAGGCAGTGCGACTTCGGCTTCACCGAAACGGGCAACCATCGGGCCAAGCACCAGGATCGAAGCACGCATGGTTTTCACCAGTTCGTACGGGGCGATCAGGGTCTTGATGGTGCGCGGGTCGATTTCGACGCTGAGCTTCTCGTCGATCACCGGCTCGATGCCCATGCGACCGAACAGCTCGATCATGGTGGTGATGTCGTGCAGGTGCGGCAGGTTGGCCACAGTCACCGGGCCATCGCACAACAAAGTGGCGGCCAGGATCGGCAGGGCAGAGTTCTTTGCCCCGGAAATGCGGATCTCGCCATCAAGACGAGCGCCACCGGTAATAATCAATTTATCCATAAGAATCTCGACGCCCTTAGGCTCAGGTGCGCTCGGCCCAGGCCGCGCTGCTGAAAAATTTCATAGTGACCGCATGGATGCTGCCATCGGTGATCCATGGGTTCAAATGGGCATAGATCTGCTGCTGACGCTTCACCGGGCTCAACGCCGCCAGTTCATCGCTAATCACGTTCAGCTGGAAATTGCAGCCTTCGCCCTCAACTTCTACCAACGTTCCGGGCAGCTTTCCTTCTAGGAAGCTCTTCACTTCTACGGCCTGCATGCTCAACCTCAATCGGCGCCCTGTGCGCACGGGTCGGACATCATACAAAAAAGCCCCGCGCCTGCGAACCCCGCATGGCAGGACTCTGACGGGGGGCTTCTTTAATGATGCGGGTTCAGGGTTGCGCCAACAGTTCGGTCAGTTCACTGACCTGAGCAATTTCGCGCATGTCTTCGGGCATCGCGCGGATGCTGACAGCCTTGCCGGCCGCCTGTGCATCGCGCATGAAACACAGCAGCAACGACAAACCGACGCTGCTGGATTTCTTTACGGCCGAGCAGTCGATGACCAGCGAAGACGCCTTGCTGGACTTGATCAGCGCCTGACCTTCCTTGCGCAGATCAGGCCCGGTGCGGTAATCCAGCACTCCGCTGAGCAAGAGCTCGTCAACATCACTCATACGAACTGCAGCCTCATTCATTGCGCTGGCTTCTCGGCAGCTTTTTCGGTGGTTTCCTTGGCCTTGGCCACCTCACCGGCCCAACCGTTGATGGTTGCGTCCAGATTGTTGCCATTGCGCTGCATCGCGTCAGCGAACTGATCACGGAACAGCTTGCCGATGTTGATACCGTTGATGATCACGTTGCGCAGTTTCCACTCGCCGTTGATCTTCTCCAGCGTGTACTGCACAGGATAGACCGCGCCACTGCTGCCCTTGACGGTCATGTTGACGCTGGTGCGATCGCCCGACTCATCCTTGGCAGGGTCAACGGTAATGCCCTGATTGTTGTACTCGAGCAAGGCGTTGCCGTAGAACTGGAACAGGCCCTTCTTGAAGTTCTCCTGGAAGGTTTGCATCTGCGCCGGCGTGGCCTTGCGCGAATACTTCACCGTCATGATGCTTTTCGAAATGCCTTCGGCATCCACCACCGGCCCGACGATGCTGTTGAGCGCCGCGTAGAAATCGGTCGGATCCTGCTTGTATTTCTCTTTGTTGGCAGCCAGATCGGCCAGCAACCGGGTGGTTGTGTCCTGCACCAGATCATGGGCCGAAGTCGCAGCCACGGCGTTACCCATCAAAGGCAGGGCCGCCAGTAACACCAACAGGCTGCGTCGCAAGATAGAGATCATTCAAAAGCTCCTCATTTGGCGTCTTTGCTAACGGTATTGAGCAGGAATTTACCGATCAGGTCTTCCAGTACCAGAGACGACTGCGTGTCGTGGATGGTTCCACCATCCTTCAGAGCGGTGTCTTCCCCGCCTACGCTGATACCGATGTACTTCTCGCCCAGCAGACCCGCGGTCAGGATAGACGCTGTGGAGTCAGTCGGCAGATTGTCGACTTTTTTATCCACTTGCAGGGTCACCCGACCGGTGAAGCTGTCGCGATCCAGATCGATTGCAGTGACCTTGCCGATGGTGACACCGGCCATGGTCACTTTGGCTCTGACCGTCAAACCGGCGATATTGTCGAAATACGCATAAAGTTTATAGGTCTCGGTGGTCGAAGTCGGAGACAGCCCACTGACCCGCAAAGCAAGCAGCAACAGAGCCAGGATCCCTGCCAGCAGGAACAGGCCGACACCGATTTCCAGGGTGCGGTTTTGCATCAGAAATCTCCAAACATCAAAGCGGTCAGAATAAAGTCCAGGCCCAGTACTGCCAGCGAGGCAAACACTACGGTCTTGGTGGTGGCACGACTGATCCCCTCGGAAGTGGGCTCACAGTCATAGCCTTGGAATACGGCGATCCAGGTCACGACAAAGGCGAAAACGATACTTTTGATGACGCCGTTGAGCACGTCACTGGTGAAGGTCACACTGTTTTGCATGTTCGACCAGTAAGACCCTTCATACACACCCAGCCAGTCGACAGCGACCCACGAACCGCCCCAGATGCCCACCACGCTGAAAATCATTGCCAGCACCGGCAGGGAAATGAAACCGGCCCACAGTCGCGGGGCAATAATGTATTTAAGCGGGTCGACACCGATCATTTCCAGACTGGAAAGCTGTTCGGTGGACTTCATGTTGCCGATTTCCGCGGTCAACGCCGAACCGGCGCGCCCGGCAAACAAAAGCGCGGTCACCACCGGGCCAAGCTCACGCAGCAGCGTCAGCGCAACCATCTGCCCTACCGCCTGCTCCGATCCGTAGCTCGACAGGATGCTGAACCCCTGCAACGCCAGAACCATGCCGATGAAAACCCCGGAGACCACAATGATCACCAGCGACATGACGCCGACCGAATGCAGTTGCTTGACCAGCAGGCCAAATCCGCCGCTGATGCCGCCACGTCCAACCAAAGCATGAAACAGGAACAGCGTCGCCCGACCGAACACCGCAATGGCGTCGATCGCCGCTTCGCCGAACCGGCGCACGCGTTCTATTAATGAAATTCTGCGCATCAGCGCTTCCCCAGAAGATCTGCGCGGTAGTCCGTCGCTGGAAAATGGTACGGCACCGGGCCATCAGGATTACCGGACATGAACTGACGGATACGCGGCTCATCCGAGTTCATCAACTCGTCCGGCGTACCCTGCCCCAGCACCTGACCATCACCCACTACATAGATATAGTCGGCAATGCTCGCGGTTTCAGCCAGATCGTGGGACACCACGATACTGGTGATGCCCAGCGCATCATTGAGCAAACGGATCAGACGCACCAATACGCCCATGGCGATCGGGTCCTGACCGACGAATGGTTCGTCGTAAAACAGGATCTGCGGATCCAGTGCAATGGCACGGGCCAGAGCCACGCGACGCTTCATGCCGCCGGACAGTTCATCGGGCATCAGCTCGATGGCACCGCGCAAACCGACCGCCTGCAATTTGAGCAGGACGATGTCGCGGATCATTTCTTCCGGCAACTCGGTATGAACGCGCAGGGGAAAAGCGACGTTCTCGAAGACATCGAGATCGGTAAACAGCGCGCCGCTCTGAAACAGCACACCCATGTGCTTGCGCGCATCGAACAGATCGCTGCGCGACAGCGCAGGCAGGTTCTGACCGTTGACCCAGACTTCGCCGCTGGCAGGGCGCAACTGAGCCCCCATCAACCGCAGCAGCGTGGTCTTGCCACACCCGGAAGGTCCCATGATGCCGGTGACCTTGCCGCGCGGGATGCGAATATCGACGTTATTGAAAATGCTGCGCGCACCGCGCTTGAAGGAGACTCCCTTCAGCTCGACCGCGTAGGCGTTATCGGCACTCATCTAAACTCCTTGCGATGCAGCCTCTCACTCGGACGCCTGGCTTTGGTTAAAAAGCACGTACGTCCCGGGCAGGCCGAACTGGCGGCGAACTATATCACTGCAAAGGCCAAGCGCCCAACGCTTGTACCGCCCCGTGTTCAGCGAGATGACAGGTGCGGAGGCGCTTTTGCCGGGTTTTGGTAACACGGGATGACAAAGCATGACGAACTTGCGTGAGGCTTTGCTACATAACCGCTATAATCGCCGCCTTTTCATCGGGCTATACGATTTCTGACATGAGCCAATCCAGCGACCTGATTCAATCGGCACAACGCACCATTCGCCTCGAAGTGGAAGCCGTACAAGGCTTGTTACCCCATATCGACGCCGATTTCGTACGCGCCTGCGAGATGATTCTGGCCAGCAAGGGCCGTGTGGTCGTGGTCGGCATGGGCAAATCAGGGCACGTCGGCAACAAGATCGCCGCGACCCTGGCCAGCACCGGCACCCCGGCTTTTTTCGTTCACCCGGCCGAAGCCAGTCATGGCGACATGGGCATGATCACCCGTGATGACGTGATCCTGGCCCTGTCGAACTCCGGCTCGACCAACGAAATCGTCACCTTGCTGCCATTGATCAAGCGTTTGGGCATCCAGTTGATCAGCGTCACCGGCAATCCGGCCTCGCCGCTGGCCAAAGCCGCCGAAGTGAACCTCAACGTTCACGTCGAGCACGAAGCCTGCCCGCTGAACCTGGCGCCAACCTCGTCGACCACCGCAGCGCTGGTCATGGGCGATGCCCTGGCCGTGGCATTGCTGGAAGCTCGCGGGTTTACCGCTGAAGATTTCGCCTTCTCCCATCCAGGTGGCGCCCTTGGCCGTCGCCTGTTGCTGAAAGTGGAAAACGTCATGCACGCCGGGCAGGAGTTGCCGCAGGTGCAACGCGGTACGCTGCTCAAGGACGCGCTGATGGAAATGACTCGCAAGGGTCTGGGCATGACCGCCATTCTGGAAGCCGACGGCAAACTCGCCGGGATCTTCACCGACGGCGATTTGCGCCGCACCCTTGATCGCAGCATCGATATTCGCAGTGCGACCATCGACCAGGTGATGACAGCCCACGGCAAGACCGCCCGGCCCGAGATGCTCGCCGCCGAAGCCCTGAAAATCATGGAAGACCACCGAATCAACGCACTGGTAGTTGTCGACGAGGAGGATCGCCCGGTCGGCGCCTTCAACCTCTCCGATCTGCTGCGCGCAGGAGTGATGTAAATGAGCGACGATCTGCTGCAACGCGGCAAAGCCATCAAACTGGCGGTTTTCGACGTCGACGGCGTCCTCACTGACGGACGCCTGTACTTTCTTGAAGACGGTAGCGAATTCAAGACCTTCAACACCCTCGACGGTCAAGGCATCAAAATGCTCATGAACGCCGGCGTGCAGACCGCTATCATCAGCGGTCGCAAGACGCCAGTGGTCGAACGCCGGGCAAAAAACCTCGGCATCCCGCACCTGTTTCAGGGACGCGAAGACAAATTGGTGGTTCTGGACGGCCTGCTTGAGCAACTGGGCCTAAGCTATGAACAAGTCGCCTATCTGGGCGACGATTTGCCTGACCTGCCGGTGATCCGCCGCGTCGGTCTGGGCATGGCCGTCGCCAACGCTGCTGATTTCGTCCGCGAACACGCCCATGGCGTTACCCGCGCCCGAGGTGGTGAAGGTGCTGCCCGCGAATTCTGCGAATTGATCCTGCGCGCCCAGGGCCGCCTCGATGCGGCCAACGCCGCGTACCTGTGAGCCAAACCATGTTCAGCAAAAAATTTCGTAACTTCCTGCTGTTCGGCTGCATCGCTGCGTTATTTGCAGCGGTCGGCTACTGGAACATCAGCCCGGAACGCTTCCTCGACAAGCCTCCGACCACGTCTGTGGAAAATCCTATCGACTGGTATGCGACCAACACGCATACCGTGCAATACCTGCCGGACGGCAAAGTGCAGTATGAAATGACGTCCGACAAGGCCGAGCACGTCAAGGCGACCGACATCACGCTGGTCACCAAGCCCGACCTGAACATGTACCGCGGAACGGATTTCCCGTGGCACGTGACCAGCGAACGCGGCGAAGTGAATTCGGGCGGCACCGAAGTCGAATTGATCGATTCGGTACGCATCAAGCGCACCGATGAAAAGAAACGTGACACGCTGATCACTTCCACTCGCATGACAGTGTTCCCGCAGCGGGAATATGCGCAGACCGAGCAACCCGTTAGAATCGAGGGCGCTGGCGGTGTATCGACTGGCGTAGGAATGAAAGCGTACCTGAAGGAAAGCAGGATACACCTGCAATCGAACGTAAGAGGACAGTATGAGGCTCGTTAAAACCCTCCCTATTTTGCTCAGTCTGGGCGCAGCACTGGGAAGCGTGAGCGCCTGGGCTCTGCCGAACGATCAAGAGCAGCCAATCCGCATTCAGGCCGACGATGCCCAGCTGGACGACAAGAACGGCGTAGCTACCTATAAAGGTGACGTGATCATCACTCAGGGCTCGATGATCGTCAAAGGCAACACCGTGACCATCACCCGCACCTCGACCGGTGATATCGACGTTGTGACGTCGGTCGGCAACCTCGCCTACTTCGAACAACTGCAGACTGCCGGCGACACCAAGCCAGTTCAGGGCTGGGGCGTGACGATTCAGTACCACGCCGCGCAAAATCGCGTCGTCCTGATCGATAAGGCCAAGGTTGTCGATAAAGACAACAACACCACCCAGGGCGAGAAAATCGTCTACGACACCGTGAAGAAACTGGCCAGCGCCGGTCGCGCTACCGGCAGCAAAGTCACCGAATCGCGTCCGCGCATCGACATGGTGATCCAGCCGAAGAAGAAAACCGAAGAGAAAAACCAGTAATGGCAACTCTGAAAGCTCAGCACCTGGCCAAGGCCTATAAAAGCCGCCAGGTCGTGCGTGACGTCAGCCTGTCGATCGACAGCGGTCAGATCGTCGGCCTGCTCGGCCCCAACGGTGCCGGCAAGACCACGTGCTTCTACATGATCGTCGGCCTGGTTCAGGCTGATCAGGGCCGTGTGCTGATCGATGATCTGGACGTCAGCCACCAGCCAATGCACGGTCGTGCAAAGGCCGGTATCGGCTATCTGCCGCAAGAAGCGTCGATCTTCCGCAAACTGTCGGTAGCCGACAACATCATGGCCATCCTCGAGACCCGTCAGGAACTCGACAAGGCCGGTCGTCGCAAGGAGCTGGAAAGCCTGCTGCAGGAATTCCACATCAGCCACATCCGCGACAACCTCGGCATGAGCCTGTCCGGTGGTGAACGCCGCCGGGTGGAAATCGCCCGCGCGCTGGCGACTGCGCCGAAATTCATCCTGCTCGACGAACCGTTCGCCGGTGTCGATCCGATTTCGGTCGGCGACATCAAGCAAATCATCCACCATCTCAAAGCCAAGGGCATCGGTGTTCTGATCACCGACCACAACGTGCGCGAGACGCTGGATATCTGCGAAACCGCTTACATCGTCAACGACGGTCAGCTGATCGCCGAAGGTGACTCCGCTACCATCCTGGCCAACGACCTGGTCAAGGAAGTGTATCTGGGCCACGAGTTCCGCCTGTAAGCGTAAAGGTGCCCGGTGAGCCGCCCGGGCGCTGTATCGGTTCAAGCAGAATTTAATACGCTTTAATTGTTACAGCGCTCTAGGCAAACACTTCAGTTTCAGGCATATAATTTGCTTAAGTTTGGCGCTTCGGCGCCCTGTAGTGGATGGCGCATCGCGCCGGCGAATAAGGTGTTAAGCCCCTGCCATGAAACCATCGCTAGTCTTGAGAATGGGCCAGCAGCTGACGATGACACCGCAGCTGCAACAGGCTATCCGTCTGCTCCAATTGTCGACCCTGGACCTGCAACAGGAAATTCAGGAGGCTCTGGAATCCAATCCGATGCTCGAACGCCAGGAAGAAGGCGAAGACTTCGACAACACCGACCCCCTGGCTGACAACGCCGAACAGAAGCCCAACACCGATATCCAGGAACCCTCCTATCAGGAAACCGCCCCGACGGTGGATAACCTCGAGGAAGGCGACTGGAGCGAGCGCATCCCCAACGAACTACCGGTCGACACTGCCTGGGAAGACGTCTACCAGACCAGCGCCAGCAGCCTGCCGAGCAGCGATGATGACGAGTGGGACTTCACCACGCGCACTTCAGTGGGCGAAAGCCTGCAAAGCCATCTGCTTTGGCAACTGAATCTCGCACCGATGTCCGACACCGATCGACTGATCGCCGTGACCCTGATCGATTGCATCAACAATCAGGGCTACCTGGACGAAACCCTCGACGAGATTCTCGAAGCGTTTGATCCGGAACTGGACATCGAACTGGACGAGATCGAAGCTGTTCTGCACCGCATCCAGCAGTTTGAACCCGCCGGCATCGGCGCGCGCAATCTCAGCGAATGCCTGCTGCTGCAATTGCGCCAGCTATCGGCCAAGACGCCTTGGCTGGCTGAAGCGAAACGTCTGGTCAGCGATTACATCGACTTGCTCGGCAGCCGCGATTACAGCCAGTTGATGCGCCGCATGAAGCTCAAGGAGGATGAGCTGCGCCAGGTTATCGAACTGGTACAGAGCCTCAATCCACGGCCGGGCTCGCAGATCGAATCGACGGAAGCCGAATACGTCGTTCCGGACGTCATTGTGCGCAAGGACAATGAACGCTGGCTGGTCGAGCTGAATCAGGAGTCGGTACCTCGTCTGCGCGTCAACGCTCAGTACGCAGGCTTTGTGCGTCGCGCCGATACCAGCGCCGACAATACGTTCATGCGCAATCAGTTGCAGGAAGCCCGCTGGTTCATCAAGAGCCTGCAAAGCCGCAACGAAACCCTGATGAAAGTGGCCACCCAGATCGTCGAGCATCAGCGCGGCTTTCTGGAATATGGCGACGAAGCCATGAAGCCGCTGGTGTTGCATGACATCGCCGAGGCGGTTGGCATGCACGAGTCGACCATTTCCCGGGTGACCACGCAGAAATTCATGCATACCCCACGCGGTATTTATGAACTGAAATACTTTTTCTCCAGCCACGTCAGCACCTCCGAGGGCGGCGAATGCTCGTCCACGGCGATCCGCGCGATCATCAAAAAACTGGTTGCCGCGGAAAATCAGAAAAAGCCGTTGAGTGACAGCAAGATCGCTGGTTTACTGGAGGCACAAGGCATTCAGGTGGCTCGCCGCACCGTCGCCAAGTACCGCGAATCCCTCGGGATCGCGCCTTCGAGCGAACGCAAGCGGTTGATGTAAGCCACGTTACAGCGTTCCAGTGGCAGGCTTTTCGGCCTGCCGCTTTATGCACTGGCAACGAAGGAGAAGCTGTATGCAAGTCAACATCAGTGGACACCAACTGGAAGTGACCGAACCTCTGCGCGACTACATCAATGAGAAACTTCAACGATTAGAGCGCCATTTCGACAAGATCACCAACGTGCAAGTCACGATGTGCGTCGAAAAGCTTAAGCAGAAAATCGAAGCCACCTTGCATATACCCGGCAGTGAAGTGGTCGCCAACGCAGAACATACCGATATGTATGCCGCGATCGACGCCTTGACCGACAAGCTGGACAAACAACTCAAAAAGCATAAGGAAAAGACCCAGAGCCTGCTCCAGGGCGCGACCGGTCGATAACCCCCTACCCCATGATCCGACTTGAAAGTATCCTGACCCCCGGCCGTTCCCTCGTGAACGTGCCGGGCGGCAGTAAAAAGAAAGCCCTCGAACAGATTGCCAACCTGATCGCCCGTGAAGTGCCGGATCTGGAGATGCAAGATGTCTTCGAGGCTCTGATTGCCCGTGAAAAACTCGGTTCTACCGGTTTTGGCAACGGCATCGCCATTCCTCACTGTCGCCTCAAGGGTTGCCAGTCGCCGATCAGTGCCCTGATGCACCTTGAAGCCCCTATCGATTTCGACGCCATTGATGGTGCGCCGGTTGACCTGCTGTTTGTACTGCTGGTCCCCGAAGCTGCCACCGATGCGCATCTGGAGTTGCTCCGCCAGATCGCCAGCATGCTGGATCGCAAGGATGTGCGCGATAAACTGCGCAGCGCTTCAAGCAATGAAGCCTTGTACCAGGTTGTTGTGGACGAGCAGAGCGGGCAGTAATCATGCGCTTGATCATCGTCAGTGGCCGTTCCGGCTCGGGTAAAAGTACCGCGCTCAATGTTCTTGAGGACAACGGTTACTATTGCATCGACAATCTGCCGGCAGGCTTGCTGCCGGAACTGGCTGAGCGCGCGCTGATTCACACTGAACTGGCGCAACCGCTGGTGGCGGTGTCGATCGATGCGCGCAACCTGCCAAGTCATCTCTCGCGTTTTCCCGAACTGCTTGAAGAAGTGCGCAGCCGCCATATCCAGTGCGATGTGTTGTATCTGGATGCCGACGAAGAAACCCTGCTCAAGCGTTTTTCGGAAACCCGTCGACGCCACCCGCTGAGCAACGCCAATCGTTCGCTGGCCGAGGCGATCCAGGATGAAACAGCCCTGCTGGGACCCATCGCCGATCTGGCCGATCTGAAGATCAATACCACCAATCTGAACCTGTACCAGTTGCGCGACACCATCAAGCTGCGCTTGCTGAGTCAGCCGGAACCGGGCACGGCATTTCTGGTTGAGTCATTCGGCTTCAAACGCGGCATGCCGGTGGATGCGGACTTGGTGTTTGACGTGCGCTGCCTGCCTAATCCTTACTGGAAGCCAGAGCTGCGTGCGCAATCGGGGCTCGATGAGCCGGTGGCCGAATACCTGGCAGCGCAGCCCGAGGTTGAAGAAATGTTCCAAGACATTTTCAGCTACCTGCACAAATGGCTGCCCCGCTTCGCTGCGAGCAATCGCGCCTACGTTACTGTTGCCATTGGCTGCACCGGCGGGCACCACCGCTCCGTCTACCTGACCGAACGCCTGGGTCAGGCCCTGCAGAAAACTCTGAAGAACGTCCAGGTTCGCCACCGCGACCTCACCTAAAGGATTCACACCGCGATGCCTGCTCTGGAAATCGAAATCATCAACAAACTGGGTTTGCATGCCCGAGCGTCGGCGAAGTTTGTCGGGGTTGCCGGTCAGTATCCCGACTGCACGATCAGAGTAGGCCGCACACCAGAAACAACGGTTGATGGCAAAAGCATCATGGCAATGATGATGTTGGCCGCTGGCAAGGGCACAAAGATTTATCTGAGTACCGAAGGCCATCAGGAACAGGAAGCGCTGGATGCGCTGGTGGCGTTGATCAACAACTACTTCGACGAAGGCGGCTGACAGCCAAAATCAAAAGATCGCAGCCTGCGGCAGCTCCTACATTGGAATGCGTTTCCTGTAGGAGCTGCCGCAGGCTGCGATCTTTTGATCTTCAACCCAGCGCCGTATCCATCACCATCATCAGACAAAACCCGATCAGCAAACCAAGACTGGCCAGCTTGTCATGACCATTGCGTCGCGACTCCGGAATCACTTCGTGGGTCACCACCAGCAACATCGCGCCGGCCGCCAGCGCCAGGCCTAACGGCAACAGCACCTGCGCCAGACTGACCAGCCACGCACACGACAGCGCAAACACCGGCTCGACCAGCCCTGACGCCGCGCCGATCAAGAACGCCTTGACCCGTGACATTCCTGCTCCAGCCAATACCAATGCAATCACCAGTCCTTCCGGTACGTCCTGCAAGGCGATGCCCATGGCCAGGCTGTCCGCGTCCGGCATGCCGCCGCCGGCCGATACCCCAACCGCCATTCCCTCAGGGATGTTATGGGCAATGATGGCGAACACGAACAACCAGATCCGCGGTGGAATCACCGGATGCTCGACGGTGCCAACGAGCATTTCCGGTGATGCACCGGACACCTTGCGATCCACCAGATACAGGCCGAACGCACCGAGCATGATGCCAAAGCAGATCAGGCCACTCGCCGCCCACGGTGTCAGACCCAGACTCTCTGCGGCAGCAATGCCCGGGACAATCAGCGAGAACGCCGTCGCCGCCAGCATCACCCCGGCACCGAAACCCAGTAATGTGTCGCTGAGCGCCAAAGGCATGCGCCGAATCACCAACACTGGCACCGCTCCGAGCGCGGTGCCGAGCGCGCAGATTGCGCCCCCCTGCAACGCCCGCGACAGCCTCGGTTCCAGATTCAGCCATTGCAGTCCGTGAGCTGCAAGCAAGGTCATGCCTGCCAGCAGCAAGAGCGATCCCACTGCGTAACGAAACATACGCCCGCTTCCGACCGCCAGTGTTTCAGTGCCCATAGTCAGCCTTGAATTGTTTTTTTAGGAGACTTAAACCAGTGCAGCCTGATAGCGCGCAGCCACTTCAGGCCAATTGATCACGTTGTAGAAGGCGTTGATGTATTCCGGCCGACGGTTCTGGTAGCGCAGGTAGTAGGCGTGCTCCCAAACGTCGAGGCCGAGAATCGGCGTATTACCGTTCATCAACGGACTGTCCTGATTACCGCTGCTTTCCACGACCAGTTTTTTCTCCGGGGTCACGCTCAGCCAGGCCCAGCCACTGCCGAAACGCGTCAGCGCAGCTTTGGTGAATGTTTCCTTGAAACTGTCGAGGCCACCCAGCTGTTCGTCGATGGCCTTGGCCAGCACACCGTCCGGTTTGCCGCCACCGTTGGGCACCATGACTTCCCAGAACAGCGAGTGGTTGGCGTGGCCGCCGCCCTGATTGATAACAGCAGCGCGAAGTTTTTCCGGCAACTGCTGAACGCTGGCCACCAGTTTTTCCACCGGCCATCCCGCGTATTCAGTGCCTTCCACCGCAGCGTTGAGGTTATTGATGTAGGTCTGGTGATGCTTGGTGTAGTGGATTTCCATGGTCTGCGCATCGATGTGCGGCTCCAGGGCATCGTAGGCATAAGGCAAGGCAGGCAAGGTAAAAGCCATTTCAATGGACTCCATGGTGATGTGGGGCTGGTGCGCGGCGCGCATTGCCGGTATCCGGGTGCAACAGACGCTGGGTACGCGGGTATTCGCCGTGGTCGCTGATGAAATTCAGCAGCTCGACGTAAGTTTTGCTGCTCTGGCGCAGCGCCGCCTCACGCAGCGCGAGGCGCTGACGTTCGTCCTGCATCGTCTGCAACAGCCGTTGATGGATTGCGCAAAGGTATTCGGCGCTCTCCTCCGGCTGATTCAGGCGCAGGTGCAGATCCGCCAGGTTGTGGTGGGAGATGACGCAGGCCGCCACCGCTTCGTCGGCATCGGCCCAGCGTTCGAACAACACTTGCGCCAGGGCCAGCGCTTGCAGGTAAGCCTCACGGGCATCGATCAGCTCGCCCAACATGAAGCAGCGATTGGCCCGTTCGATCGTGCGTTTCCAGTGCTCCATGGTGAGCCTCCAAAGCGGTTGCGGGGATTACACGCCGCCAGCGGTGAGTTTCTCGGGGTTGAGTAACTCTTCCAGCTGACTGCGCGACAGGTCGGTGTGCTCCAGCGCGACGTCGATCACCGGGCGACCCTGTTTGTAGGCCTGCTTGGCGATTTCGGCGGCTTTCTGGTAACCGATGATCGGGTTGAGTGCGGTGACCAGAATCGGGTTGCGCGACAGCGCTTCCTTGAGCCGCGACTCGTTGACCTTGAAGCTGGCGATGGCTTTGTCACCCAGCAGGCGACTGGAGTTGGCCAGCAGCTCGATGCTGCTCAACAGGTTCTGGGCAATGATTGGCAGCATCACGTTCAACTCGAAATTGCCCGATTGGCCGGCGATGGTGATCACCGAGTCGTTGCCGATCACTTGGGCGGCGACCATGGCGGTCGCTTCCGGGATCACCGGGTTGACCTTGCCCGGCATGATCGACGACCCCGGTTGCAGCGCCTCAAGCTCAATTTCGCCGAGACCGGCCAAGGGACCGGAGTTCATCCAGCGCAGGTCGTTGGCGATTTTCATCAGCGACACAGCGATGGCCTTGAGCTGCCCGGAGACCGCAACGGCGGTGTCTTGCGAGCCGATCAGCGCGAACAGGTCTTTGCCTTGGGTGAACTGCACATGGGTCAACTGGCTCAGTTGACGGCTGAACCGCGCAGCGAATTCCGGATGCGCGTTGATCCCGGTACCGACCGCCGTCCCGCCCTGCGCGAGGGATTGCAGGCTGGGCAGCAAGTCTTGCAAATGACCGATGTTGGCCTTCAGTTGCTGCGCCCAGCCGTTGAGCACCTGGCTCATACGCACCGGCATCGCATCCATCAAATGCGTACGACCGGTTTTGACGTGGTGATGCACTTGCTCGGCTTTGTGCTCGATGACCTGCACCAGATGCAGCAGCGCCGGCAGCAATTGTTCGTGCAGGGCCAGCGCAGCACTGACGTGGATGGTGGTCGGGATGATGTCGTTGCTGCTCTGGCCGCAGTTGACGTGATCGTTGGCATTGACCGGCTCGCCGAGCAGGCGACTGGCCAGGGTCGCGATCACCTCGTTGGCGTTCATGTTGGAGCTGGTGCCGGAGCCGGTCTGGAAGATATCCACCGGAAAATGCAGCATGAAATCGCCTTCAAGCAAGCCTTGGGCCGCGTCGCTGATGGCTTTGCCCTGAGCGGCGCTGATCTGGTTGAGTTCGACGTTGGCCCGGGCCGCGGCGGCTTTGGCCAGGATCAACGCGCGGATGAATTGCGTCGGCATCGGTTTGCCGCTGATCGGGAAGTTATCCACTGCGCGCTGGGTTTGCGCGCCGTAGAGAGCGTCCACCGGCACCTGCAATTCGCCCATGCTGTCGCGCTCAATACGAGTCTTGGTCATCAGTAAATCCTTGCACCAGTTCAATAAGAGGAATCGAGGGTTGCAACTCGCACGTCGCCAGTTGCCAGGTGTAGCATTGCCAGCGTTTGAGCCGGCATTTGCACAGCGACAGGCGCTCCATTTCACGCAAGGGGCGCCAGGCTTGATCGAGACAGAGGCTGCGCCAGTGCCACGGCAACGCGATGTCGGTGGCCGTGTCGAGCAGCAATCGGAAGGAAGTTTCAGCGACAGTCCAGGGCGAGGTTGCCGTGCAACAAGACAGATACCGGCCCTCGGCCAGGTAATGTTCGATCAGGCGCGGTTCGTCAGGATCCATCGCGCATCGGATCTGACGACTCATCCAGCGCCAGCTTTCGAGGTACGGCTGCTCGTGCAAGGCAGAACTCATGATCCCGGGCTCATTCGATAATGAGATTTATTATTAGTTGATAATGAGAACCAACACAAGAGCGCTCTTTGTAGGAGCTGCCGCAGGATGCGATCTTTTGATTTTGGTTTTTAGAAACAAGATCAAAGGATCGCAGCCTGCGGCAGCTCCTACAAAAGCAGGCATAAAAAAGGCGCGCCACCCGATCGGGTGGCGCGCCTTTTTGTGTACCGGGTGGAGGTTTAGCTGCCCGCCACCGTCATTCGCTCGATCAACACCGAGCCTGTGCGGATGTTGCTGCGCAGTTCCAGATCATTACCCACGGCAACGATTTGCTTGAACATGTCGCGCATGTTGCCGGCGATGGTCACTTCCTGCACCGCGAACTGAATTTCGCCGTTCTCCACCCAAAAACCCGCCGCCCCGCGCGAATAGTCGCCGGTCACCATGTTCAAGCCATGGCCCATCAACTCGGTGACCAACAACCCACGGCCCATGCGTCGCAGCAATGCAGCCTGGTCTTCGTCGCCATGGGTGACGAACAGGTTGTGCACGCCGCCAGCGTTGGCGGTGCTCGGCATGCCGAGTTTACGGCCGGAGTAAGTACCGAGGATGTACGACACCAACTCGCCTTTCTCGACGAACGGTTTGGCGTAGGTCGCCAAGCCATCTCCGTCGTAAGAAGCACTGCCCATGGCGCGCATCAAGTGAGGACGTTCATCGATGGTCAGCCACTCGGGAAACAGTTTCTGGCCCAGCGTGCCTTCCAGGAACGACGATTTTCGATACAGGCTGCCGCCGGAAACCGCCGAAAGGAAGCTGCCGAACAACCCACCCGCCAGTTCGGCGGAAAACAGCACCGGCACTTCACAGGTCGGCACCGGACGCGCGCCCAAGCGGCCCGCCGCTCTTTGCGCGGCACGTTGGCCGATGCTGACCGGGTCGGCCAGCAACTCGCCCTGACGACTCACGTCGTACCAGTAATCGCGCTGCATCTGGCCATCGGCCTCGGCGATCATCACGCAGCTCAGGCTGTGCCGTGTCGACGCATAGCCACCGATGAAACCGTGGCTGTTGCCATACACGCGGCAGCCCTGATGGGTGCTGAGTGTGGTGCCGTCGGCGTTTTTGATCCGCGCATCGGCATCGAAAGCAGCCGCTTCACAGAGCAACGCTTTCTCGATGGCCTGTTCCGGGGTGATGTCCCATTCGTGGAACAAGTCGAAATCCTGCTGATCCCTGGCCATCAACGCCGCATCGGCCAAGCCAGAGGCTTCATCCTCGGACGTGTGCTTGGCGATCGCCAGTGCGGCAGCCACCGTCTCGCGAATCGCATCAGGGCCAGTGGCGGACGTGCTCGCAGAGCCTTTGCGCTGGCCGACATACAAAGTGATGCCAAAGCCCTGATCGCGGTTGAATTCGACTGTTTCGACCTCGCGCTGACGCACTGATGTCGACAGGCCCTGCTCCAGCGACACCGCGACTTCGCAGGCACTGGCGCCCTGGCGCTTGGCTTCGGCGATGATCTGCTCGACTTGTTCCTGCAGTGCCGGCAATGCCTGCGGGCCGACGCTTTGAACTGCACTCATGCTCATCTCCACTCAAATTCTGCTTTCGGCTGGGGCCATCGAGCGACCGGGCCGGACAAGCGGCCCCCGACTGGTTATCATGGCGGCGTTTCTTTGCGGACTGCCACCATGGTTGATTCTTACGACGACTCCCTCGATACGGGAGAAAAAAGCAAATCTCAGGTCAAACGCGAGCTGCATGCTCTGGTTGACCTTGGCGAGCGCCTTACAACACTCAAGCCTGACTTGGTGGCAAAACTGCCACTGACCGACGCGATGCGCCGTGCCTTGGCCGATGCGCCGAAGCACACCGCGAATATCGCGCGGAAACGGCATTTGCAGTTCATCGGCAAACTGATGCGCGATCAGGACACTGACGCGATCCTCATTTTGCTCGATCAACTCGATGCCTCCACTCGTCAGTACAACGAGCGTTTCCACAATCTCGAACGCTGGCGTGACCGCCTTATCGCCGGTGATGATGCCGTGCTGGAGAAATTCGTCCTGGAATACCCGGACGCCGATCGCCAGCAACTGCGTTCCCTGATCCGTCAGGCTCAGCATGAGGTTGCGCAAAACAAAGCGCCTGCCTCAAGCCGTAAAATCTTCAAGTACATCCGTGAGCTGGACGAGACTCAACGCGGTCTGCGTTGATATTCGCCACCGGGTGGCCGCCCTGCGCGCCACCCGAAGCTCCATCCCTTCTTATGCGCCCGTGCCACCCACGGTGATCGCATCGATTTTCAGCGTCGGCTGGCCAACACCCACGGGTACCGACTGCCCATCCTTGCCACACGTCCCCACACCGCTATCGAGCGAAAGATCGTTACCGACCATCGACACCCGGCTCATGGCCTCAGGGCCGTTGCCGATCAACGTCGCACCTTTGACCGGCGCGGTGATCTTGCCGTCTTCGATCAGATACGCCTCGCTGGTGGAGAACACGAACTTGCCGCTGGTGATATCGACCTGGCCGCCGCCGAGGTTGGCGCAATAGATGCCTTTCTTCACCGAGGCGATGATTTCGGCCGGATCGCTTTCGCCGCCCAGCATGTAGGTGTTGGTCATCCGCGGCATCGGCAGGTGCGCATAGGATTCACGGCGACCGTTGCCGGTACGGGCTACGCCCATCAGGCGCGCGTTGAGCTTGTCCTGCATGTAGCCCTTGAGCACGCCGTTTTCGATCAACGTGGTGCACTCGGTCGGAGTACCTTCGTCGTCGACGCTCAGCGAGCCGCGACGGCCGCTCAAGGTGCCGTCATCGACAATGGTGCAGAGCTTGGAAGCAACCATTTCGCCCATACGGCCGCTGTAGGCGGAGCTGCCCTTGCGGTTAAAGTCGCCTTCCAGACCGTGGCCGACTGCTTCGTGCAGCAGCACACCCGACCAGCCCGAACCCAGCACCACCGGCAGCGTCCCGGCCGGTGCCGGAATCGCTTCCAGGTTCACCAGCGCCTGACGCAGCGCTTCACGGGCATAACCCATGGCGCGGTCTTCAGCGAGGAAATAACGGTAATCGGTACGCCCACCGCCGCCATGGCCGCCGCGCTCGCGACGGCCGTTCTGCTCAACAATGACGCTGACGTTAAAGCGCACCAGCGGTCGCACATCCGCCGCCAGACCGCCGTCGGTGGATGCCACAAGAATGCGTTCCCAGACCCCGGCCATGCTTACGCTGACTTGCTGGATACGCGGATCGAGCGCGCGCGTAGCGACGTCGATGCGCTTGAGCAATTCGACTTTCTCGGCACGGCTCAACACTTCCAGCGGATTGTCCGGCGCATACAACTGAGCGACGTCCTGAGTGGTGAACGCCTGCACCGTGCCGTTCTGCCCGGCACGGGAAATCGAACGGGCCGCACGCGCCGCAGCGCCCAGGGCTTCAAGGGTGATCGCGTTGCTGTAGGCGAACCCGGTTTTTTCACCGGACTGCGCACGCACACCGACACCTTGGTCGAGGTTGAAGCTGCCTTCCTTGACGATGCCGTCTTCCAGCGCCCAGGACTCGGAGATCTGGCCTTGGAAATACAGGTCGGCAGCATCGATGCCCGGGCCCGCCAAATCGCCGAGAACGCTTTGCAGACTCTCGATCGTCACGCCGCCGGGCGCCAAAAGGTGATCACTGACTGAGGACAACAACTCGCTCATGGTTTAGGCCTTAAATTCATGTTCTGAAGCAGGTCGCTGTGCGCCCTGCGAGAAAAACCGCCGATGACTCGTCACCGGCATCCGCGCCCTGATGGACGCTTGTTCATTGCTGTCGCGTTCGGCCAGCAACACCGCTTCGCCTTGATCCTGATTCGCCAGCACACGGCCCCAAGGGTCGACAATCGCCGCATGCCCAAAGGTTTCTCGCGGCCCCGGATGGGTTCCGCCCTGCGCAGCCGCCAGCACATAACACTGTGTCTCGATAGCCCGCGCGCGAATCAATACATCCCAATGCGCCGCGCCGGTCACGGCGGTAAAGGCCGATGGCGCGGTAATCAACTCGGCACCGGCAGCGCGCAATTCGCTGTACAGCTCCGGAAAGCGCAGGTCGTAACACACGGTCAGACCCACTTTGCCGACCGGTGTATCCGCAACCACCACACCACTGCCATAAGCATAGTCATCGGATTCGCGGTAACGGCCGCGATTGTCCGCTACATCCACATCAAACAGATGCAACTTGTCATACCGTGCAACGGTTTCGCCCTGATCGTCGACCAGCAGCGAACACGCGTGTGATTTGCCCGTCGGCTGATCGACCGGCGGCAACGGCAAGGTACCGGCCACTATCCATAACTTGAGGTCGCGGGCGGCCTGTTTCAACCATGGCAGGATCGGTCCTTCGCCAAGGGCTTCAGCGCGGCCGATATCGGCGATGTCGCGACGGCCCATGGCGGCGAAGTTTTCCGGCAGCACCGCCAGCTTCGCGCCACCGGCCGCCGCCTGCTCAAGCAGGCGCCGGGCCTGGGCCAGATTGGCCAGCACGTCACTCTGGCTGACCATTTGAATCACCGCTAAAGACATGGCCGCTCCTGGCTGGAATGAATGACGACCTGTAGGAGCTGCCGCTGGCTGCGATCTTTTGATCTGGCTCTTCTAAAACAAAAGCAAAGATCGCAGCCTTCGGCAGCTCCTGCACGGGCGCTTGCCTCATGCTACTCAAAAAGGTTTGTCGAAAGTGATTTTCGGCTCTTTCCACGGACCTTTGACGGTGTATTTCACACTGGCAAAGCGTGACACACGGTCGCCGATGAGCTTGTCGATCAGGAACAGCGCCCCCCCGACCGCCGGAGCACCCACAAGCAACGCGGCAATCGGCAGATTGTTGGTCACCGGTAATGTCACCAGCAACTTGGCGTCGACCTGTTCAGCCACCAGGTCCAGCTTGCCGTTGAGCTCAATGTTGCTCGATGGCCCGGTCAGGCGGATTGGCTCTTTGGTATCGTAAACACCGTTGGTCGCCACGAGCAGGCCTTTGACCCGGTCATAGCTCAGACCTTTGCCAAACAGGTCGGAGAAGTCCAGACGCAGACGACGGCCGATGGAGTTGAAGTTGAGCAGCCCGAACACTCGCAAAGCCTGCGCGCCGCCCTCCACCTCGACAAACTGGCCCTTGTTCAGCGACGCATCGAGGGTGCCGGAAAAACGCTTGGTCGCCAGCCACGCCGGCGAACCCGGCCAGCGGCCATCGACGTCCATGTGAAACTCTTGACTGGTCACACTCGGCGCGAAGCCCCAGCCCTTGAGGACATCGGCGAGGTTCTTGCCGCCGATCCGGCCCTTGAACCAGCTAGTGCTGGAACCCGGTGCACCCTCCCAGCCGCCATTGCCCTGCAACAGGATGCCTTTGAGCCCCATGTCGAGATTGTTCATGGCGATGCCTTTGCTGGTCGGGCGGATCTTCAGCGACCAGCCACCGACCAGATCCTGGCCCAGGAACAGTTGATTGATGGTGATATCCAGCGCCGGAATTTTCGTCGGATCGACAGACGCCAACGGATCAGGCGAATTCTCGTCAGCCTGCACCGTCGGATCCGGCGCCGGCAGTCGCACGTATTGCAGGTTCACCGCAATCGGCGCGTTTTTGGCGTCTGGCAGGCCAGCAGTGCCTTTGGCTTGCTGACTGTCGAGCGCCAGATTCCACGCCCCCGGTTTGCGATTCAGTTGCACCGAGGCCTGATCCAGCGTCGTGCCAAATGCTGTCAGCTTGCCGATCTTGAAATCGGCACTGCTCAACAGTTGCTTGGCATTGCCGCCCGGATCCTGTCCGGCGTACTTGCTGACCAGATCCTGCCAGGGTGCGACGTCCAGCTCCGACAGCACACCGCGAACCCGCAAACCCTTGGCGCCCGGCAACACGGCTTCGCCCTCCCCGAGGAACAACTCACCGCGGCCCTGGGCAAAATCAGCCGGCGGCGCAGCAAAGGTGAAACTGGCCAACTGACCATAACTGACCCAGTAACGCCGCTCCTGCCCTTGCAAGGTCATGCGGAAAACGGTGTCTCGACCAACATCCGCCGCCATGCCAAACGGTGCTGGCAGATCGACCGCCACACCTTTGAGGTTAGAGCTGACCATCAACTGGCTATCGTTGCCGTCCAGATTCAGTTGCAACTGATAGGGAATCGTCCCGGACGCTGGCAGCGGTTGAGTGACGCCGAGCCAGTCGGTCAGTTTCTTGACTTCAACCTGCCCCGTCGCAGCGACACGGGTCTTGAGCTGGTTGGCGCTGCCATCAGCGAAAATCTGCGCAGTGACCGGCTTGTCGAACGCTCGGGCAGCGATATTCTGCCCGCTCAGACCCTTGGCGCTGTCGAAGCGGAAATCACCCTTGAGTTGCGTCAGCTCCAGTTTCGGCTCCGCCAGTTTCAGCCTTGCATTGGCGGTCTTGAAGTCGACGACGATTTTCGGCTGGTCGCCGCCCTTGTCCAGCGGCACGTCGAGTTTGAGCTTGCCTTGCAGATCCCCCGCGCCTTCCCATCCGGCAAAGGTTTCGCCAGTGCCGATCGGTGCATCCTGAAGAATCTTCAAACCGTCACCCAGACCACCCGCGAACGCACCGTCGAGGTACATATGGGTATGCTGTCCGGCCGGGACATGGGGAATATTGACGAAAACGTTGCTGACCTGGGTGTCGAGCAATTGGCCCTTGCTGGCCCAGATCCGCACGCCGCTGTCCTCGATGAACACGTCGCCACTGACCTTGCTGACATGCGGCCAACCCGGCTGGAAGGCCAGTTCGGCGTCATGCACCTTGAAGAACAGACTGATGCTGCGATCAGCCTCCCCGGCGTTCTTGCTTAGCGAGCCTTGATACTGGAAGAAACCCTGATCCACCGCGCCTTTGAGAATCGCCGTGCGCAACCATTCATCCAGCGCCGGGCTCAGCACTTCGGGCAAGTACTTGGCGGTGTAGCGGCCGTCGCCGTCGACCAGACCGACCCGCAGGTCCATGTAGTCTTCCTGACTGTGATCGAAATGCAGACGAATCAGGAAGTCACCGGCAATCTTGCCCTCTTCGCCCAGCACCTTAAGGTACGGAGCGATCAGGGTGAAGCCGTCCTTATCAAGCTTCCAGGTGAGTCGGGCGTTGGCCTGAATGTATTGCCATGGCTTGGCGAAAATCGGATCGAGGTGCAGGACAAAATCCTTGCTGTCCAT
Organism: Pseudomonas sp. P116; assembly: GCF_020149425.1. NCBI lineage: Bacteria > Pseudomonadati > Pseudomonadota > Gammaproteobacteria > Pseudomonadales > Pseudomonadaceae > Pseudomonas > Pseudomonas sp. P116. The sequence goes on along the minus strand of NZ_JACVHB010000006.1, from coordinate 189,027 downwards.
GCGCAGTTCACCACCATCGAGGTTGCCGCTGAGGCTACCGCTGACATTTCGCGCCGCCGGAGCGCCGTGATAGGCATCAAACCCGACGTTATCGAGATTGGCCGCGAAGCCGAATTTGGTTCCGTCAGTGGCATTCGGGCGGAAATCCAGCAGAACATTGCGCAGGCCGCCGGTGACCTTCAGGCGCTCCACGGCTGTAGCGACACCCTGCGGCAACGGCCCCAACGCGTTGAGCAGTGGGGTGATGGGGGTCAGGTCGAGGCGATCAGCCTGTAAGTGCCAGAGCTCTTCAACCTTGTCAGTGGCGCGGGTCTGCTGCACTTGCACTCGCGATTCCCAGCGGGTTTCACCGAAATTCATCGCCAGCGAATCGAAAGTGACCGTCGCACCTTGGGCACTGTTTTCGTAATAGGCGTTGAGCGCCAGATTGTTGATCTTGATCGGCTTGCGCTCGGCGTAAGCACCGGTCAGTTGCGGGGCATTCAAACGAATCGCGGCACTTTGCAAAGTGCCCTCGGCCCAGTTCACCCAAAGCTCACCGCCGGCCTTGATTTCGGAGAAATTCCACTGCTGTGTCAGACGCTCCAGCAGCCACTTCGACCAGTCGCTTTGCGGCAGGCTGGCGTAGCCTTCCACCGTGCTGTCGCGTAACTGGCTGGGGCGAATCCGCGTGTGCAGGCTCAGCGCGACGGGTTGGCCGTCAGGCAAGGTCAAGCGTGCGTCAAGGCGCTGGCGACTGGCACCGGTCTGCAGATTGAGACCGACATAGGTGAGCGTCATCGGCGGGTGATCCAGCGGCTGCAAGGTCACCTGACTTTCGAGTACCGACAATTGCTGGATCATTTGCGAGCGGTTGAACAGTTGCTCGGGATCCAGCGGCTGATCCTTCTGCACCGGCAAACCTTCAAGCGCCCAGGTGCCGTCCTCGGCTTCCTTGAGGCTGATCTTCAGGCCATTGAGTTCCAGATGAGCGATGCGCACTTCGCGGGCCAACAGGCTGGCCCAAAGATCGGGCACTGCCCGCACACGATCAAGACGCAAGGCATTGGCACCGTCGCCGATCATCACGTCGTGGGCTAACAGGATCGGCGCGAAACCGCTCCAGTTGCCTTCCAGTTCGCCGATCTGCAACGGCATGCCGAGGGCGGCACTGGCCTTGTCTTCGATGTCGGCACGATATTCGGCCACCAACGGCGTCAGTTCGCGACCGAGACTGACGTACAACGCCATCAACACCAGAACCAACGCGCACAGGCCCAGCCCCCAACGGGTGAGTGCGGCCAAAATGCGTGTCAGACGGTCCATGTCAGTTGGCTCCCATGGCAAAAATACTGCGAAAAGCTGAGGCCAGCCGCTGTGAAAAAAGGGTGACGCAGGGGTTCAGAGCAGCACCACGTCATATTGTTCCTGGGAATACATGGTTTCCACCTGGAAGCGTATGGTGCGGCCGATGAACCCTTCAAGCTCGGCGACATTCCCGGATTCCTCGTCAAGCAGCCGGTCCACCACTTTCTGGTTCGCCAGCACGCGATAACCCTCGGCCTGATAGGCCCGGGCTTCACGAAGGATCTCGCGGAAGATCTCGTAACAGATGGTTTCGGCAGTCTTCAATTTGCCGCGACCCTGGCAGCAGCTGCACGGTTCGCACAGCACTTGCTCAAGGCTTTCGCGGGTGCGCTTGCGGGTCATCTGCACCAGGCCCAACTCGGTAATACCGATGATGTTGGTCTTGGCGTGATCGCGTTCCAGCTGTTTTTCGAGGGTTCGCAGAACCTGACGCCGGTGTTCTTCATCTTCCATGTCGATGAAGTCGATGATGATGATCCCGCCCAGATTGCGCAGACGCATCTGCCGGGCTATCGCGGTCGCGGCTTCGAGGTTGGTCTTGAAGATGGTTTCTTCGAGATTGCGATGGCCAACGAAGGCGCCGGTGTTGACGTCAATGGTGGTCATGGCTTCGGCCGGATCGACCACCAGATAGCCACCGGATTTCAGCGGGACTTTGCGCTCGAGCGCTCTCTGGATTTCGTCCTCGACACCGTACAGATCGAAAATCGGTCGCTCGCCCGGATAGTGTTCCAGCCGATCGGCGATTTCCGGCATCAGTTCGGCGACGAACTGCGTGGTTTTCTGGAAAGTCTCCCGGGAATCGATGCGGATCTTCTCGATTTTCGGATTGACCAGATCACGCAACGTGCGCAAGGCCAGGCCGAGGTCTTCGTAGATCACGCTCGGCGCGCCGATGGTTTTGATCTGTTCGTTGATCTGATCCCACAGGCGCCGCAGGTAGCGGATGTCCATGAGGATCTCATCGGCCCCGGCACCTTCGGCGGCGGTCCGCAGAATGAAGCCGCCAGCCTCTTTGATGCCTTCTTTGGCGACACAATCGGTGACCACCTGCTTGAGGCGATCGCGCTCGGCTTCGTCTTCGATTTTCAGGGAAATGCCGACGTGGGCGGTGCGCGGCATATAAACCAGATAACGCGACGGAATCGACAATTGCGTGGTCAGTCGCGCACCTTTGGAGCCGATCGGATCCTTGGTGACTTGCACCACCAGGCTCTGGCCTTCGTGCACCAGCGAGCTGATGCTTTCCACCGCCGGGCCTTCGCGCAGAGAGATTTCCGCGGCGTGAATAAACGCCGCACGATCGAGGCCGATGTCGACGAAGGCTGCCTGCATGCCCGGCAGTACCCGGACAATCTTGCCTTTATAGATGTTGCCGACGATGCCGCGCTTTTGCGTGCGCTCGACGTGGACTTCTTGCAGCACACCGTTTTCGACCACCGCCACGCGCGATTCCATCGGCGTTATGTTGATCAGAATCTCTTCACTCATGGCAGGATCTCGTTCAGGCGTGTTCACGATAATGGCCGCATCTTGTTCGTACGACGCTTATTGCGCGTTCAGGTTTTGCCAACAGGGTATGCCGAAATGGCCCAACAGTTCTGCGGTTTCGCAAACAGGCAGCCCGACCACCGCTGAATAGCTGCCATCAAGCCCCGCGACAAACACCGCGCCGAGCCCTTGAATCCCATAACCACCGGCCTTGTCCCGGGGTTCACCGCTGGCCCAGTAGGCAGCGGCCTCTTCGCGGCTGATCGGCCGGAACCGTACCAGACTGCGCACCACCCGCGACTCGCAGCGCTCGCCTTCGAGCACAGCGATGGCAGTCAGCACTTCATGTTCCTTGCCGGACAACATCATCAGCATGGCGCATGCATCGGCTTCGTCCACCGGTTTGCCGAGAATTTTGCCATCGAGCACCACCGCAGTATCGGCGCCCAGAACGCAAAACGGCGCAGCCGAAACAAGCGTGCGCCGCCCGGCCTCGGCCTTGCCGCGCGCGAGGCGTTCGACGTAGGCCGCCGGTGATTCTTCGGGGAATGGCGTTTCATCGATGTCCGCACTGATGGCGGAAAAAGGAATGCGGATCTGCGTGAGCAATTCACGTCGACGCGGCGATCCGGAGGCGAGGTAAAGCGGCTTCATCAAAACATCCCCTGTTCAGTGGCCTGCTTCACCGGCTCAATTGATTTTGTAGCGGCGGCGTAATCCACGCAAAGCGAAACTGATCCAGGGCCACAGCAAGGCACTGGTCAGTGCCGGCAGCACCAGCGCCAGGGTCGGCTGACGGTTACCGGTCAAGGCACTGAGCCACAACTGCACCAGTTGCGCGAGCCCGAAAATCACCAGAATCACCAGACACTGTTGCCACATCGGGAACATGCGCAGGCGCTGCTGCAATGACAGCACCAGGAAAGTGATCAGCGTGAGAACGAGCGCGTTCTGCCCAAACAGATCGCCCTGCAGCACATCTTCGGCCAGGCCCAGGCAGAACGCCGTGACCATACCCACCGCGTGCGGCATGTAAAGCGCCCAGAACGTCAGCAGCAATGCCAGCCACAGCGGACGCAGGATTTCCATGAAGATCGGTAACGGCGAAACGCTGAGCAATATGCCAACAACGAAGGTCAGCCAGATGATCCAGCCATTTCGGGAGGCTTTGACACCGACCATTATTCTCGTCCCCCAGTGGTGGCTGGCGCCGTTGCCGGCGGTTTGGCAGGTGGTTTGCTGGCGGCAGGAGAAGACGCCGGGGGCTTGGTCGCCGCCGGTGCGGTCGCAGGCGGCTTGCTCGCAGCAGGTTTGACCGGGGTCGCGGCAGGCGTCGTAGCGGCCGGGGTTGGCTCGGTAGCCGGAGCAGCAGGCGCCGGCATGACCAACGGTCGGGAAACCACCGAGGCCGGCATCGGACCGCCGCCATGGGCATCCAGAGCTTCTTGAGCTTGCGCGGCGTCGTTGGCGCGCTCCTCGGCGGTGCGTGAGTCGCTGAACACCAGAAGCAGGTAGCGGCTGCGGTTCAAAGCAGCGGTCGGCACTGCGCGCACGATCGCGAACGGTTGGCCGGAGTCATGGATCACTTCCTTGACCGTCGCCACCGGGTAACCGGCCGGGAAGCGCTGGCCGAGACCGGAGCTGACCAGCAAATCGCCTTCTTTGATATCCGCCGTGTCGGCGACATGCCGCAGTTCCAGGCGTTCAGGGTTGCCGGTGCCGCTGGCAATCGCCCGCAGACCGTTACGGTTCACCTGCACAGGAATGCTGTGAGTGGTGTCGGTCAACAGCAGTACACGGGAGGTGTAAGGCATCAACTCGACCACCTGCCCCATCAAACCGCGCGCATCGAGCACCGGTTGACCAAGCACCACGCCGTCGCGCTCACCTTTATTGATGATGATGCGATGGGTGAAGGGGTTGGGGTCCATGCCGATCAACTCGGCCACTTCGACCTTTTCGTTGACCAGCGCGGAAGAATTAAGCAACTCGCGCAGCCGGACGTTCTGCTCGGTCAGCGCGGCAAGCTTTTGCATGCGGCCCTGATACAGCAGGTTTTCGGTCTTGAGTTTTTCGTTTTCGGCGACAAGCTCGGTGCGACTGCCGAACTGACTGGCGATACCGTCCCACAGCCGTCCGGGCAGGTCGGTGATCCAGTAGGCGTCCATCAACACCAGCGACGCTTGTTTGCGCGCGGGCTTGAGCAGGTCGAAGCGGGCATCGACCACCATCAGTGCGACCGACAACACGGCCAGCACCAGCAGGCGCACACCCAGCGAAGGGCCTTTGGCGAAAAGCGGTTTAATAAGCCGCTCCTCCCAGGCAAATGTTCTGTTTATTCATACGGCATCAAACCGGCCTGGATGAAGACTGACAGAAGATAAACGCCAACAGGCAGCACTGCAAAGTGCTGCCTGTGCGCTCACCCACGTATTGCACTCGGCGACTTATTCGCTCGAGAGCAGATCCATGGTGTGCTTATCCATCATTTCCAATGCACGGCCACCGCCGCGAGCAACACAGGTCAGCGGATCTTCGGCAACGATCACCGGCAGACCGGTTTCCTGGGCCAGCAGCTTGTCGAGGTCACGCAGCAGCGCGCCACCACCGGTCAGCACCAGGCCACGCTCGGCGATGTCGGAAGCCAGTTCCGGCGGCGATTGCTCCAGCGCACTCTTCACTGCCTGAACGATGGTGGCCAGAGACTCTTGCAGAGCTTCCAGCACTTCGTTGGAGTTCAGGGTGAATGCGCGTGGAACGCCTTCTGCCAGGTTACGACCGCGAACGTCGACTTCGCGAACTTCGCCGCCCGGGTAGGCCGTACCGATTTCCTGTTTGATGCGCTCTGCGGTGGATTCACCGATCAGGCTGCCGTAGTTACGGCGCACATAAGTGATGATCGCTTCGTCGAAGCGGTCGCCACCAACGCGTACGGATTCGGCGTAAACCACACCGTTCAGGGAGATCAGTGCGATTTCAGTGGTACCACCACCGATATCGACGACCATCGAACCGCGTGCTTCTTCAACCGGCAGACCGGCACCGATCGCTGCAGCCATTGGCTCTTCGATCAGGAACACTTCACGGGCACCGGCACCGAGGGCCGATTCACGGATGGCGCGACGCTCAACCTGGGTGGATTTGCATGGAACGCAGATCAGCACACGAGGGCTAGGCTGCAGAAAACTGTTTTCGTGAACCTTGTTGATGAAATATTGCAGCATCTTTTCGCAGACGCTGAAGTCGGCGATCACGCCGTCTTTCATCGGACGAATGGCAGCAATGTTGCCCGGCGTACGGCCGAGCATGCGCTTGGCCTCGGTGCCGACAGCAACGACACTTTTCTGATTACCGTGTGTCCGAATGGCCACAACCGATGGCTCATTCAGGACGATACCGCGCTCGCGCACGTAAATAAGGGTGTTGGCAGTGCCCAGGTCAATGGAAAGATCGCTGGAAAACATGCCACGCAGTTTCTTGAACATGGGAAAGGGACCCTAGGCAACGCGTGGGTAAAAAAGTGCGGCAAACTCTAACAACGACAGGGATTTTGGGCAAGGCGCCAATATGTTAAATTGGCCGCTTTTCTGTGCACCAAGCCCCACAATCGCGGCCTTATGACCGTAGAAGTGCGGTAGTGTTCCGACAATCTAACACACGGACGCCGTCCGTTCTGTTTTCCACTGGAGAATCCCGATGGCACTAGAACGCTCCGACGTGGAAAAAATCGCGCATTTGGCCTGCCTTGGCCTTAATGATGCCGATCTTCCGCACATCACCTCGGCCCTCAACAGCATTCTCGGTCTGGTCGACGAAATGCAGGCTGTTAATACCGACGGTATCGAGCCATTGGCCCACCCGCTGGAAGCCAGTCAGCGCCTGCGCGCCGACGTCGTGACCGAAACAAATCACCGCGAGGCCTACCAGTCCATCGCACCAGCGGTCGAAAACGGCCTGTATCTGGTTCCGAAAGTCATCGACTAAAGGGAAAGAGCCTGCAATGCATCAAATGACTCTGGCCGAGATCGCTCGCGGTCTCGCCGATAAAAAGTTTTCCTCCGAAGAGCTGACCAAAGTCCTGCTGGCGCGTATTTCCCAGCTCGATCCGCAGCTCAACAGTTTCATCAGCCTCACCGAAGAGCTGGCGCTTGAGCAGGCGAAAGCCGCCGACGCACGCCGTGCCAACGGTGAGAGCGGCGCCCTGCTGGGTGCGCCGATCGCCCACAAAGACCTGTTCTGCACCCAGGGCATTCGCACCAGCTGCGGCTCGAAGATGCTCGACAATTTCAAGGCTCCGTACGACGCCACCGTGGTCGCCAAACTGGCCGCTGCCGGCGCTGTGACCCTGGGCAAGACCAACATGGACGAATTCGCCATGGGTTCGGCCAACGAGTCGAGCTGGTACGGCGCGGTGAAAAACCCGTGGAATCTGGAACACGTGCCGGGCGGTTCGTCCGGTGGTTCGGCGGCGGCCGTTGCCGCTCGTCTGTTGCCAGCGGCCACCGCCACTGACACCGGCGGCTCGATCCGTCAGCCCGCCGCGTTCACCAACCTCACCGGCCTGAAACCGACGTACGGTCGTGTTTCGCGCTGGGGCATGATCGCCTACGCCTCCAGCCTCGATCAGGGCGGCCCGTTGGCACGCACTGCCGAAGACTGCGCAATTATGTTGCAAGGTATGGCCGGCTTCGATCAGAACGACTCCACCAGCATCGATGAGCCTGTGCCGGATTACTCCGCCAGCCTCAACGAATCGCTGAAAGGCCTGCGCATCGGTGTGCCGAAGGAATACTTCAGCGCCGGTCTCGACCCGCGCATTGCCGAGCTGATCCAGAACAGCATCAAAGAGCTGCAGAAGCTCGGTGCCGTGATCAAGGAAATCAGCCTGCCGAACATGCAGCACGCGATTCCTGCGTACTACGTTATTGCGCCGGCAGAAGCCTCCTCCAACCTGTCGCGTTTCGACGGCGTGCGTTTCGGCCATCGCTGCGAGAACCCGGAAAACCTCATCGACCTGTACAAGCGCTCCCGTGGCGAAGGCTTCGGGCCTGAAGTGCAGCGCCGGATCATGGTCGGTGCCTACGCGCTGTCCGCCGGTTACTACGATGCCTACTACCTCAAGGCGCAGAAGATTCGCCGCCTGGTGAAGAACGATTTCATGGCTGCCTTTAATGAAGTCGACATCATCCTCGGCCCAACCACGCCGAACCCGGCCTGGAAACTCGGCGCCAAGAACAGCGACCCGGTCGCTGCCTATCTGGAAGACGTCTACACCATCACCGCCAACCTCGCGGGCCTGCCGGGCCTGTCGATGCCAGCCGGTTTTGTCGACGGCCTGCCGGTCGGCGTGCAGTTGCTCGCTCCATATTTCCAGGAAGGTCGCCTGTTGAACGTTGCTCACCAGTATCAGTTGAACACTGACTGGCACACCCGCACCCCAACCGGCTTCTGAGGAGACACACATGCAATGGGAAGTCGTGATCGGGCTGGAGATTCATACCCAGCTCACCACCCGGTCGAAAATCTTTTCCGGTAGTTCGACCACGTTCGGCTCCGAGCCGAATACTCAGGCGAGCCTGATCGACCTGGGCATGCCCGGCGTGTTGCCGGTGCTGAACCAGGAAGCAGTGCGTATGGCGGTGATGTTCGGTCTGGCGATTGACGCCGAGATCGGTCAGCACAACGTGTTCGCGCGTAAAAACTACTTCTACCCGGATCTGCCGAAGGGCTACCAGATCAGCCAGATGGAGTTGCCGATCGTCGGCAAGGGCCACCTGGACATCGCGCTGGAAGACGGCACGGTCAAACGTGTCGGCATCACCCGCGCGCACCTGGAAGAAGACGCCGGCAAGAGCCTGCACGAAGAATTCAACGGTGCCACCGGCATCGACCTGAACCGTGCCGGCACGCCGCTGCTGGAAATCGTTTCCGAGCCGGACATGCGCAGCGCCAAGGAAGCCGTGGCTTACGTCAAGGCAATCCACGCGCTGGTCCGTTATCTGGGCATCTGCGACGGCAACATGGCCGAAGGTTCGCTGCGTTGCGACTGCAACGTGTCGATCCGTCCGAAAGGCCAGGTTGAATTCGGCACGCGCTGCGAGATCAAGAACGTCAACTCGTTCCGTTTCATCGAGAAGGCGATCAACTCCGAGATCCAGCGTCAGATCGAGCTGATCGAAGACGGCGGCAAAGTGATCCAGCAGACCCGTCTGTACGATCCGAACAAGGACGAGACCCGTCCGATGCGTTCCAAAGAGGAAGCCAACGACTACCGTTACTTCCCCGACCCGGACCTGCTGCCAGTGGTCATCGAAGAGTCGTTCCTCGGCGAGGTGCGCGCCACCCTGCCGGAACTGCCTCCGCAGAAACGCGAGCGCTTCCAGGAGCAGTTCGGTCTGTCGGTCTATGACGCCAGCGTCCTGGCCACCAGCCGCGAACAAGCCGACTACTTCGAGAAAGTCGCAGCCATCGGCGGCGACGCCAAACTGGCGGCGAACTGGGTGATGGTCGAGTTGGGCAGCCTGCTCAACAAGCAAGGCCTGGACATCGACGAGTCGCCGGTTTCCGCCGAGCAATTGGGCGGCATGCTGCAGCGCATCAAGGACAACACCATCTCTGGCAAGATCGCCAAGGTAGTGTTCGAAGCGATGGCCAACGGTGAAGGCAGCGCAGACGAGATCATCGAAAAGCGTGGCCTGAAGCAAGTGACCGACAGCGGCGCGATCTCGGCGGTGCTGGACGAAATGCTCGCGGCCAATGCCGAGCAAGTCGAGCAATACCGGGCGGCAGACGAAGCCAAACGCGGCAAGATGTTCGGCTTCTTCGTCGGCCAGGCCATGAAAGCCTCCAAAGGCAAGGCCAACCCCCAGCAAGTGAACGAACTGCTGAAAAGCAAGCTCGAAGGCTGATGAAAATGGAGCCAGACCTAAAACCTGGCTCTATCCCCTGTGGGGAATAACCTTCTGTGGCTGGTGCATGTTTGTGGTGAGGGGATTTATCCCCGATGGACTGCGAAGCAGCCCCAAAACCTGAGTTCTCGATTTGTCAGATACAAATCGTACTCAGAGATTGCGGCCGCTTCGCGACCCATCGGGGATAAATCCCCTCGCCACAGAAAGCTCATCCTCCACACAGGCTCACTCCTGCATTAGTTTCGGGAAACCTTTGAATGAAGCGTCTGCTCCTGGGCTGCGCCCTGCTCTCCTTACTCGCCGGTTGCGCCAGCACCGACATCATCGACCCGCACGGTTACGACCAGACCGGCGTCGCCTCCTATTACGGAGCCAAACACCACGGTAAACGCACCGCCAGTGGCGAAGCGTTCAACCAGAATGCCCTGACTGCCGCCCATCGCCAGCTCCCCTTCGGTACCCGGGTGAAAGTCACCAATCTTAAAAACGATGAATCCGTCGTGGTCCGTATCAACGATCGCGGCCCACACACCCGTGGGCGCTTGATCGACGTGTCTCGCGGGGCGGCCGAACAACTCGGTATGCTGCGCAGCGGCACTGCACGGGTTCGTGTGCAGGCCCTCGACGACTGATGGAGCGCCCACCATTTTCGCCTTAGCCGATTTGCCGCTGATCAGCCTGATCGAACTGTTCGCCGGGCTGTGCCTGCTGATCTTCGGCGCCGAACTGATGGTGCGCGCGGCAGTGCGCCTGGCTGCTCGCCTGCATGTGCGGCCGCTGATCATCGGCCTCACGGTGGTGGCGTTTGGCAGCAGTGCGCCGCAAATGGCCGTCAGCCTGCAAGCGGCACAGGCGCATACCCCGGACATTGCGGTCAGCAGCGTGATCGGCAGCAGCATCTTCAATATCCTGGTGACCCTTGGCCTGTCGGCGCTGATCATTCCGTTGCGCGTGTCGCGGCAGTTGGTGCGTCTGGATATTCCACTGATGATCGGCGCCAGTCTGCTGGTGTTCTTGCTGGCGTGGAATGAAGAACTCGGTCGCCTCGATGGCATCCTGTTGCTGAGCGCACTGGCGCTGTATCTGGGTTTGCTGCTGCGCCAGTCGCGGCATTCGGCACGACCGCATTCGGAACAACCGGAAACTGCGCCGGCGTCGTGGTTCGTCAGTGGGCTGATGATCATTGTCGGCCTGGCCATGCTGGTGTTCGCCGGACGCCTATTGCTGGGCGCCGCTGTCGTGGTGGCCACTGACCTTGGATTCTCCGAGCGAGTGATCGGCCTCACTGTCGTTGCTGTCGGCACTTCGCTGCCAGAACTCGCGACGTCGCTGATTGCGGCTCTGCGCGGGCAGCGGGACATCGCCGTGGGCAACGTGATCGGCGCCAATCTGTTCAATCTGCTTGGGGTACTTGGGCTTACAGCACTGATCGCACCGATGCCTTTGTCTGTCTCGCCCAATGCGCTGGATTTCGATCTGCCAGTGATGCTTGGTGTCGCCGCGTTGTGTCTGCCGGTGTTCTATTCCGGCTACCGCGTGACCCGCGTCGAAGGTCTGCTGCTGCTCGGTTTGTATCTGGTGTACGGGCTGCACGTGGTGTCGTTCACCACCGGCATGCCACTGGCCGGCAAACTGGAGCGGCTGATGCTGTTTTACGTTCTGCCGCCGCTGCTGGCGTTTCTGCTGTTCACGTCCGTACGCGCCTGGCGCCGCCAACACCACAAGAGGGATATGCCATGACCGAATCGAAGAAGTCCGGGGTTGAAGTCCGCCGTCAGGTAATGGGCGATGTGTTTGTCGACCGCGCACTGGGCAATGCCACCGAGTTCACCCAGCCTTTGCAGGACTTCGTCAACGAACATGCCTGGGGCGGCGTGTGGAATCGCGAAGGTCTGCCGCTGAAAACCCGCAGCCTGATTACCTTGGCCGCGCTGACCGCGCTGAAGTGCCCGCAAGAGCTGAAGGGCCATGTGCGCGGAGCGCTGAACAACGGCTGCACCGTAGAAGAGATTCGCGAGGCGCTGCTGCATTGCGCGGTGTACGCCGGGGTGCCGGCGGCGATTGATGCGTTTCGTGCGGCGCAGGAAGTGATCGACAGTTATCAGAAAAGCTAAAAGATCGCAGCCTTCGGCAGCTCCTACAGTGAAATGCGCTCCCCTGTAGGAGCTGCCGGAGGCTGCGATCCTTTGATCTTGCCCTTCAGATCCACCCGCCCCACTGCAAGATGAAGATACCGACGTTGGTGGTGATCGCCGCCATCAGCGTGGTCAGCACAATAATCGCTGCCGCCAGTTCATGATTACCCTGCGCCGCCCGCGCCATGACAAAACTGGCTGCCGCCGTCGGGCTGCCGAAGTACAGAAACAGAATCCCCAGCTCCGCCCCGCGAAAACCGCACAGCCATGCGCCAAAGGTCGCGAGCACCGGCAAGCCGATCATCTTCACCAGACTAGAGCTGAGCGCCATGTTGCCGCTCTTGCGCAGCGCCGCCAGCGACAGCGTGCCGCCAATGCAGATCAACGCCAGCGGCAAGGTGGTTTGCGCCAGATACTGGCCAGAAGTTTCCAGCCATCCCGGCAGACTGATCTTGAAGTAGGCAAACGGCGCCGCCGCGATCACGCTGATGATCAGCGGATTGCTGAACACACTTTTGCAGATGCTCCACGGGTCGGACTTGATCACCGGGCTGTAGACCGCCAGCACAATGGTCGAGAGCGTGTTGTAGAACAGGATCACCAGCGCAGCGAGAATCGCCCCAAGCGAAATGCCGTAATCGCCGTACATGCTCGCGGCAAGTGCCAGGCCGATCACCCCGTTATTGCCGCGAAACGCGCCTTGGGTATAGATGCCGCGATCTTCGCGCGGACACTTGAAAATCGCCCAGCCCCACGCGACGGCGAAACTCACCAGCGTGGCAATCGAGAAGTAGATCAGCAGCGCCGGCTGCAACGCGGCGTGCAGGTCGGCATGCAGAATGCCGAGGAACAGCAGCGCCGGCATGGTGACGTTGAACACCAGCGACGATGCCGTGTGGATAAAGTTGTCGTTGATCCAGTCGATGCGCTTGAGCAACACACCGAGAAACAGCATGGCAAACACCGGCGCGGTGATGTTCAGGGTTTCGAGGAAGATTGCCAGCATGCCGGGGAGCCTTGGGTGAGCGTCGTTAGGGGCCTAATGATAAGCCACTGAGCCCAATTGAAGATCAAAAGATCGCAGCCTGCGGCAGCTCCTACAGGGAAAAATGCATTCCAAGGTAGGAGCTGCCGCAGGCTGCGATCTTTTCAAGGCAGCTCGGTCTCAGGTAATCGGCGCCGGATTGAACAACGTGATGTCGTTATGCAGCTTGTGCTTCTCCGCCCACGTCTGCTGTTTGCCGCTGGCAACATCCAGGTAGTAGTGGAACAACTCCCAGCCCAACTCCTCGATGGTCGCGCGCCCGGTGGCAATCCGCCCGGCGTCGATATCGATCAAGTCAGGCCAGCGCTGCGCCAGCTCCGTGCGCGTCGACACCTTCACCACCGGCGCCATCGCCAGCCCGTAAGGCGTGCCGCGTCCCGTGGTGAACACATGCAAATTCATCCCCGCCGCCAGTTGCAACGTGCCACAGACAAAATCACTGGCCGGGGTCGCGCAGAAAATCAAACCCTTCTGTTTAAAACGCTCACCCGGACCAAGTACGCCATTGATCGCGCTGCTGCCGGATTTGACGATCGAACCCAGCGACTTCTCGACAATGTTCGACAACCCGCCCTTCTTGTTGCCCGGCGTGGTGTTGGCACTGCGATCCGCTTCACCCTTGGCCAGATAGCGGTCGTACCAATCCATCTCGCGCACCAGTTCCTCGGCGACGGTTTTGGTTTGTGCCCGAGAGGTCAGCAGATAAATCGCGTCGCGCACTTCGGTGACTTCGGAAAACATCACCGTCGCCCCCGCCCGCAGCAGCAAGTCCGAGGCATAACCCAGCGCCGGATTAGCGGTGATCCCGGAAAACGCATCACTGCCGCCGCACTGCATACCCAGGATCAACTCGGAGGCCGGCACGGTTTCACGGCGGCGCTGGTCGAGTTTCTTCAGTCGAACCTCAGCCAACGCCATGATCTGCTCGATCATCTCGGTGAAACCGTGACTGGAATCCTGCAAGCGATACAGCCATGGATCGCTGAGATCGACCGAAGCGTCGTCCTCGTGCATCACCTGCCCGGCCTGCAACTTCTCGCAGCCCAGACTGATCACCAGCGCTTCGCCGCCCAGATTCGGGTTGCGCGCCAGATTGCGCACGGTGCGGATCGGGATGTAGGCGTCGGTGGCGGTGATCGCCACGCCGCAGCCGTAACTGTGGGTCAGCGCAACCACGTCATCGACATGCGGGTACTTCGGCAGCAGCTCATCCTTGATGCGTTTTACCGCGTGATCGAGCACGCCGGTGACGCACTGCACGGTGGTGGTGATCCCGAGAATGTTGCGCGTGCCGACAGTGCCGTCGGCGTTGCGATAACCCTCGAAGGTGAAACCCTCCAGCGGCGCCTGCGCCTCTGGCACCTCGGTGGACAACGGCAAGCTGTCCAGCGGCGGCGCGGTCGGCATGCGCAGTTGATCTTCCTTGACCCAACTGCCACGGGGAATCGGCTGCAACGCGTAGCCAATGATCTGGCCATAGCGAATCACCTGCCCGCCCTCGGGAATATCGACGAGGTTGACTTTGTGGCTCTGCGGGACGAAATCCACCGTCACCAGGCCATCGGCGAATTCGGTTCCGGCCGGAACACCTTGGTCATTGACCACTACCACCACGTTGTCCCGCTCGTGCAGGCGGATGTAGCGCGGCGAGTCGGAATGTTCAATCAACTGCATGACGCCGCTCCTCAGGAATGCGCTTGAGACAATTTACCGCTGGCTTCAACACCGCCAGTGGTTGGCGGCTCTTTGAGCACCACACGTTTGATCGGGCCGACGATCACCAGATAGCTGAACACCGCAACCAGTGCGTTGGCACCGACGAACACCAGCGCCCATTTGAACGAGCCGGTGGAACTGATGATGTAGCCAATCACGATCGGCGTGGTGATCGAAGCGATGTTGCCGAAGGTGTTGAACAGACCACCGCTCAGACCGGCGATTTGTTTAGGGGAGGTGTCGGAAACCACTGCCCAACCCAGTGCACCAACGCCTTTACCGAAGAATGCCAGAGCCATGAAGCCCACGACCATCCATTCAACATCTACATAGTTGCAGGCGACGATGCTGCTGGAAACCAGCAGGCCAGCAATGATTGGTGCCTTGCGGGCGAAGGTCAGCGAATGGCCCTTGCGCAGCAGGTAATCGGAAATCACCCCGCCCAGCACGCCACCGATAAACCCGCAGATCGCCGGCAACGAAGCGATGAAACCCGCCTTGAGGATGGTCATGCCGCGTTCCTGCACCAGATAAACAGGAAACCAGGTCAGGAAGAAATACGTGATGCCGTTGATGCAGTACTGACCCAGATACACGCCGAGCATCATGCGGTTGGTCAGCAACTGGCGGATGTAGTCCCATTTCGGGCCGTCGGATTTTTTGCCGCGCTGATCCATGTCGACCATGCCGCCATTGTCAGCGATGTGCTTGAACTCGGCATCGTTGATGCTCGGGTGTTCGCGCGGGCTGTGGATAACCTTCAGCCAGATCAGCGAGAAGACGATACCGAGGATACCCATGACGATGAACACGTGTTCCCAGCCGAAGCTGTAGACGATCCAGCCCATCAGCGGTGCGAACAACACGGTGGCAAAGTATTGCGCCGAGTTGAAGATCGCCGAAGCGGTGCCGCGTTCAGCGGTCGGGAACCAGGCCGCGACAATGCGTGCGTTGCCGGGGAAGGACGGCGCCTCGGCCAGGCCCACCAGGAAGCGCAGCATGAACAGCGCAACAATCGCCGTGGACATGCCGAACTCACCGACAAAGCCTTGCAGCACGGTGAACAGCGACCAGGTGAAAATGCTCAGGGCATAGACTTTTTTCGAGCCGAAGCGATCAAGCAGCCAGCCACCGGGAATTTGCCCGGCCACGTAGGCCCAACCGAATGCGGAGAAGATATAGCCGAGGGTGACCGCGTCGATGCCGAGGTCTTTTTGCAGGCTGGAACCGGCGATCGCAATGGTCGCGCGGTCGGCGTAGTTGATCGTGGTCACCAGAAACAGCATGAGCAGGATCAAATAGCGGACGTGAGTCGGCTTTTGAGTCGGTTGCATGTAGATGTACTCCCACTGATTATTTTTATGCGCGGGTGAATCTGTTGTATTCGCTTGCTCCCTGTAGGAGCTGCCGAAGGCTGCGATCTTTTGATCTTGATCTCAAAAAACAGGATCAAAAGATCGCAGCCTTCGGCAGCTCCTACAGGGGTGCGGTGTCGGGGTCGACACCGCGTGCTCCATTCAGGAACCGATGTAGCTGGTCTTCACGACCGTGTAGAACTCTTGCGCATAGCGGCCTTGCTCACGTGAGCCATAGGATGAACCCTTACGGCCACCGAACGGAACGTGGTAATCCACGCCGGCGGTCGGCAGGTTGACCATCACCATCCCGGCCTGGGAATGACGTTTGAAGTGGTTGGCGTACTTCAGCGACGTGGTGGCGATGCCGGCCGACAGACCGAATTCGGTGTCGTTGGCCATGGCCAGCGCAGCGTCGTAATCGGCAACGCGAACGATGTTGGCCACCGGGCCGAAAATCTCTTCGCGGCTGATGCGCATCGATGCTTCGCTGTCGGCAAACAGCGTTGGCGCGAGGTAGTAACCTTCGGTGTCGCAGGTCACCAGACCGCCGCCGCTGACCAGACGCGCACCTTCGGACTGGCCGATGTCGATGTATTTCATGTCCTGTTCAAGCTGCGCCTGCGAAACCACCGGACCGATATCGGTGCCGGATTTCAGCGCGTGGCCGACCTTGATCGACTTCATGCGTTCGGCCATGGCTTCGACGAACTTGTCGTGAATCCCGGCGGTGACGATCAAGCGGCTCGATGCCGTGCAACGTTGGCCGGTGGAGTAGAACGCGCTCTGCACCGACAACTCCACCGCTTGCTTAAGGTCGGCGTCGTCGAGAATGATCTGCGGGTTCTTGCCGCCCATTTCCAGCTGAACCTTGGCCTGACGCGACACGCAGTTGACCGCGATCTGCCGACCCACGCCGACGGAACCGGTGAAGCTGATGCCATCGACTTTCGGGCTCTGCACCAGTGCATCGCCAACTACACGGCCGCTGCCCATCACCAGGTTGAACACGCCAGCCGGGAAGCCTGCACGGGAGATGATTTCGGCCAGCGCCCAAGCGCAGCCCGGTACCAGATCGGCAGGTTTCAAAACCACGCAGTTACCGTAGGCCAGGGCCGGAGCGATTTTCCACGATGGAATGGCGATCGGGAAATTCCACGGGGTGATCAGACCGACCACACCCAGCGCTTCGCGGGTGACTTCGACGTTTACGCCCGGGCGCACCGACGGCACGTAATCGCCGGACAAACGCAGGCATTCACCGGCGAAGAACTTGAAGATGTTGCCGGCGCGGGTCACTTCGCCGATGGCTTCGGGCAGGGTCTTGCCCTCTTCCCGGGCCAGCAGAGTACCGAGTTCTTCGCGACGAGCGAGGATTTCCGAGCCAACCTTATCCAGCGAATCGTGACGGGCCTGAATACCCGAAGTCGACCATGCCGGGAAAGCTGCACGCGCAGCGTCGATGGCGGCGTGAACTTGCGCCAGATCTGCCTTGGCGTAGTCGCCGATGGTGTCGCTCAGCTCGGACGGGTTGATGTTGGCCGAGTAATCGGAACCGGCGACCCATTCACCGTTGATGTAGTTGTCGTAGCGTTTTGAATCAGTCACTGAAATCGCTCCTCACGCAAAAGGCCGCTGATTGCTCAGCGGCCTTATCTATAGAGTTGTTATTGCGCACCTTGCTTGTCGATCAGCGCAGCGAGCATTTCGTACTCTTCGCCAGTCAGATCGGTCAGCGGCGCCCGCACCGGGCCTGCGTCGTAGCCGGCGATTTTTGCGCCTGCCTTGACGATGCTCACGGCATAACCGGCCTTGCGGTTACGGATGTCGAGGTATGGCAGGAAGAAGTCGTCGATGATCTTGCCAACAGTGGCGTGATCTTCGCGGGCAATGGCGTGGTAGAAATCCATCGCGGTTTTCGGAATGAAGTTGAACACTGCCGAGGAGTAAACCGGCACGCCCAGCGCCTTGTAGGCGGCGGCATAGACTTCGGCGGTCGGCAAACCACCCAGGTAGCTGAAGCGATCACCGAGGCGGCGACGGATCGACACCATCAACTCGATATCACCCAGACCGTCCTTGTAACCGATCAGGTTCGGGCAGCGCTCGGCCAGACGTTCCAGCAGTGGCGCGGTCAGGCGGCAGACGTTGCGGTTGTAAACCACCACGCCGATCTTCACCGATTTACACACGGCTTCAACGTGAGCGGCGACACCGTCCTGGCTGGCTTCGGTCAGGTAATGCGGCAGCAGCAACAGACCTTTTGCGCCCAGACGCTCGGCTTCCTGTGCGTATTCGATGGCCTGACGAGTCGAACCGCCCACGCCGGCCAGAATCGGCACGCTGGTTTCGCAGGTATCGACGGCAGTCTTGATGATTTCCGAGTATTCACTGGCGGCCAGCGAGAAGAATTCACCGGTGCCACCGGCGGCGAACAGGGCCGAAGCACCGTACGGGGCCAGCCATTCCAGACGTTTGATATAGCCCGCGCGGTTGAAATCGCCCTGCGCGTTGAAATCGGTCACCGGGAAAGACAGCAGGCCGGCAGAGAGGATGGACTTCAGTTCTTGTGGATTCATTATTCGAACACCCTGGTAGCAACGTTTTTTGTGATTGGATCGTTCAGCTATTCGCCGAGGTTGTAGGTCATCGTACAACTTAAAAAATAACCGTCAACTGCATTTCATCGTTGAGAGTGCTTTTTTGTCCGACAAGATTGTTATCAATGGCACGCAAAGCCCCTGTAGGAGCTGCCGCAGGCTGATCTTTTGATCTTCTTTCAGAAAATCAAAGTCAAAAGATCGCAGCCTGCGGCAGCTCCTACAGGTGGCATCGCAATAAATGGAAATAGACGGTTTAAAACGAGACAGGCGGGATTCTCGTACCGTGCAAACCCGCCGTGAATGGATCACGGCACACCTCGCATGGAGAGCGCCCCCGATGGATTTTGCCCCACCCGAACTTCCGCAATTTCTGCCTCATACATCTGAAACAGCAACCGTGAACCTGTCGGCGTTGAGCGACGAACTGATCGTTCAAGTGCCCGATTCCAGCGATTTTGCGGCGAACTGGAGCGTCTACGCGATTCTGGGCGATGACCCCGAGGAGCCCGAATGGGCGAGCGAAGAAGTCAACACTGGCACTTGGGATGACGCCGAGGACGAGATGGAAAAACTGACGGGCATCGAACTGCACATTCCGAAAGAGGTACTACTGTCGTACCTGCATTCGGAAATCGAACTGCGCTACAAATTTCAGGACGAGTCCAGCTTGGAGCCCTATTCAGAGCCGTTGCTGCTACGGATCGAAGCGTGAGCGACTAACCCCGCTGCGCCTGCGCCTCTTCATGGGCCTGGCGCAGTCTTTCGCGGCTGTTGGTCAGGTGAAGACGCATGGCCGCACGCGCTGCATCGGAATCCTGACGGGCGATAGCCTCGTAGATTTCCTCGTGCTCACGGCTCAGGCGACTCATGTAGTGTTGCTGATCATCATGGGCCAGGCGCGCCGAATTCAGTCGCGTGCGCGGAATGATGCTGGTACCCAGGTGAGTCATGATGTCGGTGAAATAGCGGTTGCCGGTGGACAGGGCGATTTCCAGGTGGAACGCAAAGTCAGAGGCGACGGCATCACTGGCGTGGGCAACGCTGTCGTTCAGCGCATCGAGGGCGGCGCGCATGGTCGCCAGTTGCTCGGGGCTGCGACGTTGCGCGGCAAGGCCGGCGGATTCCACTTCGAGGCTGATGCGTAATTCGAGAATCGCCAGCACGTCACGCAGGGTGACGACGGTGGCCGGGTCGATGCGAAAACCGCTGGGGCTCGGCGTATCGAGTACGAAAGTGCCGATGCCGTGGCGGGTTTCTACCTGGCCTGCGGCCTGCAAACGGGAAATCGCCTCCCGCACCACGGTGCGGCTGACGCCATGGGCTTCCATGATCGCCGACTCGGTAGGCAACTTGTCGCCACGCTTGAGCAGGCCGTCACGGATCTGCTCGCTGAGCACCGTCACCAATTCCTGAGCCAGGCTGCGGCGCTTGCGGGGGAGGCGCGGGGTTTCGATCAGGTTTTCCATGGTCTACGTCTTGTCTCGAAAGTTCGGCTTGTGGGCATCATAGCTCAAGCGGGTTGTACGATCACCGGCCGGATCACATCGGCCCTGTAGGAGCTGCCGCAGGCTCGGGCCGCGATCGGACGATCTTTTGATCTTGTTTCAGAAAATCAAAGTCAAAAGATCGCAGCCTGCGGCAGCTCCTACAGGAGATTTGTGTGGGTCAGGCGGTCACGGTTTGTTCAACCAGGTGGCCGTTGTCGATTCGCACATGCCGTGGGTGGAACCGCTTCAGGCTGCTACGGTGACCAACACTGACAATGCTCAACTCGGGCAACTGGTCGATCAGCGCCTGATAAAGCGTGGCTTCGTCTTCTTCATCCATCGCCGAGGTGGCTTCGTCCATGTACAGCCAGTGCGGTGCATAAAGCAGTGCGCGGGCGAAGGCCAGGCGTTGCTGTTCACCGGGCGAGAGCATCCGCTGCCAGTGATTGGCCTCATCCAGACGCGCGACCAGATGCGGCAAGCGGCAGGTTTCCAGCACTTGCGCGTATCGTTCGGGTGAATAGGTGTCGCCCGCCTGTGGATAACTCAAGGCCTCGCGCAGGGTGCCGATCGGCAGATAAGGTTTCTGCGGCAGAAACAGATAACGCGCCGCCGGCAGCCGAATGCTGCCGTGCCCCGCGGGCCACAAATGCCCCATCGCCCGCAGCAACGTCGACTTGCCGCTGCCGGAGCGGCCGCTGAGCATCACCCGATCACCCGGTTCAACGGTCATGTCGGCGCTGGTCAGCAAGTGGCGGCCGTCGGCCAGATCCAGCCCCAGGTTGTGGACTTTCAATTCACTGCCCTGATTCTGCACATCAATGGCCGGCGCACGTTGTTCATTGTCGGTCATGGCTTGACGGAAACTCAGCAGACGATCACAAGTGGCGCGCCAGGAAGCGAGGCTCTGGTACGCACTGATGAACCAGCTGAAACTCTCCTGAACGTTGCCGAATGCCGAGCTGATCTGCATCAACTCACCGAGTTCGATCTTGCCAGCGAGATAACGCGGCGAGGCCACGATGAACGGGAAGATGATGGCCGCCTGGCTGTAACCGGCGGTGAAGAACGTCAGGCGCTTGGACACTTTCATGATGTCCCAGAAGTTGTGCCAGACATTCCCGAAGCGAGCGCTCAACCGACGATTTTCGTTCGGTTCGCCGTTGTACAACGCGATGCTTTCAGCGTTCTCGCGAATCCGCACCATGGAAAAACGCAGGTCGGCTTCAAAGCGTTGTTGTTGGTTGTTCAGGCCGATCAAACGACGACCGATCAAATGCGTCAGCCAGCTACCGACCACGGCGTAAACCAGCACGCACCAGAACATGTAGCCGGGAATGGTGATGCCAAAGACTTCGATGCTGCCCGACACGCCCCACAGAATGATCGAGAACGACACCAGGCTGACGATATTGCGCAGCAACCCGATACCCAGTTCAAGGGTGTTGGAGGTGAAGTTGTTGAGGTCTTCGGAAATTCGCTGGTCCGGGTTATCGGTATAACCGCCCTGCTCCAGCTGGTAGTAGTTCTTGTCGGCGAGCCAACGCGAGAAATGCTTTTCAGTGAGCCAGGCCCGCCAGCGTATCGTCAGCATCTGAGTCAGATAAAGCCGATATACCGCCCCGACAATCGCCACCGCCGCTATCGCACAGAAGTACAGAATCAGCTGCCAGAACGCCGCCTCGTCCTTCTTCTGCAGCGCGTTGTAAAAGTCCTTGTACCAGGTGTTGAACCACACCGAGATGCCCACACTGAGCAGCGAGAGCGCTATCACCGCAATCAACAGTGTCCAGGCCTGGATCTTCTCTTCACTGCGCCAGTAAGGCGTGATGATCGCCCATACTTTGCGAAAAAACTGCCCGCGCACAGCATCGTTGACCGCGGAGTATTCAGCGTTCTGATTCATGGATAAGGCTCGATATAGATAAGAACAGACACGCGCCGATCATAGATGATCGGCGCGTTTTATCGCGAGGGCTGGCGATGGTCGTTCAGCGCAGGTTCAGCGACGAACCGGGCGCTTCTGCAGTTTGCGCTGCAGGGTGCGGCGGTGCATGCCCAAGGCGCGGGCAGTGGCGGAGATGTTGCCTTCGTGTTCGGTGAGCACGCGCTGGATGTGTTCCCACTGCAGGCGGTCGACCGACATCGGGTTTTCCGGCACCAGGCTGTCGAGGTCGGCGTGCTCGGAGAGCAGCGCGGCCAGGACATCGTCGGCATCGGCCGGTTTGCACAGGTAGTTGCAGGCGCCGCGCTTGATCGCTTCGACAGCGGTGGCAATGCTCGAATAACCGGTAAGGATCACCACGCGCATTTCCGGGTCCAGCTCCAGCAGCTTGGGCAGCAGCACCAGACCGGAATCGCCGTCCATTTTCAGGTCGAGCGCGGCGTAGTCCGGGATATCGGCCTGCGCGATGGTAATGCCTTCTTCGGCTGAACCTGCGGTGCTGACGCGAAAACCGCGGCGGGCCATGGCACGGGCCATCACTCGGGTAAAGGTCGCGTCATCGTCGACCAGCAGCAAATGCGGCAGTTCTTCGCCTTCGACTTGGATTTCGTCACTCATGTTGGTCTCCTCGGGCGCCGTGGGGCAGGCGCAGCTCGGTGAGCGTGCCGCCTTCCTCATGACTATAGAGTTTCACTGAGCCGCCGGCGCGTGTCACGCTGGCCTTGCTCAAAAACAGGCCCAGGCCGAAACCTTTGCCCTTCGTGGTAAAAAATGGTTTGCCGATCTGCTCGGCGATGGCCAGTGGCACACCGGCGCCGTGATCGCGAATGCTGATGGTCAGGTCTTCCGTGTCCCAGTCCAGCGTCACTTTGAGGTTTTCCGGGCAGGCATCGGCGGCATTGTTGAGCAGATTCAACAGGGCCTGGGTCAGATCCGGCGGCGGCGCCATGCGCGGCACCGTGCCCTGACCGAGACGGTGGAAGCGATAACTGGCTTCCGGACGCATCAGGTGCCAGCGGTTCAGCGCTTCGTCGAGCCACACGGTGACATCCTGCATTTCCACCGCCAAACGACGATTGGCCTCAGCGGCGCGCACCAGTTGCTGCAAGGTTTCCTTGCACAACTTGACCTGATCCTGCAGCACCTTCAGATCGTCCTGCAGCAGCGGATCGGGATGATCCTGCTGCATCTCCTTGAGCAACACGCTCATGGTCGCCAGCGGCGTGCCCAGTTCATGGGCGGCGCCGGCGGCTTGCGTGGCGACGGCGAGCAGTTGCTGATCGCGCAGGCCTTCTTCACGGCGAATTGCACGCAGCTCTTCCTGGCGACGCAACTCTTCAGCCATGCGCGCAGCGAAGAAAGTGATCACCGCCGCAGCGAGGGCAAAGCTCAGCCACATGCCGTAGATCTGCAGGTTTTCGCGGGCAACCGGCAGGGTTTCCAGCGGATAGAACCGCGTCAGCATCACGGTGTACAAGGCCAGCGCGATGCCGGACAGAATCACCGAATAGCGCCATGGCAGCGTGACCGCAGCGATAGTCAGCGGTACCAGATAATAGGAAACGAACGGGTTGGTCGAACCGCCGGAGAAATACAGCAGCGCGCTGTGGATAACCAGGTCGCAGGCCAGTTGCAAGGCGTATTCCAGCTCGGTCACCGGCCAGGAGGTACGCAGGCGCACGGCGGTGAACACGCAAAGCAGTATCGAGCAGCCAAGGGTCATCGCCAGTTGCACCCACGGCAACGGCAACAGCTCCAGCCAATAGGCCAGGCCTACGGAACCGGCCTGCGCGGCGAGCACCAGCGTGCGGATGAAAGTCAGCCGCCAGAGGTTCTGGCGAGTGGCGGAAGTCAGTTGTACGGGGGCGAGCATGAGCTCTCCTGATGAGCGCTCCAGGCGGATCGCACGGAGTATAACCAAGCCGCGGCCTCCAGAGGCGAAAGTGCGGCAAACGACCACATGGCAGAAAAGTGGTTGGAGGCTATAAGGACTCCATCGCCAGCAGGCTGGCTCCCACATTTTGAAATGCATTCCCCTGTGGGAGCCAGCCTGCTGGCGATTGGCTGCGCAGCAGCCACCAGTCATCTGTATCGAAGTTGTAACTGGGCGAACCGGATCATTAAAGCTAGAGTCTGATGGTTTCACGCAGGCCCACGAACCTGCGCCCTCATCAAGGAGCTTTCATGCATACATTTCGCCGCAGCGCCGCCCTCCTCGCCCTGACCGTCGGCAGCGTCGCCAGCCTTCCAGCACTGGCCGCCGATGAGCTGCACTACAACCAGATTTCCCTGCGCGCCGAAGTCAGCCAGGAAGTCGCCCGCGACCTGATGATCGTGACCCTCTACACCGAAGAACAAAACACCGACCCGGCCAAACTCGCCGCCGACGTCAGCACTACCATGAACAAGGCATTGGCCCAGGCCAAGCAAGTCAAAGACATCACCCTGCGCCAGGGCAGCCGCAACAGCTACCCGATCTACGACACCAAGGGCCAGAAAATCACCGGCTGGCGTGAACGCGCCGAACTGCGTCTGGAAAGCGCCGACTTCGCCGCCCTGTCCAAACTCACCGGCGAACTGCTCGGCGATCTGAAAATGGGCGGCATGGACTTCGCCATCGCCAACCCGACCCGCAAATCCAGCGAAGACGCGCTGCTCAAAGAAGCCGTCACCGCCTTCAAGGCCCGCGCCCAATTGGCCACCGACGCACTCGGCGGCAAGGGCTACAAAATCGTCAACCTGAACCTCAACGCTAACGGTTATCCACAACCGTACATGCGCGCGCCGATGATGATGAAAGCGGCCGGCATGGATTCGGCACCGGTGACTCCTGAAGTTGAAGCGGGTACCAGCCAGGTCAGCATGACCGCTGATGGCTCGATTGAAGTGCTGATGCAGTGATGTGATGTGGGTTGAATGAGAAACCGGCGATCAGTGAATGATCGCCGGTTTTTTTGTGCCTGGATTTTGTGCTGAATGATTTGCCGCCATCGCTGGCAAGCCAGCTCCCACAGGAAGCAAAAGCCAGATCAAAAGATCGCAGCCTTCGGCAGCTCCTACAGAGGAGGCAAGTACAACCCGCACGCGGCGAAGTCCGCCCCACTCAACACAATGAGCGTTAGCTCGAGTGCAGCTCTTGATCTCAAGAGCCCGTCGGAAGGCGATGCGCCCGGAATAATCGCGGAGCGAAGGAACCCGAGCCACGGCGAGGGCCGTACGTCAGGGCGAAACCCTAAGCAGCCACACCCGCAGCAACGGATCCCCCCCAAAAAAACACCCCAAAAACAAAAAGGCGCTACCAAAAGAACCACCGTCAGTTGCACCCAGTAAAACCCCAACAAAAAAGCCCAACGCCAGCCCCCACAAGCCCCCCACACAAATCTCAAAAAAATCCTACAAAACCAACGGTATAAATAAGTAACACCCAGCCCCAAGCCAGCGCACAAAACGTGAACGACGCACCATATTGGGGCTTCATTTGCACCGTAAAAACCACCCGCAAACGGTCAAATGCGTCAAAAGTTATACGGATGCGACATTAAGGTACGTTCGTGCCACCGTTTGAGGCCGCCGACCGCTCTGGATCTTGCATTGGGTATGGCGCCTGCATAAGTATCCGCAGGCACGACTCACGAGGTCGTACCTCAAATCAAAAAATGACAACAAATCATGAGGCCAACATGCTTAAACACGCGGTCATTCCGTTTTTAGTCGGCGCAGGCTTGTTAGCCTCCGCACCTTTCGCATCCGCTGCGACTAACCTGGTGTTCTGCTCCGAAGGGAGCCCGGCCGGTTTTGATCCAGGCCAGTACACCACCGGAACAGACTTCGACGCCTCTGCCGAAACCATGTTCAACCGCCTGACCCAGTTCGAGCGCGGCGGCACCGCCGTGATTCCTGGTCTGGCGACCAAGTGGGACATTTCCGATGACGGCCTGACTTACACCTTCCACCTGCGTGAAGGCGTCAAGTTCCACACCACTCCGTACTTCAAGCCGACCCGTGAGTTCAACGCCGACGACGTGCTGTTCACCTTTAATCGCATGATTAACAAGGATGACCCGTTCCGTAAGGCGTACCCGACCGAATTCCCGTACTTCACCGACATGGGGATGGACACCAACATCACCAAGATCGATAAAGTCGACGACCACACCGTCAAGTTCACCCTCAAGGAAGTTGATGCCGCGTTCATCCAGAACATGGCCATGAGCTTCGCCTCGGTGCAGTCCGCCGAGTACGCAGCCCAGCTGCTTAAAGATGGCAAGCCTGCCGACATCAACCAGAAACCGGTCGGCACCGGCCCGTTCGTGTTCAAGAGCTACCAGAAAGACTCCAACATCCGCTTCACCGGGAACAAGGACTACTGGAAGCCTGATGACGTGAAGATCGACAACCTGATCTTCGCCATCACCACCGACCCGTCGGTACGTATTCAGAAGCTGAAAAAGAACGAGTGCCAGGTCACCCTGTTCCCACGTCCGGCTGACCTGAAAGCGCTGAAAGAAGACAAGTCGCTGAAGATGCCTGACCAGGCCGGTTTCAACCTGGGCTACATCGCTTACAACGTGATGGACAAGGTCAAAGGCAGCGACGAGAAAAACCCGCTGGCCGACCTGCGCGTTCGTCAGGCCATGGACATGGCCGTCAACAAGCCGCAGATCATCGATTCGGTTTATCAGGGTGCGGGCCAACTGGCCGTCAACGCCATGCCGCCGACCCAGTGGTCTTACGACACCACCATCAAGGACGCCAAGTACGATCCTGAGAAAGCCAAGCAGCTCCTCAAGGAAGCCGGCGTCAAGGAAGGTACCGAAATCGTCCTGTGGGCGATGCCGGTTCAGCGTCCGTACAACCCGAACGCCAAACTGATGGCTGAAATGCTCCAGTCCGACTGGGCCAAGATCGGCTTGAAAGTGAAGATCACCAGCTACGAATGGGGCGAGTACATCAAGCGTTCCAAAGGTGGCGAGAACCAGGCCATGATCATTGGCTGGAGCGGTGACAATGGTGATCCGGACAACTGGCTGAACGTGTTGTTTGGTTGCGACTCGCTCAGCGGCAACAACTTCTCCAAGTGGTGCGACAAGAAATTCGATGGCCTCGTCAAAGAAGCCAAGCGCACGACAGACCAGGGCAAGCGCACCGAACTGTACAAACAGGCGCAACACGTCCTCAAAGATGCAGTCCCAATGACACCTATCGCTCACTCGACGGTGTATCAACCCATGCGCGCCAACGTGCAGGACTTCAAGATCAGCCCGTTCGGCTTGAACTCCTTCTACGGCGTCAGCGTCAGCAAGTAAAAAAGCAGCGGCGACGTTTTCAGCGTCGCCGCTGTTTTTTCTGCCGATTAGTTAGGAATTTGCCTACAGCTGTTTCCTCCCTGCTTTACCAGGGAGATACAGGTCGTGTTGCCTTTTCCTACGAGTCTTTAGGACTCAACGCATTTACTGCCAGACCCACGGCTCCTACCGTCGGGTTCTGACCAGTGACTGCGTGGGCTAACGGTTTTGCTGTCCGTACTGGTTTGAGCTTGATGCAGCCACAACCTCCCTGGACGGGATCGCGGCGCATCAAAACACCACTAAACAAGAGGGAGCGTCATGCGCCATACCTTGGTTTTTTCCGCATTGCTGGGCGCCGGCCTGTTGGCCGCCACGTCTGCAAGCCACGCCGCCAGCAACAGTCTGGTGTTCTGCTCCGAAGGCAGTCCGGCGGGTTTTGATACCGCGCAATACACGACGGCCACCGATAACGATGCCGCCGAGCCGCTGTACAACCGCTTGGTGGAGTTTGAAAAAGGCGCGACCAATGTCGTACCGGGCCTGGCCACCCAGTGGGATATTTCCGAGGACGGCCTCAAGTACACCTTTCACCTACGTGAGGGTGTGAAATTTCATACAACGCCTTACTTCAAGCCAACACGCGATTTCAACGCCGACGACGTACTGTTTACTTTTAATCGCATGCTGGATGCGCAACAGCCATTCCGTAAGGTTTATCCGACCGAGTTCCCGTATTTCAACGGGATGAGCCTGAACAAGAACATTGCCAAGGTCGAGAAGACCGGGCCGCTGACAGTGGAGTTCACGCTCAACAGCGTCGACGCCGCGTTCATCCAGAACATTGCCATGAGTTTTGCTGCCATCCTGTCCGCCGAATACGCCGACAAGCTCATGGCCGAAGGCAAACCGAGCGACATCAACCAGAAGCCGATCGGTACCGGGCCGTTCGTGTTCAAGAGCTATCAAAAAGACTCGAACATTCGTTACACCGGCAACCCCCACTACTGGGACCCGAGCCGGGTAAAACTGAAAAACCTGATCTTCGCGATCAACACCGACGCTTCGGTGCGCGTGCAAAAACTCAAGGCCGGCGAATGCCAGATCACTCTGCATCCGCGTCCTGCCGATGTTGAAGCACTGAAGGCCGACCCGAAGCTGCAACTGATCTCCAAGCCCGGTTTCAACCTCGGCTACATCGCTTATAACGTGCGCCACAAACCGTTCGACCAGCTCGAAGTGCGTCAGGCGCTGGACATGGCGGTGAATAAACAAGGGATTCTCAACGCTGTTTATCAAGGTGCTGGCCAACTGGCGGTCAACGCCATGCCACCGACGCAGTGGTCCTACGACGACAGCATCAAAGACGCCGCCTACAACCCGGAAAAAGCTAAAGAGCTGCTCAAGGCTGCCGGCGTGAAAGAAGGCACCGAGATCACCCTGTGGGCGATGCCGGTACAGCGACCGTACAACCCCAACGCCAAGCTGATGGCCGAAATGCTTCAGGCCGACTGGGCCAAGATCGGTCTGAAAGTGAAAATCGTCAGCTATGAATGGGGCGAGTACATCAAGCGCACCAAGAACGGTGAGCATGACATCAGCCTGATCGGCTGGACCGGTGACAACGGTGACCCGGACAACTGGCTCGGCACGCTGTACAGCTGCGATGCCATCGGCGGCAACAACTACTCCATGTGGTGCGATCCGGCTTACGACAAGCTGATCAAAGAGGCCAAGGTCGTCACCGATCGCGACCAGCGCACCGCGCTCTATAAACAGGCTCAGCAGTTGCTTAAACAGCAAGTGCCGATCACGCCTGTCGCCCACTCGACGGTCAACCAGCCGTTAAGCACTCGGGTTGAAGGGTTCAAGGTGAGCCCTTTCGGCCGCAACGTGTTCTCGGGTGTCAGTATCGATTAACCCAACCGATTAGCCGCAACGCTGAGGGGGAATGTCTACCCCCTCACGCAAGCGCTTTGCCTAAATTCGCCAATAGGCTTTTTGCAAACGTTTGCGATGTGTGAATGAGTTCTAAACCAATAACCGGCCAACCCAAAAAAGCCGGCATAAAAAGAAAGTAAAGGAGCTTCACCCATGAAACTGAGCAGCACCGCGATACTGGCCCTGGCCATAAGCAGCATCACCGCCGGAGCCCATGCTGAAAGCGTCAGCCAGGCATTCGTTCCAACGCAACTGGCCAGCACCAGCGCCCAATCCGAAGCCAAAGGCTTCATCGATGGCCAAAGCCTGTCGGGTTCGACCCGTAACTGGTACGCCAACGAAGACAAGCAGCGCGGCGGCACCTTCAATTACGAGCGCCACGGCGAAACCCTGACCGGTTCGCGCCGGATCAACTGGGTTCAGGGCACCATCCTGAACTACACCTCGGGCTTCACCCAAGGCACCGTGGGTATCAGTACCGAAGTGGCGGCTTACAACGCCATCGCACTGGATCGCAGCCGCGAGGACATCAAGGGCGGTTCCAACCGTACCCTCGCCCACTCCAACGGCGACGCAGTCGATCAGTGGAGCAAACTCGGCCTGGCCAACGTCAAGGCGCGTATCTCAAACACCACCCTGACCGCCGGCCGCATGAACTTCAGCAGCCCGATCGTCGATGTCATCGGCAACCGTCCGCTGCCTTCGAGCTTCGAAGGTGTAGCGATCCACAGTGAAGAATTCGATAACCTGTCGTTCGACCTCGCCACGTTCGACCGCGTGTCGCCACGTACCGAGCAGAGCCTGTCGAAGTTCCGTACCGAATACAGCAACACCGGTGTTGAAACCGACCACGTCAACACCGCCGGCGTGAACTATCAGCCGCTCAAGAGCCTGAAAACCAGCCTCTACGCAACCCAGGCTGAAGACTTCTGGAACCAGTACTACTTCGGCGCCACTCACGAACTGGGCGACAGCTCGGTACTGAGCCTGACCACCGGCCTGAACTACTACAAGACCGTCGACGAAGGCAAAAGGTTGATGGGCCAGATCGACAACGACACCTACTCGCTGTCGTTCGGTCTGACTCACCAGGCGCACAGCCTGACCTTCTCGTATCAGGAAGTGAACGGTAACGAGTACTTCGACTACCTGCACGAAACCAACGGCATCTACCTGGCCAACTCCCTGCTGTCGGACTTCAACGGACCGAACGAGAAGTCCTTCCAGATTGCCTACGGCATCAACATGGCCGAGTACGGTATTCCTGGCCTGAAGTTCAACGCCTATAGCGCTCGCGGCTGGGGCATCGACGGTACTCACTACGTCGGTACCGCTTACGACGTGAACAAAATGGACGGCGAACACCATTACGAATACGGCATCGGCTCCTCGTACGCCGTGCAAAGCGGCCCGCTCAAGGCCACCACTATTCGCGCGACCTACACCACCCACCGCGCCAGTGAAAACCAGTCCGACGGCAGCATCAACGAGTTCCGTCTCGTGACCACAGTTCCATTCAACATCCTGTAAAAACGCCAACCGACGGCTGACTCATGATGAGTCGGCCGTTCGGTTTTTTGTCTTCAACCGATTGCAGAGGGTTATCGATGAAAATGCTTCCCCTACGTGCGGCCGTCGCTGCCGCGTTGTTGAGCGCCGCCATCGGCGTCTCGGCCAAACCCTTGGTGGTCTGCACCGAAGCCAGTCCGGAAGGCTTCGACATGGTCCAGTACACAACTGCAGTCACTGCCGATGCGGTGGCCGAAACGATCTTCAACCGTCTGGTCGACTTCAAGCCTGGCACCACCGAAGTGGTCCCTGCGCTGGCCGACTCCTGGGAAATCAGCGATGACGGTCTGACGTACACGTTCCACCTGCGCAAAGGCGTCAAGTTTCACACCACCGAATACTTCAAGCCGACCCGTGACATGAATGCCGACGATGTGCTTTGGAGCTTCCAGCGTCAGCTGGACCCGAATCACCCGTGGCACAAACTATCGAGCGTGGGCTTCCCGTACTTTGAAAGCATGGGCTTCAAGGAACTGCTCAAGAACGTGGAAAAGGTTGACGACAACACCGTCAAGTTCACCCTGACCCGCCGCGAAGCACCGTTCCTTGCCGATGTGGCCATGCCGTTCACCGCGATCTACTCCGCCGAGTACGCCGATCAGTTGCTCAAGGCCAACAAGACCGGCGATCTCAACAACAAGCCTGTCGGCACCGGCCCGTTCGTCTTCCAGCGCTACGCCAAAGACGCGCAGGTGCGCTTCAAGGCCAACGCCGAGTACTTCCGTGGCAAGCCACCAGCCGACGCGTTGATTCTGGCGATCGCCACCGACAACAACGTGCGCCTGCAAAAGCTCAAGGCCAACGAGTGCCAGATCGCGCTGTATCCGAAACCGGATGACATCCCGAGCATCAAGAAAGACAGCAATCTGAAGGTTGATGAGCTGAACGCGATGACCGTTTCGTACATCGCCATGAACACCCAGCACAAATACATGAGCGACGTGCGCGTGCGTAAGGCGATCGACATCGCCTTCGACAAAGCCGCTTACGTCAATGCGCTGTTCGGCAAGGGCAATGCGACCGTCGCGGTCAACCCGTACCCGGACACCCTGCTCGGCTACAACACCGAGCTGAAGAACCCGCCACGTGACCTCGACAAGGCTCGCGCCCTGCTCAAGGAAGCCGGGGTACCGGAAGGCACCGTGTTTACCCTGTTTACCCGCAACGGCGGCGGCCCGACCAACCCGAACCCGATGCTTGGCGCGCAGATGATGCAGGCTGACCTGGCGAAAGTCGGGATCAAGATCGACATCCGCGTCATGGAATGGGGCGAAATGCTTAAACGCGCCAAGGCCGGCGAGCACGACATGGTCTCGGCCGGATGGGCGGGTGACAACGGCGACCCGGATAACTTCCTGACGCCTATGCTCAGTTGCGAAGCCGCCAAGAACGGCGAAAACTACGCGCGCTGGTGCAACGAGAAATTCCAGGCACTGATCGACGAAGCACGGGCTAAAGTAGATCCGGCCGAACGCGCCAAGCTGTATGAACAAGCCCAGGTGATCTTTAACCAGGATCAACCATGGATCAGCATGGCCCACACCCGTATGTTTACTGCAATGCGCAACAACGTAGAGGGCTATCACATCAGCCCCCTGACAACTAATAACTTCGCCACCACCCAGGTGAAGTAGATAAGAAACTCCCGGCCTCCCTGATCCCAGGGAAGCCGGGCACGCCTAACCGGCTGATGAGGTACCACACAAGATGTTTAGTTTTATTGCCCGCCGACTGGGGTTGTTGATCCCCACGTTTTTCGGCATCACCCTGCTGACTTTCGCGTTGATTCGCATGATTCCTGGCGACCCCGTGGAAGTGATGATGGGCGAACGTCGGGTCGACCCCGAAATGCACGCTCAGGCAATGGAACGCCTAGGTCTGAACAAACCGTTGTATGCCCAGTACCTGGACTACATCGGCAAACTGGCCCAAGGCGATCTCGGCGAATCCCTGCGTACTCGTGAGAGCGTATGGACCGAGTTCACCTCTCTTTTCCCGGCGACCCTGGAACTGTCCATGGCCGCCCTGCTGTTCGCCGGCATTCTGGGCCTTCTGGCCGGGGTGATTGCGGCACTCAAGCGAGGATCATTATTCGACCATGGGGTGATGGGCATCTCCCTCGCGGGTTATTC
This sequence comes from Pseudomonas sp. P116, assembly GCF_020149425.1. NCBI lineage: Bacteria > Pseudomonadati > Pseudomonadota > Gammaproteobacteria > Pseudomonadales > Pseudomonadaceae > Pseudomonas > Pseudomonas sp. P116. The sequence goes on along the minus strand of NZ_JACVHB010000006.1, from coordinate 156,065 downwards.
GATGCCGATCTTCTGGTGGGGCCTGATCCTGATCATGTTCTTCTCGGTGAGCCTGGGCTGGACGCCGGTATCCGGGCGGATCGACCTGCTCTACGACATCGAGCCACGCACCGGTTTCATGCTGATCGATACGCTGCTGGCCGATGACATGGGCGCGTTCCTCGATGCCCTGCATCACCTGATCCTGCCGGCCATCGTGCTCGGCACCATCCCGCTGGCCGTCATCGCGCGGATGACCCGTTCGTCGATGCTCGAAGTGCTGCGCGAAGACTACATCCGTACCGCCAAGGCCAAGGGCCTGTCGCCATCGCGCGTAGTGTTCGTCCACGGTCTGCGTAACGCGCTGATTCCGGTGCTGACGGTTGTGGGTCTGCAAGTCGGTACTTTGCTGGCCGGTGCTGTCCTGACCGAAACCATTTTCTCCTGGCCCGGCATTGGCAAATGGCTGATTGAAGCCATCGGCGCCCGGGACTATCCGGTCGTGCAAAACGGCATCCTGTTAATCGCCTGCCTGGTGATTCTGGTCAACTTCGTGGTGGATATCCTCTACGGCTTTGCCAACCCACGCATCCGTCATCAGCGCTGAGATCATGACCATGACCACTCCAGCTTCAACTCAAAATCAAGCGGTAGCAGTCGATCAAAGCCTGCTGTATCCGTCCCCGTACAAAGAATTCTGGCAAGCGTTTTCCAAGAACAAAGGTGCCGTTGCCGGCCTGATGTTCATGTTGCTGGTGATTTTCTGCGCGCTGTTCGCCCCTTGGGTGGCGCCGCATAACCCGAGCGAGCAATACCGCGACTTCCTGCTGACGCCACCGGCGTGGCTTGAAGGCGGGCAGATGCAATTTTTGCTCGGCACCGATGAACTGGGCCGTGACCTGCTGTCGCGTCTGATCCAGGGTTCGCGCCTGTCGCTGCTGATCGGCTTGTCGTCGGTCGTGATGTCGCTGATCCCGGGGATTCTGCTCGGTCTGTTCGCCGGTTTCTTCCCGAAGATGATTGGCCCGACCATCATGCGTCTGATGGACATCATGCTGGCCCTGCCGTCCTTGCTGCTGGCTGTGGCGATTGTCGCCATCCTCGGCCCTGGCCTGATCAACACCGTGATCGCCATTGCTGTGGTGTCCCTGCCGTCGTATGTACGTCTGACCCGCGCTGCGGTGATGGGCGAACTGAACCGCGACTACGTGACCGCCGCGCGCCTGGCCGGTGCCGGTCTGCCACGCCTGATGTTCATCACCGTGCTGCCGAACTGCATGGCACCGCTGATCGTTCAGGCAACCCTGAGTTTCTCTTCGGCGATTCTCGATGCCGCTGCCCTGGGCTTCCTCGGTCTTGGCGTACAACCGCCAACCCCTGAGTGGGGCACCATGCTGGCCTCGGCCCGCGACTACATCGAACGCGCCTGGTGGGTGGTGAGCCTGCCTGGTTTGACCATTTTGCTCAGCGTGCTGGCAATCAACCTGATGGGCGACGGTCTGCGCGATGCGCTGGACCCGAAACTCAAGAATGCCGCCTGAGGAGATTCAAATGTCACTGTTGGAAATCAAGAATCTCAACGTTCGTTTCGGCGACAAGAACGCTGTGCCGGTGGTCGATGGCCTCGACATCAGCGTCGACAAGGGCGAGGTGCTGGCGATCGTGGGCGAGTCCGGTTCGGGCAAATCCGTGACCATGATGGCGCTGATGGGCCTGATCGAACACCCGGGGATCGTCACCGCCGATGCGCTGAATTTCGACGGCAAGAACATGCTCAAGCTGAGCAACCGTCAGCGTCGGCAGATCGTCGGTAAAGACCTGGCGATGGTCTTTCAGGACCCGATGACTGCGCTCAACCCGAGCTACACCGTCGGTTTCCAGATCGAAGAAGTGCTGCGCCTGCACCTGAAAATGTCCAGCAAGCAAGCACGCAAACGCGCCATCGAACTGCTGGAAAAAGTTGAAATCCCGGGCGCGGCCAGCCGTATGGACGCCTACCCGCATCAACTGTCCGGTGGTATGAGCCAGCGCGTTGCAATCGCCATGGCAATTGCCGGTGAGCCGAAACTGCTGATCGCCGATGAACCGACCACTGCACTCGACGTGACGATTCAGGCACAGATCATGGATCTGCTGCTGGCGTTGCAGAAAGAGCAGAACATGGGCCTGGTGCTGATCACTCACGACCTCGCGGTCGTCGCTGAAACCGCCCAACGGGTGTGCGTGATGTACGCCGGCCAAGCGGTTGAAGTCGGCCAAGTGCCGCAACTCTTCGACATACCGGCGCACCCGTACAGCGAAGCGCTGCTCAAGGCGATTCCGGAACACAGCCAGGGCGCCGACCGTCTGGCGACACTGCCGGGCATCGTCCCGGGCCGTTACGACCGTCCGCAGGGTTGCCTGTTGTCGCCGCGCTGCCCGTACGTGCAGGAAAGTTGCCGCGCGCAGCGTCCGACCCTTGATCCGAAAAGCCACAGCCTCGCCCGCTGCTTCTACCCGCTGAACCAGGAGGTGGCGTAATGGCCGTCGTACTTACCGCCCGCGACCTGACCCGTCACTACGAAGTGTCCCGTGGCCTGTTCAAGGGCCACGCGACCGTGCGCGCGCTTAACGGCGTGTCATTCGAACTGGAAGCCGGCAAGACTCTCGCGGTTGTAGGCGAGTCGGGTTGCGGCAAATCCACTTTGGCGCGTGCCCTGACCCTGATTGAGGAGCCGTCGTCCGGCTCGCTGAAAATCGCCGGGCAAGAAGTAGCCGGCGCCGACAAGGCCCAGCGCAAGCAACTGCGCAAAGACGTGCAGATGGTCTTCCAGAGCCCGTACGCCTCGTTGAACCCACGGCAGAAAGTCGGTGATCAACTGGCTGAGCCATTGCTGATCAACACCAGCCTGTCCGCCGCCGAACGCCGCGAGAAAGTCCAGGCGATGATGAAGCAGGTCGGCTTGCGTCCTGAGCATTATCAGCGTTATCCGCACATGTTCTCCGGTGGTCAGCGCCAGCGTATTGCGTTGGCTCGGGCGATGATGCTGCAACCGAAAGTGCTGGTGGCGGACGAACCGACCTCGGCGCTCGACGTGTCGATTCAGGCGCAGGTGCTGAACCTGTTCATGGATCTGCAGCAGGAGTTCAACACCGCTTACGTGTTCATCTCGCACAACCTCGCGGTGGTGCAACACGTGGCCGATGACGTGATGGTGATGTACCTCGGTCGCCCGGTGGAAATGGGCCCGAAGAACGACATCTACGAACGCCCTCTTCACCCGTACACCCAGGCGCTGCTGTCGGCGACCCCGACCATCCACCCGGACCCGAACAAGTCGAAAATCAAGATCGTCGGCGAACTGCCCAACCCGCTGAACCCGCCACCGGGCTGCGCTTTCCACAAGCGCTGCCCGTACGCGACCGAGCGTTGCAGCACTGAAGAGCCGGCATTGCGCTTGCTCGACAATCGGCAGGTGGCTTGCCACTACGCCGAGCAGTTCCTTGATGGTGCGGCGTAAGCATTTCCCGAGTCTGATGCAAAAACTGTAGGAGTGAGCCTGCTCGCGATGGCGTTGTCCCAGTCAACATCTTCATTGACTGAACGACCGCTATCGCGAGCAGGCTCACTCCTACAGGGATCGCATTTCACATAGAGTGAGTGTTAACCAGACCCCTTCTACATCGACTGTGCATCAGTGGAGGCAGACGGGGTTTTTCTTTGCCTGCAATCTACGTCTGGCTATCGCCTTCGTCCGGATCGTCAGAGTCCGGCTCGTCTGTCATCGAATCATCGTCATCAGCGGTTCCACCCTGCCCCTGATCGCCCGGCTCGGATTCAGACTTGGCGAGCATCAGCCCGCTATGCCCCACCTGCCCGTTGAAGGCCTGGGAATCATGATCCTCGCACTCGGCCCAGGCCGTTGCGGTGCCGAGAGACAGCAGGACCATCACTTTCAACAGCAACAAAACGCGTAGCAATCTGTTTCTCATGATCGATTCCATCCTGTGCAGGTGCGACACAAATGCTGATCAAGTTAAAAAAGTTCCGATCAGCAGTGTTCATCTGATAGGACGTCTCAGAATGAGGGAAAATGCCTTGAGAATGCAGATCCATTGGCGATAACGTCTATATCGAATTTCACTACCGAAGAAGATTGCCACGCTGTCAACAAATAAACCCCACTGCTTTCGTAGGGGGGTCTATTCGCAACTTCAAAATGACCATCTTCTTTCCAGCTGACTACTGTTCAAACCTTACGTTTATATCTGCACTTATTTCTTTCGTTTGTGTCCAATCATCATCGTTCCTTACGATACTTTTAAAAGTAAGCCTCACACTACTTTCTTTAAAATCAATATTACCCTTGTAGTTTCCAGATATTGAATACCAGCTATAACCTTCCTCCCAGTTGTCCAAGACAGCATTCGCAAAACGCCCATCGCCAACGCCAAACTCCGCTGATACTTCCCCGGTAGGACCATCGTTTCTGTAATTGAACCCGACACCGATATCTCCGTACCTTCCAATTATCTGGAGCCCCCCATCCTCCGCCATATGACCGAGCAGCTCATTGGCAATAAATTCACTCTTATCCACGGTGAACCGAATTGTTCCAGATATTTTGGTCATTTGTTGTACTGGCAACATACCCACCTCCTTCCAAGTGTTAGAGAAAAAATTCCTCTAACACTTTTATACAATGGAAAAAACACAGCCACCACTGTAAGACCTGACAGTTGACAAAGAGCAGAACATACGATCACAAGTTTAAATCTGCCACACTGTGCCTTCGTCCCTTTTCGAGGCACAAAAAAAAACCCACAGAGAAATTCTGTGGGTTTTTTTGCACGTCTTAAGTATCGAGGGTCAATAAGCGACACTGATCGTTAGTGATGCTCACGCGTCGCACGGAATTTCACGTCCGGCCAGCGCTCTTCCATCAGGGCCAGGTTAACCCGGGTCGGGGCGAGGTAGGTCAGGTGACCGCCGCCGTCGACTGCAAGGTTTTCTACAGCCTTGTTGGAGAACTCCTCAAGCTTCTTCTTGTCGCTGCATTCGATCCAGCGTGCGGAGTACACGGTGATCGGCTCGTACGAGCACTCAACCTTGTATTCCTCTTTCAAGCGGCTGGCGACCACATCGAACTGCAGCACACCGACGGCGCCGAGGATGATGTCGTTGCTGCGCTCCGGGAAGAACACCTGGGTGGCGCCCTCTTCGGCCAACTGCTGCAAGCCTTGGCGCAGTTGCTTGGATTTCAGCGGATCGCGCAGGCGTACGCGGCGGAACAGTTCCGGGGCGAAGTGCGGGATGCCGGTGAAGCTCAGGGCTTCGCCTTCGCTGAAGGTGTCGCCGATCTGGATGGTGCCGTGGTTGTGCAGGCCGATGATGTCGCCGGCAAACGCCTCTTCCAGTTGCTCACGCTCGGAGGAGAAGAATGTCAGGGCATCGCCGATGCGCACGTCCTTGCCGGTGCGCACGTGGCGCATCTTCATGCCTTTCTCGTACTTGCCGGAGCAAATGCGCATGAAGGCGATGCGGTCGCGGTGTTTCGGGTCCATGTTCGCCTGGATCTTGAAGATGAAGCCCGAGAACTTCTCTTCAACCGGCTCCACGGTGCGCTCGTTGGCGACACGGGCCAGCGGACGCGGCGCCCAATCGACAACGGCGTCGAGCACGTGGTCAACACCGAAGTTGCCCAGCGCGGTACCGAAGAACACCGGGGTCAGTTGACCGTCGAGGAATTCCTGCTGGTTGAATTCGTGGCAGGCACCCTGCACCAGTTCCAGCTGATCGACGAAACGATCGTACTCGTCGCCCAGATGCGCGCGCGCCTCGTCGGAGTCGAGCTTCTCGATGATCCTGGTTTCGGTGCGTTCGTGACCGTGACCGGCGGTGTAGACAATGATGTAGTCGTCGGCCAGGTGATACACGCCTTTGAAATCGCGGTAGCAACCGATCGGCCAGGTGATCGGCGCAGCCTTGATCTTGAGGACGGCTTCGATCTCGTCGAGCAGCTCAATCGGATCGCGGATGTCGCGGTCGAGTTTGTTGATGAAGCTGACGATCGGCGTGTCACGCAGACGGCAGACGTCCATCAGCGCAATCGTACGCGGCTCGACACCTTTACCGCCGTCGAGGACCATCAATGCCGAGTCCACCGCCGTCAGGGTGCGATAGGTATCTTCGGAGAAGTCTTCGTGGCCCGGGGTATCGAGCAGGTTGACCATGTGGTCGCGATACGGGAACTGCATGACCGACGTGGTAATGGAAATACCCCGTTGTTTCTCCATCTCCATCCAGTCGGATGTCGCATGGCGGTCGGATTTACGGGATTTCACCGTGCCCGCAATCGCAATCGCCTTGCCCATCAACAGGAGCTTCTCGGTGATCGTCGTCTTACCGGCATCGGGGTGGGAAATAATTGCGAAAGTGCGGCGTTTCGCGACTTCGGCGGCCTGGTTGGTCATGGGAAATCGCCTGGCGGTGATTCAAAAAAGGGCGCCGAGTATAGCTTAAAATGTGACCGCCGAACCACCGTCCCTCGGCCCCGCAAGCCCTGTAGGAACTGCCGCAGGCTGCGATCTTTTGATCTGTTGCGCTAGAACAAAGTCAAAAGATCGCAGCCTTCGGCAGCTCCTACAGGTGGCCAGATGGCATCTTATGTGGGAACCTTTCAGCGCTCGGAGACGTCCATCCCCTGTTACGAATTTTCGTCAGGGGCTGAAAAATCAGCAAGTTAGCCTGACGAGGCTGCGCTCATGGCTCGCTTTCAGACCGCTTTTTGCCGGTGCTGAGGGAGCTGCTTCTCGCGAACGTTTATTCCCGGCAGCCAGGCATGGCATGCGACGGCGTTCGCCGACTATAAAAAAGGAGTCCGCCTGTGGCTATCCGCTATGGCAAAGGGCTGATGGGAGGTGCGGTGGTAATCGCGCTCCTGGCCCTGCTGGTCCACTGGATCGGCATCAACACGATCGAACACTACCGCGACGATTTGTTGTTTTACCTGCAAGCTCATCTGATTCTTGTCCTCGCTTCAATGCTGGCCGCCCTTGTCGTGGGCATCCCCGCCGGCATCTTTCTCAGTCGCCCGACCATGGTTGGCCGCGCTGAACGCTTCATGCAGATCTTCAATATCGGCAACACCGTGCCGCCGCTGGCCGTACTAGCGATCGCCCTGGGGATTCTGGGCATCGGCAGTGGCCCGGCGATCTTCGCTTTGTTCCTCGCTTCCCTGTTGCCGATCGTGCGCAACACCTATGAAGGCCTGAAAAACGTCCAGGGTTCGCTCAAGGAAGCGGCCGTCGGCATCGGCATGACCCCGCGTCAGGTGCTGTGGCAGGTCGAACTGCCCAACGCCGTGCCGATCATTGTCGGTGGCGTGCGTGTGGCCTTGGCGATCAATGTCGGGACGGCGCCACTGGCGTTCCTGATCGGCGCCAACAGCCTCGGTAGCCTGATTTTCCCTGGCATCGCCTTGAACAATCAGCCGCAACTGCTGCTCGGCGCCGCGTGCACCGCGCTGCTGGCCCTGCTGCTCGATGGCGTGGTCACCCTCGCCAGCCGTCTCTGGCTGGAACGCGGTTTGCGCCCGTCTTAAGGCCTCGGCAAAGGAATTCACATGAAACGACTTAGCTTTATCTTAGGCTGCGTCCTGCTGTTCGCAGGAATCGCACAAGCCGCCGACAAACCGGTTATCCGCCTCGGCGCCCGCGTGTTCACCGAGCAGACCCTGCTCGCCGAAATCACCGCGCAATACCTGCGCAGCAAAGGCTACGACGCGCAGATCACCGGCGGTCTGGGCAGCAACCTGGCCCGCAGCGCCCACGAAAGTGGCCAGTTGGACATGCTCTGGGAATACACCGGCGTGTCGCTGGTGGCCTATAACCATGTCACCGAAAAACTCGACAGCGCTCAGTCCTACGCCCGGGTGAAAGAACTCGACGCGAAAAAAGGCCTTATCTGGCTGACTCCGTCGAAATTCAGCAACACCTACGCCCTCGCGCTGCCAAAAAAAGTCGCCGAGCAATATCCGCAGATCAACAACATCAGTCAGTTGAACGAGGTGTTGCAGGCTGAAGCGAAGACCAATCACCTGGTCGCACTCGACACCGAGTTCGCCAATCGTTCCGACGGCCTGCTCGGCATGGTCAAGCTCTACGACATGAACCTCAGCCGCAAAAACATTCGGCAGATGGATGCGGGACTGGTCTATACGGCGCTGCGCAACGGCCAAGTGTTTGCCGGTCTGGTCTACACCACCGACGGTCGCTTGAATGCCTTCGGCCTGAAGCTGCTGGAAGACGACAAGCACTACTTCCCCGACTACACCGCCGCACCGGTGGTGCGTCAGGCAACGCTGGACGCCAACCCGAAACTGGCCGAGCAGCTCAAGCCACTGGCCGAACTGTTCGATGACGAAACCATGCGCCAGCTCAACGCGCGGGTCGATGTCGATCACGAAAGCCCATCTGCTGTTGCCGCCGATTTTCTGCGCCAACATCCGTTGAATTAAGGGAGGAAAAGTCATGGAATTTTTGAACGCCTTTTCCCATCTCGACTGGCAGCAGGTGCTGCACCTGACCTGGCAGCACATCACGCTGGTTGGCATCGCTGTCACGCTGGCGATCCTCGTCGGTGTGCCGCTGGGCATTTTGATGACGCGCTTCCCGAGCCTCGCCGGCCCGTTGCAAGCCAGCGCCACAGTGCTGCTGACCGTGCCGTCGATTGCACTGTTCGGCCTGCTGCTGCCGTTCTACTCAAAGTTTGGCCAAGGCCTCGGCCCGATGCCGGCGATCACCGCGGTGTTCCTTTATTCACTGCTGCCGATCATGCGTAACACCTACCTGGCGTTGACCGGCGTTGAGCCGGGCATCCGCGAAGCCGCCCGCGGCATCGGCATGACCTTCGGCCAGCGCCTGCGCATGGTCGAGTTGCCGATTGCGGTGCCGGTGATCCTCGCCGGTGTGCGCACCGCCGTGGTGATGAACATCGGCGTGATGACCATCGCCGCGACCATCGGCGCTGGCGGCCTCGGCGTGTTGATCCTCGCCTCCATCAGCCGCAGTGACATGTCGATGCTTATCGTCGGCGCGCTGCTGGTCAGTCTTCTGGCGATCTTCGCCGACCTGTTTTTGCAATGGCTGCAACGCTCGTTGACTCCAAAAGGATTACTCAAATGATCGAACTTCAAAACCTCAGCAAGACCTTCCAAAGCAACGGCAAAGACGTCAAAGCCGTGGATTCGGTGAGCCTGACCGTCAATGAAGGCGAAATCTGTGTGTTCCTCGGGCCATCGGGTTGCGGCAAAAGCACCACGCTGAAGATGATCAACCGCCTGATCAAACCGACCTCGGGCAAGATCCTGATCAACGGTGAAGACACCACCGATCTGGACGAAGTAACCCTGCGTCGCAACATCGGCTACGTGATCCAGCAGATCGGTCTGTTCCCGAACATGACCATCGAAGAGAACATCGTCGTGGTGCCGAAACTGCTCGGCTGGGACAAGCAGCGATGCCACGACCGCGCCCGCGAACTGATGAGCATGATCAAGCTTGAACCCAAGCAGTATCTGCATCGTTACCCGCGCGAGTTGTCCGGTGGTCAGCAGCAACGTATCGGCGTGATCCGCGCACTGGCGGCAGATGCGCCGCTGTTGCTGATGGACGAACCGTTCGGTGCGGTCGACCCGATCAACCGCGAGATGATCCAGAACGAGTTCTTCGAGATGCAGCGCGCGCTGAACAAGACCGTGATCATGGTCAGCCACGACATCGACGAAGCGATCAAGCTTGGCGACAAGATCGCGATCTTCCGCGCCGGCAAGCTGCTGCAGATCGATCACCCGGACACGCTGCTCGCGCATCCGGCGGACGACTTTGTCAGCAACTTCGTTGGCCAGGACAGCACGCTCAAACGTCTGTTGCTGGTGAAGGCTGAAGACGCGGCGGACAACGCGCCGTCGGTGAGCCCGGAAACCCCGGTGGCCGATGCGCTGGAATTGATGGACGAGCATGACCGTCGTTATGTCGTCGTCACTTGCTCCGAGAACAAGGCGCTGGGTTATGTGCGACGTCGCGACCTACACCGTCAGACTGGCACCTGCGCGCAGTATCTTCGCGAGTTCAACGCCACAGCAGCGTACGACGAGCATTTGCGCATCCTGCTGTCGCGCATGTACGAGTTCAACCGCTCGTGGCTGCCGGTGATGGATGCCGACCGGGTGTTCCTGGGTGAGGTCACGCAAGAGTCGATTGCCGAGTATCTGAGCTCCGGCAAATCTCGCGGCGGCAAGACCAGCATCGTTTCGCCGGCTGAGGCGGTAGTCGCCTGATTATCTGGTAAAAACACAAAAACCTGTGGGAGCCAGCCAGCTAGCGATGGGGCAATGCCAGTCAAAACTGTTTTGATGATGAAATTGTCATCGCCAGCAGGCTGGCTCCCACAGGTTTAGTGCAATTCTTGAAGGTTTCACAGGCCGGCAAAAAATATCAACACACGCAGCGTTGAAAGCGCTTCGAAATCACCCTGCACCACAACCAAAATCCCTCCCGGCCTATCTTCTTGCACCCAACGTCGCCGATGTTGCACTCATCACACTTACCCAGGATTTAGCAGACAAAAGCAGCGAACGTGCAGGTATTTTTAACACCCGAAAATCCGTGGGAAACATCTGTCCGTCATCTGGGTCGGCTACAAAGAGTGATATCCGCGTCGCACGTCAGAAGCGTGCAAAAACGCGACATTTTTAGTTGATCTCAGGCCCCTCACGCCCTAAAGTTCGCGCCGAACGTCCATGCTGGAAACGATCCATCCGGCTCAAGTACTGACGACGAGACAGCAAGGCCAAGGGAAAGAAGCTGCATTTCCCATGGCCTTTTTGCTTTCGGCGACATGCCTTGGGAAGTAGGCGAACCAAAGTGGGGATACGGAGGACGTTCATTTTTACCCATGTTTATTATTGTTTGCCCTTAGGAGTTCCCAGCATGTCGATCAACGTCGAAGATTATTTCGAGCGCGCCACTTTTGACAAAATGAAGGCGTTCGCCGACAAGCAAGAAACCCCGTTCGTGGTGATCGACACCGCGATGATCAGCCAGGCCTACGATGACCTGCGCGCCGGTTTTGAATTCGCCAAGGTCTACTACGCAGTCAAGGCCAACCCGGCCGTCGAAATCATCGACCTGCTCAAAGAGAAAGGTTCGAGCTTCGACATCGCCTCGATCTACGAGCTCGACAAAGTGATGGATCGCGGCGTCAGCGCCGACCGTATCAGCTACGGCAACACCATCAAGAAATCCAAGGACATTCGCTACTTCTTTGATAAGGGCGTGCGTCTGTTCTCCACCGATTCCGAAGCCGACCTGCGCAACATCGCCAAGGCTGCGCCGGGCTCGAAAGTCTACGTGCGCATCCTCACCGAAGGCTCGACCACCGCTGACTGGCCTTTGTCGCGCAAATTCGGCTGCCAGACCGACATGGCCATGGACCTGCTGATCCTCGCCCGCGACCTGGGCCTGGTGCCTTACGGCATCTCGTTCCACGTTGGCTCGCAGCAGCGCGACATCAGCGTGTGGGACGCGGCAATCGCCAAGGTCAAAGTGATCTTCGAGCGCCTGAAAGAAGAAGACGGCATCGAGCTGAAGCTGATCAACATGGGCGGTGGCTTCCCGGCCAACTACATCACCCGCACCAACAGCCTGGAAACCTACGCCGAAGAAATCATTCGCTTCCTCAAGGAAGACTTCGGTGATGACCTGCCGGAAATCATTCTGGAGCCGGGCCGTTCGTTGATTGCCAACGCCGGTATTCTGGTCAGCGAAGTAGTGCTGGTCGCACGCAAGTCGCGCACCGCTGTTGAACGCTGGGTTTATACCGATGTGGGCAAATTCTCCGGCCTGATCGAAACCATGGACGAAGCGATCAAGTTTCCGATCTGGACCGAGAAGAAAGGCGAGATGGAAGAAGTCGTCATCGCCGGCCCGACCTGCGACAGCGCCGACATCATGTACGAGAACTACAAGTACGGCCTGCCGCTGAACCTGGCGATCGGTGATCGCATGTACTGGCTGTCGACCGGTGCGTACACCACCAGTTACAGCGCGGTTGAGTTCAATGGCTTCCCGCCGCTGAAGTCGTATTACCTTTAACTGACGCTTTAAATGAAAAGGCCCATGCATGGGCCTTTTTTTATTTGCGCAGCCAAGTCTCAAGCTGGTTAACCATGGCCATGAACTCGTCAGCCAATGCCGTGGTCGCGGCTAGTCTGAAATTCAACTCGCCCAGCTTCGACACGCGTTCTGCCCTTGATAACTCATTGATCGCAGTGTCCATGTACGATCCCGTCGCCTCAAGAAACATACCGACTTGCGAACTCACGGACGCCAGTCCATTGAACAAAGTGCCAATATCAGTTTTGTATTCTGCGGCCCGAATCACTGCATTCGCGGAAGAATAAGTGATATCCCAAAACGGCGTAGTGCGGGCTTCCCGGAACAATTCCTGGACAACCGTTGGCTGGGCATGGCACTGGCAGGAGCGATGATCCATTGCCTTGGTAAATACCGACCTGAGCCCAAAGGACTCGTCATGCACCTCGGCGACTGTATATTTCAGTTGTTGAATCATCGCTCTGATTTGATAAAACCGCAGTACCAATTCGTGAACCAGATCGGGTACATCGTTAGGCGCAAACAGCCTCCAGGTCGGCGACCGGGACAAACTGTACCACTTGAAATCCACCTGACTGAGGGGTTCATTTCTCGAAGTACGACTGGTTATTTCCCGGTTTTCTTGCGCAAACATAGTGAGGTCTGCGACGTAAGCACTGCACAGATTCCGGGCTTCTTCTGTGCGCCCCCAGAGTTCTTGCAAATAGCGCTCATTGAATCGTGCATTGTTCAGACGCGAATCACCGGCCAACACCGCGAGTGCATGACCGCTGGCTTTTCGACGGGCAAATACCACCGGGATGTTGTTGATGGTCGTGTGAAGAGAGCCGAGAAACCTTGTATAGCGATCCAGCACGCGCCGCTGCGCAGCAGAAAGGTCATAGGAAAGTATGTCCATAACTATTCAAGAAGCGATGGGCGCGCAGCCCACCGCCCCACTCCTTATGATTGAACAGCCTTCAGATACCTGACGACGTCGGTGATCCGGGCAATGGCGGCATCAGCCCGCTCCTCGACAGGTTGTGACTTGTCCTGCCTGAAGTCTCGGCGGAACGATTCAAAACCAGTAACCAGATTCGAGTACTCGTTCACATAACCCCAACGACCCTCGTCCAGTTGATCCAGAGCGTTGACCAATTGAATTTTCCCGTCTATCCGGGCGATATCGCTTTTGTATTTCTTCAACTGCCCCCGCAAGTCAGCGGCTTTATCCCTGAGCTTGTTGTAAGCATCCAGCATGTTCATGAACGAGATCGCGTCACCAATACCGGAGATGATTTTTTTCAGGCTGTCGATCGCCAGCATTGCAATTTGAATCTGCGGCGGTGCCAAACCCAGGGCTTTCAGATTATCCAGCGTCAATTGCGCTTCCTGGCCGATCTTTTCCACACCGGCCTTCGCGATCAAGTCGATCCCTTCGGATACCGATTTCATCTGTTCTTCCAGATCGGTCAATTTCTCTTCGGATTTGACCTTGAGTGCTTCCGTTACATCCAGATCCCGTTGCAGTGTTGCAATCCATTGTTGAGAAGTGGCCCGGTCGTAAGCTTTACTTAGACTATTGCGGGTATCTTCAAAATCTTGAGATCGTTCGGAGATTGTGTTGAAGATAATTCCTAGCTCCGTCTCCATCTCAGCATGAATTTCATCCATTTCCCCAGGATCACCGAGATCGGCCTGACTGTTTTTCAACTTGCTCAGCGATTGCCGTAAATGGATGATCGTCGCCCCAGCCCGATCACGCATATCAAACGTCGCCTTCTGAATTGCAACGGTCAAATCGTTCATGGCGCCGACTGTGCCTGGCAGATAATTGAACTGTGCAAATAGCATTTGCGCCGTGGTATTAACTCTACTCACCTCGAGTGCATGACGACGCAGAGCCACCACATCCAGTTCCGAACTTGTATTATCTTGTGCCGAAAGCATTACTGTCTTACTCCTGAACGATCGAAAGGTGTTTCCATACTCTTTATCCGCTGCTGCAAACACGCCAAGCAGTTGATCAGCACTGGTTCTGATATATCCCCACGGATCGATAATGGAGATGATCTGATTCTTGAACTTGCGCAACGACGTGGCCTCATGCAGCGAATCGACCTCTTTGAGGGATGCCGTGACATAAGTACTCAACGCATTCCATACCAACATGAGGTTTTGAGTTGCAACTTCAGCTTCGATCGCTACATAGTCAAGGTTTTGCAAGTCATCCCGTATCTTGTTCAAAGAAGTCAATGTTTGGCTCTTACTGGCCATTTTCTGATTGGCAGCCTGTTGTTCGCCTTTGAGTTTATTGCGCTCCTTGCGGATCTCTTCTGCCTTTACGCCCTGATAGATAGCGAGGATCAATCCTGCGAAGGGAGAGGACACAGCAGACTTGATGGCCTCTTGAACCATTTGATCATATTGTTTATTGAGTTCATCAATCTCCTTCGAGCGTTGGTCGATCTCCTCTTGCAGCACCTTAATGTCCGCCTGATAGGTATTCCTCGAAACAAACTCCAGACGCAATTTGATCTCGGGCAACACTTTCTCGCGCATATCAGTGCCAAAACTGTCCAGTTGTTCACGGACCCGTTCAGCTTTCTGATGGCTTTGCCTGACATAGGCAAGCATGTCGTTAAGGTATTTTTTTATCTCCGGAACATCGTCCTCCGGCAATTCGAGATCAGGAAGACCAGGTATCTTCCTCTTGAGCTCCAGATACTGCTCAGGGGTATTTATATTGTGTTCTTCCAGGTATCTGGACACTTTCAAATCTTCATAGATCTCGACTATTCCGCTGCCTATCCGGATGATATTGCCGGCAAAAATCTTCAGATCGGTGCCTGTAAGCATGATTTGTTCACGCAACGGCGACCAACGTCTGGCGTGATCATAAGTAGTGTTAAATGTACGCAGAAAGTCTGCCGGCTTGAGACCGATGCCGCCGCTATCACCTGCGCCGTAGTTCAAGTATGCAATAACATCCTGCAAGCGCACGGGCAAAGACAGCCCTAGAACCTCATACTTTCTTAAACTGATAATCTGCTCTTTGGTTAGCTGAATACCGGTATCTCGATTGTATTCATCACCTTCACCGAGCGAGGCACTGATAAACACGACAGGTGCTTTCGCGGCATTTTCAACAATCTTGTTATCTATCCTGAATTCCATAAGAGACTCCATGTCTGCTTTGAATATTTATTAAAGTCAATCGCGATTCGACCTTGTCGAGTTTTAAATCAACTCAATCACGGATATCGCAAAACAACCTTAGGACAACAAGATAAAAACTAACAAGCGCTTAAATATTAGCAATCAAGACAGCATAACTACTTAGCCAAGCCGTTAACGCCCGGGCGCATCACCCACCCTATTAAAACAACTAACGATAAAACCAACTCATTACGATTCCATCAACTGCGACAAGCGCAATTTATAAGCGTCGGCCATTGCGCGAATGCGTAAGTGCGGTGCATTCATCAGCGACTCGCCGGCGACTCGCAGGAAGTTTGCATTGCCCCCCGCCAGCGCTTTGCGCAGCCAGACAAGGGCATCATCGATCTGGCCATCGTCGGCGAGGATCGCGGCGTGACTGAACTGCCCACGAAAATCACCGCCCTCGGCCGCACGGCGATACCAATCACGCGCGGCCAGTGAATCCTGCGGACAATGGCGTCCGTCTTCCAGGTAGCGGCCCAACAGATTCATTGACTTGGCGTGGCCCAGCTTTGCAGCACACTGATACAGGATCAGTGCTTGCGCCTGGTTCTCGGCGATGCCGCGACCGGTAGCGAGCAGGTTGGCGAAGTTGTACATCGCCCAGTCCAGCCCGGCCTCGGCGGCAATTCGATAGTGCTGCACCGCAACCGCAGCATCCGCCTCACAGCCCCAACCATGTTCGTTACAACGCCCGAGCATGTTGCGCGCCATCTGATGCCCTTGCCGAGCAGCGATACCAAACCAGCGTAGCGCCAAGGGTTGATCCTGCGCGATCCCCTGACCATCGAGCAGGATCTGCCCGAGCAACGCCTGCGCCTCGACAACGCCCTCGCCCGCGGCCAACAGAATCGCCTGCGCCGCACGACCCGGGCTCTCTTCGAGCATGGCGTTGAGTTGTTCGCCGTCGAGGACTTCCTGACGACGCAGCTGAAAACTCATACCTCGACCCAGCGCCGCAGCAAGTTGTGATAAGTGCCGGTGAGGCGGATCAGCGAAGGGTGATCAGGCAGGTCTTGCGTGAGCTGCTGGATCGCCCCGTCCATCTCGAACAGCAAGGCGCGCTGGCTGTCTTCGCGCACCAGACTTTGTGTCCAGAAGAATGAGGCGTAACGCGCGCCGCGAGTGACCGCGTTGACTTTATGCAGGCTGGTGCCGGGGTATAGCACCATGTCGCCGGCGGGCAGTTTCACTTGTTGGGTGCCGAAGGTGTCCTGGATCTCCAGTTCGCCGCCGTCGTAATCCTCGGGCTCGCTGAAAAACAGCGTGGCCGACAGGTCGGTGCGCACTCGCTCGATGCTGCCCTTGGGCTGGCGCACGGCATTGTCGATGTGGAAGTCGAAACTGCCACCGGCCGTGTAACAGTTCACTAACGGCGGGAAAACTTTGTGCGGCAGTGCGGCAGACATGAACAGCGGATTTTTCCACAGCCGCTCGAGCATCGCCGCCCCGATTTCCTTGGCCAGCGGATGGCCTTCGGGCAGTTGCAGATTGTGCTTGGCCTTGGCCGATTGATAACCGGCGGTGATCTTGCCGTCAGCCCAATCTGCCTGTTCCAGCGCCTCACGAATGCGCTGCACTTCGTCTTTTTCAAACAGACCGGGGATGTGCAGCAGCATGGCAATGTCACCTGATGGCAAAGAGGCGGCAATGGTATTGATTCTTATTGTCTGTGTAAAACCTGCAAGACGAATGAACAGGCGAAAACCGTAAGACTAAATTGTAAAGAATGTAAATTCAGTGCGAATAACAATATTTCGCAATTGATACGAATACCCGTTTACCCTATATTCCGCCGCCTCAAATCCTTGGGGAGGGGAATAAAAATGGCACGTCAACTCGCACAATTACCGGTCAGTTCACCACGTCTGCTCGCCTCTGCAATTGGCGTGGCAATCACCGCCGGTTCCGCCGGCCACATGGTGTTTGCCGCCGAAAAGACCGACAGCAAAGCTTCCGGCAATGCCATCGCCCTGGACGCCACCGCCATCACTGGCGAAGCGCAGGACGCGACGTCCTACCAGGTCGAGAAAGCCTCCTCGCCCAAGTACACCGCGCCGCTGATCGACACGCCGCGCTCGGTCACCGTCATTCCGCAGCAAGTCCTCAAGGACACTGGCGCCCTGAACATGCAAGACGCCCTGCGCACCGTGCCGGGCATCACCTTCGGCGCCGGTGAAGGTGGCAACCCACAAGGTGACCGTCCGTTCATCCGTGGCTTCGACGCCCAGGGCGACACTTACCTGGATGGCGTGCGCGACACCGGTTCGCAGAGCCGCGAAATCTTCGCAGTAGAGAACATTGAAGTCAGCAAGGGCCCGAACTCCGCTATCGGCGGTCGCGGCGCGGCGGGCGGCAGCATCAACCTGGTGAGCAAGAAAGCTCATCTGGGTAACTCGTTCGACGGTGGTTTCACTTGGGGCTCCGACCAGACCCAGCGTTACACCCTCGACGGCAACTACCAGTTCAGCGACACCGCTGCTGGCCGTCTGAACCTGATGAGCCACGAAAGCAACGTCGCCGGTCGCGACAAAGTCGATTACGACCGTTGGGGCATCGCGCCTTCCCTGGCCTTTGGTCTGGGCACCGACACCCGCGTCAACCTCGATTACTACCATCTGGAAAGCAACGACACGCCGGACTCGGGCATCCCGTACAGCTTTTCGAGCCCACGCACCAAGTCCAATCCGGACAAGCCGTATGCCGGTGGCGACGACAGCAACTTCTACGGTCTGGATCGCGATTTCCGCAAGGGCCGCACCGATACCGCGACGTTCGCCATCGAGCATGACCTGAACGACTCGCTGACCATCAAGAACACCCTGCGTCACGGCACCAGCATGCAGGATTACATCCTCACCCAGCCGGACGACAGCAAGGGCAACGTCAACAACGGTAGCGTCTGGCGTCGGGCGAATACGCGGGTCAGCAACACCGAGACCACCACCAACCAGACTGACCTGTTCGGCAATTTCTATGTCGCCGGCTTCAAGAACAGCTTCTCAACCGGTGTCGAATACACCCGTGAGGAAAGCCAGAAGTCTTCGTACAACGTCAACACCGACACCACGCCGCGCACCAGCGCCGTGACCACCAACTGCAACCCGGGATTGATTGGTGCAGCAAGCGGCTACAACTGCACCTCGCTGTCGAATCCAAACCCGAACGATCCATGGAATGGCGCGATCTCGCGCAACTACGCCGGCACCGACACCAAGGCCAACACCTACGCGTTGTATGCGTTCAACACCCTGGAGTTGTCCGAGCAGTGGCTGGTGAACATGGGGTTGCGGTATGACCACTTCGACACTGAGTACAAGACCTACACCGCCGCCGGCGCTACCACGGCCAAGGGCGATGATGTCAGCGAGTTCGTTACCGGCCAGTTCGGCGTGGTTTACAAGCCTGCGGAAAACGGCAGCATTTATGCTTCCTACGCCACCTCGGCCACACCACCGGGCAACACTCTCGGTGAAGGCATGGACGGCAACCCGTTGGGCGGCAGCAGAGATCGCGCCGGCAATCTGCTGAGCAGTGACATGGAGCCGGAAACCACCAAGAACTATGAAATCGGCACCAAGTGGGACTTGCTCAATGATCGCCTGTCGCTGACTGCTGACATCTTCCGCACCGAGAAAGAAAACGCCCGCGTGCAAGTCGATACCACCTCGTACGAGAACGCTGGCAAGACCCGCGTGCAAGGTGTCGAGCTGTCGGCCAGCGGCAAGCTCACTGACAAGTGGCAGGTGTTCGCCGGTTACGCCTTCATGGATAGCGAACAGGTTGATGGCGGCCCGCTGAACCGCGCCACCGACGGCAACCAATTGCCTAACACACCGAAAAACAGCGCCAGCCTGTGGACCACTTACCAGGTCACGCCGAAGCTGACGATTGGTGGCGGCGCGTTCTATGTCGACGACGTGTTCGGCAACGTGGCCAACACCACCATGGTTGATTCGTACGTTCGCTACGACGCGATGGCGGCCTACAAGCTGACCAAGAACGTCGACCTGCAACTCAACGTGCAGAACCTGACCGATGAAACCTACTACGACAAAGCTTTCTCGACCCACTTCGCCAGCCAGGCAGCGGGCCGTACGGCACTGTTGAGCACCAATTTCCACTTCTAAAAGCTGTAGGAGCGGCGGCACGCTGCGATCTGTTGATCTTGTTTTTGCTGTTGAAAAGAAAGATCAAAAGATCGCAGCGTGCCGCAGCTCCTACAGAACAGCGAGCCCCGTTCATTCGATTGAACGGGGCTTTTGTGCGTAATCAAGAAGCTTCTCGACAACCCACGGCATAATGCGCGCCGTGATGACAATTTCCGAACGGACGGCGAGTGACGTGTTGAAGAAAACCCTGTTCCAGTTGCACTGGTTTTTTGGCATCACCGCAGGACTGGTGCTGGCCCTGATGGGCATCACCGGCGCGGCCTATTCGTTTCAGGACGAAATCCTGCGGGCGCTGAACCCCTCGGTCTTGCAGGTGGAAAAACAGGTCGCCGGCGTGCTGCCGCCCGTTGAATTGGTAGAGCGCATCGAAGCCACTTCGGGCAAGAAAGTCTCGATGCTGTCGGTGGAGACCGAAAGCGGCCACGCGGCGAAAGTATTCTTCACCCCACCCAAGGGTGAACGTCGCGGCGAAATGCGCTACTTCGATCCGTACACCGGCGAGTTCATGGGCAACGCCGTCGGCCAGGATTTCTTTGGGCTGATGTTGCAACTGCACCGCTTCCTCGCCATGGGCGACACCGGGCGCAACATCACCGGAGCCTGCACGCTGATCCTGGTGTTTTTCTGCCTCTCCGGCCTGTACCTGCGCTGGCCTCGGCAGTGGAACAGTTGGCGCGTGTGGCTGACTCTGGACTGGAAGAAGAAGGGCCGCGCCTTTAATTGGGACCTGCATTCGGTGGCCGGCACGTGGTGCCTGTTGGTGTATCTGCTGCTGGCGCTGACCGGGTTGTCGTGGTCATACGAGTGGTACAACAAAGGCCTGACCAGACTGCTTTCCGACGCCCCGCAAAACGAGCGTGTGCGCGGCGGTCGCGGCCCGGCGCCGGAAGGCCCGGCACCCATCGCCGACTACTCAGCGATGTGGAGCAGCATCTACAGCGCTGCCGGTCCAGGCCTGTCTGCCTACAACATCCGCATGCCGCCCGTGGCTGGCCAACCGGCGACGGTGTTCTACCTGCTCGACAGCTCGCCGCATGATCGCGCGCTGAACCAGATCACCCTCGACCCGGCCACCGGCATCGTCAAACGTGTCGACCGCTATGCCGACAAGAGCTTCAAGGCGCAATTGCTGACCAGCATTTACGCACTGCACGTCGGCAGCTATTTCGGCCTCGTCGGACGGATCATCATCACTGTCGCGGCGGTGTGCATGCCGTTGTTCTTCATCACCGGATGGCTGCTGTACCTTGATCGTCGCCGTAAGAAAAAGCAGATCAAGGATGCGCGCAAAGGCTTCGAACCGCCGGCCGGCGATGCCCCGGCGTGGCTGATCGGCTTCGCCAGCCAAAGCGGTTTCGCCGAGCAACTGGCGTGGCAGACCGCTGGCCAATTGCAGGCCGCCGGGTTGCCGGTGAAAGTGCAGCCGCTGGCGAATGTCAGCGAAAAAGATCTGCGCGAATCGAGCAATGCGCTGTTCGTGGTCAGCACCTTCGGCGACGGTCAGGCCCCCGACAGCGCCCGTAGTTTCGAGCGCAAGGTGCTGGCCAAAGCATCGACACTCGACAACTTGAGCTACGCCGTCCTCGGGCTTGGCGACCGGCAGTATCAGCACTTCTGCGGTTTCGCCCGACGCCTGCATCAGTGGCTGAGCGAGCACGGCGGCAAGACCCTGTTCGCCCCGGTGGAAGTCGACAGCGGCGACCCATACGCCCTGCGTCATTGGCAAACTCAACTGGGCTTGCTCACCGGACAGGCACCGGTCGACACCTGGCAGGCACCGACCTACGAAAACTGGACGCTGCTGCGCCGTGAACTGATGAACCCTGGCAGCAGCGGTTCGCCAGTTTATCTACTGAGCCTGAGCGCACCGACCACCAGCAGCTGGCTGTCCGGCGACCTGGTCGAAGTGCTGCCACGCAACTGCCCGTGGGTCATCGAGCACTTCCTCGACGGCCTCGGCATTCGTGGCGAGACGACGGTGAAAATCAACGGCCTCGATGAACCGCTTGAAGTGGCACTGGCCTCGCGCCAATTGCCCCAGCACCGCGCGCATCTGGTTGGCCTGCATGCGCAGTCGTTGGTCGATGCGATGGTGCCTTTGGCCATGCGCGAATATTCGATCGCCTCGATTGCCGCCGACGGTGTGCTGGAGTTGATCGTGCGTCAGGAACAGCACGCCGACGGCACGCTGGGCATCGCTTCAGGCTGGTTGACCGAGCATGCGCCGGTGGGCGGCAGCATCAGCTTGCGGGTGCGCCGTAACAGCGGTTTCCACCTGCCAAATGAACCGCTGCCGATGATTCTGATCGGTAACGGCACGGGGCTGGCCGGGTTGCGCAGCCTGCTCAAGGCACGCATTGCTGATGCTCAGCAGCATCAGTGGTTGCTGTTCGGCGAGCGTAATCGTGAGCACGATTACCTGTGCCGTGCGGAGCTGGAGGAGTGGTTGATCAACGGCGATCTGGCGCGGCTGGATCTGGCGTTTTCGCGGGATCAGGCAGAGAAGATTTATGTACAGGATCGCTTGCGGGAATCGGCGGATGAGTTGAAGAAATGGCTGGCAGAGGGTGCGGCCATCTACATCTGTGGCAGCCTGCAAGGGATGGCTTCAGGGGTAGACCAGGCACTCAATGACATCCTCGGCGCAGCTGAAGTTGAACGCCTGATTGAGCAGGGTCGTTATCGTCGCGATGTTTACTGACACCCCCACTTCCCTGTAGGAGCTGCCGCAGGCTGCGGTCTTTTGACCTTGTCTTTTTTTAAAACCAGGATCAAAAGATCGCAGCCTGCGGTAGCTCCTACAGGGGGGGTTCAGACTGGCTGCAGTTTCTGTTCGAACACACTGACCCCATTCAAATCCCGCAACACCACGCTCATCTCCCCGCTCTGCCCTTCAATATTCACCTCGCCAAAAAACTGAAAGCCGGCAAACGGTGACATGTTCTGCGCCGTCGGTGCCTTCTCGAAAACCACCTCAGGCCCAAAGGTCTTATCCAGCGGATTAGGCCCGAAACTTCCGGCATTCAACGGCCCTGCGACAAACTCCCAGAACGGCTCGAAATCCTGAAACGCCGCGCGATCCGGGTGATAGTGATGCGCCGCGCAGTAGTGCACATCTGCGGTGAGGAAGACGAAATTGCGCACCTGCTGCGCCCGCAGAAAACCGAGCAATTCAGCGATCTCCAGTTCACGTCCCTGCGCCGGCCCAGGTTCGCCGTTCGCCACGGCTTCCCAGCGCGCAACACCCGGGCTCACCTCGCCGTCAGGCACACCCAGGCCAATCGGCATGTCTGCCGCGATGACCTTCCACTGCGCTTTCGAGGCCTTCAACCCGCGCTTGAGCCAATCCAGTTGCTCACGCCCCAGGAACGGTTTTGCTGCGCCGAGGTTGTCGTCGTTGGCCTCGCGATAGCTGCGCATGTCGAGCACGAACACATCCAGCATCGGCCCGTACTTGAGCTTGCGATAAATTCGCCCGCCCGCGTCAGCCGACTGCAAACGCATCGGCGAATATTCCAGCCAGGCCTTGCGCGCGCGACCGACCAAGGTGTGGATATCTTTTTCCTGATAGCGCTCGTCGAGTTGCTTGCCGGGCGACCAGTTGTTGACCACTTCATGGTCGTCCCACTGCCAGATCTGCGGCACTTCGGCGTTGAAGCGGCGGATGTTCTCGTCCATCAGGTTGTAGCGGTAATTGCCGCGATAGTCGTCGAGGGTCTGGGCGACTTTGCTCTTGGCTTCGGTGGTGATGTTGCGCCACACGCGACCGTTTTCAGTGGTCAGTTGCGCCGGTACCGGGCCGTCGGCGTAGATGGTGTCGCCGCTGTGAATAAAGAAGTCCGGCAGGCGCAAACGCATGGCTTCGTAGATGCGCATGCCGCCAATGTCCGGATTGATGCCGAAGCCCTGGCCGACGGTGTCGCCGCTCCAGACGAAACGAATATCACGCCGCGCCGAGGGTGCGCTGCGCAAGTGGCCGAGCCAGGGTTCGCTGGCGACGCCGCTGCGGGCGTCCTTGAAATACACGCGATAGAAAATCGCCTGATCGGCGGGTAACCCGGTGAGTTCGACGCGGGCGGTGAAGTCGCTGCGGGCATCCGCTAGCGCCGAAACGATCCGCCGTGGATTGCGAAACTGGCTGCGGGTGTCCCACTCGACCACCATGCGTGCCGGGCGGTCGCTGCGGCTCCAGATCATCGCGCGGTCGCCTTGCAGGTCGCCGGACTGCACGCCATCGGTGAGTTGCGGCCGATCCTTGACCGACGCGATGACCGCCGGCGCCAACCCGGGCATCAGCAGTCCGGCCCCGACCACTTGCATGACCCGCCGGCGACCCACATTGAAATCGCTCATGCTGTTCTCCCTGGAAAAAGGAAAACTTAAGCACGAGATCATGAATCGGGGATGACAAAAAAGATCGCAGCCTTCAGCAGCTCCTACAGAGAACCGCGATCCCCTGTAGGAGCTGCCGAAGGCTGCGATCTTTTGCTTTTATGCTTTTACCGGCTCCAGCGCCAACTCCACCGCTTCCGGGCGTTTGACCGTCGCATACACAACGGCAGTCAACAGACTCCCCGCGACAATCGCCAGCAGATACAGCAACGCGTGGTTGATCGCATTCGGAATCGCCAGCACAAACAACCCACCGTGCGGCGCCATCAGCTTGCAGCCGAAGTACATCGACAGCGCGCCGGTCAATGCGCCGCCGGCAATGCTCGCCGGAATCACCCGCAGCGGGTCCTTCGCGGCAAACGGAATCGCCCCTTCGGAGATAAAGCACAGCCCCAGCACGAACGCCGCTTTACCGGCCTCGCGTTCGGTCTGAGCGAATTTGCGTCGGGCAATGAACGTGGCGATACCCAGACCAATCGGCGGCACCATGCCCGCTGCCATGGTCGCGGCCATCGGTGCATAACTCTGCGACGCCAACAGCCCCACCGAGAACGCATACGCGGCTTTGTTGATCGGCCCGCCGAGGTCGACGCACATCATGCCGCCGAGCAATACACCGAGCAGAATCGCGTTGGTGGTGCCCATGCTGTCGAGGAAATGCGTGAGCGCCGCGAGCATGTCCGCGACCGGTTTGCCGACTACATAAATCATCACCAGCCCGGTAAACAGGCTGGCGAACAACGGGATGATCAGAATCGGTTTCAGTGCTTCAAGGCTTTGCGGCAACGCGACATAACGACTGATCGCCTTCGCCGCGTAACCGGCGATAAACCCGGCGACGATCCCGCCGATAAACCCGGCGCCCAAGGTACTCGCCAGCAAACCGCCGATCATCCCCGGCGCCAGGCCCGGACGGTCGGCAATCGAATAGGCGATGTACCCGGCCAGCAGCGGCACCATCAACTTGAACGCGGTTTCGCCGCCGATCTGCATCAGCGCTGCCGCCAGCGTGCCTTCTTCCTTGAACGCGGTGATGCCGAACACGAATGACAGGGCGATCATCAAACCGCCCGCCACCACCATCGGCAGCATGAACGACACACCGGTCAGCAGATGTTTGTAGACACCGGTTTTCTCGGATTTTGCCGGTGCCTTGCCGTCACCGGCAGCGCTTTCCTGCACGCCTTCCGCCAGCGCTTTTTTCAGCGTGTCTTCCGATTTTTTGAGGGCAACGCCGGTGCCGCAGCGGTAGATTTTCTTGCCGGCGAAACGCTCGGTGGCGACTTCGATATCCGCCGCCAACAGCACAACATCAGCCTCGGCAATTGCGGCTGCGCTCAACGGGGTTTTCGCGCCGACCGAGCCTTGGGTTTCGACCTGCAAGTCATAGCCCAGACGCTTGGCCGTTTGCTGCAACGCTTCGGCCGCCATAAAGGTGTGAGCAACACCGGTCGGGCACGCAGTGATCGCCACGATGCGCGGTGCACGGGCCGCAACAGCCGCGGGAACAGCTTCGGTAGCGACGTAGATTTGCGCTTCTTCAGCACCACGGCGCAGCACCGCTTCGACATCTTGGAGGGCTTGCGCAGGTGCAATCTGGAAGACCCGTTTGCCGACAAAACGTGTCATGTCGACGTTGCCGGTGGCGACCAGCAACACCCACTCTGCCGCCGCGATGGTGGCTGCCGACAATTCACGTTCGGGGTGCGCAGCGTCGACTACTTCGACGCTGGTGCTCCAGCCCTGACGCTGGGCCGCTGCGTCGAGCAAACGGGCGCACAGCACACTGGTGACCATGCCGTTCGGGCAGGCCGTAACAATGGCTAATTTCATGACAAACCCTCTTATTGTTCTGTCAGGGGGCGCACGCGCACGCCCTGTTCGAGCTGCGCCAGTTGCGCGGCGTCGTTGATGCCAAAACCGATCTGCGTGACCGCCAGCGCAGCAATCGCCGTGGCCGTGCGCAGGGTTTGCTCAGGCGTGTCGGCACTGAGCAAACCGTGAAGCATGCCGGCCAACAGCGAGTCACCGGCACCGACCGTGCTGGCGACGCTGACCTTGGGCGGCGAGGCATGCAGCGCCGAGCCGACGCTGAACCAGTTCACGCCGTCGGCGCCGTGGGAGATCACCACATGATCGATACCCTGAGCATGCAGATGCGCTGCCGCTTGTACCTCGGCCGCGCGGGAAACCACTTCGCAACCCAGTGCATCGGCCAGCTCTTCGGTGTTCGGCTTGATCAGCCACGGCCTGGCCTGCAACGCAGCGCGCAACGCTTCGCCGCTGGTGTCGAGGGCGACTTTCAGACCGAGTTGATTCAGCCGTTCGATCAGTTCACGCAACCACTGTGCAGAAACGCCGCGCGGCAAACTGCCGGCGACCACCACCGCGTCGTGCCCCGGCGCGATCTGCACCAGACGATCGAGCAACGCCTGCTGCGCCGCAGCATCAACCATCGGTCCTGGGCCGTTGATGTCGGTGATGCGCCCGTCGTGCTCAGCGATTTTGATGTTGCTGCGCGTCTCGCCCGGTACGCGGATGAATGCGTCAACAAATCCACGTTTGGCGAACAGGGTTTCGAATGCTTGCAGGTTGTCTTCACCCAGAAACCCGCTGACCGTCAGTTGATGGCCAAGGTCGGCCAGCACTTGCGCGACGTTGACGCCTTTGCCGGCAGCATGGGTGTGCATCTCGTCGCTGCGGTTGACCTGACCGGCCGCCAATATCGGCAGCTCGACCGTGAGGTCCAGCGCCGGGTTGAGCGTCAGGGTAAGAATCCTGGCCATTACAGGGCCTCCACTAATGCGCGCACTTCGTTGGCGCTGCCCACGCTGAGGGCTTGTTGAGCAACGGTTTGCGCCTGGGTCAGGCTGAGTTCGCGGATGCGCGCCTTGACCTCGGCAATGCTGCGCCCGGACACACTCAGTTCATCCACACCGAGGCCGACCAACACCGGCACCGCCAGCGGATCGGCTGCCAGTTCACCGCAGACGCCAACCCATTTGCCATGGGCATGGGCCGCACGCACGGTGATGTCGATCAGTTGCAGCACCGCCGGGTGCAAGCCGTCCGCCTGTGCCGACAGGGTCGGATGACCGCGGTCGATGGCCAGGGTGTATTGCGTCAGGTCGTTGGTGCCGACGCTGAAGAAGTCGACTTCTTTGGCCAGTACCGGTGCGAGCAATGCGGCGGATGGCACTTCGATCATGATCCCCAGTTGCAGATCAGCCACCGGTATTTCCAGGCGCAAGCGCTCGGTCATGTCGCGGGCCTGACGCCATTCGTCGACGCTGCCGACCATCGGGAACATGATCCGCAGCGGCCGGTTATCCGCGGCCCGCAGCAAGGCGCGCAATTGCGCTTCCATGATCTGCGGACGCTGCAACGTCAGGCGAATCCCGCGGACACCGAGGAACGGGTTTTCTTCCTTGGCGATCGGCCAATACGGCAGCGGTTTGTCGCCGCCAACATCAAGCGTGCGCACCACCAGCGGTCGCCCGGCGAGGCCATCGAGGACGCGGCGATATTCGGCTTCCTGGGTGGCTTCGTCCGGCGCTTGCGGGTGCGCCATGAAAATCAGTTCGGTGCGCAGCAAACCAATGCCTTCCGCGCCCTGCTCCACCGCGCTGATCACGCCAGCGCTTTCGCCGATGTTGGCGAACACTTCCACGGCGTGACCATCGGTGGTGTGCGCAGGTTGATGGCGTTGTTCGGCGGCGGCTTTAAGGCGTTGCTCGCGGGTGTCGCGTTCTTCGACGGCGCGTTGCAACGTTGCCGCATCGGCGTCTACATGCAGACGACCGCGTTGCCCGTCGAGCAGCAACGGCGTGCCCGGCGCCAGCAACAGCACTGCCGCGCCAGCACCGACCAGCGCGGGAATGCCGAGTGCACGGGCGACGATTGCGCTGTGTGCGGTAGCGCCGCCGCGCGCGGTGAGAATCCCTGCCACGCGCGCCGGATCAAACCGCGCGACGTCGGACGGGCCGACCTCGTCCATCACCAGAATGTACGGCTGCTCAGGCTCGCTAGGCGTCTCTACCCCACACAACTGCGCCAGCACGCGACGACCGATGTCACGCAGATCCGCCGCACGTTCGGCGAGCAAGGCGTCCTGCAACGATTCCTGTTGTTTGGCGGCCGCTTCGATCACCGCCATCCACGCCGCTTCGGCGCTTTCACCTTGCTTGAGGCGCGTGTCGACTTCATCGGTGAGTTCCGGGTCGTCGAGCATCTCTTGGTGGGTGATGAAAATCTCGCGAATCGCCTTGGCTTTGCTGCGTTCGATCAAACCTTGAATGTCGTTGCGCACGTCACTGAGCGCTTGCTTGAGACGCTCGCGCTCGACGGCGGCGGATTCGCCACGCAACGGGTATTCGATGGTTTGTTGCACTTGAATATGCGCCGGGCCAATGGCGATACCCGGCGCGGCGGGGATCGCGTGCAACTGAGTGCCGGACGCCGGGGCGATCAGCACTTCAGCGATGTCGGCGAAGACTTCGCGCTGCTGGCTCACGGCGGGCAGCGGCTCGACTTCTTCACCGAGGCCTTCCTCGATGGCGGCGAGCAGCGCAGGCAAGGCGTCGGCGGCGATGCTCGGTTCGGCAATCAGCTCCAGCACCTGACCGCGACGGGCGCCGAGGCTGAGCAGTTTGCTGAGGCTTTTCACCGACACGGCGCTATCCTCACCGTCGACGATGCGCACGCGAATCTCGCCGTCAAAACTCTTCGCCAATTGCGCGAGGATCTTCGCCGGCCGCGCGTGCAAACCGTGGGCATTGGCCAGCGCGATACGGGCGCTTGGCCAGTCGGCGGGCAACTCACCGCCGAGCACTTCAAGGACTTTACGGCTGCTGGTGGCCCGACCCAATTCATGGCCGCGGCCTTCGATGAGCAACGCACACAGGCGTTCCAGCAGGGCCTGATGCGCCTCGCCGAGACTGGCCAGACAGAACAGACCGCTGAGTGGCTGGCCGAGGTAACGCATCGGTTTATCCGGGGTGACAAACGCCAGGCCCGGACGTTTCACGGTTTGCTCGCTGTGCAGCCACCACAAGCCATCGCCCAATGGCAGCGCTTCGACTTGCTGCAATACCGCGGCGAAACCGTTGCTCACGCAATCGGCCTGGCGCAGCAGGCGCGCGCCACGCCAGACCAGTTCTTCAAAATCGTCAGCGGAAACGCCGAGGCCGATCATCTGCGCGTCCAGCGCCAGTTCCTGCGGTGCGCCTTGCAGCAGTTTCAGCAGCGCTTCAGGAGAACTGGCGCGACGCAGAGCCTGGCCCAGATCGGTCTCGCCGAGTGCACGGGTGAGCAGTTGCAGCAGGCGCAAGTGTTCGTCGGATTTGGCGGCAATGCCGATGGCCAGATAAACGATCTGGCCATCGCCCCAATCGACACCTTCGGGGAACTGCATCAGGCGCACGCCCGTGGTAAACACCAGCTCGCGGGTTTCGGGGGTGCCGTGGGGAATGGCAATACCTTGACCGAGAAAGGTCGAGCCCTGGGCCTCACGCGCCTGCAATCCTGCGAGGTATCCGTCGGCGACCAGACCATCGGCCACCAGATGACTGGCCAGCAATTGCAGAGCAGCGGGTTTATCCACAGCCGATTGGCCCATGGATATCTGCTCTATAGTGAGCTCGAGCATGCGATCTCCTTTTTGGCGTTTTATGGCGCCAGGTATTGTTTTGAATGAGTTGCAGCTTAGGCGCTCTGCGCGATCCTTTTCAGGGGCAGTTTTGGCGGTTTCACGGCAGAACCGGCCAAAGGCGTCTAAAACGTAGAAAATACGCTTGCTGAAACGTTTAATCTAGATTGATCGGCACGTTACTCGATAATGTCTCATCCTTGAAGTCCAACTTGTCGGATGCGCGTAGACAATAAGTCGTCTGCCCTTATCGGGTAGGATTGGCGAAAATCTCGCGGCATGCTCGAAATAACAAGGAAATCCCGAGTTGAAACTCAGTGATATCGCGCGGTTGGCCGGAGTGTCCGTGACCACCGCGAGCTACGTCATCAACGGCAAGGCCGAACAGCAACGCATCAGCACCGCGACCGTCGAGCGGGTGCGCGCGGTGGTCGATCTGCACGGCTTTACGCCCAATCCACAAGCGGCCGGGCTGCGCAGTCGGCATACCCGCACGTTGGGTTTTATCTTGCCGGATCTGGAAAACCCCAGCTACGCGCGGATCGCCAAGCTGCTGGAGCAAGGTGCGCGGGCGCGCGGCTATCAGTTGCTGATCGCCAGTTCCGACGATGCGCCGGACAGCGAGCGCAAACTGCTGCAACTGTTCAAGGCGCGCCGTTGTGATGCGCTGATCGTCGCCAGTTGTCTGCCACCCGGTGATGACAGCTATCTTCAGTTGCAGGCCAAGGGGCTGCCGATCATCGCCATCGACCGGGTCATGGAGCCGGAGCATTTTTGTTCGGTGATCAGCGACGACCGCGAGGCCAGTCTGCATCTGACCCAGAGCCTGCTCGACCCGCAGCTAAAACAGATCGTGCTGCTCGGCGCGCGCCCGGAACTGAGCATCAGCCAGGAACGTGCCGCCGGTTTCAGACAGGCCCTCGTCGATTTCAAAGGCGAAGTGCTGGTCGAGCACGCCGAGTCCTTCAGTCGTGACTGCGGCAAGCAATTGATGGAAGAACTCCTGCAACGTCTGGGGCATTTGCCGGACGCACTGGTAACCACTTCCTACGTGTTGTTGCAGGGAGTGTTCGATGCGCTGCATGACTTCCCGCTCAAGTCACGGCCGCTGCGCCTCGGCACGTTTGGTGACACACAACTGCTCGACTTCCTGCCACTGCCGGTCAACGCCATGGCCCAGCAGCATCAACTGATCGCCGACAAGGCGCTGGAACTGGCATTGGCCGCTGTCGAGCAGTCGCAATACCAGCCTGGCGTGCAAGCGATTGCGCGGACCTTCAAGCAGCGTATTCACCGGGACTGATCCGTGGAGCTGATCGACAGCCACACCCACCTGGATTTTCCCGACTTCGACGCCGATCGCTCTGCGCTGCTGGCCGAAAGCCGCGCCCTTGGGGTGCGGCGGATGGTGGTGCTGGGCGTCTATGAAGGTAACTGGCAGCGGGTGTGGGATCTGGTGCAGAGCGATTCGGATCTGTACGCGGCGTTCGGCTTGCATCCGGTGTATCTGGATCAGCATCGCCCCGAGGATTTACACACCCTCGGCGATTGGCTGACGCGATTGCGCGGCCATCGGCAGTTGTGTGCAGTGGGCGAGATTGGTCTGGATTACTTCATCGAAACGCTGGACCGCGAGCGGCAACAGGCGTTGTTCGACGCGCAACTGCAACTGGCGGCGGATTTCGATTTGCCGGCGCTGATCCATGTGCGCCGCAGTCACGCGGCGGTGATTGCCACGCTCAAGCGTTTTCGTTTGAAGCGGGCCGGGATCATCCACGCGTTCGCCGGCAGCCGTGAGGAAGCACGGGAATACATCAAACTCGGTTTCAAACTGGGGCTGGGCGGCGCGCCGACCTGGCCGCAAGCGCTGCGCATGCACCGGGTGCTGGCGGATTTGCCACTGGATTCAATCGTGCTGGAAACCGACTCGCCGGACATGGCGCCCGCAATGTTCCCCGGAGTGCGCAACAGCCCGGCGCACTTGCCGGCGATTTGTGCGGCGCTCGCCGAGCTGATGAATATCTCCCCTCAACAACTTGCCGCAGCCAGCACCGCCAATAGCTGCGCCGTGTTCGGCTGGTAATAAAAATCCCTGTAGGAGCTGCGGCACGCTGCGATCTTTTGATCCTGGGTTTCCAGGAACAAGATCAAGATCAAAAGATCGCAGCGTGCCGCAGCTCCTACACGGGATTTGTGTATGCCCTACACGCGGAAGGCGCTGATCAGTTGTTTGAGTTCCACGACCTGGGCGGACAGTGCGCGACTCGCGTCTTCAGTCTGGTGCGCCCCCTGCGCCGTGCGCTCGCCTGCACGGTTGATCTCGACGATGTTCTGGTCGATGTCATGGGCAACTGCCGTCTGCTGCTCGACCGCAGCGGCAATTTGCTGGTTCTGATCAACGATCATTCCGACGGCGCCAAGGATATTTTCCAGCGCCTGCTGAACCTTTTCCGACTGCCCGACCGTGCCATTGGCCATCTGATGGCTGATGCCCATCGCCTTGACCGCC
This sequence comes from Pseudomonas sp. P116, assembly GCF_020149425.1. Classification (NCBI taxonomy): domain Bacteria; kingdom Pseudomonadati; phylum Pseudomonadota; class Gammaproteobacteria; order Pseudomonadales; family Pseudomonadaceae; genus Pseudomonas; species Pseudomonas sp. P116. The sequence continues at coordinate 124,009 of NZ_JACVHB010000006.1, read as the reverse complement.
GCCCCCACGCCGCCGTGCAGTCTGGCGATCATCTGTTCGATTTCTTCGGTCGATTGCTGGGTGCGTTTGGCCAGCGTGCGCACTTCGTCCGCCACCACCGCAAAACCGCGTCCCTGCTCACCTGCACGCGCCGCTTCAATCGCCGCGTTGAGCGCCAGCAGGTTGGTTTGCTCGGCGATACTTTTGATCACTTCCAGAACACGGCTGATCGCCTGGCTGTCACTGGCCAATTGGTTGATCACCAGCACTGACTGATCGATCTCGCTGGCCAACGCCGCGATGCTGCCCTGCTGCGACTCCACCAGACCACGACCGCTGATGGTTTCGTCATTCACGCTGTGGGCGCTGCTCACCGCCGCTGCAGCGCTGCGCGCCACCTCAAGAGACGTCGCCGACATCTGGTTCATGGCCGTGGCCACTTGCTCGATCTGCGAGCGTTGCCCAGCGACGGCCAGATTGCTTTGCGCTGACACGCTTTCCACTTGCCCGGCCTGTCGTTCAACTTCGCCAACGGTCTGCCCGACCCGTTCAATCAAGTCGTGAATTTTCTTTACCGTGCCGTTGAACACTTCGCCCAACTCGCCCAACTCATCGCGACTGCTGGCCTTGAAGTTGACGGTCATGTCGCCAGCCGCAACCTTGTCCATCATCGCGCCGAGGCGCTTGAGGGTGGTGCGGGTCGACGCGTAAAACCCGCCATACAGATAGAAAATCAGCACGAACACCACCGACAGCGCCACAGCCTGCAAGACCATGTGCGTGCGGTTTTGCGTCAGGCGCTGCTGTAATTGCGTGTCGAGGAATTTCAGGGTGGCTTCGTTGAGCTGGTAGGTCTTGTCAATGAGTGCGGTGGTCTGGTCGTAAAACGCCTGCCACGGTGCATCGAGCGTGTCGGCCATCACCACTTGTTCTTCGAAGAGTTCGCTCGCCTGCTTCAACGAGATCTTACTAATGTCAGCCGAAGCGCTGAGCGTTTCGTGCGCGGCTTTGCTGGAGCCGAGGGCGTCCTGCAGTTTCAAGGCGTATTCGGCCTGGAGCTTTTCGATCTGCACCAGTAATTCGTCAAAACGGGTGCTCGACGAACTGTTGAGGAAACCCTGCCCCAGTGAATACGAACCCATGGCCCGGCCTTCACCGAGGGTTTGCGTCACAGTCGGCGTGATCAGGGTGACGAGTTCGCTGAGTTGACGGATGTCGCCCTGATTGTCGCGACTCAGACCGGCCTGACTGGTGATGATCTGGCTGAAAATCTGCGCACTGGCCAACAATTTGCCGATCAACGCACTTTTGCTTTGCAGAGAGTTTTCCGCTTGCTGGGCCTTGAACGCAGCAATCATTTCATCGCGCTTGCCGTCGAACACCTTGATCTGTTCGGGGTCGTCGGTCATTGCCGCCAGGCCTTGCAGGCGTGTCAGTACGGCTTGTTCGAGGCTGGTGATCTGCGATTCGACGTTGCCCGCCTTGCCGGACTGGCCGAGGGTGACGTTGATCTGTACCAGATTGTTGAGGGTTTCCAGATCGCGGCGCAGGCTCAGGCTACTGCCGAGCAGATCAAGGCTTTGCAGCTCGACCCGGGTGCGCTGGAATTCACGATAGGAATCGCGCACCAGATAGAAATTGGTCACCAGCATCGGCACCAGAAACAGCACGCTGATCAGGCTGAACTTCATGCCGAAGCTCAGACGGTTCATCAGCGAGACGGCGGGATAGAGCAAGCTCTTCACTGGAAGTCTCCCTTTGGTTTTTCTTGTTTTTATTGGCAGGCGCGCGGGGACAGCAGATAGCCACTATCGGACGCCATCTCTGTATAGCTCAAATCGAAGGGAGGTTTTGTAACTTAAGGTTAACGACAAAAAAGATCGCAGCCTTCGGCAGCTCCTCCAGGAAACACAGACCCAAAAGTAGGAGCTGCCGCAGGCTGCGATCTTTTGATCTTCAGACAGGAATCAGTGAATCAGTACTGTCCACAAGGCGAACCCGGCATACCACAAAACCGCCGCGCGCAGCAGCAATTCCCACAGGCAGTCGAGGGTGTTGACGCCTTCCGGGCCGACCGTCGGCGGCGGGATCTCCCCCGCGGCCAATCCGACCTTGTTAATAAGCTGCGCAGCGCTGATGTTCCAGTTCAGCAGTTCATGCAGCATCACCCGGCTGACCGCAACGAAGTTGCCGACCAAGGCAAAACTCGCCGCCAACAGACGCACCGGCACCCAGTCAAAGGCATGGCGCAGTTGCGCGGCACGTTCGACCAGCGCCGGGTTCTGACCGTGCTCCTGGGCCAGCGCCAACAAGCGATAGGCCAGTGCCGCCACCGGACCGAGCAGGAAATACCAGAAGATCACGGCGAAGAAGCTTTGATAGGCCTGCCACAACAAATGCTCCTGCACTCGATCGAGCAATTGCTCGCCGCTGTCGGCGCAGATATTCAGATCGCGCTTGGCCACATGCGCCGCGGCTTGCAGATCCTCACGCCGCCAGGCATCACGAAACGGCCCGAGACCGCCGAGCAAATCGCCGCGCCCCAGGCTATAAATCACCACCAGCAAATGCACCGGCAGAGCCAGCAAGCCGTACGCCACCGGCTCCAGCACCACCAGCAACAGGGCCAGCAACGCCACCGGCAGCAGCACCAGAATCGTCAGTACCAGCCAGGGCTGTTTGGCCAGTCGCTCGCTGGTTTCGAGTTTGTTCAGTTCGCGAATCCATCCGCCATCGCGTTGAACCCGATGGCGCAGGGCCGAGAATTTCTCGATCCAGAGCGCCAGCAGTAACACCAGAAAACTCATTGTCCTTCCTCTTGTGCCAGGGCCGCGCGGTAACGCGCCCAGTCGAATGCCGGGCCAGGATCGGTCTTGCGCCCGGGTGCAATGTCGCTGTGCCCGCAAATGCGGGCGCCGGTGATAGCCGGAAATGCTGTCTGCAACTGACGGGTTAGCGCCGTCAACGCCTGATACTGCGCATCGGTGAACGGCAGATCATCGGTGCCTTCGAGCTCAATGCCCACGGAAAAATCGTTACAGGTTTCGCGCCCTTCAAAAATCGACACACCCGCATGCCACGCCCGCTCAAGACAGGAGACAAACTGAGTGACCTTGCCGTCACGTTCAATCAGAAAATGCGCCGAGACCCGTAAGTCGGCAATCCCCGCAAAGTAGGGATGTTCGGTGACATCCAGACGATTCTGGAAAAATTCCTGCACCTTGCCGGTGGCGAACTGCGCCGGCGGCAGGCTGATGTTGTGGATAACCAACAGGGAGATTTCGCCCGCAGGGCGCTCATTGAAGTTGGGCGATGGGCAAGCTTGCACCCCGTGACACCACCCGCTAGCGGGATCCAACTGCATACCGATTCCTTCAACGCCGACTGTGTTGGCGCCCAGTATGCCGTGATCAGCCCCCGGCGCGCGATCACTTGGCGCGATTGAGTCGCCGCAAATTGCCCAACACCGACTCAAGCGCCCGATCGAACAACAAGGTGTCGTCCAGCGCACGCACCGCACCACGCTGGAACTCAAGCGCCAGACCGATGCGACTGCGCTCCAGCACTTTCATGCCGGTACGGTCGACAAACACGTACTTGCCCGTCGCTTCAATAATTGCCGCGAGCTTGCAGCGCAGGGTGTTTTCCTCGTCTTCCTTAAACGCAACCCAACTGCCCAGATGCAATTGAGCCACCTGCTGCAGGCCAACGTCGTGATGGGACAGACGTACCGAGGTCAGCGCCGACTCACCCTCTTGCGCCATTGCCAAGACGATCTGCTGCGACACCTCGATCATCGCCGGCGCCTCGGCCTGAGCAGACTCACCGGTACGCTCAAGCACGCGCACATGCAGCGTTTCCAGCTCAGCGAAAAATTCGCTGGTGGCAAACGGATCGAATGCGCAGCGGGTCAGGCCATCGCGCAACGATTTCAGCAACCCCGGTACCAGCGCCAGCAGACGCATGCCAGCTTCAGCATCGTCGTGGCGCTGAACACTCCAGATGAGTTGCTCCATGGTCTGCACATCAGCCTGCCATTCGGCGGACTGGTCGCCATGTTTGAGGCAGGTCAGCAGCAACACCTTGCTCCAGGCGTCTTGCACGAAGGTCACCACTGACGGCGGCAGGACTTTGCCCAACAGAGCCAGATTCAACGCATGCTCGACGCGTCGCCGCGCCAGCTCGGTTTTCGCCCGCCCCTCTTCCGCATCGCGCAGACGTTGCTCAAGGAGTTCGCTGCGCCGACGCTGATCACTGGTGAAAGCGAGGAAGTCAGCGAGCAGTTCAGAAAATATCGCCGGATCATCGACAAAATCGGTCAGCAGGCGCTGCACCACTTGCTCGATGCGCAGATACAGACTGTCGCGCGCCTCACCGTCACAATCGCCCCAGCCCATGGCCGCATCGGCGATTTCATTGAGCAGACGCCGCGCCGGGTGGCTGCTGCGACTGAAGAAACTCTTGTCGAGTACCGCGACCTTGAGCATCGGAATCTGCAAGCGGGCGATCAAGGCCTTGAGCGAGTCCGGCAGATTGCGGTCTTCGAGGATGCAGTCGAAGACCATGGCGATCAGGTTGATCACATCCTCATCGGCGCCGCCGACGATCCGCGACTTGCCAGTTCTGACGCTGACCCGCGTCAGCAGTTGTTCGAGCTGGTTACGCAGATCGAAATCTTCCTGCGCCGCCAGCGCCGGCACATATTGCTGCAAATGCGAGAGCAGACGCAGCAGGTCGCGCGTGGTGATCGGCTGGGCAGCGGCGGCTGATTCGAGGCTCGGCGCAACACTGCCGCGCACGTTCAGCAGCAACTCCTGCAACGCAGCGAAAACTTCCTGGACACTCTCGTCCGCCGCGACGGGCTCGGCACTTTCTTCGCGACCGATACTGGCCGCCGCACGATCAATCGCGCGTCGCGCCGGGGCCGGTTTCAGCTCGGGTAACACGCCGGTGGCGCTGAGCAACTGATTGGCTTCGGCATACAACTGCTCGGTGTCGGCCAGCACATAGCGCTCGAACAGTTTGAGCAGGATCAGCTTGACCTTGATCTCGACGCCCAGGTTGCGCCCGGCCTGCAAAAAGAACTCACAGAGCAGCGCCGGGCCAAGCGGGTTGTGTTGATCGGCAAAGGAGTTACCCAGTAATGCGTTGAGGCGTGCGGTCAGTTGGCCGAGGGCGAAGCCATCTCGCTTGAGCACGCGGCCGACCATGGTCTCCACGGCGACGGTGCGTTCCATGTCGTCGGTGCGCGGCGCCGAGTCTTCGAACAGCAACGGGCGCGGCAGCGTGTTGTGCGCAGGGTCGTATTGAGTCAGGCCGACAAAGGCTTCGAAAAACTGCTCGAGAAAGCCGCGTTCGATGTTTTTGCGTTTGAGGCGCAAGTCGCGCATCGCTTCAAAAAAGATGTTCTGCTCGACGTCGTTGCGTGCCCGGTCAGCCATTTCGAACAGGGTGTCGTCAGCATTATCGAACAGCTCCTGCAACCCGTGGCGCAGTTGCTGGGCAGCCTTGTCACGAACCTGAAGCAGAATCACAGGCAGGCGGGGGAGCGGCGAGTGATTCGCCTGATCGGTAGACGCCTTGTACAAAGGCACCACTTTCCCGTCGTTGTGCATCCAAGCCTCCTGAAACGGTGATTCTTCTTTTGGGCCGAAACAGCGAACCCCTGTAGGAGTGAGCCTGCTCGCGATAGCGCAATGTCAGTAAACATTGCAATCAGAGACAGAAGGGAATCGCTCCAAAAAGTCCTACAAGTTGGGCCCCAAATAGACGTCAAGCCTATGACGTCAAATGCAAGGCGGATTATCTTGCAAAAGATGTCCCCAGCGCCATAGGCGTCAGGGTTTCCCCTATGCCCGCCCGATCCCCCTCAACTGACCACGCCCCAACAGGGTTTGCTCAAAGAAATCGACCAGATGCAGACAGGCACGCAAGTTCTTGCCTTGGGTTGGCTCGCGCCATGCCCCTATAATCGAATCACTTTGTTTGTGGAGCCCGTTATGCCGAATCTACGTCTCGCCGATTTGACCGCCGAAATCGAAGCCAACGTGCGCCGTGCGTTGCTCGAAGACATCGGCAGCGGCGACATCACCGCGCAACTGATCCCGGCCGAACGTCTGGCCAAAGCCACCATCATTACTCGCGACGACGCCGTTATCTGCGGCACGGCTTGGGTGGATGCGGTGTTTCGCCAGCTCGATCCACGGGTGGCGGTGCATTGGCAGGTAGTCGATGGCCAGCGGGTAAAACCCAATCAGCCACTGTTCCATCTGGAAGGCCCGGCCCGTTCGTTGCTCACCGGTGAACGCAGCGCCCTGAACTTCCTGCAATTGCTTTCCGGTGTGGCGACTCGCGCACAGTATTTGGCAGACTTCGTGGGCGAGACTCAGGTCAAGCTTCTCGACACCCGCAAAACCTTGCCAGGCCTGCGTCTGGCGCAGAAATACGCCGTGACCTGTGGCGGTTGCCATAACCATCGCATCGGCCTGTACGACGCGTTCCTGATCAAGGAAAACCACATCGCTGCCAGCGGTGGCATCGCGCAAGCCATTGCCGCGGCGCACAAGATAGCCCCGGGCAAACCGGTGGAAATCGAAGTGGAAAGTCTGCAAGAGCTGAAGGAAGCGCTAGAGGCCGGTGCCGACATCATCATGCTTGACGAACTGAGCCTGGACGACATGCGCGAAGCCGTGCGCCTGAACGGCGGCAAGGCAAAACTGGAGGCCAGCGGCGGCATCAACGAAAACACGCTATTGCCAATCGCCGAGACCGGGGTGGATTACATCTCGATTGGCGCGATGACCAAGGATGTGAAGGCGGTAGACCTGTCGATGCGTCTCAGCCTTTAAACAGCAGCGGCAAGTCCAGAGCTGCAAGCTGCAAGCCAAAGCTGTTGCGCTTTGACTTGTAGCTTACGGCCTGGAGCTGGTAGCTCTCGTCAAACGACGAGATTGTTCATCTCGCAGTATTCTTGCCACTCGACGCCCAGCACCTCAGCGGCCTCTTTGTGCAGAACAAGGCGCTGGGCCTCGAACTCCTCCGGCGTGCTCGTGTACTTGAGTGTCAGCTCCCACGGCTGCAAACCCTGGGCTTCAGCTTCATCTTCGAACGCCCACTGGATCTGATCTTTCTGATCATCGGGACTCAAGTCCTTGATCTCTTCCTTCAGGTCGGGCACGTCCAGAATGTATTTTTCCAGCGCTTGTTCGTGGCGTTGCTCTTGAGTTAATTCGGTCATGTCGTTCTCGTTGATCATAGGAATGGAAGATGGATCTGGATCATCAAGGATCTCTCTGACGCGGATTGTCCGGCCTTCGGAACCATTCGGGATCATCTGAAAACTGCAGGGCGATGCTCATGCAGGCACCGAATATAGGACGTTTGCATGAGGAATTACACGGCTCTTTACATCTCTCTCACAAAAAGCTGACCTGCGGAACATAAATGCCGATCCTCGGTCATAGCGATGTGCCACTTCGGCACACATCCGCTGTTCACAAGGAAAACCAGTGATGCGCAGCTTTTTGAAAATTTCTTCTGTTGTGTCCACGACTGCTCTGATCGCCGCTCTAGCGTTGCCGGCAAGCGCAATGGCTGTTGAGTTGAGCAACAGCAGTCCGTCCTATGGCGACAAGGTTTCTCTGATTCATAACGATTACGGCAAAGACGTCGTTATCCGAAGTGACATCAGCATCGATGAACTGAAAAAGATGCGTGACACCATCAGCGATCAATCGCGCCAGATCGAAGAACTCAAGCGCAGCAGCGGCTCCAGTTCCAGTTCCAGCGGCAAAGAACTCGACGATTTGAAGAATAAGGTCAAAGAACAGGATCGTGAGCTGGATACTCTCGGCCGCCAGGTTGAAGAGCTCAAGCGCAACAGTGGCTCAAGCTCCAATTCGAGCAGCAGTGAGATTTCGAACCTGAAGCAGAAGATCAACGATCAGGACAGAGCGATGGACCAGCTCAAACGTACTGTCGAGGATCTGAGCCGCAAGGTGAAATAAAGGGGGATCGTGCCCGAGACAGGAATCGAACCTGCGACCTTCGCGTTACGAGTGCGCTGCTCTACCGGCTGAGCTACACGGGCGGTGAGCTAAACCTAGCACCGGTTTTCACAAACGCAAAGTTCGCAGCGCCTGCACGGCTCACCGCAGGCTGCGATTTTTTATGGTTTTCCACAGACAAAAAAATGCCCCGCCGTTTTCACGGCGGGGCATTTTTATTGCGCTAAAGCTTTGGGGTGATTAAACGCCCGAAGCCTTGGCCGCTGCCACGTCTTTGATGGACAGCTTGATACGGCCGCGGTTGTCCACGTCCAGTACCAGTACTTCCACTTCCTGGCCTTCTTTCAGGATGTCGGTCACTTTCTCTACGCGAGCGTCGCTCAGCATCGAGATGTGAACCAGACCGTCCTTGCCTGGCAGGATGTTGACGAATGCGCCGAAGTCGACGATGCGCTCAACCTTGCCGACGTAGATCTTGCCGATCTCGGCTTCAGCGGTGATGCCCAGAACGCGCTGACGTGCAGCTTCAGCAGCTTCCTTGGTTTCGCCGAAGATCTTGATCGAACCGTCGTCTTCGATATCGATCGAAGCCTTGGTTTCTTCGCAGATCGCACGGATGGTCGCGCCACCTTTACCGATAACGTCACGGATCTTGTCGGTGTCGATTTTCATCGCGATCATGGTCGGAGCATTTTCCGACAGCTCGGTACGCGACTGACCAATGATCTGGTTCATCTGGCCGAGGATGTTCAGGCGCGCTTCCAGGGCTTGGCCCAGAGCGATTTCCATGATCTCTTCGGTGATGCCCTTGATCTTGATGTCCATCTGCAGCGCGGTAACACCTTTGGCGGTACCCGCTACTTTGAAGTCCATGTCGCCCAGGTGGTCTTCGTCACCGAGGATGTCGGTCAGGATGGCGAACTTCTCGCCTTCTTTAACCAGACCCATGGCGATACCGGCAACCGGTGCCTTCATCGGCACACCAGCGTCCATCAGAGCCAGGGAAGCGCCGCACACGGAAGCCATCGAGCTCGAACCGTTCGATTCGGTGATTTCCGAAACCACGCGGATGGTGTACGGGAACACGTCAGCGGCTGGCAGCATGGCGGAAATCGAACGACGGGCCAGACGGCCGTGACCGATTTCGCGACGACCAGCACCACCCATGCGACCGCACTCGCCCACCGAGAACGGAGGGAAGTTGTAGTGCAGCATGAACGGGTCTTTTTTCTCGCCTTCCAGGGTGTCCAGCAGCTGTGCGTCACGGGCAGTACCCAGAGTCGCGACTACCAGAGCCTGGGTTTCACCACGGGTGAACAAAGCCGAACCGTGAGTCTTCGGCAGAACGCCGACTTCGATGTTCAGCGGACGTACGGTTTTGGTGTCGCGACCGTCGATACGTGGCTTGCCGTTTACGATGTTTTCGCGAACGGTGCGGTATTCGATTTCGCCGAATGCAGCTTTGACGTCGCTGGACGAAGGCTGGCCTTCTTCACCGGACAGCTTGGCCACAACCTGATCCTTCAACTCGCCCAGGCGAGCATAACGGTCGGCCTTGACGGTGATGGTGTAGGCGTCGGAGATCGCAGCGCCGAACTCGGAGCGGATAGCGCCCAGCAGTTCAGTCGCTTCGGCTTGTGGAGCCCAGGCCCAGGTAGGCTTGGCAGCTTCAGCAGCCAGTTCTTTAACAGCGTTGATCACAACCTGGAACTCGTCGTGAGCAAACAGTACAGCGCCCAGCATCTGGTCTTCGGTCAGCTCTTTGGCTTCCGATTCAACCATCAACACGGCTTCCGAGGTACCGGCAACGACCATGTCCAGGCTCGATGCTTTCTGTTGCTCGTAAGTCGGGTTCAGCAGGTAGCCGGTGCTTTCGTGGAAAGCAACACGGGCAGCGCCGATCGGGCCATCGAAAGGAATACCGGAGATGGCCAGGGCAGCCGAGGTACCGATCATCGCAGCGACGTCCGGATCGGTCTTCTTGCTGGTGGAAACGACGGTGCAGACAACCTGCACTTCGTTCATGAAACCTTCTGGGAACAGCGGACGGATCGGACGGTCGATCAGTCGGGAAGTCAGGGTTTCTTTCTCGGAAGGACGGCCTTCGCGCTTGAAGAAACCGCCAGGGATCTTACCGGCAGCGTAAGTCTTTTCCTGGTAGTGAACGGAAAGAGGGAAGAAGCCTTTGCTTGGGTCAGCGTGCTTGGCGCCAACAACGGTCACCAATACGGTCACGTCGTCATCAACAGTAACCAGCACTGCGCCGGAGGCTTGACGGGCGATACGGCCTGTCTCGAGGGTAACGGTCGATTGACCGAACTGGAATTTTTTGATTACCGGGTTCACGGTGTCCTACCTTCTTTGTGGCTCTTGGGGAACTGGTTTCTTGCGAAATTCTTGGGCAATGTCGGGAATCGGCCCAACGCCTGTCCAGGGTAAAACGTGTATCCAGATAAAACTTGAGGCTGGGAGCCTGCCGGAAGCCCGCGAAAAACCGCGGACGTCTGACAAACAACCAACCTCAGAGCGCAATCGCTTATTAGCGACGCAGACCCAGGCGACCGATCAGAGTCTGATAACGACCCAGATCCTTGCCTTTCAGGTAGTCCAGCAGCTTGCGACGCTGGTTTACCATGCGGATCAGACCACGACGGGAGTGGTGATCTTTACCGTTGGCCTTGAAGTGACCCTGCAGCTTGTTGATGTTGTGGGTCAGCAGTGCAACTTGCACTTCTGGCGAACCAGTGTCACCAACAGCTTGCTGATAGTCAGCAACGATTTGAGCTTTTTCTTGAACGTCGAGAGCCATGAGGCAATCCTTTTATCAGGAAACTGTTTCAGGGAAACAGCTTCAACAGGCCAGGGACAAATCCCTGTATCTATAAATGAGTCGTGACCGTGCCTGTTAACAGCCACACTCGCCAGCCTGCTGTTACACAGGCTGGTTTCGGTCATTCCGACCGAATCAAACGACGTGGCGCGATGCGCCCGTCTTCGCTCACTTCACCGATACCGATGAAGCGACCATTGTGATCCTGTACCCGCACCATGCCGAACTTCGGAGCATCCGGGGCACGTACCGGCTGGCCGTTTAGCCAGTAGAACGCGCTCGCTTCCGAGAAGTGCAGCAGCGGCCAATCCAGCAAGCCGCTGTCCGATGGCATCAGGAAGCGGTCGACCGCTTCGTTGCCGCCTTCGGCATGTACTGCTTCGAGCTCTTCGAGGGTAACGGTCTGCGCCAAGGTGAAAGGCCCGGCCTGGGTACGGCGCAATTCTGCGACGTACGCACCACAACCGAGTTGCTCACCGATATCCTCCACCAGGGTACGAATATAGGTGCCTTTGCTGCAATCCACCGCAAGCCGCGCAGTATCGCCTTCGAAGGCCAGTAATTCCAAGCGCGCAATAGTAACAGAACGCGGTTCACGCTCCACCACTTCGCCTGCACGCGCCAGCTTGTACAGCGGCTGGCCATCACGCTTGAGCGCCGAGTACATCGGCGGTATCTGGCTGATTTGACCGCGAAATTTCGGCAAGGCAGCTTCGACATCGGCGCGACCAACGGTCACCGGGCGCTCCTGCAAAACCTCACCTTCAGCATCAGCCGTGGTGGTGGTCTTGCCCAGTTGCGCCAAGGTTTCATAACCCTTGTCGGAATCGAGCAGGTATTGCGAGAACTTGGTGGCCTCACCAAAGCACAACGGCAGTACGCCGGTGGCCAGTGGGTCGAGACTGCCAGTATGCCCGGCCTTCTCGGCGTTGAGCAGCCAGCGAACCTTCTGCAGCGCGGCGTTTGAGGTGAACCCCAGCGGCTTGTCGAGCAGGATGATGCCGCTGACGTTACGACGGATACGTTTGACCTGAGCCACCGAGTTACTCCTTGGTGTCTTCAGGTGCTGGAACGACAACGTGCTGATTGTCTTCAGCAACGGCGCGTTCGATCAGCGCCGACAGGTGCGCACCACGGACAACGGATTCGTCGTAGTGGAAGTGCAATTGCGGCACGCTGCGCAGCTTCATTTCGCGGGCCAGTTGCATACGCAGGAAACCTGCGGCGGCATTCAGTACCTTGATGCTTTGCGCGATGTCTTCTGCGTTGTCCTGCCCCATCACGGTGATGAAAATCTTCGCGTGACCGACGTCACGGCTGACTTCCACTGCGGTAATAGTCACCAGGCCGACGCGCGGATCTTTGACTTCACGACGGATCAGCTGGGCCAGCTCACGCTGCATCTGATCGCCGATACGTTGGGTACGGCTGTATTCTTTTGCCATGATTTGTTACCTGTTACTGCCCCACGGTGAAACCCGCAAGGTCTGAAAGCGGCAAACGCCCGGCCTGACAAAAGCCAGACCGGGCGTTGCGTTTAGAGTCCTGACACCGTGCCGCGCATTTTCATGCGACGGCCCGATGTGGCCCTTGAAGTGCGCGAGTTAGAGGCTGCGAGCAACCTGAACCTTCTCGAAGACTTCGATCTTATCGCCGACTTTGACGTCGTTGTAGCTCTTCACGCCGATACCGCATTCCATGCCGGCACGTACTTCGGAAGCGTCATCCTTGAAGCGGCGCAGGGATTCCAGCTCGCCTTCGAAGATAACGATGTCTTCACGCAGTACACGGATCGGACGGTTACGGTGCACAACACCTTCGATCACCATGCAGCCTGCGATCGCGCCAAACTTCGGCGAACGGAACACGTCACGCACTTCGGCGATACCCAGAATATTCTCGCGAACATCGCTGCCCAGCATACCGGTCAGGGCTTTCTTGACGTCTTCGATGATGTCGTAGATCACGTTGTAGTAACGCATATCCAGACCTTCCTGCTCGACGATCTTCCGTGCGCCAGCATCGGCACGCACGTTGAAGCCGAACAGTACAGCGCTCGAAGCCAGTGCCAGGTTGGCATCGGACTCGGTGATACCACCGACACCGCCGCCGACTACGCGCACTTGCACTTCGTCGTTGCCCAAGCCATTCAGAGCGCCTTGCAGAGCTTCCAACGAACCACGGACGTCAGATTTGAGGACGATATTGAGCGTCTTCTTCTCTGCCTGACCCATGTTTTCGAAGATGTTTTCCAGCTTGCCGGCGTGAGCGCGAGCCAGTTTGACTTCGCGGAACTTGCCTTGACGGAACAGAGCCACTTCACGGGCTTTCTTCTCGTCGGCAACCACACTCATCTCGTCGCCAGCGTCCGGGGTACCGTCCAGGCCGAGAATCTCGACAGGGATGGAAGGACCGGCTTCCTTGATTGGCTTGCCGTTCTCGTCGAGCATGGCACGCACGCGGCCATAGTTCGAACCGACCAGAACCATGTCGCCTTGGCGCAGGGTACCGTCTTGAACCAGAACGGTTGCAACCGGACCACGACCTTTGTCGAGACGCGATTCAACCACAACACCACGGCCTGGAGCCGACGGAGTTGCCTTCAGTTCGAGAACTTCAGCTTGCAGCAGAACGGCTTCAAGCAGGTCGTCCACGCCAGTACCGAGTTTCGCCGAAACCGATACGAACGGCGTTTCACCGCCCCACTCTTCCGACGTCACGCCGTGAACCGACAGTTCACTACGGATGCGATCGAGGTCAGCGCCCGGCTTGTCGATCTTGTTCACTGCAACAACCAGTGGAACGCCAGCGGCTACCGCGTGCTGAACAGCTTCAATGGTCTGCGGCATCACGCCGTCGTCCGCTGCAACTACCAGAATCACGATGTCGGTCGCCTTGGCACCACGGGCACGCATTGCGGTAAACGCGGCGTGACCAGGGGTGTCGAGGAAGGTGACCATGCCGCGTTCGGTTTCAACGTGGTACGCACCGATGTGCTGGGTGATACCGCCGGCTTCGCCAGCAGCTACCTTGGCACGACGGATGTAGTCGAGCAGGGAAGTTTTACCGTGGTCAACGTGGCCCATTACGGTCACGACTGGCGCACGGGAGAACGACTCACCTTCAAACTTCAGGGACTCGGCCAGGGAATCTTCCAGGGCGGTGTCGCTGACCAGGGTCACTTTGTGGCCCAGTTCTTCGGCTACCAGTTGAGCAGTTTCCTGATCAAGCACCTGGTTGATGGTCGCTGGAGTGCCCAGTTTGAACATGAACTTGATGATTTCAGCAGCCTTGACCGACATCTGATTGGCGAGATCGCCAACAGTGATGGTCTCGCCGATCTGCACATCACGCACGACAGGGCCGGTTGGGCTCTGGAAACCGTGAGCGTTGCGCTTCTTCAGCTTGGCCTTGCCGCGACCACCACGACGGAAGCCATCGCTTTCTTCGTCGGTAGTACGTGGCGCAACACGTGGCGCTGGCGCTTTCTCTTTGACCGATGCGCGATGCGGAGCGTTTTTGCGCTCGCCATCACCACCGCCACTGCGACGATTGTTGTCGTCGGCACGTGGTTTGTCCGGACGGCGCTGTTCGTTCTGCTTGTTACGAACGTCAGCAGACGGCGCTGGAGCAGCGGCAACCACCGGCGCGCTTTCACGTACCGGCTCAGCAGCTGCAGCAGGAGCTGCAACGGCGGAGCTAGTAGCGGCTTGCGCAGAGCCAGGATTGCGGCGTGCTTCTTCTTCGGCGCGCTGCTTGGCTTCTTGCTCAGTTTTCTGGCGGGCAGCATTTTCTACTGCGCGACGCTCATCCAGTTCACGCTTGCGCTCGGCTTCGATTTCTTCCGGGCTGCGCTGTACGAAAACTTTCTTTTTGCGAACTTCAACGCTGATGCTCTTGCTACCAGCCACACGCAGGGTGCTGGTGGTTTTACGCTGCAGCGTGATCTTGCGTGGTTCTTCCACTTTCGCCTTGTGGCTGCTTTTCAAGTGAGTCAGCAAAGATTGCTTCTCACTGTCAGTCACATTTTCTTCGGCGGCGGTGTGCGGCAGACCTGCCTCACGCATCTGCTGCAACAGGCGCTCTACCGGTGTTTTGACCTCATCGGCCAGTTGTTTCACCGTGACTTGCGTCATGCACTTCTCTCCTCAGGCCGCGCCTAATTACTCGAACCAATGGGCTCGGGCGGCCATGATCAACTTGCCGGCACGATCATCGTCAATGCCGTCGATGTCGAGCAGGTCGTCAATAGACTGCTCGGCCAGGTCTTCGCGGGTAATTACGCCGCGCACCGCCAGTTCCATCGCCAGATCCTTGTCCATACCCTCAAGCGAGAGCAGGTCTTCGGCCGGATGGGCGTCTGCCAGCTTTTCCTCAGTAGCGATGGCTTTGGTCAACAAACGATCCTTGGCACGAGCGCGAAGCTCGTTGACGGTATCTTCGTCAAAGCCGTCGATGTTGAGCATTTCTTCCAACGGTACGTAGGCAATCTCTTCCAGACTGGTGAAGCCTTCATCTACCAGCACCTGCGCCAGATCTTCGTCGACTTCCAGCTCGTCGATGAAGTTGCGCAGGATGTCACCGGTTTCTGCTTGCTGCTTAGCCTGGATGTCCGATTCGGTCATCACGTTCAGGGTCCAGCCAGTCAACTGGCTTGCCAGACGCACGTTCTGACCACCACGACCGATGGCCTGAGCCAGATTGTCTGCGCCAACGGCGATGTCCATTGCATGGGCATCTTCGTCAACGATAATTGCCGCAACCTCGGCCGGGGACATGGCGTTGATCACGAACTGAGCCGGGTTGTCGTCCCACAGGACGATATCAACACGCTCACCGCCCAACTCACCCGACACTGCCTGGACGCGCGAACCGCGCATACCGATGCAAGCGCCCTGCGGGTCGATGCGTTTGTCCTTGGAGCGGACGGCGATCTTGGCGCGCGAACCCGGGTCACGGGACGCAGCCATTACTTCGATCAGACCTTCAGCAATTTCCGGCACTTCGATGCGGAACAGCTCGATCAGCATTTCCGGCGCGGTACGCGACAGGATCAGCTGCGGGCCGCGGTTCTCGGTGCGGATTTCCTTGAGCAGCGCACGCAGACGCACGCCGACACGGAAGGTTTCGCGAGAAATGATGTCTTCACGAGCCAGCAACGCCTCGGCGTTGTTGCCCAGATCGACGATCACGTTGTCGCGGGTCACTTTCTTCACGGTGCCGGAGATGATTTCTCCCAGGCGCTCGCGATAGGCGTCGACCACTTGAGCGCGCTCGGCTTCACGCACTTTCTGCACGATGACTTGCTTGGCAGTCTGTGCAGCAATGCGGCCGAACTCGATGGAGTCGATTTTTTCTTCAACGACGTCGCCAACGTTGGCACCAGGATGCGTTTCGGCAACCTTGCTCGGCCAGGTTTCGATAGCCGGATCGTCAAGATCATTCTCTTCGACGACCGTCCAGCGACGGAAAGTTTCGTATGCCCCGGTGTGGCGGTTAATTTCCACACGCAGGTCAACTTCGTCTTCAAAACGCTTTTTGGTAGCAGTGGCCAGAGCCAGCTCCAGCGCTTCAAAAATTACGCTTGCCGGTACGCCCTTTTCATTGGATACCGACTCAACAACCAGCAGTACTTCTTTGCTCATCGTACGCCTCGCCTTTCGCAAGCCATTGGATCCGCGGGATCCGCGTCTCAGTCAAAACTGGGAATAATGTTGGCCTTGTCGATCATATCGATCGGCAACAGAAACTCATGGTCATCTACCTGCACCACGACATCCTGTTCTTCTACACCGCGCAGAAGGCCCTGAAAGTTGCGTCGACCTTCAAAAGGCGAGCGCAGCTTGATCTTCACTTGTGCACCGACAAACTGGGCGAACTGCTCGATAGTGAACAGTGGGCGCTCCATGCCAGGCGAGGAAACTTCGAGGGTGTATTCAACGGTGATTGGATCTTCAACATCCAGGACACCGCTGATCTGACGGCTGACAATGGCGCAATCGTCCACCAGCACACCGCCCTCTTTATCGATATAAACGCGCAACATCGAGTGACGACCTTGAGCCGAAAACTCAATACCCCAGCATTCATAGCCTAGGGCCACGACCACCGGGGCCAGCAAGGCCTGCAACTCTTCTAGCTTGCTCGACACCTGAACCCCCTAGTGCATGTATGTGCATGCTATGCAGAATAAAAAAATGGGCGAAACGCCCATCCTTGAAACGCCGTCGAACAGCGGCGTTGAAAGTGTCCAGCTAACAAAAAGCCCCTTAAAAGGGGCTCTTTAAACTGGTTGCGGGGGCCGGATTTGAACCGACGACCTTCGGGTTATGAGCCCGACGAGCTACCAGACTGCTCCACCCCGCGACAAAGCTGGGGCGGAAGTATACGACCGATCCCTTATAGGGTCAATCTAACCTTCCACCTGCAAGAAAGCCCGCAACAGCGGGCTATCCTGACTAATTGGTACCGAGAAGGGGACTCGAACCCCTACACCCTATGGGCACAACCACCTCAAGGTTGCGTGTCTACCAATTCCACCACCTCGGCAAAACTACATTGAAACCCTTCTTACTTCTGCTCTTGAGCTGGAGGTACGTCAGTCGCTGGAGTAGCCGACTTTTGCTCTTGAAGCACCGGTACATCATCAGAAGCCGGTTGTTGTTGCTTAGGTACTTCCAACACTGCTGGATCTGGCAAACCTGCTTGAGTCAGCTGATGAGCTTTCTCTTTAGCAAAGTAACCTAACCCCAAGCTGGTTATGAAGAAACCGGCGGCAAGTATAGCAGTAAACTTACTAAGAAAGGTAGAGGAACCTTGGCTTCCGAACACAGTATTTGAAGCACCTGCTCCGAAAGACGCGCCAGCGTCCGCACCCTTACCCTGCTGCAGCAAAACCAGAGCAACTACGCCCAATGCACCCAGCAGATGAAAAACGACTACGACTGTTTCCAGCATTTTTTCAGTTTCCCGCGGCGCGACAGATCGCACCGAACTCATCTGCATTCAGGGAAGCTCCACCAATGAGCCCCCCATCGATATCCGGCATGCCGAACAGTTCGACCGCATTGGCCGCCTTCACGCTGCCGCCGTATAGAAGCCGCACACCTCGTGCGACTTCAGAATTCTCTGCCGCCAACTGCTCACGAATGGCTTTATGCACATCCTGAGCCTGTTGCGGTGTTGCAGTCAGCCCGGTACCAATGGCCCAGACCGGCTCGTAAGCTATTACTGCCTTGGCAAAGGCACCTACACCCAGCTCCTCGATGATGCTGCCAAGCTGACGCCCGACAACTTCAAGAGTTTTACCGGCTTCGCGCTGCTCAAGGGTCTCCCCTATGCACAACACCGGAATCAAGCCACATGCCTGTGCCGCTGCGAACTTGCGATTCAGCATTCCGTCTCGCTCGCCCATTATCTGACGGCGTTCGGAGTGCCCGACAAGCACCAGGGAACAACCTGCATCCACTAATTGACTCGGTGCAATCTCACCGGTCAATGCACCTTGCATGGATTCCACCGCAGAATTCTGCGCGCCGACCGAAATCGACTTGCCCTTCAAGCCATCAATCACTTGATTGATATACAAGCAAGGCGGAAATACTGCGACATCAACACCGCTTGGCAAGGCCAGATGACGAAGGCCGTTGATCAGCTCAGCGACGCTGGCGCGGGTACCGTGCATCTTCCAGTTACCAGCTACCATAGGGCGACGCATGCTGTACCTCGTCGGTCAAAGTGGGCGCAGATGTTACCCAACACAATCATGGCTTGCAAGCCGTATCAGGCAGAAACTTCAGTTACCAGTTTTGCCAGTTCTTCGGCATAGCCGCGAACAAGGGTTTCGTCCTCGCCTTCGACCATCACACGCACCAGAGGCTCTGTGCCGGACTTGCGCAGGAGCACACGTCCACGCCCAGCCATCGCCTGTGTTACACGCGCACTGGCTTCCTTGACTGCTGGATGCTCCAGCGGGCTTTCGCCACCGCCGAAACGCACATTGATCAGCACCTGAGGGCACTTGCGTAACGCTTGGCGAGCTAGCGCCAGGCCTTCATTACGCGTTTTGAGCGCCATCAATACTTGCAGAGCCGCAATGATCGCATCACCAGTCGTGGTGTGATTGAAACAAACGACATGCCCCGAATTTTCACCGCCGACCAGCCAATTACGCTCCAGCAATTCAGCGATCACGTAGCGATCGCCAACGTTGGCACGAATGAATGGAATCGAAAGATCGGCGAGCGCCAACTCAAGACCGAGGTTACTCATCAGGGTGCCGACCACACCGCCCTGCAGCTTCCCACGCTCGTGCAGATCACGCGCAATGATGAATATCAATTCGTCGCCATCAACGATTGCGCCAGTGTGATCGACCATCAAGACCCGATCGCCGTCACCATCAAAGGCGATACCCAGATCAGCGTGCTCAGCCAAGACTGCCGCCTGAAGCTGACCCATATGGGTCGAACCGCAGTTGTCATTGATATTCAGGCCATTGGGTTGCGCCGACAGCACGACCACGTCCGCACCCAGCTCTCGAAAAACGCTCGGGGCAACTTTATAAGTCGCGCCGTGAGCGCAGTCGATGACAATCTTGAGGCCGGAAAAACTGGTGCCGGTTGGCACACTGCTCTTGCAGAATTCAATGTAACGACCGGACGCATCGTTGATCCGCGACACCTTGCCGATCTTGCTCGACTCGACCACGGTCATCGGGGTGTCGAGCAGCTCTTCGATCATCAACTCCAGTTCGTCCGGCAGCTTGGTGCCTTTTCCGGAGAAGAATTTGATGCCGTTATCGTCATGCGGGTTGTGCGAAGCACTGATCACAATGCCAGCCTCGGCCTGGAACGTGCGCGCCAGGTAAGCGATGGCGGGCGTCGGCATTGGACCAAGCAGCATTACATCGGCACCTGCCGATGTCAGGCCAGCCTCCAGCGCCGACTCGAACATGTAGCCGGAAATTCGCGTGTCCTTGCCGACCAGCACCTTGCAGGCCCCCATCTTCCGGAACGCCATTCCAGCAGCCCAGCCAAGCTTGAGCATGAAGTCAGGAGTAATCGGGTATTCACCGACTCGACCACGAATGCCGTCAGTACCAAAGTATTTCTTGCTCATAAGTGCTCCATCATTCTTATTCGGCTGATTCGACGGCCGCGATCATTCGCACGACATCTACTGTTTGCGCCACATCATGGACACGCAATATACGCGCCCCCTTGACCGACGCCAGCGCAGCCAGTGCAAGACCACCGTACAGACGTTCGCCCACAGGCCGATTCAATGCATGCCCGATCATGCTCTTGCGCGAAACACCCACCAGCAAAGGGCGGCCCAGCGCATGCAGGGCTTCCATATGCTTGAACAAGCTTAGATTGTGCTGCAGGGTTTTGGCGAAGCCGAAGCCGGGATCAAGGATGATTCGATCGGCCGGAATACCTGCTAATGCACATTGCGCCCTGCGCTCGGCAAGAAACTCGCCCACTTCCCGAGTGACATCATTGTATTGAGGATTGTCCTGCATATCACCCGGCTCTCCGAGCATATGCATGAGGCATACCGGCAAACCGGTTGCGGCTGCCGCATCCAGCGCCCCGTCACGCCGTAGTGATCGCACATCGTTGATCAACCCAGCACCAAGACGCGCGGTTTCGCGCATCACGGCAGGTGTCGACGTATCGACCGAGATGATCACATCGAGCTCGCGATTGATCAGCTCGACAATCGGCGCCACGCGCTCGAGCTCTTCCAGCGGTGACACCGCGCGCGCACCAGGGCGAGTAGATTCGCCGCCAACATCAATTAACGTCGCACCAGCCGCAACCATGGCTTCGGCGTGGCGCAAAGCCTCGTCGAGCTGGCTGTATCGGCCGCCATCGGAGAAAGAATCGGGAGTGACATTGAGAATACCCATGACATGCGTCTGGGCCAAATCAAGAACCCGGTTGCCGCAAGGCAACCGGGTCAGGGACTGTACAGAAGTCATTTCAAACCTTAAACGTCAGCAGCCGGACCGCCGATCGGTGTTTCCGGACGCTCATCCTGGACAACTGGAGGCGGCGGTGTACCGGTGCCACCCGACCAATCGCGAGGCTCACGAGGCGTACGGCCAGCCATGATGTCGTCGATCTGCTCAGCGTCGATCGTTTCGTACTTCATCAGGGCATCAGCCATGGCATCGAGCTTGTCACGGTTATCCGTGAGGATCTGCTTGGCTGTGCCGTAGCACTGATCAATGATGCTGCGCACCTCCGAGTCAATCAGCTTGGCCGTATCACCGGAGAAGCTGGCAGCCTGTCCACCACCGCCGCGACCAAGGAACACTTCGCCCTCTTCTTCGGCATACATCAGCGGACCAAGTTTTTCCGACAGGCCCCACTTGGTCACCATGTTTCGCGCAATCTGACTGGCACGCATGATGTCGTTGGAAGCACCGGTGGTCACACCGTCGAAGCCCAAGGTCATTTCTTCAGCGATACGGCCGCCGTACAGCGAGCAGATCTGACTGATCAACGCACGCTTGGACAGGCTATAGCGATCTTCTTCCGGCAGGAACATCGTCACACCCAGCGCACGACCGCGCGGAATGATCGAAACTTTGTAGACCGGATCATGCTCAGGCACGACGCGACCAACAATAGCGTGACCCGCTTCGTGATAAGCCGTGTTCTGTTTTTCTTTCTCGGACATGACCATCGATTTGCGCTCGGCGCCCATCATGATCTTGTCTTTGGCCAGCTCGAATTCCTTCATCTCGACGATGCGCTTGCCGCTGCGAGCAGCGAACAGCGAAGCTTCGTTGACCAGGTTGGCCAGGTCGGCACCCGAGAAGCCTGGAGTACCACGCGCGATAACACCCGGAGCGACGTCGTCGCCCATTGGCACTTTGCGCATGTGAACCTTGAGAATCTGTTCGCGACCACGGATGTCCGGCAGACCAACAACAACCTGGCGGTCGAAACGGCCCGGACGCAGCAGCGCAGGGTCGAGTACGTCAGGACGGTTGGTTGCAGCGATCACGATGATGCCGTCGTTCATTTCAAAGCCGTCCATCTCAACCAGCAACTGGTTAAGAGTCTGCTCACGCTCATCGTGACCGCCGCCCATGCCGGCGCCACGATGGCGACCGACGGCGTCGATTTCGTCGATAAAGATGATGCATGGAGCGTGCTTCTTGGCCTGCTCGAACATGTCACGGACGCGGCTCGCACCGACACCAACAAACATTTCGACAAAGTCGGAACCGGAAATGGTGAAGAACGGTACCTTGGCCTCACCGGCAATTGCCTTGGCCAGCAAGGTTTTACCGGTACCCGGAGGACCGACCATCAAGACACCGCGAGGAATTCGACCGCCCAGACGCTGGAACTTGCCCGGATCACGGAGGAACTCGACCAGCTCGCCAACTTCTTCCTTGGCTTCATCGCAACCGGCAACGTCAGCCAAAGTGGTTTTCACCTGATCTTCGGAGAGCAGGCGCGCCTTGCTCTTGCCAAAGCTCATCGGCCCACCCTTGCCACCCGCACCGCCCTGCATCTGGCGCATGAAGAACATGAACACCGCGATGATCACCAGGATCGGGAAGCTGGCCACCAGAAGCTGGGTCCAGATGCTTTGCTGCTCAGGCTGCTTGCCTTCAACCACAACGTGGTTGTCGACCAGATCGCCGATCAGACCATTGTCCTGAATAGCCGGACGAATGGTCTTGAAGCTGTCGCCATCGCTGCGCTTGCCGGTAATCACATAACCATCAACGGCTACGCGCTCGACCTTGCCATCCTTGACCTGCTGGATGAAGTCGGAATAGTTGAGGGTCTGCGGCTCGTTAGGGCTGGAGAAGTTGTTCATCACCGTCACCAGGACAGCCGCGATGATCAACCACAGGATCAGATTCTTTGCCATATCGTTCAATTAACTACCCTCTGAAGCAAGCTCCGCTACTGGCGCGCGCTTCGCATGATATTCACCGGCCTAACTTACTACATTACCTACAACTCTGGCAGGCGCCGTCTGTAACCCTTTGTGAAACACTTTCTACACGATATTCGTTAATGCGCCCGGAGCGAAATGCGAAAAACCTATCGCCCTGGTCGAATTACGTCGTTTTACTCGCTACGGCCGCGGTAGCCCCAAGCCAGCATGTATTGCTCCCGGGAACTGCCCCGGGACGAATCCGGCTTGATCATCTGGATCTTGTCGAACTTCTTGCGGGCATCCTTCAGGTACACATCGAAACCTTCGCCCTGAAAGATCTTGATCACAAAATTACCACCCGGCTTGAGTATCCGCTCCGCCAAATCAAGAGCCAGCTCGCAAAGGAACATGGCTTTTGGCATATCCACTTCAGGCGTACCACTCATATTGGGGGCCATATCGGAAATCACAAGGTCCACCTGCGAATTACCTACGGCGTCGAGGATCTGAGCGAGTACCGCGTCTTCGGTGAAGTCACCCTGGATGAATGTCACGTCAGGGATGCTGTCCATCTCCAGGATGTCCGAGGCAATCAGACGCCCCTGACCACCGATCAGCCGGCTAGTCACCTGCGACCAGCCACCAGGCGCCGCACCCAGGTCGACAACGCTCATGCCAGGACGGATCAGCTTGTATTTCTCCTGGACCTCCAGAAGTTTGTAACTCGCACGCGAACGGTAGCCATCCTTCTGCGCCTGCTTCACATAGGGATCATTGACATGTCTTTTCAGCCAACCAAGGCTTGTCTTGGAACGCGCCATTGGGCACCTCGATGATAAGGGTCGTGATTAGTTGGGCGGATCCACGAACCCTCGGGTAAAATGGCCGCCATTTTACAGAATCCAGACGAAAGGGTCAGATTATGCCGCTCACTCCAGAGCAGAAGAAACAGTACAAATCCATTGGTCACCATCTGAAACCAGTTTTGACTGTGGCGGACAACGGTTTGACTGAAGGTGTGTTAGCCGAACTTGAACGCGCCTTGGCGGATCACGAGCTGATCAAAATCAAGCTCAACATCCTCGATCGCGAGTCGCGCCTGGCGTCCATTGCAGAACTGTGCAAGGTCGGCAAAGCGGATCTGGTTCAGGTCATCGGCAAGATGGCACTGCTTTACCGCAAGAACTTCAGCGTCAACAAGCAACTGTCGAACGTTCATCGCTTCAAGTGATGACAAGGGTCAAGGGTGTGCTTCGCGCACCCTGCCACTCCATCCCGGCACCGGCTGCATCACCAGCACCAGCCCGGAAAACCCCAGCACCAGATAGCTGAACACCTGCCATCGCTGCGCATCCGGCCAGCCGACACGCACTGCGACATACATCGCACACGCGTACAACGCCATCAACAGCACCTGCCCGCGAAAATCCCGCCATAGACTGGCAAGGCCCTCGGCCTGTAGCAGCACCAAAGCCTGAAATATCACGCATGCGGCGGAAAAACCCACCACCAGCACTTCAAATGCACTGGCAACTTCGTCGATCAACAGCGGCGCCAGGCCAATCCTGACCAACGCCGGCTGCAAACCGAAATGAATCAGCCAGAGACCGCCAACCCACAACATCTGGGTCAGCTGCCAAAGCATGGCGCCCGCATGCAGCGGGCGCCCGGTTTCAGATGTGACGGACTTCGACAATCTCGTACTCGATAACGCCACCTGGCGTTTTCACGGCGACCGTATCGCCCTCTTCCTTGCCGATCAAGGCGCGGGCCAGAGGCGAACCGACCGAAATCTTGCCGAGTTTGAAGTCAGCCTCATCCTCACCCACGATGTGGTAAGTGACGCTTTCATCCGTCTCGACATTGGCGATTTCGACGGTGGTACCGAAGATCACTTTGCCGGTATGAGGAATGGTCGTGACATCAATGA
Source organism: Pseudomonas sp. P116 (assembly GCF_020149425.1). Taxonomy (NCBI): domain Bacteria; kingdom Pseudomonadati; phylum Pseudomonadota; class Gammaproteobacteria; order Pseudomonadales; family Pseudomonadaceae; genus Pseudomonas; species Pseudomonas sp. P116. Next base: position 99,348 of record NZ_JACVHB010000006.1, on the reverse strand, counting down.
TGACCTGATTCTGAATCCGGCCTTCGATGTCACGAATCCGCGCCTCGACCATGCCCTGCTGTTCGCGGGCGGCATGGTATTCCGCGTTCTCTTTCAGGTCACCCAACTCGCGGGCCGTCCCGATGTCCTGGCTGAGCTTCGGACGGACGACCTTGGTCAGGTGAGTGTGTTCTTCTTCCAGAGCTTTCGCGCCCTGAACTGTCATTGGGTACTTGGTTATGCTCATGCCTTCAATCCTGCGTGTAGATCCTGCAAGCGACGCACGGTCTTTTCCGGACCGAACTTCAGCGCTTCACAGATAGCTTCGCCAGCAGCAATGGTGGTGGTGCAGTAAATCTTGTGCTGCAAGGCATTACGACGAATGGAGTAGGAATCGGCGATCGACTGGCGACCTTCGGTGGTGTTGATGATCAGCGTGACTTCGTCATTCTTGATCATGTCGACCACGTGCGGACGACCCTCGGTCACCTTGTTCACACGGCGCACTTTCAGGCCTGCGGCTTCGATCAGCTTGGCAGTACCGGCAGTGGCAACCACTTCGAAGCCCAAGTTGATCAGATCACGAGCCACGCCTGCAACCAGTGGTTTGTCATCATCACGCACGCTGATGAATGCAGTGCCGCCGGTTGGCAGCACTTCGCTCGCGCCCATTTGGGCTTTCGCGAACGCTTCACCGAAGGTGTCACCGACACCCATCACTTCACCGGTCGACTTCATCTCTGGGCCGAGGATCGGGTCAACGCCAGGGAATTTGGCGAACGGGAAGACCGCCTCTTTCACGCTGTAGAAATTCGGGATGATTTCTTTGGTGAAGCCGATTTCTTTCAGGGTTTTACCCGCCATCACGCGAGCCGCGATCATGGCCAGGGAAACACCGATGCACTTGGATACGAACGGCACGGTACGGGAAGCGCGCGGGTTGACTTCGATGACGTAGATGTCTTCGCCTTGCAGAGCCAATTGCACGTTCATCAGGCCGACAACGCCCAGTTCCAAGGCCATTTTCTTGACCTGTTCGCGCATCTCGTCCTGGATGTGCGCCGGCAGCGAGTACGGCGGCAGCGAGCAAGCGGAGTCACCGGAGTGAACGCCAGCCTGTTCGATGTGCTGCATGATCGCGCCGATTACCACATCTTTGCCGTCGCAGACCGCATCCACGTCCATCTCGATGGCGCAGTTGAGGAAGTGGTCGAGCAGCACCGGGCTGTCGTTGGACACTTTCACTGCGTCACGCAGATAGCGCTTGAGTTCTTCTTCTTCGTAGACGATTTCCATCGCACGGCCGCCCAACACGTAGGACGGGCGAACCACCAGCGGATAACCGATCTTGGCCGCAGCACGAATGGCTTCGTCTTCGCTGCGCACAGTAGCGTTTGGCGGCTGACGCAGGTTCAGGCGCTCAACCATTTGCTGGAAGCGCTCACGGTCTTCGGCACGGTCGATGGCGTCAGGGCTGGTGCCGATGATTGGCACGCCAGCGGCCTCCAGGGCGCGAGCCAGTTTCAGCGGGGTCTGGCCGCCGTACTGGACGATGACGCCTTTCGGCTTCTCGACGCGGCAGATTTCCAGCACGTCTTCCAGGGTTACCGACTCGAAGTACAGACGGTCGGAAGTGTCGTAGTCAGTGGAAACGGTTTCCGGGTTGCAGTTGACCATGATGGTCTCGTACCCGTCTTCGCGCAGAGCGAGGGCGGCGTGTACGCAGCAGTAGTCGAACTCGATGCCCTGACCGATGCGGTTTGGACCACCGCCGAGGATGATGATCTTGTCGCGACCCGACGGCGCTGCTTCGCATTCTTCCTCGTAGGTCGAATACAGATAGGCGGTATCAGTGGCGAACTCGGCAGCACAGGTGTCAACGCGCTTGTAGACCGGGAACACTTCCAGCTTGTGACGGTGAGTCCGCAGGTTCTTCTCGGTAACACCCAGCAGCTTGGCCAGACGCTGATCGGAGAAGCCTTTGCGCTTGAGCTTGAACATCAGATCGCGGTCGATCGCGGACAGACCCAGGGTCTTGACCTTCTCTTCATCCTTGATCAGATCTTCGATCTGTACCAGGAACCACGGATCGATCATGTTCATGCCGAAAATTTCTTCGACGGTCATGCCAGCGCGGAAAGCGTCAGCCACGTACCAGATACGCTCGGCGCCCGGTACGGTCAGTTCGCGCTTGAGGATGCTCATGCTTTCCGGGTTGCTCAGGTCGAGCTTCTCGTCCAGACCGCAAACGCCCACTTCCAGACCACGCAGGGCTTTCTGCAGGGATTCCTGGAAAGTCCGGCCGATCGCCATGACCTCACCCACCGACTTCATCTGAGTGGTCAGACGCGCGTCAGCCTTAGCGAATTTTTCGAAAGCAAAGCGTGGCAGCTTGGTGACGACATAGTCGATCGACGGTTCGAAGGACGCCGGGGTCTTGCCGCCGGTGATGTCGTTCGACAGTTCGTCGAGGGTGTAGCCCACAGCCAGTTTGGCCGCAACTTTGGCGATCGGAAAACCGGTGGCTTTCGAAGCCAGGGCCGAAGAACGCGATACGCGCGGGTTCATTTCGATCACGACCATACGGCCAGTGTCCGGGCAGATACCGAATTGCACGTTGGAACCGCCGGTCTCGACGCCGATCTCGCGCAATACCGCCAGAGAGGCGTTACGCAGGATCTGGTATTCCTTGTCGGTCAGGGTCTGAGCCGGAGCAACAGTGATCGAGTCACCGGTGTGCACGCCCATCGGGTCGAAGTTTTCGATCGAGCAGACGATGATGCAGTTGTCGTTTTTGTCGCGGACAACTTCCATTTCATATTCTTTCCAGCCGATCAGCGATTCGTCGATCAGCAGCTCTTTGGTCGGCGACAGGTCCAGACCACGGGCGCAGATTTCTTCGAACTCTTCACGGTTGTAAGCGATACCGCCACCGGTGCCGCCCATGGTGAACGACGGACGGATGATGCACGGGAAGCCGAGGGTTTCGAGAACCGCGTTGGCTTCTTCCATGCTGTGGGCGATACCGGAGCGCGGGCACGCCAGGCCGATGGATTTCATCGCCTTGTCGAAACGCGAACGGTCTTCAGCCTTGTCGATGGTGTCGGCGTTGGCGCCGATCATTTCCACGCCGAACTTCTCCAGAACGCCTTCGCGCTCCAGGTCGAGGGCGCAGTTCAGAGCGGTCTGGCCGCCCATGGTCGGCAGCAGTGCGTCTGGACGCTCTTTCTCGATGATCTTGGCAACGGTCTGCCATTTGATCGGTTCGATGTAGGTGGCATCGGCCATCGACGGGTCGGTCATGATGGTGGCCGGGTTGGAGTTCACCAGGATGACGCGGTAACCCTCTTCACGCAGGGCTTTACAGGCCTGGGCGCCGGAGTAGTCGAATTCGCAAGCCTGGCCGATAACGATCGGGCCAGCGCCGAGAATCAGGATGCTTTTAATGTCTGTACGTTTTGGCATGGGTTTGTCACTCAAATCCGCAGGTCAGTCGGCAAGCCGTCTTGATCGATTTCTGAAGCCTCGAAGGGGCCGCCGGTAGCGGGGCCACCCTCAAGGGGCTTCTCTCTACAGTCTCAAGGCGAACGCTTAGCGTCGCTTGGCCATCTCGTTGATGAAGCGGTCGAACAGTGGCGCCACATCATTCGGGCCCGGGCTCGCTTCAGGGTGACCCTGGAAGCTGAACGCGCTCTTGTCGGTGCGCTCGATACCTTGCAGGGTGCCGTCGAACAGCGATTTGTGGATCGCGCGAACGTTGGCTGGCAGGGTTTCTTCGTCTACCGCAAAACCGTGGTTCTGGCTGGTGATCATTACGACGCCAGTGTCCAGATCCTGCACCGGGTGGTTGGCACCGTGGTGGCCGTGACCCATTTTCAGGGTCTTGGCGCCGGAGGCCAGAGCCAGCAACTGGTGACCGAGGCAGATACCGAATACCGGAATTTCGGTTTCCAGCACTTCCTTGATCGCCTTGATGGCGTAGTCGCATGGCTCCGGGTCACCAGGGCCGTTGGACAGGAACACGCCATCCGGTTTCAGTGCCAGCACGTCGGCAGCAGGCGTTTGCGCCGGCACGACGGTGACGCGGCAGCCGCGCTCGACCAGCATGCGCAGGATGTTGACCTTGACGCCGTAGTCGTAGGCAACCACGTGGTATGGCAGCTCGGAGGCTTCGATGGTCGCGTGGCTGTCGGTTTTCAGATCCCAGACCGTCGAGCGCCATTCGTATTGCTTCTTGGTGCTGACGACTTTCGCCAGATCCATGCCCTTCAGACCCGGGAAGCCTTGCGCAGCGGCGATGGCGGCTTCTTCGGAGATGTTGTCGCCGGCCATGATGCAGCCGTTCTGGGCGCCTTTTTCCCGAAGGATGCGGGTCAGGCGACGGGTGTCGATACCGGCGATTGCCACAACATTGTTGGCCTTCAGGTAATCGTCCAGAGACATCGTGTTACGCCAGTTGCTCGCCACCAGCGGCAGGTCACGGATGACCAGACCGGCAGACCAGACGCGATCCGACTCGGCATCTTCCGGCGTGGTGCCGGTGTTGCCAATGTGCGGGTAGGTCAGGGTAACGATCTGTTGGGCGTAGGAAGGATCGGTAAGGATTTCCTGATAGCCGGTCATTGCGGTGTTGAACACCACCTCACCAACGGTTTGACCGTCGGCACCAATGGCTTCGCCGCGAAAAATGCTGCCATCAGCAAGGGCAAGTATGGCTGGCTTAGTCAAGAAGACCTCCCGTAAATAACGCATGAAAGGGCGATCGCAGGTTGTAAAAAAGCGGAATGACGTATGGACACGTCACCCCGCTTGTTCACTGAATTATTCTGCGCGCTTTTAGTGGACACACTAAAGCTGTAGCTTACAGAAAAAGGCTTTTTTGGTCTACCGCCAATGAGCCCGAAAGGGCAGAGAATGCGACAGGGCGTCGCTCGGCGGAAAAAACCGGGCTCAAACATATGGTTTGAACCCGGTTTCTGGAGCACTTAATGCAGATCGAGCACGTCTTGCATGTCGTAAAGACCCGGCGCACGACCATCCAGCCACAACGCAGCACGCACCGCGCCCTTGGCGAAGGTCATGCGACTGGAAGCCTTGTGCGTGATCTCGAGACGCTCGCCTTCACAGGCGAACAGCACGGTGTGATCACCGACAACGTCCCCACCGCGCACCGTGGCAAAACCAATGGTTTCACGCTCGCGCACACCGGTGTGACCTTCACGCCCATAGACCGCAACTTTCTGCAGATCACGGTCCAGCGCGCTGGCAATCACTTCACCCATGCGCAACGCCGTACCTGACGGCGCATCGATCTTGTTTCGGTGATGCGCTTCGATGATTTCGATATCCGCATCATCACCGAGCACACGCGCAGCCATATCAAGCAGCTTCAGCGACAGATTGACCCCGACACTGAAGTTGGCGGCGAACACGATGGGAATATCCTTGCCCGCCTCCGCCAACAGACGCTTCTGCGCGGCATCCAGCCCGGTCGTGCCGATGACCATGGCCTTGCCTGCCTTACGACAGAAGGCCAGGTTTTTCAGCATGACTTCAGGCAGCGTGAAGTCGATCAGCACATCGAACTCATCAGCTACTGCTTCGACATGACCAGACAACGGCACGCCGATTCGCCCCAGCGATGCCAGCTCACCGGCATCGACGCCAATCAGCGTGCTGCCCGGGCGAACGATCGCGGCAGTCAGCCCGGTCAGCGGCGCGCGCTGCTGCACGGCCTCGACCAGGATCTTACCCATGCGCCCGGCGGCGCCCATCACTGCAATACGTCGCATGCCGACTCCTTACAAATCGCCGAAGAAGCGCTTTACACCATCGAACCAACCGGTGGTTTTCGGCGAGTGGCTGTTGTCATCGGCCAGCGAGCTGCGGAACTCTTCCAGCAATTCACGCTGACGACGGTTCAGATTGACCGGGGTCTCGACAGCCACACGGCACATCAGATCGCCCGCACCGCCGCCACGCACTGGAGCAACGCCTTTGCCACGCACGCGGAATTGCTTGCCGGTCTGGGTGCCTTCAGGGATTTTCAGTTTGACGCGACCGTCGAGGGTCGGAATCTCCAACTCGCCGCCCAGCGCTGCATCGACAAAGCTGATTGGCACTTCGCAGAACAGATGCTTGCCGTCACGCTGGAAGATGTCGTGTTCGCGGACATTGATGACCACGTACAGGTCGCCAGTCGGACCACCCTGAGTCCCCGCCTCGCCTTCGCCAGACAGACGGATGCGGTCGCCAGTATCAACGCCGGCGGGCACTTTGACCGACAGGGTTTTGTACTCTTCGACACGACCGTCGCCATGGCAGGAATCGCACGGATCGGAAATGATCTTGCCTTGGCCATGGCAGCGCGGGCAGGTCTGCTGAACCGAAAAGAAACCTTGCTGCATGCGCACCTGACCGATGCCGCCGCACGTCGGGCACGTCGAAGGTGACGAGCCTTTCTTGGCGCCCGAGCCATCGCACGGCTTGCAATTGACCAGCGTCGGCACGCGGATATTCACCGAGGTGCCACGCACCGCTTCTTCCAGATTCAGCTCCAGGGTGTAGCGCAAATCGCTGCCACGCTGGGCGCCGCCACGGGAACCGCCGCGACCGCCACCGAAGAAATCACTGAATACATCGCCAAAGATGTCAGAGAAGTTCTGACCGCCGAAACCGGCACCGCCGCCGCCCATGCTCGGATCAACGCCTGCATGACCGTACTGGTCGTACGCCGCGCGCTTGCTCGAATCGGACAGCACTTCGTAGGCCTCATTGGCCTCTTTGAACAGTTCTTCCGATGCTTTGTCATCGGGATTACGGTCCGGGTGATGCTTCATCGCCAGACGGCGATAGGCCTTTTTCAGGTCCGCATCGCTTGAGCCACGCTCAACACCCAACACTTCGTAATAATCACGCTTTGCCATAAGTTCTTCGCACTCTTGAGGACGTTCGGCAAACCCCTCCTGAGGATGGCCAAACTCGTTGAGCCCCAATACAGGCCCGGACCCAACTCACGTCAATTCAACGATCCTGGTCTTTGATTCATGCGGTACTTTCGGCGCGAAAAGCAGGAGCATTCCAGGCCATACCACCAACACGCGAGCCTTGTCGCATGCTGTAAAAATTCGCGTATTCCAGATACGCCAACGCGGGAGCAAGCTCCCGCGCGGCGACATCCTACCAGTCACCGCCTGAAGGCAGTCAACCGGCCGACCAACAACTTACTTGTGGTCTTTAACTTCTTCGAACTCAGCATCGACAACATCGTCGGCTTTTTCAGCTTTCTCGTCTTGCGGTGCTGCGCCTTCAGCAGGCTGAGCCTGTTCGGCGTACATCTTCTGAGCAACCGGAGCGGAGACTTTCGACAGCTCTTCGACTTTCGCTTCGATGGCAGCCTTGTCATCGCCTTTCACAGCGGCTTCCAGAGCAACCACGGCAGCTTCGATCGCGGTTTTCTCTTCGGCGGTAACTTTGTCACCCGCGTCAGCGATCATTTTGCGAGTCGAGTGAACCAGTGCATCACCCTGATTACGGGCGCCAGCCAGCTCTTCGAACTTGCGGTCTTCCTCGGCATTCGCCTCGGCGTCACGCACCATGCGCTCGATTTCTTCGTCGGACAGACCGGAGTTGGCCTTGATCACGATCGACTGAGTCTTGCCGGTGGCCTTGTCTTTCGCGCCAACGTGCAGGATGCCGTTTGCGTCGATGTCGAAGGTTACTTCGATCTGCGGCACGCCACGTGGTGCAGGTGGAATGTCGGCCAGGTCGAACTTGCCCAAGGACTTGTTCTGAGTGGCTTGCTTACGCTCGCCTTGCAGGACGTGAATGGTCACGGCGCCCTGGTTGTCGTCGGCAGTCGAGAACACTTGCGATTTCTTGGTAGGAATCGTGGTGTTTTTCTCGATCAGCGCGGTCATCACGCCGCCCATGGTTTCAATACCCAGGGTCAGCGGGCTGACGTCGAGCAGCAGAACGTCTTTCACGTCACCGGCCAGAACGGCGCCCTGGATGGCAGCACCCATGGCAACAGCTTCGTCCGGGTTAACGTCTTTACGCGCTTCTTTACCGAAGAAATCGGTAACCAGCTTCTGTACCAGCGGCATACGGGTCTGACCACCGACCAGAATCACGTCGTTGATCGCGCCAACGTCCAGACCTGCGTCTTTCATGGCGATGCGGCAAGGTTCGATGGTGCGCTGAACCAGGTCTTCAACCAGTGCCTCGAGTTTGGAACGCGAAATTTTCACGTTCAAGTGCTTAGGACCGGTGGCATCTGCAGTGATGTACGGCAGGTTGACGTCGGTCGACTGAGCGGACGACAGCTCGATCTTGGCTTTCTCAGCAGCTTCTTTCAGGCGCTGCATGGCCAGCGGGTCACCTTTAAGGTTCATGCCGCTTTCTTTCTTGAATTCGTCAACGAGGTAGTCGATCAGACGAATGTCGAAGTCTTCACCGCCCAGGAACGTGTCACCGTTGGTGGCCAACACTTCGAACTGGTGCTCGCCGTCAACTTCAGCGATCTCGATCACGGAAACGTCGAAAGTACCGCCACCCAGGTCATAAACGATCACGGTGTGATCGCCCTTGGCCTTGTCCATACCGTAAGCCAGAGCGGCTGCGGTTGGTTCGTTGATGATACGTTTAACGTCCAGACCCGCGATGCGGCCGGCGTCTTTGGTCGCCTGACGCTGGCTGTCGTTGAAGTAGGCCGGAACAGTGATCACTGCTTCGGTGACTTCCTCGCCGAGATAATCTTCGGCGGTCTTCTTCATCTTTTTCAGGATTTCAGCCGAGATTTGTGGCGGTGCCATTTTCTGGCCGTTCACTTCAACCCAAGCGTCGCCGTTGTCAGCCTTGGCGATCTTGTAAGGCACCATCTGGATGTCTTTCTGCACAACTTCTTCGTCAAAACGACGACCGATCAGACGCTTTACGGCGTACAGAGTGTTGTGCGGGTTGGTGACTGCCTGACGCTTGGCAGACTGACCAACCAGAATTTCGCCATCGTTGGCGTAAGCGATGATCGACGGCGTGGTACGCGCGCCTTCAGCGTTTTCAATAACTTTTGCTTTGCCGTTTTCCAGCACGGAGACGCAGGAGTTGGTAGTCCCCAGGTCGATACCGATAATTTTGCCCATGTTAACTCTCCCGAAACTTTGGATTTGGATGCCGCAGCAGTGGTGGCTGACTGCGGTAGCACTTAAACGCTTGACTTCTAAATGGGGGCCTTGCGGCTAATTTCAAGCCTGCTCATCAATAGAAGGCGAAACTGGCGCTGGCGCCTTGCTGACCACGACCATGGCCGGGCGCAGCAGGCGACCGTTGAGCTGATAGCCCTTCTGGAACACCTTCAGAACGCTGTTCGGCTCGACGTCTGCGCTTTCCTGCATGGCCATTGCCTGATGCTGAACGGCGTTGAACGGTTCGCCATGCGGATCGATCGCTTCAAGCTGATAACGCTTGAGGGTGTCGTGGAACATTTTCAGGGTCAGCTCGATGCCTTCGCGCATCGGACGGATGCTTTCGTCGTCCGGGTTCGACAACTCGAGGCCGCGCTCCAGACTGTCGACGATCGGCAGCAGGTCGCTGGCGAATTTTTCCAGCGCAAACTTGTGCGCCTTCTCCACGTCCTGCTCGGCACGACGACGGACGTTCTGCAGATCGGCAGCAACACGCAGAGACTGATCCTGCGCGGCGGCCAATTGCTCTTCGAGCACTTGTACACGGGTCGCCAGGTCGTCACCCGAACCCTCGGGCGCCTGATTGGCTTCTGGGTTTTGCTTATCTACTGTCTGTTCGTCAGCCATAGAATTCTCCTTTCAATATCGTCCGCGAGTTCGACTCGCGCTTCTGTCCCGATATATGGGGCCGCAAAATCAGGCTTCAAGGGGGCTCAAGCATTAACCCTACAAAAAAGTGCTGCTTTTTTTCATTCCTCGATGAGCTAAGCATTTGAAACGCTCAAGCGAATCGACCTAAGTGAGGGCATTGTCAGCGCCAAACAAAACACTGTATAAATAACCAGACCTAAAGCCTGGGAGCGGCCTTTATGCTGGTGCACCTGTCCGTACATAACTACGCCATCGTTGAACATCTCGATCTTGAACTTGATCGCGGGATGAGCGTGATCACAGGGGAAACCGGCGCCGGCAAGTCGATCATGCTCGACGCCCTGGGCCTGACCCTTGGCGATCGTGCCGACAGCGGAGTCGTCCGCCCGGGCGCCGACAAGGCCGATATCCTGGCAACCTTCGACCTGGCCGATATCCCCGAAGCCAGCGCCTGGCTGGCCGAGCGCGATCTGGACATCGACGGCCCGTGCATCCTGCGCCGGGTCATTACTTCGGAAGGACGCTCTCGTGGCTATATCAACGGTACGCCCTGCCCGCTAGGCGATTTAAAGTCGCTTGGCGAATTACTGATCGATATCCACAGCCAGCACGAACACCAGTCTCTTCTGAAAACCGATACCCATCGTCGCCTGCTGGACGAATACGCTGGCGCGACCGACCTCGCCCGCCAGGTACAACTGGCGGCGCAGCGCTGGCGTCAGACTCGCCAGGAGCTGGAGCGTCTCTCCAACTCCGGCGACGAACAACGCGCGCGCCATCAACTGCTCAGCTACCAACTCGAAGAGCTCGAAAACCTCGGGCTCGGCGATAACGAACTCGAACAGCTGGAACAGGAACACAAGAACCTGACCAATGCTGAAACCCTGCTCGGCATTTGCCGACAAGTGGTCGAACAATGCAGCGAAAGTGATTCCGGCAATGTGCTGAATGCACTGACCGCCAGCCTCAATCGCCTGTCGAGCGTGAACAATTCCGTTGTGGCCCTCGGCGAAGCCAGCAGTTTGCTGACCAGCGCACAGATTCAGGTCGAAGAGGCTGTCGGTGAGCTCAATCGCTTCCTCGATAAATTCGATGCCGACCCGGCACGCCTGCAATATCTGGAAGAGCGCCTCGACGCCATTTACATGCTGGCGCGCAAGCATCGGATCCAGCCGACAGAAGTCGGTGAAATGCAGCAAAAACTGCTGGATGAAATCGAAACGCTCAATGCCAATGACGAATCCATTGAGCGATTGGGCGACGAGTTGGCCTCCTATGCCCGCCACTATCAGGAAAAGGCACGGGAGCTGAGCGATTTGCGCCATCAGGCAGCCGGCAGCCTGGCTAGTGCGGTGGAGTTGGAGATTCAGCGTCTGGGCATGCCTGGCGGTCGATTCACCATTGAGCTGCGCGCCAACAGCAGCGACGAACTCTTGCCTAATGGCCTCGAACAAGTCGAATTGCTGGTGAGCGCCAACCCCGGCCAGCCGCTGAAGGCGCTGGCGAAAGTCGCATCCGGTGGTGAGCTTTCGCGGATCAGCCTGGCAATCCAGGTAATCACCGCGCAGACCTCTCGTGTTCCAACCCTGGTGTTTGACGAAGTCGACGTGGGCATTGGCGGCCCCACGGCTGAAATTGTCGGCCAGTTATTGCGCCGACTCGGTGAGCGCGGTCAGGTATTGACCGTCACGCACTTGCCACAAGTGGCGGCTCAGGGGCATCAGCACTTGTTCGTGCACAAGGTACGCGGGGAAGAGGCAACGCACACCGCCGTTTCCAAGCTGAGCAAGAACGACCGTATAGAAGAAGTGGCACGGATGTTGGGCGGTATCGATCTGACCAAAGAGTCTCTGGCGCACGCGAAGAAAATGGTCGTCACCGCAAAAGTTTAAGAATGGCAGAAAGCACGAAGGCGACCCTTGGGTCGCCTTCGCTCGTTTCGCGAACCTGAAATTCGCGCGACATGCTTACTTTTTCTTGCGTACGTACAGCACCAGATTGTGATCCACCATCTCAAAGCCATGCTTCTCGACGATCGACTTCTGAAGTTTTTCGATTTCTTCGTCGAAGAACTCGATCACTTCACCGGACTCCACGTCGACCATATGGTCGTGGTGGCCACCGTCGGCCAATTCAAACACAGCGTGGCCGCCGTCGAAGTTGTGACGGACCACCAGGCCAGCGGCTTCGAACTGGGTCAGAACACGGTAAACCGTGGCCAGACCGACGTCCTCGCCCGCTTCCATCAACGCCTTGTAGACGTCCTCGGCACTCATGTGACGCTGCTCTGTAGAGTCGAGCATTTGCAGGATCTTGACCCGTGGCAGGGTCACTTTGAGGCCAGCTTTGCGTAGTTCGCTATTTTCAACCATGGTCAGCTTTCTCGCGATGCTGCTTCGCAGCTTCTCTTAATACGGGTATGATCGGCGTTTACGTTGTCCCAGCCAAGATAGTGGAAGTCGCCCACCGATGCAAAACACCAAGCTCTTGCTAACCAGTTTCACCTTTGTGGGACTGCTCGCACTCGCCGGTTGTTCATTCCCCGGGGTTTACAAAATCGACATCCAGCAGGGCAATGTCGTCACGCAGGACATGATAGACCAGTTACGCCCGGGAATGACCCGGCCGCAAGTACGGTTTATCATGGGCAACCCTCTGCTTGCCGACACGTTCCATGCCGATCGCTGGGATTATCTGTATAGCCTGCAACCTGGTGGCGGTGAACGTCAGCAGGAACGCATGAGTGTTATTTTCAACTCGAACGACCAGCTCGTCAGCCTGTCCGGTGACTTTATGCCGGGCGTGAGCCGTGACGAAGCGATTCTCGGCAAGGACAGTGGCACCAACGTGACCGCTCCTGCTGAAAACGCCGAGAAGCCAACACCGGAAAAACCGGTCAAGCCAGGCTCCCTGCTGGATCAGATCCAGAAGGACGTCGATGGTGTAGAAACCGTTCCGGTTCCGACGCCAGAGCCGCTGGACACCTCGCCGCAATAATTTGCGACGCAATAAAAAACCCGGAAATTCCGGGTTTTTTATTGTCTGCCGTTTGGCTTCTTACTGATTTCGAGCTTTCGCCTCAGCTGCCTTGGCAGCACGCAAGCGCCGCACCTCTTTCGGATCGGCGAGCAACGGCCGGTAAATTTCGATGCGTTCCCCCGCCCGAATCAGGCGAACCTCTGGATCAGCGATTACTTTGCCGAAGATCCCTACCGGGCATTCGGCCAGATCAAGCTCAGGGAACTCGTCGCCAATTCCGGACTTGAGCAAGGCATCACGCACCGTTACCCCTTCGGGAACACTGACCGTGCGCAAGACCTGACGATCAACGGCCGCATACACGACCTCTATTTCGATCACCGACTCAACCATGCATCTGTTTGGCACGCTGACAGAATGCATCCACCAGCGTGTTCGCAGCCTGATTGAACAGCGGCCCCAGCGTGGCACGCACAATCGGCCCTGCGTAGTCGAACGACAGATCGAGGCTGATCTTGCAGGCCTTCTCGTTCAGCACCTTGAATACCCAGACGCCGTGCAACTGATTGAACGGGCCTTCTTCGAGATTCATCTCGATCGATTGCCCCGGCACCAGCGTATTGCGCGTCACGAAATGCTGACTGAGGCCGCCCTTGGCCACGCCGACGCTTGCACGCATATGCTCAGCCGAGCTCTCCAGCACCTCGGCAGACGAGCACCACGGCAGAAATTCCGGATAACGCGCCACGTCATTGACCAGGTCGTAGAGAAATTGCGCCGGGTACGGCAGCAGCGCCGATCGTTGAATATGTGTCGTCATGTAAGCGTTACTTCCAGAGCTGAGCGGCAAACACTACAAGAATGCCGATGGGCGCCACATAGCGCATCAGGAACAGGGACAGGGCGAACAGCGCCGGATTGCGGATCGACAATTCGTCGCGCACCGCTTCACGGCCCATCACCCAGCCTGCAAACAACACGAAACACAAACCACCGAGTGGCAACATGATCCGCGAGGTGAAGAAATCGATCACGCCGAAGAAGTCCAGACCGCTTGCCGCACCCCATTGATAGAGATGGAACATCCCGCCTTCGTTCACGAAAAACTTGGCTTCCTTCCAGATATTGAAGGAAAACACAGTGCCCAAACCGACGAACCAGCAGGTAAAAGCCAACCAGAATGTGACCCAGGCGCGGCTGATTTTCGTGCGTTCAACCAGGTACGCGACCATCGGCTCCAGCAGGGAAATCGCCGAACTCCAGGCGGCAACCGCCACCAGTACGAAGAACACTACCCCCATCAACTGACCGAACGCTACGTTACCAAAGGCAAATGGCAGACTGACGAACATCAGGCCAGGGCCTTCGCTCGGGTTCAGGCCCGCGGCGAACACGATCGGAAACAAGGCCAGACCAGCCACCAGCGATACAAACGTATCGAGCAGCGCCACACCGACGACCGTGCCAGAGAGCGATGAATTCTTCGGCATGTAAGCGCCGTAGATCATGATCGAACCGACGCCCACGCTCAGCGAAAAGAACGCATGGCCCATCGCCGGGAGCAATCCGTCGAGGACTTTTTCCGGGTGGAAGTCGAACATGAAATGCACGCCTTCCATGAAATGCCCGGTGGTCATGCTGTAGCCGAGCAGCACCAGAATCATCACAAACAGCAACGGCATCATGATTCGCAGGCTGCGTTCAAGCCCGGCGACCACGCCTTTGGCGATCACCAGCGCTGAAAGCAGCATAAAAATCGTGTGCCAAAGTGTCAGGCGCCACGGATCAGCGATCACATTGCCGAAGTAGGCACCGACCTGAGCGGCCGTGGCACCTTGAAAGTCGCCACGGCCCATATCGATGATGTAGTCCAGCGACCAGCCGCCGACCACACTATAAAAAGACAGGATCAACAACGCCGTGATCATCCCGGCGAAGGCCCCCCACGACCACTTGCCCGAATGCCCGGCTTCCACCGCCAGCACCTTCAAAGCATTGGCCGGACTCTGCCGCGCGCGGCGGCCGATAAGGGTTTCAGCCAACATGACCGGGATCCCGATCAACGCGATACATGCCAGAAACATCAGCACAAAGGCGCCGCCGCCGTAGACTCCGACCATGTACGGAAACTTCCAGATACTACCCAGTCCCACGGCCGAACCGGTCGCGGCGAGTATGAATACCCAGCGGCTAGCCCAACTGCCGTGGACAGAAACCTTGTCTGTCGACATCGTTTATCACGCCCAAGCGTTAGAAAAAGAGGCCGCATTGTCCGGGATTCACTCAACCTGCTCAAGCACGCAGCATCACCGTAGCCGACAGCCGTTTATCTCCATATAATGCCGCCCCTATGGCTAAACAGAAGAAACACCCAACAGGGACCATCGCGCAGAATAAAAAGGCGCGACACGATTACTTCATCGAGCATAAGTTCGAGGCTGGTCTGGTCCTGGCCGGCTGGGAAGTAAAAAGTCTGCGGGCAAGCAAGCTGCAACTGGTCGACAGTTACGTGCTGCTCAAGGATGGCGAGGCTTGGCTGCTCGGCAGTCACATCACGCCTCTGATGACCGCCAGCACCCACGTCATCGCTGACCCGACGCGCACGCGCAAGTTGCTGCTCAACCGCCGCGAGCTGGAAAAACTCGCCGCGGCAGTGCAGCAAAAGGGTTACGCCTGCGTATGCCTGTCCTGGTACTGGAGCAAGCACATGGTCAAGTGCGAGATTGCTTTGGGCAAGGGCAAGAAGGAATACGACAAGCGTGATACAGAGCGCGAACGCGACGCCGGTCGTGAGTTGCAGCGCGCGGTGCGTAACAAGGGCAAGGAAGACTAGTCTTCCCCCCAAAAGCAAAGATCGCAGCCTGCGGCAGCTCCTACAGGGAAATACGAATCCCCGTGTAGGAGCTGCCGCAGGCTGCGATCTTTTGCTTAAAAAATCACATTCCCTTGCGCCGCTCAGCCCGAGCCATGCGCTGAACTTCCTGCCGCACCTCTTCCAGCACTTCCTGCACATACAAAATGTGGCGACTGGAAACCTCCCGTGCCTGCTCCGCACGCCCCTCAATAATCGCCAGATACAATTCCCGATGCTGGGTAATCAGCATGTCGCGGGTTTCCGTGCGCTGCTTATACATGCCGCCGATGTTGGTCACGACGTTACGCTTGAGCAGATCGAACAACCCACGAATGGTGTGCAACAACACGGCGTTGTGGCTGGCCTCGGCAATCGCCAGATGAAACTTCGCATCCGCCGCACCCTCTTCCGCCCGGCTCACTTCGTCATGACGCGAATAGCAGTCCTGTAACTCTTCGAACGCCGCAGTCAGCCGTTCGCGATCCACATCAGTTGCGCGCAATGCAGCGTAATAGGCGCACGATGCCTCCAGGGTATGCCGGAACTCCAGCAAATCGCGCTGCGCCTCCGGATTGCTTTCGAGCAGTTGCAGCAGCGGATCGCTGAACGTCGAACCCAGCGATTCCACCACATAGTTGCCACCGCCCTGCTTGCTGATCAGCAAACCCTTTGCGGCCAGCTTCTGAATCGCTTCGCGCAACGATGGACGCGAAACCCCGAACTGCTCAGCCAACGTGCGCTCAGCCGGCAGCCGCTCACCGGACTTCAGCGTGCCCTCGAGGATCATCCCCTCGAGCCGCTCGACAATATCGTCAGACAAACGGCGCTGACGTATCTGATCAAACCCCATAACTCACTTCTCCACGAGCCCGACCGCTCGCCGGGCTCTCTATTCTGGCCTATCGGCGCCATCACGACACCTACCAGAAAACGCTCGCTCGAACGGATCAGATGACTTCTGCACCGCTTATTCGACAAAAGTTTCAGGGCGACAAATTGACACACCCGCATCAAGGCTTTTACCCTAGCCAACAGCGATTGTAAATTGGTCTTACCAATTAACCAAGAACGCTGACAGTGCCTGACCAACAACAATTAGGGGCCACCCCATATGCAAACCTGGCAACAGATCTATAGCCCGCTCGGCAGTCTCGGCGTTTCCGCACTCGCGGCCGTCATTCCCATCGTTTTCTTCTTCCTCGCGTTGGCGGTGTTCCGCCTCAAAGGTCATGTGGCCGGTAGCATCACGCTCGCCTTGTCCATCGCCGTGGCCATTTTCGCTTTCCAGATGCCGGTCGACATGGCGTTTGCCGCTGCCGGTTATGGCTTTGCCTATGGTTTATGGCCGATTGCCTGGATCATTGTCGCGGCGGTGTTTCTGTACAAGCTGACAGTCAAAAGTGGTCAGTTCGAAGTTATTCGCAGCTCCGTACTGTCGATTACTGATGACCAGCGCCTGCAGGTGCTGCTGATCGGTTTCTGCTTCGGTGCATTCCTGGAAGGTGCCGCCGGTTTCGGTGCGCCGGTCGCGATTACCGCTGCACTCCTTGTAGGCCTGGGTTTCAACCCGCTGTATGCCGCAGGCCTGTGCCTGATCGCCAACACCGCGCCGGTTGCATTTGGCGCCCTGGGGATTCCGATCATCGTGGCCGGCCAGGTCACCGGTATCGACGCCTTCAAAATCGGCGCCATGACCGGTCGCCAGCTACCGCTGCTGTCGCTATTCGTGCCGTTCTGGCTGGTGTTCATGATGGACGGCATGCGCGGCGTGCGTGAAACCTGGCCGGCCGCACTGGTGGCGGGCCTGAGCTTTGCCATTACTCAGTACTTCACTTCGAACTTCATCGGCCCGGAACTGCCGGACATCACCTCGGCCCTGGCCAGCCTGATCTCCCTGACCCTGTTCCTGAAAATCTGGCAGCCAAAACGTACCGCTGGCGCGCAAATCGCCGGCGCGACTTCCAGCGCCGCCATCACCGGCAGCGTCGGCGGTTTCGGCCAGAAGCGCGCCACCGCGGTTTCCCCTTACAGCCTCTGGGAGATTTTCATCGCCTGGTCGCCGTTCCTGATCCTCACCGTGCTGGTGACGATCTGGACGCTCAAGCCTTTCAAAGCCATGTTCGCCGCTGGTGGCTCGATGTACGCGTGGGTGTTCAACTTCGCGATTCCGCACCTTGATCAATTGGTGATCAAGACTGCACCGATCGTGGCCGCTCCGACCGCCATTCCAGCCGTGTTCAAACTTGACCCGATTTCCGCGACCGGCACGGCGATTTTCTTCTCCGCACTGATCTCGATGCTGGTGCTGAAGATCAATTTCAAAACTGGTCTGACCACTTTGAAAGAGACCTTCTACGAACTGCGCTGGCCTATTCTGTCGATTGGCATGGTGCTGGCTTTCGCGTTCGTCACCAACTATTCCGGCATGTCCTCGACCATGGCTCTAGTGCTGGCGGGTACCGGCGCAGCGTTCCCGTTCTTCTCGCCGTTCCTGGGCTGGCTGGGCGTATTCCTCACCGGTTCCGACACATCGTCCAACGCCCTCTTCAGTTCGCTGCAAGCCACCACCGCGCACCAGATCGGCGTCAACGACACTCTGCTGGTTGCGGCAAACACCAGCGGCGGCGTCACCGGCAAGATGATCTCGCCGCAATCCATTGCTGTGGCCTGCGCTGCGACCGGCCTGGTCGGTAAAGAGTCGGATCTGTTCCGCTTCACCCTCAAGCACAGCCTATTCTTTGCAACGATTGTCGGCCTGATCACGCTGGCGCAAGCCTACTGGCTCACCGGCATGCTGGTGCACTAAACCTACAAGAAGACTACAAGCAACATGGAAATAACCGACGCCGGTTCGTGATTCCGGCGTCAGCAATTCACAACCCGGTCTGTAAGGCTGCTGAAAGCAACGCTCTTTATATTCAGCAGCCTCAGCGGACGGATAACCGGGACAACCCGGAGACACGCCTGATGAGCGAGCTTTTTTACAACGCTGTGCCGAACGCGACCCGCGTGGCACCGCCACTGCCCGAACCTCGGCAATACCCCAGCGAGAAACCGTCGCGGGTCTACCTGTTCGGTACGTGCGTGGTCGACCTGTTCTACCCCGAAGCCGGAATGGACGCGATCCACTTGCTGGAGCGCGAAGGGATTCGGGTCGAGTACCCGCAAGGGCAAAGTTGCTGCGGACAACCGGCCTACACCTCCGGTTACACCGAGCAGGCGCGGACGGTGGCGCGCTCGCAGCTGGCGCTGTTCGCCGGGGATTATCCGGTGGTGGTGCCATCGGGTTCCTGCGCCGGGATGTTGCGCGAACACTACGCCGACTTGTTCAAGGACGAGCCAGAGACTCTGAAACTGGTTCAGGCCCTCGCGGCACGAACCTACGAATTGGCAGAGTTCCTGCTGTTCGTCTGCAAGGTGCAGCTCAAGGACAGCGGCGAGCCGGTAAAAGTCGCGCTGCACACGTCGTGTTCTGCGCGTCGCGAGATGAACACCCACCTGCACGGCCGCGAGTTGTTGGCGCAGTTGAGCAATGTGGAACGGGTCAACCACGATCACGAAAGCGAATGCTGTGGCTTCGGCGGGACATTCAGCGTCCGAATGCCAGATATTTCCGGCGCGATGGTGGCTGACAAGACCCGGGCGTTGAAGGAATCCGGCGCACACAGGATTTTGAGTGCTGACTGCGGCTGTTTGATGAACATCAACGGCTCGCTGGAGAAACAACAGGAAGCGTTGCGCGGCCAACATCTGGCCAGTTTCCTGTGGCAAAGAACCGGAGGTGCGCAATGAGCACTTCCGCGATTATTCCTACGGTCGCCGTAGAAGAAGATTTCCGCACCCGGGCGCACAACGCTTTGGGTGACCCGCAGTTACGGAACAATTTCCGCACTGCCATGGATTCACTGATGACCAAGCGGGCAGCGGCTTTTGGCGATGCCCACGAAAGAGAACATTTGCGCGCACTGGGCAACTCGATCAGAGCCCGCGCGCTCTCCAAGTTGCCCGACCTGCTCGAGCAACTGGAACAGAACCTGACCCGCAACGGTGTGACAGTGCACTGGGCGGAAACGGTGGACGAGGCCAATGGCATCGTCTTATCGATCATCCGTGCTCACGAGGCGCGGCAAGTGATCAAGGGCAAATCGATGGTCAGCGAAGAGATGGAAATGAACCATTTCCTCGAGGCTCAAGACATTGAATGTCTGGAGTCCGACATGGGGGAATACATCGTCCAGCTCGACCAAGAGAAGCCTTCACACATTATTATGCCGGCGATCCACAAGAATGCCGGTCAGGTCGCGTCCTTGTTCCACGACAAACTTGGCGTGGAATACACCAAGGACGTTGACCAACTCATTCAGATCGGTCGCAGAGTCTTGCGGCAGAAATTCTTCGAAGCGGACATCGGCGTTTCCGGCGTCAACTTCGCCGTGGCCGAAACCGGTACCCTGCTGCTGGTGGAAAACGAAGGCAACGGCCGGATGACTACCACCGTGCCGCCGGTGCACATCGCCGTCACCGGCATCGAAAAAGTCGTCGAAAACCTGCGCGACGTGGTGCCGCTGTTATCGCTGCTGACCCGTTCGGCGCTGGGCATTCCGATCACCACTTACGTCAACATGATCTCCGGCCCGCGCAAGGAGCATGAACTCGACGGCCCGCAAGAAGTGCATCTGGTGCTGCTCGACAACGGTCGCAGCCAGGCCTTTGCCGACAGCGAATTGCGCCAGACCCTGAGCTGCATTCGCTGCGGCGCCTGTATGAATCATTGCCCGGTCTACACGCGAATCGGCGGCCACGCCTATGGGGAGGTTTACCCCGGCCCTATAGGAAAAATCATCACCCCACACATGGTCGGTCTGGCCAAGGTGCCGGATCACCCGAGTGCGTCTTCGCTGTGCGGTGCCTGCGGTGAAGTGTGTCCGGTAAAAATTCCTATCCCCGCATTGCTACGTCGCCTACGCGAAGAAAACGTCAAAGCCCCGGACAGCCCTCATCAAGTGATGCGCGGTCAGGGCAGCAAGTATTCGCGCAAGGAACGCTTTATCTGGAACGCATGGGCCAGGCTCAATAGCTCGCCAACGTTGTATCGGCTGTTCGGCTTTTTCGCCACGCGCTTGCGCGCCCTCACGCCAAACAATGTCGGCCCATGGACGCAGAATCACAGCGCACCCAAACCCGCCGCCCGCTCACTGCACGACATGGCCCGCGAGCATCTGGCCAAACAGGGAGACCGCTGATGAGCGCCAAGCAAAATATCCTCGCCAAACTGCGGAAAAGTCTGACCGGCGCCACGCCGATTGCTGACGATTTCGATGTAGAACTGGTAACTCAGCCGTACACCTACAGCGCCGAACAGCGCATTCCGCAATTGCGCAAATTGATGGAAGCGGTCCATACCGAGATTCATCTGACATCTGGCGAAGAATGGCCTGCACTGCTCGCACAATTGCTGCACGACCGTCAGCTGCCGAGCCTGTTGATCGCACCAACTACGCCACACGGTGCAAAAATCACTGAACACTGGGCGAACAATCCTGATCTGCCGGCACTGAAATCCTACGACCGGCCGATGGAAGAATGGAAAGCCGAGCTGTTCAACGACACCCCGGCCAGCCTCACCGGCACCCTGGGTGCCATTGCCGCCACCGGCAGCCTGATTCTCTGGCCAACCCGCGAAGAACCGCGCCTGATGAGCCTGGTACCGCCCGTACATTTCGCCATGCTCAAGGCCAGCGAAATCCGCGACAACTTCTACCAAGTGCAGCAGGAATTCAACTGGGCCCAAGGCATGCCGACCAACGCGTTGCTGGTGTCCGGCCCGTCGAAAACCGCTGACATCGAGCAAGTGCTGGCCTACGGCGCCCACGGTCCGAAAGACCTGGTGGTTTTGATCCTGGAGGACCAATGACGCTTCCGGCGAATTTCCTGCGTGATGCGCAACAACTGATTCCGGCGGATCGCCGCTTCGACGATCCGCTGTCGACATTGGCTTTCGGCACCGACGCCAGTTTTTATCGACTGATTCCGCAGCTGGTGATCCGCGTTGAATCCGAAGATGAAGTGGTAACGCTGCTGCAATTGGCGCAGCGCGATCACGTACCGGTGACCTTTCGCGCGGCCGGCACCAGTCTCTCCGGGCAGGCGATCAGCGATTCGGTGCTGATCGTGCTTGGGGATAACTGGAACGCTCGCGAAATACGCGGCCAAGGCACGCAAATCCGTCTGCAACCGGGGGTGATCGGCGCACAGGCCAACGCGTGGCTGGCGCCATTCGGACGCAAGATCGGCCCGGACCCGGCCTCGATCAACGCCTGCAAAATCGGCGGCATCGTCGCCAACAACGCCAGCGGCATGTGCTGCGGCACCGCACAAAACACTTATCACACACTGGCCGGCATCCGCTTGGTACTGGCCGACGGCACGCGATTTGATACTGAAGACGCCGCCAGCGTCGCGGCGTTTCGTGCAAGCCATGGTGATCTGCTTGAACGCCTGGCGACGTTGAGCCGCGAGACCCGCGCCAATGCCGAACTGGCTGCCAGAATCCGCCACAAATATCGTCTGAAAAATACCACAGGCCTGTCGCTCAACGCCCTGGTGGATTTCGACGAGCCTGTGGATATCTTGAGCCACCTGCTGGTCGGCTCCGAAGGCACGCTCGGTTTTATCAGCGCGGTGACTTACGACACCGTCATCGATCATCCGCACAAGGCTTCAGCGCTGATCGTGTTCCCGGATGTGGAAACCTGCTGCAACGCAGTCACCGTGCTGAAAAGCCAGCCAGTGTCAGCGGTAGAGCTGCTGGATCGACGCAGCCTGCGCTCGGTGCAGGACAAACCGGGCATGCCCGCTTTCGTACAGCAGCTGTCGAACAATGCCTGCGCCCTGCTGATCGAATCCCGCGCCGCCTCTTCCACGCTGCTACAGGAACAACTGGCGCAGATCATGGCGTCGATCAGCAGCTTCCCGGTAGAAAAGCAGGTCGACTTCAGCGAAGACCCAGTTGAAAACGCCCGCCTCTGGGCGATCCGCAAGGACACCTTCCCCGCCGTCGGCGCCGTACGTAAAACCGGCACCACGGTGATCATCGAGGACGTGACCTTCCCGGTTGAACAACTGGCAATCGGCGTAAACCGCTTGATCGAACTGTTCGAAAAACATTCCTACGACGAGGCGATCCTTTTCGGACATGCGCTGGAAGGCAATCTTCACTTCGTCTTCACCCAAGGCTTCAACAACCCGGAAGAAGTCGCACGCTATCAAGCGTTCATGGACGATGTCGCGCAACTGGTGGCGGTGGAGTTCGGCGGCTCGCTCAAGGCCGAACACGGCACCGGACGCAACATGGCACCGTTTGTTGAGCTGGAATGGGGCAGCGACGCCTACCAACTGATGTGGCAGCTCAAACGCCTGCTCGACCCCAACGGTATTCTCAACCCGGACGTGGTGCTCAGCGAAGATCCGCAGATCCACCTCAAGCATCTGAAACCGCTGCCGGCGGCTGACGAGATTATCGATAAGTGCATCGAGTGCGGCTTCTGCGAACCGGTTTGCCCGTCGAAAGGCCTGACCCTGACCCCGCGCCAGCGCATCGTGATCTGGCGCGATATTCAGGCGAAAAAACGCGCAGGCATCGACACCACTGAACTGGAGAAAGCCTACGAGTACCAAGGCATCGAAACCTGCGCTGCCACCGGATTGTGTGCGCAACGCTGCCCTGTAGGCATCAATACCGGCGAGCTGGTGAAAAAGCTTCGCGGCCGACACGCAACGCACAAGAAAACCGCCGACTGGATCGAAGGAAATTTCGCCAAGACGCTGCAAGGCGCGCGCTTTACTCTGCATGTGGCCAACGGCGCGCGAATGCTGATGGGCGCGCCGCGTCTGGCGAAGTTATCAGCGAGCCTGACCCGATTGTCCAAGGGACAGGTGCCGTTGTGGACAAACGCGATGCCGCAACCGGAGAGAGCCATTCGCTTCAGTCCGAGCGTGTCGGACGAACGTCCGCGCGTGGTTTATCTGGCAGCGTGCGTCTCGCGGGTCATGGGGCCGGCGGCGGGTGACAAAGAGCAGATGTCGCTGTACGACAAAACCCGTGGGCTGCTGGAAAAAGCCGGTTACCAAGTGGTCTTTCCCGACAATCAGGACAGCCTTTGCTGCGGCCAACCGTTCGCCTCCAAAGGCTATGCCGAACAGGCCGAAAATAAGCGTCAGGAGTTGATCAGCGCGCTACTCCACGCCAGTCGCGGCGGACTGGATCCGATCTACTGCGACACCAGTCCGTGCACGCTGCGGCTGGTGCAGGACGTGGGAGATGTTCGCCTGGATCTGTACGACCCAGTGCGTTTCATTCGTACGCATCTGCTCGACCGGCTGGATTTCACTCCTCAGGATGCACCGATTGCCGTTCACGTGACGTGCAGCACTCAGCATTTGGGCGAGAGCCAGGCGTTGATTGATCTGGCGCGCAAATGCAGCAACAACGTGGTGATTCCGGAAGGCATTCATTGCTGCGGTTTCGCGGGGGACAAGGGCTTTACCACGCCGGAACTGAACAGCCACTCGCTGCGCACACTCAAGGACGCGGTGCAGCATTGCAGTGAGGGGATTTCCACGAGTCGCACGTGCGAAATCGGGCTGACACAACATGGCGGAATCGACTATCACAGCCTGGTTTATCTGGTTGATCGGGTCACTCAAGCGAGGGCCTGCTGAAGAAAATCAGAACCCTTGAGCGAGACGGTAGTCCACTGAACAAGCCCCGAATAATCGGGGTTTGTCCTCCTTTCGATGGCCCGTTCTCACGGTCAGCGAAGTCCGGATTCCTCAGTGCAAGGAGAAAAAAATGAAGCATTCTGTACTGCTAGGTCTGTTCGTTACTGCCTCGATGATGGCCTCCACTTCGTTCGCCGACTCAAAGCCTGGCGACCTGTGCGAAGCGAATTTGCAGAAAATCAACAACTCCAAGTCGCAATACCAGACGTCGCCGGCTCTGAATGCGCGCGTCTCGGCCAGCGTGAGCAAAGCCCAAGCCCTCAAGGCTCAGGGCAGGATCGACGACTGTCTTGCGGAAACATCGCAAATCATTCTAGAAATCGATAAGTCCTCGGGTGACGCCAAACAACCATAAGCCGATCTATTCCGGTCGGCCTAACCGGTTATTCGAAGGGAATGGCATTTCAATACCAGATGTAAAAAAAACCGAATTCCTGCGTGTCGTCGCGGTCGATTGAACAGGCCCGAAACGAACGCGGCCTGATACGAACTCGGCATCGCCGCCAGATCGTCCGGCAGCACCGAGACCAACCGTTCAAGGAGATACCCATGAAGCATTCTGCAATTGCTGGATTGTTCATCGCTGGTGCCCTGCTGACGTCGCCGGTGTTCGCGGCAGACAAAGACCTTTGTGCCGGGAATCTTCAAGCCATCAAAGACTTCGTCACCAGTCAGCCATCCCTTCCTGAAACATCCATGAACAACATCAAGGCGGATCAGGAAAAAGCCCTGGCGGCTCAAGCGGCCGGCAACGACAAGGATTGCGTGGAGATCACCTCGGGCCTCATGACGAAAATGCAGATCCGTAACCCAACACGTAACTGACATACCTCAAGGCCAACCTTCGGGTTGGCCTTACACGCCGATTGGCGTACACTGCGCAGGCTTGTTGCTCACCAAGATGTACAGAGCAATGAGTTCGGGGCCGTTTAGGATTCGACGCCGGTTGCGAAACTTTAGGTGCATGCCGAGTTGGTAACAGAACTCGTAAATCCACTGTTGCAACTTCTTATAGTTGCCAATGACGAAACCTACGGGGAATACGCTCTCGCTGCGTAAGCAGCCTTAGCCTTCCCTTCTGGTACCTTCGGGTCCAGCAATCATCAGGGGATGTCTGTAAACCCAAAATGATTGTCATATAGAACAGAATCGCCGTGCAGTACGTTGTGGACGAAGCGGCTAAAACTTACACAACTCGCCCAAAGCACCCTGCCCTTCGGGTCGCTGAGGGTTAACTTAATAGAAACGGCTACGCATGTAGTACCGACAGCGGAGTACTGGCGGACGGGGGTTCAAATCCCCCCGGCTCCACCACTTCATCATCTAAAGACGTCCACGGACGTCTTTTTTTGTGCCTGAAATCCAGTAAATACGGGGGTTTCAGGGCTATTGGGGGCTTTCGAGGTTTTTAGAGTTCCAGGCGATTTGGTATTCCCAATGGTATTCCCGGCTACCCAGGGCTAATCTTGGGAATACCAAAAAGTGTCATGGAGTACTTCTCATGTGCGCTCAAACCACCCGCCTCTCCGACCGCCAGCTCAAGGCGATCAAACCGAGAGACAAGGATTACGTCCTCACCGATGGCGACGGGCTTCAGCTCCGTGTCAGAGTCAATCGCTCGATGCAGTGGAATTTCAACTACCGGCATCCCGTCACCAAGAATCGAATCAACATGGCACTCGGCTCTTATCCCGAGGTTTCTCTTGCGCAAGCCAGGAAGAAAACAGTTGAGGCTAGAGAGCTGCTTGCACAGGGCATCGACCCCAAAGCTCAGCGTAATGAATTGCAGGAAGCCAAACGAGCGGAAACGGAACATACGTTCGAGAACGTAGCCACCGCGTGGTTCGAATTGAAGAAGGATTCCGTCACCCCGGCGTATGCCGAAGACATCTGGCGCTCACTCACGCTGCATGTATTTCCGAGCATGAAATCAACGCCGCTATCAGAAGTGAATGCCCCGATGGTCATCAAGCTCCTTCGGCCGATTGAGGCCAAAGGTAGCCTCGAGACCGTGAAGCGGATAAGCCAGCGCCTTAACGAGATCATGACCTACGGGGTCAATTCCGGAATGATCTTTGCCAACCCTCTCAGCGGCATTCGAGCGGTCTTCAAGAAACCCAAAAAAGAGAACATGGCCGCGCTACCAGCTGATGAGCTTCCCGAGCTCATGATGGAAATCGCGAACGCCAGCATCAAGCGGACGACCCGCTGCCTGATCGAATGGCAGCTGCACACCATGACCCGCCCCTCCGAAGCGGCGACCACCCGATGGGCAGATATCGACTTCGACAAACGCCTCTGGACCATCCCTCCGGAGCGAATGAAAAAGCGTCGTCCGCACACCATCCCGCTGACCGAACATGCACTCGCGTTATTGGAGACGCTCAAGCCCCATAGCGCCCACAGGGAATATGTGTTCCCGTCAGATAGAAACCCGCGCACCCACGCGAATAGCCAAACAGCCAACATGGCGTTGAAACGCATGGGTTTTCAGGACCGCTTGGTCAGCCACGGAATGCGCTCCATGGCCAGCACAATCCTGAACGAGCATGGATGGGATCCAGAGCTGATCGAAGTCGCGCTGGCGCATGTCGATAAAGACGAAGTTCGAAGCGCCTACAACCGGGCGGATTACATCGAACGCCGGCGTCCGATGATGGCCTGGTGGAGTGAACATATCCAGAAGGCAGCCACCGGCAGCCTGTCGGCATCCGCCATCAATCAAACTAGGGACCGTAACGTCGTGCCGATACGCTGAGCCGCCGACAATCCGTGTCGTGCAGCAGGGCGACTGAAGTGGCGACTGTCGCTAAATCTGCCGCATGCCTGCGCTTCTTCGGCCAAGCCCCTGAGTATGGGAAGGCTCCGCATTCCCATACTCAGGGGCTCACACTTAAAAGCGTCTATCAGACAACCACGAGTTGCGCCTTTCTGCGGCGGATCAGCCCTGCTGTTAACTCATAGTAATAGACGGTCGCTGGTGCTGAGCAACGCAGATAGTGCTCTAAAAACCATCTGGTGTGCTTTTCCTTCCAGGACCAGGGGGTCGCACAACTCCAGCGCTCACGAATCGCCTCGTGCATCCTTTCTGCCTGCCTGATATGCCGCTGCCGCGTGGCATGCGCACCTTTGAGCACGGGACTCAGAAACAACGCCATATCGAACTCGGACTTCATCGACGACCTCCGATGTAGGCACTCACCACGTCGATGCGGTTATGCCCCAACTCGTGGCTGATCTGCTGGCGTGCACGCTGATCGAGTGCTCGATCCTCTCGATGACCACGACCGCCATTGATGGGCGCGGAGAAGCCGGTCAGTTGCTCATAGCGCTCACAGGCGTAAGCCGCCCGCAGTTCATGAAAGCCTTTCAATCCATGCTCATGCAGGATGTCCCGTGCCGGTCGCACGATTGTCTGTAAGAAATCTTTGTAGCTTTCATCAGGTGTTAACAGATTCCGACTGCCCTTGGGTGAAGCCTCGCTGGCCCTGTCGAGGGCGCCACGAACTTGATCCGTGACCGCAATCCAACGCGGTGCCGATGCGCCTGATCGACCGCCTTTGGTGCCGTCCTGGATATTGATCTTGCCCAGTTGCCGAGCCTCACGTTGCAGCCGGGGCAAGTCCGCCAAGATCGCTTCACGCAGGCGCATGCCGGTCTCCCGAGCAAGGAGCACAATGGCACTCACCCTCGATTGCTGGCCTCGCTCTGACAACGCCTGTGCAATCAACTCGACCTGGACACGGTCTTGGCCTTGCGGGGCCTCACTACGCACACCTGAGCGCTGCAAGCCAAGCGCCTTGCTCGGACTGGGGATTTTGACGTACTGATCACCGCGCAGCGCGGCCATCGTTCGGTTCACGCTGGACAGGCGGTTCTGCGCGGTGGCGATGCCGACGTTGCCCTGATCAACCTGCTCGCGCAAATGGAAGGCGTACCGCATAAGGATCTCGCGGTCGATCTGTCGCGCGTCATTGAGCCTTGGCCCTTCCTCGGATCGACACCAACGCACGAATGCCTGCCAGCGATCGCTATGGGCTTTGACGGTAGCAAAATGGCCGTCGCCAAACAGATCTTTCAGCGCTTGCGGTCCGGCATAGCTGAGCTGGCGACCGAAGCCAAAATTACGTCCCGCTCGCTTACCGACCCGAGCCATTTTTCTGTTCCTGATCGACTGCAGCGAGATCATGCAAAAGGGCTTGCCAGTGCGCACTCACGATGGCGAGCTGGGCCCAATCCGTCGGACGAAAACACAGCCTGTTATCGGAGACGTAGAGATGCGCGCCCTCCTCTTTCAACCATTGGATGATGGCTGTCGGCGAGGTGATAGCTTTATGGGGGGTGGCGACACCGGCGACACCGGCGACAACCCTTGTCCTGCCTGGCTTTGAGCGTGGCGACAAAGTGGCGACAGTCACGGCGACAAACCGCGCTTTCGGCTCCTTTTGGCGCTGAGCCAGGTGGTTGCGCAGCGCTTCATCAAGATTGAACATGGCGCACCTCGAAGGTACAACCGTCAGTGCTCAGCCACTGATGATCAATCAACTCGACCAACAGCTTGGCGGCATGACGACTGCTCTTACGGGCAAATCGGGGACCATTGCGATTCAGCTCCCGAATACTGAAGCGCTTCCAATCTTTGACCTGCAGCCAGCGCAGCAGCCGGTCTGCCTCCTCTTTAACCCGGCACACCGGTTCCTGCTCGGTCAGGCGCTGGATCTCGGTGAGGTAATAGCCGACTAAGGCCGAGGCCCGTTGGATATGATCGACCTCCACGACGCTGCTCTCCTCCACGACTGCCAGATTGCCGGCGACGCGCAGCAGGTTGTCGGCGGCCTTCGATCCGCTAGGCCGTACGCTGGCCAACTCGCCAAACTCACCCAACTGGGCCTCGATGGCATCATGCAGATCAATCCAGCGACGACGAGCCAGTGGACTGAGGCTCAGCGGTGACAGCCGCAAGGCACCGTCAGCGGAAAGCGACCAAGGCTGATGAAACAGGGCCGAAAGACGGTGGTGATATCGCTTTAGGGCGGGGTCTTTGGACAAGTCGACAGCCTGGTAACTGCGTTGTCCGGCCAGGCTGGTGGGCCAGGTCATGAGGCAGCGACCGAGAATGCCTTGCCCCTGCAGCAACGGGTCACTGAGTAACTGCATGGCTAGATACGGTTGCAGCATCAGGTGCAGGCTTAAGCGTCGATCGTAAGCTCGCAAGCTTTCACCCACCATGGACCGCGCGCGATCTATCGGACTGCCGTCCCAGAGTGACGACAAGGTCGTAACCGCTTTCAAACGGTTATCTCGACTCATGGTGCTGCTCCCGAGGAATTGTCCCCCCTCGTCACAGAACAGGCCCATGCTCGGCAAGTCATGACAGAGTCCCTTGATCAGGGCCTCGATAGTCGGATCCGTGGTGATCAGCCTAGGTGCAGAGGGCTCCGCTTCAAGCGGTACGCCGTTTGTGGGGTCGGGATCGCGAGGGTTGATACGCTGCGCCTGTCGCTGCGCGACACGGTACCGGGCGAGTTGTTCACGGTAGCGCTGCCACTGCTCACGCTCCCATAGCCGTGCTGGCAGCAATGCAAAACGATCTGCCGCGGTCTTGCGATCACCTGACGCGGCCACTGTAATCAGGAACAGCGACAGGGGGTAATTTCGTCCATCGAGTTGCAAGCCCGCATGACCTTGAGTGGCCAGCGCCGAGGCAGCCAAGACCGATTGTGCGGCCAGTGCCTGGGGCACGCCGATGACCTCGGCCATGCGCTCAACCGCAGGCCCAAGAATTCCACCCAGTGCCTGGACCGGATAAGGCTCGGCCACGGGGTTTGACTCAATCAGCGGTCGAGGCGGTCGTGGTAGTTCAAGCTTCGGATCTAACTGCTGCATGGGCCCTCTCCTCGGTAATTGCTGGTTGTCCTCACGTAGTCCCGCCACGCCTGTTGAGTGTTATCAGGGATCAAGGCCCCTGCGGCCTGTGAGGTGTTCACTGACGTGGAACGCACGGCTCCTTACGGCCGGGAGCGAGGGCATGACCCCATGAACCTGACCTCCTTGACGTATCCAAAGACACGGGCGGGTGGAGGCTGTGCCGACTGACGAGTTCGGCACCTGGAGATCCTGAGTGGGAGAAGGCAACGACCTGGACACCTGGGGCATGCCTGACTGTCAGTCAGGTGCAGCCTTTCCTTAGGCTGCGGCACCGGTGCCTGTGTTATTGCGGATGGCGACGAATCGGATTTGTCAGGCCGATTGTCACGAGGAGAGTTGCGGCAATGCCTTGTACGACGTGGCTTGCAGCAGTGGTACGAGCGCCCGTCTCTTTCAAGGAGAAAGAGACGGGCGCGGATTGGCGCAGCGAAGTGTGCCGAGAGGTGAGGTTGCTGCAGTGCAGCGAGGAAGGTCCATCGTCTGCCGCAGTGGGCAGATCAGTCGAGTAGGCATCCATCACTCTTGGGGAGTGACCGTGCGAGCCGCCGGACGCTAATCGCACTTCGGAAGAACCACCACATTAAGTGGCGTAGCCTTAAAGGTTCTGGCTACCTGGGCTGGTGCTGTCAACGACAGCGATCCGTGCGCCAATTTTTATACCGACTCGAAAAGGCGGTCAAGCATCACGGCCAAAACGCGCAAGAAGTGGCGACTGTCGCCACTTTTGTCGCCATGCTCCAGGCTACGTTCTACGTGCAGTGTCGCCGGTGTCGCCGCTGTCGCCATCTCTTCAACCGTAGTCTTACGACAAGCTCAGCTCTGACGTCCAAACTGCACTGCCCTCGATAGATATCGAGGGTAATTACCGGCAGTAAAAGTCGGCGTGGCGTTAATCAGATATGAAATGGTGGTACGTGGTGGCTTCGAGAAAAAGCGAGTGAACCCTCCGATCAGCGCGATCAAAGATCGCTTGAACGAAGGGTTTGGCGGGAAAAGCAAAGCCGTCGGCCAGATGTAGTCTGTCATATGTGTCTAGAAAAATTAGGTGTACCTCAGACCTCAGGTACCTTGTAGTGCAAGTCTTATGCGGTGCGGGCATTGCGCTTACAACGCTTTTTTCTTTCCTCTTCTAGCTGTAATTGAGTCTGCTCGTGATGCATACATCACGAGCTTTTAACCGCGACCCTAGTTGCTCCGCCGTGCTCAGTCACTCGTGGCCGACATCTAAGCTTTACGGCCCCCTTTGAGAACGACTCGTCAGTGGCCTTGCTTGACCAGACGTAAGCCTCGCCGGCCTTGAGCAGAGCCATGCGCTCGGGAGTCAAATTGGCCAATGCGGCGTTGGCTTTCTGAATGTGCTTCAGCCAGGCGGGTGAGTTGAATTTGTGCATTATGATCTGGGTGGATAGCTCTATCAGGCTGACAGGAACAGATGGTGGATCTTGACTCGCCACCATAATGCTCACGCCCTTATGCCGCATTTCGCGTACAACTTCGATAAGCCCCGCAACAAGGTCTGGGCTTTCGATATACTTGTGGGCTTCGTCGAACACCACCAGCTTGTTGAAGCTACGCCCCTCGATTCGCGCCTCTGCAAACAGCTGCAAGAGTACGACGAAGAGTCCAAGAGCCTGGTCCTTCTCTATGTACTCATCTCGTAGGTCCACGATGATTAAGCGACCAGGCTTGACCACTTCGGTAAGCGAGGCCGAATCGTTGATGAACTCGGCAGCCAGCTCCAAACGCATTCTGGCCAGTTCCTTCAAATGCTCCGGGATCGACGACGCTTCGACACCGGCTCGCAACCCTTCCAGAGTTATGTCATCGCGCATGGACTTCATGATGCGCATGATCTGACGAATGTAGGTGGCCTGATTGCCCACTGCCCCCATCAGAAACTTCCAGTGCGAGGCCTTCAATTCCGATGCAGAGAACTGCAGCGGCAACACCTCAATGTCCGGATACTCCGCACGCCGCTCTTCGATTTTGTCTGCGGGTACAAGCAGCAAAACATCAGTCAGAGCTTTCGGCTCTGCGCCGTACACCTCCTTCAGCGCTCGGACCTGATCCTCAACGCTATTGGCACCTACCATCGACGTAAACTCGGGCTTATAGTCCATCGTCGGGCTGTAATGGAAGATCACCGTGGACAGCGGTTCTGGTAGACAGTTTATGCCTGGGATTGGCAACGAGGCCATCTCCGCAACACTGCCCAAGGTATAACTTTTCCCGCCCCCTTGAACACCGAATAGGCTGATGGTGTGGGTCTGGTTCAGGTCTAGTGCAACCTTGCGCCCAGATACTTCTCCGAGCAACCCGTATTGAGGCGTTGATCCGGTCGCGCCAAGCATGATGTCGTAGGCGACCCGGCCATTGATTGGCTGAGCAACTTCAGACGAAGCAACTGGGGCTTCGGTGACCATGGGCGTCGCCACCTTATCTTCGTCTGGCACAAGCGCGGGCTTGGAGTCAGCGATGGCAGGTTGCTTCGTCTCTGGCATTGTGATCGGCAGCTGACGCGGTTCAATCACCTCTGAGG
The DNA here is from genome assembly GCF_020149425.1 of Pseudomonas sp. P116. Taxonomy (NCBI): domain Bacteria; kingdom Pseudomonadati; phylum Pseudomonadota; class Gammaproteobacteria; order Pseudomonadales; family Pseudomonadaceae; genus Pseudomonas; species Pseudomonas sp. P116. The sequence continues at coordinate 66,455 of NZ_JACVHB010000006.1, read as the reverse complement.
CCAACATCACGGCCGGCTCTGGTTCGCGCACCTGCGCTGCAGGCGTGAAATTTGATGGGCTGTACGAAATTCGTGGCCTGTCGTCCCATGCCAGAGTTCTATCACGAGGCGGACTCAAGAAAGCAGCGGTTTCAAAGGTCGGAACAGCTGGTGCCAAAGTCCTGCGACGTAGCAATTCTTGGGTCACCTCGCGCGCCGTATCGGTGGATCGAACACTCAGCAAGCTCGCGATGGTCTCGGTGTCGATCACTGCTGCTTCGACCAATTGGCGAATCAGGTCAATGCCGATGCGGTAGAACTCGATGCCGTTCTCATGCTCAGCCGGTTCCGTGCCCGGTTTGCTGAAGTCGAATACCACAGCGCTTCGCGTGAACTGCAGTGTGTAAGACCGCTCATCCAAGCGACGCAAGAAGAAGTGCGCCTCTTCTGCAGCTTCAGGCAAGACAACGCCATAACGTTCCGAGCGGTCCAAATAAAATCCCAGCAAAGCTGCAAGGTCACGGTTTTTGATAGGGCGATCCGGACGATCCACTTCTGCCAACTTGGGGTCGAAGTGGTAGGCGAGAACGTGCTCGGTCTGCGCGATCTGGTCAGCAATGGATGCCTTTAACTGCGCATATGCGGCCACATCCCCAACCTGGCTGTAGCACTTCACCTCGACCAGCCTGCAGGTCACAACACGGCTCATTGGATCAAGGTCGAACAGTGCAAGATCAGTTCGCTGGAAACTGACCTCGTCGCCCATTTCCTCGGCGTTCTGACGAATAGCCTTGTACAGCTCCAGGTGAGCATCCAGGGGCACAACAACCTGGTTCTGAAACACACCTTGATGTTCAAGAAACAACCGTGAAAGGGCGAGCCCCATCGCCTCCGCTCTTTGCGAAGACGACGACAACAGCTTCAGGGCCAACCGGCCAGATAGCGAGCGAAGCTGATCTAGCATCACCAGGGCATGACTGCCTGAATTTGGGAGGCCGTATTCGCCCAAGATTGGCACCAACAATGACTCAAGCTCTGCCACTGAGCGGGAGGTGATTGCCAGCCGATGGCCCATCGCATTTGCCATGTCAGGCGAGTGATCAATCAGATAGTCAGGGCGAGTTGAGTGCCGTCGATGGTCAAAAAACTCGATGCCCAGGTTCCGATCAATAGTGAGAACCCAATCGCTAACCTCGTGCACCTGATGGAGCATCGCGCGCTCGTCGGCAGACAAGCTCAACGCCACCACCGGCCGTGCATGTGGTAAATACTGGCTACGCGCAATGGTCGCCACGGCAACCGAAAATGCACGTGAGATGCCTCCCATCAGATCTGACAAGGCCTCAGCCCCCTCAATCGGCCGTGCCACCCCATGCAGCGGGCGACGAAGCCAAGTGATGGATTGCTCATCTTCCAGGTAGTCCACCTTGAAGGGCTGGACAAGTCCATGGACGAAGGAAGAGTCATCCGAGTCCCGAACGTCTACAGCACGAATTTCCTCAGCCGGAAACAAGTCAAACAAAAATGACAAATGCGCGGCATGCAAATCAGGCTCGTCGCGGAACTCCTTGATGGCGCGGATCGCCAATCGCAACTTGGGGTGCAGGTGGCTGTCAGTCGGCGTGGAGAATGCGTCCGCCTCCTTCGCGCTAGTTCCCGAGTCAGGGGCCAGCAGTTCCAGCAGCGCCTCTCCCGTTGAAGGAGCCGCCGGATCGGGCACGAACAGCCTAATGTCGTACCGAAGATCGGCAAACTCGGAATGACGCTGCAGTGCAAGTAGCACTTCAGCCAAAGCCGTCGCCCGTCCCGAATTGAACGCGTTGATCGTCAGCGTCTCAACATACGGGTGCTGGATCAGATAACGCTGCACCCGAGCCGCCAAGTAGGTGCTATCGATGGTCGCACCGCCAATTGCTGGCTCGGGCAGCCCCAGTGCGGCGCACACCTCGCCAACCAAACCACGCGGGTCTTCTTCGTCGGTCGCCGCGTACAGCGACCAGAATGGGTTGATGTTATCCACAGCCAGCGCCGTGCGTCCAAGCTCCTCACCGAAAGGCAATACAGGTGGAAATGCTGCAGGCGAAAGCTGATTGAGAACAGCGTCTCGAGTCGGCACCACATATTCGCGGCCACTCGCCTGGCTGCGCTCCATCCAACGCTGCCCCAGCTGGCTCCAGGCGACATGCCAGTTGGCACGAAGAGGATGAGTCGGGCCCAGAAGAACGGCGTCACGCCGTCTACCCTGATAGTCCTCCAGGACCAAAGCAACTGAATCAATGGTGAGGGCGCAACGCAACTCTTCAAAAGCCAAGCGTGCAATGACGGCATCTGTTGAGTCACATCGAACCAACACAGCATCAATCCAAGCCAGGTAGGCTGCCGCATAGTTCTGAGCGGGCTCTTGCAGGCTCAGAAGGTCACTGGCCTGCATGATCAAGCGCTGATCGCCTTGCAAGACTGCACCAAAGAGGGTTGCCCGAGACTCCCGAAACCTCGCTGCTTCATCCGAGGTCGGCCATTTGAAAGAGATCGTTGATCGCGTGGCTGCGCCGGATGCGTTGATCGACAGCCTCAATCGATTGAGGCCATCCGGGTCACCAAGAAAGGCGCGTTCCAGGCCGGCCAAGGCGGCAGACACCAAGACATTCGCTTTCCCTTCTTTTCCCAGCCGGACCTCCAGGGTCTCGCCACTAGCTGCAGTTCTGCTGCTTCGCTCCACCCAAGCGCATCCCGTGATCGAGATAGAACTGGGATCTCGATCCTGAGTTACAGCAGCAAAGCGCGCACGCAGCAGCGCATGCATCAAGCTTGGCTCGCGCGGCACAGCTCGCTGTGGAGGCTCAACCTCTACCTCGTCGTCGGTGACCACATAAAAGAGATCGCTCTCATTGGCTCGGGCAAGGGTCTCGGAGGCATCGCTGTTGAAGCGAATAGGATTGCCCTCGCCGTCAGCAAGCGGAATACGGTCACCGTCTTCAGTCTCCCCGTATACACGAACAAAGTGCCAACCCTCTTCCCAGTCGATCTTGCCAATTGACGAAAATGCGATCACCCCAGAATCCGTGCCCTTGGTCCACGCGGCCTTGCGGCGGCGCAAGCCTGTTGGGCCGTTGTCGCGCGACACCACCTCAGCCACGAATCGAGACAAGCCCTCCACCCTGGACGGAACAGGATCGACCCTGAAGGATACACTGAACTTTTTGAGGCCCGTCTTCGAGATAGGCAACACACGGTGGCCGATTAGCTCGGCCAGACGGGGGTCTTCATTGTCGTCCTTCACCACCGGCAAATCTGGCAGCTCGACATCGCCGATGAAAATGGCATCCGGATTGACGCCCCCGTCCTCAAACAGCCACTTGTTGAACGCAAGGGGCCAATTGACCCGGTCGCGGACGATTAATTGGGTCCACTCCTTCGGATTGGCAACACCAACGCTCGAAAAGAACTCACCAAGCTGCTTGCAGAAAACTGGATCGAGCAAGCCCAGCTCAAGGGCGCGCACGCGCTCCGTCTTAGTTGACCATGTGACTTGCTCGACGCATTCGCGGTTGCGAGCCACCCGCGCAGGGGCACGTTCCGCCTGCTGGAACAACTCGAAATCCGGCACGAGGGCCAGCTCGAACAGCGCCGCCCCCATAGCATCTGGGTCAAAGCCGTTGACTTGGCATGTGAGCAGGTAGCGAACCACTGCGGCATCGTCGGCATATCGCCAGCGCGAATCGCTCCGGCGCAGCTCACCCAAACAGGCTTCGACAGCAACCCGAAGGTTGGCCGGAATCTGCGTGATCAGCTGTGCATTCAGCTCAGCGTAGGCACCATCAATCGATACTTCTTCAAACGTCGCAACACCGAACGAATCCTCGGCAGAAGCACGCAGATCATTCGGCACAAAGACCAGCAGCGGGGGCCTTAGCTCGTCGTTGGGCAACGGGTTGCGCAGTTCAACGAGCTTGGTGCTCGTCACGGCCAACTCCGGTGCTTGGGCGCGCAGGGCGTCGTCCGCTAGCACAACCACATTGGCAGAAGGAACGGCCGCACGCAGCCCCCCAGCCAATCGGATCATCAGCTCACGATCCAGGTCCGTGACACGCATGCAATGCCCAAGATCACGGGCGGCCAAGACCTTGCAGAGCCTCGGCAGCAAGACGGACTCAAGCGCCGCGCTCAGCTCTTGGCTGGTAAGTTCACGCAGGCCCCGACTCATGTGCGCTCCCCTTCTGTTCGTTCTGCAATCGTGTAGCGCGGTACAACCGTCTGGGTTACATAGGCATCGGACAAGTCGCGGTAGAAGCCAATCTCGCGCAGGCGTCCAGTAAATGCCTGAACGTTGCTTCGTAGGGCTTTTCGCTCATCGATGGTGGGCGTTGCGAACCCTTCACCGGGCGGCAACTGATCAATGTAGAGACCGTAGCGCTCACGCAGAAAAGACAGCAGATCATCTATCCGCATCTCGCCGGTGAAGTAGCCCCTATCCCCCCCTGGACGCAGCACAGCAATTTGCAGCAGCACCTCCAGCAAACGGCTCTCAAGAGAAAATCGACGAGGGGCATTTCGCGCACGCGTTTGAGCCAGCATTGCTCCCGACTTGTTCTTCAACATCGTAGCGTCTAGCGACTCGATGATGTATTTCCTGTGAAAAGCACCGCGGAGAGCGACAAGAATTTCGATGTAGGTCTCAAAATCCGAGAGCCCCATCTTCGTGATGGCTTCAACCTCGGCATCCAGTCCGGCTTCGCCCTCTGACAGAGACTCCAAAAGCCCCGACAAACGCTCGCCGAAGAACTTATCTCGCTCCTCAGCGAATGGCTCTGCTTGAAGGCCATACAGTTCACCAACAGAGAACACCGAATTCAACGGACGGATCAATTTGCCACGCCGCACAAGGTGTTCCGAGAACTCGTCTAGCTTCTTCGCAACAAAGTACGCGCGAATAAAACTCGGGATTCGCCGGTAAAAACCATCGGCACTACGCTCAGCGAGCGCAGCGGTTGCTGAGTTGGCGTTGCCCGAGAGGTCAACAAACATCCCCAGCTTGTAAGGGCAGTCACCCTGTGGTTCGCGCTGCTCACGGGGTTTCATCGGACACGCTGACTCAGCGCACAACGAATTCGCACCCTCCAGTTTTTGCCAGGCAGGCAAGAGCTTCAGCAACCGCAGGTGATAGAGCGCCAAGTGAAACGATAGCAGCACCTTCAGGTACTCCACCATCACCGAGCGCGGCATGTATTGCTTGTAGAAAAGCAGTCGCTGAATGTCCTCAGCCATCAAGTCAGCCGATCCAATACACACCGGCGCGAAGCGCTCTCCACCGGCACGGGTATCCGCCGTGTCTTTGCGCTGAGATAGGAAGTGCAAAAGCGTAGACGTCTCAATGTCCGTCAGTGCCTTATCGTTCAGCTCTCGCGTGAGTTTATCGAAGCCGTCAAAGAAGAAGCCCTTCAGGTGCTCGATGGCCTTGTGCCCCGAAAGATGCCGGGCGTGGTGCAGCATTTGGTACAAGTGCTGGGCAGCACCATAGTCACGTGAATGTTTGGGGTTACGAAAGCGGTAGGTATAACCATGCAGGGGACGTGGGCCAGCCACCGCAGCATTTTTCTTGCCACGATTAACGATGTCCATGAGGTGGGTTTCAACCCAGCGCTGCACCATGTCTCGGTGCTGAGCGAACCCCAAGAAACGGTCGCCGGCTTCGAGAATGTCGTCCACGAACTTGTCCACTGTCAGTTCGCGTTTGTCGCGAAACACGCTCGGATAGCCGCCATGTTCCAAGCGTTCAAACAAGCCCGTGAGCACGCGGTCCATCTCGATGGTCTTGAAATCGAGGTAGCTGACTTTCGGGAGGCGGAACTCCCTGTCCTTTTTTTGCAGTGCCATCAGTTCCCCCTGAAGCCTTGGGCTAAGGCCTCTGCTTTGTGCTCACTGGTCGCTGCCCCTTGCAACAAGCGCATCTCCACCCGGCCGTCGTCATGGCGAGCCAAGCGGTAGAAGTCATGCCCCGTAGTGGTCAGCAAAATCTCCCGATAGGGCTGTGCATTGAGACTGTTCTTGAACACACCCAGACACAGATAAAAGCCCTGCATCTCTTCGACACTGGGCCGGTAGCCTTCATTCAGTCGAACCAGCATCTCGAAAACATCGAGATTGATGATCAACTCACTGGAAATAGCACCGAAACCCTGGCCCTGAAACTTCAGCAGTACGCCCGTCGGCAGGTGCTCGACGAAACGCGCGTTAGCGGCAAAGTCTTGCACCTGCAGACCAAAACCCTCCGCGGGAAAAAGCCGATAGCTGCGAACCGTACCGTGCTCAACCTGACGTAATTGCAACGCCAAGCTCGTCCCCAAGCGCTCAGGTCGTTGCAACCCCTCGCCGCGGTTGATGGCATGCAGAATTTCGCTTATCAGTGCATCAATCGAGGTTTCGCCACGAACGATTTCAACCATGCGCTTGGCCGAGCGGTACGGCAGCATCTTTTCCCAGCTCGCGTCGCGGCGCTCGAAAAAGTGCTTGCGCCGGGCCATCGTCACATACTCTCGGTGCTTGCGTGCGCGCTGCCGAACGGACACGTCGGCCCATCCACGAGGCAGATCACCGAACAGACGCTTCAGCACCTCGAAATCGAATTGCCCCCGCCGCTCAAAACGGAACAGTGCCCGATCATCCGGCTGCACAAAGTCCAGCCCTCTGTCAAAGCGTGGGTCTTCCTGCTTGCCCACATCGAGTTCGCCCAGCAAGGTGAGCAATCGATCCGAAGTAGGCTGCCCACCACCCATCCAGCTGTTGAAATAATAGCTGCGCGCCACTTCGTCATGCTTTCCGGCCATATACAGCGCATGAATCTCACCACAATCACGGTTTCCGATCAGCATGAACGACAGCGCCGAACGCAGGTCACGCATCGTGATATGCAAACGACCACGCAAGTGAGCCATGGTGTAAAGGGTCTTGAGCCGTTCTAGCAAGCGTGGGCCAGCAATCTCATCCTGGAAACTGCGTGCGTTATGCAAGGCATAGCAGCTGTTCTTCAGGTCGCAGCTTTCGCAGGCTGACCAGTTCTTGGGCTGTACGATACTCTGCATCGTGCGTTCCAGAATCGAGCCCCCTTCGGCGTCTGCCACCACGCTGCGCAAGTTCAGGTTCACCACCGCGACGCCAGACTCAGTTTCACCCGACGAGAACGCCCGCCGAACCAGCGCCGTTAACTCAGAAAAGTCTTGCTCATGCGTCGCAAGGAAGTCCACCAAGCGGCCTTCATTGATTGCAATAAGGCGAGTTTCTTTCGGCGTCCAGGTTCTTGCATCGCTACCCTTGAAGGGTGACAAGAAATCCAACAACACCTGGTTGTTGTCCTTGTTGCCTTCGTCCTGGCTGCCGTCGTAGTTGATTAAGTAACGCTTGCCGCCCAATGCCAGTTCGCTGCCATTGGGCAACCCACGATTGGCAGATCCTCCAAGGACTTCAACTTCCTTCTCCAAGCGCTGCAAGAAGGCCGTTTTTCCATCGCCCGCGTTGCCAGAGATCAGCACTAAGCGGAACTCGCCTGACAGGACCGCTGGCAACAGCACCCGATCCAAGGCGGTATCCACATAGGCTGAAAATCCCAATGCATCCATACCCCGCGTACCGGCATTGCTGCGGTGGCTTTGGCTGTAGAGTGTAAGCAGGTGCGAAACGAAGGCATTGCTGTTAGGCGCGGACTTGGCCAACACCCCTTGGCTGCTGCCGGCTGCCATCGTAGCCAAGCTCACGGCTTGGATGCGCCGCGCGTGGCGCACCTCAGCCAGGGCACCACGGAAATCTGTGGCTGTGGCAAAGCGCTCCGCACGACGTGGGGCGATCGCCTTCAGCACCACGCTCACGAGCTCTGGAGCAAGGTCAGAGAACCCCGACAACTCACGCGGGTCTGGCGCAGGCTTGTTGATGGGCGGCTCTGTCGTATCCCAGGGATACCGCGAGGTCAGCGCCTCATACAGCGTCAGCCCCATGGCATAGAGGTCGCGGTCTGCGCGCTCCCCGTTATACGGGATGACCTCTGGGTCGAAGTCAGGTGGCAGATAACGACGCGAGCCGCCTCCTCGCGACTCCTTATCATCAGCCCGCACCGACACATTGAAGTCGATGATTTTCGCGCCCTTCTGCGTCCACAGCAGATTCCGCGGTTTGATGTCGCAATGATGGAAGCCATTGGCATGCAAATGCACCAAGCCCTCTATCACCTGTTTGCCTAGCTCCAGGACGTCCTCGGGCGACAGCAGGCGCTCCTGAATCATGTCGCCAACGTCAGAGCCTTCAACGTACTCGAACACCAAGAAGGGAATGTCACGACCAGGGATCACATCCGCGTCCAGCACGCGTACTACGTGTGGATGCTCAGGGATGTGCACCAGGTGACGGTACTCCTGCTTCAGGCGATCCAGAGTCGAGTGGCGATCGCTGACGATGAGTTTTACTGTGCGCGCCACATCGCCCAGCGTGTCGATAACCTTGTAGACCACGCCGAAACTGCCACGCCCCAGCTTCTTCTCGATGATGAACTTGCGGGTCAGCCTGTAGCCTGCAGGCAGGTTCAGGTAGTCGGCTTGGTCATCAGACACCTGATTGGGCTCAAAGTCAGACACCTCAACGGGGACCGCCACTTGTAATGCCGCAGGCTGCAGCAAGGCATTCAATGCCGCCAGCGCATTGGGGGCTGGTGGCCGCTTATGCTCGTCAAACGCGCACAGACTTTGCAACCAAACATCGAAAGCGTCATTCAACTCCGGCCGCAGCGTAGATGGCTTGTTCAGGAACTCACCTACACGATCCCACACCGTGGTCGGCTCGCCCGCAAACGGGCGCTCTCCAGTGAACAGTTCATAAATGATGACGCCAGCCGAGAAGATGTCCGACGCGCTAGACGCTGCACCCGGCTCGCGGAATGCCTCTGGCGAGACATAAGCCTTCTCGACCAAATCAACGATGTCTGCAGCAATGCTCAAACTGCGGTTCTCACCTGGCTTCGCGAAATCGAAGTCCGTAATACGGGTGGTACCGTCTTGGCCGATCAGGATCGCGCCAGGCGTAAGGTTGCGATGCACCACACCATGTTGATGAGCATGTGCTAGGGCTGCCAGCAGGTCTTTGGCAACACGCCATTTCTGGTCTAGGGTCAGTGCCAACTGCGGCCGTGCCATGTGTACTGTCAGTGCTTGGCCGGGCGCGTCGTCCAGGATCAGGATGAAGGACCTGTCATCGTCGGACGGGAAGAAGTCCCGCGCGGCAACAATGTTGGGATGTAGCGGTAATTTGGATAGCGCCCGGTAGGCATTGGCAATGCGATTAACCTGGGCCTTACGCACATCTTCAGGCTGGTAGGGGTCCGCTTGATACACCCGCAGACGGGCCGTGCCTCCCGCAAAGGCGTTCTCTGCACGGAACTCGCTGTAGGCCTGCGCTGCGCCGAGCTTTTCCTTCACCTCCCAGTGGCCAAAGCGCTGCACGGCAGAGGCGGGTTTAACCACCTTCAAAGCATGCAGTATCAGCCCTTGCTGCTGCAGGATGTTCTTCGAAAAGCGCGCAGGAATGCGTGTGGCATCTTTGAAGTAGCGTTCGGCGTCCTTCAATTTCACTACACGGTCTGAATCCAGCTGCTCGCGGTCAATCAGGTGCGCATCCGGCGCAGTGAGCAAGATGGCCGCATCCACGTAGATGTCGTTCAGCTCATTCCGCCCTGGATGGGCCTGAGTTACCAGGCCCTTGACTGTGCGCGCATGCCCGCGCAGCTTACCCAGTGGCGACGGGTATGGCGCACGCCCCTCGGGATACCACTTGTTGCCGTACACATCGATGGTGCCGCGCGTGCCCTTCACATCGATCAAGTACAGCGCATGCGGCGTCAGCAGAGCAATGTCGATCTCGAAGCGCTCACCCTGGCGCTCGATTTCGAAGTTGTGCAGCAGGGTATAGCTGTCAGGCAAGCGATCCCGCAGGTAAGCAATAGCGCTGCGCTCCGCATCGTTGACCGGCTGACCTATGGGGATCACTTTTGCCATTTTCTAAGCATGCTCCTCAATCGCTCGCTCAACCGCTAACCTGGCTTCACGCTCAAGATTTAGCGCGTCGCTTCTCAGCTCTGACACACGCAGCCCTAGCTTGCCAATTGTTTCCGCCAACGTAGGTGAAAGCTCCGGAATTACACACGCACTAATCTGTCGTACGTCCAGATGTGGAATCGATGTACCAAAAGTACGCGCTTTCAACTGCCTAAGCCCGTATTCGGATGACAGAAATACGAATAAGAAACCAGCTTGAATTTCGCTGTGGCAGTTGATCCGAATCGCATCCTCAGATACAGCTCCACCAATGATGTCGCCATAGGGAAGAACGGGCCTTCCAATGACACCCTGCAACTGACCAGACCGAGGGATCAGCAACGTACTCCGCCCAACAACATATGGCGCGGCCAATCGCCGAGGTAGGTAATAGGACGGTTCGGGGTCATTCCAAAATATGGCTGATGTACCAAAAAGAGGGACGCCTCCAGAATCCGCATCTAGGACAATACGCTTAAAACGATTTGGCTCTTGAATACCGCGCGCTATCTGCCCTATGGACGTTGTAGCCAAACCGCAATCGCGAATTGCGTCAACTACATCAGAGTGATATCGGCTGTGGAAAAAACCATCACAGCGCCTCTGGAGAGACGATGCTGGGACAGATGAAGTGGAAAACGGGGTCACTGAGCCGCAAGACTCAATTACAGGTAAATTTGCTGCGGCCAAAAAATCACTCATCGCTTGGCTGAGACATCTACCTGCCTCATCACGCAATACTGCGGCCTCGGAAATAAGCGAGTGAATGGATCCTTCAATATCATCCCCGAAACGAGGAACCGGTAGCCCTGCTATATGTTCGGGCTCAATGTGCTGAATGATGGCACCGTAGGTTCCTGACACCACGAGCGGGACGCCATAGCGGCTAGCCAAATAAGCGTATAGGTAGCCAGGAAAAATGCGATCTAGTTTAGGAACCACGCGCAACACATGCTCTGAACACGCCATTCCAGACGTATCCTTGCTGACATAGGTCATTCGACCGATCGTTCCCGAGCGCGTAATAAGCGTCCACTGCTCACCAAGCTTGAACTTCGGATTTTTAGCCACCTGACGCTTTGCAATTAATGGCAGATGCGAAAGATCTGCGCAGAGAATGTCCGAACTGCCTAAGAATGGAACACCAAACTCGGGATCATCGACCCAAAGCCTGCCTTCGCGCCCAGCATGGAAGATATCATCGGTAAGATCTGCCAACTTTTCTGTCTGAACCGATAATCGACTTAAAGCATCCCGGGCCTCCAACGCACCGGACATGTAGGGGTTGCAATCTAATCGTCGCCCGCCTTCATCCAGCCAGCTGGATCGGACGATGCGCGCGTTCTTAAAACTCGCGAAAGTCATGGAGAGACCTCCAATGGAAACCACGCCAGGAACGCTTCGTGCATCTCGACAAATGCCGCGTCTGTGCATCCTTTGATCGAAATATGCTCCGCAAGCTTTTGATAAATCGCCGAAGAACGGGGTTGACGTGTTTGCTTCATGACCCACTCTGCCGCCTCTTTTGGCCGAGGCGGCTTAGCAATGCCAAGTGGCCACCAGCCACTATCGGCTAGATGTTGGCGCAGGGGCTTGTCTTCCTTGTAGCGAAGCGCGTCCGCTACTTGTGGTTTGTCTTGCCACAGCCAGTTCTCTAACTCCGGATCAATCGCGATAACCTTGACCGCATTCTCAGACCAGCCACTTGCCACTAAACGTGCCGTGATGCGCTCAACAATGGCGATCTTGCCCGGTGACCCTTCCCACTCACAATCCAGAACCACCAATGCACAGTGGTGACTGTTTTGGTAGGGACGTAGCAGCTCATGGCCCTTGGTATACACGCCTGGATCGTTCCCGCCCTCATCGACAAGCAGGTCAGCACCGACATCGGTGTTTATCTCAAAGGGCGCACAGCCAAGACTCAGATTCCATCCGTCGCGATTGAAATAGCCTCGGAAGGTAGCGGCCATGTTGCTATCGGCGACCAAGATGACACAGGGGCGTTTGTTCATCATCCCAGCACCCCCGCCGCAAAAAGGCTACCAAGATCAATACCACCACGCCATTTTTGCAAGCGCGGGTGATCGATACCCGAAAGCATCTCCACGCCTCCTTCGCTAGCGAGCCTGGCGCACAACAATTGTTCCAGCTTGGCGCGAGCCAATACCACAGGTGAGTGCGATGACACCCATACCTGACTGTCGTACATCGATGAAAGCGATTGCAGAACGGCCTCAATGGCGCGCGGATGAATACCGTTCTCAGGTTCCTCGGTCACAAGGATGGCAGGGTGTTTACTAAGGTAAGGCAACAGCGTCAGAGTCAGGATGCGTAAAGTACCATCAGACAAACCGAGTGATGGCACCTTGAAATCGCCCTTGTAGCTGACCACGAAGTATGCGTGGTGGTCGTCTTCGCGCTCACGCACATCAATGTCGGTCACCTGCGGCAATGCGGTTTGCACATGTGCAATCCAGTCGGCATAGCGTTCACTGCGGAATACCGCTGGGGCGCCCTCTGTTGCGCCCTCTCGCTTTAGCTCCAGTGCAAGCCAGGGAATATTGCGGCCATTGGCCGTTATTACCTTGGGTTGCCCCGGCGGGCTGGCTTGGCGCATGGCCGACCAGTCGGGCTCCAGAAACACTGCATCAGTGGTCAGCAAACCGTGCAACCAACGGGCAGCAGGATAGCCCGCCTCGGACTCGAACAGCACACGAGGCATGGCAAGCAGTGTTTCAGGCAGACCTACTTTGGCAGCGCTAGCCTGCGGCGTCTCGGGCGTAAACTCAGAATCGTAGCCAATCTCGCGCTTAAGCGTCAGGTGCCAGTGCTTCTTACTGCCAGCAGAAACTCCATGAAAACCTGCTTGACGGCGGTCAGGCCCGTCCGATTCAGGAAACATGAACAGGTACTCATAAGCCACCTGCAGAGCCTGATCGGCACCGATCCGCAAGCCAATCTCATAACGAATGTGGGTTGGCCAGCGACGGCGATCTTCCTGCAATACCTGACGCGACCGCTCCGTTCGCTTTCTAACAAACATGCCTTCAAGCACCCTAGATTGCACATCGTCCGGAAGACGCGCCTCAACAGCCAGCGAAAAATCGCTGCCGCGTCCAGCAAAGACGAGTTCATTCAGATTACCCGCACGAGGGGGCAGCTCAGGGCGGCGCTCCATGAAGGGAGCGGAGACATTTGTAGCACGTAGCAAGTCGCCGAACAGCACCGGAAGATCTAGCAGCGTGGTTTTTCCCGAGCCGTTGGCACCGACCAGTACCCGAAAGTCACCGACATCAACGCCCAGGTGTTCAAAGCAGCGATAGCGTGTAGCCTCAAGTCGCGTGATCATTTGCTGGGCTCCGGGTGTTTGGCACGGAACTCGGCATAGGCCTTAGCGATTTCGGGCAGGTCATCGTCTAGGATGCGCTCTTTGCGATGAAGCGTACGTACATGAAGGCCCCCACCGATACGGACTTTCTCTTCGTGACTAACATCTATGAGTATTTCTTCACCATCAGGGTGACGCTTGTACAGTGTGTTGCCACGGCGATCGAAGCCGACCTTATCAGCTACTGCCATAAACACGGGATAGTCCTTTTCCTGACCCAAATCCTCTGCCTGAATGACTTCCGCAGGCTTACGCTTGATGAACAGTAGACTGGTGAGAATGTTGACGTTTGCCTCGACGATGAACGATTCCACTGGCAAGTCGATGCTGGCTAGCACCCAGCAATGGCGAAGAATCCAGTAACGGATGTACTCGTCACCAGGGTTGCCCAAGATTCCATCAGGCAGAACGATGCCCGCTCGGCCTCCCGGCCTGAGCCATTTCACGCAGCGCTCGATGAACAAGACTTCCGGTGACACTGCTGGCTTTATGGCGTTGGTCATCACAAAACCATCGCCTTGTCGCTCCCAACGGCGGGCTAGCTCATACTGCTCAAGGATGGTCTTTTCGGTAACGGGAATGTCAGAACCGAACGGTGGGTTGGTCATCAAGACATCAATCGTACCGAGCGGGATAGACTCTCTCGCTGCCTGAACGCCCGGGAGATGTCCCACTGGGAACTCCAGCGAGTTCATGTGATAGAGGTGGCCCAGCGAGTTGCCTGCCATCATCACGTTCATCTGAGCAGCCCTTACCAGGAAAGGGTCGAAATCAGCACCGAACAGGTTCTTGGCTGCGTAGTTGGCCAGCCGATCTCGGATGGATAGGAACTCTTCAGTGTTCTCATCGCCTGCCTTGATGCGCTTTTCTTCGTGGAAGACCTTGTTCAGGTAGTTCAGAGTCTCAACCAGGAAGCCCCCCGTACCGCACGACGAATCCAACACACGCTCGTGCTCTTTAGGTGCGAGCATCTTAACAACGAGACTGATGGCCCCTCGCGGTGTGAAATACTGGCCGCGATCTCCACGCAGGTTAGTTCCTACGATCTCCTGATAGGCAGCACCTTTGGCATCAACATCAGTACGCCCGAAGTCGTAACGAGCCAGCTCCGAGACAATGAAAGCCAATGCCCGGTCGGACAGAGTAATTTCTTCATTCCCCTTGAACAGGCCGTCATACTTCTTCTTCACTCGCTCAAAGAGCGGCTTGATCCGTAGGCGAATAGCTTTCTGGCCTTCCGTATCAAAAGGCTCGAAGGGGCCTACGTAGAAACCTCGAGCCTCATTGGGCTGCTGTTCGTCATACATCTTGCAAAAGATGAGGTACAGGAACTGCCAGAAAGCGGCGTCCTTGGGCATACCCTCGTTACCATGAATGTAGTTATGGCAACGACGAAAAGCGGTACGCAGCATCACTGGATCTGCACGGCGCATCCGCCCCATGGAGCGACCTTCAACACTGAAGGAATCATCTCCCAATGGCCAGTCACCGATGGGCTTGAACTTGGTATCGAAGCGGGTGACCTCCTTCTTGAAAAAGAAGAACTCCAGTCCATTGGTCCACAGCCCGTAATCGCAGCTATCGACCTCAGCCATCACGGCCTCCAGCACCTCGAACTCTTTGCGCGCCTCTTCTGGATCACGCATGCGATAGGCCCCCTTAGTACCGATCTTGGGCTCTTTCTCAATCACCACAGCACGGTAAAGGTTGTCTAAAGTGTGCGCCTGGCCCGGCTTAAAGATCGCGATGTCGAGCTTGCGATTCTTGCCCAGCACCTTGACCTTGAAGTCGGGCTCCATGTCTTCGGCCGCGATTCCGTACTCATGGATGATGGCGCGCGCAATGCGCTGGCGAACCTTTTCTTTGTCGCTGTCTTTCACCGGGTTGCCGGTGATGTAATCAAAGACCTTGCCCTCTTCGAGCGCGCGCTCTGGCGCTTGGGATTCTTGATCAAGGTCGCTCATGTCATTGCTGTCCTGTGTGGAGAGCTGCTTAGGCATTGCGCGGCTCCTTGTTGTCAAAGTCATCAGTACTCGCAGCGGCACCGCCTTCTCGCACCCAGGTGTCCACGTCTTCCTTTTTGAATTTCCAGAAGCGCCCAACCTTATGCCCAGGCATGCCTTTAGAGGTCACCCAGGTATAGATGGTGTCTTTGGCTACGCCTAGGTAATCGGCGATTTCATCGACGGATAGCCAGCGGTCGTCCATAGCAAAGCCCTAATTGCTGTATAGGTATTAGAGGGGGAGCTTACACGTAGTCAAACCTGCCTGCATGGGTTAGGCAGGGTTAGGTAGGGTAAAACCTAGTAAGCCCGCCTTTCACCCGCCCCAGAGCGGAAGTGATGATCTAGGTTTTACCCTGATCCACGACGATTGCGACCGCAGCGGCGGCGATGCTGTCGCGGGTGAAAGTTAGTTGCCTCAAGTGGATCTCAAACTACCGGCCCTATTGCATCGACAACCCCTTCTCCAGAGTGAAGTCATTAGGCATGGCAAAGCTTTAACCCGTCGCACATAGCACCGAGGAGCTTGAACCAGGATAACGGTAGCCAAATCGATGCCGACGAAAGCCATGACTGTGGGACGATTCATATTTCGGCTTAATTCACTAACCGCGCTGCGATCAGGCCGTGCATCCGAGCCCGGTCGTAGGTTCGGAAAGACTTAGGGAAAAGGTATTCCAATCGGTATTCCACAGAAAAACTTACACCTATAAAGCTGATTTAAATCAAATATCTATAACCAAGGTTCAAATCCCCCCGGCCCACCAACTCAACAACAAAGCCCGCCCAGTGTGGGCTTTGTCGCATCTGAAGATCGGGATTGATCAACAGCCCCGTTGGACGCGCGTGCCGCCCCGCATCTATGCTTCGGAGCACTCTGGCAATAATCCAAGGAATCTCATGAATATCTGGCTCGGCGCCGCACTGGCTGCTCTACTTTCTCTGTCTGCCCACGCCGCGACTACCGACATCCCGCCAAGAATCCAGCAGGTAAACTACAAAAGCGGCTATGGCAGCGTGCAGTTCAAACAGTCGATCAAGGGCTATAAAACGGCGGAGTACAAACTCAATGCCAAGGCTGGGCAGATACTGACGGTGGACTTCAAGCCCACCAATACCTCGGCCTACTTCAACATCACCGCCAAAAATTCTGATTACGCCCTGTTCAACGGTTCGATGGCGGGCAACCACTTTCTCGGCTCACTGCCCGCCGATGGCGAGTACACCGTGCAGGTCTATCTCATGCGCAATGCTGCCCGGCGCAATGAAGTGGCCGACTACGAGATTTCACTGATCCTCGCCAACGGCGACGCTGTGGATAACAACCCCGCCTTCGACCAGAACCTGGAGCTGCTGGGCATCCACTTTCATGTAAAAGCGGATCAGGTCGATGGCAAATCCATCGTGCGCATCGAACCCAAGGGCCTGGAAATCGACAACACGGTGCAGACCCGTACGCTCAACGGCAATATCGTCCGCGCCGAGATTGGCGACCTGAATAACGACGGCTCACCCGAGATCTACATTTTCACCCGTATGCCCGGGCGCGGCATGCCGGGCGAACTGATCGCCTATTCCGCCAACAACAAAAAATCCCTGAGCGAAATCTACCTGCCGCCCATCAGCGAAAACCCGAAAATCGCCGACGGATATCAGGGTGAAGATTCATTTGCCGTGGTGGAGAACACGCTCGTGCAGCGCTTCCCTGTTTACAACAGCGCCGACGCGGGTGCCGGCCGGACGGGGAAGATGCGGCAGGTTCAGTACAAGTTGGTGGCGGCAGAAGCAGGATGGATTTTGCGTGAGGACAAGGTGACGGAGTATTGAGCGAGACGCTTTTCCAGTCGACAAGACAGAGCACGCTGCAACCTGGCGGATAAACCCCAAAAGCGCTTCTACACTCACAGCGCCCACTCCGCCAGAAAACGCCGCCATGAACACCCTGAAAGACCGTATGCAACTGGGCAAGGACGCCCGCAAGAAATGCCCGCGCAATGCTCAAGCCTCCACGGGCAAGATGAATCGCGACCCGATTCCGCTGATCAAGGCGTCAAGTCAGGGGCGTGTCGAGTCGCTGGTCGAGTTGCGTTACGGGCGCATGCTGGAGTCGCCCTTCAAATTCTTTCGTGGCAACGCGTTGTTGCAGGCTCATGATTTGTCGGGCACGGCGAACATGGGGCTGGTTTCGCCGATTTGTGGTGACGCTCACTTGCTGAATTTCGGTGGGTTCGCCACGCCTGAACGCAATCTGCTGTTCAGCCTCAACGATTTCGATCAGGCCCATCCCGGTCCGTGGGAGTGGGATCTGAAACGGCTGGCGGCAAGTTTCGTGATCGCTGCGCGGGACTTGCGCCATGGTGAATCGGTCGAAGAGTCAGTCTGCCGCGACATGATCGGTGCCTATCAGGCAACGTTGTTTGAGTGCGCCGAGCAAAGCTCAATGGAGACTTGGTACGAGTCGATTACCCACACGGATCTGCTCGCGCAGGCGAGCAAAAGTACGCTGGAGCATGTGGAGCGCGCCATCGAAAAAGCCGAGCGGCGCACTCACGTCCAAGGGCTGCCAAAGATCATTGAGCGCGACGCCCATGGGCGTCTGATGATTCGCGATGACTTGCCGGAAATTTTCCATCTGCACAAAAAAACTACGTTGCTGGATGCCGAGGATGACTGGCTGCGGTTGGCCGATTGGCGGCCTCTGTGTGACACGCTCATGCGCGAATATCGCGGCACGCTGCAACCCGACCGTCGCGAACTGTTGTCGCGTTTTCATGTGCAGGATCTGGCATTCAAAGTGGTCGGCGTGGGCAGTGTCGGCATGCGGTGTCTGGTGGTGCTGTTGACCGACGATCAGCAATTCCCGCTGTTCCTGCAATTCAAGGAGGCGCGGCGCTCAGTGCTCGCTGACTACGTCAAAAGCAAATCGCGGGTGCGCCACGAAGGTCAGCGCGTGGTTGAAGGTCAACGCTTGATGCAAGCGGCCAGCGATCTGTTTCTGGGCTGGACCACCGGGCCCAATGGTCGGCACTTCTCTGTGCGGCAATTGCGCGACATGAAGATTTCCGCCGAACTGGAAACCTTCGACGCCGAGACTTTTGCTGCTTATGGCCGGGTTTGCGGACGCGCCCTGGCCCGCGCGCATGCCAAAGCGTCCGGGCTCGCCGCGCAGATCAGCGGCTATATCGGCAAGGGCGATGCGCTGGCAGATGCCTTGCTGAAATACGCGAAAAGTTACACCGCGCAGAACGAAAGCGACTTCGAACGCTTTCAGATAGCGTGTCGCAAGGGCCGGTTGCAGGCACGTACGGAGGCTGATTTCGCTGCCGATCACGTGCCTTGAGCCGAAACCACTTCTACCACGACACCGCCTGTGCAACTTGATCCGCTTCAGCACTGGACCGACTATTGTCCGTGACAGGAGCCCGCAGCATCGACCTTTGTTCTTTGCGATCGACGATCCAGAACGTCATTTTCGTCGGTGTTTTACGCACGGCACCCGAGACAGGTTTTTTGCTGGAATGATCTTGTTCTTCCGGCAGCGGTGCCACCTCGAACTCCCACTTCTGGCCGATTACCGAGACGCCTTCATGCACAGCCGACCGGGGTGAGAACTTAGCCTTACGTATACCTGCGGCTTGCAGCCCCAGAGTTTTCGACATGAAGGAACGAAGCGTCAGTTCCAGCTCCTGCTCGGAGGATTGTGGCATGCCTACTGTCAGGCCGATTTGTGCCCCGCTCTGCAGGTTTTCGTAGTAGAACCGCCCGTGTGTGTCCGGACGTAGACGGTAGTCACCCACGCGCAAGGGCAAATGCACGCCTTGGCGGTTGTTGACCAAGGCGTTTTCATCCTTCGGCACTGACCAGCCCAACGTTGCATCACTTTCCTGCCATTCAATCAGTTTGCGATTCAGTGCCACGGCGTCTTGGCTTCGTCCTTGGCGATAGGCGATGTCGGCGGCGTAATCCAGCGCATTGCGATAAAGAACATCATTGATGAAGGAATTCTCCCAGGCAGGCACGGCCAGACCCAGCGCTCGGCGGGCGGCGTCGAAGTTTGCGCGCCGATATTGATCCACGCCTATGTAAGTCTGCATCTGCGCAATCTCTTCCGGGAAATGCGCATCGGGCAATGCCTGCTCCGCCAGTTCAGCAGCCTTGGCTACGCCATTCGCAAGTGACGCGGCCACCTCGATATTCCGAATCTGCTCGGCCAGCGGTCGCTCACGAAACAGCGGCGGCGCACTTTGCCATTTCAACGCGGCAAACAATTGATGCATTTGCTCAGTGGCTTTGGCCTCGTCGTGTAATCCAAAGGTGACATCGATGTCCATGCGCCAGTCACCACGAAACGCCAGCCAATGAACATTGAGGCATTCCTCGCCTTCACATACCGACTGCTCTCCCCGCTTAAAAGAAGTCAGACCGTCGAACGAGAGATCGGGCATTGCCGTTTCGAGTGCGCTTGGCTTGTGCCGCTTAAGATAGGCATCCGCCGACTCTTGCCGCTCGGCTGCGCTCTGCTTGCGTTGAGCTTCGTCATAAGACAGGGCAATCTCGGCACTCAGGCGGCCGCCCGGCAACTCCTGTGTATAGAGAACAATAGTGTTGGAATCGCGTTTTTGTGCTGGCTCGAATTTGGTCAATTTCCACTGCCCCAGCATGAGGGGCATCGAGAAGTCAGCGAGGTCGTAGCGCAAGCGCGGTTCATCCGGCAACATGCGCCATAGACCGGGATCGGGACTGACGACCGCGAACAGCTTCCCTTGCAGGCGTGCGACCTCGGTTCTTTCACCCGCCATCATGCTCGCTTCGATGGCCTGACCCAGCCTGTGCGTGACTCGACTGTCGCGCCTGCTGGACCTCCCGCTATCGGCAGCTTGTTGCTCCCAGTGCGCAATCTGCTCTTCTGCGGCGCTGCGGGCCTCGTCGTATCGGGCCTGCTTGTACAGCAGATCAATCAGCAAGGCTCCAGCGTCAAGTTCTGTAAAGTCGAGCCCACCCCTTTTGCGACCGGCCAACATGGCCGCTCGGGCAGCGTCCGAGGCCTGTGCCAACGAGCCTTCGCGGTTCAGGCGTTGCGCCTCGCGCATCAGTCCGGCCGCGTCCGGCATTTGCGTCTGCGCATTTACGTTGGGCGTAAACCAAGCGGCCATGTTGGATACCAACAGGAGCGCGGCAAGAAAATGCCAGTGCCGGTTTGTTAGTGAACGGTTCATCTTTTCTCTCTGACACGTTTCTTATGGACGCAATCCAAAGGCATTGGAAGGTGCACAGTTCGGCATACGCATGGCACTTGAATCACAACGCCTGATTTACCGAGGCCGTTTCACCTGCCATGTCTTTATGGCGGGGTCTATCGGCAACCCTTTCTCTATTTCGGTCGGCGTTTGGCTGAGCGTCATACCGTTGCCACAGAACGCCGTGAATACATCTAGATTGAAACTGTAGAAGTCGACACTCGTTACCGTTTCACAGGCATCGCTCGCCACTATTTTTCGAGCGAATTTGACTCTCGACGACTGATAGGTGTCGTACCAATCTTTGAAATAGGCTTTGGACCGGGTCGCCGACGCGCCAGGATTGAGGATATGGCTGGCAACCCGGGCGTCGAGAGGGCCAGATGAGAAGCTTGAGTAGGGTTGGATATCTTCGGGATCAACGGCATAAAGACGGGCATCACCCAATCGCATGTTGAGCCTTACCACTTTCAATTCATCCTCTTGCGGATAAACCTTGTAGACGACATCCAAAGGCCCCAAAAGAGGACTCGAAGAGCGCTTACCCGTATAGATGAACTTTTCGTTTTTTTTCAGACTGAAGCGCTCAATTATCGAGTCGATGCGGTCAAGCCGCTTACGCTCTTCGAGGTCGCTCTGCGCAATCGCGACAGGCTTCAGATTCTTCAAGTCATCAGGGACCGGCATTACCTGAATCTGAACTTGCGCCTCGGCGCTACAGACTGCCGTAGCCAAGACCAAGGGAATAACCTGATTCAACATGCTTTCTACTCCTTGTAGAAAAATCTTCCGGGTGTTGCGACGCCTGATAGATATCAGAGGGAGATCTGAGCAGCACGCCAGAGAGGTCCGCCCTGACGATCGCCGCAGATGATGACTGCACGCAAAGCATCGCGCCATCAGTTCTTTGCAAAATATTATCAAAGAAGATTTCAGCTTATTCACGACCCTGGCAATTACTCTTCACGGCCCTCTTTTCCTACATTTCACGTCCTAGGAAATTTCCTTCAACACGCGTCGACTTTCATGAACTGGTGCACCAATTGCCACGGCGCTACCCTCCACGCTTCGCTGCCATCCAGCGGGCGGTTTGCCAGGCCGCATCCGCAGAGATCGTCCACTCCACGGAGCTACGTCATGAAAAAAATCACCCGACTCACGCTTGTCGGTCCGGTCCCGGCCGACGCGCAAACGCCCGGTCAGAAAACCCACGCCAGCGTCACCGGTTCAAACCAACGCAAACCCCGCCGTACGGTGCCGCTCAAGCAAATGTTCAGCGTGCGCGAAGATGTCGACACGATGACCCTGCTCACACATGCCACTGACCTTCTCGAATCCCTCGCGCTCATCAGCGCAAACTTTGCGGATGAGTGCGACGGCACCCAGCGCCATGTTGCGGTGGCAATCAAGCAGTTGAGTGCATTGGCCGAGATTGTGGTTTGCCGGGCACGGGATCAAGTAGTGCAACAGGGGTCGCCTGCTGCGCCGCCCCCTGAAGTGCGCCATTGATGGCTGAAGTGGGCGCGGAACGACCGCTGATCAGACCGGGTCGGAGCAGTTTATCGAGATGAATTTTTCTTCACTGCTGCGGCCCAGCCAACGTTGTAAAGTCCGCTTGCTCATTCAAGAAACTACGGTTCGCCCGCGGCTCTCCCGCGGGCTTTTTTTTGCCTGTTGTTTGGCTTCGAAGCGAAACAGGCTTCAACAAATCACAACCCGTTTGTGTTTTCCCCCGCACCGGGCAATTCTGTCCTTCGACAACCCCTGCCCGGAGCGCCCGATGCCGTTGCTCACCTTGCCCTGCCAACGCCTGACGCTCGCCATCCTTGCCCCGGATCAGGCAGAACTGGAAAGCGATTTCTATCAACGCAACCAGCGTCACTTGGCGCCGTGGTCGCCAATCCGTACGACTGACTATTTTTCCACCGCACAGATTCGCCGCCGTCTCGAAATCCAGGCCAGCGCCTTTGACGCCGGGTTGGCCATGCATTTCGCGCTGCTGAGCGTGGACGGCCAGCAAATGATCGGCGCCTGCAATTTCAGCGGCATCATTCGCGGAGCGTTTCAGGCGTGTTATCTGGGGTACCACATCGATCAGGCTCAGCAAGGTCAGGGCCTGATGCAAGAAGCGCTGGAAACCAGCATCGGCTACATGTTCGAGACACAGAACCTGCACCGGATCATGGCCAATTACATTCCCGGCAACGAGCGCAGTGCACGGTTGTTGGAGCGGCTGGGCTTCGAGCAGGAAGGCTACGCCAAGGCGTATCTGAACATTGCCGGACGTTGGCAGGATCACGTGCTGACTGCGTTGATCAATCCGGGCTTTGAAGCTCCGGATCAGCGCTGGTCACGGCGTCTGGCGTGAGATTCACAATTTGTTCAGCATTGGCGATTTATGGTCGGGCGGCATGCTGATTCAGTCGCGGCTCAATTGAACGGCATTTCCAGCCCTGACGAGGTTTGGGCGGGCAAACATTGTTCATGTTTCTGCAACACCGGTCTCTCCAACCGCGCCCGCCCATAAAATGCCAGCGCCGTCAGCAAACACGCCAACCAGACAAAGATTGCGGCCCAGAACGTGTGGGACATGTAGTGCCAGCCCTGCAGAACTCGCGTCGTGCCGTAGATGAAACCCAGCAACAACGAGCCCCACAACAAGGCACTGGAAAAGCGCCACCGATACCGGCGGCCCACAAAGTACAGCGCCAGCATGGTGAAGCCGCCGGAGGCATGCCCGCCCGGCCAGCAGCGGCCACTTCCGGCTTCATGGAACAGCTGGAAATTGCTGTACCACTCGATATGAGCCATTTTGCCGCCGTACAGCGTTGTCTCGATCGGGCAGTAAACGCTGGTGTGGGATTTGAGGAAATGGATCACGCCCGTGCAGACCGCAAACGCGACCACCACAAACAGAAAATCCCTACGGTGATCAGTGGTAAATCGCAGCACGGCAGCGACTTTGCTGCGCTCAAGAAATGCGCCAAGTCGCGGATGCTTCTGCGGATTGACCAGCGGCCAGACCACCGACAGCATGGCGCCGATCAGGGCAATTTCGGCGGTCCAGTTCGGAATGATCCGCGCCCATTTGTGAGTGATCTTTTCGAACAGGTGAATCTTGTCGAGCGGAAAGGTCTGGGTCAGCGGATCGAACAAAAGGTTGCTGAAGGCAATGTCGATGCGGGTCATGTCGAACAGTAAAAACACCAGCGCCGCGCAGGCCAGCGGGATGCCGAAGTTGTACGCGTAAAAACGAGAATTCATTGCGTGGTCACCGTGCGCCAGTCGGAGGCCTCAATAAAGCCGAGCATCTGTGGAACCGCCGGGTTGGCAGCGGAAACAAACAACGAAGCGCCGTAACCGAGGTCGGAGCCCGCTACTTTCAGATCTTTTTCCAGTTGTTCCATGCATTCGCTGTGCGTCACCAGAATCAGGTTGCGACCGGCGATTTTGTGGGCAAGCGCATCGCGCAACATGCGGCCCTTGCAGTTGATCAGCCAGTCGTCGCCAGTGGCGGCATGGTTGAACATGTAACCGGCGGTCTGCACGGTACGCATTGTCGGGCTGTTATAGATATCGACGTTAGTCAGACCCAGTTGCTCGAACTGCGCGCCGACGCTAACGGCTGCACTGCGAGACCGATCGGTGATGCCATCATGGCCGCTCAAACACGGCGCCCTGGAGTGATCGCAGCGCTCAACGTGGCGCACCAGCACGATCATGTCGCCCTTGGCCCATCCCTGCGCCAACGCCCGCGCGCCGGCGACATTGCCGTGGGCAAGGTCCGGCACTGCCGCCGGTGCGAGCAGCCACAGGGTCAACGGAATCACCAGCAGCGATGCCGCCAACACCACCCAGGTGTTTCGAAAACGCGCCAGACCACTCAGATCGATCGTGCGATTGACGCCAAACAGATTCAGTCTCAATTCCACAAAAGCCGCCTCGCCAGCATGCATCACTTGTCATTTGATGCGGCAAAGCTACAGACGCTGACGTGGGCAGCCAGTGAAACCCATGTGAAAAAAGTCTTGGGATGGCTTGTTACAAATTCTGTCCGACAAAAACCTTTCAGCTCTCGCGTTTGCTGCCGATACAGACCTGCTAACACCCTTGCTGGCTCAAAAAACAACAATCTTCCAGCTTACCGACGATCAAGAAACACAAGTTTCTGGAGGATATTGTGATGAATAGCTGGTTCGGCAACATCAGCGTGAACATGAAACTGGGCCTGGGCTTCGGCCTTGTCCTGGCATTGACCTGCGTTCTGGCACTGACCGGCTGGACCAGCCTGGGCGGCCTGATTGACCGTAGTAACTGGATGAGCGACATCACCCAGCTCAACTCCGGCCTGACCAAACTGCGCGTGGTGCGCCTGCAATACATGCTGACCAACGGCGACGAAACAGCCGCGCAGAATGTGCAGACCACCCTCGACGGTTTCGCCGCTCAACAGCAGAAGCTCATCAGCAGCTTCAAGAGCCCGGAAAACGTCAAACTGCTCAAGGAGCAGGCGGCGACAATTGCCGAGTACCAGACGTCCCTGAACAAAATGCGTAACGCGTATCGCACCGGCAACACTGCGCGCGACACCATGGGCGTCAACGCCGATACCGCATACAACCTGATCGAATCGATCAGCAAGCGCGTTCAGCAAATGGACATGAGCGAGCAGCGGTTCGAGCAGTTCCAGGCCATCAGTGCCGCAAAGGAAGCGTTCATCCTCGCCCGTTACGAAGTGCGCGGTTACACCGCCACCACCAACGCCGAAACCGAGCACAAAGCCATCGGCCAGATCGACGTGGCGATCGCCAGTCTCAAACAGCTGAACGTGCATTTCGCTGATACTCAGCAAGATGCCCTGCGTCAGCTGGAAACGGCGTTGACCAATTATCGCAGCGCGTTGATGGCTTATAAAAACGCCAACAGCGAAGCCGTGCAGGCGCGTAGGGAAATGACCGATCAGGGCGCCACCATCGTGACCCTGAGCGAGCAGCTGTATCAGATTCAGCTCGATCGTCGCGACATCGAAAGCGCTCAGGCGCGTACCTTCCAGTTGATCAGCACCCTGCTGGCCCTGCTGGTCGGCGTGATTGCTGCCGTCATCATCACACGTCAGATCACCCGCCCCCTGCGAGAAACCCTGGCCGTGGTCGAACGCATCGCCAGCGGCGACCTGACCCAGAACGTTACCGTCACCCGCCGCGACGAACTCGGTGTGCTGCAACAAGGCATCGCACGCATGGGCGTCACCCTGCGCGACTTGATCAGCGGCATCCGCGACGGCGTTACTCAAATCGCCAGCGCCGCTGAAGAACTGTCGGCCGTTACCGAGCAGACCAGCGCCGGTGTGAACAGCCAGAAGATCGAAACCGATCAAGTCGCCACCGCCATGCACGAAATGACTGCCACCGTGCAGGAAGTCGCGCGCAACGCCGAAGAGGCTTCGCAAGCAGCCGCTGCGGCTGACGGCGAAGCCCGTGAAGGCGACAAGGTCGTGAACGAGGCCATCACGCAGATTGAGCGTCTGGCCAGCGAAGTGGTGCGTTCCACCGAAGCCATGAGCGTGCTGCAACAGGAAAGCGACAAGATCGGCAGCGTCATGGACGTGATCAAAGCCGTCGCCGAACAGACCAATCTGCTGGCGCTCAACGCCGCGATTGAAGCGGCACGTGCCGGTGAAGCCGGTCGTGGTTTCGCCGTGGTCGCCGACGAAGTCCGTGGCCTGGCTCAGCGCACGCAGAAATCCACCGAAGAAATCGAAGGCCTGGTCGCCGGTTTACAGAACGGTACGCAGCAAGTCTCGGCAGTGATGAACAACAGCCGCGCCCTGACTGACAGCAGCGTCGCCCTGACCCGCAAGGCCGGTGCATCGCTGGAAAACATCACCCGCACGGTGTCGAACATCCAGTCGATGAACCAGCAGATCGCCGCCGCTGCCGAACAGCAAAGCGCCGTGGCCGAAGAGATCAGCCGCAGCATCATCAACGTGCGCGACGTGTCTGAGCAGACTGCCGCCGCCAGCGATGAAACCGCCAAGTCCAGCGTTGAACTGGCGCGCCTGGGTGGTCAATTGCAGCAGATGGTGAGCCACTTCCGCGTTTGAAGTTGATTCGCGCTGAAGCAATAAACCAATCGCGGGCAAGCCCGCTCCCACAGGGTTCTGAGTCGTTCACAAATGTTGTGTTCGACTCAGAACGTGTGGGAGCGGGCTTGCCCGCGATTGCGTTAGAACAGACACCTCAGAATTTCCCCGCCTTATGTAGGAGCTGCCGCAGGCTGCGATCTTTTGATCTTGTTTTTAAAACCAGGATCAAAAGATCGCAGCCTTCGGCAGCTCCTACAGGGGATGTTGTGTGGCGCTTTATCGGGTGCCGCGTTGGCGCAATGCCGACGGCATGAAGTACGCGTCCTCAGGCACAGGTTGGGCGAAGTCGACGGTTTCCGATTCTTCGTTGTCGAGGTTCTGCACGTAGTAACGGCGCGCCTGCAAGTCGTGGAAAACGTCGAGCGCACTCCAGGTGGTTGGCAGGTCGTAGAAGTTTTTCAGGTAGGCCATCGACACGCGCCACAACTCCCCTCGCCCGTCGTATTGATCGACCAGCGCAGCCCCCCAGCTGTCCTCATCCAGAAACAGCACGCGCTTGGAATAGATGTGTCGCGAACCGGGTTTGAGGTTGCCTTCCACCACCCACACGCGGTGCAGCTCATAGCGGGTGAATTGCGGGTTGAGGTGACCGGGGGTAAGCAGTTGCGCGTACTTCACGTCGGGGCTGGCGACTTTGTAGTTGTTGTAGGGGATGTAGATTTCCTGCTTGCCCTTGAGCTTCCAGTCGTAGCGATCCGGCGAGCCGTTGAACAGGTCGGTGTCGTCGGCAGTGCGCAGGCCATCGGACGAGGCGATTGGCGTGTCGTACGCAAGGTTCGGCGCGCGGCGCACGCGGCGTTGGCCGGCGTCGTAGATCCAGGCCTGGCGCGCATCCTTGAGCTGGTCGAGGGTTTCGTGCACCAGCGCTGCACCGCCCGCCAGCCGTGCCGGACTTTTCACAAATGCCACGTAGTAGAAGAGGATGTTTTTCAGGTCGGCGAACTGTCCGCCCGGACGGTAATAGTTGAACAGCGCTTCCTGCTGCGAGGTCACCAGCGCGAAGCTGCCGTTGCGCTGGACCGGCGCCTCGGAGGCACGGCGAACAACGTAGATGCCGCGGTAACGGGTGATGTGATTCCACAGCACTTCGACGCCATCCTTGGGCACCGGAAACGGCACGCCGCCATAGGCATCGGAGAACCCGCTGCCACCTTCGAGCAGCTTGGCCGAGGTCGCATTTTTCAGGGTGTTGTCGTACAGCCATTGCGGTGCAGAACCTGATCGACGCGAAGGATAGACCGGCATCTGGAAGGTGTCGGGGTAGCTGTTGAACAGTGCAATCTGGCCCGGGCTGAGATGGGGTTTGTACTGGTCGAGATTGGCTTTGGTGATGGTGAACAGCGGTTTGTCCGCCGCAAACGGATCCGGGTGATGCTGGCCCGGTTTGTAGCCTGCCGGGGCCTGAGTGATGCCGCCGGTCCAGGCGGGGATGGTGCCGGCGGCGTTGCCGGCACGCTCGGCGCCCATGGGGGTCAGGTTAGTTTTTAACTGCTCGGCTTGCTGGGGGGTGATGGCGGCCAGTGCAGTGCCGGCGGCCAAACTTAGCAACAACGCTAGTGATGTTTTTGTCAGCCTTGAAATGTGAAACATGATCTTCTCCAGAATGCAGAAACCTGTGGGAGCTGGCTTGCCAGCGATTACGGTGGATCAGCCACCATTGATGTCGAATGTGCTGCCGTCATCGCGGGCAAGCCCGCTCCCACAGGGGGCCGGGGTGCCGCAAGATTTGTTCTGGGCAATCAAAGGAAATACTTGAGGTTGAATCCGACGTTGTCGCGATCGCGAATGCCGTTGTTCTGCCCGCCGCCGTAGAACTCGGTGTACTGCAACTCGGCCTCGAGCTTGTTCTGGTAGTTGGCCTTGATCCCCAGCGTGTAGGCCTTGCGACCTTCGATGGTGTTGCCGGCCTGATAGCTGTTGCCCTTGAAATCATCCTTGTAGACGACGTACGGCGAAACGTTGACCCCGGCATACACGTCGTTCCACGTGCCGTTGAGCATCGCCGTGTAGCTGTAGGAATCGCGGTTGACCTGATCGTCACGCTCACCGCCGGACACATAGGAATAGTTACCGGTGCCGGCGTAGTAACGATTGCTGCCGTCGAAAGCGGTGTATTGCAGGTTGCTGCCGCGCAGGTGTTCGGAGGCCAGTTCGAAGATGCCGAACAGCGAGTCGAACGACCCGGTCGGACCGAAGTTGTAGATGGTGCCCAGCGAGGTGTTGAACGCTTCAACGCGCTCGGCGTTGTTGATCTGGCTGTCGAGGGTGACCATTTGCCCGCCGACATTGATTGACTGGCCCGTTACCGCCGCAGCCGCACCGTTGGCCAGATCGCCGATCAGGTCGTTGGTGGCCGCAACGCCGATGGGCAGGTTCGGTCGATAAGCCACTTCACCGAACACCGAGGCCTCGCCCAACGTGGTGTTGAAGCTGAAACCGTACATGCGGATGTCTTCGGCATAGCGCCGATGCGCCTGGATGTTGCCCATCACATCCGCCGTGGCCAGACCATCGGCGAGTGCCCCGGCCTGACTCCCGGCGACACCGGCGAGGAGGTTGGTCAGGGCGTTCATGTCGATGCCGTTATACCCACCCAGATCCGCCGCAATGGTCGGCTCCTTGGCGTGGTAGTTGACCAGGTACAGGCCAAACTCGGTGCTGTTGAGCTGTTCGGCGATGTAGCGAAAGGCAAAACCAAACTGGCCGTCGTTGCGCGCGTTGTAGTCCTTGCCGACGGACGCCACTTTGAGCGTGTTGCCGTACGCCGGGGTCACGCCGTTGGCGTACAACCCGGTGGATTGCAGGACCGGGCCGAGCAACGGGTTGTTGCCCAATGCGCTGTACAGACCGATGACGTTGCCAAATCCTGGCACGGGCGTGTCGAGAGCGGTACCGCTGAAATCGTTGTAGCCGGTGTTGCCACCGTCGGCGAACAGATCGGTTTGCGAGTAGAACGTGCCGACCGGATCGATGCGGGTTTCCTTCCAGTTGGTCTGGTAGAAACTTTCCAGGGTCAGGCTGTCAGTCAGGCCGATGTTGAAGCTCAGCGCCTCCACCGGCACCAGCACTTCCTTGACCTCGGCGCCGGGCAAACGGTACTTGGCCGCGTCCACCGGATTGGTGGTGTTGATGCCGCCGCGATAGAAAATCCCCTCGCCCCAGTTGAACACCTGACGGCCGACGCGCGCCGTCACCGGCATCTGCGCGACGTCCCAACTGCCGTGGACGTAAGCGTCGAGCATCTCGATACGGCTGCCGGCGATGTCGCGGGTCTGACTGGTGAAGCGGTCGTCCTGCGGGTAGCTCTGACTCGGTTGCGACGGGTTGTTGTTGCGGTAGTAATCGTTGCGCTTGTCCATCAGTTGGGTGTCGTAGAACGCGGTACCGCGAACGAACAAGCCGTAGTTCTGATAGTTGGCCTCAAGCTCTGAGGTGATCTTGTACACCTCGGAAACCAGCCCGGTGTCGAAGTTGCGATTACCGTCGTTGGTGTTGACGTCATCGTTGGTTTTGTCGCGGCCCTGCACCCGCCACAAGCGACCATAGGACAAGGTCGTGTCAAACGAGCCAGTAACCTGTTTATCCAGCACGCTGAACTCGGCGGCCTGCACCCCGTCGACCGCGCAGAGTTGCAGCAGCCCTGCCAGGCCGACACCGGGTAGCGCCGCGCCGGACAGGCGCAATCGAGTACTGATCATCTATTCCTCCTTCCCTGTTTTTATTGTTTTTTGTCCTGCCGCGATGGCTAGGGCGCTAGTCCCGCACTGACATAAATCCGGCTGTGCGCGCCAAAATGGCCGAGCAGTCTGAACAGCTGTTGATTGAGTGCCGGATGGTCGAAATCTTCGCGACGCAACTGATTGCCGCTGCTGAAATCATTGGTGACCGGCGCCGTCTCCAGCCACTGGCCGATGGCTTCATCGAACGCGGCGGAGTCATCAACAGACTCAGCGCTGACCACCTCACGCAGGTAGTCCACGGAGTACGGCGGATACTGTTTGTCCTGGGAAAAATCGGTGTAAGCGTCGAGCATCGGATGCGCTTGCCCGGCGCGCAGCAAGCGTCGCAGCCAGGTCGATTGGTATTTCTCGACCTCCATATGCCGCGTCGCAACACGCTCGATTGACGCTTGTTTGTCGCCCGCAAAACCGGCCAGCGCCTTACCTTCCAGCAGCAGAAGATTGGCAAGATCGACGCCGGGCAACGGCTTGGCGTGATACGGCTGGGTCAGGTCCTGGACGTGGTGCAGGCCCCAGCCGAGAAAGCGATAGCCCCAATAGGGATGGCCGCTGGCAAACGCCAGTCGCGCCAGGCCCATGTATTGATACGCGCGCCAGTGCGGCCAACTGCGCTCGAGAAAACCGGCAGCGGCATACACCACCGGGCTCTCGTGGAAGAAGCCCATGTGGAAAGGAGCCTGGGAACTGTACTGAAACCGCGCATCGCCAAAAGGCTGCGGGCCGAAGCCGTATACCGCGCCGACTTCGCCCGGGTTGTCGCTGAACAGATTGATGTCGTGACCGTAATCCGGCTCGTCGGCAGCGCTGGCCAGCACCGCAAGGGGCGCGACTTTTTCGCCTTCAGCGACAACGATGAAGCGCTGCCGATTCCATGGCGAGAGGGTCTGCTCGACCATGACTTGCTCAGCGCTGAGGTGCTCGCGTTCGGGCAGATCCTTGCCCGGCAAAGGCTGGATCACCATCGCCAGATGGATCTGTGGATTGATGCGCAGCGCGGTGAAGAAATCGTGGCGCAGATTGTCCCCCGGCACGGCGGGCAATTGCAGATTGTCGGGGCGCGGAGGGTACTGGGCGAAGTGCTCGCGAGCGAAACTTTCCTGTTGCTCGAGCAGCGCAACCACGGCCGGATATTGCTGCGCAAGAAACTGCTCCAGCGGCTCGACTTCAATGTCTGAAGTGTCACGCAGCGCTGGCAAATCCTGCAACGCCAGGTAGCTGCCCACCGTATGGTTCGACCAGCCCCAAGCGCTCGGGGCCGTTGCAAAAAGCAGCAACAGGAGGAATGTCAGCTTCATTGCTTGTGATTCTTATTGGAGATGCCGTGGGGGATGAGCCTAACAACCGACCCCGCCGCTGACACTGTCCAATCTCACCAGAAAAGGTCTCCGATAGCGCCATATGAGAATCCCCGCGATTTGCCCCACTCCCCTGTAGGAGCTGCCGCAGGCTGCGATCTTTTGATCTTGTTTTTTAGATCAACATCAAAAGATCGCAGCCTTCGGCAGCTCCTACAGGGGGTTTGCGGTGTTCTGTCAGGCGGGGTAGCCGGTGATTTTCCGGATGCTTTGGTACAGCGGCTTGAGCTGGCGATACATGCGCAGGTAGACCTCTTTGTACAGTTGCTCGTAGATTTTTTGCGCCTCGGGTTGCGGCATGAATACCGCGCCCACCCGGGTCATCGCCGCGATTGCGGTAGGGAAATCCGCATGCAGTCCCAACCCCACCGCGCAGCAAATCGCCGCGCCCAGGCCGGACGCTTCGTACACGTGCGGACGCTCGGCGGGCAGGCCAAAAATGTTCGCCGTCAGCTGCATCGCCGCATCACTTTGCGAACCGCCGCCAGCAACACGCAGCCGTTTGACCGAAACCTTCGAACGCCGCTCGATGTTCTCCAGGCCCTGGCGCAAGGCATACGCCAACCCTTCCAGAATCGCCCGGTATATATGCGCGCGGGTGTGCACATCGCCGAAGCCGATCATCGCGCCTTTCGCCTCCACGCCCGGCTCGCGAATGCCTGGCGACCAGTAGGGTTGCAGCATCAACCCCATCGATCCCGGTGGCACCGCATCCACCAATGCATCGAACAATTGCTCGGGCTCGATGCCCTGCTCCTTGGCTTGCTGCATCTCGCGCAAACCGAACTCGTTCTTGAACCAGCTGACCATCCAGTAGCCGCGATAAATCATCACCTCGCAGTTGAATTGATCCGGCACCGCCGACGGATAAGGCGGGATCAGCGGGACGATTTCCAGATAGCGCGAGCGGGTGCTGGTGATCGTCGCCGTGGTGCCGTAGGACAGGCACACCGTGCTCGCATCGACCACGCCGGAACCGACCACCTCGCAAGCCTTGTCGGCCCCCGCAGCAATCAGCGGCAGCCCTTCGGGAATTCCGGTGTGGCGGCTGGCTTGCGCGGTGATGTAGCCGAGGGTTTCACCGGGTTTGTACAGGGTCGGCAGTTGCTCGGGGCGCACGGCCAGGGCCTGCCATTTCCAGTCACTCGGCGCGGCCCACTTCAGGCGTTTGAAGTCGAACGGCAAGTAGCCGACGCAACACCCCACCGAATCGACAAAGCGCCCGCACAGGCGATGGGTGAGAAACCCCGAAAGCAGCAAAAACTTGTCGGTCGCCGCCCACACGTCAGGTTGATGCTTGGCGATCCAGTTGGCCTCGGCCTGGGCGCGAAAATGGTCCACGGTGGCCTGCGCGCCGACCAGTTTGAACAACCAGCCCCACGGCCCTTTTATCCCGCCTTCGACCTCACTCTGGCGTTGATCGAGCCACAGAATCGCCGGGCGCAACGGTTTGCCTTCGGCATCGACATTGATCACCGTGCCGCGCTGTGTGGTCAGGGAAACGCCGGCAATCTCTGAGCGATCAATGCCGGTTTGTTGCCAGACTTGCTGGCAGGCCTCGCCGAGTTTCGCCCAGTAATATTCCGGGTCTTGCTCGGCCCACCCCGGTTGCGCCGAGTAATAGGCCTGCAGCTCGACTTTGCCTTTACCGAGCAAATTACCCTGCAAATCGAAGAGCAGCGCGCGCACGCTTTGGGTGCCGTTGTCGATAGCCAGCAGGTAGCGCTTGTTCGGGTGGTTATCCATGGAGCTCTCTTCAAGGGGCATCAAGGCGTGGCATCCGGCAAACCGTGATGGCGTTGCCACAACGCCTGATAACGCTGTAATTCATGCTGCCAGTATTCGTCGCTCCAACCCAGTCGCGGCTGACAGAGCTGGCGGATGGCGGCGAAATAATCTTCGCCACCGCGTGGCAGCAACAGGCCCAGTCGGGTGCGGCGCAGCAGCAGGTCATCAAGGTGCAGGACCATTTCTGCTTCGCAGGCAAAGGCCAGTTCAGCCCACAAGGTGTCGGTGTTGCCGACCGTGTCGTGGCCCAGTTCCGTGAGCAGTTGCGCCAGCCTTGGCAGGTCCCGGCCATGCCGGCCAGCCAGACGTCGCCACTGCTGCGCGCCAAGTCCCGCGATCGCCAGCGGCGGCACGGCGGCGAACACCGGCGCGGCGTCATCATCAAACGGCCGATCAAGCATCGCCGCGCAAGCCTTGAGTACTTCGATGGCTTGCGGGCGAAACGTCGTCAGTTTGCCGCCGGCCAGGGTCACGCAACCCGGCTCTTGCCACAGCACGTGCTCACGGGTTTCATTCGAGGGTTTGTCTTGATTCGCCCCCGCGCCACCGACCACCGGACGCACGCCCGACCAGGTCGATAGCACATCGGCGGCAACCACTTCGGCGCCGGGGAACTGTTGCGTGCAAGCCGCCAACAAATAGTCGAGTTCTTCAGCGCTGATGCTCGCGCTTTGATCCAGATTTTCGTGATGATCCAGATCCGTGGTGCCGACCACTGTCGCGCCTTCCCACGGAAAAACAAACACCGGTCGCCGATCACGCTCATGCAAAAAGGTGAACGCCTGCGCCACCGGCAGTCGCCAGCCCGGCAACAACAAATGACTGCCGCGCAACGGGCGCAACTGCCGTGGTGCCTCGGCTGGTCGTAGGCGTTCAGCCCAGGCGCCGGTTGCCACGGCCAGCACGCCGCAGCGCAATTGCAGGGACGCGCCAGCCTCGCAGTCCTCAACCTGAACCTCGCGCACGCGCCCGTCCTCACGCAGCAGATGCTCAACGCGCACGCCGTTTAGCACCACCGCGCCGTCGGCCCGCGCCTCGCTCAATACACGCATCACCAGCCGCGCATCATCGGTCAGCGCATCGACAAAACAGGTGCCGCCGAGCAGTTCGGTTTCCTTTACCCCCGGCGCCAGATATCGCAGTTGCTGCGCGTCATGAAAACGGTGGCTGCGCCGCCCGGCCAGAGCGTCGTACACCGAAAGCAAACCACCCAATACCCGTGGCCCGGGAAAGCCGCCGCGATAGTGCGGCATCATGAAACTCATCGGCTCGACCAGCCCCGGCGCCTCGTCAAGCAGGCGCTGACGCTCGCGTACCGAGTCGCGGGTCAATCGCCATTGACCCTTGGCGATGTAGCGCAAACCGCCATGGACCATTTTTGAAGATCGGCTGGACGTGCCCCAGGCAAAATCGCGCTGCTCCAGCAGCAGGCAGCGCCAGCCACGGCGCGCGGCTTCACGCAGGATTCCGGCGCCACTGATACCGCCGCCGATGACGATCAGATCCCAGGTCTGATCGGCCAGCGTCGGCAAAACCTGCTGGCGCCACGCGGCGTTCCAGTGCGCAGTCATGGCCGTCACTCCGGCAACAGCGTGCCGGGGTTGAGGCGCCCGGCCGGATCGAAGTGCCGGCTCAGCGCCTGCAAGGTGTCCATCGCCAGCGCGCCTTTCTCGCGCAGCAGGTACGGCGCGTGATCCTTGCCCACGCCGTGCTGGTGACTGATGGTGCCGTGGTTGTCGACGATGGTCTGGCTGGCCGCGTGCTTGAGCGCCTGCCAGCGCGCCAGCGTCGCGGGGTAATCCGCCGCCGGGCGAAACACGTAGGTGGTGTAAATGCTCGACCCTTCACCGTAAACGTGGGACAGGTGAGTGAACACATGCACCCGCTCGCCTTCAGCGGCCAAGGCATCGCGCAGGCTGTTTTCGATGAGGTTGAGCAGGTTGTCGACATTGCTCCAGTCGGTGGCGGTTTCGAGGGTGTCGACCACGTAACCGGCGTTCCATAGGTTCTCGCGCAGGTAGGGGAAACGGAAGCGATTCTGTGCCCATTTCTTGCCGAGCAAGGTGCCGGTGAATACACCACCGAAGGCTTTGAGATGCTGCCGCGCTTGCCTCAGCGACAGCGCATTTTGCCGACGATTGCCGGTCACGCCGAAGGTTAGCAGGCACTTGCCCGCGCCTGCGCCGCGCATGCTCAGGTACTTTTCCAGCCAGGCGATCTGCTGCGGGTGACCGGCCAACGCCAGTTGCGTTTCGGTCTCCACCGCGTTGGACAGGCGCAACATCGACAGCGGCACGCGCGCCTGAGCCAATTGGCGGATGGCTTGCAGCGCTTTGGTCCAACTGGGCAGAAATACACCGTAGAAACGTTCATCGGCGGGCAGTGCGCTGACCCGCACCTTGACCTCGGAAATGATCCCGAAACGGCCCTCACAGCCCAGCACCACTTCACGCAGATCGGGGCCGGCAGCCGAGGCCGGGAACGTGGGTATTTGCAGAGGGCCGGCGAACGTTTCCAGCGTGCCCCCGGCGAACAATTGCTCGATCCGCCCATAACGCAGCGATTGCTGGCCGCTGGAACGGCTGGCAACCCAACCGCCCAACGTCGACAGCTCCCACGACTGCGGAAAATGCCCCAGCGTATAACCCCGTGCCCGCAGCTGACTTTCCACCTGCGGACCACTGGCACCGGGGCCGAACGTTGCCAGCAAGCTTTGTTCATTAAGGTCGATCAGACGATTCATCCGCGCCAGCGAAACCGTCACCACCGGCCGTGCGGAATCCGGCGGATTGATGTGCCCGGCCACCGACGTGCCGCCGCCGTAAGGAATCAGGCACAGGTCTTGTTCATGGGCGAGCACCAGCAATTGGCGAATCTGCTCGGCCGTCTCAGGGAACGCCACCCCATCGGGATAATTGCCCAACGTGCCTTCGCGCAACGCCAGCCAATCCGGCAGGCTCTGGCCGCGAGCGTGCAGTAACCGGTCATGAGCATCGACGCTGTACAACGTGTGAGCCCGCAACCGCGATTCAGGCACGCGGGCCAGCGCTGTTTCCAACGTCGCATCGGGCAGCGCTCGACCGTCGCCCAACCGTTCGGCGAGAAAACTCGCGCCCTGGGCCGGCAGTTCGACCACCGTGGTTGCATCTCCCCAGCCGTTCCAGCGTCGCATGCGTGTGTCCTTTTTCGGTTCTTATCAGCGATATTTCAGGCGTCCATACTAGTCGGCGGCCGAAAAGTGTCACGGTCGCATCCGGCCAGTTCGTGTAGCCAATTGAGTCAAACGTCGCGCAAGCGTCAGCCATTTACTTTAGCCGTGGTTTCAAATTACCTTTCAGGCATTCATCCGCTCATGCACGCTTTGATCAAGGGA
The DNA here is from genome assembly GCF_020149425.1 of Pseudomonas sp. P116. Taxonomy (NCBI): domain Bacteria; kingdom Pseudomonadati; phylum Pseudomonadota; class Gammaproteobacteria; order Pseudomonadales; family Pseudomonadaceae; genus Pseudomonas; species Pseudomonas sp. P116. The sequence continues at coordinate 29,374 of NZ_JACVHB010000006.1, read as the reverse complement.
ATACGATCATGCAATCGCTCGGCTTCACCTCCGTTCCGCCGCTGCTCAAGTACCTGCGCCATGCCGAGCAATTGGGCATGGCCATCGAGCCTGCGTTGGCGGCGGCCGGGCTGCAGGCGCAGCAGTTGAGCGACAACACCCTGCGCTTGCCGGGTGAGGCGCATGAAAAGTTGCTCGATTATTTCTGCGAGCACTCGGGCGATCCGCTGTTCGGGCTCAACGCAGCGAATTTTGTGCTGCCCAATTCATGGAGCGTTTTGGGTTACATCACCATGAACTGCGCGACCCTGGGCGATGCGATGAGCCGCATCATGCCGTTCGAGAAGCTGGTAGGCGACATGGGCGTCAGCCGCGCCGAGGTGCAGGATGGCCAAGTACACCTGATCTGGACCTGCCGCTATCAGCGCCCACGGATTCGTCGGCATCTGGTGGAAAACGTCCTCGGTTCGTGGCTGCAATATGCGCGCTGGATTGCTGATACGCAGATGTCGCCAGCGGCAGTCTGGCTGGAACATTCGTGTCCTGACGAGGTGACGCTGGCGCAGTACGAAGCGTTTTTCGATTGCCCGGTACTGTTCGATCAGCCGTATTCGGCGTTGATTGTGCCGCCGGCGTATTTGCAGTTGCCGCTGCGTCAGGCCGATGCGCAATTGCTGCGCACGCTGGAAGAGCATGCAATGGGGTTGATGGCGACACTGGAGGATGCGTCGCTTGCGCAACAGGTGAAGAGCATTTTGCGTCAATTGCTCAAGGAGGGCCTGCCGCGCAAGGAGCAGGTGGCCGAGCATCTGGCTGTGTCGGTGCGCACGTTGCAGCGCCAATTGCATCAGGCGGGGACGTCGTATCAGCAGATTCTGGATGATCTGCGCCAGGAGTTGGCTGAGCACTATCTGTTGAACAGCACGTTGCCGATTCAGGATATTGCGCAGTATTTGGGGTTTACCGAACCGCGCTCGTTTCATCGCACGTTCAAGAGCCGGCGCGGGATGCCGCCAGGGGAGTTTCGGCAGACGCATCGGGGGTGATTTCGCGGGCCTCATCGCTGGCAAGCCAGCTCCCACAGGTTTCTCGGTGAACCACAAACTCCGTGTACGACTCGGTCACTGTGGGAGCTGGCTATCACAGGTTTCTCGGTGAACCACAAATTCTGTGTACGACTCGGTCACTGTGGGAGCTGGCTTGCCAGCGATGGCGTCAGTGGCCGCACCAAAAACCCGACAGGCAAATCCCAAATTCCCGATCACAATAAACATCTTTTAGCGCAGACGTTTAAGGACACTCAGCGTTACGCGAAACCACCCACAAATCCTTGCGCCGCTGCCTACGCCTAAGCCAGAATCCGCCGGCTTGTGCGCCCTGGCCTTGCTGCGTAACTTGGATCCGTCACTGATTTCCAGTGATCGGGTTTAGTAGCCCGGCATGTTTGGGGCGTATAGCTCATCAGATCGACAGGCCTTGCCTGAACGTTATGGTGGCTGTGCGCAGGGCGCCTTCGGGCGCGCCGGTTTCCCAGATCCCCGGTCTACTAACCTGCGCACAGCTGCCTCCACTTCTTTTAGTAGAGAAGCGGTGGCGAGCCCTCAATGAGGATCTGGTAAATGTTCAAAGTAACGCCAAACCCACCGCCCACCGACCCGGCCTCGCCCTACGAATCCCCCGATTCAAAGAAATTCCACGAAGCCGCCGAACGCGCCCTCGACCACTACCTCGGCCCACCAACCGCCGAAATCATGGCCGCGCCTTACAAACCCAACAAGTTGTACATGGCCAGCCCCGAGTCCGATAACGAATCCCTGCTGGTGGATGCCAGTGAAACGCTCGGCTCGGCCACCGTCATGCTTCAAAACCACGTCGCAATGGTGGAAGGCACCCACCGCAAAACCCTGCAAGGCATCGCTCAGGTGGTGATGCTGGCAGAGTTGGCGGTTAACCGAGTGTTGGACAGATTAGTGCCGACCGAGTAGCGAAAAAGCCCGCTGGCAGACCGTAGTGGTTTGGCAGTGGGCTTTTTGTTTGGGTGGCGATTTTTTACCCTCACCCCAGCCCTCTCCCGGGAGGAGAGGGGGCCGACCGAGGGATGCTGGCGAGTTACGCCGACCTGCAAATACCGCTGTGAATCCATAATCGCTGCAAATCTTTCAGGTCGATGTACAGCGCATGACACCTCGGTCAGTCCTCTCCCCTCCGGCAGAGGGTTAGGCGGGCGGCGTTCCGATGAGGGGCTCTTCAGCTCACACACAAATAGCGTTGGTAAACACCAACCGATTACCAAACGGATCGGCAATGGTCATGTCCTGACTGCCCCACGGCGTCGCCTGTATCTGCGGATGCGAAAACTTGTAGTCCTTGGCCACCAATTGCTGCTGAAACGCCTCAAGCTCATCGGTCTCGATGCGCAACGCCGAACCCGGCGAGGCATCGCCATGATGCTCGGACAGATGCAGCACGCATTCGCCACGCGACACTTGCAGATACAACGGGAAGTTCGCTTCGAAACGATGCTGCCAGTCGATCTTGAAACCGAGGAAGTCGACGTAGAACTCTACGGCTTTGGCTTCATCGAAAATCCGCAGGATCGGGGTGGTTTTGCCGAAGCTCATGGGGTGCTCCCTGACTGGTTGGCCCAAGAGTGTAGCCGGGCTGGATGTCAGCAATTCGGCTTGGGATGGAGTTTCTTTAATTGCACAGTGCCACTATGAGACGTAGATCAAAAGATCGCAGCCTCCGGCAGCTCCTACAGGAGTTTCCGATTAACTGAAACCTTTGCGCAAATCTCCTTCCCGCGCAAGAAAACGCCCTTCTCTCCTGCCATTCGCCTGACCATCGCTGTAACTCAAAACACCGTTGATCCATACCCCGTCAATCCCCTGCGCCGCCCGTTGCGGATCATGGAAATCCGCAACATCGCGCACGGTCGCCGGATCGAACAACACCAGGTCCGCCCAGTTGCCTTCACGAATCTCGCCTCTTTCCTTCAAGCCAAACCGCGCCGCCGACAGACCGGTCATCTTGTGCACCGCCGTGTGCAACGGAAACAATCCGACGTCACGACTGAAATGTCCGAGTACCCGTGGGAAAGCGCCCCACAGGCGTGGGTGCGGGAACGGGTCTTCCGGCAGTCCGTCAGAGCCCACCATCGACAGCGGATGCGCGAGGATTCTTCGTACATCCGCCTCGTCCATGCCGTAGTACACCGCGCCCGCCGGTTGCAGGCGTTTGGCGGCGTCGAGCAGCGGCACGTTCCATTCGGTGGCGATGTCGATCAGGTCGCGGCCGCTGACTTGCGGGTGCGGCGTCGACCAGGTGATGGTGATGCGGTGGGCATCCGTGACTTGTTTCAAATCCAGCGTCGAGGAACTCGCCGCATACGGATAGCAATCGCAGCCGACCGGATGGGTTTTCGCTGCCTCTTCCAACGAGGCGAGCAACTGCGGACTGCGCCCCCAGTTGCCGACACCGGCACACTTGAGGTGGGAAATGATCACCGGCGATTTGGCGTGGCGACCGATCTGAAACGCCTCATCCATCGCCTCCAGCACCGGGGCGAATTCGCTGCGCAGATGAGTGGTGTACACCGCACCGAATGCCGTCAGTTCTTCGGTCAGTTGCATGACTTCATCGGTGGAGGCGTTATAAGCGCTGGCGTAAGCCAGACCTGTGGATAAACCAAGAGCGCCAGCCTCAAGACTTTCGCGCAACTGCTCGCGCATCGCGGCGATTTCGGCAGGGGTTGCGGTGCGAAACAGGTCGTCGAGGTGATTGCTGCGCAGCGCCGTGTGACCGACCAACGCGGCAACGTTCAACGTGGTGTTGGCCGCTTCGATCGCCGCGCGGTAATCGCTGAAGCGTGGATAAACAAACGCCGCTGCGCTGCCGAGCAGGTTCATCGGGTCGGGAGGATTGCCTTTCAAACTGACCGGCGAGGCGCTGATTCCACAATTGCCGACGATCACCGTGGTCACGCCTTGGCTTAGCTTTGGCAACATCTCTGGCTGACGGATGACCACGGTGTCGTCGTGGGTGTGCACGTCGATAAAACCCGGCGCCAGCACGCGGCCGGCAGCGTCGAATTCTTCGGTGGCCTGGGCATCGCGCAGGTCGCCGATGCGCTCGATTCGACCGTTGAGAATCGCCACGTCAGCGCTATAGCCGGGCGTGTTGCTGCCATCGATGATCAGGGCGTTGCGAATCAGGGTGTCGTACAGCATGTCAGTCTCCCAGCGGCAGGTGATCGTCGCCGCCACGGTATTCGTCGAGAGCGAGTTTGATGCGCCGCAGACGTTCTTGATTGTCTTCAGGACTGGCCAGCGCCAGCTCGGTCGCGAGCACGTCGATGGCAAGCAACATGCCGTAGCGCGCCGCCGTCGGTTTGTAGATGAACGAGGTTTCTGCGCCTTGCAGCGGCAGGACGATGTCGGCCAGTTCCGCCAGTGGCGAATCGGCGCGTGTGATGGCGAGGATGCGCGCGCCGTAGTTGCGCGCCAGTTCGACGGTCTCCAGCAGCTCCGGGGTGATGCCGGTCAGCGAGCAGACGATGACGACCTGTTCGGCGTTGAGGCTGGCGGCGGTGACGCGCATCATCACCGCGTCGTGGCAGACCGCAATCGGATAGCCGAGCCGTACCAGACGCACCTGCAATTCATCGCTGCACAAGGTCGAGCAGCCGCCCATGCCGAAGGCGTGAATCATCCGCGCCTGGCCTAGCAACTTCACCGCATCGGCGAAGCGTGATTCGTCGAACCCGGCCAGATGCTGACGCAGGGTGGTTTCGATATCGCCGACAATCTGGCCATAAAACGCCGACTGTTCAGGCGTGCCCGCCGGGTCGAGAAAACGACTGCCCACGCCGCTGGCCTGGGCCAGTTGCAGGCGCAGATCACGCAGGTCGCGGCAACCGACGGTACGGGCAAATCGCGACAATGTGGCGGTGCTGACTTCGGCACGTTGCGCCAGATCTTCGAGACTGGCGGAGGCGGCAAAGCCGACGTCGTCGAGCATCAAACGGGCGATGCGGCCCTCGCCGGCGCTGAAGGAATCCTGACGGGCGCGGATCTGGTAGAGGATGTCCATGGCGACGGGCTCCGGTTACAGCAGGTAAGAAAGGCCGACGGTCAGACCGAAAGCGACCAGCGAGATCAACGTCTCAAGCACGGTCCAGGTCTTGAACGTCTGCGCGACCGTCATGTTGAAGTATTCCTTGATCAACCAGAAGCCGCCGTCGTTGACGTGGGAAAAGATAACCGACCCGGCGCCGGTCGCCAGCACCAACAGTTCGGGGTGTGGATATCCCAGACCAATGGCCACGGGGGCGACCACGCCGGACGCGGTGGTCATCGCCACGGTCGCCGAACCGGTAGCGATACGCATCAGCGCGGCAAATAGCCAACCCATGAGCAGCGGCGACAGATGAAATTCATGAGCGAGACCGACGATTTGATCGGTCACGCCGGCGTCGACCAGTATCCGGTTCAAACCACCGCCCGCCCCTACCAGCAAGGTGATGCTGGCGGTCGGTGCCAGGCATTCATTGGTGAATTTGAGGATCGATTCGCGGTTGAAACCTTGGGCGATGCCCAGCGTCCAGAAGCTCAGCAACGTCGCCAGCAACAGCGCAATCACCGAGTTGCCGATGAACAGCAGGAACTGGTTGAAACCGCTGCCCGGCGTCGAAATCAGGTTGGCCCAACCACCGATCAACATCAGCACCACCGGCAGCAGAATGGTCGCCATGGTGATGCCGAAGCTCGGCAGCTTGTCGCGTGGTTCGCGGTCGAGGAATTGTTTTTCCAGCGGGTTATCCGCCGGCAACTGAATGCGCGGCACGATGAATTTGGCGTACAGCGGGCCGGCGATGATCGCCGTGGGAATCCCGATGACAATCGCATACAACAAGGTCTGCCCGACCGACGCCTGATACGCCTGCACCGCCAGCATTGCGGCCGGGTGCGGCGGCACCAATGCATGCACCACCGAGAGGCCGGCAACCATGGGCAAACCAACCATCAGGATCGACACACCCACCCGTCGCGCCACGGTGAACGCAATCGGCACCAGCAACACAAAACCGACTTCGAAGAACAGCGGCAGCCCGACCAGAAACGCGATGCAGACCATCGCCCAGTGCGCGTTCTTCTCGCCGAACTTATCGATCAACGTGCGCGCCATCTGATCCGCGCCACCGGACTCGGCCATCATCTTGCCGAGCATCGTCCCCAGCGCCACCACCAGCGCAATGTGCCCGAGCGTCTTGCCGACCCCGGCCTCATACGCCCCCACCACACCCGACGGCGGCATCCCCGCCACCAGTGCCAGACCAATGGAAATCAGCGTGATGACAATGAACGGATTGAGCCGATAACGGGCGATCAAGACGATCAAAGCGATGATGGCCACGGCGGCATAAACCAGCAGCCAATAGCCGAAAGAAGGCGTCATGCGGTACTCCTCGAAAGGGTCACGTTCGAATGGGTTGTGAAACTCATAAATCATTTCGAGATCGAGATTTCAAACCGCATGAAAGTAATTTTCGTGGAGAGGCAAGGCGTGTCGCGGATGGATATGTCTTGTCGTGATTAATGAAAATTGGGGGGCGAGATTTTCATGCTCTTTTGCCAAACACAAAATCCTGTGGGAGCTGGCTTGCCAGCGATGGCGGCGGCACGTTCAACATAGATGCTGGCTGGTCGACCGCTATCGTTGGCAAGCCAGCTCCCACAAGTTGATCGAGTTTCTTCAGGTGGAATGCGGACAACCTGTAGGAGCCAGCCTGCTGGCGATGGCGTTGTCACATTCAACATCTCTGTCGACTGATCCACCGCTTTCGCGAGCAAGCTCGCTCCCACAGTTTGATCAAATTTTTTCAGACAGAAAGCGGACAACTTGTGGGAGCTGGCTTGCCAGCGATGGCGGCGTCATGTTCAACATAGATGCTGGCTGGTCGACCGCTATCGCTGGCAAGCCAGCTCCCACAAGTTGATCGAGTTTCTTCAGGTGGAATGCGGACAACCTGTAGGAGCCAGCCCGCTGGCGATGACATTTTCACATTCAACATATTTGTTGGCAGACACACCGCTTTCGCGAGCAAGCTCGCTCCCACAGTTTGATCAAATTTCTTCAGACAGAAAGCGGACAACTTGTGGGAGCTGGCTTGCCAGCGATGGCGGCGTCATGTTCAACATAGATGTTGGATGATCAGCCGCTATCGCCAGCAGGCTGGCTCCCACAGGTATTGTGGTGTTGAAAGAATCACACCATTTCGTTACGAATCCATTCAACCACTGACGTGCGTTTCGGCGTCCAGCCCAGCAGTTCGCGGGCGTGTTTGCCGCGTACCCGGCTGTTGGAGCCGAGGCCGTAGTTGGCCATTTCATAGCCCCACTCGGCTTCGGCATCCGGAAGTGGCCAGTCTTGTGGCTGGCCCAGATTCAGGGCTTCGGCCATGGCGGTGGTCATGTCGATGAACGACGCTTCGCCGCTTTCGACAAAGTAGAACGTGCCCGGGACGTTCTTGGTCAGCGCCAGCAGGTACAGGGCGACGACGTCTTCGATGTGTACGTTGGACCAGATGTTCTGGCCCGTGCCGACGTGGCGCACCACAGCGCTTTTGCGCGCCTGTTTCAGCAAGCGCGGCAATTGCACGCTGTCGCGGTTGACGCCCAGGCTGTGGCCGTAGATCAGGGTGTTGCAGATGACGGCCGAGTTCACGCCGTCCTTCGCTGCGGCGAGGATCAGGTTGTCGATCGCCACGCGTGCGGCTTTGTCGACGGTCGGCTCGGGGAGGTTGTCTTCGTAGTAGATGACGTCGCTCGACTTGCCGCCGGATGCATCACCGACGATGCTCGAACCGCTGGTGTGCAGGAACACTTTGTTGGAGCCGCGCAATGCATCGAGCAAGGCCTCAACCGCGGCACGATGGTCGCTGCTGGCGGCGTTGATCACTGCGTCGGCGGCGCGGGCCTGTTCGGCGAGCAGTGTTTGGTCGTCGAGGGTGCCGATCACCGGGGTGATGCCCAGTGTTTTGAGTTCATCGGCCTGTTCGGCGCTGCGCACCAGACCCGTGACGTTATGCCCGGCCTGAACCAGACCGGTAGCGATGGAGCCGCCGATAAAACCGGCAGCGCCGGTGACGAATACGTTCATGGAGAAACTCCCTGCGTGAGTAAGTGATGGAACGAGTATCGACCGACGACGGCAGCCGAAAAACCCGCGCTCGCCCAAATCACTGTTGCGCAGAGGTCACGAATCAACCTTTGAAATCGGCGCTGGCGTAGGCTGCGAGTTTGCTCTGGATAAAGTCGAGGAAGCACTGAATGCGCAGCGCCAGTTGCGAGTTACGGTAGTACACGGCGTTGATCGGTTGGCGATAACCGCTGTTGAATTCCGCCAGCACGACCTTCAAACGCCCGGCGCGGATGTCGTCGATGGTCATGAAGTGCGACAGGCAGGCGATGCCCTGCCCTTCCAGCGCCAAGTGCCGAACGGTTTCGCCGCTGGAGGCGCTGATGGCCGGGGTGATGGGCCAGCGGTCACCGTGCACGTAACGCAACGGCCACTGATTGAGGCCTTCATTCTGGGTGAAACCGAGCAAGGTGTGCTCGCTGAGGTCGGCCACTTGCAGCGGCGTGCCGTGGGTTTTCAGATAGGCAGGGCTGGCGACGATCAGCAGCGGACTGCAACCCAGCGACCGCGCATGCAGTGTCGAATCGGCGAGGGTGCCGATGCGAATGGCGATATCGGTACTTTGTTCCAGCAGGTCAATGATCAGGTCATTGCTGTTGAGTTCGAGCTGGATGTCCGGGTAGAGCCGGCGGAATTCGTCGATGTAGGGCACGACGGCGTGCAGCATGAACGGCGACGCGGCGTTGATCCGCAGGCGTCCGGACGGGGTTTGCTGGCGTGAGGACAGGCGTTCTTCGAGTTGCTCCATCTGATCGAGAATCAGCTTGGCCTGCTCAAAGAAATACTTGCCCTCCTCGGTCAGGTCCATGCGCCGCGTGGTGCGGTTGATCAGCGTGGTATCAAGCTTGGCTTCCAGCCGCGACAGCGTGCGACTGACCGCCGACGGCGTCTGTCCGACCTGCTCGGCAGCGGCGGAAATCGAACCGCACTCGATCACACAGACGAAAATCTGCAACTCATCGGATCTGGCTTTCACGGGTGTCCTCTTTGAAATCGCCAAGATCGCAGCCTTCGGCAGCTCCTACAGTGAAATGCGTTCCCCTGTAGGAGCTGCCGAAGGCTGCGATCTTTTGCTGTTACAACCGATAGTAGCCCGAAACCACTCAAGCCTTGAGGCCAAACACCTCACTCAAATGCTGCTCGTAGCGCGCCACATCATTTTCAATGTTCGGACGTTTCATCACATCGACACATAGAAACGTCGGTAACCTGGTCATGCCCAGAAACTCGTTAGCCTTGTGAAACGGGAAGTACACCGCATCCACGCCCTTGGCTTCAAAGAAGTCAGTCGGGTCATCAAACGCTTGCTGCGGCGCGTTCCAGGTCAGCGACAGCATGTATTGCTTGCCTTGGACCAGACCACCACTTCCGTACTTCTGCGACGCATCGGAACGGGTGCGACCATCGCTGGCGTAGAGGCTGCCGTGGCCTTCGGTGAAGACTTCGTCAATGTACTTTTTTACCGTCCACGGCGCGCCCATCCACCAGCCCGGCATCTGATAAATGATCACGTCGGCCCAGAGGAATTTGGCGACCTCTTCAGCGACGTCATAACCCTCGTCGATGAACGTCGTTTTGACGTCGACACCGCCGCGATCCAGCACGCTCAGCGCAGCTTCGTGCAGGGTGGTGTTGTAGCGACCGTCAGAATGGGCGAATTTCTTACCGCCATTGAGTAACAAAACTTTTTTCATGAGAAAGCCTCGGCGCAGCCACTGGGCTGGAGGGAGAAGGGAAAAATGGAATGGCGGCAGATTAACGATCCGCCTCGCGCGGAATAAGCCGTGGTTGCGCAAAATACATTTGATTAAAACGCACGAATCTGACGCAGATTGTTGCCGTAGGATTGGCCGCCATCTGAACTTGAGGAGTTTTATCGATGAGTGAACGCCAGGGTTTCATCCTGCACGCCAAGACCCGTCCGGAAAAAGCCGCGGCTTTCGAAGCGCTGTTCCGCGCCTATGTCGAGCCAAGCCGCGCCGAGCCGGGCTGCATCGAATACCACATGCTGCGCGATAAAGAAGATCCGACGCTGTTCATCTTCTACGAGATCTGGGAATCCCAGGCGCATCTGGATGTGCACTCGAACCTGCCGCACATGAAGGAGTTTTCCGAGCAGCGCATGGACTATCTGGAGCGGGATTTCGACATTCGCGCGATCGACATGCTCAGCGAATCTTCGGCTAGCCGCTGACCAGCAAGTGGGCGCCGAGCGCGCCCAGACCGATGAAGAACACCCGCTTGAACAGCACCGCGCTGATTCGCTGACGCAGCCATTGGCCGAGCAACATGCCAAGCACTGCCGGAACCAGCGCCAGCAGCGAAGCGCTCAATTCGCCGCCACCCAACGCGCCACGCCAGAGCAAGCCGCCGGCCAGCGCCAGGGTCGAGACGGTGAACGACAGCCCGAGCGCCTGCACCAGTTCATCGCGATTCAAGCCTAGCGCTTGCAGGTATGGCACTGCGGGAATCACGAAGACCCCGGTGGCCGAGGTGATGATGCCGGTGATCGCCCCGCAGACCGGGGCGAGCCATGGCTCATGGCGCGGGTGTATGTGCAGCGTCGGCAGCAACAACCCGCTCAACGCATACAGCAACAGCGCCGCCCCCAATCCGCGCACCACCCAATGTCCTCCGGCCATGCCGATCCACAATGTGCCGATAGCGGTGCCGAGGAAGATCATCAAGAGCATCGGCCAGAGGCGTTTGATCAATCCTTTCAAGTGACCGCCGAACGCCAATTGCCAGACGTTGGTTAACGTTGCCGGGATAATCAGTAACGCGGCAGCCTGTGTTGGCGCCATAGCCAGACCGAGCAGCCCCATGGCGACGGTGGGCAGGCCGAGGCCAATGACGCCTTTGATCAGACCGGCGAGCATGAAGGTGGCGATGACCAGCAGGGAAAGGGTCAGGCCGAGGTTCTGGTAGAAGCTTGCGAGTGTGTTCATGGCGCAACTGTGCGCCAGATGAGTCGGGCTGGAAATCTGCCATATACTGAGGCTGCCTCTTTCATTACAAGAGGCTTATAAATTCATTAAGGCAACTGGCCCCATCGCTGGCAAGCCAGCTCCCACAGGTTTATCGGTTGCATTCAAAACCTGAGTACACACAAAACCCTGTGGGAGCTGGCTTGCCAGCGATGGGGTCTATCCATAAACCACAAAACCAGAGGCTGCCCATGCACTTCGACCTCACCGACCTGCGCCTCTACCTGCAAATCCTCGACACCGGCAACATCACCGCCGGCGCCGCCCGCAGTCATCTCTCGCTCGCGGCGGCCAGTGCGCGAATTCGTGCGATGGAAGCCTCACTCGGCGCTGACTTTCTGGAACGCGGTCGCCGCGGTGTCACCCCGACGCCGGCCGGCAAAGCGTTGGCCCACCACGCACGCATCCTCCTGCAACAAGCCGAACGCATGCAGCAGGATCTCGCCGAATACGCGCAAGGCGTCAAAGGTCAGGTGCGGTTGTTGTGCAATACCACCGCAATCACCGAGTACCTGCCGGAAGTGCTCGCGGACTTCTTGCGCAGCCATCCCAATCTCGACATCGATCTGCAAGAGCTGCCCAGCGCCCGTATCACCCACGCCTTGCGACAGGGGGCGGCGGATCTTGGGATTGTTTCCGACGCGGTCGACACCAGCGACCTGCAAGCCCAGCCCTTTCGCGACGATCCGCTGGTACTGATTCTGCCGCTGGATCACCCGTTGTCTGACGCCGTCGAGGTCAGTTTCAGTGATGCCTTGCGCTACGACTTCGTAGGACTGAGCGCCGACAGCGCATTGGCGATCTATCTTGAAGAACAGGCTTTGCACAGCGGCTCGCGCATGCAGATCCGCATCCGCGCCGACGGTTTCGACGGCGTGATGCGCATGGTTGGCCACGGCGCCGGAGTGGCGATCGTGCCGCTGGCTGCCGTCGAGCGCGCAACGCCACGCTCATTCAAAAGCGTTGCCCTCGACGAGCCTTGGGCACGCCGCACGTTGATGCTCTGCGCCAGAGATTTCAGCGCGCTGCCGAGTTACGCCAAAGCACTGCTGAAAGCCTTGACTCTCCCCTAAGGGGCAGACTTCATCCTTGGCCTTTTTACAGCAAGGACGATGACCATGGGCAAACGCATTCTGCTGATTCTCGGCCATCCTTCTACCACGAGTTTTTGCGCTGCACTTGCTGAGCGCTACGCTCAATCAGCACTCGATGCCGGACACGAAGTGCGCCAGTTGCGCCTGGGCGAGATGGTTTTCGACCCGGTGTTGCGCGACGGTTATCAACAGATCCAGACGCTGGAAGATGACTTGAACGCGGCACAATCCGACATCCTCTGGGCGGAACATCTGACGCTGGTTTACCCGATCTGGTGGGGCGGTATTCCAGCGCTGCTCAAAGGTTTTTTTGACCGGGTGTTGCTGCCGGGGTTTGCTTTCAAATACCGAAAAGGCAAAGCGTTCCCCGACAAGTTGTTGAATGGCCGCACCGCGCATTTGCTGGTGACCATGGACACACCACCCTGGTATTACCGCTTGATCTATCGCATGCCCGGACTGCATGAAGTACGCAAGACTACCCTCCAATTTTGCGGGATCAAACCACTGCGCACCCTCACGTTCGGCCCGGTGCTCGGCTCAACCGATCAGCAACGAAGAAGCTGGTTGCAACAGGCTCAGGCTATCGCCCGCCGCTGAGTCTGCCGATAATGCGCCGCGCTGTTACTTGTTGAAAAAAGGACTTTTATGTACATCGGCCAAGCCGCGCAACGTTCCGGCACCACCATCAAAAGCATCCGTCACTACGAGTCGATCGGTCTGTTGCCCACACCCCGGCGACAGGGTAACTACCGCCTCTACGATCAGCAAAGTGTCGAACTGCTGATCTTCATCAAGTGCGCCAAAGACATGGGTTTTCGGCTCAAGGAGTTGCAGGCGATCTTCTCCGGACATCACGGTGAAGCGATGCCGTGGGCGTTGGCACAACAAGCCATAGAAGCGAAAAAAAGCGAGATCAATCGCACCATGGCCGAGCTCACGCGCCAATACGTGCAACTCGAAGGGTTCGAAGTCGAGCTGGAGCGAGCCAGAGTCGAATGCCCGCTGGAGAAACTCTAACGATCTGCGCGTTTCTGAGCAGCTCGATGTCGAGCACAGACAACTGACCGGCGACCGGGCGCTATAGGGTGCGACTTCAGTTCATAGCCCACAGCCCGGAGTTCTCATGACCGCGACCGCCCCTATCACCGTTCTGCGCGATACCCATCCGCTGCCGGTACTCGACGCCTGCAAATGGGAAAAACTCGCAGGCGACCCGCACACCGTCAACCTCAACGCCTACACCAGCGAAGACGGCAGCAAGATCATGGGCACCTGGATCTGCACGCCGGGCAAGTGGCGCGTCGATTATGTGAAGTGGGAGTACTGCCATTTCCAGGAAGGCTACTGCGTGATCACCCCCGACGGCATGGAACCCATCCACCTGCGCGCTGGCGACATCTTCGTGGTTGAGCCGGGGATGAAAGGCACGTGGGAAGTGGTCGAGACGGTGCGCAAATATTTCGTGTTTGCCTGATGCAAAAAAGCCGGGGAACCACCCGACGTGGTTTCCCGGCAACACTTACTACATTCTGATTGGCACTACATGCGTGACACCTGAGCACGCGTTTTAACTGACGCAATGCAGGGGGCGCTTCGCGCCCCATCGGGGATAAATCCCCTCGCCACAAAGAACCTCACCACAGCCTTATTGAACAGTTATTGCGGCTTGCGATAGCTGTTGATAATCGCCGAGAAATCTTTCCCCCCTTCCCCGCGCTGGCTCATCGCCTGGTACAACTGCTGCGCCACCGCGCCGAGCACCACGGGCTGATGTGCCTGACGCGCCGCTTCAGTGGCAAGGCCCAGATCCTTGAGCATCAGTTCCGCACCGAAACCACCGGTATACCCACGTGAGGCCGGCGCCGTTTCGACGATGCCCGGCCATGGGTTGTACATTTCCGAACTCCAGCAACGCCCGGTCGAACTGTTGATGATCCCGGCCAGCACCGACGTATCGATCCCCAGCGCATCGCCCAGCGCCATCGCTTCACTGACGCCGACCATCGAAATCGCCAGCAGCAAGTTGTTGCAGATTTTGGCGATCTGCCCGGTGCCGACTTCACCGCAATGAACGATGTTGCGGCCCATTTGCGCCAGCACCGGTTGCAGGGTGGCGAACAGTTCCGGCGTGGCGCCGACCATGAAGGTCAGGGTCCCGGCAGTCGCACCGCCCGTACCGCCGGACACCGGCGCATCGGCCATGGCCACGCCTTGTTTGGCGGCAGCCGCGGCGACGTCACGAGCAGTCTGCGGATCGATGGTGCTGCAATCCACCGCCGGCACGCCTTTGCCGATGCCAGCGAGAACACCGTCTTCACCGAGCCAGACGCTGCGCACGTGCACGGCGGCCGGGAGCATGGTGATCACCAGTTCGGCGTCCTCGGCAGCCTCGCGGGCCGAAGCGCGGATGGTGCCGCCCATCTGCTCCAACTCTGCCAACACGGTTTTGTTCAAGTCGACCAGGTTCAGCGAATGGCCAGCCTTGATCAGGTTGCGCGCCATCGGCGCGCCCATGTTGCCCAGACCGATAAATGCGATTTTCATGGCACGTTCCTCAGCGCAGGTTGATGGTAGTGTTCACGCCGTCGTTGACGCTGTCGTCATCGAACCAGCGCGCCGTGACCGTTTTGGTCTGCGTGTAGAACTGCACCACTTGCTTGCCGTAAGGGCCGAGGTCGCCGAGTTTCGAACCGCGTGAACCGGTAAAGCTGAAGAACGGCACCGGCACTGGAATCGGGATGTTGATGCCGACCTGGCCAACATCGATTTCCGTCTGGAATTTACGCGCCGCCGCACCGCTCTGGGTGAACAGACCTGTGCCGTTACCGAACGGGTTGGCGTTGACCAGCGCAATCGCCTGATCAAGCGTATCGACTTCCAGCACCACCAGCACCGGGCCGAAGATTTCTTGGGTGTAGATCTGCATGTCGGTGGTCACGCCCGAGAACAGGGTCGGGCCGACGAAGTTGCCTTGCTCGTAACCCGGCACGCTGATGTCGCGACCGTCCAGTTCAAGCTTGGCGCCTTCCTTGATGCCGCTTTCGATCAGCTCGAGAATCCGCGCCTTGGCCTTTTTCGAGATCACCGGGCCGACATCAGTGCCCGGCTCGTTACCGGCGTTGACGGTGAGTTTCTGCGCCAGCGCTTTCAGGTCAGGCAGCCATTGTTTCGCCGCGCCCACCAGCACCACCACCGAAGTGGCCATGCAACGTTGCCCGGCCGCACCAAAACCGGCGCCAACCAAGGCGTTCAGCGCTTGCTCGCGATTGGCGTCCGCCAGCACCACGGCGTGGTTCTTCGCCCCCATCATCGACTGCACGCGTTTGCCGTGCTTGCCGGCCAGGTCATAGACGTGAGTACCGACAGCGGTCGAACCGACGAAGGACACGGCTTTGATGTCCTTGTGGGTGCACAGGCCATCAACCACGTCTTTGCCACCGTGAACCACATTGAGCACGCCGGCTGGCACACCGGCCTCAACCGCCAGCTCCACCAGCAACATGGTCGACATCGGATCCTGTTCCGAAGGCTTCAATACGAAAGTGTTGCCGCAAGCGATGGCCATCGGGAACATCCACAGCGGAATCATCGCCGGGAAGTTGAACGGCGTGATGCCGGCGCAAACGCCGATCGGCTGACGCAGGGTGTAAGTATCGACGCCACCCGCGACGTTCTCGGCGAACTCGCCCATTTGCAGGCTGCCGATGGAGCAGGCGTGCTCGACCACTTCCAGGCCACGGAAAATATCGCCCTCGGCG
Organism: Pseudomonas sp. P116; assembly: GCF_020149425.1. Lineage (NCBI taxonomy): Bacteria > Pseudomonadati > Pseudomonadota > Gammaproteobacteria > Pseudomonadales > Pseudomonadaceae > Pseudomonas > Pseudomonas sp. P116. The sequence continues at coordinate 13,354 of NZ_JACVHB010000006.1, read as the reverse complement.
TCGGCAATGGTTTTGCCCTGCTCGGCGCTCAGCACCACGGCGATACGCTTGGAGTGCTCGCGGATCAGCGCTTGTAGCTTGAGCATGATGCGCATCCGCGCGCCGATCGGGGTCAGTTTCCAGGTCTGGAAGGCACGCTGGGCGGCGCTGACGGCGGCATCGACTTCAGCGGCAGTCGCGAACGGGACTTTGGCCAGCACTTGCTGGGTCGCCGGGTTGACGATGTCGTGCCACTCGGTGGTCTGCGACTCGACCCACTCGCCGTCGATCAGCAGCTTGACCTTCTGCAGCGTGGTTTCGTTGGGCGTAAGCGATGCGTTCATGCTGGTCTCCGAAACTTGTTTTTATCGTAGGAGCCAAGGCGAAAGGTTCGCCTTGAGATGAGGCGTGTGTCACGAGTTGGTTGTCGGACTGTTTTTGGAGTATAGATGTGCAAACTTCTAATAAGAACGCACATAAAAGCCCGTCCATCATGCAAAAAAACATCACCTCTCTAGGTTCGCTGAACTGGGACGACCTCAAGTTTTTCCTCGAAGTTGCCCGCACCCGCAAGGCCAGCACCGCGGCCAAACGGCTGGCGGTCGACTACACCACCGTGTCGCGGCGGATCAGTTCGCTGGAATCGGCGTTAGGCACGTTGCTGTTCGAGAAATCGCGGACCAGCGGCTTCGTGCTAACCACCGAAGGCCAGCGTTTGCTGGGTTACGCCGAGTCGATTGAAAGCACACTGCACATGGCCTGCGAGCAGGTTTCAGGCTCTGGCGTGGCGCTGTCCGGGCATGTGCGCATGGGCTGCACTGAAGGTTTCGGCAGTTTTTTCATCACGCCGCAACTGAGCCATTTCGTCGACGCCTACCCGGCAATCTCGGTGGACATCCTGCCGCTGCCGCACTTCATCAGCCTGTCCAAGCGTGAGGCCGACATCGTCATCGCGCTGGAACGCCCGGAACACGGACCGTACGTCTGCTGCAAACTCTGCGACTACCGCTTGCAGCTCTATGCGACCCAGGATTATCTCGACAAACACCCACCGATCCGCCGCCCGGCAGACTTGAGCAAGCATCAATTCATCAGTTATGTGGATGACCTGGCGTTCAGCTCGGAGCTGCTTTACCTGGCGAATGCACTACCAGGTGCCAGCGCGAACTTGCGCAGCACCAGCGTGATCGCGCAATTCGTCGCGGCGCAGCAAGGTCGCTCACTGGCGATCCTGCCGTGCTTCCTCGCCGCACAGGACCCGCGCCTGTTGCCGGTGCTGCCGGAAGAAATCGACATCACCCGGCAGTTCTGGATGTACTGCCGGGAGGATCTGCGCAAGCTCAAGCGGATCACGTTGTTGTGGGATTACATCCGTGAGGTGACGGAGCGTAATCAGGGTCTGCTGATGGGTGAGACTCGTGAAATGCAGTTCGCCGATTAATCGGCGCTGACCACAATCGAAACCCGGCGGTTCTCCGTGCGGCCCGCGGCGGTGTCGTTGGATGCCACCGGCTCGCTGCTGCCCAGCCCGCGCAGTTGTATGTTTTCTTGCTTCATGCCAACCGTGCCCAATACGTTGGCGACGCTCTTGGCCCGGCGCAATGACAGTTGCTGGTTGTAGGTTTCCTTGCCCGACGCATCGGTGTGGCCGTCGACCCGTACCCGCTCAATGCCCACGCCCAACAGGGCTTTGCCGATGCGCGAGACGATCTCGGTGCTCTGCGTATTGAGGCTCTCGACATCGCTGCCGAACAGCACTTTGCCGGACAGGCCAAACTCCCAGCCATCGTCAGTCAGCTCGAAGCCTTGTTGCTTGAGCACGGCAACCTGCGCCGGAGACAGGCCTTTTTGCGGGGTGGTCTGGCAACCGCTCAGCGCCAATACGGCCATCAACATCAGCGTGGAAAACAGTCGAACTGAAAAAGTGAACACGGAAATTAGCTCCTGGTTTGAACGGGATTGACCGGGTACTCCGACCCCGCCGTGGATTGAGCGCCACGCGACAGGCGCTTGGCTTGATACATCGCCGTGTCGGCGGCGTTGAGCAGCGCACCGGGGGTGGCGCCATGATCGGGGTAAACCGCGATGCCGATACTGAGCGACGTCACGACACTGCCATCACCCGGCAGGGCGATCGGCATGTCCATGCTCGCGAGAATCTTGTCAGCGATGCGTTCGGCGTCTTCGACCTTGTGCAGAGGCGCGAGCAGTACGGCGAATTCGTCCCCGCCCAAGCGCGCGACCAAATCCCCTTCACGCAACTGCGCGCGCACCCGATCGGCAACCGCCACCAACACCGCGTCACCGGCCGCATGACCAAAGTTATCGTTGATGCCTTTGAAACGGTCGCTGTCCAAAAACAGTACAGCCACGCGTTCCTTGAGTTTGCCGGCATTGCGCAGGGCCCGAATCAAGCGACCCTCGAAATAGGCGCGGTTCGGCAGCCCGGTAAGACTGTCGTGACTGGCCTGGTGGGCCAGGGTCTCGTTTTCGTTTTGCAGATGGGTTTGCCACGACTCCAGCTCGTCGAGCAAAGCGTTGAAGTCGTTGCCGAGGTTGTCGAGTTCGGCGATCTGCGCTGGCGGCACACGCCGATCCAGCGCTCGTTCGCTACGGGCGGCGTGGGCCACGGTCGCGAGGCTGCGCAACGGGCCGATGATCTCGCGCAATTGTCGGCGTGCCAGATAGATCGCCACCCAGGCGCTGATGGCGGTACAGAGAAGGATCCCCGCCAGACCGCTGAGCAGAAAACGCATCAGACTGCCGCCGTGACCGGTGAGCAGAACACGTCCGATCTCGCGATTCTGATGGATGATCGGCAAGTCGATCGGCTTTTCCAGAATCGCCCGGGCGAGTTGCATTTCCAACTCAGAGATCAGACCGGTTTCCGGTCGCTGCCATCGCGCGAGCAGTTTCCCTCGAGCATCCAGCACCTGAGCGTCTGCCACTTCTTCGGCCGATGCGATCATTGCCAGCGACTCAGTGGCGGCAGCCTTGTCGTTGAACACGACCGCCGCTTCCACGGTGTAGCTGATCGACCGGGCGATCAAATGCAGGTTGTGATCGGCATAAACCCGCAACGCCAGAACGCCCAGCAGGGTCAGCGAGACACTGGCCATCGCCACTGCGACCAGTGCGACCGTCAAGTGCCCACGGCCGAGAACCGAGCCTAGCGTTGGGCGCGTATTGGATCTGAACAGTCTCATTGTGCCGCCGATTTGCGGCGTGACAACTGCAGCACGCTTGGATGAATGCGTACGCCGCTGCGGGCAACAGAGTCGAGATTGACTTCGAAGGACACCTGCTCATCGCCGACGCGCAGACAGAACAGGCTGCCGACTGTGCACTGATCGTCGGACTCGCTGATGCTCAGCACCGGGTGCCCTGTCAGCGAAGCGAATAGCCGAGTGCGTTCATCTGCGGTGAGTTTGCCGATATACACCGCATCGCATTCGGTGACGATGGCCGGGTTGTCGGCCAGCAGACGATGCACGACAACTGGCCTGCCGGTGGCCTGAGTAGTGCCTTTGACCAGATCATCGGTGTATTCAGTGGGGCCGACGATGCACAGGCGCAGTTGCGCAGGCTCTACCGGCCAGCGTGCGTAACTGAGAATACCCAGCACAACTTGCGTGACCGCCTGCGCCCGCTGTTCGGCCATGCCCGGCGGCGTTTGCGGTTGCGCGACGGCAGCGCCCGCCAGCAAACAGAGCAGACCGACAAGCACTGCGTGCTTGCAGCGAAACACGCGCTCTGTCGCCCAGACAGCCACCTTCATGCAGGGATTCTCTTGGATCGTAACGGGATGATGCCGCAACGATAGCACAGCGCAGAATCACCAGCGAGGCACGGACTCCTGACCGGATGGTCAGTACTCAGCCTCATCCACCGAAACCTTCATCCTCGGGGCTCGGCGCTCTCCTCCAGTTCCAGCATCAACCCGCTCAAGCGTTTTACCTTGCGCTGCACGGCCTCTTCAAAAACTCCGGCACGCGGTTCGATCAAGGTGAACCAATGCTTGGCGCGGGTGATGCCGGTATAGATCAGCTCCTTGGTCAGCACGGGGTTCAAGGCGTCCGGCAGGATCAATGCGGTATGGGCGAACTCCGACCCCTGAGATTTGTGTACGGTCATCGCGTAGACGGTTTCGACATCATTCAAACGACTCGGCAACACAAAGCGCACGCCACCCTGGCCATCGTTGCGCGGAAAAGCCACACGCAGCACCGGTTTGCCGGCGTCAGGCCCCTCGCGCTCGGGCAGTTTGAGGGCAATGCCGATATCCCCGTTCATGAGGCCCAGACCGTAGTCATTGCGAGTCATCAGCACTGGCCGACCTTCGTACCATTGCTGGTCGTTGTCGATCAGGCGCGCCTTGAGCAATGCAGCTGTGATGCGCTGGTTCAAACCTTCCACACCCCATGGCCCCTTGCGCACCGCACACAGCAGCTGGAAGGTGTCGAATGCCTGCAAGACCTCCCGGGCCCAGTTGACCCAGTCCGGGTGTTCGAGCGGCCTGCCGAGCGGTGGACGCTGATCACGCAGCACGCTCAGATAATGCCGATAGCCTTGCGGTCCATCGCCATGGCCCTCAAGCAAGAGTCGCTCGAGCTGGTGATCGTGCTCGCCCTTGAGCGGCAACGAATACACATCGTCATAGTGCCCCGCTACCAGCAACTGACGCGCCTCATCCGGCAACTGCTGATTGACCCGGCGTGCGAGCTGGCCGATACCGCTCCCTTCGCCGAAGCGCCGCGAATGACGCAACATCACCACTTGTTGCGCCAATGGATGGGAGCCGTCGAGATCCTGATGCAAGCCGCTGGCCTGCAACGATTCTCCGCTGACCGACTCCAGCCATTGCCGAGTCTGCGGGCTATACCAACCGCTTTCGGCATCTCGGCACAAATCCCCCAACACGGCGCCGGCCTCTACTGACGCCAACTGATCCTTGTCACCCAGCAGCACCAGACGTGCATGGGCCGGCAGGGCGTCGAGCAGGTTGGCCATCATTTCCAGGTCGATCATCGACGCTTCGTCGACCACCAGCACATCCAGCGGTAAACGGTTGCCGGCATGGTGGCGGAAGTGTCGCGTACCGGGACGACTGCCCAGCAAGCGGTGCACAGTGGTCACGTCGCAGGGGATTTTTGCGCGTACGTCTTCGTCGACTTTCAGCGATTGCACTTGTTGGCTGATGGATTCGGTCAATCGCGCAGCCGCTTTGCCTGTCGGTGCAGCCAAGCGTATTCGCAGCGGATGACCAGCCTCCACCGCTGGCGCTTGCAGCAACGCGAGCAAGCGCACCACTGTGGTGGTTTTGCCGGTGCCCGGGCCACCGGTGACGATACTGAATGCACCGCGGGTAGCGAGGGCACAGGCGAGTTTCTGCCAGTCGATCACCTCATCGGTTTTAGCCACCCCGAACAGTTCATCGAGCCGTTGCGGCAGGTCATCCGGCGTCGCCTCGCCTTGGGCGAGACGCTGGCGCAACGCCGTATCGATGCGGCGTTCGTAAGCCCAGTAGCGCCGCAGGTATAAACGTTTTCCGGACAACACCAGTGGGCGATTCTGCGCGGCTTCGCTGGTATCGGCTGCCAGTGCGACCAGTCCACTGCCCGCCAACGCCTTGCACCAATGTGCGCCATCGAGCGCTTCAAGCAATTGTGAGGGCAGCAACAACACGCCCCCTTGCACGTCGCCTTCGGGTGGCAGCGACAAGGCAAAATCGGGGGCTTTAAGGGTTTCGAACAAATCCAGACAAACATGACCGTGGCCGAGTTGGTGACTGGTCAACGCCGCAGCGAGCAGTACCAACGGATCGGTATCGGGTTCAAGCTCGTGAAGAAATGCAACGAATGCCTTGTCCAGCGCACGCAGCCAGCCACGCTCGACCCAGCGGGTGAGCAACAGCAACAAGTCATCGGCGCTTGTCAGGGGCGAGAGTCTCGACAGGCTGTCGGCTGCCAGCGGTGTCGGCAACAGATCGGCAAACGTGCGGCTCATAGCAGGACTCCCTGTTCCCATGCGGGTTCGGCCTTGGGTTCGGGTTTGCCCTGGAACATCCGGTCGAGACGCTCGATCAACTCACGAGGCGGTCGGGCAAAGTACACACCACGGCTGTCTGAGCGAGTGCCACGCAAGAACAGGTACAACGCTCCGCCAACATGCCGGTCGTAATCGTAGTCGGGCAAACGTGCCTTGAGCTGACGATGCAACGCCAACAGATACAACACGTATTGCAGGTCGTAGCGGTTGTCCAGAATCGATTGTTCCATGGCCTGCTCGGTATAGGCCAGATCGTCCACACCCAGCCAGTTGGACTTGTAGTCGGCCACGTAATAGCGCCCATCGTGTTCAAAAGTCAGATCGATGAAGCCTTTGAACATGCCGTTGAGTTGCACCGGCTCTGCACCAACCCGGGCCACACCGTTGTGGGTGAATTGGCGTACCAGTTCGTCGAGTTTCAGCACGTCGACTTTATGGCTGGCGAACCAGAACTCCATCTCGACACGGTACTGAGTCAGTTGTTCGAGAATCACCGGTGGCTGCCCGCCAGCGATTGGCAGTGGCGACTTGAGCAGGTGTTGCAACCAGTCACTGAGGGTGGTGATCCAGCCTTCCCAGCCACGCAGGTTGCAGCGCCGGCCAATTGCATCCTCCAGCGCCTCGCGGGAAACGGCGAAACCGTCATCACCCGCCCACTCCAGCAAACCGTGAAGAAACGTTCCCGGATTGGGGCCACGGGGGAAGCGATGGATATCGGCGCCGCCGGTTGTAATCTCTCGCGGTGCATCCGGGTCGAGGCGTTCGTCATCGAATAGCTTTTGTGCTTGCGGGCTGTCGGGTGCTTCATCACTGCCGACACTCAGTACATCACTGATGCGCAGCGCGCTATAGGACGCGATCCACCAGTTTTCACTGGCCTTGCGCTTGGGCAGCAACGTGGCACTGAGCACGGCTTCATTGCGCGGAGGCTGGTAATGCTCGTCGGTAGGTTGCGGCATTTCGCCGATGTCGATAGCCGGGCAGTCTTGTTGCAGGTCTTGCAACCAACGGTTGAGCCCACTGGATTCACCCAGAGAGGCACCGCCACCCAGCAGATAGCCCAGCGCAGAAAGGTGCAGCACCGAGCTGTTGTTATTGCCGCGTTTGAGATCCGTCACGCCCAACCAGCAGGCATGTTGCGCGCGAGTCAGGGCGACATAGAGCAGACGCAGATCCTCGGCGAGACGCTCTTCATCCGCTTGCGCAATCAACTCGACGGTCGGCTTGAGACTCACCTGAGCCTTGCCCGTAGCGTCGTGGTAATGCAGCGGCAGTCGACTGCCGTCCACGGGTTTCGCCGAGCAGATGAATGGCAGGAACACCAGTGGATACTCAAGGCCTTTGGACTTGTGGATCGTCACGACCTTGACCAGTTGCTCGTCACTTTCCAGGCGCAGGATCTGCTCCTCACCGGCGTGCCCCGACAATGCCAGAAGCTCGGCCAGATGGCGGATCAGTGCTTGCTCACCGTCCAGCTCTGCGGCGGCCTGCTGCATCAGTTCGGACAGGTGAAGAAGGTTGGTCAGCACCCGCTCGCCATCGCTGCGAGTCATCAAAGTCTGTGGCAAATGGAAGTCGTGAAGCAAGCGACGCAGCATCGGCAGCACGCCTTGCTTGCGCCAGAGTTCGCGATAGCCACGAAACTGCATGACTCGAGCTTCCCAAACCAGTTCGTCCTGATTCAGCCGCTCCAGTTCAACCAGTGGCAAGTTCAGGGTGATACAGGCCAGCGCGGCTTTGAGCGAACGTTCGACATCCGGCTCGGCGCAGGCTTTGAGCCAGGACAGCAGGTCGTGGGCCTCTTGGGCTGCGAACACCGAATCCTTGTCCGACAGATAAACGCTGCGCACACCGCGGGCGGCAAGCTCGCCGCGAACAGCTTGAGCCTCTTTACCGTCACGGACGAGGATCGCGATATCCGAAGGCCGCAGCCCTCTGAAATCTTCACCGTCCTGAACAAACCCCGCGCTGCCGTTTTGCCCGCCATTAAGCAATGCCGTTATTTCGCTGGCGCAGGCAGCCGCCAACTGTTGCCTGTAAACCGCTCCCGACAGCGGTTGATCTGTGGACAAGTGCCAGACATTCAATGCGCCAATGTCTTGTCCGGCAATCTGCAGTTTCTCTTTACGACCTTGAGATTCCACCGGTTGAAACGGCACCGGGTTCTCGCCGTTTTTCTCCCGGAACAAAAACGCGCCGCGTCCCAGCTCTCGGGACTCGGCGCGTTCGAATACATGGTTGACCGCTTTGACCATGCCGTGACTGGAGCGGAAATTGGTGCCCAGCGTATGCAGTCGGCCGGTGGTGGCCTGACGGGCACGTAAATAGGTGTAGATGTCCGCACCGCGGAAAGCGTAAATCGCCTGCTTGGGATCGCCGATCAGAAACAAACCGGTATCAGGGTGGTTGTCTTCGATCCGATAGATGCTTTCAAAGATGCGGTACTGCACCGGGTCGGTGTCCTGGAACTCGTCAATCAGCGCGACCGGGAATTGCTCGCGGATCAACGTTGCCAGACGCTCGCCACCGTCGGATTGCAGCGCGGCATCCAGGCGTAGCAGCATGTCGTCGAAACCCATTTCGGCACGACGGCGCTTCTCTTCTTCGAAGCGCGCGCCGACCCATTTGGCGGCGTGCTGCAGGACAGCGGCATCAGGCGTTGGCAAAGAATCAAGACTCGACTTGAGCCCCGGCATGGCATCGAGCCCCGGATGATCCGGGGCCTGCCCCTTCCAGGCTTCGGCCATGCCGTCGGGGGTCAGTCGGGTGAAGCCGGTACCGATGTCGAGTTGTTCTAAAGACTCGTCTTCGGCCCAAGCCTTGAGCTTCTCGAACCAAGGCTCGAAGTAACGCGCCTGCATCTTGCGACCATCGACAGTCTTGCTGGCAACGCCTTGATGACAGATGGCGAGCAACTCGTCCGCCCATTGACGCCAAGGCATCTTCAACTCGATCAATGCCGAGCGGCGCTCCTGCAAACACTCCTCGATCAGCTCAGCGGGTGCCTTGCCTTCATCGCTGTCGCGCTCGGTGGCGAACAGTCCGCGCACTCGGGGTAGCAACGCTGCAGGTCCACCCCAGTTGCTACGAACCCAATTCAGCGCATCACCCTGCATCGGGTAACAGAACAGCCGCCAGTAATCGCGCAGCACTTCACCCAGCAAATCGCTGTGATCGGTTTCCAGGGATTGAGTAAACAGGCTGCCGCTATCGAACGCATGCTCGCGCAGCATGCGCTGACACCAGCTGTGGATGGTCGAGACGGCGGCTTCATCCATCCATTGCGCGGCAATATCGAGGCGGTTGGCGCAACCGGGCCACTGCTGAGGATCGAATTGATTGCGCAGATCAGCGATCAATCCATCAGGTGCTGGAGTCTCGTCGCGGAAAAACCTCGCCGCCTCCGCCAGTCGCGTACGAATTCGCTCGCGCAGCTCTTTGGTCGCGGCGTCGGTGAACGTCACCACGAGGATCTGCGGAGGCAACAATTCGCGGGAAAACCCGCTCGATTCGCCGCCGTGCCCGAGGATGAGCCGCAGATAGAGCGCAGAAATGGTGAAGGTTTTGCCGGTACCGGCACTCGCTTCGATCAACTGGCTGCCACGCAGAGGGAACGCCAGGGCCAGCGGTGTCTTCGTGCTCATGAGCGTGGACCTTCGCTGGACAATGACCGCCAAGGGGCTTCATGCAGGGGGCGGTACAGGGTGTCGCACCAACCGGAGAACGTCTCATCCGTGAGTAATGCGTCGAAGTCGGCAAATTGTCGAGACAATGCCGGGCTTTCACGGCGTTCGCCCTCGCTGGTCTGCCCGTCACCTTCGTAGGCTTTACGGGCAGCAGCGTCGGCTTTGACTGGATCGGTCTGCGACAGCCAGGCAAATGCGGTCTTTACCGCAATCGGCAATGGTTGGCGCATGCCGGCCTGCCAGGCGAGGAGTAAATCGCCAAGGAAGCTAAACGCGCGGGCTTGTTCCATCGGCTCCAGCAGCAATGTGTCGTCACTGGCGACCAATGCCGTGGTCAGTGAAAGTCCGCTGGCGCAGGCGGCAAGATGATTGACCCACGGTTTGGTCAACCGATGCCACTTACGACTTTTGATCGAGCCGATGCTGTTGGGAATGGTCGTGACGGCTAACAGGCCACCATCAGCGCGCTGATGCAGGCCTGCGAGCCAGCCTTCAAGCCGCAACCCCTGAAAATCGAGATTAACCGGGATCGCGCTAGTCACCGGTGTCGGCCACAACGTCAGTAGCTGTTGATAACGTTGCAGCAGGTCAGGGAGCGGTTCGATTAGCTCCCTCTGCAAGCATTCGCCAAAACCGGCCATGGGCAGCAATCCGCTGTTTTGCAGCCTTCGGGCCTGAGCCTCGAGTGCCTGATCGATATTGTCCGGTTGCATGAGAGCGGCTTCGAGCAGGCTGTCGCTGAGCGTATAGCGCTGCAATGCGTCCAGCACAAAAGGTTCTTCATCAGCGAGCGGAGCTTCGGCGGCTTCGAAATACACCTTGAGTCGTTGGGTAAAAAAATGTCGTGTCGGGTTACGCAGGAAATCCTGTAGCAGGGCCAGGCTCAGAGGTTCTTCCTGAATGTAGGGCGTGAGCAATTCTGCGTGGGCCTGGGGCGCATGCTGTTGATGCAACACCTGCCACTCACTGGCATAGCTGAACAATTGATCGCCTTCATGGAAATAGCGCGCACTAAACGGCTGCAGCGGATGCTCTTCGGTCATGGCGCCTAACAGATCCTGGCTTTCGTCGATCAATCGCCAGCCGCTGGCGAGGTGATCACGCAACTGGCCAATCAGCACCGACGCCGGTCGCTCGCTGTTGTCGCGAATGCTGCGGCCGACCCAACTGATATAGAGCTGATCACGTGCCGACAGGAGCGCCTCGAGCAACAGATAGCGGTCATCTTCACGCCGCGAGCGGTCTCCAGGACGGTAGTCGCTGCCCATCAGATCGAAGTCCAGCGGGGGCTGCGCGCGAGGGTAATCGCCGTCGTTCATCCCCAACAAACAGACCAGCTTGAAGGGTATGGCGCGCATCGGCATCAACGTACAAAAGTTCACCGCACCGGCCAGGAAACGCTGAGACAAACGCCCCTGATCCAGTCCGGCGAGCCAGGCTTCACGGACGACCGTCAGCGGCAGTTCATCTATCAGACCTACCGTCTCACAGGTCTCCAGCCAGGTTTCGCGAAGCTCTTCCAGTTGGGTTAGCAAGTAGTCGTCATGTTCATTACTGGCTTTGAAGAACAGCTGCATCAGCGCTTGTAGTCGCTGTCCCCACTCTTTGGGCTGAGCCGGTTGTGTGAGCTGCTGATGGGCGAGCTCCAGAGCATCGAGCAATGCCACCAATGGCCCGATCAATGCGGCATCCAGGCCGCCGATTTCATCATAAGGTTCGATCCCTGAGCAGGCGTTGGCGCTACCGACGGCGTAACCCAAGAGCATTCGGCGCAGGCCAAAATGCCAGCTGTTCTGCTCAAGCTCGTCCGGCAGCCCGAGCCCGGCACGCTGCTCGGCGTTCATACCCCAACGGACGCCCGCCCCTTCGATCCAGCGATGCAGTGTTGGCAAGTCCCGCTCTTCTACGCCGAACCGGGCACGTAATGCCGGAACGTCGAGCAGGTCGAGGATTTCGCTGACGGGGAAACGACTGTCCGGCAGCTTGAGCAGGTGCTCGACCGCGATCAGTAATGGGTCGCGGCCACGCTGCCCCTGATCCGCCAATGTGAAGGGAATGAAGCGTGGGTCATACCGGTCGAGTTGACCAAACACCGCGCGTATATGCGGTGCATAACTGTCGACATCCGGCACCATTACGATCACATCGCGAGGGCGCAGATCGGGATTGGCACTGAAGCGCGCCAGTAGCTGGTCATGCAGGATTTCCACTTCGCGCTGAGCGCTGTGGGCAATATGAAAACGGATCGAATCGTCTTCATTGAGATCAACGGCAGGCCAGTGCTCGCGGGTCTCGTTGAGTGGACGCAGCTCCAGGATATCGTCCTGAAGTTGATTGAGCAGATTGTGTGGCTCAGATTCGCTGAACAGGTCAATGCGGCCATCTCGAAATGCGGCGCGGTAGCTGTTCGGATCGTCGTAACTGTCGAGCAGGTTGATGTAGTCGCGACCTTGCTTACCCCATGCTGCCAATAATGGATGGGCATGTTGGTGCAGTGTTTCGGGATCCAGCACGATGGGCATTCCGCTCTTGCGGGACTGTCGCTTGTACTGGTGACGCAGCAAATCCTTGTCGGCGACGATATCGGCCCAGTGGTGACGGCAAGGGTTATGTACACATAACAGAACCTGACTGAAACGCGCGAGTCCGGCCAGCGCTTCAAGGACTTGGGCCGGTAACGACGAAATCCCGAAAACAATCACTCGCGATGGCAGTCCAGCAGGAGCCTTCGCGAGGTTGTTGATACGCTCAATGAATCGTTGGTGAACGCCGGCGCGACTCTGCGCCATGCCTTGTTCACCTACGTCATTGAGTAGTGCACGCCACAATTCGGCTTGCCAGCAACTGGTCTCGGGCAGAGGTTTTACTTCGCCTCTGACGTTACGCAATTGATGCCGCCCTTCGGCCCAATCCTCAAGCCAGTCAGCCCGATACACCTGGTATTGGTCGAAAAGATCCGCTAGACGCTCAGACAATTGATAACGCTTGCGCAAATCAGTGTCGTGGGTGAGGAAGCGTTGCAACGGCTCGAAATGCGCGCGGTCGATGACCTGGGGTAGCAAACGCATGAGGCGCCAGGTCAGTGGCGCTTTATCGAGCAGGGATTTGGCCGGAATTTCTTCACGCCCCAAAACCATGCGATAGAGCTGCCACATGAAGCTACCGGGCAGTTGCACATCAATCGCCGCAGCAATGCCGCAGCCACCGAGGTCGCCTTCTTCTGGGTCTTCAGCCAAGGCCAGCTTTAGCCATTGGGCGATACCGTTACTCTGCACCAACGCAATTTCGTTCTCCAAGGGAGCCAGCGGATAGCGCCGCATGATGCTGACCACCAAGCTGCGCAGTTCGTCCAGGCTATTGCTCTGAACCACCATGAATGCAGCGTTGAGGGACTGGGCGTCCGGCATAAAGACTTCCTTGGAAAAGTACGAAAACCAGGTCAGAACCTTAGCATTGTCGGCAGGCTATGACAGCCGGACGACGTCCGTGAATGCTGTAAGAACTTTCCTGCGGACAAAACAAAACCCCAACTGCTTTCGCAATTGGGGTTTCGGAATTTAATCTTGACGATGACCTACTCTCACATGGGGAAACCCCACACTACCATCGGCGATGCATCGTTTCACTGCTGAGTTCGGGAT